>DAOVJY010000015.1 GCA_030632085.1 Candidatus Omnitrophota bacterium
CGGCACCATAACTTACGAGTGAAAACATCATAACTAACACAACTAAAACAAAAATTAGTTTCTTCATTTGATTATAAACCTCCTTTTAATTTTAAATTACATTTAAGAGATTAATTTATAGGATATTGCTTTTTTAGATTCCACAAACTTTTATTAAAATTATCACCTCCTAATCATATTTGGAATCCACATAAAAGTAGAGGGAAAATAGGTAATAATAATTAGCACAACCAACATAGATAATGCTATGGGTATTATATATGGGGTAACCTCTCGAATGCTTTTACCGGTTAAACTACAGGAAACAAACAAGGTTGCCCCAAATGGCGGAGTTATATAGCCAATGGCTAGATTAACCGTAGCCATCACTCCAAAATGAACTGGATCTATACCATAACTTTGAGCAATGGGAAAAAGTAATGGCATAAAAACTATTACTGCAGAAAAAGTATCTATAAACATTCCCACGAGTAAAAATACAACGTTAACGAATATAAGGAAACTTACTTGGCTTGAAATATAATCTTGCATAAATTCAATTAGCATTAACGGAATTCGTTTTAAAATAAGCAACCGTGCAAAAAAGAAAGCAGTTGTAACAACAAACATTACAATACAAGAAATTTCTGCCGATTCTATTAAAATATTTGGTATATCTTTTACTTTAATCTCTCTGTATACAAACATTCCGACTAAAAAACCATAAACTACTGCTATGACCGCTGCTTCCGTCGCCGTAAATACTCCTCCAACTATACCGAAAATGATAATAAAAGGTAATCCAAGTCCAGGTAGTGCACTTCTGCCGGTTTTAAAGACCCTCTTTAAGCTAAAACTCTCAACCGTAGGTAAATAGGCTTTTCCCCCTTTCAATGCATGAAGATATGAAACTACCATTAAGCCTACTCCTATCAGAACACCGGGAATAATTCCGCCGAGGAATAATTGCGCAATAGAAGTGTCTGTAGTGTATCCTATGATAATCATTAAAATACTGGGAGGAATTACTGGTCCTATAGAACCAGCTGCTGCCTGAAGGGCAGTGGCAAATTTCATGTTATACCCCTTTTCCTTCATAGCGGGAAGCATAATTGAGCCAATAGCTGCGGTATCTGCCGTCGATGACCCAGAAACACCGGCAAAAACCATTGAGGCTGCAACACTAATTATCGCTAATCCCCCCTTGATAAAACCAAACAATTCAGTGGCAAAATCAACTGTCCGTTTTGACATCCCTCCTTTCAACATTAATTTGCCAGCTAACATAAATAAAGGTATTGCCATTATTAACCAAGAATCTAACGCAGTAAACACTCTTTGAGGTATCATTACAAGAAGTATATCACCAGCATATATTACTGCAAATAAAGTACCTACACCCATGGCAAATGCTATGGGCATACCTATTATAAAAAATAATGCTATACTAATAAACAAAACAGCAATCACTATGTTTCCTCCTCATTTTTTAACTATCTGCTATGAAAAATTTACAAATCCTCCTTATTTTTAGCTCCAGTTAATTTAAAAAATGATATCAGGGCCTCTATAAACATTAAAAAGCCACCTATTGGAACTGCTAGATATACTATATATATAGGTATCTGCATTGCTGGCGAAACCTGCTTTGTTATGACACTAACTATCTTAGCTCCGTAAACAATTACAATAATTAAATAAAACATCATTAATAGTAAAACCAGTAATTTTAATAATTTTTTATATACAAAAGGTAAGGCATGTATTGCATAATCAACTGCCAGATGTGTGCCTTCTCGAATACAAATGGAGGAAGTAAGAATAATCATCCATACTTGTAAATACCTTGCCAGTTCCTCAGACCAACGAAATGGATCATTAAAAACAAATCTTGC
>DAOVJY010000019.1 GCA_030632085.1 Candidatus Omnitrophota bacterium
AATTGTTCCACATATCTTTTGACTAGATAATGGTAATCAATGGGTATAGCTGAAAAATCAATATTTTTAAGAGCTTTTATTGTTGTAAAATCAGCAGTTGCCTGTAGTCCCAATTTATCTAATAATGCTTTTAGCCGGAATATTATTTTAGATCGATCTTTGACAAGGTTCATCCTGTAACGTAAAGATTCTTTGATCTGACGAGTTTTCTTGTCAGCAATATGTACGGTTGGCAAATACCCTTTGCGTAAGACATCGGCAATAAGTTTAGCATCGATTTTATCAGTCTTTTTATTACGTTTAGCAAATGCTTTAAGTTCATAAGAGTTAGCAAGATATACTTCATTGGAATACTCTTCTGCTAAATCAACGAAGAAATACCAGTTATAGGTTGCTTCAACCGCTAATTTGAAAGGTTTAGGGATAGATTCAAAATATTCCTTTAATATTATGATTTCATTTGATATACTTTTACTGGATATGCGTTTACCTTTTTCATTCATAACGTAAAACCAGGAACGTTCTTTGTGTAAATCAACTCCTACGTAATTCATGGCGGTTACCTCCTTCAGTTAACGTGGTACCCTGTTGTACCAGCGTTCAAATTGTTTAACGGAGTATATTTTACTCGCGTTCTGAGGAACCGCCTACTTTTATAAAATAGGTTTATATCTCATATTATCAGGCTTCGACATTAGACATTAATTGATACTCATAATTAATCCCAGACCCCGGGGATTTTATATCCGCAGAAGGGGCATTTGCCGGCTTTCAGCAGATTTTCAAGGACAGTGTAGCCAACGCGTTTAATAAGCAGTTTACCGCACTTGGGACAAATAGTATCTTCGCCTACCTGCTGGGGGACATTACCGATATAGATAAACTTTATCCCTTCTCCTTCAGCAATTTTCTGAGCCCGGAGCAAGGTTTCCAAAGGGGTAGGGGAGAGGTTGGTAAGCTTATAAAGAGGAAAGAATCTTGAGAAGTGAATGGGGGTTTCCGGGCCTAAATTTTCTTTAACCCACCTACAGAGCCGGATAATGTCTTCATCGCTGTCATTTGCACCGGGGATAATCAGATTTGTTACTTCTAACCAAACGCCTTCTTCTTTTAATATTCTTAAGGTGTTGAGCACAGGATCAAGGCTTCCTTCGCAAAATGAAGCGTAAAATTTATCACTAAAACCTTTTAAGTCAATATTAGCCGCTGTGAGATATTTAGCTATTTCCCTTAAGGGCTTTTCGTTGACATAGCCGGCTGAATGCATTACACACTTAATGCCTTCCTGTTTAGCTATTTTTGCAATATCTAACATATATTCGTAAAAAATCATCGGTTCAGTGTAGGTAAAAGCAATGGTTTTAGAGTTTGTTTTTTTAGCTTGCGCGACTATTTCTTCCGGAGAAACCGGCGCAATACTTACATGTTCAGGATCCAATTGAGCGATTTCCCAATTTTGGCAGAATTTACAGCGCAAATTACAGCCGGCTGTAGCTATAGAAAAAGATTTTGTGCCCGGGTATACATGGTTCAAAGGTTTTTTCTC
>DAOVJY010000001.1 GCA_030632085.1 Candidatus Omnitrophota bacterium
TCCTAATATAGCAGATACTGTTCCGTCTTGCATTTCAAAAGTACCTGTACTTGAAAGTATGCCTGTTGTACCGGTTATAGTGCCGCTTGAAAGCGTTACAGTGCCGAGAGTATCACTATAGGAACCTATATCAAGGGTACCGCCGCTGACAGTTAGGCCTCCTGTACTGATTACATTGTCTGCACCATAAGCCAATGTTCCAGCACTTACTGTTGTAAGGCCTGTGTAGGTATTAGTGCCGGTGAGGGTCAGTATACCTGCGCCTTGTTTTTCCAGTGTGCCGGTGCCGGAGATCGCGTTGGATACGGTCAGATCATTACTGCGGTTAAAGAGCAAGGCGGCGTTGTTTGTAACGGCGCCTGTACCGAGAGTACCTGTTGTGCCGCCGGAGCCAATCCGCAGCTCACCATCGGTAATAGTTGTAGTTCCTGTGTAGGTATTAGTGCCGGTGAGGCTTGTAAGGCCTGTTCCAGTCTGATTAACACTTAAACTTCCGGCAAGAATAGGCGCGAAGGTATAGGCAGCCTCATTGTGATTAAAATTGACTGTTGCCGTGCCGTCGCCGCCGGTAACGGTCGCGGCGTTTAGAGTCCCCGCTGTCAGGCCGCTTCCGATATTGAGTGTTCCCGTGGCAGTTGCGTAATTGGACAGGGTAATTGTTCCCGTACCGCTACCCGCGCTTACAACAGCGCTATCTCTTATATTCAACGTGCCGGTACCAACGGAGCCGCCCATACTGCCGCCGCCAACAGTCAAATCGCCGCTATTTGTCCATGTGGAGTTAGCGCCGTCTACGGTAACAGTACCTGTGTTGTAAATACCGATACTTGCAGTTGTGTTACTTACCGCGCCGCCGTCGGTTATGTTCAGTGTAGCGGGGCCGGAGCTGCCAATACTCAAGGTGCCGCTATTCGTCCATGTGGAGTTAGCGCCGTCTACGGTAACAGAACATGTGCCGCCGCTGCTGCTGACACTTCCAGTTGTGTTACTTACCGCGCCGCCGTTGGTTATATTCAGCGTGGCGATGCCGGATTGGCCAACATTCAAATCACCGCTATTCGTCCATGTGGAGTTAGCGCCGTCTACGGTAACAGTACCTGTGCCCATGGTGCCAATACGGCTATTTGTATTACTTACCGCGCCGCCGTTGGTTATATTCAGTGTGCCGGTGCCGAACAAACCAACATACAAGGTGTCGCTACCCGTTAAAGTAAACACAGATGAACCGCCATCAAAGTTAAAAGTGCCGTCATCAAAGTTAACCTGCTCGCCGGAGCCGCTGCTATTACCTGTCAGCACAACGGTTCCCACGGCAGCGGAAAGATCAAAGGTTACGTCTTTGGTCAGGTTCGGCAAAGCGGATAAGAGGGTAATTGTGCCGATGGCGCCGTTGAAACTGAGCGTATGTGCCCCCGCGACTGCGTTGGCATCAATTACAGCCTGCCTGAGTGAACCCGCACCGCTGTCGTTATTGTTAATAATGGTGTACGTACCCGCTTCGGCCGTAGATGTTAGGGCCGGACAACAAAGAAAAACAATAAGAAAAAACAGTACTATCCTTTTCATTTTTTTATTTCTTTCCTTTATATAAGAACGATCATCATAATTAAGGTTAGCAGTTAAGGATTAGTTCAATTATGCCACAAATTCGCCCAAAAAACAAGTGAGACAAAGGGGCTGGCAAGACAAAGTTAAAATATTACCTTTTCAGGGGGTTTAAATATAAACCGGCTCTTTTCACTTTGGAGGCTTTGCATACCCCGTTCCACCGCCGCGGTGGAACCAAATCATACAAAGGTCTTGCTTAAGAATTTAATTTCTTAAGCCTTCTGGTGGTCTTCCACCTATCGTGCATCCACCACCACTGCTGTGGGTACTTTCTTACAAACTCTTCAATTACTTTTGTAAAGGCCTGAGTAATATTAAATATATCTTTCTCATCATTACCTGTGAGTTTTATATTTAACGGGGGTGTTATAATAATTTTATGATGATGACGATCCAGACGCACAATAAAACCGCAGACTATAGGAGCTCCCGTTCTTAAGTGAAGCCTGGCAGGGCCCTCAACCGTACCTGCCGGCCTTTGGAAAAGATCAACATAAACACCATTTGTTTTATTTTGATCCGAATGTAAGCATAGCGGCTTCCCTGCTCTTAACCATCTTAACGACTCAACTACAGCTCTTCTTCTTGGGCGAGCTGAAATAACATTAATACCGACATTACGCATGACCTTTTTCCACATATCGGTCACTCCTTCATCGTCAGCAAACCTCATCACTAAAGTAAAAGGATATCCTTCTAAGCTCAGGCGAGATGTCATAATAGGAAAACTACCAAAATGAGCGCTAATACATATAAGTCCCTTACCTTTTTTTAACTCACTATCAAGGTGTTCGGCGCCTTCAATCTCAATTAAATCTTTTAACTTTTGATGTACATTTTTATCTAAAGCTAGCTTTATAATTTCCAGAGCTCCCCAAGTAATCTCACAATAGCTTTCAACGGCTATTTTCCGTATTTCAGAAAGAGTTTTTTCTTTAAAAGATTCTTTTAAATTATCAAGAGTAATCCTTCTGTATCTTGGCACAACCCAAAAGGCCAAATATCCCATAAATCTTGAAAAGGGATAAAGTAGGCACTCCGGCAGCCATTTAATAATATCCATAGAGAATTTTATAAAATATCTACCGGCAACTCTTTCAAGCCTTCTTATTTTTTCGTTTCGCTTCATTTATAACATCCTTTAAATTATATATAACACTATCAAGATAAATAAGTTAAGTCAATGACTAAATCAGGCCATGAACCCTTTTTGCCTAAGAAAGTCAATTGTAATCTTCGTATCTTTTTTACCGGGCGCATATGAATTACTTTTAGAAGCATTGATATACTTTGCGAGAATATCAAATTCCAGATTAACCTTATCTGCCCTTTTCGCGAACCGCAGAGTAGTAGCCATCATGGTTTGAGGCAGGGCGTTGAAAGTAAAAGAGCGATTATCAACGCTTGAAACAGTAAGACTGATGCCATTTACCGCAATACTGCCCTTTTCTACAATAAGCTCCGCGAATTTATCGGGAAAACTTATGTTGAATACTGTCGCGTCATTTTTTTTGTTAATATTGGTAATTTCACCTAAACAGTCTACATGCCCGGTTACAAAATGTCCGCTAATTTTACTTGCGGCTTTAAGTGAAAATTCAATATTAACCATATCAAAAGCGCGCAAATTACATATATTTGTATCACTTAAGGTTTGCTTCATAGCATAAAAAGAAACCTGATTATCATTTATCGCGTTTACAGTTTGACAGACTCCATTTACGGCAATGCTTTCCCCTATTGATACCTCTTCGGATAATTTATCAAGCTTGACCGAAAATATTTTTTTATCAAGCGAATCCTTAACAAACCCTACAGGGACAACCTGCTCAATAATGCCGGTAAACATTAGATATAAGCCTCCATCATTATCTCTTTGCCTAAAATACTATAAGATACATTCTTTAATTCTATAGACTCTTTCATTTTTTTCTTTAAACCGCAATCAATAGCTAACGCATCCCTATCAGCCAACAATTTTGGAGCTATAAAGAAAATAAATTTATCCGCCAATTTCCGCTTAATAAAAGAACATAATAGTTTAGGGCCGGCTTCAACAATAATATTCGCGATACCCATTCTACCTAATACTTTTATTATTTCATTAAGGGATAGCCCTTCCTTCGTTTCCTTAACCTTGATAATTTTCACATGCTTAAACTGAGTTATTTTTTTAAATTTTTTAAGAGCGGGTTTTTCAGATGTAAATATTATAACTTCAGGGCAATTATTTTTAAGAATATGCGCCGTTAGGGGGACTTTTAACTTAGAATCCAGTAGAATTCTTCGAGGATTATTTTTTTTTGAATAAAGGCGGCAAGTCATTTTCGGATTATCACTTAGCACTGTACCGATACCCGTCAAGACAGCTCCTGTTTGATATCGTAATTTGTGCACAATTTTTCTACAGGCAAGAGAAGTTATCCACTTAGAATCACCTGTTTTCGCGGCCATCTTTCCGTCTAACGTTTGAGCAATTTTCAGTGTAATGAAAGGTATTTTATATTTAATAAATTTATCAATATCTTCATTTATTTTACTTGCTTCAGTTTCGAGAACTCCAATTTTTACCGCAATATCATTCTCGCTTAATATTTTGACACCTCTATTTCTATTAACCGGATTGGAATCAAGAGTAGCGATAACTACTTTTTTTATACCTGATTTAATAATTGCTTCAGTACAAGGAGGTGTTTTTCCGAATGTCCCGCATGGCTCAAGCGTAACATACATACACGCCCCCTGAGCGCGCTTACCGGCCTTATTTAGAGCGTTAACCTCGGCATGAGCTTCGCCGGCTTTTCTATGATAAGCTCTGGCGATAATTTTATTTGATTTAACTATCACAGCTCCCACGCTGGGATTGGGATATGTGAGCCCCTTAGCTTTTTTAGCCAGTCCTAGAGCTTGCCGCATATAATATTGATCATCAACTTTTTGCTTTGATTTGCCCGGCATCTATATCTCTTTTTATCTTATCAAGGATTCCGTTAACAAATTTACCGGATTCTTCATCCCCATATTTTTTAGCCAAATTAATCGCTTCATTTATGGAAACCTTAGCCGGAACTTCAGACTCATATATCAATTCATAGGCTGCCATGCGCAGAATATTCCTATCAACCGTTGCCATTCTTTTTAGCTGCCAATTCTGAGCACTTTTTGAGATTATGTCATCCAGAGTAGATATATTTTCAAGAGCACCCTTCATGAGAGAATTAGCAAAACTAGCAATGTCGTCCTCTACATCTTTTAAAGGCTCAAAGTCAAATATATTATTAGACCAATCATCATTTCTAATATCTTGCTGGTAAAGAAATTGCAAAGCTATCTCTCTCGCCTTAGTCCTCTTCCTCAATTTATCTCTCCTGGTATAAGTTTCAAGTATAAAGTCATAAGTCACAAGTCACAAACAAGAACTAAGAGCAAATAAAAAACAAACACCAATAATCAAATAGTTGTTTCTGTTTTAGTTTGGTTATTTGAATTTGGTCATTGGTTATTATTTGGTTATTGTATCTTGTATCTTGTATCTTGTGTCTTATGTCTTGCAACTTGTGTCTTATTTCTTGCGTCTTGTGTCCTGTGACTTATGACTTATTTCTTGCTTCTAACTTAATCCTTAGAGCTCACCATCAGTTTACTAACAGTGAGCGCCTTAATCCCTGTCCGCCTATGGCGGGCTTAATCCTGTTTTAGGATGTCTATATAAGCTTCTGTAAGTTTGCGAGTTCTATGGCACTCATAGCAGCTTGAAAACCTTTATTGCCTTCTTTGGCTCCGGCTCGATCAATAGCTTGTTCTAAATTTTCAGCCGTTATCACACCGAACGTTAAAGGTTTTTTACCTTTAAGCTGCAAAGCGGCAATACCTTTAGATACTTCAGAAGCCACATAATCAAAATGCGGAGTCTGCCCCTTAATAACCGCTCCCAGGCAAATTATAGCATCTTCATTGCCTTTTTCAACCAGTTTTGCCGCTACAAACGGAATCTCAAAAGAACCGGGCACCCAGATAACTTTAATATCAGTTTCTTTAACGCCATGTCTCTTCAGGCAATCAAGCGCTCCATCAATAAGCCTGGATGTAATGAACTCATTAAACCTTGAAGCTACAATAGAAAACTTACTTCCTTTGCCGATTAAATCCGCTGAAACTATCTTTACCATGTTTTCCTCCTCGCGTTTTGTTTTTTTGTTCTTTACTTGTGTCTTATTTCTTGTTTCTTATTTGTTTTTTTGCTTGTGACTGGTGACTTATAACTTATTTCTCTGCTTACAGGTCCAATAAATGTCCTAATTTTTCTTTTTTTACCTTTAAATATTTATCATTATATGCAGTTGGTTTTATAACCAACGGAATTCTTTTTGTAATCACAAGGCCGTAACCTTCAAGTCCAACAACCTTTTTAGGGTTATTAGTGATTAACTGTATTTTTTTAAGGCCTAAGTCGGCTAAAATTTGCGCGCCGGTACCATAATCTCTCAAGTCCGCTTTAAAACCGAGAGCTTCATTAGCCTCAACAGTATCTAACCCCTTATCTTGCAGGTGATAAGCTTTAAGCTTGTTAGCTAAACCTATTCCCCTTCCTTCCTGGCGCATGTACAAAAGAACACCTTTTTTTCTTTTTTTAATCATATTTAATGACTTTTCCAGCTGCTGCCCGCAATCACATCTTCTCGAAAAAAGCACATCTCCGGTAAGGCATTCCGAGTGCACCCGCACCAGAACTTCACCGTTTAGTTTCCCCGTAGTCAGGGCAATATGCTCAAAATTATCAATAAGTGCCTTATAAAGATACATTTTAAAATTACCAAATTTAGTAGGTAGCTTTGTTTGAGTAAGGCGTACTACGAGTTTATCGCGCTTCATCCTGTATTTAATTAAATCTTTAATGGTGCAAATTTTTAATTTATGTTTCGCGGCAAACTCTTTGAGTTCGGGCAAGCGGGACATTTCACCATTAGAACTCATAATTTCACATATAACACCGGCTGGGTATAATCCGCCAGCCTTCATTAAATCGATACAAGCTTCAGTATGCCCGGCTCTAAGTAAAACGCCGCCTTTTTTAGCTTTTAAAGGAAACATATGGCCCGGTTTAATTAAATCCTCAGGTTTGGTCTTAGGATTAATAAGCGCTTTAATGGTTCTTGCTCGATCAGCCGCCGATATTCCGGTAGTAACATTCTTTTTAGCATCAACAGAAATAGCCCAATCGGTTCTATAGGCATCCATTTCTCCCTGATGCGAAACATGCCTCATAGGAGGTATTTTCAATTCGTCAAGGCGATTAGCTTCCAAGGGCACGCAAATAAGCCCCCTCCCGTAAGTTGCCATGAAATTTATATTATCTTTTGTGGCAAATTCGGCAGCTAAAATAAGGTCACCCTCATTTTCTCGGTCTTCATCATCAACCACTATCACCATTTTGCCTTTTTTTAGGTCTTTAATGATATCTTCAATTTTATCTGGCATATATTAATCCCTTTTATCCCACGAATAAAATTTGGCGCGCACTGCGCTCAATAAAAAAACCCGGAGTGGTCTCCGGGATATAAATCAATACATTCTAAACAAACCTTCTCTCATCTAGACTTTAACTATTGGCAACGGAATTTAACCGTTTCTGTCCGCATGAGGCGGACTCGTGGGCTTTTACCACCAGTTGGGAATCGCACCCATATCCCGAAGGCTGTAGGTATAATATGTTATAATCTTCAATCTGTCAATGGTTTTATTGTTTTTTTGTAGCTTGACTTTTTTGCGCGGCTTGTATACCATCAATGGATATGACCGATAATAAATATAAAAATATAGCTGAGGAATTAAAGCGTGCCAAACACGAGCTTTTTCTTTTTTGTGAAATTAGCAATGCTATGCGCGCGTCATTAAAATTAGATCATATCCTTTACGCAATTTTAACCGGCGTAACGGCTAAAGAAGGATTAGATTTTGATAGGGCCTTTCTTTTCCTGGTCAGCGAAGACAAAAAAAAGCTTGTTGGTAAAATGGCTATTGGCCCTAAAAGCGGTCAAAAACCTGATAAAATATGGCATCAAATAAAACAGGAAAAGAAAAATTTAGGCGACCTGGTCCGGTCTTACGACCAGTTTAGCGGTAAACTTCACAAAGGGTTATCAAGTTTGGTGAGAAAAATCTCTATACCGCTTAATGAAGACGCGGGCATTCCGGTATTAACCGTCCTTGAGAACATGCCCCATAAGGTTAAACTCACGACAGCGGCAAAAAAAGTAAATAAAGACTTCTTGGAAACTCTTCAGATATCTGACTTTATAGCCATGCCTCTTAGAGGTAAAAACGAAGTTCATGGTGTCTTGATAGCTGATAATCCAATTACAAAAAAGGCCATTGACAAAAACGACATAAGAATTCTTGGTTTATTCGCGAACCAAGCCGGCTTAGCAATTGATAACTCTAAGCATTATGAAGATACTAGAAAACTTACCGAGCTGGATTCGCTGACATTTTTATATAATCATGGAAAATTTCAACAGCTCTTAAACGATGAAGTAAAGAAAGCTTTTAGATATAAAGGTAATTTATCACTTTTATTTATTGACATGGATAATTTTAAAAAATTTAATGACACGTACGGCCACCAAGCGGGAGACGAGGTACTAAGGCAACTTTCCGGTATACTTAAAAAAAATGCCAGGACATCCGATATGATTGCCAGATACGGCGGTGAAGAATTTGGTATAATATGCGTGCGTACAAAAAAAGAACATGCTTTAAAATTAGCGGAAAGAATAAGAAAAGCCGTTGAAGTTCATAATTTCCGCCTAAATAATCACAAAACGAAACACAAGCTAACTGTGACTATTGGTATCTCAACCCTGCAACCACCTATCAGTGATAAAAATAGCCTAATCAAAAAAGCTGACCAGGCACTTTACAAAGGCAAAGATAAAGGAAGAAACACAATTGAAGCTTCAAGCTAGGCAACTACCGCGGGCTCTTTCTCCTCTGACTCAATAAACTTAACTGAAACTATTTTAGATATACCGGACTCTTCCATGGTGACCCCATACATAACGTCAGCCATGTCAATCGTCTTCTTGTTGTGCGTTATAATGATAAACTGAGAGCTTTTAATGAACTCACTCAAGACTCTGGTAAATCTAACCACATTTGCCTCATCCAACGGAGCATCTATTTCATCTAAAACGCAGAATGGACTAGGTTTAACCTTAAATACCGCAAACAACAAAGCTATAGCACAAAGAGCCTTTTCCCCGCCGGATAATAAACTTATGTTCTGAAGTTTTTTCCCTGGAGGCCTGGCAATAATCTCAATACCACTTTCTAAAACATTTCTTTCATCAACCAAATATATTTTCGCGCTGCCGCCGCCAAACAATAATTTAAAGAATTCTTCAAAAGTTACCTTAATCTGCTCAAAAGTTTCTTTGAACATAGCCGTTGTGGTTTTGTTTATTTTGATAATTGCTTTATGTAATGATTCACGCGCGTCTTCAAGGTCTTGTTTTTGATGGCTCAGAAAATCAAATCTATCCCGCAATTCCTGGTGTTCTTCTATAGCCACTAAATTAACAGCTCCCATGCCTTGCAATTTTTTCTTTAAAACATCAACTTCTCTTTCAAGCTCATCCCAGTTAATATTATCCTCAAGCTGCAATTCAACCTTAGAAATATTAATCTGATAAGCGTTTTCAACTCTATCGCATAAATTTTCTATTTTAAACGAAGATTCGGTATTTTTCACATCGTAAGTGTGTAAATTATTTCTTAAATTATTTAAGTCGTCCTGCTTTTTCCGTAAATTAATATTATGCTCCTTAAGCGCGGTAAGTATATTGTTTCTCGCCAAACTCAATGATTGAATTTCGCTTTCAATACCGCTTTTACTTTGATCACATTGTTCATTGTCAAGCTTTAGCTTTTCAACCTCACATGTAAGTTCCGCTATCTTATGCACTGAAATACTTCTCTCATTGCGGTTATTTTCTAAAACCCCGTTAGACTCTTCAATGGAATGCTCAACAACTCCGCACATATCCGCTTTATTGGCATATAACTTATCTATGGATGATAATTCAGTTTTAATCTGAGTAAGACTAACCAGAATATCCTGGATTTTTTGGTTGCTTTCTTTAATAACAGATTCGTTTTCTGAAATTAAAGCTTGCAGCACGACGCTTCTTTCCTTTGTTTCATGAAGCTTTTGCTCATTTTCAATCTGTCTCCGGGAAAGTTTAGACCGCTCTTCTTGCGACTCTTGGGCTTCAGCGTCAATTAACAAAACTTCTTCTTCAAATTTCTTATGCTCACCGTTAAGCGCGTTAAGCTTTGATTCAAAATTAGCCTTTTTAATCTCATCTTGATGAATAACATCTTCCAATGCCCTTATTTTGTCTTCCAGTAATTTTATCTCTGTTTCTTTTTCAACTGTAAGTTTTTTCTTTTGTTCAACTTCAGTTGACTTAATTTTTAATTCATCCGCGAGTTTATTAATTCTAGCATCCCGCCCGATAAGGCTGGTCTCCTCGGAAAGATTACAAGCTCCACCGGATATCCTTGCCAGAGAATAAATCTCACCCGCTTTAGTTATAATTCTTATTTTCGGAGATAATTGACTATTCTTAAGTATGCTTTTTGCCTCAGAAGCGCTGTTAACTATATATGTATCTTTGGCAACGTATTTAATAATACCGCTATATCTTTCGTCAACATCAATAAAATCACATAAAGGGCCCAAGGTTTGCGCTTTCAAATTGGCGTCGGGCCGCAATTCAAGATGGTCAATTTTATCAAGTATAAGAAAATTAATACGCCCAAGCCCCCCGGCATCAATATGCTCAATAGCTTCTTTTAGCCGCTCAACATTGTCAATAATAATATCCTGAGCATAGCTGCCTATGGCTATTTCAGCACAAATCTCATAACCATCCTTTACTTTTATCAAATTAGCTAAGGAATCACAAATCCCAACAAAAGGTAATTCTTGCGACTTAGCTTGCATGAGTAATGATTTAACGGAATTTGAATAACCCTCGTATCTTTCTTTTAAATCTTTGAGAAAATCAAGTTTCGATTTTAAGGATGTCATTACATGCTGCAGTTCATCAATCTCGTTTTTTAATTTATTAAAAGCATTTCTGTCACTTTCCAGATTTTCCGATAAAGTTATCTTCTCTCTTTTAAGATCATCCAAATCGGTGTTTATGCGTTCATACTCCGCGTCTAAATTCTTCTTCCTTTCATCGATAAGCTCTTGCTCTTTTAATGTGTCATCTTTATCAATGTTCAATCTTCTTAGGCGAGAATTAATATTCTGGAGATTAGCCTTAAGCTCCACTAACTCGTTATTAAATTTAGTTTCTTCAGCCGCTAAATTAATTAACTCATCTTTACCTTCTTTAATCTCACGAGTTTTTTCTTCTACGCCTCGAGATAATTCATTTTGCGTTGTTTCAAACTCAGTTAACTTACTGTTTTTTTCAGTTGTGCTGCTTTCAATTTTCTCGAGTTCTTCTTTAGCCAGCTTTATTTGTTCATTTAATTTTGAAAGCTTCTCATCTGAAGCGCTGCTTTGCGTATCTAAATAGTTAATCCTGTCATTTAGCTCGGCGGAACGCTCTTTGTTCAAATCAATTTTTGATAAATTCTTCTCTAAGATTGAACTGACTTCAACTTTTTTTGAATGGAATCCGGATAAGCGTTCCTCAAAGTTATTAAGTTTTTGCCTGAGACTCTCGACCTGAGCATCCATCTCCTTTGTGCTACTCAAAAGAGCGGATTCTTTATCTTTAAGATCGCTTTTCCGGTTATCGCTTGATAATCTTTGCTTTTTTAAATCAATAAATTTTCTATAAGCGGATTTAATTTCTAAACTTTTTAATGTTTCAAATTGCTCCTTATAACGCTCAGCTTTTCTGGCTTGGCGTTCAATTGACTTAATTTGCCTATTGACTTCATTAACAACATCATTAACTCTTTGTAAGTTAACTTTGGTATGCTCCAGTTTTCTGAGAGCTTCTTGTTTCTGAGATTTATATTTTGTAATTCCCGCGGCTTCATCAAAAATAAACCTTCTGTCTTCCGGTTTTGTGCTCAGGATTAAATCCATTTTTCCTTGTTCAATTAAAGAATAAGCAACCGTACCCACACCGGTTCCGTGAAATAAATCCTGCACATCCTTCAGGCGCACCCTTGTTTTATTTAACAAGTATTCACTTTCTCCCGACCTGTGAAGCCGCCTGGTTACGGTAACCTCACTATAATCAATAGGTAATACTTTGTCATCATTACTAAGCGTCAAAGAAACCTCAGCTATATTAATAGGCTCACGATTATTAGTGCCGTTAAAAATAACATCTCCCATGGCAGCGCCCCTAAGAGCTGTAGGCTTTTGTTCGCCAAGTACCCATTTAATAGAGTCGGCGATATTAGATTTACCACAACCATTAGGGCCCACAATAGCAGTAACGCCGGGTTCAAAATTAATCTTTGTTTTTTCGGCGAACGATTTAAAACCGAATATTTCAAGCTTTTTTAAGCGCATATTTTAAGAATCCTTCTTGCTTTTAAACATAACGCATTCAACTACAAGACAAATATATCATAATTCCTCGTATCTGTCAAGACTGCAAAGAGTTATGTAATTTCTAAAAAAATTGTATTAAAATAGACCACAATATATAGTGGTCTATTAACACAACATATTGTGGCTTAAGAGATTAGACTAAATAAAATTATTCGCTGGAGGATTGAATACTCTTTATGAGTGCTGGAATTATTTTAAATAAATCTCCAACAACCCCATAATTAGCAACTTTAAATATGGGAGCATCGGGGTTTTTATTAATCGCGATAATTACATCCGAAGACTGCATTCCGACTAAATGCTGAATCTGGCCCGATATGCCGCAAGCAATATATAGTTTAGGGCAAACCGTCCGCCCTGTCTGGCCTACTTGATGAGAGTAAGGAACCCAGCCGGCATCAACTATAGACCTTGAAGCCCCCACCGCCCCGTTTAACGCTTTCGCGAGTTCCTCAATTAATGTTATGTTTTCCCTGGAACCAATACCTCTTCCCGCGGCAACTATAATATCAGCTTCTGTAATGTTAACTGTCTCTTCAATTTCCTCAATAATATCCTTAAGAATAATGTCGGTATTTAAAAGTTCGCTTGATACTTTTTCTTCAATTATTTCACCCTTGCGGTTCTCATCTTCCTTTGCCTCAGCAAAAACTTTATGCCTGACTGTTGCCATTTGCGGCCTATGCTTCTGACACATAATCGTCGCCATAATATTACCGCCAAAGGCGGGCCTTGTCTGAAGTAATAATTTACTTTTTTTATCAATTTCAAGAGCGGTGCAGTCAGCAGTTAAGCCGGTATTAAGTTTTATTGCCAGGCGCGGAACCAGAGACCTGCCAATGGTTGTTGCTCCGGCAAGAATTATTTCAGGTTTATATTTTTTTATAATCTCGGTAATTACCGCTGAATAAGGCCCGCTTTGGTAATGATTTAATATTGTATTTTCTACGATTATTACTTTATCAGCTCCTCTATGAATTAAACACTGAGCCTCTTGTTTGACGCTAGACCCTAATAAAACTGCCGTTAAATCAACCTTCAATTCATCGGCTAATTCTCTGCCTTTATTTAACAGTTCATATGACACCGATTGTACTTTATTATTTTTTTGCTCGGCTAATATCCAGACACCCATGGCTTCTTTGAGAGACACCGCCGATTCAAAACCGGCCTGTTTTTGCATTTCGATAGCTTCAAATTTACATTTTGATATGCACGCTCCGCATAAAGTACATTTATCATAATCTATCTTTACTTTTTTACCTTGCATATAAAGAGCATTATACGGGCAAGCATCCAGGCAAGCCCGGCAACCGACGCATTTATCTTCAAGTATCCGGATACTCTTTAAAACTTTCACTTTATCTCCTTGATCACATTTGATAACTTCTCAACAATATCAGATACTTCCCCCGTAAACATCTCACCCTTTTCACGGGCCGGTGGTGAGAAAATTTTAACTACCTGCGTAGGTGAACCATCTAATCCTAAATATTCCGATTTAACATCCAGGTCATCGGCTCTTATAGTTTTGATTTGGGCCTTTTTAGACCTCATCATACCTTTCAATGAAGGAATTCTGGGCTCATTTATTTCCTTAACAACGCTCATCAAACAAGGAAGCGAAGCTTCAATAATTTCATAACCTTCTTCTATTAATCTTTCCACTGTTATCTTGCCATTTTCTATATTTTCAACTTTCTTGACATATGTAATTTGCGGTATATTTAAATGAACGGCAATACCGGGGCCAACTTGAGCCGTATCTCCGTCCGCCGCCTGTTTTCCGCAGATAATAATATCAAATTGACCTATGGATTGAATACCCTTAGCAAGAGTATAACTTGTAGCCCAGGTGTCACTTCCCGCGAAAGCCCTGTCGGACAAAAGAACGCCATCATCAACTCCCATGGAAATCGCTTCTCTTAAAATACTTTCAGCTTGAGGCGGGCCCATACTTATAACCGTGACTTTACCTTCATGCTTTTCTTTTATGCGCAGAGCTTCTTCCACAGCGTACATATCAAACGGATTCATAATAGAGTCCACGCCTTCTCTAATTAAAGTGTTAGTTTCCGGATCAATTCTGACATCCGTTGTATCAGGTACCTGTTTTACGCAGACTACAATATTAAGCAAAGTACACCTCTTCTTATATTATTTTTTTCGAGATTCTTTAATTAGACTAGCAGCGATAATGCTTCGCTGAATCTGGTTGGTGCCTTCATATATTTGAGTAATCTTGGCATCTCTCATATATTTCTCTATGGGATAATCTTTCATGTAACCATAACCGCCATATATTTGAATACAATCTACGGTTACTTTCATGGCAACATCTGAAGCGTACATTTTACTCATAGCGGAAGCGCCGGCTACATTGTTTTTTTTCGCGTCAATCATTCTGGCGGTTGAATAAACCAAAGCTCTGGCGGCTTCTATTTCCGTCGCCATATCGGCCAACATAAACTGAATTCCTTGAAAATTTGAAATAGATTTACCGAACTGCTTACGTTCGGTAGCATATTTAACCGTAAGATCTAACGCTCCCTGCGCGATACCTAAGGCTTGAGCCGCGACACCGGGCCTGGACGCATCAAAAGTCCTCATAGTCGCAATAAAACCCATCCCTTCCTTACCGAGAACATTTTCTGCCGGCACCTTGCAATCATTGAAGACCAATTCGGTAGTAGTCGAAGCTCTTATACCCAATTTATCCTCCTTTTTACCAAAAGTAAAACCCTTAGTACCCTTCTCGATAATAAATGCTGTTGCCCCTCTGGCGCCTTTAGTTTTATTTGTCGTCGCGATAACGACATAGGTATCAGCTACACCACCATTAGTAATAAAGTGCTTCATACCGTTAATAACATAATGATCGCCTTCTTTTTTGGCTGTGGTTTGAATAGCGGAAGCGTCACTTCCGGCCTCCGGTTCGGTAACCGCGAAGGCGGCAATTTTTTTACCACTGGCTAAATCGGGAATGTATTTCTTTTTCTGTTCTTCATTGCCCATAATAAGAATCGGAATTGTACCTAAGGCACTAGCCGCGTAGCAAACTGCTATACCACCACACGCCTTAGAAAGCTCTTCAGTGATTAAACAAAGCTCAAAAACTCCTCCGCCAAAACCTCCATACTTTTCAGGAAGATACACACCAAAAAGGTCGCTATCAGCCAAGGCTTTCATAACTTCATAAGGAAACTCACTTTTTTCATCCAGTTCCTTAGCAACAGGCCTAATTTTCTCGTCGGCAATCTTACGAGCTAAATCCTGCATCATCTTCTGTTCTTCAGTCAAAAGATAATCCATAATTTTCTCCTAACTTTCATTAAATTTCTTTATAGCGATAGTCGCGTTGTGTCCGCCAAAGCCCAAACTATTACTGAGAGCTATACTAAAATCAACTTTTCTAGCTTCATTGGGAACATAATCAAGATCGCAATCCGGATCCGGTACACTATAGTTAATTGTTGGAGGAATGATTCCTTCTTTTAAGGCTAGAGCCGTCGCGGATGCTTCAATGGCTCCCGCGGCGCCCAACATATGACCGGTCATAGATTTAGTTGAACTTACCATCAATTTCTTAGCGTGTTCTTTAAAGGCTAGCTTAATGGCCTTAGATTCTATTTTATCGTTTAAACGAGTTGAGGTTCCATGCGCGTTGATATAATCTACTTTATCAGGAGATATACCGGCATCTTCAAGAGCCAACTCCATTGAACGAACAGCGCCTCTTGCTCCAGGATCGGGCGCGGTCATATGATATGCATCGCATGTGGCCCCATATCCCACAATTTCAGCTACTATATCAGCATTCCTTGCTAAAGCATGTTCTAATGATTCTAAAATAATAATTGCCGCCCCTTCAGCCATAATAAACCCATCTCTTTCTTTGTCAAAAGGACGGCTGGCATGTTCGGGGTCATCATTTCTTGTGGAAAGAGCTCTAGCGGAACAAAATCCTGCAAGGCCTAAAGGCGTTATCGCGTTTTCGCTGCCGCCAACAACCATCACATCAGCTTTTGAGTTTTGAATAATACGATAAGCTTCACCTATACCATGATTACTTGAAGCACAAGCGGTCACCACCGCAAGATTAGGGCCTTTTAAGTTATAATTTATAGCTATCTGGCCCGATGCCATATTTATAATAAGCATCGGAATAAGAAAAGGAGATATCCTTTTAGGGCCTTTCTCAAGAAGAATTTTATGTTGCTCTTCAATGGTTATAAGGCCGCCGATACCCGAAGACACTATACAGCCCATTCTCTCGGGATTTTCATTCTGTAAATCTAATTTGGCATCTTTAATAGCTTCATCGGCGGCTACAAGCGCGTACTGAACAAAACCATCCATGCGCCTGGCTTCCTTGGAATTAATCAAATGAGATGCGTCAAAATTCTTTACCTCACCAGCTATTTTACTGGTATGTTCTGAAACATCAAACTTTGTATTCGGTCCAATTCCACCCTTACCGCCAATAAGCGATGACCAAAAATCTGATTTTGAATTACCTATAGGTGATATTATACCTATACCGGTAATAACAACTCTTTTAGTATTCATTAGTTTTAATTAAAATAAACTATTCACTTTTTAGCTTTTTCTTCAATATATTTAATGGCCAAATCAACCGTAGTCATCTTTTCCGCGTCTTCATCCGGAATCTCAATTCCAAATTCATCCTCCAAGGCCATTACTAATTCAACTGTATCAAGCGAATCCGCGCCTAAGTCATCTATGAAAGAAGACTGAGTTGTAACTTCCTCTTTTTTAACGCCTAATTGCTCCGCGATTATAGATATAACCTTTCCTTCTGTGGACATTTCAATGTCCTCCTTTCTTAATGATCCGCCTTAGGCGGAGAATTAATCCCGCACTCATTCAAAGTTTTTATTTGCGGGATAAGTTCAGACATAGAACTTGGTCTCGCTTTGCTCGCCTAAGTTCTATCTTTACTTACATAAGCATTCCGCCATCCACCTGAATAACCTGGCCGGTTATATATCTGGATTGCGGTGAACATAAAAATAGAACTAAATTTGCAATATCTTCCGTGGTGCCCAACTCACCTAAAGGTATCATTTTAAGCATAGCTTCTTTTACCGAATCACTTAACTCATCCGTCATTTTTGTTTTTATATATCCGGGGGCAATAGCATTAGCCCTGACGCCTTTAGATCCAAGCTCTTTGGCTACTGTTTTAGTAAGAGCAATTAATCCCGCCTTAGAAGCGGCATAATTAGCCTGGCCGGGATTACCCATCAAGCCAATTATTGAAGCTATACTTATAATCACCCCGCCTCTTTGTTTTAACATGGGCCTGGAAACAGCTTTAATCAGGTTAAATGCCCCTTTTAGATTTATAGCCAAGACGCTATCCCAGTCTTTTTCTTCCATGCGAAGGAGTAATTTATCACGGGTAATTCCGGCATTATTGATAAGTATATCTATCTTTTGAAATTTGTCAAGGACATTGTTGATAAATTCCGTAACTTGTTGAGATGATGATACATCAACTACAACAATCATAACTTCAACGCCTAATTTAGCAATATCCTTTTGAGCATTTTTAAGCTCATCCCGGTCGATATCACAAATTACTATCTTTGAACCTTCGCGGGCCAGTTTTAAGGCGATTTCCTTACCTATGCCTCTGGCAGCCCCTGTAATAACTGAAACTTTATCCTTTAATATCATGTCTTTAATTCCTTTTTTACCTTTTCGATATCTTCTGATGAGCCAATATTATGAACTGTAAGTTCCGGATTTATCCGCTTTAACAACCCCTTCAAAACCCGCCCGGGCCCAATCTCAAAAAATACAGTTACACCATTAGCTACCATACATTCCACGGATTTCTGCCAGTATGTTATTTGGCTGACCTGTTTAAAAAGATTAGTTTTAATACTTTCAGGATTATCCTCTGTTTCTCCGGTTACATTAAAAACAATTTCACAGACAGGTTCTTTAATATTTATATCTTCCAGTTCATTCTTAAGCTTTAAACTAGCCTCCCGCATAAGAACTGTATGAAAAGGGCCGCCCACCTTCAAAAGAAGGACTCTCTTAGCTCCCTTTTTTTTAGCTAAAACTTCAGCATCTTTTAAATTATTATGTTTCCCGGAGATTACAATTTGACCGGGACAATTTAAATTAGCTATATATGTCTGTGTTTCGCGGACGATTTCATTAATTTTTTCTAAATCTAAACCAAGTATTGTTAACATACTTCCCGGATTAGCAGCTGAGGCTTCCTGCATAAACTTACCGCGCTTAGCCACCAAGTTTATAGCATCCACAAAATCTATGCTGCCCGCGGCTGCCAAAGCACTGTATTCCCCCAAACTAAGGCCCGCTACATAGTCCGGCGTTACATCTAAACCGGATGAGCGCATAGCCGTTAAAGCCGCGATGCTGGCCGTCAATATAGCCGGTTGAGAAATGTTTGTTAAAGATAACTCCTCAAGAGGGCCGTGAAAACAAACTTTATTAATATCAAAATCAACTATAGCTTGCGCTTTATCAAAAATATCTTTAGAGGCGGGTATATTATTATATAAGCTTTCGGACATACCCACAAATTGAGCTCCCTGTCCCGGAAAAATAAAAGCCTTTTTTACCATCTGATAACAGCTCCTCCCCAGGTAAGGCCTCCGCCAAAAGTGGAAAGAACTACAATATCATCAGATTTAATAACCTTTTTTAACACCGCTTCATTAAGAGCCGTTACGGTTGATGCCGCTGACATATTGCCATATTTCTCTAAATTGATAAAAACTTTTTTATCTTCCAGGTTAAGGCGCTTACCAACCGCCTTTATAATTCTTATATTTGCTTGATGCGGGACTAACATATCAATATCATCAGTAGTCATCTTACATAATTTTAAAGCTTCGTGAGCGCAATCAACCATCTTCTTAACAGCTATCTTAAAAAGCTCACTACCGCGCATTTTAATATACTGCATGCGTTCATCGATAATCCTGTAGGAGGCGGGATTCAAAGAACCTCCTCCCGGTACATATAACAAGTCAGCTTTCCTGCCATCACTTCCCAAGTAAACTGATAATACGCCTTTATTGGAATTAGTTGGCCTTAAAATGCAAGCTCCGGCGCCATCTCCAAATAAAACACAAGTGTTCCTGTCCTTCCAATCAGTTATCGAAGAGAGTTTATCGGCTGCTATTACCAAAATCGTCTTGTATTGAGCTGACTTTATAAGAGCTTGAGAAACGCAAAGCGCGTACGGAAAACCGGCACACGCGGCGGATAAATCCATACAAGCGGCATTACTTGCCTTAATTCTTTGCTGAACAAAACAGGCCGTTGAGGGAAAATTCATATCCGGAGTTACAGTTACCACTATTATTAAATCTATTTCGGAGGGGAGTATTTGAGCGTTTTTCATTGCTTCTTTAGCCGCCTTAGCCGCCATATGAGAAGTCGCTTCACCCGGAGCCGCTATTCTACGCTCTTTAACACCTGTTCTGGTTATAATCCATTCATCAGATGTATCAACCATCTGCTCAAGGTCATGATTAGTAAGGATTTTTTCGGGGTAATAATTCCCTACTCCTATAATCTTTGCCCGTATTTCTTTATTCATAATCCCCTTTTAATCAACTTATACCCTTATATGGCACAAGCAAGATACAAACAATATTCAATCCTTCGATACTGCTCAGGATTGACCCTGAGTAAATTGAAGGGTCAAATAACCATACAAGAATAGCGACTTATGACTTATGACTTTGCACTTGCGTTTTGCATCTTGTCTTTTGTTTTTGTTTTTTTGCTTTTCATTTCTTGTGGCTTATGACTTGTGTCTTGTGACTTGTTTTTTATACGTTAAACGCTATTTTTCAGCTGTGATTATTTTTTATTGAATCAATAATATGTTGATTTATATCATGTATTACAGCTTCCGCGGCCACCCTGATGCCATTCTTTATAGCCTTAGCGGAAGAACGGCCGTGCCCTACAATGCAAATACCATCTATGCCTAAAAGCGGCGCGCCTCCATGTTCGGCGTAATCCACTTTTCTTTTTAACTTTTTAAAAGCCGGCATACTTAAAAGGCCGCCAATCATCGTAAGTAAGTTGCTGCTTAATTGCTGCTTAAATAAGCCGGCTACAGTTTCAGCTACGCTTTCTAAGACTTTTAAAATAATATTGCCGGTAAATCCGTCGCAAACAATTACATCCGCCTTGCCCGAAAATATATCGCGGCCCTCAACATTGCCTACAAAGTTTAAATTGCTGTTACTCAATAAATCATGAGCCAATTTAATAAGTTCATTGCCTTTAGACTTCTCCTCACCAATGCTAAGCAAACCTACTTTTACCTCTTTTTTTGCCAAAACATAACGGCAATAAACACTGCCCATAACGGCATATTGAAACATATGTTCCGGCTTGCAATCAACATTAGCTCCCACATCAATCAATAATGAATTATTGAGAAGCGTTGGCAAGACAACGCTGATCCCGGGCCTATCTATAGCCTCGAGAGTCCTCAGCTTTAGAGCCGCGCTGCAAACAACGGCCCCTGTATTTCCGGCGGTAAATAACGCGTCCGCCTTTTTTTCTTTTACAAGGTTAACAGCTACATTAATTGAAGAGTCCTTCTTCTTTCTGATAGTAGCTGCCGGTGATTCATCCATGCCTATAATTTCAGAGGCATGCTTAATAGATATCGTAGAAGGCACTTTCTTATGCCGAGAAAGCTCTTTTTCAATAGAATACTGTTCCCCTACAAGTATAATTTCATATCCATATTCAGAAGCTGCTAAAATTGAACCGTCTATAGCATTGTGCGGCGCGAAATCACCACCCATAGCATCTACCGCTATTATCATACGCTTACCTTTAGCTTTCTTTCTTTGATTCTTTTTTCTTTTCTTTTATCTCAATCACTTGCTTGCCTCTATAATATCCGCAATAAGGACAAACCGCGTGCGGCTTTTTCATTCTACCGCAATGCTTACATTTGCTGAGACTGCAAACGCTTAATTTTTTATGTGTCTTCTTTTTATCTCTTCTCGCCTTGGAAATCTTTCTTTTTGGTAACGCCATATCAACTCCTCCTGAATTATAATACTGATTTATTATTTGTTTTTAAGTTTACACCTTCACCTACAATAAAACTTAAATCAATGCCCTTTTTACTATTGACTTTATATTCGAATTTAAAAGATTTGTCAAGTTCATAATTGAATTCTTCGCGGTATCTTAAACATATTGCCCTAAAATTTACTTTTTTTACTTCTTTTTAATAATGTTGCGGGTATCTTGCGCGATCATTAATTCTTCATCAGTTGGTATTACAAGCACTTTTAACGCCGGTTTGATAAAATTATTAAGCCCTTCAACAACTTTATTTCTTATAAAAGCGCAGTTCTCACCGATACCCCCGGTAAAAATCAGAGCATCCGCCCCGCCCAAAGCGACAATATAAGCTCCAACGTATTTCCTGACTCTATATATAAATAGATCAAGGGCAATTCCCGCCTTCTTATTTTTCTTTTTCGCCGCGGCTTCGATGTCTCTCATATCACTACTCAACTCCGAAAGGCCCAGTAAGCCGCTCTTCTTATTTAAAATGTTGTCCATCTCACTCGGGGTAAGATTGTCTACTTTCATAAGATACATGAGAATCGCGGGATCTAAGTCACCGCTTCTTGTACCCATCAACAATCCTTCAAGCGGCGTAAGGCCCATAGATGTATCAATGCATTTACCATTCTTAACAGCGGATATACTGCAGCCGTTACCCAGGTGACATGTTATAATTTTTAAATCTTTGCGCGGCTTCTTTAATAATCTAGTTGCTTTCATGGAAACATATCTATGGCTTGTACCGTGAAATCCATACCTCCTTATACCGCGTTTCGCGTAATATTTGTACGGAATCCCATATAAATAAGCGTGAGCGGGCATTGTCTGCCCAAAGGCGGTATCAAAAACGGCAACCTGTGAAATATTTTTTAATTCCTTCTCACAGGCGATTATACCCTGAAGATTTACGGGATTATGCAAAGGGCCAAATTTTATATATTCCCTAATAATTTTTTTTACGGTTTTATTTATAATACACGGTTGGGTAAACTTTTCCCCTCCGTGAAGCACTCTATGGCCTACGGCATCTATCTCATTTCGCGATTTTAAAACCCTATATGTGTCGTGCTCGGCTAAATAAGATACAAGTATCTTTATAGCGGATTGATGATCCGGCGCCTTCACTTTTTTCTTATTAATGCTTGGTTTATTTACCGGATAATGACTAAAAAGCTGGGTCGCCTGCCCAATTTTTTCAATTAATCCTTTGGCCATTATTTTATAAACCAAGCCGCCCTTAACGTCATACAGCCTATATTTAACCGATGAGCTTCCACAGTTTACAACAAGAATCTTCATGAGTAATATTAACCTTATTGATTTCTAATAGCTGTTATAGCTACAGCATCTATTACAGCTTGAACATTGCACCCTCGCGATAAATCACTGCAGGACTTTTTTAAGCCCTGAAGCAAGGGGCCTATCGCCTTAGCTTTTGAAAGCCTTTGAACGAGCTTATAAGATATATTCCCGGATTCAAGCCCGGGAAAAATCAAAACATTAGCCTTACCCTTAAGGCAACTGTCAGGTGATTTCTTTTGAGCTACCTCGGGAATAATAGCCGCGTCTACCTGTATTTCTCCATCGAGAATTAACTTTGGACGCATTTTTTTGGCAATCTCAACCGCTCTGCGAACCTTATCCACAGGAGCACCTTTGGCGCTTCCTTTAGTGGAATAACTTAAAAAAGCTACCCTGGGATCAATACTAAATACTTTTTGGAGCAGTTGGGCGCTGGATATCGCAATCGCGGCTAGTTGTTCTGAAGTAGGCTCCGGTACAATCCCGCAATCAGCAAAGACAAAAACTCCATCCTCACCCAAATTACAATCAGGCACTGCCATAATAAAAGAGCTTGAAAGAGTCTTGATTTCATCATCAACTCCAATACAATGCAATGCCGCTCGAGCTACATTTGCGGATGTAGTTACAGCTCCGGCAACAAACCCGTCCGCCCCGCCTTGCGCCACCAGCATCGCGGAATAAAAAAGAGGATCTTTCATAACTTCTCTGGCATCCTCTAAAGTAATCCCTCTATGCTTTCTGTTTTCAAAATAAGAAGCGGCAAACTCTTCAAAATTCGCCGCTTTTTCATTATCTATTATTTCAACCTTATCCAAACTTACGGAACAGTCTTTAGCCGCCTTAATAACCTCTTCCTTTATGCCAATCAATACAGGGGCAGCCAAATTTTCCTGAGTTATCTTCGCAACCGCCTCAATGATTCTTTTATCATACGACTCCGGTAAAACGATCCTTTTGAGATTAGATTTTGCGTTTGCGTAGATACTATCTAATATATTCATTTACTCCGGTCTTAATTTCTTAGTTAGCGCTTCGGCAATCTCTTTAGGAACAAATTGCTCAACATTAGCTCCCAATAAAACAGCTTCTTTTATCAATTTTGAAGATAAATAGCAATAAGATTCATTGGGCATCATAAAAATGGTTTCTACTTCCGGTTCCAATTGCCTATTGGTTAGCGCCATTTGAAACTCATATTCAAAATCGGAAATCATTCGTATTCCTCGAATAATAGTCCTTGCCTCTGCCGCTTTCACATAATTAACAACTAAACTATTAAAGTCATCCACTTTAACATTTTCTATGCCCTCAACAGCTTTTTTAACCATAAAAACTCTCTCTTCAATGCTAAATAGAGGCTGTTTATTGACAGAATGAGCCACAGCCACAACTACCTCATCGAATATTTTAGCTGCTCTTTTGAGGAGATCAAGGTGGCCGTATGTGATAGGATCAAAGGTTCCTGGATATACCGCTTTTCTTTTAATCACTGTTTTTGCTTGCGTTACGCTTGTTTTTTAAAAAAAGTTACAGATGTTTTGCCGGCTTCAATTTGCTTAAGCTTTATATACTCTATTATATCTAAATCCTTGAGAGCATTTTTCTCATATTCAGCTATAATCAAGCCATCGGGCAGCAGTATATCATAGTCCAAAAGTAGATGCAAGCTTTTTTTTATCAAGCCTTTACGATAAGGAGGGTCTAAAAATATTAAATCAAATTTGAGCTCTTTTTTTTTTCGCCTTTTTGATGAATTCCAGGGCATCCCGCTTTAAAATTTGAGCCTTAGAAGCGTCATTTTTGTCAAAAATTCGTACATTTTCAAGCAAGCTGGATATATCAATGTCAACCATATAGGCCTTCTTGGCTCCCCTGGAAATAGCTTCTATGCCAAAAGCACCGCTGCCGGAATACAAATCAAGCACCAGAGCACCCTCAATTTTTGCCATCAATAGATTAAAAAGACATTCCCGCAGACTATCCTTTGTGGGGCTCACTACGCTTGATAAAACTTTCAGCTTCCTTCTACTATATTTACCACCTATTATTCTCATAAAAAAACTCAATAATATTTCATAAAGCTGGAAATAATGTCATCTCTTGTAATGACTCCAATTACCTTTTTGTGCTTAACAACAGGTAATCTTCTTAGAATTTTTTCACTGAATATCTTGGCAACTTTCTCCAGGGCATCCGACTCTTTAACAAAAACAACCTTAGCGGTCATAATATCCCTGGCCTTAAGATGCAAAAAATCAGCTCTGGAAAAACTTTTAATGATATCCTTCTCGGACACAATTCCTGACAAGTAACCCTTTTCACTAACTACGGGAATATTGGTAATCTTCTTATCGGTTAGTATTTTACCTATTTTCTTTACCGGGGTGCTGTCCGTAACCGTAAAAAATTTCCTTCCCTTAAGCACATCTTTTACAACGGCCATTTAAATCACCTCACTTTTTTTCGCATAGGTATGACAATCCTTTTACCTGGTTCTAAATAATAATCCTTCTCTTCATGCCTTAATTTGACTTGCTTACAGTGATTAACTCTACTAAATAAACGCGAAGATACCTCTATCTGCTTTTTATTTATCCTGAAATTTAAAACAAAATTCCTGTACCTAAATTTAAATTGTAACAATTTCCAGTGACTCGGCAAATTGGGCCTTAATTGAATGCCTAATTCATCAATCACGATACCGCCAAAGCCCCTTATAACAACTTGGTATGTTCCCCCCAAAGAAGCTCCATGGACGCCATCGCCGGTATTACCGTGTTTATTTTGAATATCACTTAAAACAGAATATATAAAGTAAACATATGCCCTTAAATCATCCTCTATCCAGGATGCCACCGTGGCATGAACACTGGGGCTCAAAGAAGATTTGTGCAAAGTCCTCTCAACATAATAATAGTAATTCCTTTTAGTCTGTTCATGGGTAAAATTCTGCGGGAATAAAAAGAACAACATAACTACATCGGCCTGCTTCACAAATTGAGTAGCTCCGATATTCTTTAAAGGTACCGCCTTGGGCGTGGCCGGAATAAAATCTCTTTCCCATTCGGATATAGTTATCGACTTTTTCTTAAAATAACCGTCGAATTGTTCAATTAATTTATTCTTTTTTGAAAATTCAAAATAAATCTTCTGGCCGATTTTAAACCATGAGGCTACTTCTTTATCGGTTACCCCTAATTTTTTCTTAATTCTTTTGAATCTGGCTTTGGCCTTTTTTCCATAGTAATCATTTAAAGCCACCGCGTACAATAAATTCCACTTAGCCATATAATTGGTAAAAGCGTTATTATTAACATTTATATGGAACTCATCAGGGCCAATGACTCCATTTATATCATATCTATCTTTGGCCTTATTATATGTAACTCTACTCGCGTAAAATCGGGCCGATTCAAAAACCATCTCTATGCCATATCTTAAAAGAAAATTTTCATCATTGGTGTGCAGGACATAATTGTAAATACTATAGGCGATATCAGCCGAGATATGCTGTTCATAATCCTGGGTATGGATTTCAATAATCGTCCCGTCCAGATCCTTTGAATAACCGGGAGTTGTCTCAATTCCGGTAGCAGCAGACTCCCAGGGGAAAAGCGCCCCTTTGTAATTAAATTTCAGAGCTCTCCGGCGGGCATTATCAAGCCGGCGGTATCGATACAATAATAACTTCCTGCTGACTTCAGGATTAGTCATATTAAAAAAAGGCATAATGAATATTTCAGTATCCCAGAATACATGCCCTCTATAACCTTCGCCGGAAAGTGTCTTGGCGGCAACGCTGACATCTTTACTCCAACGCCCGGCCGCGATCAACAAATGATAAATGTTAAACCGTACCGCTTTTTGAATATCCTTATCACCCTGAATTACTACATCTGATTCTTTCCACAGTTGAGTCCAGACATTTTTATGCTCCCTTAAAAGCTTTTCAAATCCGCTTTTATAGGCATCTTTTACTTCCCGAGAAGAAACGGCCCTAATTTTTTTTCGGCTGATATGCCTTGAGGTATGAACTGTTATGTACTTAGTTAAAGTAACGCTGGCGCCCTTCTTTAAGAATAAGTTTTGAACTCTGCTATTAGCCAATTTCCGCTTTTGGCCGGACTTCATTGATAAAAGTGTCGAATACGCGATCCAGGTTTTATATGTATAACTACGCATGCATAGATAATTTAATTTTGTTTCGCCATCAGCTTCAACAACTTTCACATGCCTCTTTCGCCCTTCCAATATCCCTCCCTGATTAGCTACCGAATCATCAATGCAATCCTGGATAATCAGGTGCATAGGCGCGTTTACAGCCGTCAACTTAACCCTCATTATAATTAAATGGTGATTAGCATAACTTATAAACCTGGTCGATTCATAATTAATCTTTCTACCCCAGGCATCTTTATATAACGTATTTCTGTATAAGAGGCCGTTTTTCATATCTAAACAACGGCTATGCTTTAAAACCTTCATACTCCTGACATCTAATTTTTCACCTTCTGAAGCAATTCTCATATCCAATGGGTTAGGGAGATTAATTAACTCCTCAACCTGGGCAACACTCTTATCGAAAACTCCAGCTATAAAAGTCCCCGGAGTATAACCCTCAGGCGATTCTTCAAAAATTCCCCTAATTCCCATATAACTATTACCCAAGGTGAAAATAGACTCATAAGCTCTTTGGGTATCCGGGTTAAAATCATGCATTTTTTCTTCAATTATCCAGTCATTGCCGGAAAGTAACTTTTTCATATATTTTTTTTGATTTTCTCCTCTATTAGAGCGATATCAAGCTTACTGAAATCATTAATAACAATATCCGCGCCGCGCAAAATCTCAGGTTTATCAACCCGATCAACCCCCACGCACACCATGTTTCCGTTTTTAGCCGCTTCAACGCCTTTCTTGGCATCTTCAAAGACCACAGCATTTAAAGGATTGACATTTATCATTTTGGCCGCGTTTAAAAATATCTCCGGGTCCGGTTTTCCATTCTTAAATCCGTATCCGTCAATCACAGCATCAAATATTTTAAATATACCTATCTTATTTAGAATATCTTTGCAGTTTTTACTTGAAGAAGCTACGGCAAGCATAAATTTGCCCTTCTCCAGGGAATCAATAAATTTAATTGCATCTTCATAAACATCAACATTATCATTAGTTAGAAGTTCTACAAAATAGTTTTGTTTTTTCTTTGCCGCCGCCTTTAATTCCTCATCTGTTAAATCTGTTAATATGGCTCCGGCCCCATCCAATCTGGGAATACCGTCAACCCTTTCTTTATACATTTCAAACGTAAAATCAATACCATAACCGGCAAACATTTTTTTCCAGGCCTTGAAATGCAAAGGAACCGTATTGGTTATAACACCGTCCATATCAAAGATTAATCCAATTTTTGAACTCATTAGCCGTCTTTCTTTAAAACTTTTTCATAAATTTTCAGAGTGGCATCTGTCATTTTCTCAACAGTAAAATTACTTACAACCATCTCTCTTCCGTTTTCGCCTAAGCGCCTTCTTAAATCTTCATCCTTAAGAAGCCTGATTATCCTATCGGCCAGCTCAAGATGCCTCTTCACCCGGACGACATAGCCGTTTAAACCCTCTTTAATAATCTCCGGCATGCCGCCGGTATCCGTAACCACCATAGGAACTCCGCTAGCCAGAGATTCCAGCATGGTAATTCCGAAAGGCTCAGAAGCTGTTGAGGGATACAGAGAAACAGATGAAATATTATAAAATTTAGGTATTACTTTATGCGGAATCATATTTACAAAAACATTCTTTTCAAGCTTTAATATCTTTACCAGGTGCAACAAGTAAGCAATATCTTTCTCCTGAGTAGAATTCCAATCAATAATATGTTCAGTGCCGCATAAGACAAGCATGGCTTCAGGCACCTCCTTAACTACTTCAGTCATAGACTTAATGCTGGTATCACATCCCTTAGCCAAACCCATTCTGGCCGGATGAAATATAACCTTACGGCCTTTAAGCTGCGGATACTTTTTGATTATCTCAACTGATGCGGCATCCGGCTTAAAAAGATTAACGTCAACTCCATGATAAACTACGCTGATATCCTTTTCTTTTAAGCCTACTCCGCAAAGCTCATCTTTAATATATTGACTAACGGCAATAATATGGCTCCACTTTACAATTTTAGTCGTTAAATTCAGAAAAAGGCCGTCATCCCAAACGTTGTGCGCCGTAAGAACGAGGGGTATTTTATTTATCTTGGCATACTCATTTAATAACTCAGCGTGAACGGTGCTAAAATAGTGCATATTATGAGCATGGATAATATCAGGTTTAATCTTATCCAAAACACCGTACATATATTCTCTTAAAGCCGGCTCTATGCCCTCAAAGCCTCTTTTTGCTAACCAGTTGAGATCAAAATAGGAACTACGAATTACCTTCATTCCTTTATAATCTTCCTCTTGCGCCGTATCAGGCGGCATGCCGGTTAATAAATAAACCTTATGCTTTCTTCTAACCAAAGCCGGCCCTATAAGAGTTAAATGCGTTTCAACTCCCCCTATTATTGGCGGAAAACCCCAGTGCATTTGAACAATCTTTAAACTATTTAATTTTTTGGACTTAGCCATAACACTCAACCCTTCCCGTAGTGACGGTTAGTAATGGTCAATTTATTCATAGTCTTTAAAGATTTAAACGAAAGATTACCCTATAATGGTATTTTTGTCAAGACGCGGCAAATTGTTATAAAAATAAATCACATACCATTTTTAAGCGCTTGAAATTCCATGGAAAAATCTGATATTTTAACCATAGCTTCCTTCCAGCTTTTTACCCTGTAAATATTTGATTTAGTTGTGAGGTGCTCATTCCACGGATACTCAAACATAATCACTTTAATTCCGGAATTTGCGATTCTCTCAATATAAATCGGATGATCTTCCAGGAAAACATCCACTTTTTCGTTGTGATTTTCCGATAAAAGGTGTTTATCGGCTAAGGTAAAATATATCTCTTGATAATTAATATCATGTCTTGCCAACCATTCTATCGTAACCTTCTTGACCTGCCTCGGCCTGGCTGTGACAATGATTATACGGTTTTCCTTGGAAAGATTTTTGACACATTCGACCGCGCCTTCAAGAGGCCTCATATCCAACCAAAGCTGCTCATCAAGAAACATTTCATAAAGTCTTTTTATTTCAGCCTCGGATAAATAGAACGAATTCTCATAATGAAAACTTTTAACTTTATGTTTTGGGAAGGGCATCTTGAATAAACGCCGCATCGCGCTTCTAAATGTGACATCCGCGTTGGCCAAAATACCATCTATATCTAAAGCTATATTCATAATTGTCCGCTTTTAATTTTACTTACTTTCAAGAATAAAAGTTACCGGGCCGTCGTTCTCAATCATTACTTTCCATTTATCCCGCGGAATTCTAAAATAATGCACCTCACCTGAAAACATAATAAAAGGCTTCTTATCTATAAAGAGCTGTTTATCATTTAAACGTATCGTACGCTTATTTGTCATTGTTTTATCTCCATTTAAAGGTTATTATAACAACGATTATTTATTTTGCAACTTAAATAAAAAAGGCGCTAACTTTTTATCAATCAGCACCTTTAACATTTGTCACATTTTTTGCTTATTTTTTTAGTTGCTTATAAACAAAAGCTTAACCCATTACAACTTTAACCTTATGCGGTAAAAGTAAACCCCTCGCCTCACCTTTGTAAAAGAAATTCTGCAAGGTGGGAGATTGATTTTCTTTATCCGTTGCTTCTGCGAAGAAATCAAGAATGCGCTCAGATCTTTCTTTTTCTCCTTTTAAAATATATGCTATAGCTACTAAAGAATTATTGAAGGTTTGAAACTGACTTCCTTCCATAGAAGGGAGCAATTTCTTATCCATAGAAGAACTATCCTGTATTTACTTAAGCCATTCCAGCACCAAGGGATCTTCAGGTGTCATTTTTTCATGCCGCCATTGCCTAAAACCAATACCGGCCAACTCTCTATCAGGATCGAGTATCGGGTCTGCCGGCGGAAAAGAAGCTGCTAATTCGGAATCTCCCTTATTAAATGCTCGCCGGCACAAGCATAAACTATAGCAATATACCTAAAGGCCGGCGCGTACATACCACTTTGCCTGGCTTTAATATAGGGAGCATAACCCTCTCTCAAGGCAATTTTTTCAATCTTGCGTTTAAGAAGAAGGCCTACTCCGCCTCGATTATTGAGAGCTTTTGAGACTGCCGCGGGAGAAGCACCGGCCTCTCTCGCGATATCTTTAATTGTTACTGACATAGATAAATCCTTTTTGTTAAAATTAACCTTTTAACCAACTTTTAATAGAATATTAACATATTCTATTCTCATATTGTAAAAAAAATAAATTCACTTCTCTAACTTTTCAAAACATCGAGCCCAGCCATACAAACCTACCTTTTCAACCTCTGATTGCTCTGGAAAAGAATTAGCCAAAACTAAATAGCAATAGAGGGCTTTATTTAATGCTGTCTGTCTATTCTTGACTCTTGATTCATACTCTTTTGCGACCTCATAATACCATGAGGCGGAAAGTCTTCTCTCTTCACCTCTGGTTTCTATTCCTTCAATAAATGCCTCCGCCCATTTTAGCTTGCTTAAAGTAAGTGGAGCTGAGAGTTTACTTTGAAAATTCTCATTTATTTTTTTCCTAATTTCCCGCCTAAAAGTCTCTACATCTCCGGACAAATCTCTATCATAAGCGGCAATCTCATAACAATAAAGCGCGATTTGAAAATCTCTCCAGCGCTCGGCGCCCATATCAGATTCCGCGGTTTCTAAATAGCTATTAGCCATTACTAAGTATCTCGTACAATATTCCTTTAGTCTGCTTTTACTATCATCATCTTCACTTTTTATAAGATCTGCTAAATATGAATTAATCGCTTTTACCGTTTCGGCGGTATAGGGCACAAGAAATTCTCTTTTTTTAAGCTTTTCTTTGATCTCTTTCTCGGTCATCACAGGGGCAAAGATTAGTCTCTCTTTGCTTAATTCAATCATCTCTTGCAACTCTTCAAGCATACTGCTGTCCGGATATGCCTTAAGAGCTTCCTTAAAGATATTCAATGCTATTTTATATTTACCGTTATTATAATAATATAGGCCTATATCATACGCGCCTTTTACTTTTGCCTTATATATCTTTTGAAGTTGAACATCAATTATTGCCGCGCATCTATTATCTAACTTTTTTGCTTTATCAAACTCTACGGCCGCGTAATCAAAGAGGTTTCTTTCCAGGCAAAAGAGGCCTAACCTATATTGGGCTTCCGCGTCATCCTGATCTATGCGAAGAGTCATCTTTTTATACAGCTCTTCGGGAGGAAGGAGAAGTCCGCCGCGGGGCTGCCTCTTTTTGATAGATTTGATATCTATTCGCTTAAAGGTATGGATCTTATTTTCCGACTTTACGGTAATACTACTGTCATTGCCGCTAATTACCTCGCCCCTTATCTCTGCCCCGTCCTTAAGGACAATTATTTTTTCCGCGTATAGAAAGGTTGAGGTTAATATTATTGTAATCATGAAGATAAAACTACTTATCAATCCGCGCTTATACATCTTGCCTCTTTTTTTTATAAGTTTCGCCAATATAAGACCCTTGTTGGCGGTAAATAGGTTATATACACATCCTCTAAGACCGGCGTTTCTCTAAATTGCTGGTCACCCGGGTTATACCAGTACCAGCGATCACCCGGATAACTCTGGTTTGGGTCAATCTCAAAATTGGCTTTATACTGAATCTGGGTTCCTGTCAGGTTAACTGCTCCCTGTGTCTCTAAGCCGGGTTCAGCCGGACTCCAGTTTAAGCCGCCGTCTGTTGATAGTTGAAAATAAACCTTTTCAGTAGCCGAACTGGCACTGCTTGGAATAGTCACCGTGCCCCAAACCGCGCCCCACTCTACATCAGAATCAAAAGCGGCTGTTGGTAACTCGGTAGATACAAAATGGGCATAATCTCCGTTGCCGTCAGGGCTTTTAGGAATTATCCTTATATTGTCAAAACGCGCCTGCACACCCCAACCCCAAAAACCAACCGCTCCGCTAATTACGCCCCCCACATTATCAGTTCTAAAGGAGCCCTTTAAACTATGGCTATTGTTTCTAAAATAGTACTTTACAGTTGAACCATCGCAGACAAACTTTACCCTCATCACCGTCCACCAATAATAATTAGGCCAAATAGTGGCGAAAGAGGAATGCCAAGGATACCATCTCTCGTGAGATGTGAAATGGAGATGCCGCCACCAGGTTTCGTCTTTTATGCCTGATGCAAGAGTAGTCCTGTATGCAGGAAATGCTACATACCACGGAGGAGCGCCGCGGGCTCTACAACTACTCACACTATCTTCCTGTAAACTGTAAGAAAAGTCGGTCCATGTCATGCCGGATGAGGGGCTACTGCTTTCAAGCCAGACCGGACTCCAATAACTACCGGTTGTAAGCTCCAATTCTTTATCTGCTCCCGGCCTTAAGTCAGCATCTGTTATACTATACAAAGCTCCTCCCCATACATTTCCATCGGCACTTCCGGTGCCGCGTTTAGCCCAACTCGTATTGTTCATAAAAAAAAGAGCATTTTGCCCGCCTTCATCAAAATCATCCCAAAAACCTATCTTTATAGAGTCCGGGATAGTCTCAAAAGCGGACGAACCGCTATCATACAAAGTCTGTTGGTCTCCTCTTACCGGGCAATTATTAAGAGCGGTTACTTTCCAGGCAATAGGAAGCACAGCGCCGTCACTACCCTGAAAATCACTCTTCTTTGTCTGATTCTCGATGCCGTAGATATCTACAACCGCTTCTATCTTCTTCTCGGCAATTATTCTTATCTTCAAAGAGGTAGCATATAATATTCCTGTGGATGTCAGGGTGTATTTTCCTCCGGAATGAAAACAGAAGTCAGTTGTATAAGGAGAGGGTTTTAGCCTGTTGGGGTTAGCGTTGCTTTTAATATTATCTCTATCGCTGCTATTTAGAGGGGGAGTGGTTGTGACCATATTAATAAAATTATCAAATTTAGACCAGCTATCAAAAGAATTGGTCTGTCTTTCAGCAATAATCTCATCTGCCAAACTATCTGCCCTCGGACCATTAATTACCCCTTCTAAAACCGCCTTTAATACTTCCTTTGAAGCAGTATTTATATTAATCGGGCATCTTGCCTCAGAACCGCCTGCGCTATTTATGGTGTTTGGATCCCGGTAAGAATAAATAGTAATGTCATTTTTGATGCTCTGATAGACTGCGTCATCTATACCCGCGGCCCGCATGATCTGTTCTTTAGTTTCAAACGGACGAGCGCTAATAATCGCGTCCGCTCTTGTATAGTCGCCATCACCCAGTAAACTCTTTAATAAATTCCTATTAACTTTATCTATATTTATCTTTCTCTGTTCATCTTCAATATCTACCGAGTAAAAACCGCGATTCACGCAAAGAGTACCGTCTGAATAATTACTTATGCTGCCCGTATAAATAAAGTTAACCTTGCCGTCAACCTTTAACCGGCTGATGGCATCGTTAATACCCGCCTCAGCTAAATATGTAGCTTTAGCGCCATTTATATAATTTGATGCAATAGCGTGCCCTAAACGCGCGTTTACAACAACAGCAAGGCAAATAAGCGTAAGAATTCCTAAAATACCTACGGTTAGTATTAATACATATCCTCTGCTATTATTTGCCTTTGTCATCATATCAACCTCAGTCAGGTCACGGTCAAAATCACTTATTTCTAAAATTATTCCCTTAACGCTCAAATAAAAAATCAAGACACTCGCTAAAAGAATTAACAATTACCGCGTGTCTTCTCATTCTTCACTTCCGCTTTTTGCAACCTTAGCGTGATTATCTAAAGTATATCTTATATAATAAAAAAATTCAAGAGCTATCATAACTTATGTCAAGCCAAAGTTAAAATGTTCCCTTTTTAATAAACTATAATGAAATCTCAAAAGAGGCATTATCTCAGCGGGAGGCATGATCGTAATGAAGCGAAAAGAGGTTATTTCTATTTTCTTAACTGCAGAAGGCTTTTATTTTCTTCACTTGATAATCGCTCTTCACACTCGAATCTTTGCTTCAATAAGACCGCTGCCTAAAATACTTCCAATGTAAGCGCTTTTAGCAATTTGATAACAGTATAAGGCAACTCTTAAATTTTTTTGTTCTTCTTTTTGAGGCGATTCGCGATCTTTCATCTTAGCGTTAAACTCGTCGCCCATATAATAATATCTGCCATAACATGAACTTCTCTCAGTTTCACACTCTAATTTTCTAATAAATATGATTATGGCATCCCTGTCTGATTTAGAATAAGGAATCAGGAGATCTCCTATTTTATTTTTTTCCGCGTATTTTCTAATACTTACAATCTTCTGTTGAGCCAAAGCGTTAGTCTGCGGATATTGGGCGGTTTTATGAGCTATGTTATAGCAAAAAAGGGCGATATCCGGTTTTTTGTTATTCCTTGCCTGAAGCCTTTTTATCGGCGCCTTTTCTAAATAGCTGCCTAACTCTATGTATCTCTGGGCATACTCTTATTTTAATTCATTATTACTTAGGCCATTAATAACCTTTATTATTACCTCCGCGTCTTTACGGCTATAAGGTATATGTAGGTCACCTTTTTTAATGTCTTGAGTTACTCTGATAGGCCGCGTCATCTATACCCGCGACCTGCCTTATCTGCTCCTTAGTCACAAGCGGATAAGCGGCAATAATCGCGTCCGCTCTTGTATAGTCGCCATCCCCCAACAAACTCCTTAAAAGGTTTCTGTTGGCATCATCTAAATTAACCTTCCTCTGCTCATCTTCAATAACCACGGTATAAGAACTAACGCCATCTAAAAACTGCTCGACTCCATTAATAGAAATATTGCTATCAGAATAGTCAAATTTAAGTTTAGCATCAGCCCTTAACAGGCTAATGGCATCATTAATACCCGCCTCAGCTAAGTATTTAGCTTTAGCTCCATCCATATATACAGCCACCTCATTCTGCTCTAAGCGCGTATTCATAGCAAAAGAGAGGCTGATAAGCGTAAGCACAGCTAAGATGCCCACGGTTAATATTAAAGCAATACCGGGCTTATTGTTATTTGTTAAAAGAATATTTTTTATCGTTTTCTCCTGGTATAAAGTTCACCCTATACAGATAGAATAATTCGCTCTTATGGCCCGCCCGAAGCGGAAACAATTGAAATGACTTATTATTAAAATAATTTAGGAGCAATTAAATGTTTTATCAAACAATCAAAAAAAGGGTTTAATAATATCATGATCCTATTCATCTGTCAATAATAAATTATTAACTTTTGATAGTAAATTTTTGCTTCCTAACGATTATTTATTTCGCGACTTAAATAAAAAAGGCGCTAACTTTTTATCAATCAGCGCCTTTAATATTTGTCACATTTTTTGCTTATTTTTTTTAGTTGTTTATAAACAAAAGCTTAACCCATTACAACTTTAACCTTATACGGTTTTTTGCGCGGCTTTTGCGCCTTAATCACTTTATTATTTTTGCTTGTTTTAAGGCCGGGGCCGCTTAATAGAATCTACCAGCTCTAAGGTACCCAGTTTGCTGCATCCCTGCTGATTTATAAAATACCATGTAAGTTTAGCCGTCGCTGAACCATCGCAATCATCTAAGTCATTAACCTTGGGACAAAGCCCCATAATCAAACCAACCCTTGGTTCAACTTTAAGAAACTCCCATTTTATAGCGGCTTCAATAATATAACCGTTTTCGGTTTCAAGAAAGGCAAGCTTAATGTTATCTCCTATTTCCTGCCTCTGGAACCATGCCAAGGCCTGGGGTTTTTTATCTTTGCCGGATATAGTCAGGCCTATCTGGAAATCAAGCGGATTACCCCAAATTAATTTATTATTCTCAGGATCAATAAAAAGTTCAATGGTGTCATTGCGATATATCATATTATCCTTATAGAAACTGAGTATCTGATTATCGGTTACTTTAAAAGCCGCGTAAAAATAATCATTATCCCACATAAACATACAATCACTTAATAAATCCTTATCTCTATCCGTAAGGTTGCCGTACTCCAGGTGTTGTTTTGGCTCTAACGCGATACATTCCGCGTGAGACCATTCGCTAAGTTTGCCGTCAATAAGCATGCCTTGCGAGGTTTTAACAGCTAATATTCCGGGAACATCAGGTAACGCAACAACCTTAGAGCCGGGCTTAAAACCTATTTCCATAAGTGACTTTTGGATGTCTTCATTTCTCATAAAATAATCCCAGAGCATTCCTGACCTGGCGTTTTCTATTCCTAAGATCATAGCACCTACATCAATTCCAATTACATCCTTCGCGTACCAATTACGAGTTACATTATAAGCGTCTGAAAAACCATACTTACCCCATATTTTATCCCCATGATTATCATACATAAACCTGAGGGCCGAAATAGATTCTTCGGGAGTAAACATCATTGAGCCCGCGGCCGCTGTAGGGGCTACAGTCCCATCATGAACAGCCAGTCTCGTAGCCGGCGGGGCACCATACACCTTATAACCTCCCGGGCCGTCACAAGCCGTCAAGCCCCAGGAGTCTTCTCCGTAAGACTTGTAACTTTTAGAATTATTAACGCAAAATTCTCTGTTAGCTAAAGTAGCTATTGTTGAATTCGCGTAGTAATCCGCGTATTTATCATGAATACCTCTTAAGTCAACCCAGAGCTGAGGAAACTGATGAGTAAATAAAGGTGAACAGACAATACAGGTATATCCTTTATAACTTCTTATAGGGCGGTTAATCTCATCCCAGGCCGCGGCCGCGATAGGATAAGTCGGTGATCCAATTGCTAAAATATAGCACAATATACCTTCGTTGTAATGATTCCAGCGAGCCATAAGCATTTTACCTCTATGATCCCAACCCATACTTAGGGTCCTGCCGCCAGCCAACATCCACTGCCAGTCAGCTCTGTTGTAAAGTTCATTAGCTATCTCTTCAACTTCAGTACCTTTATAATACTCAGCGGCAGTTAAGGCGCCCGCTAAAAATATAGCTGTATCCATGGAAGATCCTTCTGAATTTGGTAAATGCCGGCCTGTATCCATGTGAACGAAATGGTAATAAAACCCGTGATTGCTTTCCATTTCATCCCGAAAATATTTAAGGGTACTTAAGACTCTTTCGTAAGCGGCTTTCTTGCTTACCCAGCCCCTTTCCTGAGCCACACAAATGGCACCCAAGCCATAACCTACGGAGGCCACAGACGCAATTTTCCTATCATCGGAAAAATTAAAATTATCAGCCCTGTCTTTAATTAAACCTGTTTCGGGATTAGCTTCATTCCATATAAAGAGAAAACACTTTTTTTGGACCATATCCAAAAATTCATCATCGCTCATAACTGAAACATCCGGTTTTGTAATCTCCGTAACCGGCTTAGGACGAGGAGCGGCGCAACCAAAAATTAGGGATACCGCAAAACATAAAATTGCCAATAACATTAAACCTAATTTATCCCGCTTCATTAAAAATCTCCTCATATATTGTTTATTTCTTGCTTCTTGCTTGTGCCTTTAAACTTGTGTCTTGTGACTTATTTCTTGTGACTGGTGACTTGTTTATTTATCTCCAAGAGGCCTGGCCTATCCATTCTCTCTTAAAAAACTTTTTCTTTAATTTAAGCCGCCTTACAATACTTTTAATTAATTTATTTCCGGCGCTTCCGGATATTAATATTTTCACAGATAAACTATTTATGGCGGAAAGTTTGGCCTTTATTTCAAGTCCATCAACTTTTTTTCTTAAAAGAATGATTTTATCAAGGGGTATATAGGTGCTGGAGGAAACGCTACTAGATTGAATATAAAGACGGCTTTCGTCAAGGATAAGCTCACCCTCTATAAGCCTGCCGCCTTCAATATATTTCGCTTCTCCAAAATTCATAATTTAACTCTAAGCCTTTTACAGTCTACAATCTATGGTCTATGTCTAAAGTCTGTTTTTGTTTTTTTGTTTCTTGTCTCTTGTTTTTTGTTCTTTTTTTTGTTTTTGCTTTGTGCTTTTACTATGAGCCATCAGCTAAGAGCTACTTGCTTTTTGTTTTTTTGCTTTTTCTATCCGCTATCCGCTCTTCGCTGACAACTGATAACTGATAGTTGTAAGCTCTATGCTTTTTTGCTTTTTGTTTTTTGTTTTTGCTTGTGCCTTGTGCCTTGTGACTTGTGACTTGTTTCTTGTGACTTGTCTCTTATGACTTTATACTTGAATATATTACCATAAAAATTAGGCCTAGGTCAAATTTTTGTTATCTATTAAAAAAAGTCATAAAACCGCTTGAATTCCGCCCATTTTTTTTAACTGTAGCATGTCCCGCGATTTTTTCCCAAAAATCATCAATTATAGCATATATACAAGGAAGAACGATTAAAGTGAGAGCCGTAGCGCACATAATACCCCAAACAATAGTCAAAGCTAGGGGCTTCAAAAAAGGATCACCTCCGCCAATGCCATAAGCAACCGGTATTAATCCGAAAACTGTTGTAACGGTTGTTAAAATAACCGGCCTGAGCCTTAATTGCCCGCCTTCAATAATTGACTTCCCGCGCTCTACACCTTGCCGCCTGAGACGATTTATAAATTCAACCAAAACGATAGAATCATTAACCACAATTCCGGTTAAACCGATAAAACCAACCATCATAAAAAATCCGAGCGGTAAACCATGAAAAAAGAAGGCCCAGATAACTCCAATGAGCCCAAAGGGTATAGCCATCATAACAATGAAGGGTTGAATCATTGAATTAAACGTCGCGGCTAAAATCATAAATATCAAAAATAATGCCAAACCAAAAGCTAAAATAAAATACTTAGCAACGTCTTCATTTTCCTTTTGCTCGCCACCGTAAGTTACATCATAACCGGGATATTTATTCTCTACACCGGTAAACTCTTTAGCTAGCATTTTATTAGCCGCGACTGATGTAATATTTTTATTATCTACATTGGCTCTAACAGTTATAACACGTTTACCGTCTAAGTGGCTAATTGACGATACCGCCTTTTTTTCTTTTAGGTGAGCAACTTTCTTTAGCGGTATCAGGTGGCCATATTGGTTAGGAATCATTATTTTATCAAATAAATTCTTATCAGTTCTTAATTCCTCCGGAAACCTGACAACAACATCGATTTCTTCTTCAGCCTTAGTAGGTTTAATGGATGTAGCTACTCCTCCTTTAAAGGCAAATCTTACTGATGCGGCGATATCCTCTATAGTTACATATGAACTGGCAGCCGCCTTTTCATCAACAACCACCTGTATTTCTTTTCGCCCAACTTCGTGTGTATTTTGAACATCGGAAACACCTTTAATTGTGCCTAGATATTTCATAATTGACTCTGCTATTTCATTTAGAATTTCAAAGCTCTCACCCCTTATCTCAACAGCAATAGCCATACCCACCGGAGGGCCTTCCTGCTCTTTTTCAAAATAAAGGTTATTGAACCCTTCTACGCGAGCCATTTGCGGCCTTAAGGCCTCAATTATCTCAGATACACTTTTAGACCTCTCCGTATAAGGTGTTAAATAAACAGTTACCTGAGCAACATGAGACCCGCTTTTACCATATTCATCAAACATCCAACTCTGGCCCATCATACCTACCTGAGTAGTGTAAGACGCAAGTTGAGCTTCAGGCATTTCGGCAATCATTTTCTCAACCTGCTCTATTAATTCATTGGTCTTACTTAGAGGAGTACCTACCGGAGCCTCTGCCCTTATATAGAACTGCTCAATACCTTCTTCAGAGCCAAAAAGGACAAAATTCATTAAAAAAGCTAAAACAAAGGTAGCGATTAGGGCCATAAATACACCGCCAATAACCCAATAACGCTTATTCAGCGCCTTTTTTAACACCCGCGTATAAAACTTAAGCAAATGCCTAAACCAGTGTGACTCTTTTTTAGAATCCAACTTACCTTTCTTGGGCACTTTTATAAAATCGGTAAAATGTGAAGGCAAAATTATAAGAGCCTCCAATAACGAAGCCACCAAAGCAATGATTACTACCGCGGGTATATTTTTTAAGAACTTGCCCATCATGCCCGGAAAGAAAAATAAAGGAAAAAATGTGGCAATAGTGGTTAATACAGCTGTAATAACCGGTTTCAAAACTTCATTCGTTCCTTTTATAGCGGCATCTCTGGGGCTATATCCCTTCTCAACATAACGTGAGCAGTTTTCAGCTACAATAATACCGTCATCAACTACCATACCCAAAACAATAATTAAACCAAACATACTTATGAGATTAATGCTAATTCCCAGGCAAGCCATAATTGTTACGGTAGCGGCAAAAGCAATTGGTATGCCCAAAGCAGTTAATAACGCGGTTCTGTGGTTTAGGAAAAACATAAGCACACAAATAACTAAAATAAAGCCTACGATTCCGTTATTCTTTAACACACCGAGGCGCCGCTTGATATAATAAGACAAATCATCAATATATGATACCCGGAGATTTTCATCTTCACGGCTTATAAATTCTTCGGTTCGCCTTACAGCCTCATCGACTATCGTGACCGCGTCTCCGCTTGAACGTTTTATAACCGTCAGAGCAATCGACCTGCTGCCGGAGCTTTTATTAATGATATCCTCATCCTCAAAAGTAAACTTAACTTTAGCAACATCTTTAATCTTAAGCGCGTTACCCAAATCATTAGCCCTGATGATAACATTTTCTATCTCATCCAAAGTAAAAAATTCACCCGTTGTTCTAATGGTAATTTCTTCAGCGCCTCTAATTTTACCGGCCGGTATACTGACATTCCTTTTACCTAAGGCATTCATAACCTCCCGCAAACTTACATGTACTTCCTTTAGTTTAGCGGGATCGATCTCGATCCAGACTTCCCTATCTCGCCAGCCGGTCCTGGAGATTGAAGACACACCCGGAACATCCTCTATTTCATCTTCTAAGCGCTCAGCGATGCCCTGTAGTTTTTCTTCACTCATCTGCCCGCTTAAAACGATTTTAACAATGGGAATTACACCTGAAGTAATTTCTGTAACAATAGGCTCTTCGGCATCATCAGGCAAACCGGTTACTCTATTAATTGCCTGCTCTATATCATCAACTACCTTATCTTTATCTTTTACATCCTGGCTAATATCCAGTTGTATTGAAGAAACATTATCAATTGAGCTGGATACCATGGTTTCAATACCATCAACACCTTTAAGCTCTTTCTCCATAGGTACTGTAACTAACTTCTCCACTTCTTGGGGAGCCGCTCCGGGATAAACTGTCTGAACAATAACCATATCAAAAGATACTTCAGGAAAGGCCTCACGCCTGATATGATAAACATAGATAGTAACCAGGCCCGCGATAATTATAAATATTGATATAAGATTAACGAGTAATGAATGCCTGACTGAAAATTCTGATATTTTCATGAGTTTTTCTTAATCTTACTCTGTTATTTTTATTAAATCATCCGTATCTAAATTAATTATAATATTATTTTTGGCTAATTCAAGCTCTATCCTGGAAACGCGGTATTCAAGGTATGACGCGGCCAGTGACATCTGCGCGTTTAGTAAATCATTTTGGTATCTTATTAAGATGTCTGAGTTTGATCTGCCGTATTTAGCTCTTTTTTCTTCGGCTATAAGTTTCTCGGCCTGCAATCTTACAATCTCTTCCCATCTTCGTATTTTCTCCGCGTCAATATTGACCCGTCGAACTCTAATATTTAATTCACTCGCAATCTCAACTTCCAGTTTTTTTAAGTTGATAAGCGCCTTTTCCTTCAAAAGAACCGCTTGCTTCTTTTGTGCCGCGGCGCTTCTGTTCTCTAAGGGCATACTAATACTAACTCCTAGATAATATTCAGAATTGTCTTTATCCGCGATATCTTTCAATGACCCCTTGCCGTCGGTGTCTATACCGTTTCTCTCGTATGTGGCCACCAGATCAATTTCCGGCCAGAGATTATTCTTCTTTATAACCAAATTTATATCTTGAGCCTCAACATTTTTTAAGGCTGCCCGATAATCTCTTCTTTTGGCCACGGCATCTTTTAAGTGCGCAATATAATCAGCATTTGTATATGAAGTTACAAGGCTTTCGCTGGGCTTTATGATTTCGCCGGTATCAATATTCAACTTAACCTTCAAGAGATTAGAGGCATTAACTATGTTATTTTGGGCTATTTCATAATGTATATTGCTAATGTTAAGGTTAGCTTCACTGGCATAGAGATCCGGCTCCTCAGCAATTCCCCTATCAAATCTATCCTGATATATTTCATAAAGATGCTCGGCTCTCTTGAGCATATTATAATTAATCCCTGCCGCTTTATAAGTATAAACTAAATTCCAATAAGCAATTTCGCAATTAGCCAATGAAGCTTCTATCTTATTTAAACTATCCAGGCTTGCTTGTTCGTAGTTTAAAGTAGTTATCTTTACATTTCCCCTGTCTTCTAAACCAAAAAAGTTTTTACCCAAAGACTGCCTAATGGTAACTTTTGCCGATGACTCATATGAAGGGCTGATTATTACCAACTTCGAATCAGAATAGTCTCTTTGGTGAATAAAGTCGGCTTCAATCTTTGTACCGGTAGGAAGTTTTTTACTAATCCCGAAGTTATACTCCGTTTCAGTAGATTTACTGGCTGAAGAACTGCTCACTGAGACTAACTCATCATCAGTATAACCGCCGCCGGCTTCAATTAGAATATCAAAAACCGACTTAGCGCTTTCTATGCTCGCTTTGGAATACTCGGCATCTATTTTAGCTAATTTAATATCTAAATTATTAGCTATAGCTAATTTTAGAGCGTCATCTCTTGATAGCTCTATATTCAGATTTTCTGCTCGCGCAAAAATAGGGCAAGCGCAAAATAAGAATATTATGGATACGTATATATATTTTTTAAGGCTCATTTTATTTACCTATGCCGTTATATAAAACATTGTACATAAAGTAACTATATCATTTATTTACTATGAAATCAAATGAAGAGAAAGCAAGACACAAGACACAAGACACAAAACACAAGTCATAAGTCATAAGTCATAAGTCACAAGCAAAAAACAAAAAGCTTACAGCTCTCAGCTATCAGCCATCAGCTAAACGCTAAAAAAATAGCGGTAAAAAGGAAAGTCAAAAATATATTCCTTGAAATCTCCTGAGTTATATAAGATAATAAATCCTAATTATGATTAAATTCTTCAAAAGAAATAAAACTACTCCCAACCTAACAGAGGGTGATATTCTAAATAGCATTTTCATACTTGCCCTGCCCCTTTTAGTCCGGGCTGTCCTTGGTTCTTTTCAGTCGGTTATAGATATGTTCTGGGTCGGAAAACTTGGCCCAACGGCGCTAGCGGGCGTAGCTATGGGTGGAACTATTGTAATGGTCCTGTTTCCGCTTTTAATAGGTATCGGCACCGGTACGACTGTAATGGTGGCTAGAGCCATAGGCGCGAAAAATCAGGAAGCGGCTGATAACGCGGCCACTCAATCAATTATTATAGCTCTCATTACAGCCGCGATTTTATGTTTAATTGGAATCTTATTTTCACGACAACTTCTAGAGTTACTGCAGGCAAGCCCCGAAGTTACAATTATAGGCCAAGGGTACCTTAAAGTTATTCTAGCGGGTGGTATTGCTATGACCATGCTTTTTCTGTGCGGTTCCATTTTACAAGGCGCCGGGGATACTATAACTCCTATGAAAATTATGGGGCTGTCTGTTGTCGTGAATATTATCATTGACCCTTTTTTGATTTTTGGCTGGTGCGGCCTGCCGGCATTAGGAGTCAAAGGCGCGGCCCTGGCTACTATTATCGCGGAAGGCGCGGGAGCAATCATTTTACTGTATATATTATTTAAAGGTAAATCACATATACATATCAGGTTTGATAAATACAAAATAAATTTTGCGGCTATCTGCCAGATATTTAAAATAGGCATACCTTCTTCTCTTCAAATGTTATTTCGGCACTTGATGAATTTAGTCCTAATGGGCATAGTGGCTACTTACGGAACTTATGCCGTAGCCGCCTACGGCATTGGTTTGCGCCTGAGAATGATGTTTTTACTGCCCGCCTTCGCGTTTGGAACCGCGGCCGCGACCCTGGTTGGCCAAAACCTTGGAGCCCAACAACCTGAAAGAGCGCACAAAACAACCTGGCTGGCTGTACTGATAAATGCGGCTGTTATGGCATTTATAGGTATAGTCTTATTTATATTTTCAGATACTATTATTAGCATCTTTAATAAAAATACTGACGTGGTCTTAATCGGGACAAGATACCTAAAAATAACTTCTCTCTTCTTCCCGGCCATCGCCTTTGGGGTGGTTTGCGGAAGAGCTATTAACGGCGCCGGGGACACTATCCCGCCTATGATAATATCCTTTGTTTCTCTCTGGCTTATTCAAATACCCCTGGCTCTTATTTTGCCAAAATATACAATTTTAGGGCTTGACGGCATCTGGTGGGCTATATCAATAGCCACACTCACACAAGGCATATTAGCTTTCTTGTGGTTTGAAAGAGGAACCTGGAAACTAAAAAAGGTACATTTATATACATAATGGAAATCAAAGAGCTGTGCGAAAAGTTTAATTTAACACAAGAAGTAGCTGATATTCTCGCTAAAAAAGGCTATAAAAAGTTACATCCTCCTCAAGTGACGGCCTTAAAATCAGGCGTCTTAGAAGGTAAAAACTTTGTACTTGCCATGCCGACAGCCAGCGGCAAAACACTTATCGCTGAATTAGCTATGGTAAAATCAATTTTATCTAAAAACGGTAAGGCCTTATATGTTGTTCCTTTAAGGGCATTAGCCAGTGAAAAATACGAAGACCTCAAAGAAAAGTATTCACAGTTGGGGCTTAAAATAGCTTTAGCTACAGGCGACTATGATATACCATCAAAGTCTTTAGCAAATTATGATATTATTGTATCTACTTCGGAAAAAGTTGACTCACTCTTAAGATTCAGGGCTCGGTGGCTGACTGAAAGTTTAACTATAGCCGTTTTTGATGAAATTCACCTTATAGATGACAGTTCCAGGGGCCCAACATTAGAAATCCTTATAGCCAGGCTCAAACAAGCTAACTCCTCCATACAGCTTGTTGGCTTATCGGCTACTATAAAAAACGCGAACCAAATCGCCTCCTGGCTTGAGGCTGAGTGCTTCTTGAGCAGCTGGCGGCCGGTTAAACTCAAAGAAGGTGTCTATTATGATAAGGTTATCTATTTTGAAGATGGAGATAAAAGGGAGGTTTCCGGCTCCTCAACCACGGGCATTAACTCTCTCTGCATTGAAACAATCCGGGAAAACGGCCAGGTCTTAGTTTTTGTAAGCACCAGGCGTTCCACTCAAGCGGAAGCCAGACGCATCGCGACTATCTTAAGTAAAGCCTTAACTGACGAAGAAAAAATCATCTTGAATCACCTTTCTAAAAAAATAAAAACCTCTTCCTCTGAATCCACTAAAGTAGCGATTGAATTAGCCGAGTGTATAAATAGCGGCGTTGCCTTCCATCATGCGGGCCTAACTCACAATCTAAGAAAACTCGTTGAAGATAACTTTAAGAAAAATATTATAAAGGTTATTTGCTGCACACCTACCCTGGCCGCGGGCGTCAACTTACCGGCCAGAAGAGTAATCATCAGAGATTATAAAAGATTTGAATCAAGTATCGGCTCTCATTATATCGCGGTTTTTGAATATAAACAAATGCGCGGACGCGCGGGAAGGCCTAAATATGATACCTATGGCGAGTCCATATTAATCGCCAAGTCGCAAGATGAAAAAGATGCTCTTTTTGAAGACTTTGTCCACGCTGAACCTGAACCTATTATTTCAAAATTAGGACAAGAAAACGTCCTTTGCACGCATATACTTTCATCTATCGCGGCCGGATATGTACATACTGAAAAAGGCCTTATGGATTTTTTATCAAACACCTTCTTCGCCATCCAGGAAGACCCGCAAGTACTTTGCTATTTGACTGATAAAGTTATTGATTTTTTATGCTTTGAGGAACTAATCACCTCCGATAATGGAAAATACAGAGCAACGGCTTTTGGCAACCTGATCTCAAGGCTATATATTAACCCTCAAACAGGGGTTATTATCAGAAAAGGCCTTAAGAACTCAATGGAAATACATCCCTCAACTATAGCCTTATTACATTTAATCAGCAGTTGCCCTAATATGCCTAATATAAGATTAAATAAAAAGAATAAAGATGAAGTAGAAATGTTTTTCGGCCTCAACAGCGATAATCTTTTACTGCCGTTTCAAAGATACTACAGCCATTCGGACTATAATATGTATTTACAATCGTTAACCACCGCTTTAATGTTCAATGAATGGGTGGAGGAAACAAAAGAAGACAGTATCTGCGATAAATATCCTGTAGGCCCGGGAGACATCAGGCGACTAATCGAAACAGCCAAATGGCTTTTATATTCCAGCGAACAGATAGCCGCTCTTTTTAACATCAATATTGTCGCCTCTAAGCTCCAAGCCCTTCAAAAAAGAATTCAATATGGCATAAAAGAAGAACTGCTTTCATTGGTCAGCATTAGAAGCGTGGGGCGTGTAAGGGCCAGAAACTTATTTTCCGCCGGCATAAAAAACCCCTTTGATATTAAGAGAGTTAATCTTGACGCCCTCATAAAAGCGGGCGGAATCGGTAAGACGGTTGCCGCGGGAATTAAGAAACACGTCGAAAGTGATAAATTCAATCCTTCAATACTGCTCAGGATTGACCCTGAGTAAATTGAAGGGTCAAAAAAACTAGGCCAAAAAAGAGATAAAAAAACGGTCGCTGTCCCTATTTTACACTATTTTTTGTGCACTTGCTCCAGCCTACCGTCCTGGCTCCGGGGCGCAGTAGGAGCTCGCCAGTTCCAATCAACATTGGGCTCCCAGTTACTGTCTTTCATAGGTGAAATAATAATATCAATCGGCTCACTAAAGAGACCGCTGCAGTTAAAGACGGCTTCTAAATTACTTCCATTACTGAGGCTAAATAAACCAATTGATAACATATCGCGTAAATCATCAAAACCATCAATATCATAGGCGTCAAGGAGGTTATCGAGATCATCAACGCCGTCAGCACCACCCGCTTTATTTATAACATAAAATTCAGCTTTTAAAGTACGCTCATCGCCAATCTTAATCTCAAACCCATCGCCTACTTGCTCTACATCCCCATAATAATCATTAATATTGCTATATTCAACCATGTCGTTCACCTTAAACTCATAATCTGAAACAGCTTGATACCGGTCCCCGACTCCACCATTTATCCCACCAAAGTAAACAGTCTCCTTAATAGAGTCATTATTATGGGCTAAATCTATTTCCATTTTTGTCGGATAAGCAAGTTTAGAATTACTCATCTTCACTTGATAATAAGTCCCGTTATCACTGGTAATTATATAAATATCGTCATCCTCAAACACATTTAAATAATCCTGCCAAGGCAATTCATTTAGCTCATCACCTTCAATATCTCTATTAAAGGTAGTTGTGAAACTCAATGTCGATAACCCATGCCTGCCGCCTTGTTCGCTGGCATCAGCCGTACGTAAGTTTATATCCAGAATCTGAACCTGATTATCAGCCGGGCGCATGATGTATTGCTCAACCCTTACTCTATTGCCATGCATATCTTTCATGACTTTATGCATTTGAGCATCAGATAATTGAGTCACGCGGGCATCCATATCGCGCCAATAAATATCTTTCCTATGTTGAGCAATATCATTCCTGATATCGCCTTCTTCAATAAGGTTGTAAAACTCCTGCCTCATTTCATATCGAGAACCATATCTATCTGAATGAATTGCACTATCATCAGCAAACGCGTCTTCATTATTACCCCAACCATCCGAATCAGAATCATACTGATCGTAATAATCCCTCGGGAAGGCATCGCCGGAATTAACAACTCCATCACCGTCTATATCACCATCAAACTCATCATCAACTCCATCACCATCTAAATCATTGCCTGAGGCACGGTTTGGATCGGTAGGATATAAATCGTCTTTATCTAAAACGCCATCGCCATCACTATCCTTATCCGTATCGCCTCTTAAAGCTGAACCCTGAACATTCTGTTCATTTTTCTTATTATCTCTGGCGTCTTTAGATTTACTATCTAAATTTTTACTCATATTGGAAGCATCTTTATTAAGATTACTGCCGGCACCTTCAGGAGGCGCTGTGTATGGGTCGGCGGTTTTACCTGACGGCCTGGAAAGGTTTTCATTGCAGAATTCACCCAAATCTTTCACCCACGAATTCCATCTTCTTTTCTGCCAGGAACCAATTCTTTTAGTTGGGCCTATAAAGCCTCCGCCTCCCATAGTTTTCTTATGGCCTTCATTTATATTAGACTGATCGCCTCTTGGCCGTCCCTGATCATCTAAGGGCTGCATGAATATTTTATTTTCAAAACAATAAGCGATGGTTTTAGGATTATGGGTTACTTTCCAGCCGGTACCCTTGGCGCCGCAAATAGCCACAGGTGTCTTTATTTCAAAATGAGTACCTTTACCGGTTTTTTGTAAAATACAGGAGAGTTCACCTTTATCAAGTAAAATTTGCGTATTATCAGGTGATATTCTGGTAAGTTCAATAAAAGAAGCGCGTTCTACGCGTACCACATTTTTCTTAGCTGATTCCTCGGCATAGTTAAGCATAAGCTCAATATAAGAAGCGGTTTTACCTGTCTTAATCCTAGTGCCGCTTTTTAACTTCATACCTACCGCGGGTATCATCCAGTCATTATCGTTCTTTTTCTGGATTTTAACGTTGCCTTTGTAGCGAATTACCACAGCATCAGTTCCGGTAAATTTAATATCGCTAAGACTACTATCGTCCGCGGAACATATATCCGCCACGATAAACAATGTCCCGATAAAGCCAAAGACTATAAATATAAAGAGACAAAAACGAATGAATTTCATAATACACCTCTTGTCCTGAGTTTCGCTTGTAGAATTAAATACACGTTATAAAGTCATAAAAAACTATTTATACTATATCAGAGAGGCTTATTCCAGTCAAGTAAAAATTCTTGCTATTCTTCTTCAAAAAATTGCTATTAAATAACAACTTAATCTTTAAGATGATAATCAATAAACTGTGAGAGGAGTTCTCTGACAGTTTCCGGCGGACGGACAATAAAGTAGTGGTTTACAATCGCGTGGCCCAACTCATGCGCCAAAACATTCTCATTAATTCTATCTTCCGTAGTATATATCGTGTTATTTTCATATACGTAAAACGAATAAAGATGTCTACGCTCACCCATAATTTCTTCATAGGCATCATCGAGCATTTTTGTGGCTTTATAAAAAACCACGTTAACATGAAAATCGGCGGGATACATATCAAGTATCTGCTCCGACCTTAAAAGAATTATGTCACATTTCAGGGCAACTCTTTTCGAAACACTGCCCTCGGCTTTAAGAGCGTTTTTTTCTGTCGCGAGGATATTAATAAATTTAATGTTCAAACGCTTATCTAATTTATCAAAGTCGATATTGCCCACAAAATAAAGCGTACAATATTCACCTTCAACCTTATAAGCATTGTTCAATTCATCCGCCGGTACCCCGGATGAAAAAACAGAAATAAGCAAGGCGCTTATAAATAGAACTAACGCGAAAGCACGAGTTCCATTAAAGCTTGAACGTATTGATTTCCCGGGAGATATCATCTATAAGCTCTTTAGCCTCTTTACTTGTTTGATTTTTATCAGACTGTTTTTCCGCAATCAGAGAAAGAGCGTCTATCTTCTCTCTAAGTGATGAAATTCGCCTATTTAACGATTTGACCATTATATCTAAACTTTCGGCTACAATTTGCAGCTGATCCGCGGAACGCAGTTTTACTTCAAGGCTCAAGTTTCCATCTGTCACCTCTCGCGCCACTCTCTCAAATCTATATGCCGGGCCAACTATTTTATGTGATAAAAATAATGTAATTGAAATTACAGCCAAACTAATTATAACTGTTGTAATTAGAGCTGTTAAAACCATCGAAGGTAAAAGGTAGTCCGCGGTAGACTTAATCACCAGCCTCGAATTTTCAAAAGCGGTAGTGCAGCTGGTCATTGAAAACATATACACCAAAGCGCCAAATACCAAACACGCCAAAGCTATAAGAAGGCAAAACTTAATTATAAATTTTGATTGAAAACTCTTGTTAATGTAATATTTTCTTCTTTTATTTGACATTCAAAGCCTCCAATTTTATTCTAAGTTAATTTGCTTAAGAACCTCTTCATTAATTTTGATGTAAGATTTATCTTTTAATTCTTCAATCCAGCCTCTCATCATGGCAGTCTCTTTTTCACATCTGATGATTCTTTTAATCTCGGGCTTAACTTCCGCCAAAATCTCCACATCGGGATTCTTCTCCTTGAGAACTTTGTAATACGCCTGAATCTCATTATCATAAATAAAAACCTGATCAGATATCTCTTTTGCCTTTTTTTCAATTAACATAATAAGTAAAGTTTGTTTCCAGTAACTCTCTATTTTTTTTCTGAACCTTTCATCTTTATCTAAGTTGAGGCTCTGAGCCTCCCGCAAAAGTACTTCTTTCTCTATGACATCATTTAAGGCGTTTAGCCTGCCCGCGTACGTTTTTATGCTCCGCGGCCTATAAAGAGATAGGCTTTTAATATCCTCCTTAAAATCATTAACACTCATATAATAGGAATCAATTTGGGCGACCGTTTCAGAACTTTTTGAATTTTCCGAACAATTAATTTGTAAAATGGCTAAAATTGATATGCTAACGCAAAGTAAAATTTTACGCATTACATCTCTCCCTTGAGTAGTTTAAGTTAACGTCACATGACATAACGTAAATAAAAAACCGCCTTTAAAATCAATATATTACGCTTCTTATAAGCCATTTGTCAAGCGCCATTAAATAAGGTAGATTTATCTTTACATAATAAATAGTATATACTATAATTATTAATTAGTGTAAGTAATGATTCAATATTTATAAAGGGGCGGGAGGATGAAAAAAATTAAAAAGGAATTATCTTTACTTGCGTTTTTACTGGTTATATGTTTTTTAGCTTGTAATTTAGTATACGCGGACGACAATATAGCCGGGGCTAAAGATACAAGAGACCTTGAGCTCTCAGATGAGAATAAAGCGAAACAAAGTGATATTAGGTTTTTTGGAAAAAAAGTAATTCCGATTTTAAATTTAGACCTTTTAGGTACTTATTCCAAAATTCAGGGACACAATGACACTACCGGCGCCATTGTTGACGTACTCGCCTCACCCGCGATTAAAATTAATGATAACCATTATGTAATTCCGCTTTATAATTTCAACTATACCAGAGAACAACAAATTATAACTGAAGAAGAAGGCGGTTACTCCGTCCAACAAACACTTAACCACAACGTTTATTTAACTAATAAACTGAAATTAAATGATAAACTCACTACAAAAATAAGTGGTTTTGGAAGCTGGTCATACAATAAAGAAACTAAAGATGAAAATTGGTCAAACGGACTTTATAACTATACCGATGTTGGCGGTATTATGGATTTCGAGTATGAACTGGGCGATATCCGGGATAACGTCTTTGATGAAGCCGGCTTAGAACTGGAATATTACAAGCGTAAATATCCTAACTTCAAATCTCTAATATCTCTTGCTTCTCCCACAGCTTCTGAAGAAGATGAAAAAGACTATGACGGCTTCAAGTTAATCTTCGGTTATTTAAGGGATAATCCTCAAGGATTATCTGTCGAAGCTGCATACCAGCCCCTCTGGAAAAAATATATTGACAAACTGGTTATTGGTTCTGACGGCGTTTTAATTGATGGAGATAAACGCGAGGACAACCGGCACGCCTTTGATCTAAACTTAAAATATCCTACAACAAAACGCCTTACCTTATATCTTGAGAATGAACTCACGATTAACAACAGTAATCAAAACTTTTATGATTCTAAAGGTACTACAAGCCTATCTGATGATGAATACATTTCCAACTATTATGATTACAACTCTTATATGATTAGGCCGAAAGTATCCTATGCTATCCCAGTTAAGGAAGAAAAAGACCTGACTGTTCATCTTGCCTACGCGTATTTAGATAAACAATACAACGATCGCAAGGCTCAAAGTTCAACCGGCCTTTATATGAGTGAGGACGAAGAAGATCAATTCCACACCTTCAGCTTCGGGCTGTCATATCCTATAACTGAAAAAGTTAAAGCTATAGCTCTATTTGATTACACCATTGCCAAATCAAACATGGAATACGAGAAGTACTACAGATATAACTATGATTTGATGAGTATAGCTTGCGGTATATCCTGCAGATTTTAAGAGTTACTGATCTCCAAATATCTGAAATTCAAATATTGAATAGCCGTAGTCAGAGTTTGCTTTCTGACTACACTGAATACGCACGTATCTGCCTTTAACTCTGCTGGAAAACTGAATGACTTGCAGCCCTTCATGGCCATGATGTTCCGTAAAGACTGTTTTCCAAAGCTCACCATCTTCAGAAACCTGTATATGGTAAACTTTAGCGTACGCCGCCTCCCAAGCGATAATTATAGTTTTAATATATTTTCTCAGTCCATAGTCAAACTTAATCCAACTCTTGGCCTCACTATGATCCGAATCCCACCGAGTTACAAGACTATTATCAGCGGCCATAATTGCCAAGCATTCACTACCGTTATCCGAAGAAGCAATTATCGTCCAGGGTTCATACCTATCTAAGTCCACAGTCATAGCACTGTCTGCCGGGGGCGTAATTAAAAATATTGACACCAAAGATAATACCCCTATAAATAAAAACACGGCAATCTTACTTGATTTAATCATCTCACATCTCCAATTAAATAACAGTTATTAAGGTCATATCGGCGTTCGGCCAACTTTTATAAAATATATATCTTTGTCTTTTAATTGATGAATAAAAGCTTTTAATTCCGCGTCTCCACGGTAGGGCCAGAAACCTAAAGCCTTAGCTTCCTGATAAGCCTCTTTAATAGTCCATGAGTCGGCAACAACCCTATACATAGCTATCATCGCGCCGGTAATGTCCCTGCCGTTTTTACAATGAACAAACACGGGAAAATTATTTTGATTAATCACAATATCTAAAAAAAGTAACACCTGTTCATCGGTCGGAGTCTCTTTCGCGCTCATAGGTATATTGTAAAATTCCATACCAAAGGCTTGCGTCATAGCCCTTTCACTATTAACATCATCCGATGACTGCTGAAAGCTAACTATTGTTTTAATGCCCATATTTTTAAGCCGGGTAAGCCCATCCATATCAGGCTCTCCGCCTCTATATAAATTTTGATTAACCTTATAGAAAGCGGGAATACTCTTAAAATTATCCGCGGCATAATCAGCATGCGCGCAGCCGCAAATCATAAATAAAAAAACTAATAAAACGTTTATATATTTTTTCATTAAATTAATTCCGCCTCTTCACCTGTTTGAGGCAGATGAGCGTTATAACCCCGCCTTAGCAGGGAATCATGTAAACTCGTTGACTGATCTTCATCACCATGAACAATATATATATCTTTCAAAGATGTATTTGACTTTCTTACATAGTTAATCAAATCTTCTTTATCAGCATGGGCGCTAAACGCGTTTATTACCTCAACTTCCGCTTTAAGATTATATTCAACACCGAAGATCTTCACTCGCGGATACCTCTCAACAAGGCGCCGTCCTAATGTATTTTTTGCCATATAGCCCACAATTAAAACCATATTCCTTTCATCCTCGATATTATTCTTTAAGTGATGCAGTATTCTTCCGGCTTCACACATACCTGAAGCGGAAATAATTATCATGGGCCTTTTATCATCGTTAATCTTCTTTGATTCCTCAACGCTCCTCGTAAGATGAAGGTTCTTTATGCCAAAAGGGCTCTCATCATTATAAAACATAGCTCGAGCTTCTTCGTCAAAGCATTCAACGCTCTTTTTAAAAACACCGGTCACATTAACAGCCATGGGGCTATCTACATATATCGGCAGCTCGGGAATTCTTTTGCTCTTCATCAGCTCACCCAGATAATAGATTATCTCCTGCGATCTACCTAAGGCAAACGAAGGAATAATCACCTTGCCTCCGCGCTCCACCGTCCGATTGATATAAAATGTTAAATCATCCTCGGCGTACTTAATATCTCCACGAAGCCTGCCGCCATAAGTACTCTCAATTATTAAATAATCCAAAAAGCCTTTGGGTAAAAAAACCGGGTCTTTCAATAGAGGCATATTAGCCCTGCCTAAATCAACGGCATATGCCAGGTTAATCTCTTTTCCGCCCTTTGCCTTAATGTTAAGCACAACTATAGCCGAGCCAAGAATATGCCCGGCATCTATAAAAGTACAGCTGATATCTTCAGTCACCTGAAACTTACTATTATAAGCCTTGCCTTCAAATAAGTCGAGTGAGAGTTCGGCAATCCGGGTTGTATAAAGCGGCTTTCGCAAGGGCAGCCCTCTCCTTTTATTTATCTTATTTAAAAATTTAATGTTTTCTTCCTGTATATGGGCTGAATCTAAAAGCATAATTTTACACAAATCAGCTGTAGCTTCAGTCGCGTATATCTTATTTTTAAAACCTTGCTTGGTGAAATTAGGGATATTGCCGCAATGGTCTATGTGGGCGTGGGAAACTATCAAGGCGTCTATCTTGGACGGCTTAAAAGCGAATTCACTGTTTATTCGATAGTAATCAGCTCTTTTACCTTGAAATAAACCGCAATCAATTAGAACCTTGCTTTTAGGAGTCTCAATCAAATGAGTGGAGCCGGTCACGGTTCTGACCCCTCCGCAAAATTTAACTTTTACTGCCATATTACGCCTTTCTTATCGAGTTTTTTTTATATTTTTAAAACGTGGTAATATTTTATAAGCATCAAAATTATACCACATTCTATAGAATAATGAATATGGTAAAAAAGCTTTTCGAAAGGTGCTATCAATAATCAGGTGCCCCAACATCCCCAAAGAAAGGGCCATGGAATACTTGCCCCACCCAAAAAAGAGGCCCGTTATATAAATTAATATAATTAATTCCCAAGAATGAAAATATACATATATTTTTCCTGATTTTAAATAACCGATAAAAACAAACTTTTTTAAATCAAATTTAAATCCGTAATGGCTAAAGTAATCTATGAAGTGATCTAAATCTATTAAAATACCGCCAATTACCACCAGAACAACCAATATAAAGCTTGAATAAAATTTGTATATCAATAATGATAATATTGATGTTACGATTAAATGAGTTGATAAATCAACGGCAAGATGCTTATATTTATTAGTGCTAATCAAAATTCAAATCTTCCCTTTTGATTACTTTTATACCTGAGTCTTCATCTTTTTCTTTTAAAACATCTACGATATCAAACTTCTCACCTGTCGCCATACGAGAGTCAAGAGAAGGATAGTCTCTCTGAATTGCTTGAACTTCATTCTTGTTTAAAACTATTATCATAATGGAGGTTTTAACCGCCATTTTTTCATCATCCTCTTTTATTATCCGGCCTTCATAAATATTACCGTTTTTAAGATGAATTATATCGGCCGCCGCCGCGCTCACAAGAAACAAACAAAGAAAACATACCATTAATACAATTCTCTTCATATCTTTCACCTCATATATCAAGACGTTCGCCTTCGCTCACTCTAAGAATTAAGACACAAAATATAACCAATCATCAATAATCAAGTTACAAGATACAAACAATATTCAAATTCCAACATCCAAGCACCAAACTGCTATCCTTGCTTTGCTTCGGTTTGATTATTTGACCCTTCAATGTTAATCAGGGTCAATCCTGAGCGCAATCGAAGGATTGAATTTGTTATGGTTATTGGTCATTGTTTGGTTATTGTCTCTTGTATCTTGTTTCTTGTTTTTTTTATCCGCTCTAAAAATTAAGTTTTTTTATTTAATCCCGTGTTCAAATCCTGCTTTTAACTTAATCCCATTTTTTAGCACTTAGCATATAGTAAGTTTACAAATAATTATCTTTTTAGTTTTTTGTCTTTTGCTTCTAACTTAATCCTTAGAGCTCACCATCAGTTTGTTGGTGGTGAGCGCCTTAATCCCTAATCCTATTTTATTATATCATATAAAGAATTAATCGGAAGCCTTAAAATCCTTGAAATCATAAACCTTTAGTAAATTTATAGCTCGCTTATCTTTTCTAATCTCAAAGTGTAAATGCGTTATCATATCAGTTATATTGGCATTGCCGCTCTTGCCCACCTCGCCAATAACCTGTCCTTGCCTAACCCAACGCTTAGGCTTAATATAGACTTTATTAAGATGCAGATAATATGATTTAGTCCCATCGCGATGGCTAACAACCAAATAGCTGCCTGATAAATCATCATACGAAACCTTCTCCACCCATCCGCATTTACAGGCTAAAACGGGCGTTCCAACCTCAGCCGTTAAATCAATCCCTCGATGCCTGTAGCCTCTCCTGGGCGCCCCAAAGTGCCCATCTCCGTACTTATCCACTCTTATAACTATAGGAATCTCCGCTGGTAGAGGTTTAATGATATCGTATTCATCAATAAAATAATAATCATAAAAAAAGCAGGCACCCAAAACCAATGCGGCTATGATTATGACTGCTATGATTGTTTTCTTAAAGTTATATTTTAATTTCATTAGGTATTTATAGCACCTTTAGCGCGATTATGGTTATATCATCATGCTGAGGCGCTTTACCGCAGAATTCGGCAAGATCGGCTCTTAAGGCCTCCAGAATGCCGGCCGCGCCCTTTTGATGATTGGCCTTCGTAACCTCTTTTATCCTTTGAAATCCATACTCTTCTTTTTTTAGGTTTCTCGCTTCACTAACCCCGTCAGTATAAAAAATTAAGGCATCTCCGTGAGCCAGCGTAAACTCTTTCTCGTCAAATTCAACATCAGGCATCAGGCCTAAGGGCATACCTTTAGTGGGCCTTTCCTCAACAACCTCATTATCAACGGCTTTATAATGCATTAAGGGCAAATGCCCACCATCAGCTAAAATAACTTTTTTACTCTTAGCATCAATTATAGGATACGACACCGTAACAAATAATCCCGTTTTAGTTCCTTTTTGAAGCTCATTATTTAGACGCTTTAAGACTTCATCCGGCTTATCAACCTCATTTGACCAACTCTTAAATTCAGTAACAATCCTTACCATAAATAAAGCTGCCGGAATACCTTTACCAGAAACATCGGCTATCATAATACCAAACTTATCATTAGGTAACTTTACGAATTGATACAGGTCGCCTCCCACCTGCTTGGCGGCATTCATGTTAGCGGCTACATCAAACCCCTCAATCTTAAGAGGTTCCTGCGGCAGAAAACTTTCCTGGATGCGGCGGGCCACTTCTAATTCTTTTCCCAGGAACTCCCCTCTGTGCATTTCTAAAATAAGCCCGTAAAAGGTCATCGCCAAATAAAGAAAAACACTAAATGATACCGGATAAAATAAATCTATCCATATTCCCTTATATATAAACAAAACGAAACTTAATACAATAAAGCCCGCGATAGCGATAATATTAAGAAATAAGCCTTTGTAGACAGTATGCCTGCTAAGCGCGATTACAACAAAAGACAACCCCAGAAGAATCAGGATGTTTATCCAGCGCTCTACTCTTACAACATACTGATTAGTGGTTATTGAATTAAAAAGATTGAGGTGGGCTCCCACGCCCGGATACCTTTCCTCAACGGGAGCCGGATGCATATCAAAAAGGCCGGTAGCGGTTAAAGCTACATAACAAACCTTATCTTTAAGATCTTTTAAGTCAACAACACTCTTGCCCATAACTTCCGTAGACTCAGAATAACAATGCGCGTCTAAAATATCTATAAAGGAATAGTGTTTATATATTTTACCCCATTTATCTATATAGTTTATTAAAGCCTCATTTTTATTGTTTATAGGAATAACGGCCTTATCCGCCAACTTGATATAATCACCTTTATCAAAAATAATTTCATCATCCCTAAGGCCATAATAATCCTTAACGGCTGTTAAGGTCAAATGAGGATAATAGTTATCTTCATACTTCACATAAAGGGGTATCTTCCTATACTTTCCGTCAATATCAGGCACTATATTAATGTGCCCGCTTCCGGCAGCCGCTTTATTTAATCTTTTAATAATAACATCCTCATAGCATTCAGCCGTAACTTCATCATCTTTTGAATAATCAATGATAAAACTATAAGGGTAATAGGCCTTACCGTAATCCTTTGTAGCTTTTATCAAATGGTCATCAAAATCGCTCGGCTCGGAAAATAGAATATCAAAAATTGCCATTCTTGCCCCGGCCTGCCTTAAGGCCTCAATAAGATGGGCATGATATATTCTCTGAAAAGGCCAAGAACCAATTCTCTCAATATCATAAGAAGATATCTCAATAATTACAATATCGGAATTTACTTTCTGTGATTTATTAAAGGCGGGCCTTAACTGAAAACGCCGGTCAAGAGTTTGGAGTTCAAATATCTCAAATATCCTAAAATAACTTAATAATAGGATAATTACCGCGCATAGAGATAAAAGAAAATATTTTATTATCTGTTGTCGATATTTACGCATTAAATAAGTATCTTAATTTAAAGTTCCCTTTTGTATATCACTTCCGCTATCTTGAGATTTCTTAATCTTTCTATCTTTCTTTTTAGAAGCCTTAGTGTCTGTATCATCAGACTTGATAAGAAGTTTCCAGGGGTGAGCTTTTAAGTCGGCGCTAAAATCTTTAAAGTTTTCCGTAGTCGCTTCGATATTTTTAAGTGTCATATCAACTTCTTTTCTACTTACCATTTCATTAATATGCCCGGTTAATTTATTAACATTTTTTATAGCTTCATCTAAATTCACAGCCATATCATCAGCCTTATCCATAAGAGCTTCCAATCTGAAAGGATCTTCACCTCTGATAGGTTTTGCGGGATTTCTAAAGGGACTGCCGGTACTGCCGCCGCTTATTTCAATATATTTCTCACCCATTAATCCCAGGGTCGTAATATAAAACTTTGAATCATCTCTAACTTTAGCCCCATCATTCATAAAGAGATCAACGGCAACATGAGTTTTTTCCTGATCACAAATAATCCGGATATTTTTAACATATCCAACTTCCGCTCCGCAAAGCCTAACCGGAGAATGAGTTCTGAGGCCGCTGACGTAGTCATAAAAGACACGCAAAGTATACCCATCCTTTTTAAAATGCAGAGCACCGGTTGAATAAATAAATGTAAGAACAATAAAAAAGACAACGATAAGCATTAATCCCGTTTTAAATTCATTTGTAACCTTGGGCATAGTTTAACTCCTTATTTCTCGGTTAATTCTTTTAAATAATTATCGCCTTTTTGTAAAAACGAAATCGGGCCTTCCGGCTTACCGTTAATAAACTGCTGAACAAGTTCATCCTTTGAATTTTTTATTTCTTCCCGTGTGCCCACGGTGACAATTTCTCCTTTATGAAGCATGGCTATACGGCTGGCTATTCTAAAAACACTCTGCATATCATGGGTTACCACCACGGAAGTTACAGCAAGCTTCTTAGAAAAATCAAGTATGAGCTGGTCTATAACACCGGCAACAACCGGGTCTAAACCGGCTGTGGGCTCATCATAAAATACAAAGACCGGATCAAGCGCGATAGCTCTGGCTAAGGCGGCCCTCTTGTTCATACCGCCGGAAATTTCACATGGTAAAAGGCTGCCCATACCGCGCATACTTACCATACTTAGCTTCAAATTAACTATAATATCTATTACACTTTCATCTAAATTAGTATGCTCTCTCAAGGGCAAGGCAATATTATTCCTAATATTCATATAATCAATTAAACCGCCTGACTGAAAAAGCATACCTATTCTGCGCCTTATCTTATCAAGCTCTCTCTGAGGCACAGCATTAATATCCTGGCCTTCAATTAACACCTGCCCTTCATCCGGGCGCAATATTCCGATAATATGCCTTAAAAGCGTACTCTTGCCGCAGCCGGAACCTCCCATAATAACCATAACTTCACCTTTATAAATCTGAAGGTCGACACCGTTTAAAATACGCCGCCCGGCAAAACTCTTAACTAAATTTTTCACTTCTATAACCGGTTTTTCTTTATCTTCCATAATCTTCCTTACATATTACCAAAGTAAAATATAGCGGTTAATATCGCGTCAGCTAAAATTATCAAAACAAACGAAGTAACTACGCTCTCAGTTGTCGCCCTACCAACACCCTCAGCGCCTCCTTCTGTATTTAAACCCTTATAGCAAGCAATAAGGCAGATAATTACACCAAAAACGGCACTTTTAAATAGTCCTGTCATGATATCTTTTAAGGCCAGAAACTCCTTTGTCATCTCAATATACAAATGGCCGTTAATATTTAAGTTCGTAACCCCTATAATAAAACCACCTAAAATACCGCTTAAATCAGCTATTGCCGTTAATGCCGGCATCATAATCAACAAAGCCAAAAATCTGGGAACAACTAAAAATCTAATCGGATTTATAGCCATGGTTTCCAAAGACTCTATCTGCTCGGTCACTTTCATGCTGCCTAATTGAGCGGTAATAGCCGCGCCCACTCGGCCGGCTACAACCAGAGCGGTCAATACCGGCCCCAGTTCTCTTGTTATAGAAACGGCAACCAATCCGGTTACATAGATAACCGCGCCTAACTGCTGTAGTTGATAGGCGCTCTGCATAGCTAATACAAAACCGGTAAATATGGCAATAAAAAAGACAATGATGATTGACTTAACACCAACAAAGACCATTTGCTCAAAAATAGTTTCTCGGTTGGCCGCCTTACCTTTAAAAGGGCCGATAAAAAGCCAATGCAGCACCTGCATAAAAAGATAAAATATATCCGTGATAGTCCTAAGCAAGGAATTAACTTTTGCTCCTAAAGAACTTATGAAATCAACCGGTTTTTTATTTTCCATATCTTAAAATGAGGTTATCGCTTTTTCTTCGGAATCTTCAAAATCGAAAATATCTTTTAATCTGACCATATCAAGAATTTCTTTTATCTTCTCAGGCGTCTCGGCCAGCTTTAAATCACCTTCAGCGCTTTTTACTTTTTGTAAAAGCTCTACCAGTGTAGCCATTCCGGAACTATCTATATATCCTACATTCTTCAAATTAATAACTACTTTTTTTACTCCCTGATCTACAGCCTCAATAAGTTTTTTTCTCAAATCGGGTGATGTCGAAAATGTAATCTCTCCGCTAACTCTACAGATAATCATATCATCTTTTTTTTCTATAAGAATATCCACCTTTAATCTCCCTTTTTTATTTTTTTTATCATAGTAATTTGATTGCCCTTATCATTAAAACATACTTCATCCATCAGGCGGCGTATCAAATAAACACCTCTGCCTTTTAACTCCTGACGATTTTCTTCTAATGTCGGATCCGGAAGGTTTTCATAATCAAAACCCTCACCCGCGTCAGTTATGATGATTTTTAAAATATCGTTATCTACATTATAGGCTATTTCAATAGGTAGGCCGGAATTTAGTTTATTGCCGTACTTCATGGCATTTATCAATGCTTCTTCTATACAAAGGCGTATATCCAATAAATCATAGGCGGTTAAATTATATGGTAGGAGAGATTGCAGTATTCGCGCGCTTGCTTCTTTAACTTTTTTAAGCTCACTGGGAATTTTCATCGCTTCAGATAGTCTCACATCCGCCCCTTTGTTTAGTTTTTTATTATTATACATAATTTATGGGTATCTTGTAAACCGTTTTCTTTGCTTTTCTTAAAATATAATGTATAATAATTCTATGAAAAGATATTTATTATTTGTACTTCCTTTTTTATTAATAGCACTTTTCTCTTGCGATTATCCTAAAGTTAAAAAGAGAGACACGCAAGCACCTCTTATCCCCGCACGGGAAGCTCTCAAGCTTAATGATGATCAACTCCTTGATGAAATAGAGTACCGCATTTTTAATTATTTCTGGAATGAAATATATCCTGAGACGGGAATTGCCTATGATCACACCCGGAACAAAATAGGCAAGGTGGCGGCAACGGGCTTTGAATTAGTCGCCGTTTGCATCGGGATTGATAGAGGTTGGGTTAGTTATGAAGAGGGTTACAAAAGATGCCTGCTTATCTTAAATACCTTTTGGGATGACCCGGACGACCCGGATGATATATTCGCTGAGGGAAAATACGGCCTCTACTGGCACTTTATTGACGGCCGCACGGGAAAGAAAAGTCCCATAGACTGTGTCGCCATGTGTGATAGCGCCGATTTTATCGCGGGCGCTTTAATCGCGGGGGAGTACTTTAAAGGAACTGAAATTGAAGAACTTTCAAAAAAAATATACGATAACGTTGAGTGGGATAAATTTGCCGCCTACAATGATAACGGACAAGCGGGACTGTTGTCTTACGGCTGGGTGCCGCCGGAGATATCAGAAAGTTATTATGATATAGACGGACTCATACCTATGAATATGGGGTTCCTAAATGATAACTCCCTACTTATATACGCGATGGCCTTAGGGTCTAAAACGCACCCTATATCTAAAAATACCTGGCAAGCTTACGTGAATACTTATGCCAAAGGAGAATACGCGGGTTACAACTGCCATATGGCGGGAGCTCTTTTTGAACGGGAAGTGCCCTTTTCGTTTATTGACCCCAGACGAAAACGAGATTTGAATATAGATTATTATCAAGATACTATAAATGCTATATTAGCCGATATGGCCTTCAATCAAAAAGAAAACCGGTATCCCTCCTGGGCCTGGGGCCTAAGCGACTGCTTCGGTAAAAATACATACTCGCATGCCGCTCCCCCGGGATATACCGCCAACGACGGCACTATAGCCACCAACGCCTTTGTCTGCTCCCTGCCCTTTGTGCCTGAAATATCTTTGAGGTCTATCAGAAAATCAATAGAGCGCTACGGTGATAAATATTGGGGAAAATACGGCCTGCCCAGCTCATATAACTTAAAAACGGATTTTATCAGCCCCTATTATGTAGGCATAGAAACCGGCCCTATGATATGCATGATTGAAAATTACAGAAGCGGCATGGTCTGGGATTTATTCGCGCGAACGGATGTTATGCGTAATTTTATTAAACGAGGTAACTTCTCCGGAGTAATTGACGACTTTGAACTGCCGCCGGAAGCTCCATCGTATGCCTTATGGAATTCCACTGATGGAAGTTTTGAAATACGCGCGGGCAACAACCCTCAACACGGAAGCAAATGCCTTTCAATTACATCCACCGCCAACCGTATTATCTTAATCGCGAAACTCTCCGAAAACGATTTATTAAAATATAATTTCAATAAATATATTTCTTTATGGAGCCGCAATATCGAAATTAATTCCGTCTCAATTAAAACCGGGCGCTTCTTTTTTAAAAAACTTCAACCCTCGGGTTATGTAGATTCGCAAATCTGGCGGCATTATTATTTTAAACTACCTGAAAATATAACCGGCAGACAGCTAAAGTCCATATCACTTGACTGCAAAACAACAGGACGGAGTCCCGCCATAGATAACATAACCTGTGAATTTAAAAATATAACCCAAGTTCCCGCGAAAGTAAAATTTATCTTAGCCCAAGAGGGCAAAATTGGTAAAACCATCAAACTTAACTGGAAAAAATCCGACGACGAAAATATAAAAGAATATATTATTTACGTAAGCAAAAAACCAATAGTAAATAATGAAGATTTTAAAAACGCGGAAAAAATAGTACTGGCCAATTCTAATAATAATTCCGAGGTAATTGGTAAAACCATCCTCAAAAAAGATAACGGCCTTTACTATTTCAACGTAAGAACAAAAAATAAATGGGGCCATATAAGCCCGCCTTCGGATTGCCTTTCATCAAAAAGCAATCCCGGCAGCTGCAATCCCATGCTTTATGATTTTAGCTCCCCCTGCTTATCTAAATGGCAGCCCAGCAACCCCGACTGGAAACTTGAGATAGTTAAAATCATAAATGAGCAAGCCGCGGAAACCGATGCCCTTAAAATTCATTTTATTAAAACGGATAACGCCTGGGATTATATTGAGATTGAAGTTGATCCGGAACTGCTGGCTATTCACCGCTATTTAGCTATCAAAGTCAAAGGTAAAGCAAAAATATTAGCTAAATTGTTTATTAAAAAGAGTGAACAGCAGGATATTGAAATAATCGAAGCTAAAAATGAGGGCTGGAATTTATTAATCTTTGATATGCGGCTGGCTTCTCAATTAAGAGACCGCCTGGATAAGGTTGTTAAAATACTTCTTTTTATTGAACCCGGTTCAGTAAATGTTGAAGGTGACATTTATATCGACGAAATTAAAATGCTGAATTAATTCTAAAAAATTACAAATTATTTTTTTTACCGTTAAAAAAATCCTTAATAATACTTTGCAGGTATTTCTCGCCGGTTAAACCCCTCTTTTTAAAAAGCGGAGATAAATCTAAGCCGTAAATAAGCGCCTTTTTTCCGGAAAACTTATGACTCTTATTAAATATAGCGTTAGCTCTTAATCTTCCCAAAACAGCCTCATCATAACGATGCCCTTTATAGTATTGTGATTTATAAACAGCTAAAAGCTTCTTTATTAAATCAACTGATGAACTCACGTCAAAAGCCGCTTTGTACTTCTCCGGCAGCCATTCCAGCGAACCCCAGACTTCCATGCCGTAAATAGCTTTAGGACGTTTATTTAAAGGTAGTTTTTTAATCGAAGAAATGACAGCTTGGGTTACAGCCACATGGGTAGGATGATTATCAAATAAGCTATGAGTATAAATAGTTTCTATAGACATTTGCTTAATAAGATTAAATATTTTATCTACCACCTCGCGTTTCTTTTGAAAATTCTTTATATCTCTACTTGAAATTCGCAAAAAAGCAACACCGCTATATCTTCCCGCGCGCGCGGCCAGCTCTTGCTCCTTTTCTCTAATCCCTTGAATTTTATCAGGAGATAAATTCTTATAATCGGGCTTTATGGGCGCTCCTTTATTATCACCTACAACAATCCCAAAAAAGCCCCCGGGCTTTTGGGCTATGGGCTTAAGGGCTAATATCTCAATGTCATCCGCGTGGGCTACTATGGCCAGATGCTTATTTCTTTTATATACCGCGCCTAAGGGCTGTTTATCCGGAATATATATCTTAATCATTTAAAACCTTATGAAGAAATCGACGTAAGGATTATCCGCTCTCTTTGACATCTTTTTGTAGTAGTAACTCATCGACATCAGAATGAATCCCGTTACGATAAGCAAAAAGGCTACAATTACTCTTAGAAGCGGTTCAAAGACAACTATTAATATGCCTGATAAAATAATAATTAAACCTAATAACATACTTACCTCCAAAAAAAGTTATCGTCAGTATTAATATGGATCTCTTACCGTGTGGGATATATTATAAATGCCGCTAAGTTTGGCCCAAAATTTAAAATTATTATCTCTGTTTGTAACTTTTATCCTTCTTATAGCATAAGGGTCATCATTTGCTAAAGATTTATCAAAACCTCTATTAGTCGTAAAGGCCCCCAAATACCCGGCATCTTTTAATATTTTCTGCGCCTGTATAGTATATCCCCCGGAACAGTAAGCAAAGAACTCAACCGGCTTACAGGTTAACTGTTCAAGTTTCTCTTTTGAACCGCGGAGCTCTTCGTATAATCTCACCTTTTTTAAAGAAGGAACATATTTTTCATTTAATGTATGGCTGGCAATAACAATTCCGTCCTTTTGCATCTGCCTGATTTCATCAACGCTTAAATAATCTTCTTCGCCTATTTTGTTAACAACTACAAATATAACCGCCGAAAACCCATTCTCTTTAAGCACGGGGTAAGCATAGGTATAGTTATTTTTATAACCATCATCAAAGGTAAGCATTACCAGGTTCTTAGCGGACTTCTCTTTACCATCTTTAAGTATCTGTGAATACTCATAAGGAGTAATAACCTTATAGTTATTGCTCTTTATAAAATTCATCTGCTCTTTGAAGCGTTCCGGGGTAACATTAACCGTATTTCCATCCTCCGGAGGGCTTATATTATGATACATAAGAATAGGTATATCGTAGTGGTTTGCCCTCACGCAAAAATAACCGGCCGCGAGCCCGATAACCAACAAGAGAATACTTATTATAGTAACCTTCAAGACAACTCTTAGTAATTTTAATAAAACAGCCATATAATTCTATCCTATCTTTTTTTAGGCTTCGAAAAATGAGCCATAGCATAACTAATTAAAGCCACCATAAGCAAAACTCCCCAGCCCATAACAAGAATAACGCTCCGGGGGTAATCTTCATAAGGGGTTTTTAAATCAGAATACAGAGATGTCGCTAAAAGAAAAATGAGCAATGTGGGTATTATATACTTAATCAAATAACTCCACCACACCCCTATCCTTATTTCAGAAACATCATTTATATACTTTCTTAACTTCTCGGCTCCGTATATCCATCCGACCGCGATAACTTCAAGAAGGCCTACAAAAACCAAACCATAACTGGTGATAAAATGATCAACTATATCCAGGTAATATAAACCGGCAGTCGTCGTAAATACCACCCCGCTCAAAAAACCAAAAACACAAACATATAAAGATACATCTTCCCTTCTTAAATGAGTATATTTATCACTAACTACCGTGGTTACAGCCTCAACTAAAGAAAAAGCGCTATCAATGCCCAGTGTAATAAGCATCAGGAAAAATAAGGCCGCGAAAACGGGGGCACCGGGAATCAAAGATAATGCCTGCGGGAAAACAATAAAAGCAAGTTTAGGCCCGGAAGCCGCTAAAGTATGAACCGGAATATTCTGCTGAACACTCATATAGCCGAGTGTCGCAAAAACAGCAAAACCGGCAACAATAGAAATGCAGGAATTAACAACCGATATAACTACCGCGTTTTTCGCGATATCGCTTTCCTCATGCTGATAGCTGGCATAGGCGATCATAACCCCAAAGGCCAGGCTTAAGGTAAAAAATATCTGGCTCATGGCTGCCGACCAAACTTCAGGATCTAATATAGCCGCCCAATTGGGTTTTAAGTAGTAAGCTATACCATCATCGGCACCCGGAAGCGTTACCACTCTCGCGACCAATACTACCAAGAGGATTATAGGTAAAGGCATTGTCAAAGTTACAACCTTACTGACACTCTTAATCCCCTTCCATATAGAAAAATATATTAAAAACCAAACTATAATAAGAGCTACCAATATAGAACTGACGATAACGCCGCTCTCAAAAGGACTACTACTTAATCTGATTACATCTTCAGTGAAGAACTTGGCTGTCTGATCGCCCCAAGCCAGGTTAAAGGAAAATTTAAAATATAATAACGACCAGGCCATAACAACCGCGTAGTAACTAACTACCACAAAACCGCACAAAACGGCTCCGAAGCCTATTGACGAAAGCATATGTTTTATTTTACCGAAAGAACCGCTAGCCCCCAACTGCATACGCTGGCCTATAGCAAATTCCATCATTAGCAATGGAATTCCCATCAAGACAAGCATAACAACATAGGGAATTAAAAAAGCTCCTCCCCCATACTTTCCGGCCAAGTAAGGAAATCTCCAGACATTACCCAAACCAACGGCTGAACCAACTGCCGCGAATATAAATATCAGCCTTGAACTCCAACGAACTCTTCCCATTCGCTCTCCTTCGCTTACTTAATTTATTCAATTATATCAAATGATTGGTATTTTTTCAAGCCGCTTCATATATATTATTACCCCACTGTTCTACCGCGGCGGTGGAACAGTGGGGTTTGGTCGGTTTTGTAAATATTTAAATTTTATGGTATAATATTTATAGAGGTACAGAAAATGCGAAAAAAAGGTTTTTCTCTGATAGAGTTAATGATTGTACTTGTTATAATTGGACTGCTTATTAGCCTTATATTCCCGGCGGCAAAAAAAGCCCGTGATGGCGCCCTGCAGAGGCAGTGCGCTAATAACCTTAATCAAATAGGAGTTGCCCTTATTCTTTACGCTAAAGACAATAATGGAAAATTCCCGGATCCAGTTGCTGAATACGGCGGCGATAGCGACGCTTATAGATATGCCGCTACACTGGTTAGTGAAGAATATCTGCCTGATGATGATAAAATCTTTGACTGCCCGGGAAGCCCGCATATAGGCACAAAAGATGATCCTGATTATTTGTATGGGAATACCATAGATAACTATAATAAAGACGGAACCTCTGCCGGACTAAACCCTGACTATCCTTATACCGTCTATACGCCATCGGAAAGAATACTCTGCGGCTGCAATAATTTAGGTAATCCTGACTACGAAGGCCCGCACACAAAGGGTATTAATTATCTCAATATAGCCGGGCGTGTATATTGGGAAGAAGATTAATTACAGGACTATCCCGAATCTGTTACTAAAAGATTGTCCTTAGAAAAAATGTCATATGCCTTATCCAGGGCCGCTATAAACTTCAAGCCCAATATCCTGAAAAACACAGCAATAGGCAATAAAAGCATATTAGCGATAAAATAGGCGCAAATTACAGCCGCGATACCAATTAATCCAAAAATAAACCCGACAACTACCTTAAGCCCTAACGGCAGTAAGCTTAAAATCCCCATAGCAAGCATAAAAAGTAAGGCTCCCAAAAGCATCACTACAATAACGAAAATTAGAACAATTAACCCTGTAGCGATAGCTGCCGCGATACCTAAGCCGCAACTTATAAAAAAGAAAGCCGCGCAATTACCTATATTCTTTTTAAGAAGCGCGCCTGCCTCATTCCATGAAGAGATAAAAGCCTGCTTCTTTTTATACATAATGGGGGTAACTAAATTCTCAACAAAGAAATATATTAAGCCCGCCGCCAATAAAAGCAGTATACATAAAGCGATATGAGGCATAACGCTTCCGGCCGCTTTAAAAAATTTAACATCGGCATTTTGATTAAATACTCCCACCGCTTTCAAGGAAACATAACCCCTGAAAATAATCAGCCCCAGAAACCCTAAATAGGCAATGCCATAAAATAAATAAAAAAGAAACAACTTATTTCCTATAAACTTATTATTAGCCCAGGGCAGTTTTATCGAGCCGTCATTTTTTATTATATCCTCAATAAATATAAACCTAAACCTTGAACTGAGCCAGGTAAATATAACCATAATAAATAAGAATATTACACCTACAATGCTGACAACGATATATCCGGCCGCTTCATTAAATATCCCTTTTGACTCATTGATAGAGCTTTGAGACTCAAGCGGTTCCTGTTCTAATAAGGCGGGCATAACCTCAGTGCTCTCATCTGCTTCAGCAAAACCTGAAGGCTGAAATATCATTCCGGCAGAGGGGCAACTTCTAACGGCATTATCATTTGTTTTATTACCCGGGAAATTTAAATTCATATTAAAACTTAAATATCCGGCCATGATCGCGATAAAAGTTAAAGCGATCCATTTCCTAAGATTAAAAGTTTTAAACAAAACATTAACCATCCAATCAAAAGAATCTTTTATAATATTACCAAAGGAAATATCCATTAACGCCCTCCTTTAATACTTCTCAGACTATAGGATTATCCCTATTTTCATCTGTCCCCTCTTCATCTTCACTTGGAGGTTTAGGTTTATCTTCAGATGCATCGGGCAGCTTCAACTCATCTTCCGAATTTATATCCGGCATCTTTAAATCTCCCTCATTAATTTCCGGCATTGAAGGATTCTTAGGCTCCGCGATATCCTCTTCAGGAGGTTCGGGTTCATTCTCTTTTGGTTTTTCAGGTTCTATGGATGGTTGCTGAGGAGGCAGCTCCTCTTTCTTTGGTTCTTCCGCGGGTTTTTCACCCGCTAAACTACCACCGGATAAAATAATTTCATCATCATCCGGCACTTTCCCCTGAAGCTCCGGCTTGGCCGGCTCCTCTTGCTGAAGTTTATCGCTATCTAAAGATCCCATGGTCTTATTGCTTACATCGGGAAACGGCACACCCTCCGCGGCGGAGTCTGCGGCCCGCGCCTGTTTACTAAAAGCCGAAGTTTTATCAAGTTTTATCTCTTGCTCTTCCGCGGTTATCGTTGGCTCAGATAATACCTGTTCATCATCAACATTACTCATATGACCGGAAACAGCGGCAAGTTTCTCATATATCGGCCAGTCTATAAAAGCTAATATCATCAAAAACACAAGCACTACTAATCCATTTACAACAGGGATTAATAATAAAAATGCCGGCGCCGGTGAAAAACCGGCTTTCCTTAAAATGCGGGCAAAGAACCAAACACACAAAAGACTCACAAGAACAAAGGGGATTAAAATAATTATAGCCATTCCCCCCATAAGGGCAAGTATTGTATTGAAAGAAAAATCCAGTGGACTTGAAATCGTACTGGAAGCTAGCGTCTCATCCAATGAAGCGGCTACAGCAGTTCCAACCGCCGGAACAAAGGTTATAGTTATCTCTTTGTTTGTCTCAATCATCATCCCCTCAAGGTCTTTAAATATCGCTTGAGCCTGCTGAGCGCTTTGAGCAGCCTGCAGTTGAGTGAGAACCTCCGGCTTATCCAGAATTTTATCAAATTCAATATCAAACAAAGTGATAGTATTACCGCGTACATGCCGCGCGTTAGTGGAAATTATCTTACCGTTAACTTCAACTAATCCCGCGAAGTGCATTCCGGTAAACATCTGCTTCATCATAGCCGCTTCGGTAGCTGAAGGTTTTTTAACCTCCGCTTGCTCCGCGGCGGCGTCAGCCTTAGCGGAATCTTCCTGTGGAATCATAATTTTCAAAGTAGGCTTATTTCCTGACTTATCAAAACTAAAAGTGACAAACTTCTCATCCTGATCTGGACCTTGAGCCCCTTCCATCTCGGGGGCATCTCCCTGCTTAATCTTTATCTTTGTTACATCATCAAATTCAAAAACCGCCTGAGCATATACCGCTTTATCATTAGAGGAAGTTTTAAAATCAATTAATTTGACATTCTGCCCATATTCAGCGGCTTTTTCTACAAAGTCTTTCTCCTTAAAGAGATCTTTCTCACCTATAAGCTGTCCCTCTCCGGCGGGAATCATCTGCTGCATCTGTTTGATGACTTCTTTGCTCATTCCCATAGTCTCGGTTATAATACCTGAACCATCACCGTTAACTGTAACCTTGGTCGTTGAATCAATGCAGCCTGAGATTGCTAATGAAATAATTATTACAGATAGTAAAAGTAACCGCCTTCTCATACGGATCTCCTTTATTTATTACTGTTATCTATTGTTCCCTGACTTAACTTTTCATATATAGGCCATTTACCAAAAGCCAGCATAATAATGATAATTAATGCTGCCAGTTGGCCTAAGCCCGGCACTAAAATTAAAAGGCTTAGAGGCCCGGGATAACCTGCTTTTTTTAATATCTGCCAGAAGCAAGTTATGACAAGGGCGGTAATAGCCAGCGCAAATATAAATATAAAGACCAGACCTATTCCAAAATCACCTGCCGCACATTGACTATAATCCATTATATAACCTCCTGTTTAAACTTTTAGCCAAATAAGGGTTAAGACATAAGTACAAAGTCACAAGGCATAAGTCATAAGAAACAAACAAACACCAATAACCAAGAAACAATAACCAAATAATAACCAATGACCAAATTCGAATAACCAAACTAAAACAAGAAAAACTGTTTGATTATTGTTTTTCTACTCGCTAGCCGCTAATAAATATTCGCTTTTTGCTGAAAGCTGATGGCTGAAAGCTGAAGACTATAAGCCATTTGCTATTAGCCTTTCTAACTTTAGCCGTTTTATGTTATTATAACACAAAATAAAAGCCTTGATGCTGATTTTGTGTTTATTCACATATAAACGCTATCTCTAACTTTTGTATTAACGATATTTAATTATAGCATATACTTTTAAAAAATTTAAAATTATCAAGAAAAAAGGCATATCTAATTAAAGATACGCCTTGGTTTTCTTTTTATGTCAGGATGCCTTATTCATATACAATCTGATGTAAATGATAGCCTCATTTAGAGGCTTAACTCTCTCTCAAGCACTCTATCAGCGTCCATAAAAGACAAGCCGGTATCGTATCCTGATTTTATTTTAGCGGTCGGAGAAGTCCAAATAATCTTGGCACAATACTCTCTGTTTTTCAGCGATTTTTTCAAAAATCTCATCTTAATTCTTAGGCCGACATTTAAATTGCGGTTTAACGGTTCATCCATCTCTACTTTAAGATGGCAGTCCCTATTAAATATCCAACCCGCGCATTTATCACAGGTTGAGCAGTTCCAACCGGAAGGCCATTTTAGACGAACTCCACCGCTTGAAATATCAGATGCCTTTACCTTTATTAAACCTGTGAGAGGAGTTATAAAGTTACGTTTAACCAATTGACATTCTACGGCCAAATCCATATTAGTTCTTTTAGAACTACGTTTTTCATGCATTAGTTTATCCTTTAATAATAAATATGTTAAATATAGACAAAAAAATATGACCTTATAGTATCTGCCAATACATTAGCACCTATATTTTGTTATGTCAATAGTAATATATTGTCTTTTTGAGGTAAAATCACTACTTAGGGTTTTACTTAAGGGCTCTGACTGAATTTCTGATCATAAGCTTCGCTTTAAAAGTGATATGTTTAGCTTTAAACTTATGCTCGGCAGATTGCTCAAGAAAAAGCCGGGCGGCTTGCTTGCCAATATCTACTAATGGCTGACTGACTTTAGTAAGGCGCGGAGTTACGTGGATAGCCTCCAAAGAATCATCAAAGCTCACTGTAGAAATTTTCAATTGCCTGTGATACGTGATGATAAAACAATAAAAGACGCCTTCTTAAAAAATAACTTACGCATAAGGCTAAACTACTACTCCTCTTTTTTAAGAAAACCCTTTGACTTAGTGGGAATTTGATTAAATAATTCAGATACGGCTTTATAGCCCGGTTTGGGGTCGCGATAACCGGTCACTATTCCCCAGTGTTCTTCGATATGATCATCTAAAACAGATGGTTCCCCGGCTTTCCACCAACCGTCTGACCACTGAAAAATGATTATACCCGCTGTGTGTTCATTGGTAATCTCTATTTGCGATTTTAAAACCTCATATTGTAATTCTTCGTTGATATAAGTACTGTATCCGGTCTCCATAATAACAACCGGCTTATTATATTCAACGGATATATTCCGTATATTAGTAACGGCTTCTCTGGCTTTGGCTAATCCCAGCCACTGCCCGTGGCCTCCAATATAAGCGTTAAGCCCAATAACATCCAAAAAATCAAAGCCGACATCGGTTCCTATGTGCCCCAGCATATTTGAGGCGGTTACAAGATGATCAGGATCAGCTTCTTTAACGGCATCATAGATACCCTTCAGGAAAGTATTGACACCTTCGAATCCATAGCGCTTGACCACATTCCCACCGTGTTTACCCCAGGTAAAAGGAGCATCGTTCCAGATACTCCACATAAGAATACATTTTCTATCTTTATCTCTTTTCACAATCCTTAAGGCCTCTTCCTGAAGATCCTTTAATTCATCGTTTGATTTAAAATCGGTCCAGTCTCCGGGATAAACTATATTTTCAATTACCATTATATTATATTTATCAGCTAAATCTAATATTTCAGGCGGTAGCGGTTCGTAAGTTCTGATACAGTTTATACCTGACTCTTGCATCATTTGAAAATCTTTTTCAAAAACTTCAGGCGGTATTCTATAATAACCGCCCATACCCCCTAAGCAACCGGGATAATTAATGCCGTAAGCAACGCCTTTTACGAAAAAGAGCTCGTCGTTAACATAAACACGGCCGCCTTTGGTATAAATTCTGCCATCCGCAACGGCTTCTTCAATAATTGCGTCTATATCATCATTCTCAAAGATCTCAAAAGCGTCTTGTATATCTTCCTCAATTCGTCTAGACTCTTTCTGGGCGGACCAATGACTTCGCAATGCTTCGTTTTCCTGAGCCGAGGCCGGAACAACTTTATCAATCTGTGAAGCCGGATAGGTAATCTCTCCTATCTTAAGCTCTATAGTCACATCACCGGAGCTTTTCATTACAATAACTCCCTTGATGATTCGGCCGTTTTTTAGATGCAGCTCATCACCAGAAGCCGAAAAAGAAAATGACCCAATAAAAAATAGAGCTAAAAATATAAATACTATTATTTTTTTCATATTAAACACGTTTTTCCCCGGGATAATTAAGCATATCATATAGACCAAAAAAAGTCAACTTTGTGAAATTTATAGTATATACTTGGTATAAGGCTTGACATTGATTATATATCGGTTATAATCAATCCAACTTTTTAAAGGAGTTTATAATGAACTTGGAAGAGCTTTGGCAAAAAGCCCTTGAAAAAACGGAAATACACAGAGCGCGCTTAAATAGGCTGCATACACTTAAAACCACGGAACTCCCTTATGTTCTCTTGGCGGAATCCTCGGTGAACGAAGGTGATACTGTAGTAAGAAAAGGCTCTATTAAGGTGGACAAACCGATTATTGTCATGCCTGAACATTACCCGATGTTTGATGGTTTTAATTTTAAGGAAGATTTGGATGTCAGTGATGATAACTTAAGGTCTTTTCTTTTGATGAGAGGTATAAGCTTACCTTCCCTAAAATATTCCAACAACACATACTCGGTTGAAGTTTATGAAGGGTCTTTAAGTAAGGCCATCGCCCACTATAAGAATTTACTGCAGAAACAGGAAGATGTTCGCCTGGGCCTGGTTATCGGGCCGGATGAGGCTTGGAAGTTTTCATTGGTAATCTATGTCGCCTCTATGATTTCAAAATCGGCTCAAAGCGACATTAAATCCTTCCTGGACAAACTTAAAAAAGACGATTTAGATAACCGGTAATCTGCTTACTTCTCAAGCAAGGCTATATTCTCCACGTGCCTCGTATGCGGAAACATATCTACCGGCTGGACAACCTTCAACTTATAACCGACTTCAATAAATAACCTTATATTATCAAACAAACTCTCGGGATTACAAGAAATATAGAGCACCTTGGGTATATCAAGTTTTATCAGGCTTTCAAATACCTTTCGGCTGATACCGGCCCGGGGCGGATCAATAATAACTTTATTAAACTTACCATGAAGCTCTTGCTGATTATCTTTCAAAAAGAACCTGACATCATCATTAATAAATTTCATATTTTTTATAGAGTTTATCCGCGTATTTTCACGGGCATTCTCAATAGCCCGGCTATTAACTTCAATCCCCGTAACCTCACTAACACTTTTAGCGATATACAGCCCTATGCCGCCTGAGCCGCAAAACAAATCTAAAACCTTATCTTCTTTTGATGGTTTTAATAGTTTTTTGGCGGCCGCGTAAAGCGCTCTGAGGCAACGTGAATTAGTTTGAAAGAATGTCTGGCTATAAATCCTGTAGGTTATACGCCCCACCCTTTCCTCAATAAATTCCTTGCCGTATAAAAGCTTTTCTTTCTCAAATTTAACGGCGTCGGCTGATGAATCATTGATTACATGATAAATGCCGGTAATTTTATAACCGTTATTTCCGGGCCGTGATAAAGATAGTAATTTTTTGACATATTCCTCTTTCTTAAACCGGCCCTTACCGGTAGTTACCAGGATAACCATAATTTCTTTTTTAGTAAGGCTCTTTCTTATCAAAAGATATCGCAAATAACCCTTTTGCCTGTAGCGATGATATCCTTTTAAATTATTTTTTCTACCAAACTTAAGCGTAACCCTTAAGACATTAATAACCTCGCGGCCCGCTATAAGGCATTCTTTTAATTCAATAACTCGTCTATTTTGCTTATTACCGTGCAGCCCCAGGCAAAGGCCGCCGTCTTCTTCGGCATAAAAAGTAAATTCCATTTTATTGCGGTAATTATATTTTATCGGTGAGGGAATAATTTTCTTAAGGCGTCTTTTAACCGCGACGCCGTACTTACCAGCTCTTTCTTTAATGAGCTTGGTTTTTAGCTGAAGTTGTTTGCGGTAAGTAATATCCTGCAGCTTACACCCGCCGCAGCGATTGAAGTGCCTGCAGATTTTCATGATTAAAGGATATGCCTCATTCTTTTGAGCTTTAACGCGGAAGTTTAAATAAAGTCTCTTTTAATATTAATTACACTTTGATTGAATTTTCTATTATTTTACTTTTTAATATCTTAAATTTTTCTTTTTTGTAATATTCTCGTTCTTTTTTTTCCAGTAAAGAAGCTAATTTTACATTATAATCATTTTTCGTAAGAGAATTTATATTTTTAAGAATATTATCTAATTTTTTTTGTGAAGCATCTAAAACAACGCCCTTTCTCAGTAAAAATTCAATATCAAATACATCTCTTATTTCTTTTCTATCTAAAAAAGCATCTATCTTTGACTTCATCATATCAGGCAAACTAACAATATTTAGAAGAACCTGATTATTTGAATATATGCTGTAAGCAATAGCCTGCTCGACCTGAACCTTTTTGGTTTCCTTTCTTATTTCAATCTTGAGGGAGCGCGGATAATCTTTAGATTTTAATTCAAAAAGCAAGGTATAAAACTTATCGGCAGCATCTTTCAGCGTGTAAAACTTGCTTAAACAACTGCTTAATTGCTTAAACAATTTATCCTGATCTATATTTTCAAATATCCAAAAATCCAAATCTACAGAATATCTATTCAACCCATAGCATAACCTCAACATGGTGCCACCCGTAAAAATAATATTATTTAAAAACTTGCCGCTGTTGAGCCTGTCTAAAACTTCTAATTCAAATTGTTCTTGTTTGATTAAATCTTGCATATTCTTTTTACCGCGTTTTTAGTTTTTTGAGGAAAGGCCTTTATAATTTCTGATATTTCATCTTTATCTAACGCGTCAATGTTTATTGAACTTAAATCTATTTTGTATTTCCCAAATGAATAAAGGTAAACTATATCCACAAAAGCCTTTTCCTTGGTGGCAATAAAAAAATTATTCTTCTTCTTAAAGCTAAAATAAAACTCTTTCTTTATCTTATAAAAATTGAAAGATACTTGCCCTTTTCTAAACTTCACAGAACGTTTTAATCCCGCGCTTTCATAAAAATTTCGTAAAACCTGTGTGGTTATTTCATATGCTGATAAAGCGGTCATAAAAGAGATATACGAAGGAACCTGTAGAAAATTTGATAGCTGAAAGAAATCTTCATTAGAAAGATTTTCCCAGTTTTGCTCTAAAATATAAAAGTTTTTTTTTAATCTAATAAATATACCTTTTTTGACATAGCGATTACATAATACATAAGCAGATGCCAGCTTAATATCAAAAGCGGAAGCTGCATCCTCAATTGTAAAATAGAGTTTTTCTTTGAGTTTTGATAACTTCGAATAATCCATATCAAGAACACATCCTTAACATTTATGTTAAGTATATACCCTTAAGACTAAAATGTCAAGCAAAAAAGTCGATAAATTTCAATTCTTCTTCCGCAGCGATTGAAGTGCCTGCGGATTTTCATTTTATAGAATATACCCCAGTTCCCTTAAGGTCTCCATGTCTTTCTGCCAATTTTCCTGGACCTTAACCCAGAGATCAAGATAAATTCTCTTTGAGAAAACTTTCTCTAATTCCAGGCGGGCTTCCCGGCCAACTTCTTTTAAAATATTAGCTTTTTTACCGATAACGATAGCCTTCTGGGATTTGCGCTCAACTATAATCGTCGCCTGAATAAATAAAACCTTATTTTGCCGTTCTTCAATATTATCCACCTTAACGGCTACTGAATGTGGAATTTCTTTCTTCATATGAGTGAATATTTTCTCCCTTATAACGTCAGAGATGAAAAGTTTATCAGGCAAATCGCTATCCACATCCGGCGGATAAAATGGTTTCGAAGGCGGCAGATATTCAAAGATGGCATTTAAAACTTTATCCAGTCCTTTTTTCTCTAAGGCGGAAATAGGTATATAGTATTTTAAAGGGTCATTATGTTTACCAACGGCTTCCTTCCAGAGGCATATATAATCATCGGCATACGTTTGCCCCAAATCTCTTTTATTTAAAACCATGATAACCGGCTTTTTCAATTCCCATAACTGGCTTAAGACTTCTTCTTCCTCTCTGCCCGGGTGCCGGCTTAAATCAACCATATATAAAACTATATCGGCTTCATCTTTAGCTGAAAAACTCCTGGAAGATAAGAATTTCATAAGGTGTTTATTGGATAAATATATCCCCGGTGTATCTACAAAGACAATCTGGCCCCTGGAATCATTAAAAATTCCCCTTATGGAAAACCTGGTTGTTTGCGGCACACGAGAAATAATGCTTACTTTTTTGCCTAAGACATTATTTAAAAAGGTCGACTTACCTACGTTGGGCCTGCCGACTAAGACCGCGAAACCGGCTTTTGCTTTTGGTTTATTCATCGTTTTCACTATTGATCTTTCTATTTAAGCTGCTTATGTATAAAGTAATTATAATAAATTGTTTGGCTTCATTGTAATGAATTATTATATTATCTTCAAGTTTGCCCTTCTTGATCCTACGCCAGTTGGTAATCCGCTCATCACAAATAGGCATCTGCCCATAGGCTCCGCCGAAGGTAAAGTAAAAATCGTTATTTTTCTTTAAAAAAACAAGAACCTCGTCACACAACTCATAAGCCGACTTGCGTTTTGCGGGCGCGTTATCTTCTCTGGCATAAACACTTATAACTTCAGAGGCACAACTGCCTTTTATAATCTCCTTTATCTTTAAAAGGGATAATTGGTAATATGTGACATTGTTAAACTTAAAACAAACCGGCCGGCTGGAAACCACCTCCGCCCTGGCTATTAAATCGGCACCTCTGGTAAGCTCTTCAACGCTTAACATATTTTCCGGCACTTCATTTACAAAGGTCATTCCCCAGGTTACACCGACACCGTCCGCAGAGCTGGCCGATAAATTACCTCCGGTAGTAGCCGCGCAGCCTAAACACAAAAAAAGCAGCCCCAAAAACGCCACTAAAACTTTAAACAAACAAGCTGAATAAATATTATCTATCTTCCTCATAAACACTCATTAAATCCAGGTAATCATCATAATAAAGCTCTCCTGATATTTCTCTCCTAATTAATGCCTGGCGCATATCATGCGGCGGATGGCTCCTAAAATAAGTATAAACCCTGGATGATCTTTTCTTATCAAGTTCAGCCAGTTTATCCAACATAGAAAGTGCCGCTTTAGGATCATATCCGGCCCGGGTCATATACCTAACCGATAATTTATCAGCTTCTTTCTCATATTCCCTTGAATACTGCATCATAAGGGATATATATGTAAAATTACTGCCTCTATGATAACCTCTATCGGTATTGCCAATCATCGCGAGAGCGCTTAAAAATGTATAAAGATATTCACCCTGCAGCTGCTTCATAGAATGCCTGGCGGCTACGTGGCCGACCTCATGGGCAACAACCGCCGCAATCTCGTCATCCGAATCAGCCGCCTCCACCAAGCCGCTGCTGAGATATACATAACCACCCGGAAGAGCTAAAGCGTTAACCTCTTTATCATCAATAACGGCAAAATGGTACTGTAGGTCGTCTCTATCGGAAACCCGGGCAATTTTCGCTCCAATATCCTTCACCCTTTTTTGAACTTCTTCGTCTTCACATAAGCCGTATTTTTTCTCAATTTTCTTTGAAATCTTCTTGCCCAGACGCACTTCTTTCGCGGTTGAATACAATATACGCTCGTGCTGATGAGTAGCCGTATTATATTGAGTTGCCATACATCCCGAGAGACACATAAATAAAATGAAAAATACATATTTTTTCATAGGAGTTATTATACCACATTAATCAATAGCATAAAGGAATTATATGAAAGGCTTTATATAATATTTAAACAGCTTTTTATGAGCTGAGCTTTCTATAAATTCAGGCTCGCGAAACAAGTCAAACGCGTCTTTCCTTGCTTTTTTTAAAACAGCTTCATCTTTTATTAAGTCAGCTATTTTTAAGTCATTAAAACCGTGCTGCCTGAGTCCGAAAAATTCTCCCGGCCCCCTGATCATTAAATCCTCTTCGGCTATCTTAAAACCCGAGGAAACCTTAGACATAATCCCCAGGCGCCTTTTGGCAACATCATTTAAGGCGGATGAAACCAGAATGCAGTAAGACTCATAAGGCCCCCTGCCGATACGGCCCCGAAGCTGGTGCAGCTGGCTTAAACCAAAGCGCTCGGCATGCTCAATAAGCATAACTGAGGCATTAGCAACATCAATACCAACTTCAATAACTATAGTTGATATTAAGATATCAATTTTATTATTTTTAAACTTAAGCATAACTTTATCTTTTTCATCCGCTTTCATTTGCCCATGCAAAAGCCCTACTTTATATTTGCTGAAAATATCCTTTTTAAGATGTTCATACATTTCTTTGGCGGCTTTAAGTTCGAGTTTTTTAGATTTTTCCACTAAAGGATAAACAATATATGCCTGCCTGCCCTTTTTTATCTCTTGCTTAATAAAATCGTATGCCCCGTCAATTTTCTTTTTAGTTACCCACCAGGTGGTAATTTTCTTTCTACCGGAGGGAAGTTCATCAATTACGGAAACATCTAAGTCTCCATATATACTATAAGTGAGAGTTCTGGGAATAGGGGTAGCGGTCATAATCAACATATCGGGGTTCTGGCCTTTTTTAAATAAAATGTCTCTTTGAATAACGCCGAATTTATGCTGTTCATCTATAATTACCAGGCCCAGCTTCTTAAAAACAACACTTTCTTGAATGAGGGCGTGTGTACCGATAATAATATCTATCTTATGATTTTTTATTTTATCTATTAACTCACTTTTTTCTTTTTTCTTTCTCTGGGAGATTAAAAGGCCAATACTAATTTTAAACCCTTTCATTAAGCGTTTAAAGGTCCTATAGTGCTGCTCGGCCAATACTTCCGTAGGCGCCATCAGAGCCGCTTGATAGCCGGCTGATAAAGCATAAAGCGCGCTTATTAAAGCTACAACCGTCTTGCCCGAACCAACATCGCCCTGTAAGAGCCTGCGCATACTCCGGGGCTTTATTAAATCATCTCTTATCTCGGCAATAACTTTCTTCTGGGCTTGAGTTAGTTCAAAAGGCAACTTTTTAATAAAATCATCTACCAACGGTTTTTTAAAACTGAATTCTATGCCGGTGCGTACATACTTGTCATTATGCTTTTTTGAAGCCATTACCAACTGTAATCCGAAAAACTCTTCATAAATCAGCCTTTTCCTTGCCGCGATGACAGAATCATTACTTTCAGGAAAATGAATATCGTTAATAGCTTTATTAATATTTATAAAGCCGTATCTTTTTTTAAGGTTTTCAGGTAGGTTATCTTCTAGAACTTCCGCGAATTCATTTACAGCGTTAAAACTAATCTTTCTTAAAACTCGCTGACTGATACCTTTGCTCAGGCCGTAGATTGGAACTATTCTTTTGGTGTGCAGCGTATCTTCGGGGGCCTCATCTTCAGGAATTAACTCATATTCAGGATTAATTACCTGCAATCCGTTTCTTTTTAAAATCTTACCGTAAATAATCAACCGCTCACCAACTTTAAAATTATCCTTTAAATACGGCTGATTAAACCAAACGGCGTTTATCCGGCCGCCCTCATCACCCAGGGCCATTTGAAAAATAGAGAGTTTATTGCGTGCCCTGCGTGAGCCTTTAGCTAATATTTCAGCCTCAAACGACTGCGGCCGCCCTTCTTTTAAATCTTTGATTTTTTTTAAGCGGCGTCTATCTTCATATCTGTAAGGAAAATAATAAAGCAGGTCTTTTAAATTGTATATACCCAGTTGATTCAGAATTTTGAATTTTCCGGGGCCTACTCCTTTGACAAATCGCGCGGAGGTTAAAAATGGATCTAGTTTCATGATAGGACAATTTGAAGATTAGTGATTTTTAAAATCATCTAGCGGTAATTTCTCATCAAAGCTAAGGCCCATTCTCCAAGTGTTTCCTTCCTCCTGGCGAGCCCAGAGTACTTTACCCTTAATCAAAATTATTTTATTCGTACCCATAACACCCATACGCACTTCCACCGGTGTATCCATAGGAAATAGCTGCTCACTAAATAATTGCATACTATCACTGCTTAAATTAGCGGATATACCAACGTAGCCTTGCTTGCTGCCCTGTTTTCTTATATCAATCTGAAAAAGGCGGTTATACCTATCACCTCTCCTCTTACCTTCAATCATATTTGGTTTAATATAATATTTATTGATAGCATTTTGAGGTTCATCAAACTTTATACCGGCCTTCCAGATGCCGGTCTTGGTTCTCTCTGCCCGCTCCACAACACCTTTTAAAACTATCTCTCCTTCGGTCCCGGGCAAAATAAGACGGATACCCACAGGAGCATCCGCTTCTAATTCTTCTTCTGTAAAAATTTCCATACCTTCGGAAGCAAGTTTAGATATACCTAAACCTCCAACACTGATGTCACCTGAAATCAAGCTTAATATGCGGTGGTTTAGAAAATTTTCAACTTCAACCTGGAACTTTAACCTAAGTCTTTTGAATTTTCTTTTTTCCGGATATTCATTCTTTTCAATCATACGTATACCTCACATAAATATTATACCACCCCCGGCTTACTTATCAAGAAATTATTTTTTTAACCATGTCTTTGAGATAATTTAAAGATACTCTTAAAGTATTTAAACAATTTTATATCTTTTAAAACGTATTGAATTTTTGGTTATTTAGTGATAAACTATTTACTACACTTTAATAACCTTAAAAGGAGAAAATGATGTATAAAAAGTTAAATAACAAATGGATGGTATTAGTTTTCTTGTTGCTCTTAAGCTGTTTCGCGCTCTCAGCCTGCGGAGTCAATAAAGAGAAACAGGCCGGGCAATTCTATGATTCAGGCAATAATTACCTTAAGAACAATAAGGTAGCTGAGGCGGTTATTAGTTTTAAAAACTCTTTGCAGCTTAATCCGGAATATATTGAAGCCCGCTATAAGCTGGCTGCCTGCTATACGGCACAAGGTAAATATGAAGCCGCCGCTAAAGAACTCCGGACATCTCTCGAAATCAGCCCGAAAAATACAACCGTCAAGTTGGAATTGGCCAGAATAATGCTTTTACTTAATAACACTGAAGAAGCCGGTAAACTAGCTACGGATGTGATTGAATCCAACCCGCTTGAAGCCAAATCCTATTTACTTCTAGCACAGGTTAATATAGCTCAAAAAAACTACGAAAAAGCCCTTGAGAATGCTGATTCCGCCATGAAACTCGATCCTAAACTTATAGACGCTCCTTTAATTAAAGCGGCTATCTATATTCAAATAGGAAAACAAAAAGAGGCGCTTGATGTCATAAAGAACGCTTCAAAGTCTAATCCGGACAATGCGCTTTTACATCTGCAATTAGGCCAAATTTATTCCGCCCAGCTAAACTTAGATAATGCTCTTGAAGAATATAAGAAGGCTATTAAAATCAAACCTGACTTAACGGCGGCTAAAATAGCTCTTGCTAATACATATTTAATAAAGAACATGCCTGATGAAGCCCTAAAAATTGGAGAAGAGCTTAAATCAAAAAATATAAATAATCTGGCTGTCAGTTATATAATTGGTACTTCTTGCCTGCAAAAAGGTGATTATAAAGAAGCCGGTGAGGAGTTCTATAGGATTATTGAGAAAAATCCCAAGCTGGACCAGGTGCACTTTAACCTGGCAGTCTGCCTTGAGGCTCAAGGCAAAACCGAACAAGCGCTAAACCACCTTAAAGAAGCGCTGAATCTTAACCCTAAAAACATTAATGCCCTCTTTGAAATAGGATTGATTTACTTAAAGAAAACGGAGTTTGAACAATCTCTGATAAAAGCCAATAAAATCATTGAATATTATCCAAAAAGCGCGGCCGGTTATGACTTAAAGGGCAGAATTTACATGCTTCAGGGTAAATTAAATGACGCGCGGTTGAATATTGAAAAAGCTGTTAATCTTAATCCTGATTCAGTTACCGGCCATATCAGTTTGGCCGGAATATACATCGCCCAGGGCAATATAGATAAATCTAAAAAAGAAGCTAAAAAAGCCCTAAGCTTAAGCCCGGATAACGCGGAAGTTAATAATCTCTACGGCAGTGTTTTGGCCGCGGCTGAAGAATATGATAATGCCATTGGATATTTTGAGAAATCTATTAAGATTAATAAAGAGTATCTTAGCCCTTATTTCTCATTAGCCCGCGTTTATCTTCTTCAGGAAAAATACAAAAAAGCTGAAAATGAATTTAAGAAGGTTTTAAAAATAGCCCCCAAGAACATAGATGCCCGATTAGGCATGGCAACCGTTTATGGAATTCAAGGCCATACCGATAAAACAACCAGAGAACTTGAAAATATTTTATCGGATAATCCCGACCTAAGCCCTATTCAGCTTAACTTAGGTAAGATTTACACTCAAGCGGGTAAATATAAAGAATCTGAAAGTCTCGCTAAGAAAATTATCCAAAAAGACCCCGGTAATATCCTGGGTTATTATATTCTGGGTAATACTTATTTAGCTCAGGATATGTTTGATAAAGCGATAGAACAGTTTGAAACCGTAACCACGCTTGTACCTGAAGATATCGGAGCGCATTATAATTTAGGCGGTGTTTACGCGGCCAGCGGTAATTTTGCCAGAGCCAGAAGCGAATACAAAAGAGCGCTTGAGATAAACGAGAACTTTAACCCCGCCAACCTGGCTTTAGCTAATATATATATTCAGGAAAATAAATATGACAGCGCCAAAAAGATATACACCGCCCTCTTAGCAAAACACCCTGATAATTTATATGTCCTACTGCAGCTGGGGTCTGTTAATATTAATCAAAATAATGCCGCTCAAGCCCTGAAACTCTTTACCAGAGCGCTGGATCTTGCCCCTGAGTCGGTTTCAGTTAAGATGAACCTGGCGCTAGCCTACGATTTATCGGGTGATAAAGATAATGCTATAAACGCGTATAAAGAGGTTATCAATCTCTCCCCTGAACACTCCTTCGCTTATAACAACCTGGCCTGGCTTTATCAGGAAAAGGGTTTACTTGATAAAGCACTCCTAAATGCTAAAAAAGCGGAAAAAATTAACGATAAAGAAGCGGCCATTAAAGACACCTTGGGCTGGATTTACTTTAAGATGGATAAATTAAGAGAAGCTGCCGGCTACATCTCCAAAGCCATAGAGTTAAAACCTGACGACGACACAATTAATTATCATATGGCTGAGGTATATTTCAAGCAAAATAAAAAAGATAAGGCTCTTTCCTATGTCAGAAAAGCCCTTGCGATAAATCCGGATTCAACCGAGGCAAAAAATTTACTTACCAAGCTGCACCAGTAAATAAAAAAACTATATCCACTAATAAAAAAGGAGTAAGTATAAAACTTACTCCTTTTTAAATTTACATTTTTGCCTTTTAATCAATCCTCAGCCGGCTTTAGCGCGCAATTTCTCTTGCTTTTTTATTATATCCTTAGAATAATATTTTCTTAGTTTATTCCATTCAGATAGCCACCTTAACTTATCCTCTGAAGACCACTTCGAATATTCTATTATCTTATCTTCTTCTACATAATATTCAAACCCAATATTTTTATTTTCTTTGCTATTCATTTATTTTCTCCAGATATCTAACATCAGAATAATCCTGCATTCTTCCGGTCTTTTCTTTCATTTTTATCAAATTTTTCACTCCTACTACTGGAATTATCGAATTAGCCAACTTAACTTTTTTTACATTTTTTATAGCCTTATCATAATCTACCGGAGAATCAATAACGATATCAATTTCTTTAACTATTGCTTTAGGATTTATAAGGCAAAATGCTTTCATGTTCTTATTTTTTATCCAGTCATCTCTTTTTTCTTTTATTGCAAAATCCATAATTTCGACAGGAACCTTCGGCTTAAAACCCCATAACTTAAATAAATTTAGTAATTTCTTTAAGTTATTATCATCCATTTTAACAAGGATGTCTATATCATAAGTCATACGGGGTATTCCCAATAAATTCACAGCAATACCGCCGCAAATAATATATTTGATTTTCTTTTTATTAAACTCTTTAAATATTCCTAGATAATCAAGGTCATTAATCATTTTTTTATGTCTACCTTCAAGTTAGTATAAGTATATCTTATATCTTAATGTCAGTCAAGACGATTGCTATCAAATTAGCTCAGATTGAATGCCGCCCGAACAGAAACCTCTATACTCTACCATACTTATCTACAGGCAAAAGACTTACTAACTAAAGCGCTAAGGCAAATTTAATTGCTTCATTAATAGAATTCATCTTTTCCTGCCTTAGTAGACATATACGTTCCTTAAGAATTGATTTTCGTATAGTAGTAATTGTATCAAGATTCACTACGCATTTTTGAGGTAATCCATCTCGTCTATCTAAGGGCACTTCTGTAGGGATATTATGTATAGTTGTAGTTACCTGCGCTATAGTTGCAGCATTACGGACATTATAAGCTTCATCGCAAGAAAGCAGAATGACAGGCCGTCTACCAATTGGCGCAGGTTGATCTGCCCACCAAATTTCTCCTCGTCTCATTTTAAACCCTCCTCCTGAAATGCCTCTGCTGCAGCTCTTTCCATTGCTCTTGTCTCTTGCATGGATTCAGGTTTTTTCTTATAACCTGCTTCATATCTTCTAATCATTTTGTCAATATTTTTCCGCTTAAGCCAGAAACGGATAGCTTGATCAATAATAGCACTGCGGGCAAGGCCGGTTTTCTTGCGAATTTTCTCTATCTCTATATAGTCTTTTTTCGGTAAACTAATAGCTATTTTAAATGAATTTTGCATTTGCAATTACCTCCATACTTTAGTATGACTATTTTCATACTATTTGTCAAGTAAAAATCTTAAATTAAAACTCGAATAATTGGATTTTGTTCGAGGCGAAACCTCGAACAAATTGGAAGATTAAAAAAACTATTTTTTTGAGGATTTTCTTTTAAGTCCCGCGACACCAAATAAACCTGTCGCTAAACTACCTAATAAAATCATGTGAACACCATCGCAAAATCAAGTCAAGCGAAATAAATTGTGATTCTAGGGGAATATAATGCTTTAGATTATTATTCTTTTGCGGCTTTTTATCGGAAGGAACCCTACTGCTGAACATAAACGCGCATATTCTGAACCTATACCCTGATACCCTTATGGTGCACTAGCGGGCAAGGCAACTAATCCTTAACTTGTTTTTAATCTGATATTCGCAGGCGCCTCAGAATTATCTTCTCTTAAGTAATCTTTCCATTCTTTTTCTTCTTGCAGGTAACTCCAAAAAGGCCAACTAATCCCGTTCCCAAAAGCATTAGCGAAGACGGCTCGGGCACCGGTTGATAATCTACATAAACATTATCAATGTAAACCTCAGCCGTAGAAAACTGCATCGCCGGCGCTGTAGCCCATAACACCATTTCAAAAGATTTTGTTTCAAGAGGCACATAAGCATTTTTAAAATAATGCGTCCAATCAATATTTTCTTCTATCGGAACATCAAATATCATTACGGTGCTAATGAATTCCGCGAGGTCTGCGGGTATCTCTGCTGAATAAAAATCTATCTTAGCATTAACGGTCGCGTAGTAGTCAACATTTTCAGTCTTTACGTCAAGATCAACATAAAGGAGTTCCTCCGGCCGAATATCAGAATTTACAAGCTGATAATAACCGCAAAACTGTGAATAATCGACCTGCCAGCTAACGTCAAAGTAAAAATATCCCGCCCAGCTTGAATCGTATCCCGGGCTTACAACATTATGGGTGAAATTCAAAGAAGGAGACGTAAAGGTATACCAACCCGTCTCGTCGCCTGTCTCAAAATCACCGTTTATAAGAAGATTAGCCTCAACAAAACCCGCTATGGCCATAAGTATAACCACAGCCAGTATTAAACTTAAAAAAAATGTTTTTCTCACTCTTGTAACCCCTTTTCAATACCAGTTTATTGTTCAAGTATTTTATTTGCATACTACTTAATATACCAGCTGTTAAGAAAAAATCAAGAGTGTAAATTTGCCTTTCTTGGGGATTTATTTGCTTAAAATACGCAGCATTAAGACAGGTTGTCTTTTGCTTAAACGTTGTTTCTTCGCGTAGTTACAAAGTTGTTATTTTTTTCTTCTAATTCCCGCGGCGCCAAATAATCCTGTAATTCCAAAAAGAAAAAGCATCATGGTGCCGGGTTCGGGAACTACTGATACGTCTGTGCTTGTCACGCTGCCTCCAATATAGACGCCGGTTAAATCTTCCACTATAAAGTATGAGTCTCCAGTTGTCGGCGGCACTCCCGGAATGCCGAGACTCGGGGCAATGACAGTACTATCGGTCAAGGCCAAGGCTGTAAAGGTCAGCGTTAGTGCATGCAGGTCAGTCTGTGGCTGCGACATCCCATGCAAATAAGCAAAACCAGGGTAAAGCTGAATCCAGGCATCCCCGTCCGCGTAAGTTGCGTTCTCGCCTGTGGAACCTTCCCAGGCATACATAGGAATGTCATTAGTTGGACCAGACATAGCTGTAGTCCAGTCATAATCGCCATTGACTGTGCTGGCGCTGCCGTTGAAGCCGATGTAGGCGGGATCCCATTCCAAGAGCAACTCGATGTCCGACATCGTGACCGGTGACCCATCTGATGATTTCAACCACAGTTCCAAGTCAAAGGTCTGCCCGATATCGACAACAAACCCCGTGAGGCTTATCTTTTTCGGTGTCAGTATTACATCAACCGTAGCGGCCCGCGCGCTCACACCAAGGCCCAGCATCAGGCCTATCGCCACTACACAAATTATTATTAATTTTTTCATTCCTTTTCCGTTGTTTTCCATTAAAGGTATTTTTTTCATGCTTCGGGGTCTCCTTCTTTTATAAACCGTCATTATTAATAAATAAAATATTGTACTCTTTGATATCGCGTTCAGTAAACTCAATAATTAAACCGGCAAATATACAAACCGTTTTACCGATCTTTAGTTTATTTCCATATATCGCCCTTAAGAAAGGTGACAGTAAATTAAATATAACATCATCACAAAAAAAAAATCAAGAGAAATAAATTGTGATTCTAGGGGAATATAATGCTTCAAATTATCATTTTTGCGCCCACTTTACCGCGAAAAACCTGCTGCTAAAATCAGGCCTAAGAGACCGCAAAATATACCCGTCACCTATAAAATAATCAAGAAGGTTATTTTGCTTTTCTATGAGATTTTTTTGTTGCTATTTATTCTTGATTATTCTTACGCTACAGTCTTTCATTAATATGGCTCCTTATAAAATAATACGGTAATAATCGTTCTAAATAGTATCTTTATATCAAGCCAGAGTGACTGCTCATACATATAAGCAATATCAAGGCTGGTTTTTTCTTTTGAGAGGGTTTAGCCCCCGCCTCTGACTCCGGAGGCCTGGGCTAAACCCGTTAAACCGGGCCTTAAATAGAGCCTTCTTTTGTCCCAGTGTGAATAATCCTGCAGGAATTCATAAGTGTCCGGCCTGGGCACAACTAAAGACATATCACCTAATAAAACATTAATCAATTGAGGCAGTTCATCTATAGACGTCCGCCTTAGAAAGGCCCCTGTTTTAGTAATCCGCTGATCATTTTTAGCGGTCATTGAATGGCCCTTACCGGCATCAGTCTTCATAGTCCTGAATTTAAACATCATAAAAGGTTCGGCAAACCGCCCCATTCTTTTTTGAATAAAAAGTACCGGCCCTTTGGATTCTCTTTTTATAGCGATGGCTACCCCCCAGAAATAAGGGTGATAAAATTATTAATCCAAAGAATGAACTGATGACATCCATGTCCCGCTTACCTACGGCTTCCTAGCCGGCCATAGCGATACTCCTGGTGCCGATAACGGGAACGCTTCCTATCTCATCAAACTCTAAACATCCCGGAGCGACTTCATATAAACTCGGAACAATCTTGACATCCACGCCTTCGATTGAAAGTTTTTCAAAAATACTATTTAATATTCTCTTTGAAGGTAATCGGCCGGTTAAAACCACATAGGTAGCTCCCTCTTCTTTTACAATTTTAATCAGGTCTTCGGCTTTTCCTAAAATACCTTTTTCAGATAACGCCGCCGCTTTTTCCTTGTCCTCGTCTGAAAGTTCATCATCACCTCCGACGACAAAACCGCTTAACTTATAAAGCATCTCAGGTGATTTCTTATAGTCTATCGCCAGGCGCCTGGCCGAATAAACTCAACCGGCTTCTTAAAATATAGGCTAAGCTATAAGTAACTGTAATTAAAATCGTATCCATGGCTACCATGGTAAAAACAAATAATTTTCTTTTTTGAAATATTTTCTTCATTTTAGTTATTCACCCGATTATTTAATTAATTTATCCGTATCTACTCTGGGTGCCTGAGGCGCTAGGCCGTACATCGGATCACCTATAAAAATGAGCTTCCAGGGACTTGACCAGGAACCGGAATCTTTCCTTAAGCATTGCGAAAGAGGCCTGCCGAATAATAAGTCGGCGGTAATTTCCGAAGGTGTATTAAAAGACTGCACATAGGGCTCACTAATCGAACCAAAGTATATATAAGCGCCGTTCTTTAACCACCTGCCGGCAATGGTATTTTCATCATATGGATTAGCGGCCGAGTTTGAATGCGTATAAAGAATAATAGCCGGAACCGATTCGGGAATATCCTCTACGCTAGCCTTTGAATTCGACAAACTCCAGTCAGCCGGGCCGCCGGACGAATTTATAAATATCATATCATAAAAATTGCCTTTTTCTTTATTTAATGTCTGCCATCTTTCTAATGTCGCTTCCCCTTTGTCCAGATTGGTCACCCTAAAAGAGGTGCTTAACAGGCTCGCCGGCACATCCGTCCTGTATTTTACCCAGTTACCTTTATCTTCATAACTATTAAAAAATAAGATGTCCCGCGGCTGCAGGAAAATAGCGCACATGGCCTGGTATATGGACTCATTGAAATTACCCGCCAACCTGCCGACATAAGCGTTTCTTTTATTCTGCTTGTTCCTGGATAAAGCATCATCCATGGAATATCTGCCCGGGCTGGTGGTTTTTTTAAAGTCATAAGCGTAGGGAAACTCACCGGCGATAGTCAGATAATCAATGCCGTCTAAAAGCCCCTCATAAGGATAACCCCAGGAGGTAATGGTCGCCTCCACCTTATCCTTTAGAATACGCGCCTTTACTACATTGACAACCTTCTCATTCTTACCTACAAAGGGAAGTAAATCAAAACACTGCAGCCTGGCTGACGCCAGAGCCAACCCGCCGGCCATCTCACCCGAATTAATATTAAATAGAACCATCCCTAAAGGTATATGCCCGTTAGTATCAAAGAACTCTTTTATATTATCCTTTGAATAATCGGTTTTTATTTCACTTAAAATATCTTCGCTATTCCAGCTGGTACATAAGGCGCGGTAAAGCATATTCTCATCAACATTACCCGCTATAATCACGGAACGTACTTTTTTAACCTCGGCCGGCTTAAAGGCCTCAATAAACTTATCATTTAATTTAGAGTCCTCCAGCAACACCGGATAAATTTTACGCTCATCCCATAAAGAAACATAATAGAGATAGGTTTTAATATCAGGCACAAGATAGACAATATTTTCCACTTCTCTCACCTGATATAATTTCTGTCGCCGGGGCGGCCAGACAATCATGCTCTCAATTAAATCCCGCGCTCTATCGGCATACGTACTCTTAGGATACTTCTCTAAGATTTCAATAAACCTGTCTAAACCCTTTTTATATCTTCCTACCTGAAAATAATAAGCCGCCTGAATATCCAGGAGATAAGGTATTCTGCCGTCAAGAGGATATTTTTTTACATATTCATCTATATGATTAAAGGCCTCTTCTTGCTTTTGCTTAACTAATTCAACCCTGATTAGCTCAAATTCATAATCAGCGCCCGTAAGTTTTTCTAAAATAGATATGGCTTCATCTAACTTGCCATTTACTATTAACTTTAAAGCCTTAATATAATCAAGCCGGCTCTGATAAACGTCTTTGTTGAGTATATCTAAATCAATCAGCCTTATGAAGCAATCCCGGGCGTCATCCAGTTTGCTTTGCTTAATCATTATATCGCCTAAATCCTTCAAGGTTTTAATTTGCTTATCAATGCTTAGTTTTTTTAAGTTACCGGGTTGGGCACGTTTCTTTAGAGTGAGCAGAGTATTTCTGTTTTCTAAGACATTGCGCGTCTTACTTATATAAACATCTACTTTCTGCAAGCCGCAAACGCGGTCAATTTCTTTAAAGTTATTGCCGGCGGAACTTAAGAAAATCAGCGTCGGATACTGGGTGATATCATACTTTTTAAGAAAATCTTTATCTAAAATTGAAACCTGCACACAGACAAAAGCATTGCATAATTTCACCATGGCCTTATCAGCCAAAGGCCCGCTTAAAAGTTCGCTTGATAATTCATCCCAGTCGGTTTTAGCCAAAATCATCATATCCTTGTTGGCCTCAAGAGCTAACTGAGAAGCCTTATCTATCTCAAACATCCACTTAATCTCTTCAGCCGCCCGCGCCCTAAAACTCAGACAACTAAATATTACCGCCGCTATTAAAAATACTCTTAGTATCTGTTTCATCTTTAACCCTTTTTTAAGGAAGGTAATCCTTTAGTATTGGAATTACTAACTTAGAAAAATCCTTTTCTTTTTCTAAGGCTTCTTCTAAATCCGGACGATTAAGGCATGAAACTCTAACTATGGAAGCCCGCATTTGATTTGTCAAGACGGCACTTTTAATAACTGCCATCTGATGTTTAAATTTATCGCTGTAAACCTCATCACCAATCTGAAACCAGAAAAGAATCATCTGCTCATTGCGATCTCTTCTAAATACCCTTTTAGCCAGTTTATATTTTTTGCCGGCAACCTCAACTACTTCTGTGCTCTTTTCTTCTATCCTCCAGCCCTGGGCCGGATAGCAGACATCCGGATTATGAGTTGAAGTCCCTTTTCTGGATGTAAAATAAGCCGCGTAAAGCTTTATTCTATTTCCCTTGCTATCTTCATACTTTCTTAAAATAAACTCTTCCGCCTTTAAGGCATCGGCCAGCCAGTCGGGGTATTCTAAATCAGGGGCTTTATAATCACCTATACTATAAGGAAAGTTATTTAAGTTAAGCCTGTTTATTTCAGGTTTTTTTGAAATTAAACCCGTCTTAACTATAAAAACAGTTATAACTAAAAGAATAACGGTTATCCAACCCGTTTTTTTACAATTAAAAATAATAAATACCTTAAAATCAACTAAATCCCTTATCTGCTTCAATTAATTTAAGCGTGTTCTCTTTGGTAAAAACAACATTATCAGCATCATTTTCAAGAAAGTTTTCCACATCCTTATGAATCAACTTCCAGTCTGCTTCTTTAACAACTTTGTATAAAAATTGACGCCAATTTTCACTATCAGGCAACTGCCCTTGATAATCAGTTTGCCTCAGGGCATTTACCAAAAAATCAATATTAGGTACGCCATCTTTCCAGCGTGATAAATACCAGCATAAATCAAAATAATCACGCCCTTTAGTATATCCCCTACTCAAAAGAGCATGAATCTTACCGGCTAATAAAGAAGGTAAATCATAAAACATAAATGATAAAGGGAAATACTTGTTAATAATCTGGGGCTTAAATCCCGCGCCTGAAGGCGGATTAGTATCAATATCGATTTTAATTGATAAAAGCTGTTCTTTGTAAGGACTAAGTCCGGCATCCTGCATCAACTCTTTAAACTTCACTAAAGCGTATTTAACATTTCTTTCCTCATTATATTTAATTGAAACCGCGTAACCTGCCAGGATTAATTCCTTTTTAAGCTTATTGATTGACTCGGTAAAAGAATTATCATCGGGCTTAATTAGAGAAAAGTCTAAATCTTCAGAAAAACGGGGCAAATTATATAGAAACCTTAAAGCTGTTCCGCCTAAAAAAGCACTATTCTTAAACATCTCATCAGTATGCAGAACTCTTAGAATATAAGCCTGCAAATATTCTCTTAATGTATTTAGCTTGGCATTATACCCCTGACAAGCAGAGGCTAATTCCAGCGCGTAGTCTTTCATAAAACCTTTTCTTGATTTTTACTTAAAATAATATACTTTTTAATCACTTTTGCCGCCTTAATTAATTTCGGCTTCTTAAACTTGTCTGCCATTTCAAGCAGCTTATCAAGGTTAATTTTTTCTACATTTTCCAGCCTTAACTCTTCTAAGTAAGCCCTATTTACTTTTACTTGCCTCAAGTAAATTAAATCTAATAATGCCTTCTCAGGGCAAGCCATATAACCGGTTTGCTTATTTACGGTAACTGAATCATAACCCCAGAAAAGCGTATTTTTAATATGCCTGTAATCAAAAACACCAAGTTCATTTTTAAAAACTACGGCTCTCTTGGTGGTAATGCTCGTAAAAACGCTTACTGCTTCAGGAATAAGGTTATGAAATTCAAGCGCCTTCTCCAAGCTGATATATGAAGGCCTCTTTAAGCACGCGGCTAAGTAAGGCTCATAAACTTCAATTTTTCTATAAGCAGATGATAATAAATAAATTCCTCTTCGCAGCTGTAAAACCTTACCCGCTCTTTGCCAACGGCTCAACTGAACACGAATGTCATCAGGCAGAATATCTCCACCCAAGAGATTATCAACCTCAATAACCGGTAAATCTTTAACTGTATTTACAAAATCATCCCATTTCATACCATTAATTTATCATATTTGATAAGATAATGCAATAAATTAATAAAAATAATTTAATATCTTTTTTACGGTTTAAAAACTAAAAAACTAACTAAAAAACAACCGCTCCCTAAAACCTCAAAAATATCCTTAGTCACCTGCACCATATACGCGGTAGCAGGCACAGCATCATTTACCGCTAAAAAGAAACCCAGTAATAAAACAACGATAAAGGCGTTAATCCCGGCTATAAAATAGCTATAACTTAATCTCTCCTCACGCAGGATTGAATTCAACATCATGATAACTATTAATCCTAATATCACAAACGCGAAGTCAATAATAAACCCGGGCTGCTTGTATAATTTTAGCCAGGAAGCATATTCCATGCTTAAATTAATAAATCTAATGCCGTCATGTAAAAACCAGTTACCGATTATATTATCAAAGTCAAAAAACTTATTCAAGCCGGTTAATAAAAAGACGGCCCAGGCAAAGTGCCAGCGAAAAGACTTAGTCTTCATCGCCACTCTTAATAAAACAAAAGCCGCAAAAAATAATAATAAATATGTAGCCGTATTTAAGAAAAGCTGTAAATTAGTCATTGTTATATTCCTTGTATTTAGTATCTATAAATTCTCTCATATTTTTCTTAAATGTCTCTTTGTCGAATTTAAGAGCATGCGCCCTTATCTTCTGCGCGTTAAAATCCTTAGAATTAAAATTCTGAACCGCTTCAATTAAGGCATCTTTATCCTGAGAATAAAAGAATTTACCTGTTATATAGTTGTTCGAGGTTTCGCCTCGAACATAATCTACTACGGTTTCTAAAACACCGCCCTTGCCGTAAGCGATTACCGGCCGGCCTGAAGCCTTGGCTTCTACCGGAATCATGCCAAAGTCCTCTTCACCCGTATATATAAGGGCTTTAGCCCTTTTATAATAGCCGGCTAACTCCTCATCATCTATCCTGCCTAAAAACTCGATATTTTCAGACGACATAGCTTTTAACTTAGCCTGATCACTGCCTGAACCTATAATCTTTAAAGGCAGCCCTAATTCATTAAAAGCCAAAACTGCCACATCTATCCTTTTATATTCCCTCAAGCGTGAGACCACTAAATAATAATCCCCCACCTCAGCTGATATACTAAACTTATTTACCTCAACCGGAGGATAAATAACAAAGGCCTCTCTCTTGTAAAAATCTTTAATTCTTCCGGCTACATTTTTAGAATTAGCTATAAAGTAATCCACATGCCTCGATGAATTAATATCTATTTTCTTTAGATATTTAATTACATACGGCAGCAAAAACAATAATACACCATGAATATCTTCTCTTTTAACATAATCCTCATACATCCAGATAAACCTGGCCGGTGTATGGCAATAACAGATATGACAAGTATGCTTATTTAACCTTAAACATTTCCCAAAAGCGCTGGATGATGAAATAACCAGATCATACTCATTTAAATTAAATGCTTCAAAGGCCGCGTGATACAACACCAAATACTTCTTAAAATGCTTAAATACACCGGGCAGCTTCTGCATAAAAGAAACCCTGATATCCATATCCTTAAAACTTGAAGGCATATGTTCTTTATCATATATAGAAGTATAAATAGGGGCCTCGGGGTACATCTCATGTAAGACCTCTACAACCTTTTCCGCCCCGCCATACTGATTTAAAAAGTCATGAACTATTGCTACTTTCATATTATAGAACCTTTATTCTGTTCCACCGCCGCGGTGGAACAGTGGGTTATATATTCAATACCTCTTTATAGACATTCCAAGTTTCCTGGGCTGATTTCTTCCATGAGAAGTTCTTTGCTTTCTTAAGGCCTCTGTTTCTGTAATCGTCATAGACATTCGCGTCTAATAAAAGTTTTCTCATGGCCGAAGCAATCTCATGAGGCTTATTAGGATCAACTTTCATTGCCGCTTCACCTACTACTTCCTTTAAAGATGAAATATTAGAAGTTATAACAGGTGTCCCGCAGGCCATACTTTCAATTAACGGCAGTCCAAAACCTTCATAAAAAGATACATAGACAAACAACCGCGCCATATTATACATTAAGGGTAAATGGTCGTTTTCCACATATCCCGCGAATATCACCCTCTCCTCTAAACCCAACTTCTTTACACCCTCAAAAATATTCTCATAATCCCATCCCTTACTTCCGGCAACAACCAGTTTATAACCCGGTAATTCATCAAGGCATAAACTAAATGCCTTTAATAAACCGGGAACATTTTTCCTGGGCTCAAGCGTACCCACATAAAGAATATATTTATCAGGCAGGCTGTATTTTTGCCTGATTTCATTCTGCAGTTCAATATCATCAATAACCTTAAAATTATCTGAAATACCGTTATAAATAACCTTTATTTTATCAGGATTAATACCATAGCAATCAACTATGTCATTTTTAGTATTTCCTGAGACAGCAATAATCTTATCCGCCTTCTTACATGACATTTTGGTAAAGTTAGTTAAATACCAAGTCTGTAACCTACCGTGGCTTTTCTTCAGCCTGATAAATGATAAGTCATGGACCGTGACAACTGTTTTACACCCACTAAATATAGGCATTATATTCGCCGGGCAGTGAATTAAATCAATCTTGTTTTTTTTAAGTAAAACAGGTAGAACAAACTGCTCCCATAAAATGCGCACTTGCCTGTTGCTGGTTGGAAATAAGGTCTCAAGGCAGTTAAAATTATCTATAATACTGGAATTCTTCTTTACAAAGACATTCAAGTTACCTAACCCCAACTCCACATAAACCATTAACAGCTTATAGATATACTGGGATAAACCTGTATTTCTATAGTTTTTATCTGCTGATAGTAATTGCGCGTTCATAGCTATTTTCATAATGGATTATCCTTTTGCATCATCCCAAAACACCACCTTGAAGGTGGAATGTTGGTTATACTTCAGTTTAATAGCTCCTTATATATTGAATAATGTTTTTCTGCAACAATTTCATTTTTATAATTATTTAAAGCGTATTCTCTTCCTCGTTTAATCATTTCCTCTCTTGCTTTTTGATTATTCATTACACTCAAAATAGCATCTTTTAGCTTCCGTACGTCACTTTCTCTAAATACAATGCCACAACCAGCCATTGTTTCAGGTACAGAACCGCTATCAGAGCCTATTACAGGCACGCCATACATAAAAGCTTCAGCTATCATTCGCCCAAACTGCTCTTTCCAGCGAGCCGTTGTCCTTGAGGGAGCAACTAAGACATCCATTTTAGCATAATATTCAGACATGTCTTCTCTTTTTACCGCACCTGCAAATTCGACTCTATCTGCTATATTTCTAAATTTAATTATTTTCAATATTTTACTCTTTAGTGGGCCATCTCCCACTACAAGTAGTTTATAAACTTTACTCAACTGATTACACGCGTTAACCAGATCCAATATGCCCTTTTCTTCAACTAGCCTGCCTACATAACCAATAACAAAAACTTCATTCTTATCTTTCTTAATTTCGTCAGATATATCCAAAGCCAAAGGAACAACTTCTATTTTACCTTGATAACCCTTTGCGCGCAAGACATCCACAACGCCCTTACTACATGGATAACAATAATCAGCATTATTAAATGTAAACTTTTCAATAAAATTAAATGGAAAAGGATATTTTTTGTTAATGTTTTGTGCTGAATAAAACATAACCTTGCTTTTCCTAAGAAAGAGCTTCCTAAATAATAATATCTGTAAAGTTGTTAAACTCCAAGGCTCTTCATAAATATCAATAATATCCGGCTTTATCTGCCATAATAACTTATAAACGCCAAATATATAAAAACTTAATGCTGTATGACTAGTGAATAATATTCTTCCTTTATATATAGTGTAGTCCTTATTATAATCCTTTTCAAGATATACTTTTCTAGACTCCTCACGCCACCAATGTGGAGCTAAAAGGCTAATCTCTAAATCCTTATGCTTAGCTAATTCTTCAATTCGCCTTTGATTATTCTTAGTTACAAAATGATGCCCGGTAACTAAAACCTTTAACTTTTTTTCAACCCTATTATCAGGATTAAGTAATTCTTCATATATTTTAGCGGTCTCTCTCGCCATGCGCTCAGCCGTAAAGAGTTCTATCGCCCTTTTTTGGCCTTCAAGAGCTAAATTATAAGCATATTTTCTATCATCAAATAGCGATATTATTCCATTTGCAAGTGATTTAGAGTCTTTTGGTGGTACCAATAACCCACTTTTACCATTTATTATGATTTCTTTTGGGCCACCGACATCTGTAGCAACAACAGGCTTACCCCTCATCTGAGCTTCTATTACCGCAAGGCCAAATGGCTCTTCTGTGGCGGGAAGCACAAATAGATCAATATCATCCAAAAACCTTGATATATCATCATCGAAACCCCCACACCCATTAATAAACCTAATATAGCCCCAAAGACGGTATTAGATACAGGCCGAGGCCTTATGAGCCCCTTATTGGTTATTATTGGTTAGTTTTTAGCGGATAGCGGTTAGAGGGTTTTATTGAATCAGTTTCTCTATTACAGTGATAGATTGTGATTTAGTATTCATTAATCTGTGATTACTATTTTGTAGTCTTTCTTATAAAGCTAAAGATACCTAAGAAGCCGGTAATAAACATCATAATAGTGGATGGTTCCGGAACGGCTTGGACATTAAGAGTACCTTCACAAGTAGCGCCATCGCTATGGCTAAATGGTTCATAAGAGGGATCTCGGCTGCCCCAGCCTTCCATATCATATTGTATATCGCTATAAAATACATTACGCACCATATCACCCGGCAGAACTTCCGGATCCTCTTCATCATAGTCATTGTTGTTAGTATCCCAGTAAAGCTCAACAGTAAAGGTAAAATCGCCTAAATCGGGGCCGGTTGGGCGAAGATAATATGAAGAATCCGCCGTTGACCACTTTAAGGTATACATACCCGGGTGGTGAGTGGTGATGTCCGTAACCCACTTGCCACCAGCATCAGCTGTAAGAGTTGGTTCCGGTGAACTTTCCTTGCAGACTAATTTTGAGCCCCACATGGGACCAATAGTAGTCTGATAACTTATAAAGGTATAAAGACCAGAAATACCTTCACCAGCGCCTAAACCATCTCTCCAGTTCAAATAAGTATTATAATCGTTAGGCTGGGTATGAGGATCTTCCGGATTATAGAATGTCTCGTATGTAACCGCACCGGAATCTCTACAAAATTGACGGGCATTCAATTGGGTTGACATAGTCTCGCCGGGCACGCTTTCATCTCCGGCTGAAATGGGATATAAGTCTATTAAGTCATTTGGGCTAAACTCAATAGTTATACCCTTTGCTTCAGACATAAAAATATTGACCAAAAATAGAACTGAAACAATTATAAATAATCTTTTAATTGAAGCCTTTTATTATTATACTGGTTATACCTGATTAAAAGTTTTATTACTAAAGTTTATTAATACTTAAATTTAATTACTGTAATTTATAATATATCAAATCAAATCGCTATTGTCAACTCAATATATTTGTGTTTTTCCGCTGGAATATTTTATTGGTATTTGAGGGTTATTAGATGAAATTATTTCACTACAATATCTTGCGGTGTCCGGTAGAAAATAGAGCAAAAGTTTGAAAGTATCAAAGTGTAAAAAGATTGTTTGACAGAAAAGGATATTTATGTTAGTTTATTTGCTTGAAGTAAAATGTAAAAGAACTTATCCCCCCAGCATTCTTTGGGAATCAAAAAATAGGGATTAATTCGCTCAGCAACTTACGAGCGCTTCGCTCCATAAGGTACGCGTTCATTATTTATAAGGAGAGACAAGCAATGCCTAGAGTATGTTATGTATGTAATAAAGGAACAACGGCCGGCCGCAGTATTAAAAGACGCGGTAAAGCCAAAAAAGATGGCGGCGTAGGCCGTAACATAACCGGCATAACTAAAAGAACCTTCAAGCCTAATTTACAGAGGGTTAAAATTGAAGAGAACGGCCAGACAAAAAGAGTTCAAGTCTGCGCTAAATGCCTTAAGGCCGGTAAAGTTAAAAAAGCTATATAATTATAACCCTTCTTTAATTGTTGAAGGGTTTTAGTTTAATACCCTAAACAATAATTTCCCCTTAAAAGACAGAATAATCTATTGACAAATACGAACACGTAGTATATAATAATATAGTAAGCAAGAAAATGATCTTTGAGGTGTGAGTAAAAATATAGAAGTTTTGGCCCTAGTTTCGAGGTTCTGCCTTCCCCCCTAAAAAAACTAGGGCTGCTTTTTGCCTATTTTAGGTGTTGATGTTCTCAATTAAGCTTAAATAAAAAAAGTTACCATACAAAATGTCAATTAGACAACATTGTATGGTAACTTCGTATTAAAAACTTAAAATCTAAATAATAACTTATTACTTTGTGATAACGAGAGTCTTTATGGCCTTATCAAAGGCACCTAAATCCCGATCAAAAGCCTTTCGCGTCTTGGAATTAAGTATAATCCCGTAAAAATATTTATCGGTTACGATATATATCCTCTTTTGATAAATGGTAATCCCTCTTGCTGAAAACTTATCAATCATCCGATAAGCGTCATATTCCTTTAAATCCACAGGGCCTTTATCTTTTAATTCAAACTCAACGTCCTTATTAGCTCTCATGTTGGATATATCTATATCTACCGCCTCTTCGGCCGTGAAGTTCATAGAATTATTCTGAGCTAAAAAGACAATGTCTGAATCGAAATCATCAGAAAAAAACTGAACTAAAAAAACATGCGGGCCCAAATCGCTTTGCTTACATTTTTTCATTGACCAAATATCCGCAATGGTTATAGAAGCGCCGCATTCATCATTCGTAAAAGTAGCCCCGGTAAGCACAACCGTATTAACCGGAGAACATGATATAAGCATTGTCCCCAGTAAAGCAAAAATCGTAATAATCAGGAAAACTCTACTCTTCATAAGAATCACTTCCTCCTTTTAATCACTTTCAAAATCAATGATAATAACAACGATACCGCGTTTCTTCCGCAAACCGCTATCCTTTCTGTTTAATAACAGCTGCTGTTGAGAACTTTTTTATATATGTGATTCATTACCAAGGCCGGTGTGACTAATAATATACAAGTGTAGACTACAATAATAAAGGTTAAAATATTTTTTTTAGCCCGGCTCATAGACGGATTTTTAAATATTAAAGGTAAAGTAAGGGGCCCAAATAGGACTATAGCTGGATAAATTACCCGGGACTTATAATACCAGTGTATTTCTCCGTTATTTTTAAGAAAATCACCGCAGGCGCGGCAATAATTATCCTGATCATCTACCATCCGGCCGCACTTAGCGCAAATCACTATTGGATATCCCCGGCTTTCTTTAGGGCAATCTTTGTGCAGATAGGGCCGATGAGTTCGTAGAAAACGGTGGTCATAACTATGGTTGAAAATATCATACCGCCTACACTCACACCGTTTATTTCATTCACAAAAGCAGATTTGGCTATTAAGGCCAGGCCTAAAGCCACACCGGCCTGGGGAGCTAAACCTAAACCGATAAACTTTTTAACGCTATTTTGGGCTTTAGCCGCGTGAGCGCCTAAGGAAGCGCCAATCATCTCGCCCGGCAGCCTGCTAAAGACATATATGCAGCCTAAGACCCCGATAATACCCAAGAAATTAGCATCATTAATTATTAAATTCACACCGGCTAAGACAAAGAACAATAAATAAAAAGGTGAATCAACCGCCCTTAAGGCATCAAAGAACTTAAAGCTGGTTTTGTTTATATTAACTAGCACCGCCGCTAAAACCATATTAGCTAAAAGGACCGATAAGCCAAAGTGAATCGCCAAACCCGCGGTTAAAAGAATAAAACCCAAAGTATATATTAATAAATCGGAAGAGTTTGTTATAAACTTAGAAATTTTAGATAAAATAATTCCCAGAACTCCTCCTAAAACTAGAGCGCCCACTATTTCAATACCGGCACGCATTATACCGGTTAAAACAGTATCTGTAGCTAAACCATGGACGCCCGCCATGCTCTTGGCAATTGCCAGACAGAACGCGAACAAGATAATGCCCCAGGCATCGTCTATAGCCACAACACCCAATAAGGTATCGGTAAAAGTACCCTTAGCCTTAAATTCCCTGGTAACCATAACTATAGCCGCCGGTGCCGTCGCCGGAGCAATAGCCCCAAACACTAACGCGATATAAAAAGGCTGCTTGGCTATAAGCCAGATACATAAAGTTACCACCAGCCAGGCACCGATAACCTCACCTATTGAAATATATAAAATAGACCTGCCTATTCTCCTAAACCTTTCTACGGAAAAGTTCTGACCTAAGCTAAAAGCGATAAAACTAAGAACTATATTTGAAATAAGGCCGGATGATTCTAGAATTCCGGATGAAACCAGATTAAGTAAGGAAGGGCCTATAGCTATACCCAGTAATAAATAAGCCGTAATTGTCGGAATTCTGAGCTTTCTAATCAGCTTAGCTGATAAAAGTCCGGCTAAAAGAATAATTCCTAAACTAAAAGCGGTATTAATATCCACTAGATAACTCCGCTTTCTTTAAATAGAGCCAGGATTATATCAAATAAACATATAATTCCAACTAATTTTTCGCCCTCAACCACAAAAAGTCTTTGAAAATCATGTACCTTCATTTGATTATAAGCGTGGTTTATATCATCATCCGGATTTACAGTAACAATCTTAGATGACATAATATCATCAGCTACTACCAGAAAGCCCATTTCGGGTGATAAATCCGCAGTTGAAAGCTGTTGTTCGGTAACCTGATCGATAAAAGGAATACTTTTTAACAACTGTTTGGTCTCGGAATCAATAGGTTCAAACACTTTTAAGACATCTTCAAAATCCAGCATGCCAACCAACTTGTTATTAGGATCGAGTACAGGCAGTACATGGTGGTTCTTATCTTTAAAGGTTCTGATTATTTCTGAAAGAGGCGTACCGCGGGAAACACTTACCACGTTCTTACTCATACAGTCTGATACTTTCAACTTCATCTCCTTTATATTAAATAAATGTCCTTAACCTTCTATCTCTGAGTTTCGTTGTTAATGAAAAGAATATGTACTCTATCTATTATAAATAAAATTGCATTAAATTACCAGTCATTTAATACTTTATCTAATACTATAATAAAAGGATAAAAGGGGATAAAAGGACTAAAAGGGGACAGACACCTTTTTTACCTATTTCTTCTTAGGCCGCCCCTGCCCTAAGCACTTCAAGGAACGGTTTAGCTTTTTCTCCAAACTTTTAATAAACTTGTCTGCTCCTATTACTAGCCCTCTTTTTGTTTTTAATCTAATTTCATTAACCATTTCGGGATCATTTTCTTTTAAATAACTCTTCCATTCTTCAGGTTTTACGGCTTCATAGTTAGTGAGTTTTATCGGGGCTTTTTTTCGATTCCCCGCATGGTCGGGTGCGCTGGACCATTTATATTCCCAAGCGTTTTTAACTTTTTTTTCGCGTACTGGGTTATTTTCAACATACCTTATAGCACGATATAAATGCGCGTCATCTAATACACAAGAGTAAAATCTTCCTTGCCAAAGATGACCCTTTACTTGTTTCTGTTTATTTATATAATTCGCGTATCTCATGTGAACAGTTTTGAATACTTCAGCTAAATCCGCTTTTTCCATGGGAGCGACTACAAAATGCACATGATTATTCATTAAACAATACGCGAAAATATTTAAATTATACTTTAAGGCATAATCATTTATCCATTCACAATATTGCATATAATGGTATTTGTAATTAAATATCTTTTGCTGGTAATTACCTCTTTGAGTAATGTGGTGCGGTGTATTTGGAATAACTATGCGGGCTTGTCTTGGCATATATAAAACATATCAAAATAAGGATGTTTTGTCAATATAAAAGGGATAAAAGGGGACAGACACCTTTTTTTAGAACTGCTGCCAGTCGCTTAGGAAAACAATAGAGCCAAAACCCGGCGGCGGATCAATTACTATAGAATCATCATAAGTGATGGTCGTATTAACGCTTTCTTTAAGGTCGAAATTTCCCCCCGCGATAACTGTACCGGTTATATTAAGATTTATAGCGTCTTTTATATCAAAATTGCCTTTCGTATCCGCTCCGGCATAAGCTATGCCAAAAATAATTACATCTTCCGATTCCTTTAAATCAATATTACCATACGCGACTAGCGCGGGATTTGGTAAAGTGGCAGTAATGGAAATATTCTTATTTCCTCTCATATTGATGCTTCCTGTTGCTATAATTGAACCCTCAATGGTAACATTACTTTCTATAATAACCTTACCACCAATAAACCACACGCCGGAATAATCCGTCCCGGAGCCTTTATCGCTAAACGTATAATTCCCTGTTATATCCTGGCCCTGGCCTGCTATACTTTTGAAGTAAGGAAAATCTACAACGGGTAGAGCGGTCCCGCCTTCAACTTGATCTCCCGTTATAATAGGATTAACCGCGTCTTTATCATCAATCTTCCCTCCGACGTAAATAGCATATTTAAAAGCATCAGGAAGAACGCCCGAACCAATGGTTAGACTCTGTTTAATCGTCATAGTAATCTCATGCGCCGCAGCAGTCGAAGCCAAAGTATAAATATCGTCATCTTCAGTAACCCGAACAGTATAGACTCCCTCCCCTAAAGGCACATCAGTAAAGTTATCTATCCAATACTGAGTATCCGTGAGACGGTTAGGGTCATCAATGGCGGCTTTTAAACCTCTCTCCATACCGGCTTCAGCAAGCCAAAAAACTTGCTTTTTATGATAATCTTCTACGATTAGGCCTTTTTCATGCAGAATAATATTTGAATAAAGGCTCATCATAAGTATAGAAATAAACATTACTATTAATATGGCAATTAAAACAAACCCTTTATTGTTCACTGCTTTGGTTTTTTTCATATAATTACCTAAGCCTTTAATTTCTTAAACTAATCTTACCTTTTAGCGTTTGCGTTTCGTAAACCGCGGAGCCTAAAGGCATTTTGATTTGCCCCGTTATAACAATATCCACCACATCATAAATACCATCAGCCGGCTCACTAATGTCCGAATACATAAATCCTAAAACGGTTATCTCTATTGGAGCGACATTAAGGTTGTCCCAAGTAAAGCCTCCGCCGGGTTGGCCTACGTTCGCGTCTTTAGTGTATTTCAAAGTTGTGCCATCTAAGCGGAAACGATGTTCTTCACCGTCATCAAGAATCCCATCATCATTTTCATCCATTGTATAACGAATTTCCGTCGCGGTACTTTGGGAGCTTATCCCAAAACTCCCGGAGCTTTCAGGATCATATCCCGCCTTTCTAATATCTTTTACCATTCTGTCCATTGCGACTTTTAAGTTCCCTTGCAGTTGCGCCTTTTTGACCTGCCCGACACTAAATTTTTGTTGACTAAGATAAAAGTTGAAAGCGCTCAGAATAATAATCGCAGCAAGCACAACTGCAACCATAATTTCAATAACAGTAAAACCTTTAATGTTCTTTGATTTCATAACATATTTACTTATCAGCTTTAATAGTGGTTAATGTAACTGAATTCATTGAAGAAGTTGAAGGATATGTTACGGTTACGGTAACTTCAGAAGAAAGCATAGACCACGTTCGCACATATACACCTTCCGTGTCAGTTCCGTCCGGCACGATGCCGTAAGGCTTGGCTTTGTATTCTTCCAGTTTATTCTGCGCCAACAAAGAAGCAACCGACATATGATGAGATTGAGCTCTAATCTGGCCCATAGCGATATAGCCATAAACAGAAACTAAAGCTAAAATAGCAATTACAACCACTGACATAATAATTTCCAAGAGGGTAAATGCCCTCCGGAGCCTTAAACGCTCACCCACGAAAAACATCTTTCTTTTTTGTACATTTTACTTCACCTCGATGTAAGATTACCATATAAAAGTCATTTTGTCAAAATGAAGACTAAGAAAAAACGGTAAAAAAAAATTCATTATAAACTTTCTAAAATCATCTTTTCAAGAGGTATTATTTCTATTATATTTAATTAAAAGCTGTAGATTAGCCAAAAAAGAGGTGTTAATTAAAGGTGTCTGTCCCCTTTTAATTCCTTTTAATTAGGTTGATTGACCGTTCTATTTTTAATGTTCTCGCCTTCTACATAAATTTGGCTAAAAAGCTCATATCCATAGTTGGCTTTATTTCCGGCCACATCTTCAATTACAATGATAAACAGGTTTTTACCCGTATTAAGATTAATATTAGTTAAGTTAAAAACACCTTCACTTGAAACGGTTACCGGCTGATTATTTATTATTAAACTCTTAAGAGTATAATTATCACTTATAACCCCGCTGATGTTAACCGCAGTAGAATCAAGCACACTATGATTTTCAGGAGTAATCTGTAAAAGCACAGGCATTTTAACATCTTTAGTAATAGTTATTTTTTTATCCGGGCTTTTGTTACCGGCTGCATCTTTTAAACATAAATTAAAAATATTCTTACCCGTATTTAAACTTACAACGCAGAACCAGGTTGCCTTATTGTTTACCTCTAGTTTTTTTACTTTATTAATATATAAACAAGTTTGAGGTTCTTTTGTACCGGTTAGCTTATAGCTGTTTTTATTTGTTATGAAAGTATTAGCTTCCACATGGGGAGCCGAAGGCGCTACAACATCATCCAAATACACTCTATAAATTCTATCTTCTTGCGGGGAAAAAGTCTTCTCGTAAGACACATAATCCTCTTTATCAGCTGCCAGTATGTATTTAGATTTTTGTTTAAAGATATTAAAACCTTTATCGCCGACCAGGCATAATCGGAACTCACCTCTTTGATTACTATCGGCAAAGCTGACAATTTCATTTGACTTCTTAGGCCTTAAGGTAACGCTGGCCCCTTCAATGGGCAGACGAGTACCCTTATAATAAACCACACCTTTTAAAACCAAACAGTCTTTATTGATATTTAGAGAGTAATTTTTATTGTAGGTCTTTTGTTGGATGAGACGAAAAGAATCAGCTACCGCGGGATAACCTTCTTTTGAGATAAATATTTTATACGGTGTGCCGGGAAAGGCCTTCCATTCAGAGGGAACCTTGAGATTATAATTACCCCGGGTATCAGTTAAAGCCGAATAACTGCCCAAGAGCTCATTAAAGGCAAAGATCTTAACTCCCGATAAAGGCTCACTTTCGCCATCAGTAACCTTGCCCTCTATTTGGGCATAATATTCCTCAGGCAACTTATCAATCGCATAGGACGCCGTCATACCTAAGTGCAATATTATCAGGGTTAATAAAGTTATTTTAATTAACTGTGGCTTCATAATGTTAAATAATGTATGGCAGTTGATTACATACAGAAATTAAACACTTATACATAATATCATATATAGCAAACGTTTGCAACAAAAAAGAAAAAACAAAACCCCCGTGGGGCTATCACGGGGGTACGAGGCTTACTAACGTATGTACTCACTTAGTAAGGTTCTCGTGGTTTAATGGCTCTCTTTACAAAATCACCGATAGCTTCTTTATCTTTATCGGCTATCTTGGTGAACATAATTCCTACACGGTACCTTCTTTCCTCAAAGGGGATGCAGTCTTTAACCTCCCCCACCATTTCCATCTCTTTAAAACGGTTACCATCACTATCCGCAAAATGATTTATTAAAGTAAACTTCATAAATAAAATGCTCTTAATCGGCAGATTATACTTAGTCTCAATGGCCATGCCGTCCTGGCTTAAATCAATCATTAAAGCATAAAGGCTTTTACCGCCAACAACCATTACTACCCGGGGTGAATTATATATTTCACAACTGACGGTAAACCTTACTTTAATCCTCTTGTGTTGTCGTCTTTCCGGAATATTTGCCATCTTTTTTCTCAACGGAATACATATTTATAACCTCTTGGATACCCCTGAAATTTTCTTCATCCATCCCGGTAAAATTAGCCGCGACTCCATACATAGCCATTTTTATTTTACCGCGATCACCAAGTGAGTCTATGCGGCATACCCTGGCTGTACAATGTGCCCAAGTGCCCCTATGAGGCAAAACTATGCTGAATTCCAACTTAACTCCTATATCAATTTTCTCAACATAATGAAAATAAAGTCCGCCCTCACCTAAGTTTTTGATAACAATCATATCCCAACCACGAGCTTTATCAGTATAATCATCACTACAAACGCGAAATCTGGCTGTTATGGACTTCATTGCCCTTTTATGTTTTCTGCCATTATCAAACCACGCAAACATCAGGACTGTACCTCCCCATAGGCCTACTCCAATTTAAGACCCATTTACGCATACTACACAATATATGTGTGTAATTATAAGATAAAGTTAACTTACTGTCAAGAAAAAAAGATTGCTATATCTTTTATTATGTGGTAATAGGTAACCTGAGGAGAGACTAAAATGCTAAAAAGAAATCAGGTTTTATTAAATGACTGGTTAGTAGATATTATTAAAAATATGTCCAAAAAGTATGATTTAAGCTTTTCCGAGGTTATAAGGGTCTTTCTTTGTTTACAGATAGGCAAAATGAGTTCCTATGCTTACCCGGACCTTGATTTCAAATATGTTATAAATAAAACTAAAAGAATAATTAAAAAAAAGAATTCAAAAGAACCTTTATCTACGGAAGAACTGCGCACAGCCATATCAGAATTATATTTTGAAACCAGAAAAGCGGCTGAAATGTGGCACGAAAAAGAGAAGGAAGCTAAAAAAGAGAAAAAGAAATCTAAATAATGTTACTTTTTAGCCTTTACAAATAAAAGCGGGAATATAATATCGCTTAAGCAGCACGGAAGCCAAACCGCCACAAATAAGAAGATGAAGATTGCCAGATAGAAGTACCACGCCATAAAACCCCCTTTAGCCATTAAGATATGAAATAAAGAAGCCCAGGTACTTAAAAGTACATGCCCCGCATGCGGAAATTTTGTAGTCGGCCTAAAATAAGCTATCACTACCCCTAATAGAGCCAACGGATTAACTAAATACCATTTTTCTATAAAACCCAGGTGGATACGCCTATCCGGCATATCAAGCATAGTCTCACCCAGATAAGGGATGATGGAGTCACTTAATGTGGCTATACCGATAGAACCCACATAACCTATCGCTATTAGCATCCAAATCCTTACCCTCCCTGTCCAGTTTAATTTAAACATAGACGCCGTTACCAAAGCGCTTAAGAAAACATGCAGGGGATGCAAAGTATAAAAAATATTGTAGGCGGTTTTACCTGACAACTTTTGAGATAAAAATAAAACCAATACACCGGTTAAGGCCCCGAATAAAGTAAACGGCGCGTGTGCTTTCAATTCTTTTAAAATCTTATTTGGCATATGTTCTATACACTTTTCCCATTATATACATATAGAAAACCCGAACCCACTATGAAGTTCGGGGCCAACAAAATATAAAATTTCGTTGGGATAATAGCTTAACATTACAACACAGTAAATGTACCACCTCCGAGGTAGTATAGAGGTGTAAATTACCCTTTTTTATATTGCAGAATAAGCCTTTTGCCTATAGTCTGATACGCTTTATTATGATCCCCGATAAAAAACAGCACTGCATCATTCATTGTATGGTCTGATTTCCTGCAAAATTTACATTTTTTCTTCAATATTTCCGCCTTACAATCTTTGCACAAAATAAACAAGCATCTTAAATCTGTTTTCCCCCTAGGAAAACTTTTAAAAGGAGTAAACTCATATTTCAATTGTTCTCCTGCTGCATCTCCGCAGTTACTTTTTAAATAACGACACAATTTATCTACTTCATACTTTTGTTTTTTGTTATTCGGATTATAAGACTTCTCAAATTCTGAATGATAATGAACAGCAGGGCAAAAGGCCATTATTTTTAAAGTTTCTTCTTGTAACGCAAAGACTTCTCGCTATCAAGCTCTATATTATACTTGGCCTCCATAATAGAACAATATTTACTATAATGTTTAAGTAAAATCCCGAAAGGTTTTACATTGTTTACAAGAAGAACATAGAGGTCAGGGTTGGTATCGTTCTCAAGAAATGCCAAAAAATTATATGTCTCTTTGTAGCATCGCATATCATACTTTTCTTTTTGAGCTTTATCTTTTTTTATCTTCGCAATATTCATCTGCAGCTCATTGAAAACATTATAACATTCTCGAGAAGCCTTACCTATTTCATCAAGAAATAATTCTCTGCTCCACTTTTTAACAGAATTTTCAAGAGTCTTAATATCTGTTTTGTATTCTTTAGCCTTTTTTTCAACGCAAATCATAAAATAACCCCTTTTTATTACATAACATATTATTTACAACATCTATTATACAATTAATATTATGCCACAATTTACCTTAATTTTTCAAGTTATTTCTATTAAATCGCTTTATTATCATTTGTATTATAATTTTATCATACAAAATATTAAATTCAATGACCTCACATTAATTTCATAACGTTCTATTATTAAATATAGCACGTACCGCCTACGAGATGGTATAAGTTTGATTAAAAATTCATATTTATAGCAGAAATAAAAGGTGTCTGTCCCCTTTTAGACATTGAATCTGATGGTTAGGATATCTCCGCCTTCGACTATATAATCTTTGCCCTTTAAGTACATCTTGCCGGCATCCTTAACCGCTTTCTCACTGCCTAAGGCATCAATATCAGCGAATTTAATCAGCTCCGCCCTGATAAAACCCCGCTGCATATCGGAATGAATTCCACCGGCGGCCTCAGGCGCGCTTGAACCTTTTTTAGTTGTCCAGTGCCTGACCTCATTGGGCCCCGCCGTAAAAAAGGATATTAAGTTAAGGGCTTCTATACAAAGCGAGGTTAATATATTTATGGCCGGTTCGGTTATACCGGCATCGGCTAAAAATTCTTTTCTCTCGGCCTCATCATCCAGAGAGGCTATCTCCGCCTCCGTCTCGGCACTGACTTGCATAAAATACGCGTCTATATTTTTATAATCCTGAGATAATTTTTTTAATAAAGTACCATCCTTTAAAGCGTCCTCGGAAACATTTAGGGCGATAATTATTTTCTTTAATGTTATAAAAGGATAGCTGGCGATTATCTTGCTTTGAATTTCAGTTAAGTCCAACAGCCTCAAAGGCAGTTCTTTATCCAGCTGTTCTTTAAGCTTCAATAAAACCTCTTTTTCTTTAAGAAGGTTTTCTTCTTTTTTACCTTTCAGGCTTTTATTAATTCTCTCTAAGCGTTTTTCTATAAAGAGTAAATCATTTAAGATGAGTTCTGAAAAAACCAGGTCAATATCTCTTTTGGCATCAACGCCCCCTTTTATATGATAAACAGCGTCATTTTCAAAAGCTCTAATAACCAGTAAAATAGCATCCAACTCAATCACATCTTTAAATATTTGAGTATTAGCCTGGGCATCTTCTGAAATTTTAGGAAGTAGTTCAATCTCAAGCCTGGCCCGGACCTTGCTTTGAGCCTTGTATACTTCTTCTAATCTGTCCAGGCGGGCATCACTAATCTGAGCCATGCTTTTGATGGGTTTATTAACCGCTAAATCATGCTCACTGGGAGCATGGCCGCTTAATACTTTAAAGAGTGTTTTCTTGCCTGACTGCGGAAGCCCAATAATACCAATTTTCATTTTTTCTCTTCTACCTTTTTAGTCTTTTTTTTACCGCCTAAAGGTATTACTTTTCCTATAGTATCTTTAGTTTTAGTAACGGTGCCCGTGGCCGTGCCAACAGCTTTCTTGCCGGTATCAAGAGCCATACCCGCCGTCGAGCCGACTATCTTAGTGGCGCCCTTTAACGTATCAGTCGCGGTTGAAGCTAAGAGGTTAACATCAAAGTTTGTCAGGTTGGCAATAGCTGTATGCATTATGGCTTTGACGATAATTACGTTAGCCACTTTTTTAGGATCGTTAATATTAGTGAATTTTTCATTTATCTTAATGGGAAAAACCATTACCTTGGGCTTTTTTCCGGCGGTATAATCTTTATAGATGACTTTATCTATTTTTAATTTCATAACATCTATCTGAAAACTACCATCGGCCTCGGGCTTCTTTTTTTGGCTAACTTCCTTTTTAGTATCTTTGACAACATTTAGTGAATTAAGGTTGAGTTTCCCATCTTTATTTTTTACGACCACAAACTCTTTTAAATGAATTCGTAATTCATAGATGTGTATGTTCTTTTTTATCATTTCTCCTAAATTATAATCTACATATAATTCAGGCATGTCTATCATAACTTTATCGGGAAAGTCCGGCGGGTTATAGAGCTCTAAACCTTCGAGGCCAATCTTAGTCGATAAAATACCTACTTCAGTCTTGGCGATACGCATTCTTAAACCCGTAAGAGTTTTAACGCCGCCTTTGAGAATATGTTCGACCACCAGATTTTTTCCGATAATCCCCGCCACAACAAGTACCAGCAGGATTATCAGAATTAAATATGATTTTTTCATATTAACTCCCCTTGTCTTCTGTCTCTTCAGTTTGATGAAAAACCTCTATTTCCCAAAGAGAATAACCCCATTCAGTGGTCCTTTTCTTTAGGTTGAGCTTTATGTATCTCACCGATTTATCAATATCGCGGATTTCTTCACTTCCTCCGAGGCAGTTACTATTAGAATATATTTGCCGCCAGCCGGACAATTCATAATATTCCTCCTCGCATAATGTGTTTATTAGACATGTTAAATAATTAATAATCGGGACACAAGTACAAAGTCACTAGTCACAAGACACAAGTAAAAAAACAAGCAAGATACAAGGCAAATAGCCAAGAGCTAAGAGCAAAAAGCAAAAGAACAAAAACAAGAACAAAATCATAAGTCACAAGTAAGAAACGGGAAAAACGGTCGCTGTCCCTATTTTACGCTTTTCCTATCCGCTCTACGCTATTCGCTAATAAATATCCTCTTTTACTGATATTCCCGCCGTAATATTCTTTTTAATATCTTTCCCGTGGGTGTTTTAGGTAAATCGCTTCTTATTTCCACCCTGTGGGGAATTTTAAAATTAGCTAAGCGCGACTTACAATAATCAATCACTTCTTTCGGCTCTATAGTTTCATTCTTTATAGGAACAACAATTGCTATAGGCACTTCTCCTTTGCGAGCATTTTTTATGCCGATAACCGCTACTTCCCGCACTTTTCGATTCAGTTCAATTACCTCTTCTATTTCACGCGGATAGATATTCATACCGTGAGATATAACTATATCTTTTTTTCTATCTACTATGTAAATATAACCGTCTTCATCTATTCTCGCCAAATCACCCGTAAAAAGCCACTCGCCCTTTATAACCTTGGCTGTTTCCTCGGGCATATTATAATAACCCCTCATTACATTAGGGCCTTTAACAATTAACTCGCCAACATGGTTCACCGGCACCTCAACTTCTTCTTCATCAACCACTTTGACTTCAATATCAGGTAAAGCTTTACCAACCGAACCCACCTTATTCAAACCTTTAATGGGACTCATAGAAACTACAGGAGAAGCTTCGGTTAATCCATAGCCTTCACGTAATTTAATATTAAAGCGGTTTTCAAAACACACAGCTACATTCTTGTCCAGAGGAGCTGAACCTGAAATTGTCAATTTTAAGGAGTTAAATTTAAAGATTATCCGCATAAAGGTGGTCATTTTTATAGTAGCAAAGACTTTAAAAACTTGCGGAATTCCAACTAAAAGAGTAACTCTTTTAAATAAAATCGTTTTAATAAAGCGCCCAATGGGGTGTACGGAATCTAAAATAACTATTCTACTGGAAGCCATCACCGGTACGATAATACAAACAGTCATCATAAAAGAATGAAATGCCGGAAAGGCCAGAAGAACGCAATCCTTAGGGCCGATATTTATAGTCCGCAATGAAGCCTGGGCGTTAGATAAAAGATTGCTGTGAGTCAACATAGCCCCCTTAGGAGAACCGGTAGTGCTTGAGGTATAGCTAATCACAGCTACATTACTAATACCTAATTTAATATTATGATTCTTAGTTGAGTGGCCTTTAATTACTTCCCGTAAATATTTAAAATTCTCAACTTCCACATCTGTTAAAATAATTTCGCTTAACCTATCCACTTTTTGCCTGATATGTTTCATAAGAGGCAAAAATTTTCCGCAAGTAATCAAAATCGAAACCTCACAATCATTTAAAATATAACTAATTTCAACCGGTTTCAAAAAAACGTTAATCGGTACGACTATCATCCCGGCTTTAAAAATAGCAAAGAAAACAACCAAGTAATTAATTGAATTTTCATGCAGGATAGCGATATGGCTGCCCTTTGGTAAATTTAAATCCGAAAGAAGATAAGATGCTAATTGGTTAGATAAATCGTTAAGCTTTCGGTATGATATCTTGGTCTTACCTTCAATAGCGGCGTATTTTAACGGATATTTTTTTGCTGAATCTTCTAAAATTACAGCTAAATTCATATTGCCTCCTCGCTATGCCTTATCTGTTCTTAATGATACCATTGTCTTATCAGCGCTTTGCGTCAAGCTTATATGGCCTTCCCTGGCCAACCAACCAAGGCTCATCAAAATTAAATTTTCATCTTTTTCTATATCGCTAAGAAGTTTCTTTAAGTGAGACTCACCGTGTTTATCTAAATAATGCCATATCTCACCGGCTGTTATTCCAATTTGAGTAACCATAATTCCCCTCCTTTGCTTACACCTTAATACTCTTTTTATTATAACTGCCGCACCGCGGACATATAGAAATATCTTTGCTGTGACTATCAACATATGTATAAGCACATATTTGACACTGCCAAAAAGCATTTTCCGACTCTATCTCGAAAGAATCGGATTTATTCTTAGATTCATTTAAAAACCACATTAAAAAAACAGCGCCGCTCAAAAATACAACATATATCGCGTAAAACAACGAAAAACTGACTTCAATCATTTGCAGCCTCTATCTTAACATTCACGATTCCCCATTGATTTCCTTCATCGTGAATAGAAGCACATTCCGTAAATCTTATTTTCTTAAGGTATTTTTTTATTAAAAGATCAATCTCCATGTATCCGGATGATGTAAGCTGCTCTACAAATATTACCCGGCCCTGATTATCCGCGTAAAGCTTCCCTTTAATGCTAAATGAACCTTTATCATTAAGCCATTGAGGCATTTCCGGTTTATCCGGCAGATACACCAGCCCTCTTTCACTTAACGGCCCTTTTATATCCAAAAGCGGTTTCGAAATTAATTCATCCGAAAACGTGTATCGCTTGATAAGCATGTTTTCACTTATTAACTGCAGTTTCCCATCCGCCTTCATATATACCGAAGCGCTACGTTCATCCACAGAGAGAATTCTCTCGGGCAATATCCCGCTCACCTGATGCTCTTTTTCCATAAGAGCCACGGCTTTTTTATTTTTACGCGCGGCAAACGACCCCAGGGTTTTACTTAAATAAGCCTTCTGCAAAAAATCACCCAAAAAAACCGCCTGCGTCACAATTAATTCTTTTTCAATGGGTGCCGTGAAATTAACATTAAAAATACACATCCAGAGCACATGCCAGCCAACCGAAATCATCAGAGCATAGGCTATAATTACCTTTTTGGTGTGATAGCTATATTTGTTTGCGATATTCCCAGTTCCCTGCATAAATCCCAGACCTCCGCTATGCTTCCTAAGGTTACCTGCTCGTCACCTCTTATATAAACGGATTTGTGGCTCTCGGCCATTTTTTTCAATTCGACTTTTAATTGTTTCATGTCCATCTTTTGGTTATCAAGGTAAAAAACATTATCTTTGGTAATGGTCAGGACAATCTTTTTTTGCTTAAGCATCTGGCCGGTAAGAGCCTTGGGTAAATTTACGGGTATACCGGGCTGCGAAACAAAACTGGATGTAAGCATAAAAAATATAATCAAAAGGAAAACCACATCAACCAGCGGTGCCATATCCAGAGCGCCTTTTTTCACTTTGACATGTTTTTGTAATTTTATCGTTGACTTTTTCCAGTAGTCTTTAAAACTGTACATATTAATAACCCTTCTGAGATATGGCAGTAGTTAAGTCAGTGGCACTCTGCTCCATCTCAAAAACTATATTCTCTACCCGGCTAACTAAATAATTATAAGTTACATAAAAAACAATGGCCACGGCTAAACCGGCCGCGGTCGTAATCAAGGCGGTAGATATACCTCCCGCTAAATCTCCCGGATTAACCGGAGAGCCTATGACCGCTTTATCCCTTATAACCTGAAAGGCTTCCATCATACCGGTAACTGTTCCCAGAAGGCCCAATAAAGGGCAAATATGAGCTACTGTAGCCAGGATATTAAGATTCTTTTCAAGGCGGGCCACTTCATGTAAGCCGACATCTTCAATGGCCTCTTTAATTTCATTCTTACCGCGGTCATGCTTTAAAACTCCGGCTTTGACAATGTGGGCAATGGGCCCGGGCGTCTGATCGCAAAGTTCCAGAGCCTGAATTATCTTATTGCGTTTAATGGAACCGGTAATAGCCTCCATGAACTTTCTGGTATCAATCCTCGCCCGATAGAGGTGCCAAACCCTTTCAATACTTACCGCCAGGCCAACCACCGAACAAAGTATAATCGGTACCATTAAAACTCCGCCTTCTTTAATCATCTGCCACATTAGAACTTCCTCCTGCTAGTTTAATTAATTATTAAGCGTTTCTCTATCTTTTCTAACCCTAAAATTGCTTGTTCCTTGTGTTCTTCATTTAAATCAATAACTTTTTGATACATTAAAGCGGCTTTTTCAAACTCACCTTTTTCTTCAAAAATCGCGCCCGCTTTAAGCCGGGCTTCCGCCACCCAAAAGTTGGAAGCGGGATATTTATAAATAACTTTCATATAATTCGATAAGGCTTCATCGGCATCATTCAACAACCCGTAACAACCGGCTATTTCATATTGAATTTTGGCGTTTAAATCGTTATCACCGTCCCGCAAAGCCTTCTTATAATATTCCAAAGCCTGCTTAAATTCTTTTTTTTGCTTGTATGCCAGAGCTATTTTTTCAGAAGCCAAATTAACCAGCGATGAAGAGCTGTAAATATTAAAGAGCTGCCGGGCCTTCTTTATAGCTTCGTCATTTTTATTCTGATTAAGATATATGCTTGCTTCATCTATGAGGGCTTGAGGTGCCAAATAATGCGTAGAAAAACCTGTATAGACAATACTGAGTTCATCCAGGGCCTCTTTGCTATTACCCTCTTTGAGAAAAATAGTGGCTAACCAGTAATGGCTTTCAGCGGCCGCGTCCGCTTCGGGTTCCTGCTTTATTATATCATAAAAGTAAACCTTTGCTTTGTCTAATTCTTCCCGGCTATAATAATAATCCGCCAGCCACAGCTTAGCTTCCACCTGCAGCCTGGCCTGCTTTGAATCAGCTGATAAGCCGTTAAAGATTTCTATAGCCTGCGATATCTTACCCATTTTATAATAACACCAGCCAAGCTGGTAAATTGACTTATAGGCCATCTCATCTTCTTTATATTTATCCGCTATGTGCTTATAAACATTAATCGCCTGTTGGTATTGCCCTAAATTGTAATTTGCCGTCGCTTCTCCAAAAGAAGCGTCCGCTTTGAGGCTGCTCTTGGGATATTTCTTGATTAACTTCGCAAACTCCCTCTTTGCTAAATCATATTCTTCCCCTTTTAAATATATGAGGCCTATTCTATACTGGGCCTGATCTCTTAATTTACTTTTAGGGTAAGAAATTATCAGGTGGTCATAGGCGGCTAATGCCGACTCATAATCCAGCATCTGATAAAAGACAGTCCCCAGTTGATATTGGGCATAATCGGCGTAGTAGCTTTCCGGATACGTCTCTAATATTTCATCATATGTTTCAATGGCCTTGGGATAATCCTTAACATCCAAATGGGCGTCGGCCTTACGGCATAAAGCGATAACTCTTGTCATTTCATCTTCTGAAGACTGGGTTAAGTTTTCAAACTCCATAATCGCCTTATCAAACTCCTTTAACCTCAGATAAACCCAACCTAAATTATAATAAGCATCCACTAATAGCGGGCTCTTGGGATAACCTATGGTGAAATCCTCATAATTCCGGGCGGCGGACTTTAAATCATCCATTTTATAATATGACTCCGCTATCCAGAAAGAAACCTTATCGTCTATTTGATTATCCGGATAAATATTTGTAATCTTATTATATGTTTCAATGGCTTTAGTGTGTATATTAAGATTATTATAAGCCCTGCCTTTCAAAAAAAGCATTTCAGGCGCCAGTTGACTATCTTTAAAGTTATCCATAAAATCATCCGCCACACTTACCACCATAGAGTCATCATCTTTTTTTAAATAAGACCAGGCTAAATTGTAAAGTGCTTTTTCTCTTAAATTAACCTCATCGGTTTTCAGAGTTTTGTCGTAGAATTCAGCCGCGCTATCGTAATCCGATAAACTGAAATAATTCTCCGCCGTTAAATAATAAGCTTCATAAACCTGTTTAGAATCTTTATTCTCTTTAATGAGTCGTTTTAAATACTCAATCGCTTTTTTATTTTCATCTAAACCGCTAAAACACCTGGCCATATTAAGCTTGGCATCTAAAATTAAATCGACCTCTTTGGCCGTCTTTAAGTAACTGCTATAGAATTCAGAAGCCGCCTTATAATCTTCCAGTTTTTGATAAGAGCGCGCCAAAAGAAAACGGCTTAAGGTGTTATAATCCGATTCCGGATATTCTTGAGTAATCTCTAAAAGAGGTTTAAGAGAACTGGTGTAGTCTTCATTTTGGATGTAAATCTGGGCTAACCAGTAAAGAACTTCATCTTTTATAGTTGCCGCTTCGGGGTCATTAATTAATTTTTCAAGCTCTCCCTGAGCCTGGTGCAGATTATCCATATTATAGGAACATAGGGCTATAAAAAGAGCGGCCTCATCACTTAAAGTGCTTTGAGGATACTCAGTTATAAACGCCTGGAAGTATTTTTGGGCCTCTTCATAAAAATTGTCATAAAAGGCCTGGCGGGCAAGCTTAAAGTCATCAATTTCTGAAGCCGAAACCGCGGCCGTTAGCGGTGAAATCGCTAATATCAGGTAAAATACAACTGTGAGGATAAATGTCGGACATCTCATAATTTATAGTCTTTTTCTCTGTAAATAGTTTAACAAAAAGAGAGGAACTAAACAAGCAGTTTTTTAAGATATTGACCTGTATAAGAAGACTTTATTTTAGTTATTTCTTCCGGTGTGCCGCTTGCTATAACATAACCACCCTTATCTCCACCTTCAGGCCCCAGGTCAATAATATAATCAGCTGTCTTAATCACATCCAGGTTATGTTCAATAACCAGGACGGAATTGCCCTTAGAGGTTAAGCGGTGAAGTATATTCAAGAGTTTATCAATATCGGCAAAAAGGGGGTACGCGGGCTTCTTTTTTTAAAAAGAAAAAGCCCCTTGTAATATTAAATATAACAAAGGGCTTTTTTGATATATCAATAAGGTTTTAAGCCTTATTTTTTCTTTTTCTTTGCAGCTTTTTTAACTACTTTTTTCTTAGCTACTTTTTTCTTTACAACCTTTTTCTTAGCGGCTTTCTTTTTCTTACCGCCTCTAGCCATTTTAGCTTTAGATACATCACCATCTTTATCTATAAAATAAAGGTAGCCAGATTCTTTCTTAATACCACATTTCAGTACTTTAGTCGCCATCCTGCTTCACCTCCTCCCCTTTTTTTTAATAAAAAATTAAGTCCCTAATTTAACATGACTCAATATCTGCTTTAAACAGGCAATGCATGAAAGTACCGCTAAATAACTTGTTTTAGGATTGTTCGGCGAGGGCATATTTTCACTTAAGGTTTCCACCCGGCCAAAATCCCCTTCAATCACCATCTGATGTGAATTTCTCACAAATTCAGGTGAAGTTATAATCTTCACTTTCGTCTTATCCGCTCCTACGCTCATCAAGCTCAAAAGCGCCGCCACATTTATATTTTTAGGAAAAGCCTTAATGGCTTCTTTAGCGCTTCCCTGGAAAATAACAGTTTCTTTATCTATTTTATCTATATCAATATTCTGTTTTTCTAAAAAAGGCGCTCCCTTTAGGCCTCGCGGCGGTTTACGTGTTATAAGCCGGGCACTTTTAATATTTGATATACCGGCCGCCTTTACGGCGTCCAGCCCGCAAAGCGCCCCTGAGGGCAAGTAAAGACAAGCCTTACTTTTTTCCGCCAACTCAAAAAGCTCTTCATGGCCGATAAAGCCGCCAACACTAATTGCCATTACATCAACATCGGCATCAAGGCATTTTTTTACCAGTTCCGCGATGATATCACCACTGGCAGCTTCTATAACCAAATCACTCTTTGGAATCAACTCATCCAAAGAAAGCAGTTCCGGTTTCTCGTTTAATTCCGCGAGAAGTTTTTTGGCATTTGCTTCATTTATATCACAAAGAGCAACCAACTTCGCGTCTTTATTAAATCTATCCGTAATGGCCCGGGCTATTTCACTACCTATAGTCCCGCAACCAACAAGCGCTATCTTAAGCATAAATGTCCTTCAAGGCTTTAAAATAATGTTATCAATTAATCTTATATTTTTTATTTTCGCGGCTATCGCTACCACTACCCCGCGGCTAATATACCCAACATCCTCGAGGTTATCGGCATCAAGTATTTCTATATACTCAATATTAACACATTTTTCGTCGGAAATTGCTTTTTTTATCATTTTTTTTAACACTGCCGTTTTCTTGCACCCCTCTTTAAACGCCCTTTCGGCCGCTTTTAGAGCCTTATAAATAACCGCGGCTTTTTTTCTGTCCACCGTCGATAAATATCTATTTCTGGAACTCATCGCCAATCCGTTCAACTCTCTAAAAATAGGCAGCATTTTTACTTTGATACTGAAGTTTAAATCTTCAATCATTTTTATAATAATTCTTAATTGTTGGTAATCTTTTTGCCCGAAATAAACCGCGTCGGGCTCAATCAAATTAAAAAGTTTAGCAACTATAGTACATACACCTTTAAAATGTCCTGGGCGGATTAGGCCGCAAAGTTTAGCGGATAAATTGCCGCAGCCAACATAAGTCTCAAAATCATCCTTGTACATTTCATCCGAGTCGGGCGTAAAAACAATGTCGACCCCGCTGTCTTTAGCGAGTTTTAAATCACGCTTTAAACTTCTGGGGTACTTTTTGAAATCTTCCTTGGGGCCAAACTGGGTAGGGTTTATGAAAATACTTAAGACAACAATATCATTATCAACTCTAGCCTTTTTTATAAGGCTTAAGTGGCCTTGATGCAGAAAACCCATGGTCGGTACGAAGCCGACTTTTTTATTGGGAGCTTTGAGTTTCCTGATGAGCTGATTGATTTTCCTGCGCGACTTGATTACTTTCATGCTCTTTACTTAAATCCTCGAGTAAATCTTTAGCGCGTTTATTAAGTCCGGGGTGAGTTACTTCCGGAGCTATTTCACATAGGGGCTGTAAAACAAAACCTCTTTTATGCATCTCGGGATGAGGAATCTTTAGGTTCTTGCCTTTGATGATTAAGTCGTCGAATAAGAGAATATCTAAATCTATTTCGCGCGGGCCCCATTTTTCATGAACCTCTTTACGGCCCAAAAATCGTTCAATATTTTTAAGACGCTTAAAGAGTGTGTAGGGGTCTAAAAAAGTTTCAATTTCAACTACTAAATTTAAATATTTATCCTGCTCGGACTTGCCTTCCGGTTCCGTTTCAATAATTGTGGCTTTTTTGAGAATCTTTATTTGCGGGTCCTTATCTAAATGATCCAGAGCTCTTTTTATATATTCTTCGCGGTTGCCCTTATTGGAGCCAATGCCGATAAAAAGTTTACTCATGAAGTTTCTTAATCCTTTCTACCGCTTCCTTTAATCTCATCTCATCTACGGTTAAAGCCACTCTTATATATCCTTCACCGTTTTCACCAAAACCTACGCCGGGAGTAACAACTATATCCGCCTTCTCCAGTAAACTGTCTGAGAGCTCTATGGAAGTGTACCCCGGAGGAACCGGAGTCCAGACATAAAAGGTTGCTTTAGGTTTAGCGACTTTCCAACCCAGAGAATTCAGGCCGTCGACAAAGACATCCCTTCTTTGCTTATACATTTTAAGAAGTTCGTCTATATGATCAGTTTCTATTTCCAGGGCTTCTATGGCCGCGTGCTGTATAGCCTCAAAAATACCGGAGTCGATATTCTCTTTTACTTTAGCTAAACCAGCAATTACATCTTTATTGCCGCAGGCAAAACCAATCCTCCAACCGGTCATATTAAACGTCTTTGATAAAGAATGAAATTCAACGCCCACGCCCTTGGCCCCCTCAACCTCTAAAAAACTCATGGGTTTGGGTTCTTCGTAATAAAGCTCCGAATAAGCCGCGTCGTGAGCCACAATAATATTATTACTTTCGGCGAAACTAACCACCCTCTCAAAAAAATCTTTATTAGCGCAGGCACCTGTAGGATTATTAGGATAATTTATAAACATAATCTTAGCGTTTTTCGCCACCTGACTATCTATGGCATCTAAATCAGGCAAGAAATCATTTTGCTCCAATAGCGGCATATAGTAAGGGTTGCCTCCGGCTAAAATTGTCCCTGATTTATATGGCGGGTAACACGGGTCGGGTACTAAAGCCGTCTCCTGAGAGTTTACAAAAGCCAAAGGCATATGAGCAATACCTTCTTTTGAACCGATAAGGGGTAAAATCTCCGTATCCGGATCAAGAGTTACGTCAAATCTTTTTTTATACCATCTCGCGATAGCTTCCCTGAAAGAACTTAAACCTTTGCCCAAAGGATATCTGTGAGTATTGGGGTTTTCCACTTCCTGACATAGCTTTTTTATAATATAATCAGGTGTAGGCGTATCAGGATCTCCCACGCCTAAGTCGATAATATCCTTACCGGCATCTTTTTTCTCTTTCTTCTTCTTGTCTATTTCAATAAAAAGATATGGCGGTAATTTTTTTAGACGTTGTGCTATCTCAACTTTAATACCCATCTTTTCCCTTTCTTTTATATAAGGTCTTCTGTTGAAAACAGGCCCTTTTTCTTAGTGCTGATAAATTTAAGCGCCGCAACAGCTCCCTTGGCGAATATATTTCTGGAGAAAGCGTTATGAGTGATAATAATTTCATCTTCCTCGCTAATAAATCTAATCTCATGCTTGCCTTTTATATTACCGGCTCTTAAGGCATGGATGCAAATCTGATTCTCAGGCCGGCTTTGCGCCCTGCCTTTTCTGCCGTAGGTGATAACCTTATCCGGTTTCTGATTTCTGGCGAGAGCAATAATATCAGCCATTCTTTTAGCTGTTCCGCTCGGGGCGTCTTTCTTGTGGATATGATGTGTTTCGACTATTTCCACATTATAATCACCCGGTAAGACGCTGGCAACTTTCTCTAAAATATTAAAGACAACATTAACACCTATGCTGGTATTTGGTGAAAAGAAAATCGGAATTTTAGCCGAGGCTTTCTTAATCTTATCGATTTCAATCTTGGTAAAACCGGTGGTTCCGATAACCATCGCCTTTTTTGACTTAATTGCTTCATGTAGATGTTCAAGAACGCATTTCGGAGCCGTATATTCAATAATCACATCAGCTTCTTCTATTGCCTTTTTAATATTATCCGTTATTCGGCAACTTAGAGAAGGTGAATTTATGTCCACGACATCAGAAAACTTTTTGCCGACGTCAGGATGGCCCTTTTTCTCAATAGCGGCAACAACCTTCGCGCCTTTTTCCTGAGAGATAAGCCCGGCGATAAGCTTTGACATTCTGCCGGAAGCTCCACTAATAATAACTCTTATCATTCTTTTTCTCCTCGTATAATATGTCTAAAGTCATACCCTTGCAGGGCACAGGCAAGACACAAGTATAAAGACACTAGTCACAAGTACAAAGTCATTTATATATGTTCGAGGTTTAACCTCGAACATATCATCTTCTTATTAAACCCGCTTCAATAAGTGCCTCTTTAAGTTTGCCTTCATTGGCTTCGGTCATAGAACAAAGTGGAAGGCGCAGGACACCGTTTAACATATCCATAAACATCATAGCCGTCTTGACGCTTATGGGGTTAGTTTCAATAAACATTGACTTAAATATGGGATAAAGCTTGTAATGCAGTTCCCGGGCCTTTGAAATATCACCTTCAGCAAAAGCCGCCACCATATTTGAAATTTCTTCAGGAATTATATTACCGGCAACCGAGACCACGCCCGCGGCACCTATAGACATCATAGGTATAGTCAGCGCGTCATCACCTGATAAAACCGTTATATCACAGAGAGATAAAATTTGACTGACCTGCTCCAAAGAACCGCTGGCTTCTTTGACCGCCATAATATTATCTATCTTATTTAAAGTAGCGATAGTTTCCGGCAGTAAAGATATGCCCGTCCTGGAAGGAACATTATATAAAACTATGGGAATATCAACCGCCTTGGCTATTTTTTCATAATGCATTATCTGGCCATTAGGTGTCGGCTTATTATAATATGGTGTAATTACTAAAACTCCGTCAGCCCCGGCCTTTTCGGCATATTTACTTAACTCTAAAGCTTCCTCGGTGCTGTTAGAACCCGTCCCGGCTAAAACCGGCACTCTTTTATTGACCGCCTCAATCGCTATCTTAATTAGTTTCTTCTGTTCATTATGATTAAGAGTTGCCGCCTCACCCGTACAGCCGCAGGGCACCAGGCCGCTGATTCCATTCTCAATCTGAAAATCTATCAGTTCCCTGAATTTGGCCTCATCCATCTGGCCCTCTTTATCAAACGGTGTTACTATCGCCGTATAACAGCCTTTAAACATAATCTTCCCCTCATAGTTATTCGTTCTTAGCTGATAGCTTACAGCTAAGGGCAAAGAGTCAAACAAAACATAAGTCACAAGTGCAAAGAGTATATAGCTGTCAGCCTACAGTTGTCAGCTTTCAGCAAAAAAAACAAATAAAAAACAAGATACAAGATGCAATGACCAAATAATAACCAATGACCAAATTCGAATAACCCAACTAAAACAAGAAAAACTGTTTGATTATTGGATATTGGAATTTGAATATTGTTTGTAACTTGTAACTTGGTTATTGGTGATTGTTTATATTTTGCGTCCAAATCATAAGTCACAATACAAATAGCTAAGTGCTTTGGATTTATTACTCTTTACGTAACAATATACTTGCCTTTATAAACTAAATTACAGGCACCTTCTAAATATAAATTTTTACACTCACTATTTTCTAAATCAAAATAAACTTTTAAAATTTTACCTGAAGCCGTTATCAAATTTACCGGAGATACGGCCTTATCCAACATCGCGGCAACTACAGCCGAAGCCGCGCAGCCTGTACCACAGGCCAAAGTTTCCCCCTCGACTCCTCTTTCATATGTTCTTATTTTTAAGTTATGTTCATCTACTACCTCGATAAAATTCACATTCGCCCCCGCGGGTGAAAACTCCTTGTTATATCTTATCTTAGAACCCAGCTCTTCCATGGGCGCAACATCCACCTTATCAACCACACGAACCACATGCGGCACACCTGTATTAGTAAAAGATACTTCTAAATCTTTATCATCAACCTCTATTATAAAATTAAGTCTGGTATCTTTGGGGTCAATTAATTTCAGGCGCGGAACACCGTTATTAATTTCAATCGCAATCACTCCCGCCAAGGTCTCCATACGCATTTTGTGTTTATTGAACTTATATGTATAAGCGTAAAGCCCCATACAACGGGCCCCGTTGCCGCACATTTCAACCTCGCCGCCGTCAGGATTAAAAATACGCATCTTAAAGTCACAGGTTTCCGACTTATCGTAGAGCATAACTCCGTCAGCCCCGATAGCCTTCTCGCGCTTGCAAATTTCAACTACCAGCTTATTTAAATCCATTCCGGAGGGTAAATTCTCGGCGTCGATAATGATAAAATCATTACCCGCCGCCTCCGCTTTTATAAAATCAAAACTCATTTTATATTCCCTTAACTTTCACATCAGTGGCGATTAAGTCCTGATAGGTTTCTCTTTTTCTTATAAGGTAATACTTATTACCTTTAACCAACACCTCAGCCGCCCGCGGGCGGGCATTATAGTTTGAAGACATGGAAAACCCGTAAGCCCCGGCCCCTAAGACAACCAAAAAGCCGCCGCTTTTTACCTTGTGAAACTTTCTTGATTTACCTAAGAAGTCTCCCGTTTCACATACCGGGCCGACGATATCGACCAACTTCTTAAAATATGACTTCGACTTCTCTAACAGCACAATCGCGTGAAAGGCCTTGTATAACGCGGGCCGCATTAAATCATTCATAGCTGTGTCCGTAATTACAAAGGTCTTAGTCGGGGCGTCTTTAACATAAAGTACCTTAGCCACTAAAGCCCCGCTATTACCCACAATAAATCTGCCGGGCTCTAAAATAAGGCGAGCCTTAATCTTTCTTAATAGAGGCGCTATAGCCTTAGCAAAACTTTCAGCCGTCTGCGGCTTTTCATCATCATAGATGATACCTAAACCGCCGCCTAAATTAATATAATCTAACCTTATCTTATTAGCCTTGATAAAAGTTATAATCTTCTTTAGGGCATCCTTGTAAGGCTTGGCCGTGGTAATCTGAGATCCGATATGCAAATGAATGCCGTTTAAATTAAGGTATTCATACTTATCCGTCGATGAAAATATTTCCTTGGCCACCTTTAAGTCAATTCCAAACTTATTTTCTTTTTTAGAGGTGGTAATATACTCATGCGTCTTAGCATCAACATCGGGATTAACCCTTATAGCCACATTGGCCTTTTTCTTGAACTTTTTAGCTATGCGATTTATATTCTCTAATTCGGGAACGGACTCCACATTAAAGAATAAAATATCGGCCTTTAAGGCCTCACGTATTTCTTCATCGGTCTTACCTACAGAGGCGAAGACTATCTTGGACGGCTTAACTTGCGCCTTTAAAGCCTTATAAAGTTCGCCGCCTGAGACAACATCTAAACCCGCGCCTTCTCTAATAAGAATACGCAGAATATTTAAATTAGCGTTTGACTTTACCGAATAACAAATTAACGGCTTAAACTCGCTAAAGGCCAGCTTTATCTTACGAAAGTGGTCGACTAAGGTCTTATGGCTGTAAACATACAAGGGTGTCTTAAACTCTTCAGCCAGTAATTCAAGAGGCACATTTTCGCAATAAAACTTATTCTTCTTGTACTTAAATTCGTGCATTTACTTTAATGCCTTTCTCCAATGTACAATTTGCTTGCCGACTGATACAGGTGAAGTTCCTCCTTCTGATTTAACCGCTTTTACAGAGTGAGAAGCATCAGTCAATTTATCAAGCACAGCTTTATTAAAATATTTACAGATTTTCTTTAATTGTATATTTGTAATATCCTTTATCATTATCTTTTTATCCAGGCAGAATCTAATCAATTTACCGGTTACATCGTGCGCCTCTCTATAAGAAACCCCTTTCTTAATGAGATACTCCGCGAGGTCAGTGGCAAAGATAAAATCATTTTCCGCCAGGTAAATTTCAAGTTTCTTTTTATTAAATTTAAGGCTCTTAAATACTCCTTCAGTTATCTGAAGTGAAGCAATTATGCCTTCAAGGGACGCAAAGAGAGCCTCTTTATCAAACTGCATATCTCTATTGTAGGCATGCGGCAGGCCTTTTAAGAGCCCCGAGACCTGCGTCAACGCGCCCAGTGCCTTTGAAGCAAAGCCCCTGACTAATTCCAGGGTATCAGCGTTTCTCTTGTTGGGCATCATACTTGAGCCGGTTAAATAAGCCTCATCAATTTCAATAAATGAAAACTCATAGGTTGAGTAAATAATTAAGTCCTCGGCTATTCTTGATAAATTAACAGCCAGAATATTTACAGCTGAGAGTATCTCCAGAATGTAATCTCTGGATGATACAGACTCGATTGAATTAGAACTGACCTTTAAAAAGCCTAACTCTTTAGCTACAAAACTTCTATCAATATTTAGCGTAGTGCCCCTGGCGGCACAAGCGCCTAAAGGCATTTCATCGGCACTACTGACAGCGTGCATCATTCTTACTTTGTCCTTTTGAAGCATTTCTATATAGGCGCAAAATAAGTGTGAAGCCAGTATCGCCTGGGCCGGCTGCAAATGCGTATAAACCGGTATAATCACGGAAATATTTTTCTCCGCCTGTTTTAAGATAGCTTTCTGCAAATCAATAATCTTTAAAGCCACCTCTTCAGCGGCATCAAGGCAATACATTCTGGTATCAAGCGCTACCTGGTCATTCCTGGACCTGGCTGTGTGCAGTTTATCGGCCACTTTTCCGGAAACTTCCTTTTCAAGAAGCAGATTGACATATGTGTGCACATCTTCTACGCCGTCAAAAGTCATAGGGGTTTTGCCGGATTCCACCTTTTTTAAGATATTTTTGAGGCCCTTAACTAAACCTTGAGAATCTTTTTTGGAAATTATCTTTTTTTTGCCTAACATTTTCGCGTGAACTATACTGCCTAAAATGTCATACTTAAGAAGCTTGTAGTCAATATCAATACTGGCTACAAAATCCTCAACTTCTTTTGTATTTTTTTTAGCAAAAACCGTTCCATATAACTTTTTGCTCATTTTTTTCTCTTTCCTGTAATTTTATATGGCAGACTGATAATCTTGATAAAACCGCTCGCCGCCGTTTTATCAAAAGCATCATCCTTAGAATACGTCGCCAATTCCTTTGAATAAAGCGAATAATCCGATTTTCTGCCGGCTACAGTTATATTTCCTTTATAAAGCTTAAGGCTAACTTCCCCGGTTACCACATCCTGGGTTTTATCGATAAAGGCTTCTATGGCCTCTTTAAGCGGTGTAAACCAGCACCCGTGGTATATTAAGTCGGCATACTGTTTCTCTAAAATCGCCTTGTGATGCAAGGTGGCTTTATCAAGCGTCATGGCTTCGAGCTCCTTATGGGCATAAATTAAAATTGCCGCCGCCGGGGCCTCATATACCTCTCTTGATTTTATGCCAACCGATCTGTTTTCTATCATATCACTTCTTCCGATTCCGTGATTGCCGCCAATCGCGTTTAGCTTTTTAATAATATTATAACAGTTCATCTTTTTAGCGTTTAGCTTAACCGGCACACCTTTTTTAAAGGTTATCTTAACCACCTGTTCTTTAGCCGCGGCTTTTTTAAGAGATTTGGTTATTAAATAAGCTTCCTCGGGCAATGTTTTTTGAGGGTCTTCCAGAACTCCGCATTCAATACTAACTCCCCAGATATTTTCATCTATGGAGTAAGGGCTTTTTTTGGTAATATCAACCGGTATCTTATGCTTCAAAGCAAAATCAATCTGTTCTTCCCTGGAGGCAAAGTCCCATTCTCTCGCCGGAGCGATTACTTTTAAATGCGGCGCTAAAAAAGCAAAACCCATTTCAAACCTGACCTGGTCGTTACCTTTACCCGTACAACCGTGCCCCAGATAACCCGCTTTTTCTTTTAGGGCTATTTCTACTTGCGCTTTAGCTAAAAGAGGCCTGGATAAAGCCGTTGCCAAAAAATATTTATCTTCATAAATAGCGTTTGCTTTTATAGCCGGGATGATGTAATTAGTTACAAACTCTTTTTTTAAATCTTTAATAATCAGTTTTTTTACACCTGTATCCGCGGCTTTCTTAGAAAGCTTCTTGATGTCTATCTTCTGGCCAACATCGCCGCAATAAGCAATGACCTCAAAACCTTTTTCCTTTAACCAGCCTACGGCAATAGAGGTATCAAGCCCGCCTGAATACGCTAAGACTATCTTTTTCATTTTTTACCTTTCTTAAAATTAAAACATAGCATCTAAATTTTCCAACACCGAGGCATCTAAAACCTTGACGCCTTCAGGTGCCTTAAAATAAAATTCATTCTCATTAATATTGATATTTATTTCAATGTCCTTGGTGCTATTTATAAATAAAATCTTTCCGTTTTTATCATATCCCACATTCTTAATTAAAAATCCGTCTTTTTGCCTAAAATACATTTTACTCGTAGTAATTTCTTCACTCTGCCCCATGCCGCTTAAGTCTGAGGCATCACCCTTGATAATAATTTCAAAGCAAGCCGTATCAACATTATCCACCGATTCATTACCTAAAAAAGTACAGTTAGAGTCATTCAGTTTATCAAGCAGCGCGGCCGGCATAAGTTCATCCATCCCGGGGGCAATGCTATCTTCGCTGCCGGCGGCCTGCTTATAAATAATATTTAACTGCGGATAATATAGCCAGAAAACCTTTCCGTCACTTACGGCCTTAACTTCCATCCGGCCTATATCCTGTGAGTTCGAGGTTACAAGATAAGCGGCTTTTAATTTATCCGGAGCTTCACAAAGCGTTGTACCGCTAACAGTTGAGCCGTCATAAAGCTCTGAACGCATTTTGCAGCGGTAATTATTAATTTTAGCAGCCTTTTTTTTAAGCCTTGAAACAATAAGCATCACATCCGAAGGCTTAGTTTCTTTTTTTATTACTTTTTTCTTTTTAGTAATCTTAATTGACCTAATGTCATCATTATTAATAGTCAACTCGCCGATATCGAGTTTAATGGTCAGCTCTTTATCATTTTGAGCTATAACTTCACCGTCATAACAGGCACCATTTTTTAAATGTACCGTATCCGCCTGTAAAGTTTGAGAATACATAAAGCCTAAAACTAAAACCATAAACATAATTTTCTTCATCATTTTTTATTCGCCTTTATCAGTAAGTAAAGTATTGCTTTTTCTACATGCAGCCTGTTCTCCGCCTGATCGAAAACAATGGACTGCTTAGCATCCATCACTTCATCGGTTATCTCCAGACCTCTCTTAGCCGGCAGACAATGCATAATAAGTGTGTTTTTCTTAGCCGCCTTCAATAAAACGGAGTTAATTTGATAATCCTTAAATATTTTCTTTCTCTTAGTGAGTTCTTTCTCCTGATGCATACTGGCCCAAACATCGGTGTATATAAAGTCCGCGTTCTTAATTGCCTCTTTGGGATTAGTATATCCCTTAATCATAGAACCCATTTTCTTCGCGAAGCCTGAAGCCGTCTTCAGAACTTTCTTATCGGGCTCATAACCCTTGGGGGTCGCGTAGGCTATGTCCAGGCCCACCTTTGAGGCGGCGTATAATAATGAATGCAGAACATTGTTACCATCTCCCACATAAACCAACTTCACACCTTTAAATTTCTTTTTTTTCTCATAAATAGTAAAGATATCCGCCAGCGCCTGACAGGGATGAAACTGATCGGTCAGGGCATTAATAACCGGTATCGATGAATGCTGGGCAAATTCCACTAAAGTCTCATGAGAAAAAGTCCTGGCCGCGATCACGTCCAGATATCTGGATAAAACCTTAGCCGCGTCCTTAACCGATTCTCTTTTACCTAACTGTATCTCGGCAGGTGAAAGATAGATGCACTGCCCCTCAAGCTGAACCATGCCCGCCCAGAACGAAACTCTGGTCCTATTTGATGGTTTCTCAAATATTAAACCCAAGGTCTTGCCCTTTAGCTTATAATTATTTTTCTTATCTTTTTTTAATTTCCGGCTTAAGCTTAATATTTCATCAATTTCTTTTTTGCTTAAAACATCCAGTGAAATTAAATCTTTTCTTTTTAACATAATTACACCTTTTTTAATACTTTCTCAAAGAGTTTTAAGGCCTCGTCCACATCTTTTTTAGTAATGTTTAACGGCGGCAGCATCCTTATGATATTCTTCTGTGTACAATTAATTAAAAGGCCTTCCTTTAAAGCCAGGACCGGAATATGCTGCCCCTCTATATTTAATTCAACACCCAACATTAATCCTTCACCTTTTAAACCTTTTATAATCAGCGGATATTTCTTTTTTAAGGCCTCCAGCTGTTTCTTAAGATACCCGCCAACCTTATTTACATTATCAAGCAGTTTATCTTTCTTAATGGCTTCAAAAACAGCCAGTGAAGCCGCGCAGACAATAGGGCTGCCCCCAAAAGTACTGGCATGCGTTCCGGCGGATAAAACCTTTGAGACTTTTTTAGAAGCGACCAATGCTCCAATAGGAAAACCTCCGCCTAAAGTCTTAGCCAAAGTCATTACATCCGGCTTAATGCCATAATGCTGATAGGCAAACATCTTACCTGTTCTACCCATGCCTGATTGAACTTCATCAAATATCAATAAAATATCATTCTTATTACACAGGGCTTTTACCTTTTTTAAATACTCCTTCTTGGCTACATTTATCCCACCTTCACCCTGTATAGGTTCTATAACTATAGCCACGGTCTTTTTAGTTACAGCTTTCTCAAGTACCCTAAAATCATTGAATTCAACATACTTAAAACCTTTAGGCATGGGTTCAAAACCCTTATGATAGTTTGGCTGGCCGGTTAAAGTTATGGCTGCCAGTGTTCTGCCATGAAATGATTTCTTCATAGAGATAATTTCATATCTCTTGGGATAACCGTACTTCCTCGCTAACTTAATTGCCCCCTCTATAGCTTCAGCCCCTGAATTACAGAAGAATACCGTCCCCGCGAATGAATTCTTTATAATCTCCTTGGCCAATCTGCCTTGCAGGAGGTTATAGTAATTATTGGAAACATGGATAAGCTTCCCTACCTGTTCTTTAGTCTTTTTAACCACTAAAGGATGACAGTGGCCTAAACCGCTTACCGCCCAGCCGGGAAAGAAGTCCAGGTATCTTTTGCCATTATTATCCCAGACATACTTACCTTTGCCTTTAGTTATAACTAAAGGGTACCTGGTATAAGTCCCCATAACAAATAAATCATAATCTTTAATAATTTCTTTAGTCTTCATAATTTTATCCGTGAACGATTTCAGTTCCGACACCTTTATCGGTGAATATTTCCAAAAGTAATGCGTGGGATATTCTGCCATCAATGATATGAGCCTTAACGACATCTTCTTTTAAGGCATCAATGCAGGCATTAACCTTAGGCAGCATTCCTCCCTGAATTACTTCCCTTTTTATTAAATCCTGGACTTCATTAGCATACAGCGTCGATATCAAAGACTCCTCATCCGCCTGATTCATCATAATTCCATTGGTATTAGTTAATAAAACCAGTTTTTGAGCTTTTAGAGCCGCGGCTATTCTGGAACCGGCCACATCGGCGTTTATATTAAAGGGCTTTTTATCTTCATCCACAGCTATAGGATAAACAACGGGTATCTTACCCGCCTTCAGGGAATTTTTAATATCCTCAACGTTTATTGAATCGATTTCACCAACATAGCCCAATTTATCCATCTGCTTTTTTGTTGTTTTTTTTATTTTAATTAAATCACACTTGCTTCCTCCAAAACTCTCCGCTTTAGCTCCGAGTAAATTAATTTCATTTATAATCTTCGCGTTTAAGCCGCTTAATGTTTTCTCGACTATCTTAACTGTTTTTTCATCCGTTACTCTGTGGCCGTCAATAAACTTAGGCGTAATACCCGCCTCTTGCATATTTTTACTTATAAACGGCCCTCCGCCGTGAACCAAGACGGGCTTAATCCCCACAAAGTTCATAAAAACTATATCTTCCAGGGCTCCCCGCCTCATTTCATCATTTTCCATAGCGGCGCCGCCATACTTAATCACCACAGTCTTACCTTTAAACTGCTGGATATACGGCAGGGCTTCTATTAAAACATCGGCTTTTTTTATTATGTTTTTCATTTATGTCCTGTAATGCGCGTTTATGACAATATACTTCTTGCTTAAATCGCAGGTTAACACCGTAGCTTCTTTATTACCGCAGTGCAGGTTAACATTAATATCAATTTCTTTTTTCTTGAAAATCGCGGCTAATTTATTTATGTCGTATTTCTGAGGCTGCATATGTTTAAAAACTAAAGTATCATCAAAGCTAACCTCAACTTTATCAGGTTTTAAATATACCCTGGAAGCACCGACAGCTGAAACCACTCTGCCCCAGTTGGGATCCTGCCCATAACAGGCAGTTTTAACCAAGGTTGAATTGGCTACGGAAAATGCCGCCTTCTTGGCATCCTTTAAAGTTTTGGCACCTTTTACATGTATCTTAATCAGTTTCGTAGCTCCCTCAGCGTCTAATATAAGCTTTTTAGATAAATCCATTAAGACATATACCAAAGCCTTTTTAAACTGAGTAAAACTCTTGCCTTTAGAATCAATTAATTTATTTTTAGCTAAGCCGTTGGCCATTATAAATACACTGTCATTGGGGCTCATGTCCCCTTCGACGGTGAGCATATTCAAAGTTTCAGCTACTGCCTGATTAAGCGCTTTCTTTAAGGCCTCTCTTTTAATTACCGCGTCAGTAGTTAGAAAACAAAGGGTTGTTGCCATATCCGGGCAAATCATCCCCGCTCCTTTAATACAACCGCCGATAGTAACCTGCTTGTGATAGATATTAAAACTAACCGCTATCTGTTTAACTTCTCTATCGGTTGTTAAAATAGAATGCGAAAACTCATCTTTAACGTCAATGCTCAGCTTCTTTGCCAATTTTGGCAGCTTCTTATTCATTAAAGCCAGAGGTAAAAGCTTGGCGATAATTCCGGTTGAAGCAAAAAGCACCGCCGCCGGCTTAACCTTAAGCAAAACGGCCGCCTTATTAATAAGACTCAAGGCATCATTATAACCCTTTTTACCGTTATAACAGTTGGCGTTACCGCTATTGACCACTATAGCCTGAACCTTTGATTTTTTAATATGAGCTTTATCTATATCAATATGCGGTGAATAAAGTTTATTAGTCGTAAAAACAGCCGCGGAGATTGCCGGTACCTGGCTGATTAATAAGCCTAAATCCAGTTTTCTCGTCTTTATGCCGCAATGAACACCCGCGGACTTATAACCCAGAGGAGTAGTAACCCCGGTCTTATAAACTTTCATTAAATTAAACCTTCTTTTTCGTTAAAACCACACATAATATTCATATTTTCAACCGCCTGGCCGCTGGCCCCTTTTAAAAGGTTGTCTATAACACCCACAGCTACTATCAAACCCTTATCTTCACTTACTTTAAGCCCTATATGACAGAAGTTAGTATAAACTACATCTTTAATTTCAGGCAACCTGCCTTTATCCAATACTTTCACAAAGGGTTCATCTTTATAGTAGTTTTTGTACAGGTTATATATTTCATTGGCATCCAGTTTTTCCCTGTACTTAATATAACAAGTTGCCAGAATGCCTCTGTTTAAAGGCACTATATGCGGAATAAAACTTACTTCAAAGTTTTTTCCATCGACATTGGATAATTCCTGATTAATTTCCGGAATATGCTGATGTTCATTTATTTTATAGGCCTTTATGCTTTCATTGACTTCAGAATAATGCAAGCTTAAAACGGCTTTTCTTCCGGCTCCGGTAATACCGCTCTTGGCATCTATAATCACATCTGATAAACCAATATCATTTTTAGCTACTACCGGTAAAGTTGATAATATAGATACCGTTGGATAACAACCCGGATTAGCTACTAAATCCGCGTTTTTAATCTCAGCTCTGTATATTTCGGGTAAGCCGTAAACGCTCCTGGCTATATTCTTCACATCAGTATGTTTAATATTATACCATTTAGTATATGTCTCTAAGCTCTTAAGCCTGTAGTCGGCGCTTAAGTCAATAACCTTCAATCCTTTCTTCAGAAAAGCATCGGCATAATGCATAGAAACGCCGTGAGGCAATGCCAAAAAGACAACATCAGCATGCTTCGCGACATCATCCACATCCAGATTTTTACATAAAAGATCGCATCTACCTAAGAACTTACCGAAGATATCACTTATTTTACTTTCCTGCTCTATCTTGGCTGTGAGCGATGTAATCGCAACATACTGATGATCCAAAAGAACCTTTACAAGTTCAGATCCGGTATAACCCGTCGCGCCCACAATAGCTACTTTTACTTTCCTACTATTAGTTTTCATTCTTAAAGCTTTCTTTTTTTGTAAGTTATTAAAATTTCATAAGTTATCTACTTATTACGGCATACTACTCGATGTAAAAATTATAAAATAAAATGCCTATCGCGTCAAGTTAATTATGACCAAAAAACTTATTACGATAGGCACGAAAAATAAATATAAAAATATCTTAGGAATTTATTAACGCTTAGAGAACTGGAAGCGTTTACGTGCTTTTTTCCGGCCGTATTTTTTACGCTCCTTCTGCCGAGGGTCACAAGTCAGGAAACCTGCTTTTTTTAAAACCACTCTTAAATCCGCGTCTTCTTGGGTAAGTGCTCTGGCTATAGCCAGTCTTGAAGCTCCCGCCTGTCCAGACAGTCCGCCGCCTTTAACGTTTAAGGCAACATTAAATTTATCGTCATATTTTGTAAGCACAAGCGGTTCCTTAACAATTACACGGTGGACATCAGAGACAAAATACTTCTCAAATTCCTTGCCATTGACTTTAATCTCACCTTTACCGGAAGAGAACGTAACTCTACATATAGCGGTTTTACGTTTACCGCTTTGTACTTTTTTAATTATCTTGGGTGCTGCTGCCGCTGTTACCATTTTTCTCCTTTATATGTCTAACGCTGTCGGGTTCTGAGCTTGATGCGGATGCTCAGCTCCCCTATAAACTTTCAATCTTTTAAGCATTCTGCTTCCCAATCTGTTCTTAGGAAGCATACCTTTTACGGCATGGCTAATTACTTCTTCAGGTTTTTTCTTTAGCATGTCTTCCAAGGGCGTTTCTTTTAAACCACCCGGATAGCCTGAATACTTTTTATACATCTTCTGCGTAAGCTTTTTGCCTGTGACAGCTACCCTCTGGGCATTAATCACAATTACCTCATCGCCCATATCTATATAGGGTGTGTAGTCGGCTTTATTCTTACCCTGTAAGTGTACGGCAATTTTAGTAGCTAATCTGCCTAAAATCTTATCCTTAGCGTCAACTATAAACCAGTTACGCTTAATTTCATTTTGATTTGGTGTTGTTGTTTTTGTACTTTTCATTAATTAATCCTTTATTATTTTTAAACAATATTGCAGTAATTTAGCATAATATAGGCCTGTTGTCAAGGATTTTTGTTTGGTATAATAATGTTGGTGGATTGTAACTCATATTGCGGCAATCTACATCCTTTAACTGTCGCACTTGTGATTACAATTCACAATTTAATTTTACTATTTTATTTATTCTAACGTTCGAACTCACCTTCCGCCGAGCGAAGCAAGGGTACAAAAAAACACCGTGCGTTTTTGTGAGCAGGTGTAGCGATTTGTTATGGTTTTTTCTTATGTTTTCGTAAATTTGCCGCATCTTCAATATCCTTTGGCCGCCCGGTTGATTCCTTGTTTTTGATTAAGTCCTCAATAGACAATATATTTGGGGATATCCCTTCAATTTCGACTTGATCGGATCTTTTCTTTGCATCTTCAAATTCTATTTCTCCAGATATTTCAGTAATGATGTCAATTCTGCATGGGGCAACACCAATTTGAAAAATAACACCCTTTTCTTTAAATGTAGCTTCATTGATATCATTGAGAGGTGCACCAAACTTTGCTAATGCTTTATATATTTTTTTGGAGTTAATTTCGGTTGGAGCAACCCAAATATCGATATCAAGTGTGCTTCGTAGATACCCCTGAGCAGCTAACGCATATGCTCCAACAAGAATAAAATCAACATCGTACTCTTTTAAGACTTCCAACATTTCTTTGTAATCTTGATTTAGCACTTAATTCTCCTTTTTTTGATATGGACCACAGTTCCACAGTGATATCCCACATCATTTCTAAACGATCTTTGGTTGAGGCCTCAACATAGTCATCGTCAACAATATCTTTCATTTGAGATAATTTAACCGCACTTCTATTTAATTTCATCCCAATCCTTTCATTTTAATCAATTATAACATAAAAATCAGGTGCCTAAGTAAATAGGGACAGCTATCCCTATTTACTAACCAAAAACACTCTTCTGGGATATATTATATTTAACTTATTTTAATCATTAATTGGGATGTGTCCCTATTTAAAGAAAAACATACCTACTTGATAAACGATAAATGATGCCGTCCAGGCTAAGGCGGTTGTCCAGAAAACCATAAATGAGGTCCACTTCCAGGACGAACCCGCCTCTCTATGAAAAACCGCCATCACTACTACGCAGGGAATGTAAATAAGGGAAAAGATGAGAAAGGAAATCGCCTTAAGCGGATTCCAGAAAACATCTTTCTTTATAGTTTCTTTTAAGGAGTCTGCCTCTTCGGGATCAACTTCACCCAGGCTATACATAGTCCCATAAGTGCTGACCACCACTTCCTTGGCAGCAAATCCCGCCACCAGGGCAACGCCGGCTCTCCAATCCAACCCCAAAGGCTTAATAACAGGTTCAATAACATGGCCGACTCTTCCGGCGTAGCTCTTTTCCATCTGCACGGCCGCTATCTCGTTCTCCGTTAAATTTTTTCCTTCTTCTATATGGGGATTCTGAGGAAAGGTAAATCCCGCCCATATAATTATCGAAACAAGAACGATAATCGTTCCCGCCTTCTTTATGTACATCCAGCCTCTCTCCCACATCTTGAGCAGGATCCCCTTTATTGTCGGAATGCGGTATGGCGGAAGCTCCATTACAAAATGAGCTGTTTCACCTTTAAAAACTAAAACTTTCAAAAGTTTCGCGCAGCCAAAGGCAATAAGGATGCTTAAAATATACATTAAAAACATAATATTGGCACCGTACGCGACAGGGAAAAAAGCTCCTATAAAAAGGGCGAAGATAGGCAGTTTTGCTCCGCAAATCATAAAGGGTGTAACCATCATAGTAATCAAACGGTCTCTTTTATTTTCCAGTGTTCTTGTCGCCATAATCCCGGGAACGGCACATCCGTTTGTCGATATCATCATCGGCAAGAAAGACTTGCCGTGAAGCCCGAATTTACTCATTAGCTTATCCATCACAAAGGCGGCTCTGGCCATATAGCCGGAATCTTCAAAAAAGGCTACAGCAAAAAACATAAAAAGAATAAGCGGGAAAAAACCCAAGACGCCGCCAACTCCTCCAATAATTCCATCAACAACAAGAGACTGAAATAATCCTTCCGGTATTATGGTAGCGACAACACCTGCCAACCAGTCAAAAAAACCTTCACACCATCCTACAACGGGCCCTGAGAAAACAAAGGTAAATTTAAAAATAAGATACATTACGGCGGCAAAAATAGGCACGCCGGCAAATCTGTTTAAAACAATCCTGTCAATCTTATCGGATACAGTGTGTCTATCCTCAACAGATATCTTTAGTGCCTGAGTGCAGGCACCGCTGATAAAACCATACCTTCTTTCAGCTACAATAACATCCGTACTATCACCAAAATGCGCTTTTAAATGCCTCCGGCTTTTTTCTGCCTGTACAACGGCTTCCCCGGCTACAGCCGACTTCTCAAGAACATCTAAAACAAGCCGGTCATCCTCGATAAGTTTAATAATTAGCCATCTGAGAGGGTAAGCCTTAATTAAGGCCTCATCTTTGATGAGTATCTTTTCTATCTTATCCATCTCCTCCCGCACTTCAGCTCCGTAACTTACATAAACTTTCTCAAACTCAATCTTCTTTTCATAAACTCCGATGATGGTTTCTAAAAGATTTTGAGTTCCTTTATTTTTATTGCCTACAGTGGGTATAAGCGGGTGCCCTAAAAGTTTTGAAAGTTCAGAGTAATCAATATGCTCACCTCTTTTTTCAACAACATCACTCATATTCATAGCTAATACGAGAGGCGCGTCCAATTCCATTAATTGCGTCGTTAAATATAAATTTCTTTCCAGATTAGAGGAGTCGATAATATTAATGATAATATCAGCCTCTCTTTGTACGATAAAATTTCTGGCAATAATTTCATCTTCGGAATAAGCCGACAGGCTGTATGTTCCCGGCAGATCAATAACCTTTATTTCATAATCCTTATACTTTAATCTACCCTCTTTTTTCTCAACCGTTACACCCGGATAATTGCCTACATGCTGACGCGCACCGGTAAGATTATTAAAAATCGAGCTCTTGCCGCAATTAGGATTGCCCGCTAAAGCAATTGTTATCTTCTTTATCATTATTATGTCTCTCTTACTATAATTTTTTGCGCCATGCCATAGCCTATGGCCAACCTGGTGTTACCTACCCTGACAATACACTGTCCCGGGCCCTGCGAATGCAAAATCTTGAACCTCACACCTTCCGCTAAGCCCATATCGGTAAGCCTTCTTCGAAAATTCAGCCCTCCGCCCAAAGAAACCAAAACTACCTCTTTGCCGGGTGAAATCATTAATAACGGTAAAACAGGCTTGGACATCTCAGTCAACCTCCACTATAATATTAGCCGCTTCCTCTTTACGAAAAGATAAGTGATAACTTTTAATCTTTACTTCAATAGGGTCGCCTAAAGGAGCGACTCTTTCTACTTCTATCGCGGTTCCTCTGATAACTCCCATTGCCAATAAACGGCGGCTGATACCTTCTCCACCTGATACCTTTACTACCTTACCTTTTTCTCCCGGCTTTAATTTATCCAACGCCCTTTCACTCATTTTGTTTCTCCTTAAAAAAATTACTTCTCGCCCTTAACTTTTTTCAGCGCTTGCTTATTTTTACACTCTACCCGTTTGCCTGTCTTAAGATAATGATCAAATCCTTTAAGCCACAACGGCCTGTCAATTTCAGAGCCGGCACCAACAAACTCAACAAACATGGTTAATCTTTCGCATGTTTGAGGGCTAAGAACGTGCTCCATTTTACAAGCGTCGCCCGCGGCTACTTGCGGATCAATCTTTAAAATACTGGATAAAAATTTAGTCAACATCTTATGCCTTTTAAGCACATCATGAGCTATCCGTTTGCCGTTTTCAGTAAGCTCCGCGTAACCGTAACGTTCGTGTTCAACAAGGCCCTTATTGGCCAAAACGTTAAGAGCACTGGTAACACTTGGAGTTTTTACCTTCATTAAACGGCTTATATCTTTAACCCTGGCAACCCCTTTATCCATCTCTATAAGGGCGATAGCCTCCAGATAATCTTCCATATTAGAACTTAATTTTTCTCTATCACTTTCAATACGCATGAGCCGTATTAATTCCTTCTTTTTGTATAAGTATTAAATTTCGCTTCATACCATTAACCTTTTTATTTGATTTACAAAACTATATTAGTTACTTCTAACATTCAAAACAAAAAAATATATCCCTTTATTAGATAAACCTTTATTTGTTAGACAAGTTTAACAAATACAAATTATTTTGTCAAGGGGGTTTTTAGATATACTAAAACACGCTATTCTCGCAAACTTATACGTACCCTAAGCCTTAATCTACTAATATAAAACTATCCTTCAGCCTTATGTCCCTTGATGAGGAGCCTATTAATACTTCAAACTCTCCGGGTTCCGCTACCCATTTCTTTTTTGCTTCATCATAAAAAGATAAAGATGATTTATCAACTTTTAATCTTACGGTTTTCTTCTCACCCGGCTTAAGGTTTATCTTTTTAAACGCCTTGAGTTCTTTCGGAGGCCTTTCAAGAGAGGCTTGTTTGTCATTAATATAAAGCTGAACTACCTCTTTTCCTTCACGATCACTTATATTCTTAATGTCAACCTGAACAGTGACTTCTCCGTCTTTAGTTTCTTTAGGACTTATAACCAAATTTGAATACTCAAATTCCGAGTAAGAAAGCCCGTGGCCGAAAGGAAATTGAGGTTCAATATTATTTTCGTCATAATGCCTGTAACCTACAAATATACCTTCTCTATAATAGACTTTGCCATTGCTGCCGGGATAATTTCCATAAGAAGGATTGTCCCGCAACTTTTTGGGCAAAGTCACAGATAGCTTTCCGGAGGGATTAACATCACCGAAAAGGATATTTGCTATCGCGTTGCCGCCTTCCATGCCAGGATACCAGGCTTCAATCGCGGCGGGAACGTTATTTATCCATTTTTGCATCTCAACGGGGGTTCCATTTATTAAAACTACAACTGTATTTTTATTAACAGCGCTTACAACGTCTATAAGTTCATCCTGCCCTTCGGGAAGCTTCATATTTCTTCTATCAACACCTTCGCCTTCTATTAAGTTATTAAGCCCGGCAAATATAATGGCAACATCAGCTTTTCTTGCCGCTGCAACCGCCTTTTGCTGCATATCCTTACCCGGTGGCACCCATCCAAATTTCATTACCGCTCCGCCGGCGTTTTCGTAATATTCAATACGTATATCGTACTTCTTTCCTTCGATAAGTTCCAATACGCCTTTCTTCGCTTCCGGGCCGTGATCACCCCAGTTACGAACAACAAGCTTATCATCAATATACAAACGGCTTCCGTCATCACTCAGTAAACTTAAATCATAACTCCCCGTTTTCGGAGGAATAAGTTTTCCGGTCCAGCGAACAGAAAAACTATCATTCTTTATGCTTTTAGCCGGAGAATTTCCCACCCAATCAAAATTAATTATTTTATCTATTCTTGTAAGTACGGGGTTCCCCTTGCAATCTTTATTATTAAAGTATTCGCCTTTTAAACCAAACTCTTCAGAATTTTCCGACGGCCTAAACGCTGAGGAAGGTATTTCATTTACCTCATTCGGCATATTGCAGCCCTTCGCGTAATTGATTGTTATCGCGTTGCCGCATTTATTTTTTAATCCTTCAAGAGGGCTTATAGAATATGGAGGGCCTACTTGTGAGCTTCCTCCGCCACCATGGCGCGCCTGCGAAACATTGGGGCCAATTACGGCTATTGACTTAATTTTTCCGAGGTTTAACGGCAAAACATTGTTTTCGTTTTTTAATAAAACCATACCGCTCTCGGCAACTTCTCTTGCTAAATCCTGATGTTCTTTAGAATTAACCGAGCCCTTAAACTTCTTATTTACGTCATCAAATAATCCAAGCTTGTATTTTACACGCAAAATCCTTCTCACTTTATCATCTATAACCGATTCTTTTATCCGATCGCTTCTTACATCAGACAGAATCTTTACCTTTGTAAAAAAGTGGCCCGGGCCCGGCATTTCCATATCACAGCCGTCGTTTGCCGCTTTTATTCTATTTTTTATGCCCCACCAGTCAGAAACGACAAAACCTTCAAAGCCCCAATCGTCTTTAAGTATGTCTATAAGTATATGAGAGTTCTCACAACAGTAGGAACCATTTATCATGTTATACGCGCCCATGACAGTATAGGTATCCGCTTCCTGTACAGCCGCCTTAAAACCGGGAAGATATATTTCCCTTAAAGCTCTTTCGCTTATTTCAACGCTTATATTTGCTCTTTCCCATTCCTGGTTATTAGCGGCAAAATGCTTTGTAGAAGTTGCTATATTTTCACTTTGAACACCTTTGACATAACCAACCGCCAATTTTCCTATAAGATAAGGGTCTTCTCCGAAACTTTCAAAATTCCGCCCGCCAAGCGGAGTCCTGTGTATGTTAATACAAGGGCCTAAAACTAAATTTCTTCCTTTAGCCCGTGTTTCTTCTGCCAGAGCGACACCAAACCTTTTCGATAAATCTTCGTCCCAGGTGCAGCCCAGCATAACAAGCGTAGGAAAACATGTTGCTTTACCGTACATATCTCTTATGCCATGAGGCCCGTCAGTCATTAATAATGGTGGAATTCCAAGGCGCCTATTTGTTTTTCCATCCATAAAATCTTTACCGCAAATTTCATCTATTTTTTCTTCAAGGGTCATTCTGCCTAGAAGGTCATCAATTCTATCTTCAAGTTGCACACGTGAATTCTTATAAGGAAAATCTTCCGCGCAAAAAACCAAATTATTACCAACCATTACCGTCATCAGGATGGCAAATGCAAAAATAACCAACGTTTTCTTATAATGCTTTAGCGTACTCATGTTCTCCCTTTTCTTTGTATAAAGTTAATTTAAAAACTTAAATACAAACCTCAAAACAAAACATCAAATATTAAGTTATTACCTTTTGGGTTTCTTGGCATGGCTGATTAGAGGTTTTTGGCCTTTTTCTTTAAAACTAATAACGATTTTTTCCGCGACATTGAAGGGAACGGTTATAAAAGAAAATTTATCCATTACCTGTACGTCGCTGATGAGTTTGGCCTTAACCGGGACTTTACTCATAATAAGATCAACAAGTTTTTTAGCACTCATCTTATCTTTCTTGCCGAGTGCTACGAAAAGCCTCGCTTTACCCTGTTGATCAACTTGCTTCCCTTTTCCACTGACCTCTTTTATTTCGCCATAGGTATCAGGATTAAGTTCTTCTTCAAAACAATGACTTAATGTCGCGGCCACTATTTCTACCGGATCATTATTCCCAAGCATTTTTTTAGCCCAGTTATAAAAATTAACGTCAATCTTACCCCTAAGAACGGCGTCTAAATCATCGTGAATTTTTTTCCTTTTGACATCAATAATATCTTTTACGTTTGGTACTTTTGCTTTCTTAATATCAGTCTTGGCGATACGCTGTATAAACATCAACTGCTTATATTCACTTGGCGTAATAAATGTAATAGCGGTGCCCTCATTGCCCGCCCTTCCTGTACGGCCTACTCTATGAACATAGTACTCCGGATCCTGAGGCAATGAAAAGTTGATAACGTGGGTGAGATTAATAACATCTATTCCTCGAGCGGCAACATCTGTGGCTATAAGAATACGAACTCTTTGTTTCCTGAATTTATCAAGAGTTCTTTCCCTTTGCGACTGGGAAATATCCCCATGAATAGCAGCCGCGTCATATCCTCTATCTATTAAGCGAGATGAAACAGAATCAACATTACTTTTTGTTCTGCAAAAAACTAAAGCGTAAAAATCGTCTTCAATATCTATTATTCTGCATAACGCCTCGAATTTATCGGAGGCTTTTACCTCAAAGTATATTTGCTCGGTTAAGTTAGTTGTCAGCTGCTCCGCCTTAACCGCAATAAACTCATAACCTTCCATGTATTTGTGGGCAAGGTCCTTTATCCTCTTGGGCATTGTAGCTGAAAACAAAAGCGTTCTTTTGTCGGGGTTTGTATACCTCATTATTTTTTCCATATCCTCAACAAATCCCATATTAAGCATTTCATCCGCCTCATCAAGTATGAGGTGATCTATTTCTCCAAGCTTTAGTGTTTTTCTTTTAAGATGATCAATTACCCTACCCGGAGTTCCAACGACAATATGCACACCTTTTTTTAATCTGCGCAACTGCTGATCAATTGACTGGCCGCCATATATGGGAACTATTCTGATATCCTTGCTGCCTTTAAGTGAATTGATTTCTTCCGAGACCTGAATAGCCAACTCCCGCGTAGGAACCAGAATTAGCGCCTGAACCGCTCTGGTGTCGGCGTCAATCATTTCGATTAAAGGTAATCCGAAGGCGGCTGTTTTGCCTGTGCCTGTTTGGGCCTGAGCAATGATATTAGTATCATCTCTTAACATAACAGGGATAGTCATAGCCTGAATTTCAGTTGGCTCTTCAAAACCCTTTTTGTTAATCGCCTCCAGCACTTTTGCTGAAAGTCCTAAATCGCTAAATTTCTTCTTATTCATCAAAATATCTTTCTTTTCTATTAATATAATTTTATTATTTACACTATTATATTTATCATACCCCATTATCTGCTAAAAAGATATATAAATATCTCTTAAGCATAATAAGACCTGAATTGAGTTATAGGGAATGTGTCTCTAGAGAACGCCCACCAGGGTTTTTCTAACACCAAACAAAAGTACAATTATTCCCATTTTGTTTGAGTTAGATAAAGTGATTTATTATATCCTTGAAAATTTTACCACATCCTGCGGACTCTTGCTTTTTCTCGGTCAATTTTCTTACCAACCAGCCGTTCCCACAACTTGATGCCGGCTAATTTTTCAACAAGCTTAGTTGAAACTAAAAAAGTATCAAGCGACTGCTTGGATTCATCGTTCGGCATTACAAAAGACCACATACGCAAAACCCCCTTGTTGTTCTCAGCTAAAACAGATTTAAAATACGCGTGCGGTATTGGTATGGTTACTTCATTCGGATCATTAGCGCCTATACCTTCGACCGACCGATCGAAATAAAAAATAGGCCCGCAAATAACATACGTTTCTAATGTTTTGGGCTTCGCGTCTAAATTTCTAACTTCAGCTTCCAACTCTCTCCAGACGTTTCTATTAAATTGAGGCCTCTGAGGAGACATATTGGACAAAAGGAATGTTTCGCTATTCTGCAACTCTGTTTCTCTCTGATTAGCACTCGCGACAAGATGCCCGCGATCATACCCGGACTTTGCATAATCAACAAGGTCGGCCCGAAACATCTCCGGAATTCGATAATCCGGACGAAAATTATCTGAACGATCTAAACCAAGATTATCAGGATCTACAATTTCTAAAGCCCACTTTGCCTGACGAAAATAATATGAATAGCCCAGCACATAATGCCTATTAAACATTATCTGGTCTGCTACCGGCATTCCGTATATAGTTTCGCGTCTTAAACTAGGTAAACTCATTTATACCCCCCTTTAAAGTTTTTATATCATCAAGAATTAATATATGAATTCCCTCTTTTTGAGGCCTTTTAATATCATACACACATATTATACATAAATTATATTAGACTTTCAAGGTGAGATGCTTCATTTTACCTCTTAAGGACCGTAACCCAAAGAAATGTTTCATTACCTATATCTCTATACTTAAATGATTCTATTACAAAACCAATATCAGTCAATTCATTCTCTAACTCATCGGGTGTTCTATGACTATAATATAACTTCTCACCCATAAACTCCGTATAGCCGCTAAAAGTATCATGATGGGTATATTCTTTAGTCGCATATGTAAAAAGTAAACTTCCCTTACCCTTAAGCCATTTAAAGAATTTTTTAAGTATGTTCTTTTGATCATCAGGTGATAAATGAAATAAACTATATATAGCGGTAATGGCTTCAAAAGAATTATCTTCAAAATCAACTTCCTGCATTGGAGCGCAAATTCTCTTCATTTGAGGTACATAGTCTTTAGCTAAGTTGAGCATCTTATCGGATAAGTCAACACCGGTAACCTGCCAACCCTTTTTAATAAACCAGTCCGCGAAAGGTTCCCCCGCTCCGCAGCCGGCATCAAGTAAACTACCCTTTTTAATCTCTAAAGACTCATAAAAATCATTTAGGACACCTGTCATATCGAAGGCATCTCTATTTTTATCATATGTTGCCGCCATATGATTATAAGCCTTAACTAAACTGTTATTTATTTCTTTATTATTTATCATTATTAACAAAACTCCCGTCAGGCATCACATTATCACTTTGCGCAACACCCTTTTCCTCCGCCTGATAGCGCTTGCAGTTTATCCAGTTATTAGCAGACTCACAATACTCCCTGCTCCAACTGTAATCAATTAAACCCGCTTTTTCTAATTTTCTTAAAGGACAGATACTGTTCCATTTGCAAGGCATGATTTTTTAGCTAAACTGTTGTTTTACCTTCGGCCGGGTAAAGAAATAGACTAAACAAATAGCGAAGCAAAATTCAATAACATAACTAAAAATAAGAAAAAACCACATAACAGCTGAAACACCTTTTAGAGAAATATCCGGCGTTTCAATTGCAAGAAGAGCGGCTTGCTGCTCAACGAAACCCGGAAGGTTCCGATAAATTATTAACGGCCCTTCTATTAAATAAGAAAAAAATGTAAAGAAAGTGGTAAATATAATTATTTTCCTGAAATAATCTTTAAGAAATAATATGCCGACACCGGAAATAAGCGCTAAACTTATAACAAAAACCGTTATAAAATAACGTATCTGTATAAATATTTCCGGCAGGGGCTGAAAAAGAAAATTCCAGCCTTCTACATTTGACATACCCATTAAACTATAGAATGCCCCAACTATCAGTAAAACTGAAAATACTGTAATTCCTGTAGATCTTTTAGTTGCCATAAGATACTCCCTTAGTTAATATACCCAAATGAGATAGTCTATGCTTTCGCGAATATCTTCTTAACAAACTCTCTATTTAAAACCGTGATGCTGAATATGCCGAGGATAGTCCCAAAGGGAATCATGAGGCAACTAATAACTGAAACTGCTAAACAAAATCCCCGATGATTTTTCTTTTTAAGAAAAGTACCCGTCAGTATCTGAAGTATTCCCAATGTTAAACCCAGGACAATAATAACACTGGCAATAATTACCATAAACCAACCAACAATCTCCGGGCTTGACTCTGAAGCGCTTTCGGCGGTTGGAGCCAATTTAATCATAGCTATACCCATAATCAAATGCAAAATGGGAAACAATCCATAAAAACAGGTAATGCCTCCCATGATATAGTAGAATATTGATAGTAATCTTAAGTGTTCGTTGTCAATTATTACTTGTTTATCTTCCATGAACCTGCCTCCGCCTTTCCTTATAAATATGAAATTTAAAGGTGTCTGTCCCCTTTAATTAGCTGCGGCCTTTACCTTCTCCTCCGCGGCTACCGCCGCCTCGTCCCCCGTGACCACCGCGACTATTGGTGTATCCGCCGCCGTATCCGCCGCCGCCGCCACCGTGTCCACCGCGGCTGCTGCCGCCATATCCACCGCTGCTACTATATCCGCTCCTACTGCCGCCGCGATCTTCGCGAGGGCGAGCTTCGTTCACCTTAAGCTCTCTTCCTTTTAACTCTTTGCCATTTAGGCCATCGATTGCCGCCTGGCCTTCTTCATTAGAGGGCATCTCCACAAAACCAAATCCTTTTGATTGACCATTATACTTGTCTTTAATGATGCTGACCGATTCAACCTCTCCGAATTCCGCTACAGCCTGCCGTAAGTCATCTTCAGTGACCTCATACGACAAATTTCCTACATAAATCTTCATCTTACTCTCCTTTTGTAATAAATTATAGATTATTACACTACCTAGCGCTTAATCTACAATTTTCTTTCTTTAAGGAACTTTTATATTACACATAGATTATACATAAAACACATTAAATAATCAAGCTTGGACACTTGGTTCTATGTCTTCCGCCTCGAAGATGATACAACCGATATTCTACCACTTCCGAGGTAATATATACACGGTTTATTAAGATAATTGAAGTGAGTCAGAAAATTAGCATGCGACCAAAGGGAGTGCTAAGCAAAGTGAATATAAAATTAAAGGTGTCTGTCCCCTTTAAAAATTAGAACTTTATTCCTTACTCACTCCAGTAATTTTAAGTTTAAGTAAATATTGCCTAATGTTTGCCGTTATATCAGGAATAACTATATCTGTATATAGGATGTTATCTTGATATGATTCACTAATGATAACTTGATATTGCTTTCCAAACAACTTTTCGATTAGTACAATTAGCTCTCCTTTAACCAAATTTTCTATTTTTTTTTGCTCATCCATATTGCTGGAAGAAAAGGTTTCAGTAAAATCCATGGGATTAAATTCACCCGTTTCTTGCATCTCTAATGCTTTGCGCATCATAGAGTCCTCTAATTCTTTATAGGTTTGATAGCTGTCTTTAAGCTCCTTGTTTTCCGGTTTAGAAAAAACCAGTTCTAATAATAAAGGTTCAACTTCTCTAAATTGTATTTTAGCAACACTGATTGAGGTTTTTTCGGCAAAACAAAAATTTTGAACACAGAGGATTAATAAAATTACAAGTACAATTTTTTTACTCATTTTTCTCCTTTTTTCATTTTCTTTATCTAACAATTAATATACGAACTTCATTTTTTAAGGAATCTTATATTGCATTTATTATAACATAAAGCATACTAAATACTCAAGCTTAGTGCTTCTATGTCTTTCGCCGTAAAATTCATTTATTGTTCGAGGTTTCGCCTCGAACACTATAAGATTAAAGCACGCATTACCAAAAGAAGAGCATATTGTTACACCTACGAGGTGTAATATATTTAATATCATATTTGTCAAATAAAAGGTGTCTGTCCCCTTTTATCCATTGCTATAAGCTCTTGCTATCAATATTAACCTAAGGATATTTATCTTTAATCCATTTTTGAATCTTGGGGTCATTCGGGTTATGTGAAACATAGCCCTTTTTAACGAATTTCTTAAACTCTTCATAGGGATCGTTTTTGCTGCCGGACTTACGTATATGGCCTTCATCATTCAAATATAAATAAATTATAATCAAAGGGTTGCTGGAAAAACAGAAAATAATGCGATAACGCTGTAATCCGCTCTTATAACGCCTGTATTTTTTCAGATCTCTCTTAAGGCGATATTCAGGAAGATTCGGATCTTGGGGGATGATATTTTGATCGGCATTGCGGATACGCGCGGCAAGTTTTACAATCTCATGCTGTTTATAATCTTTATTTGATAATTTTGCTTTTAAAGCTTTGACTTGCTCTTTTAAACCTGAAACGCGAAGATAATAGTGATGATGATATTTCAAAACATATTTATTCACCATCTACTTCAATACCCTCAAGAAGCTTGTCCCACTCCTTATCCCAGACTTCTTTAACATTTCTTAACTTATCTGGATGCTTTAAGGCATCTTTTATCAAAGCCTCTACAAATGAATGAAAAAGAGGGTCAGCTTCAATAGTATCAAGATTATTTTGGGCGCGGATACTAATCTTGTCCTGCGCACTTTCTATAATCACTTCTTTAGTACCGGTGTGTCTCACAAAATCCATAGGTATATCTACGGCATAACTGCCGCCATGCTTAAACAATTTTTTAACTGCAGTTCTCATTTCTCATCTCCTATATTATCATTTCTATAAGTATTACTTTGATCTATTGCATAAGTATATACTAATGTGTATATATTGTCAAGATAATAGCATATATTCACCATCTTTATCTGAGAGGATTCTTCTGGTAAGATTTGATAGAATTTTCATTAATAATTAAAAGGTGTCTGTCCCCTTTTAATTAAAAACCTATTCTTTTAACTTTTTCCTCAATCCAAAAACTCCAAACAACCCCGCGCCTAAGAGTAAAATGGTCGAGGGTTCAGGGACAGCATAAACGTCTATCCTGTTTATAAAATAATCGCTTTCTTCCATTAACATATCCAAATCATTTATATATCGAGGAAGAAAAGTATCATACGTATACCAACTGGTCATTGGAGGCACGGCAGATACCGCAGAATGAACACCAAATAGCGTCAACTCCCCGCCCCATAATACAAAGGTTGGACTGCTAGAATCTCCTCCCACGGCCCCGGCATTATCAGGATAGCCGGGATCTGGACCTAAACGATTGTAGTTTTCCTCGCTACGAAAAAGGGAAGAAGCATATAATGTCTGTTCATAGGCATTAGCAGGGCAGTGATAACCAAAACTACCTATTTCATTATTGCGTCCTACCTGCGCGCCTTGGCCATAAAGATATATATTACTTTCAACTTGCGCACCGAGAGAGGTTCCCCACCAGTTTACATCATAATAAGGAGAACTTGGATCATCGGTATCCAGAATAGAATAGTGGGAAATCTTGTCAGCCTCAGACACAGTTTCACTAAGCCAACCAAGGGCAAGATCACAGGGATGAGAACCGAATTCATTAACATTGTCAATAACGCGGGAAGAATATTTATTAACTGTATAAGATTTCAGTTGCCCTTCTCTGTTTATGAAGTTAATTGTGTTTCCAGTGGGCACTTTCCAGTGATTGGCGCAAACAAAATGTTGCGGCGATACCATTGTCACGCTGCGCGATGACATGCCCATGTCCCACCCTACACCCGACCAGTCATATTGTGAAGCAAAAAAATCAGGGTTGTTTACAGGATTACCGGCATATGTTCCCGGATTAAACCTGTCATGCCGAGCGGGATTATACCCGTTTATTTGCAGGGCTTGAGCGTTTGCGGAATAACCAATACCCAGAAATAGTAAGAAAATCGCTGTCCATTTAGGTAAATTCATATACATAACTTTCTCCAGTATTAAAAAAACACAAAGAAGTAAACAAAACTATATCAATTATAACAGAAAGATACAGGTTATCAAGTGGAGAAATTTTTCTTATTTAGGGAATATATTGCTGTATGCTATATAAGCTATTGAAGAAATTTAGGAAATTAGTAGCGTGATTGAATGTGTCAATTAAGGGGTACTTAAGGGAGGTGACCCCTTTTTAATTTCCTTTTTAATTTTGCTATGCCTTTTTGTCTTCAGCTTTTTTAACACGGATTTTATTGCTGGCAACTTTCTTATTGTTCAAGCTTTTTATCGCAAATTTGGCTTCTTCTGGTTTCAGCATTTCAACAAAACCAAAACCCTTGGATCCACCGGTGGATTTATCTAACACCAAATCACAAGATTGTACGGCGCCATATTCTTCAAAGAGAACTTTTAATTCTTCTTCGGTAGTACTACGAGCAAGATTAAGAATTATTAATTTCATAAGTTAATACCCCTTTAAGTATCTAGTGATTCCACAGTATCGTAAAAAGGGGTCTGTCCCCTTATTCGAGTGGAAACCCTTCATTATTGATTTGAGTTTTAACAGTTACTATTATGGTGTCAATATTCATTTGCTTCAGTATATGCTGCGTTTATGCCCTCTTTATAATATTGAACGATTTCACTATTCAAATCTGCCTTAGTTTGAGTTGTCAAAGCACAATGTAAATCTGACCATATAGTATAAAGATATCCGGCAGATATTCTTAAATTTGACCACCCTTCATTGTAATATCCTTTGTCAATATAAGAACTATTTTGAAAGTATTTCTTCCTGAAACTTGCTAATTTTCGGTTCCAACTATGAGACCATTCCAACCAGTCTTTTTCGTACATTACAAAATTATTTTCTTTGGTACTGTACTTATGAATCAAATCATTATAAAAAAATTCTAGTTCATTAATTGCAACAAAAAGTTCCTTTTTCTCTGGGTCATGTTTTTTAATGTTTTCTTCTAGATTTTTAACGTAGTTTTTACTGGGAAAGATAAAAGTATTGGAATCTGCTTCTATTGTATTAAACTGGTAATTTCTGAAATCAATTTGTTTAGTATAAGAATCTATTTTTATATTTTCTCCATATTTTCCAATTTTTTCATAGATGTTTTTTCCTCATTTGTCATTTTGTAATTTTTAATCACAAATTTTTTGTCAAAATACCATTGACTACCAGTGTACAAATGTAGTTGATATATACCTTGAGGAAGAAATTTATTATCACGGGTTCGCATTTCAATAAAACCTTTTAATCGACCAGCTTCTACTTTAATTTTATTAGTATCTGTTGCTATATATTTATTGGTTGGTTTCAAGTTAGCCTCTTGTACATTAATAAAAAACTCTAAACCATTTGGTAGATCTGTTTCAATAAGAAATTCTATTTTGTCAAAGCTTGTTTGCTCTACATTGACAAAATTTAACATAGTGAAAGGTTTTTTGCATTGTTTTTCTTGTTTTTTAACATTGTCTATTTTGTAATCAATTGTCTTTACTTTTTTTGTGGCTACAGAAGGTGGTAAATTGGCTGAATAAACAATAATACTTACAAAAGTAGTGACTATTGTAGATAAAAAGCAAACTTTAAAAACTCGTCCACGAGTCCGATGTTTCTTATTGCCCCACCACAAAACAAGTTTAGGACTTAGCATTCCTAAAATGAATGCGAAAAATAAAAAAATATATACATGCACCGTATAGTTGGCAATTGTATATCTTATATCTTCCATTTTAACCCTCCATTTACTATGTCATAAAAACGAAATCACCAGTCGAAAAGCGCAGCTTTTTAGTCAGTTGGATTAGTTTGTTAGGATTTTTCTGTTTCTTCTACTTTTAATATTTCTTCGTTTTTTTTAGGGATCTATTAAGGGAGTTGACCCCTTTTTAATTTTAGAATTAAAGGGGTCTGTCCCCTTATCGTCCCCTTATCCTTATCCTTATCCATTCTTATAATTACACTTAGAAATTCGTCGTTTTACTTAATTTATTAATTAATTTTTCTGAATTTATTACTTTGAATCTTTGTCCCAATGTGTTTTCAAACCAAAAATTTACATGATCGGATTCATTTCCTTCCGGATCAATAATATGTAAATCTTCCAAATAGACAGAGGTTTCATATTTTTCATGTTCACCCAATCTGACCCCTTTTCCCTCTTTACCTATATGCGTTCCACAGTAACCACCTTCGCTCAAATTTCCACCAAACATAGTCAAGATTACCGGTCTCCTACCGCAATTCACAATTTTAATAGCTATATGAGCACGATCATAACTAGAATTATAAGGGTAAAATTTAGCATGTGTTTTTAAATGGGCCCTGTCACGAAATCCAAAATAACCCGATATCGCTATGCTTGTAATAGAAATTATTAGTGCAGCTATTGAAACATAATCAGATATCTGCATATTTTTTTCTCCTAACATTCATGTATACCTGCCATTAGCCAAGCTTGATAGAACGCAGAAAAAGGGCAGGTGTAGTGCATTGTTAAATGTTTTTTAAATTTATTTGTTAATTGAAATGCTGAAAAATTAAAATCAGTTTTTTTCTTTTGAGGCACCCCTTCTTTTATCTCTTTTTACTAGGCTGAACTATCGTATTATAATCTTTTTCATCTATAGGAATGATAGTCTTATTCTTAAATGCCATCCCAACATTGGGAGCAGATCTAACAAAATCCAAATTATCTCTTAAATTCTTTGTCCAAAAAACTGGAGGGTCCCAAATAGATTCAATCTTGAAGTCAATCTCAAATGGCCGATATTTATTATCACCTCTTGGCGCTCTTGTAGGTTCATGGGGTTCTCTTGTAATAATCGCCTCCCCAGAGAAATACTTCACTTTTTTGCTTTTATCGCTAATATAAAATAATATTTTATCTCCACTTCTTATCTTATTAATATGTGAATCAGTGCCAAGCTGCCAACTTTGATCTTTTTGTAGCTGTTTAAAACTACTTTCAGCATTATCAGCAATGTGTGGCAGAATCCAATATCTATTAGAATAGCCGTTCATAATCCACCTCCGCTTAATTTTCATTATTTATCTAACGATTGAGCTCACCTGCCGCCGAACGAAGTGAGGGAACAAAAACGCCGCGCGTTTTTGCGGTCAGGTGCAGCGTTTGGTTGAGCAAAACTTCTTTATTTTGTATGTGCCATATCTATTGTCTCCGCAATATAGAAAGCCGGAAGAATTGCTGCGAATTTTCCTCCAGTTGGATCATTAAAAGTTCCATGCACTATTCCCACGCAATTAAAAGCCCCTTGTCCAGAAGACATAACCCCAATTTTTACACTTGAAAGTTTAAATACGGGAGCTCCACTAAATCCAGCAACGCTTGGGTCATCCAAAATAAAGAATGAAGCTTCAGTATTATTATCAAATCTAGAATGTCTGAATAAAGCGCTAGCAGGGTGTGCTACTTTCACTATTGGAGAGAATTTACCTTTGACACCCAATTCAAGAGGAAAACCAACTGTAGTCAAAAAGATATCTAAATTAGGAGCTGAATTCTCAATTGCAAGTTGGTCATATGAAACGGCACGTATTGCTGCTCTAAAATTCTCGGGAGGTGAAATCGGTAATACAGCAATATCAGCTTCATTATGCAATATCCATTTTGGTGCTTGCATACCAGCAAGTTCTGATAGATTGTAGGTAAGTGGTATACCATTAGCTCCATATACCGTTGCCTTAGAATCAAAAGGTATTCCATTGGAAACATGACTTGCCGTTACAAGATACAAATTCGGCCCTTTGGACACAAAAAAACCTGACCCTGATGTAATTAAGTTTAGTGGCTCAGGATTTGTCTTGGTTTTTTTTATCCAGACTTCCACCTCTTCTCCATTAATTGTTGTCTTCTTTACTCCTTGATGTCCCTGAAGAAACACCACTGCAGGAAAAACATCGTGAGCGGTTTGAGACAAAACTTCCGTCGGGGCTGAAAGAAGACAGATTAGTATCAACATCATCCATAATGAATATCTTCCAACCATTTTAATCCTCCTGATCATCATATTTGTGTCCAACAATTAATATATGGAATAGGTATTTTCTGGATATTTAATATCATACACATTTATATTACACCATCTGTTTAAATTTACAAGTTCATTTTTTTGCTTATATTCCGCATTTTATCCATAATATAAGGATATACGAAGTTCACAAATTAATCTATCAATACCCAACCCTAACCAATACCAACCCACAGGCTTTGGCTGTGGGGCCAGCTTTGTTTCTGTCTTTGGTTTTGATTAATTCTTTAATAGTTCCTTTGGGGAATTTACCTCTTCCTATTTCAATAAGAGTTCCTATTATATTTCTGACCATATTGTACAAAAAACCATTTCCTTCTATGGTGAAATATAGTTTATTTCCTTTTTTAGTAAAATTTGCTTTTGAGATAATGCGAACGGTATCCTTAGCCCTTCTTCCTGAGGCCTCAAAGCATTTAAAATCATGCTTGCCTAATAAATCTTTGGCTTCTTTTTTCATGAGGGGTAAATTAAGTTTATAAGGAATGTAGTTATAGTAATATCTTTCAAAAACACCCGGCTCTGTTAATGAAATTTGATACCTATAGGTCTTTTTCTTGGCGGAGAACCTGGCATGAAAGTCCTTATCAACTTTAGAAACACTTTTTATCCTGATATCTTTATCCAGAAGTGAATTAAGGGCTTTTTTAATTATGGGGGGTTTTATTATTGAGGTAGTTTTGAAGCTTGCAACCTGGCCTAAAGCATGAACTCCGGCATCTGTTCTGCCGGAGCCGTTAATCTTTATTTTTTCATTTAATATTTTACTTAATCTTCTTTCTATTTCCTGCTGGATGGTTTTTTGATGAGGTTGGATTTGCCAACCGGAGTAATGTGTACCATCATATTCTATTATAAGCTTGAAATTAGTCATCTTTGATTAATGCTTCTGCTATCTGCACGGCATTTAAGGCCGCACCCTTTCTGAGGTTATCAGCTACTACCCAGAGCCAAAGGCCTTCAGGCACAAAGGGATCCTTACGAATACGTCCCACAAAGACATCATCAGTTCCTTCTGATTGATATGGCATAGGATAGCGTCCACCCTTTATATCATCAACCACTTTTACTCCCGGCTGATTATTTAAAACCTCTCTCACCTCTTCAACTGAAAGCGGCCTCTCGGTTTCTATATAGATAGACTCGCTGTGCCCGGTCTTAACCGGCACTCTGATAGCGGTGGCTGAAATCTTAATATCATTATCATGAAGTATCTTATGAGTTTCATGGACAAGCTTCCATTCTTCCGAAGTATAGTCTAGTTCAGTAAATCCGCCTATTTGAGGAATAACATTAAAAGCTATTCTTTTACTTAAGGCCTTAATAGTTAAGTCTTTGCCATCAAGAAATTCAGCAGTCTGGCTATAAAGTTCATCACAAGCGCCTTGACCGGCACCTGAAGCCGCTTGATAGGTGCTGGCAATAATCCTCTTTATTTTAGATAGCTTATAAATAGGACTTAAAGCCACGACCATCTGAATGGTTGAGCAGTTAGGATTTGAGATAATACCTTTATTGTTTTTAACATCAGCCGCGTTTACTTCGGTGACGACTAAAGGCACATCATCCTTAAGCCTGAAGTCAGCTCCATTATCTATGACTACCGCCCCTTCTTTTACCGCAGTTGGCGCGTAAGTAACTGAAGCTCCCTTCTCACCTTCGGTGCCGGCAAACAAGGCTATCTCAATACCCTTGAAGGAATCATGGCTAATAGACTCCACCTGGTATTTAAAACCATCAAGCTCCATCTCCCGGGCACTTCTGGCTAAAACTTTCAGGGATGCAATAGGAAAATTTCTCTCTTTAAGAATTCTTAAGATTTCTTTTCCAACGGCTCCAACGCCGACTACACATAGCTTATATTGTTTCATGTGTTTATCCTTTTATTAGCTCATAGTTCATAGTTATTAGCTCATAGCAAAAAATAAAAATCAAAAAAAGCTGATAGTTCTTAGTTGATAGTCTTTTTGATAGATTTTATTAAACTTGAGAGCATTTTACCTATTTGACTACCAAAAACTTTTAATTCATTAAGCTGAGTTTCATTAATCCAATTCTTTTTTTGAAATATTATTAACAAAGCAATAGTCTCATACAAAGAACCACGAGCAAAATACAAAAACCGAATAAATTCTTTTTTTGAATATCGACCTTTACCTTCTGCTATATTCAGCGCTATTGATGCGGTACAAGCTTCCAAATTTTCAATTAATCTGAAATGTTTTCTATCTGTATCAAGCTCGTCAATAGTGCCGATGACTTCTTCAGCGAAATTAACCGACTTTTGCCAGACATCTAAATCTTCAAAACTAAATTTTGGGTTATCCATCTTTTTTGCTTGTCCCCATCAGCCATCAGCTATGAGCCATGAACTATTTCAAATTTTTAACTACTAAATCGCCGACTTCCTGGGTGGAATAACCCATCTTACCGGCTGATAAACTCTTTAACTGAGTAGTTGTTTTCATAACTGAAGCCTCAACAGCTTTACCGGCTTCTTCCTCGCCTATATTTTCCAAAAGCATTCCCGCCGCGCAAATAGCAGCCAGAGGATTAATTACACTTTTACCTGTGTATTTGGGAGCAGAACCGCCAATGGGCTCAAACATCGAAACACCCTCGGGATTAATGTTGCCACCCGCAGCAATTCCCATGCCGCCCTGAATCATAGCCCCTAAGTCGGTTATAATATCCCCGAACATATTATCGGTGACAATAACATCGAACCATTCGGGATTTTTAATCATCCACATACAAGTGGCATCCACATGAGCATAATCTGTTTTTACATCAGGATAATTAGCAGCTAATTTGTTAAAGGTTCTTTCCCACAAGTCCCAAGCATAAGTTAGAACGTTTGTCTTTCCACAAAGAGTAAGCTTCTTTTCTTTATTTCTCTTCTGGGTGTATTCATAAGCATATCGAAGGCAGCGCTCAACTCCTTTATAGGAATTTCTAGATACCTGAATTGCGACTTCTTCTTCAGTGCCTTTATTTATAAATTCACCTTCACCTACATAAAGGCCTTCTGTGTTTTCTCTGACGACCACGAAGTCAATATCCTCAGGGCCCTTATCCTTTAAGGGAGATAAAACTCCGGGATATAACTTAACCGGCCTTAGATTAATGTACTGGTCTAATGAAAATCTTAACTTTAACAATAAACCCTTCTCTAAAATACCGGGCTTAACATCAGGATGGCCTACAGCTCCTAAATATATCGCATCAAAGCCCCTTAATTCTTCTATGGCTGAATCAGCTAAGACTTCACCTGTTTTCATATATCTTTCGCCGCCGAAGTCGTAATTGGCTAACTCATACTTAAAGCCTTTTTTAGAAGCTATGGCTTCTAAGACCTTTAAGCCCTCAGCTACTACTTCCGGCCCTGTGCCGTCTCCCGGGATAACTGCTATCTTGTACATTTTTTTCTCCTGTTGATTAAACTCTAAATTCTAATATCTAAATCCTAAATAAATTACAAATTCTAATTTCAAAATTACAAAACAAAACAACTAATAACCGTTTTGAGTTTGGAGCATTTGAGTTTTGATATTACTTAGTATTTAGTGCTTAGTGTTTAGAATTTATTTTTTTAGTGTCGCCATCAGGCCGCCGGCATCCATCACAGACTCAATGAACTTCGGAAACGGCTCTGTTTTATAAGTTTCATTTTTAGTTAAATTTGTAATAATCCCTTTAGTTAAATCAACTTCCAGCTTGTCATGCTCTTTTATCTTATCCGCTTCAGGGCATTCTAAAATAGGTAATCCCATATTAATACTGTTTCTAAAGAATATCCTGGCAAAACTCTTAGCTATAACACAGCTAATACCGCAGCCTTTAATGGCCATAGGAGCATGTTCTCTTGAAGAGCCACAGCCGAAGTTCTTTTTGGCAACTATAATGTCACCCTTAATGAGATTTTTATGAAAATCCTTTTTCTTATCTATAAAGCAGTATTTCGCAAGTTCTACGGCATCTGTCATATGTAAATGTTTAGCCGCAATAATCTCATCTGTATTTATATCATCTCCGAAAAGATGGGCTTTACCAGTTAAAACAAATTTATCTTTTTTCATTTTATTTCTCCCGGGTGTGTTATATGGCCTGTAATAGCTGAAGCCGCGGCTACGGCCGGATTTGATAAATAAACCTGGCTTTCTACATGCCCCATACGGCCGACAAAGTTTCTATTGGTTGTAGCCAGGGCCACCTCACCCTTATCCAAAATACCGCAATGGCCGCCTAAACAGGGCCCGCAGGTAGGCATGGTAAAGACGCCGCCGGACCTAACAAAAATATCAACCAGGCCTTCTTTTATGGCCTCTAAATATATCTTCTGGGTTGCGGGAATAACTATTAAACGCATCCCCTTTTGAACCTTTTTACCTTTTAAGATACCGGCCGCTTCTCTTAAATCACTTATCCTGCCGTTTGTACAAGAACCGATTACAACCTGGTCTAATTTAATCTTATTTAACTTATTAACCGCTTTAACGTTTGAAGGCAGATGCGGACAGGCAACCTGCGGCTGCATATCCGAAAAGTCATATTCTAAAACCTCGCTATAAACAGCGTCTTTATCGCTCTTATAAAACTCAATATCTCTTTTGATACCGTTTTCTTTCATGCGTTCTTTGACATATTCTTTAGTTATTTCATCGGCAGTTATTATACCGTTTTTACCTCCGGCCTCAATTGCCATATTACACATGGTAAAACGGCCGTCCATGGACAGCTGTTCTATTACGGGGCCGGTAAACTCCATAGCTTTATATATAGCACCGTCAACACCTATTTGACCAATAGTGTATAAAATCAAATCTTTACCGCTAACCCATTTATTTAATTTACCTTTATAAATAAACTTAATTGTCTCCGGCACTTTAAACCAGACTCTTCCGGTCGCAAACGCGAATGCCAGGTCGGTTGAACCGACTCCGGTAGAAAACGCCCCCAGAGCCCCATAAGTACAGGTATGTGAGTCAGCTCCAATTACTAAATCTCCGGGTAAGACTAAACCCTTCTCAGGCAATAAAGCATGCTCGATACCCACTTGCCCAAGTTCAAAGTAGTTGGTTATCTGATGCTTATCCGCAAACTCCTTTAACTTTTTACAGTTGGCGGCACTTTGCTGATCCTTTGCCGGTGTAAAGTGATCAGGCACTAAGGCAATCTTATCTCTACTAAAGACTTTCTTAACTTTAGCCTTCTCAAACTCATTAATGGCAACCGGTGCGGTAATATCATTACCCAGGCATAAGTCTATCTTGGCGTCAATAAACTCACCCGGTGCGATTGATTTCTTATTAGTGTGATTCAATAATATTTTTTCTGTTATTGTATAACCCATCTTTTTCCTTATATTTATTATAGAATGATTTCTATAGCGTGATATGGACAGATGTCAACGCAGAGCCCGCAGGCAATGCATTTACTCTTATCAAAGGTAACGGTCATCTTCTCTCTATTGACGCTAAACGCTTTGGTAGGACAGATTCCAACACATGCCGTGCAGTGAATGCACTTCTTCTTATCCCATTTAATATCACTGGTTAACGATTGAGTATTAGCACCTATCTCATGTAAATACTTAAGGCCTTTCTCAAGGTCTTCTTTTTTACCTGTAAGCTCAACCACTAAAAGGCCTTCTTCGTTAGGCATTACTCTGGCCTTCATGATGTTGACTATCAGGTTATAATCCTTTACCAGGTGATATGTTATGGGTTTTTCAACTAATTGATGCGGAAAAGTTATAACTACTCTTTTCTTGACCATATTTTCTCCTTAAAATTACGAGTTTATTATACACAGATTAGGAATTATTGGCAAGCTTTTTTAGAGAAAATAGTTGGATTGCGGCTAGGGCGCCTGAGCACCGCGTACCACTTCGTAGGTGGAAATAGATTTTAGGTTGAATATTCAGCATATCTTATGTATAATATATATAGTTTAAAAAAGCTTTAAAAGAAAGCTTAGTTACTAATTGGCAGATGGAAAAAAGATAAAATTTCAGAAAGTGTTCTAATTATATGATTACTGAATCTGATAAAAAAACAATTGAGGAAATATCTAAGCGATATCACGTAAAGCGTGTGATGATATTTGGGTCAAGCTTATCTTCATCCGAGGAAAGCCGCGATATTGATATTGCCGTGGAAGGAATTCCTTCGAAGGATTTCTATCGTTATTATGGAGATCTTATATTCGCTCTGTCAAAACCAGTGGATATTGTTGACCTTTCAGGTACATCAAAATTTTCAAAACTAATTAGGCAGGAGGGTACATTCCTCTATGGCTGATTATAAAATACGTATTGAAGCTGAATATGAATCTATTGAAAAAACTATTTCTTCTCTTCCCGAAATACCTTTATCGCAACTTTCAGAGCTAGAACTTGCCGGAGTAGCAGCCTTGCTCCATAATTTTATAATGGTATCGAAAATGTTCTAAAACAGGTATTTCAGAAATCAGGGTTCCAAATACCTCAAGGGGCATCCTGGCATAGAGATTTACTTCTTGAAGCTGTAGATAAAAAGATTATTTCTACCTTGCTTATGGATAATTTAAAACGTTTTTTGGCTTTCCGGCATTTTTTTGGACACGCGTATGCTTTAGATCTTTTTCCAGAGAGAATGGAACCTCTCGTTTCAGATTCCTCGAATGTATTCAAACAGTTTAAATCTGAAGTAAATAAAGCAATAGACTAGCAAACTATAAATAAAAGGTGTCTGTCCCCTTTAAACCCTTTAAAAGAGTAAATCACCTTCATTTGGTATATATTCAGGCTTACTTAAATCAAACGCATAAGTTTGAATATTCAGCGTATTTTATGTATAATATATGTATACCGTTAAAGTTCCTTAAAAAACGAAGTTTGTATATTTATTGTTAGGAGAAAAAAGAGAGTGACTAAAAAACTACAGATGGTATTAAGCAGATTGTTATTGGTTTGCGCTTTGTTAGTTTTGGCAGTTGTCTTCCATATGGTTCTTGTGGTTCCCAAAGCTATGTCGCAGGCAAGTGACATGGCAAGACAGCTTTCGGCTCCCGAGAAGTTCGTCTACAACCTTAGCGGCATATGCATCACATACTGGATTCTTATCATCCCGATTCTTGTTTTCATCGTAATTGGAGCAATAATCTGGGTGATGGTTTCGAGAATTGAAACATAGAAGAATTCCGCTAACAACGCGCCGCAACAGATTCCGAAATGACGGAACCGCTGAGTTCAAACGCAAAATAATAAATAATATAGAAACGTACTATACGCTTAAAATCATAGTATATATTTTTTATGTAGAATTATTGCGAGCTTTTTTAGATAAAACGTTAGATTGCGGCTAGATATCCTCCGCACCCTGTACCATTTCGTAGGTGTTATTAGAATGACAAATAAATAAAAGGTGTCTGTCCCCTTTTCCCTTTTTCTTTTTATTGGAAAATATTTATTTTTAAGAAAAAAGGTTCTGGGTATTTTTTACCTTCATTTATTATTGGAGGCGAACCCTCAACATTTCGTTTCCGCCTTTTTGAAATTCGTAAGGTACTTTCTTTATATCGACCACAAAACCGCCTTTTTCAAGTCTATCTACGACTGTCTCGAGATGTCTTGATTTTTTGGCTCCCAACTCCAACAGGGGAAATATCCTTACCTCAGATGCAACCCGACAAAGTTCTTCTATTGACTGAATATGAAAATCTTCTGAAAGGTGCTCGCTGTAGAGAAAGAGAAAGTGAGAACATAAGGCAATGTCAAATTCTCGAGCTTTGAATGGAAGTGTGGGCAAACTCGCGTCTACATAACGACCTTCCTTTAAACCTGCCACATAATCGGATAAGAAGTTGTTCATAGCAGCCATACGAACTTTGCCGAGTTCCTTAACTGATGAAATATGTCTCCACACAAACTCATTTTTGTTCTTTCTGGTCTGTTCCATGATCTCTTCATATGTTTCATCCATTCGATTTCTTATTTCATCTGCACTGAAACGGTAAATCGGATCAACAGAAACTACATGGCCTCCACGATGTTTCATCATGCAATTAAAGCTTGCGGGACCGTCGCAACATCCCAGAAACCGCTTCCTAAGCTCTTTTTTCGCTAAGGCAAACATTGCCAAATATTCGTTGAAGGATCGTCCCCAAGGAACTACTTTTTCCAAAGTGAAAGCCATCTTGCTTTTCCTATTTGCCATATAACGGTTGAAATCACCTGCTTGAAAAATCGCACAGCGATTATTTCAAGTCAGGTGCATTGATTTGTTAGATGTCCCCTTTTAATTTTGTTTTATACAATAGACAACAATCCCATTCATCCAAAGAATAAACAGACATGCAGTCCAAGATAAATTCTTCCTTTGGAAAAGAACTGCCAAGAAGTTCTTCCATTGTTTTTTCAGAACCATCTGTGAATCTTGCAATTGAACAATGCGGAGTATAATGATGTGGGTTGTTATTAAATCTGAGATTTGTATCGATTATCTTTTTCTGAAGCAATGAAAATGGTTTTAAAACTCTTGGCTCCAAATAGCACATTTTAGTATTTGGGAAATGAGTAATTCTTGAAAAAGCAGTTTTAATAGGTGAAAAATTCTGTGCAATTTGTTCTAAGGTTTCGAAAACAAATGATGGTTTTTGATCATTTTTAAGTATTCCAACTCCAGATGACCCAATAATTGTTATTTCAACAGGAATTACTGTGCGTTGTTTCTCATATTGCATGCGAAGTGCCATAACCTTACTAGATACTGGTTCAGGTATATCTAAAACAACATATGTATCGTGTTCAAATTTTTCCATATCTTTTGCACCTAACAATTAATATACGAACTTCGTTTTTTAAGGAATTTTAATATCTATGTCAATATTATACGCTGGTAGTGAGCAAGTTTCAAGCTGAAATCCTATATTCTATTTCGTAATTTGTCTATGATATGCAGAGGATGTTGTTCGAGGTTAAACCTCGAACATACCTTGAACATGAGTTTAGGATAAAATATTGTATCACCGCGGCGGTGATATTAAGGGAATTAGGTTTGAGTTTGGGTTTGGGTAGTTGGAAGGTCTAAACTAAAAAGGGAGTTGACCCCTTTTCCTTTTTACCCCTTTTCCTTTTTCTTTTCCTTTTTATGAATTTTCGACTTTCTTTTTGTTGGGTAAAAATCCAGAAATAACCCAGAGGATACCCAAGTACGAGATTACAGGAATAATTCCAAGCCCAAAAAACTCTGTCCAGCTTTGGCTCTTGCCCCGATAACTGCGATATGGTTCCAAGGCAACAAAGAAACCCGCTACCCATAAAACTGAAATGAGCACAACGAGACGAATAGCGCCTTTGTTTCCTCTAATAATATGACCGCCAAGATAACTTAGGCCAAATGACCCAATGGCTATGCCAGCTGTAATGGCAGAAATAAAACCCCAATCTTCAGATGAAGGTGGAGATCCAATCGCACTCACAATACCCACATAAATAATCCAGACAACTAAACAAGTGCCACAAATCCAAAAACTAATCTTTATCATTAAATATATCCTTTCACTTTCTCATACCAACTAATATAAGTATTTTTTAAACAACCCCCTCATGCCGCTACCAGATGCCCTGGCTCATGTTCTCTCATAAAAGGTGTCTGTCCCCTTTAAACCCCCTTTAAACCGTAATTTACCTATGATATGCAGAGTACGTTGTCCGAGGCTTAGCCTCGGACATAAAATAGCCTCGGAGGTGGTATGTGGGGATTAGGTTTGAGTTTGGATATTTGGTATGTTCTATGTATAATGTATATCGGTGGGATTAAAGGTCTAAACTAAAAAGGGAGTTGACCCCTTTTTAATAGCTTTTCATTAAAAGCATTTTGTTCGTTTGCAAGAAAATCATGCAATTTAGTCATAGTTTATAGATAATTTTCATATAGCAACTTCTATTTATATTTATTTACAAGCAATTATAACATCATACGTAAGTATTATACACTAGCAGTAAATTAGTTTCAACCCCAAAAAATCACACCTTCGCCAGATGCTCTATCTCATGCTCTCGAAAAAAAGAAAAAAAGTATGATCAAAAGGTGTCTGTCCTCTTTTTTCACTACTACTCTTCCTATTCTTGGCATATATAGCTATTGCTATTTAATGTTTAGAATGTCAATAAATAGTCGCTGTCCCTATTTAAAAATACAGGGGATTTGAGTGCGCGCACAGAATCAACAAAATCTATTTCATCACAAAAAACAAGTAGCTCATTCCCAATCCTATTAGATGTAGATTGAGAAAGTTTATGTATAAGTTTGCTTTCTTTTGCATATAGATTCAAAATAAATTTATGTGTGTCATATGAAACTATCCATTTCTTGCGTAATTGATGGACTTTTTCAGAAAGTCTTTTATGATCTTCTTTTGAATAGAAATTCATATAGAGATTTGCACCTTGCTGACAATAAGGAGGATCTAAGTAAATAAATGTTTCTTCTTTTCTCTTATCAAGTTGTTTGATAAATTGAATGCCGTCAAAATTTGAAACTGAAATACGACTCTTAACAGTTTCCAATTTATGTATTCTATCAATTAAGTTCCGCTTATTAAATCTTGCATCAATTTTATATTTACCTCTCTGTTTAAGTCCGCCGATAGCACCACCTTTTATTATCCCAGAAATATTTGTTCTATTGAGAAAAAAAGTCGATTTGGCAAGTTCAAATAAACTAACATCATTGGCTTGTTTTTGAATATTTTTATACTTTTGCCAATTGCGCATACTAACCTTAACATTTTTAATCCAATCACAAAATTCATCTGGATAATCAATTACTGTTTTCCAAAAAGCATATATAGATATATCAAGGTCGTTTATATAAATATGATTTACATAACCTTCAAATAACAATCTAAGTGCCAATCCTGCCCCACCTGCATATGGTTCTGCATAATTTATCCCAATTAAATGGTTTTCATAAAACAATCGGGATATAAATGGAAATATACAATTCTTCCCTCCCGGATATCTCAATGGGGAATAAAACCTAGTCATATTACTTATCCTTTTCATGAGTAATGCTTAATATTGCTCCAATAATTAATGATATAGCTATAGTTTGATCAAGATTAGTTGATGATTCATAAGAATGCGCACCTGTTTGAAGCAATTGAACAATGCTTTTTTTTGTAACATTTTGATTAGCTAGTGTAGTTTTAGCATCTATATTAAGTGCTTTTTTCGCATCGTTAAAATATTTAATCAAATACTTGCCAGTCACCATCCTTTTGTCCTTAGCTGCAGTTTCACATAATAAGCGTAAAGACATTCTGATTATAGCTGGAAACATTTGTGATAAGCGCTTTTTTTCAGTAATATAAAATTCATACAAATCTACTATATCTCTATAAAAATTACTAGTATTTCCTGGATTCAAATAAAGATGACCTCCAAAAAGATCAGTTTTTTTATATGTTCTCTTTGTGCGCCTTTTATCTTTTATTATACTAGTTAATTTCTTAAATTTTATTTTAGACAGATGAAATTTATTTTTTTTATTTTTATCAATTGATGCCTGGTTTGATGGCATCAATTTTTCGACAATTTTCCCTCTATTTTTTCTTGTTGTTATTATCTTTTCAGCAATTTTTCTTGAAACATCAGAAAGAATAGCATGCGCTTTCTTATTACTGTGTTTGCTATATAGTTTTCCATCTCTAAATTGAAATCCCATATTTTTTAATATGTCTTCTCTAAATACCTCTTCCTTAACAAAGCGCTGATTCAAATGCGGGTTTAAACTAATAATACCTGTATTTTCATCCAATATAAGAAATATGCTTTTCTTTTTATTCATAAATTTGTGCACGAAAATATCTCTCTCAAGTGATTGCCAAGAACCAGTATCACTATGTTTTCGATAGATATTCTTTATAGCTATGCTCTCTGAGCATACATTACAAGGTATTTTTTCTGGAAATTCAGGAATTTTAACTTTCGATTTTGTTGGATCAATAGCTAAGCCGTGCTTGATTTTCCCTAGTATAATTCTTCTATTACCATCATATACAATGGGTCTTTTATCATGATATACCACAGTGGGAATTTCACTAAAATCATAATAACTCCCCATCTCTTTTGCCAATTTTGCTAATGACCATTTTCCAAGAGGGTCTTGAAATGCCTTGTTTACAATGGCCTGATCCACTGCATCTTTATTAATGGGGTCTCTGGGGTTTTCAGTCCACAAAACTAAATCTTTAATATTTATATATTCAATTTTCTGACTCATGATTAGCATACCTCATTTTTTTACTTCATATTATATGTAACATTATGATAGAACTGAAGACGAACAATGCATTAATTAACATTATATATCACTTATAAATTTGATTCAATATAACTTTTACCATCTCACACCTTCGCCAGATGACCATCCCCATGCTCTCTTAGAGGGATATCATCATCTGGAGGGGTATATTCAAACTTAGTGATATCAATCTTAAGCTTCCTGGTTTCAGGCTCAGGAGCTAATCCTGCCTGAAAGAGGATTTTGGTATAGGGGTGGAGCGGATTATTGTATATTTCTTTGGCGTCTGCTATTTCAACTATTTTACCTTGATACATAACAGCAACTCTATCACAGAAATATTCAACTAAGGGTAAGTCGTGACTTATAAATAAATAACTAAGGTTTAATTCTTTTTGTAATTGTTTAAGTAAGTTTAATATCTGGGCTCTAATTGACATATCAAGTGATGAAACCGCCTCATCACAAACAATAAACTCCGGCTCCACCGATAATGCCCTGGCAATGGCTACTCTCTGCCTCTGGCCTCCTGAGAACTGATGAGGGTATTTATTTTTATCAGCATAAACTAAACCTACCAACTCTAATAACTCTCTTAATCTTTTACCTTCACCTTGACTATCATATAGCTTATGTATTCTAATGCCCTCGAGTAAAATATCTTTAATAGACATCCGGGGATTAAGGGAATTGAAAGGGTCCTGAAAGATTATCTGAGAGCTTCTTCTTACCTTTCTGATGTCTCCCCTATCCCGACTAAAAACATCTATACCTTTAATTAAAACTTCACCCTTATCAGGTTTTAATAAATTTAAAATCAGCCTTCCGCAAGTAGTCTTACCGCTTCCGGACTCACCAACTAACCCGAGACTACTTCCCTCTTTAATTTCAAAGTCCACATTATCAACGGCTCTGACTTCTGTCTTTTTGTATCCAAAAAGACCTTTAGAGATACTAAATATTTTAGTTAAGTTTTTTACTTCAACTATTTTTTGCATTTATGACACCTTACAAAGTGGCCTTTATTGATTTCTACTAATTCGGTAATTTTATTTTTACACTCCGCGTCCGCCTCGCTACATCTGGGCTTAAACCTGCAGCCGATGGGTAGTTTAGTTAAATCGCAGACCGCACCTTTTAGCACCGTGAGATTATCCTTCTTCTGCTGCATCTGTTTTAGGGAAACCAGTAATGCTTTTGTATAAGGATGCCGCGGATTTTTAAAGAGGTCTTCACTTGAGGCATATTCAACTATTTCACCGGCATACATTACCGCGATTGAATCCGCTAAGCGGGCAATTACCCCAAAATCATGACTGACAATTAAAACAGACATATTATACTCTCTTTGAAGTTCATCAAGCAGCTCTAAAACCTGCGCCTGGGTAGTGACATCCAGCGCCGTGGTCGGCTCATCAGCGATTAAGATATCCGGCTTAAGAGAAATAGCCATTGCTATCATCACCCTTTGCCTCATACCGCCGCTTAAATTATGGGGATATTCATAGAACCTGGCTTCGGGTTTATCTATTTTTACTTTCTTTAAAAGCTCTATCGCCTGCTTCTTAGCCTCACTTTGAGTAACCTGCTTATGAGTCATGATGGCTTCGGTTAGTTGTTCACCGATGGTTATTACCGGATTTAGAGAACTCATCGGCTCCTGAAAAATCATAGATATCTTATCACCCCGGACAGTTCTTAACTTTTTGCTATCCATCTTAAAGATATTTTCATCCTTAAATAAAATCTTCCCCCAGGTTATCTGGGCTTCAGCCGGAAGCAGTTTTAGAATAGCTAAACAGGTCATACTTTTACCGCAGCCGGACTCACCTACCAGGCCCAGGTTCTTTCCTTTTTCTATCTTTAAGGAAACCTTATCGCAGGCCTTCAGTTCACCTTGAGGGGTCTTGAATTTAACTGTAAGTTCTTTTATCTCTAACATTATTTCTGATTAAATCCTTTTAGTCTGGGGTCCAGAACATCCCTGAGCGTCTCACCCACCAGGTTATAACTTAAAACAGTTATTAGGATTGCTAAACCGGGAAAGAGCATCAGCCACCAGGCGCTTTCAATATAATGCATACCGGTAGTTAGAATATTGCCCCAACTAGGCGTTGGTATCTGTACTCCCAGGCCTAAAAAACTCAAAGAGGACTCAATTAATATCGCTCCGCCGACACCTAAGACAGCGCTGACATATACCGGCGATAAAGCATTGGGGAGAATGTGCCTGAAGATTATCCTTCTATCTCCCGCCCCTAAAGCCCTGGCGGCATGAACATAATCCCTTTCTTTTAGGGATAAAAACTCTGCCCTGACTAATCTGGCTAAACCTGTCCAACCGGTTAAACCAATAACCGCCATTACTATCAGGATATTGGGCCCTAAAAAAGCAATCAGCATTAAAATCAAAAATATCCTGGGAAAACACATAATTATTTCGACTATTCTCATTAAAAGGATATCCACCCAACCGCCAAAATATCCCGCAATTGCCCCTACCGTGACTCCGATAATTAAAGATAAACCCACCGCCACAAAACCCACGCTTAACGATATTCGCGCTCCATAGACCATACGCGAGAAGACATCCCGGCCTAAATCATCCGTACCTAAAAGATGTTTTAATGACGGTGCCTGAAGCCTGGCTCCGGGAGCTAGATTTATTTCTTCGGGGTCATAAGGCGCGATAAAGTTGGCGAAGACAGCTATTAGAAACATAACTAAGATAACCGCTAAACCCACAGCCGCGTATTTTTTTCTAAAGTCTTTTTTCTTACTCATATCTAATCCTGGGGTCAATTGCCGCATAAAGAATATCTGAAATTAGAATTCCCAAAAGGGTTAAGAAAACACTTATAATCCCGACACCCATAACTGTGGGATAGTCATACTGCATAATTGACATATATCCTAAGCGTCCCATTCCCGGCCAGGCAAAGATGGTCTCAAAAATAAAACTGCCCCCGATTAAAGCCGGCAGGGTCATACCTAAAATGGTTACAACCGGTAAAAGCGCATTTTTTAAGGCATGCTTAAATATTATCCTGTTCTCAGCTAAACCTTTGGCCCGGGCGGTTCTGATATAATCCTGCCTGATAACTTCCAACATGCTGTATCTGACATAACGGGAAAGGCTAGCCAGGCCGGTAAAGGCCAGAGTAACCAGGGGCAGGACTAAATGCCATAAAATATCCCCTATCCTTTGAGGTAGGCTCATATACTGGGCATACCAAGGACTCATACCAGAGACCGGAAACCACTCTAACTCAAAAGAAAATAGACGCATTAACATTAAGGCCAGCCAGAATGTAGGCGTGGCAAAACCGATAAAAACTAAAAAAGTGGTTACTTTATCAAAAAATGAATTTTGTTTTACCGCCGATAAAACCCCCACGGGGATAGCAATGGAAAAGATTAATAACAAGGCTGAAATCTGCAGGAGTAAGGTTGCCGGAAGTCGCTCTTTAATCTTATCTATAACCGGGCGATTATCTACAAAAGACCTTCCAAAATCAAGGGTAACTACCCTTTTGAGCCAGCAGCCATATTGAACCACAAAAGGTTTATCTAAATTATAGAGTTCTTTTAACTGGGCTCTGGCCGAGCCGGACACTTCCGGATTGAGGCCATAACGCAAGCTGGTCGGATCCCCGGGGGATAAATGCATTATCAGCAGGGTTAATAAAGAAATCCCGAGTAACATGGGAACCATTAATAATAATCTTTTTGCTATATATTTAATCATATCTTAAAACACATATCTCTGCTCAGCTTTAGGCACATGCCAGTTAATAAAATCATATGAAATCCCGGCCGGTGCCGGAACAATTCCCTTAAATCTTTTATTTACCGCCGGTAAAGCATAAGGAAAATATAAAAATGTATAAGGCTGTTCTTCGGCAATAAGAGCGTGTATCTTCTGATAACATTTGGCCCTCTCGCTTATATCATAAGTGCCCCTTGCCGCCTCAATCAGTTTATCAACCTCCGGATTATTATAGCCGATAAAATTAAGCCCGCCTTCTTTTATAGTCTCACTGTGCCAGACATTATAACAGTCCGGGTCAATGGGCATGGTCCAGCCTAAAATAAGCGCCTGGAAATTTCTCTTATCCACGAACTCTTTTAAAAAGGTTACAAAGGCGATAGTCTGGACTTCCACTTTAATACCTATATCCTGCCAGTTGCGCTGGGTGATGGTCGCCACATCTTCTCTTTGTTTATTGCCCTGATTAGTAATCAATTTAAAAGAAAAAGGTTGGCCATTTTTATCTAAGATACCATCAGCATCCGTATCTTCCCAGCCGGCCTCAGCCAATAACTCCCGAGCCTTATCGGGGTCATAAGGATATTTTTTTACGTCATCATTATAGGCATAGGTATTTTTAATAAAGGGCCCGCTGCACTCCTCGCCTAAACCCATTAAAACCCCTTCAATAATAGCCTCTTTATCAATAGCATAAGAAAGGGCCTGCCTGACTCTCTTATCAGAAAACATGGGGTCTTTTAAATTATAGCCGATATAGGTATACTGATGCGCCAGGTATTTATATTTATTAAAGCGCTGATTAAACTTAATTGTCTCTGTACGGTATTTATACTGATAGGGGCTTAAGCTCATATAGTCAATGCCGCCGGTAATAAGCTCCAAGAACTGAACCGCCTGGTCGGGAATAATACGCTCAACATATTTTGAAATATAGGGCTCACCATCAAAATAATCTTTATAACTGTTTAGAATCATATGCTGGTCTGTCTTCCAGACGTCTAATATATAAGGGCCTGTTCCTACGGGAGCGCGGGCATATTTGGAATCGCGGATATTAATCCCTTTAAATAAATGTTTAGGAATAATACCCATACCCAGTTTTAATAACGCGGGGGCATAGGGTTTTTTATAAACAAATTCTATTGTATGCTTATCAATAACTCTTATATTTTCTATATCCTGAAAACTGGCTATATAGGGTACGGCATTATCAGGATTAAGAATGGTTTCAAAGGTGAACTTAACATCCTCCGCCGTAAATTCCACACCGTCCTGCCAAATAACATTTTCTCGAAGCTTGAAAATAATTCGCAGCTTATCATCAGAGACTTCCCAGCTTTTTGCCAAATCACCGACAACCTTTAAATCTTTGTCAACTTTAGTAAGGCCGTTATAAACCAGGCCGCAAATACCGCCTGAAGCCGAATCATCGGCTAAAAAAGGAATTAATATAGTCGCGTCAGATAAACTGCCCGAGACATAAGCATCGCCGTAATCGTCCGCGAAACTAAAAGAAAAACCAAAAATAAACAATAAAAAAGACACTGTTATTGCAAACAATGTCTTCATTATCATCCCTTCAATAATATATGAGGGTTTGAAAGTATAAGAACTGCTACTAAAGAATTTACTCTCCTTTAGCTTCATCTTGCACAGGCTCGGCACCGGCAGCCTTTTCTACCTGCTCTTGATTAGCAGCTTCAGGGCCTTCAAAGAGAGACTCTGTCTTTTTGCCTGTAAGTATTGTCAGCGATATGCAGATTACAAAGAACAAGACCGCGAGAACAGCTGTACCCTTTGTGAGAAATTTAGAGGCTTTGGCACCTAAGAATGATTCGGCCATGCCGCCGCCAAAAGCACCGGCTATACCTCCGCCATCTCCCTGCTGCATTAAAACTAACCCTACTAAAATCACGCAGACAATTACATGCAAGGTTATCAAAATTGCAAACATTTTTTACTCCTTATTAGATTTTTTGACTAATTCAGTAAAACTTTCGGCGTCTAAACTCGCCCCGCCTATAAGGCCCCCGTCAACATCAGGCTGGCTTATAAGCTCCTCTACGTTTGAGGACTTCATGCTGCCGCCATAGAGGATAATCGTCTCATTAGCTACTTCCTGATTATATTTTTCTTTAATAAGATTTCTGATAAAAGCGTGAGCTTCCTGAGCTTGTTCGGCAGTGGCCGTTTTACCGGTACCTATAGCCCAAACCGGCTCATAAGCAATGATTATTTCTTTCATGGCCTCAACATCTATATCCTTTAAATCACCTTCTAACTGAGAGGTGATAACATCAAATGTTTTATTGGCTTCTCTTTCTTCAAGTTTTTCCCCGATACAAAGGATGGGAGTCAAACCGGCTTCAATGGCTTTCTTTATTTTTTTATTTATAAGCGTGTCGGATTCATTAAAAATAACTCTTCTCTCCGAGTGGCCTATAATAACATGGCTGCAACCGTTGTCCTTAAGCATAGAGGCTGATATTTCTCCGGTATAAGCTCCGCTCTCCTCAAAATAGAAATTTTGCGCTCCCAGGGAGATATTTGATTCATTTATAACGTCACTGGCAACAGATAGGGCCGTAAACGGCGGACAAATTAAAATATCAACATTATCTATATCGCATACTTCTCTTTTTATCTCATTAACCAAAATTGCGGCTTCTGTAGCCGTTTTGTTCATTTTCCAGTTTCCAGCAATTAATATTCTTCGTGCCATTTTTTATTCCTTATTTTGACTTTAGCGCCGCGATGCCCGGCAACTCTTTACCTTCTAAGAATTCTAATGAAGCGCCGCCGCCGGTTGAAATATGAGTCATTTTATCGGCTAAATTAAGTTGATTAATCGCGCTTGCCGTGTCTCCTCCGCCGATAACGGTAGTGGCGTCTAATGTAGCGATATAATTGGCTATTTCATTAGTCCCCTTAGCGAAAGGTTCAATTTCAAATATGCCCACGGGGCCGTTCCAGACAATCAACTTGGCCGTTGAAAGGCATTCTTTAAAAGCTTCTATACTCTTGGGGCCTATATCTACGCCCATCCAGCCGGCATCTATAGCTACACCCTCAGTAGTTTTGATATTAGCGTCTTTATCTATTTTATCGGCAATAACATGATCAAGAGGAAGAACAATTTTGACCCCTTTTTCCTCGGCTTTAGCTAAAATAGTCTTGGCTATATCGAGCTTATCGGCTTCTAAAATAGAATTTCCTATTTCTATCCCCTGAGCCTTTAAGAAAGTATAAGCCATGCCGCCGCCGACTAAAATACTGTCTACTTTATCCAGCAGGTTTTCAATAACACCTATCTTATCGCTTACTTTCGCGCCCCCTAAAATAGAAACATACGGCTTCTCGGGGTTGCTTACGGCTTTACCTAAGAAGTCTATTTCTTTCTCTAAGAGAAAACCGGCCAGAGCGGGTAGGTAATTAGTTATACCTACTACAGAGGCGTGAGCCCTATGAGAAGTTCCAAAGGCATCATTGACAAAAACATCAGCCAGGCCGGCTAATTCTTTGGCAAAGGCCTCATCATTCTTCTTCTCTTGAGGATGAAAACGAAGATTCTCCAAGAGAATAACTTCATCATCCCCCTGCTCACTTACTCTTTTCTTTACTTCTTCACCGACGCAGTCATCAAGTTTAATTACTTTTTTACCGTCTAAAAACTCACCTAAGCGCTTGGCCACCGGATCCATTCTTAATGAATCCACGACTTCGCCCTTGGGCCTGCCTAAATGAGAAGCCAATATTAATTTAGCTCCCTGCCCCAGGATATAGTTAATCGTGGGTAAGGCCGCTTTTATGCGGGTATCATCGGTTATATTGCTATTTTTATCTAAGGGCACATTGAAGTCCGCCCTCATAAAAACCTTTTTTCCTTTTAAATCGTAATCCTTTACGCTCAGTTTATCCAAGTTTCGCTCCTATAAAGACGGCTAAGTCAATAACTCTACAGGAGTAACCCCATTCGTTATCATACCAACTGAGCACCTTGACCAATGTGTTATCAACTACATTAGTAAATGAAGCGTCAAATATACTTGAATATGGATTACCATAGAAATCTCTTGAGACTAATGGTAAATCGTTGTACTGTAAGATATTCTTTAACTCACCTTCAGAAGCCTTCTTGAAAGCGGCGTTAATCTCTTCAACAGTCGTTCCTTTTTCAAGTAGACAAACCAGATCAGTTAAAGAAACATTCGGTGTAGGTACTCTGATAGCCATGCCGTCTAATTTACCTTTAACCTCAGGGATAACTAAAGCAGTCGCCTTGGCAGCACCTGTAGTTGTCGGAATCATAGATAAAGCGGCCGCGCGGCCTCTTCTTAAATCTTTATGCGGTAAATCCAGAATCTTCTGATCAGCCGTATATGAGTGAATAGTGGTCATTAAACCGCTTTTAACACCGAAGGTATCATTTAGAATTTTAACTATAGGAGCAACACAGTTTGTTGTACATGAGGCGTTTGATATAATGTTATGGTTAGTAGGATCGTATTTGTCCTCATTTACACCCATAACGATAGTTATATCTTCGTTTTTGGCCGGAGCTGAAATAATTACCTTTTTGGCACCCGCCTGAATGTGCTTCATAGTTGTTTCTTTGTCGCGGAAAATACCGGTAGACTCAATTACGATATCTACACCCATAGCTCCCCAGGGAATCTCAGATGGATCTCTATGGCTGACCACCTTAAGGGCCTTACCGTCAACAATAATCTCATCTCCCTTGGCTTCCACCTTTTTGTCCCAGGTACCCATAGTTGAATCAAATTTTAAAAGGTGAGCTAATGTTTCTACCGGAACCGGCAGGTCATTTACAGCCACAAACTCGATTTCGGGGTTATCAAAGCCCGCTTTGAAAGTATTTCTTCCGATTCGTCCAAATCCGTTAATACCAACTTTTACCGCCATTTCTACTCCTCCTTGAATTAAGTTAAAGTTATTAATGCGTAATCTTTTATATATTTATATATAAAAAAGCCCTCTCTGTCAAGGTATTTATTGGAAATTAGGCCTAATTATGCTTGGTGAAACTTAGAAGAAGAAAGGACCTCATTTACCCTTCTATAATAAATTATTTCACGTAATGCAGAACTATTCATAATGTGTCCACATTCGGAGTATCTTTACAGTCTTGATATCTTTCAATATTTGGTAAACTAACCTATGATGAATATTAACACGACGAGAATATGCTCCAACTAAATCTCCAACTAACTTTTCAAAAGATGGTTGCTGCTGGAAAGGATTATTGTTAAGGATTTCTAATAATTCTTCTACTTTTGGACGTAATCCCGAGGCATTAATCTTTTTGGCATCTTTTTGAGCTTGTTTTGTGTAAACCAAGCGCCATTTCTTCACCATTTCAGCACTTTGCTGCATTTTTCAACAGGTGTTTTGAGCCCTTCCCGTATTGATTTTCTCATCTCGGGGATTGACAATAAATAAAGTGTTTCCTTTACCGCGTTCCAATCATCAGTAGACACAAGAACAGCATTTGCCCTCTTGCCTGTAATCTGAATCGGCATATGAGAAGAAGCCGTTTCATCTAATAGTTTGTATAGTTTTGTTCTTGCTTCAGTTACGGTTATTGTTTTCATAATAATCACCTCTAGTTAAATATACGTTATTACGTACGCATTGTCAAGGTATTTATTGAAAATTAGGCATAATTATGTTTTCCAGATAACAATAAGACCTTATAGGGCTCTTCGCTTATTCGTTTTATTAGGATTTCTTCTAGTTTTTGCTTTAATTTGGGTGATAATGCACGAACATCTTTAAGGGCGGTTTTTGTAAGCGTGATTTAATAACGCCTTATTTCTGACTCTCAAATGCCTCATCCATGGAAACAGTTTCACCTTTTTTCATTTCTTTTACAGACTGAGCAATGCTTTTTCGAAAGCCCGGAATCGAAGATAAATATATTGTTTCCTCTTGGGCTTTCAAATCGTCCCCAACTGATACATAAACATCATTCTCTAATTTATTGCTCGTCATAAATAGCATCCTTTTCGTTATCCCACAACTCTTTCAAAACGATGTCTTCCTCCAGATGAATAGTAAGTAATTTTAACTCTTTTTCTTCAGTAATTCGCTGTAAATATTTAGGTATATTTTTCACAATACCTTCTCCAGCCTATCCCCGCTTGCTAATCTAAAACCAATTAAAAAATCAGTATCATCCAGGGGTTTTTTGCCCTCTTGTTGTAAGCTAAGCAGTCTAATATAGCCATTTTTACATTTAACGACTAAACCTTGCTTCTTGTGAGCTAATGCCACTTCGGAGGGTTTATAATCCCTATCCTCTAATAAATCACTAGCTACCTCAATCACCCGGCTCTTAAGAACCTTTATTCTTTTGTCCTTAAAGAAAAAATAAGCTCCCGGCCAACCGGATGTACCTCTTATTAAATTATGAACTTCCCGGGCATCTTTATTCCAAACAATCAACCCATCTTCTTTCTTTAGGGCTCTGGCAAGCGATACTTTACTTTTGTCTTGAGGAGTGAAAATAATTTTGCCTTCAATAATTTCATCAATAACTTCTAAAATCATTTCACCTGATAAACCGGACAACTTATCTGAAAGCGTCTGCGCATTATCGTCCGAACTTATATCCAGTTCTTTTATATTAGCTATCTCACCCGCATCCATACTATTATTTATCTTAAAAATACTCACACCAGCCTTAGCCTCCCCGTTTATCAGCGCCCAGTTTATGGGTGCCGCTCCTCTGTATTTTGGTAAAAGCGAGGGATGGATATTAATTGAATATAGTTTAGGAAGATTGAAGATGCTTTCAGGTAAAAAACTGCCATAAGCACAGACAACATAGATATCAGCTTTAATCTCGCGAAGTTCATTTAGGGCATCAAATGGTTTTTTATATTCAAGCACTTTTTGCCCCTTACTTAGAGCTAATTTCTTTACAGGCGACTGCATTAGCCCCAATGACCTGCCGCCTTTGCTATCGGGCTGGGTTACAACGGCCTCAACTCTATGTTCACTCGCCCAAAGCCTTTTAAGAGGCTCTAAAGCAAACTCCGAAGTACCAAAATAGACTATTTTCATACACTTATCCATGATTATACAACTTATCATAGCTTGTACTTAAATTCAACTTAAATATGCTATAATTACATATAACCTTATATATTGACAAAATTTACGCTTTTGCATATAATCATATTTAGACATTTAATAATAGGAGAAAATTATGGCTGATGCTCCCAAGGAAATACCTCAGGAAATACAAGCATATTTAATTAAAGCCGAAGGCGCTTTTAAAAAACATAATTATGACTATGCTATCGAGCTCTACAGCAATGCCCTCGAATCAGATAAGACTATTAATAAGATACGTCATTACCTGCATATAAGTAAAATAAAAAACAACCGGGAAAACCCGCCTTCATTTATTGTTCTGGGACTACATAAGGCCAAAGGCCAGGCTATTGCTTTAAACGCCAAAAAACTCGCATCCCAGGATAAGATTAATGAAGCTATAGATGAATATGAAAAATCCCTTTCAGTAAACCCTTTAAATACTAAGACATTGTGCCATATGGGCGATCTTTTTGATCAGCTTGATAATAAGGAAGCCGCTATAATGACATTTCAGGATGCCCTCATGGTAAATCCTAATGAATTAAACGCTCTTAAAGAACTGGGTAGGCTCTTTAAAGAAAAAGAGGAGTTTGATAAAGCCAGACAATATTACAGCCACGCGCAAAAGTTAAATCCTACCGACGCAGATATCTTACAGGGATTAAAAGACCTCTCCGCCCTGCAGACTATAGATAGAGGCGGTTGGCAGGACCAGGATACATTCCGCGATAAAATCTTAGATAAAGAGAAAGCCTCCGAATTGGAAATCGAAACCAGAGCTTCAAAATCAGCTGAAGATATAGAGTATCTCATTAACAGCATTAAAAAAAATCTTGCCTCAGACCCTGAGAACGTTAACCTTCTATTTAAATTAGCTGATAGCTATAAAGCCAAAGGTTTCCTCGCTGAAGCTATAGAAATTTATTCGCAAATCTTAAAATTAAAACCGGAAAACGAAGTCGCTTTAAGGAATATTGAAGATATAAACATTAAGAGCCTGGAAGTCGACTTAAATAAATTAAAAGAATCCTTAAAAATAGACCCCGAAAACACCCAAATAAAACAGAAAATCCAAGAAGTTGAAAATAAACAAAATCAAATACATTGTGAGCGCATAAAAAATCAAGTCGCGAAGCTGCCCAACGACCTTGCCCTGCGTTTTAAATACGGTATGCTCCTGAAACAAAAAGGAATGCTTGATGAAGCTATCAGCCAGTTTCAGGAAGCCATCAAAGATCCCTCCAGGCGGCTTGATGGCCTTAATATAATTGGGGAATGTTTCAAGGATAAAGGTTTGCTTGACCTAGCCGTAACCCAGTTCAAGAAAGCTCTATCGCTAACCGGTGAAGTTAATGAAAAAACTAAAATGATTATATACAATCTTGGTACAGCTTATGAGAAAATGGGTAAATCTCAGGAAGCCGTTGAAGAGTTCAAGAAAATCTACGAGGTAGATATCAGCTATAAAGATGTCGCTAAAAAAATCGAGCAAGCCTATCAAGGGCCTAAAGATTAGACAAGTTGCAAGATACAAGTCATAAGAGACAAGCAAACAAGAAATAAGTCACAAGTCACAAGCAAAAAAACAAAAACAAAAGACAAGATGCAAGATGCAAGATGCAAAAACAAATCCTAAATCCTAAACAAATCTCAAATACTAATATTTAAATTCTAAACAAATTACAAATTCAAATTTCAAAGCCTTACTGTTTTGGATTTTGGTCATTTGAATTTTAGTATTGTTTAGTATTTGGTGCTTAGTACTTAGGATTTATTTCTCTGATTAAACAGCGTCTAATTCAATTATAATCAGAACTTTTGAAGGAGTCTTATAAGGCGTGAGAACTTTGTCTAAGGCGGCTTTGACAGTTTCAAGTTTTTTAGCCTTAATATCAATTGAGGTCGCAAAAGTTTCCCGATGCCTATAAATAAAAATATCGGACGCATCCCGCGGATTAATTATTAAATCTTTTTTATTTACTTCATTCAATCTGTTAACTAAATCACTTGACGCTTTTTGAACCTTTAACTTATCCTGTGACCTGAGGTGAACTTTGCTGAGCGAAAAAAGCGGAGGCAGTTTCAAATCTTTTCTCTCCTCAAGCTCAAACTCCAAGAAAGACTCATAATCGTTATTTTTTAAAAATTCCAACGCCTTAAGTTTAGATAAAAAAGTCTGAATTAAAAAATTAGGGTTTTTAGAAGCCGAATAGTATTCATTTAAAAGCGTAAACATAAATGAAAATGCTTTCTCCATACCCCTAAAATCATTCTGCTTTATAAGGCTCTCCAGGGATAAAGTTGCCAGGCAATCAGTGTTGGTAAAATCAATACCTGCCCCTAATATTTGAGTTCCGATTAAAAAATCAATCCTGCCTTTATTAAAGGCATCTATTATTTTGAACCTGTCTTTAATTTGAGAAGCTTCATCTAAGTCTAAGCGTTCAATTTTAGCGTTAGGAAATAAATAAGCTAAGTTGCTCTGTAGTTTTTGGGTACCGTGACCGAAAAATTTAACGTAGGCCTTCTTACAGGCGGGACATATTTTTGGAACCTCTCGCGTGTAATTACAATGATGGCAAACGGCCGTCTTTTTATCATAATGATAGCTTAAAATACAATCGCATCGGGGACAAGTTAATATATGCTGACATTTCTGACATTTTATGATACTCGCAAAACCCCGACGATTAAAAACAATAAGCGCTTGTTTTTTATTATCCAGACATTTTTTAAGCGCCTCCTGGAACCTGAAAGACATAAACTTCTTGCGGGTGGTTATATCTTCTTCCTCGTTTAAATCTATGAGCTGAAAGTTTTTAATAAGCGGTTTTGTCTTTGGTTCATTTACAACTTGAATGTTTTTTTCTTTGGCTTGATAATAAGTTTTTAATGAAAGGTTAATACTTGCCTTTATTAGAGGAAAATCAGCCGCCTGGGCCCTAAATAATGCCGCCTGCCTGGCATCATAGCGAGGTGTATCAGGCCTTTTATAAAACTCTGATTCTTCCTGCTCTAAAATAATTAACCCCAGTTTTTTTATATCTAAAAAAACGCAGGACCTGGTGCCGATAATGACTGAAGCCTTATCGTCGTATAATTTCTCTAAATTTATCTTATTTAGTTTTTGAGACTGTTGGCTTGAAAAACATATAAGCTCCCCGCTTAAATCCCCCTCAAGTTCCCTTCTTAAGTATTCAACACCAAAGGCATCAGGAGAAAGCAGTAATATTTTTTTATCCCCCTTAGATGTCTCTTGAATAATTTTCTTATAAATTTCTATCTTTTCACGAGAATTATTAAAAGAGTATAAAACTTCTTTAAAAACAGTTTTATCCACACTCTTACTATTAGCCCCGCAAGCAGGATTCACTTTATCAAAATTCTTAATAATGGACTTTTTGCTTTTTAAGGCAAAAGGGACACCGGCCTCTAACATTTGTCCCCAGGAACAAAAGTAATAATCGGCAACTTTTTTAGTTAGCTCAAGTAAAGCTTGCGTATAAATGGCCTCAACATCAACTAAACCTTCAATAGAACTTAGTTTTTTAAAATCACTTTTTTCTTTTAGGGCGACAACAAAGGCAATGGTTCTTTTACGCGCGAAAGAAACGTGAACCCTCTGCCCTATTTTTATATATTTGATTAGATTGTCCGGTATGTGGTAATCGAAAACTTTATTGATGGGTCTGTTGACGGCAACTTCGGCTATCATTTGATTTTAAGATTTAATTCTTTCATTATAAGTTTCATGTCGCCCCAGACAGTGCTCTTTTCTTTTTGATTGCGTAATAAGTAGGCCGGATGAAAAGTAGGCATAAACTTAATGCCTTCGTAAACATAAAACTTACCCCTTAATCTGGAAATTGGTGTTTCCACTTCAAGCAGAACTTGAGCCGCGAAAGTACCCAGAGCGCAAATAACTTTAGGTTTGATAATCTTTATCTGACTTTTTAAGTGTGAAAGACAAGCCGTAATTTCGTCTCCTCTGGGATTGCGGTTAGCGGGAGGCCTGTCTTTTAAAATATTGGCAATATAGATATCTTCCCTTTTTAATCCCATGGCTTCAATAATCTTGGTTAAAAGCTTGCCGGACCTGCCCACGAAAGGCCTGCCCTGTAAATCTTCATCCCTGCCCGGAGCTTCACCTACAAACATGAGCCTTGCTTTGGGGCTGCCTTCTCCGAAAACAAGGTTAATCCGGGTTTTATAAAGAGGGCATTTTTTACACTTTAGAACTTTCGCTTTTAATTCTTCCATGGCCGCCGCTTTTTCTTTTTCATCAGAAGCACAATGAAATTCTTCTATACCTAAATTCATATCCGTCTCAAGAGACATTTTTATTTTTTTCAAATCTTCAGACAATTTCTTTTGCAATTTCCACCATCCTATCGGCTGCCTTACCCTGAGCTTCCGCCAAAGCGCTTTGCCTCATTTTTAAAAGAATATCCCCGTTTTTTAAAACCTGACTGATAAATTCCACTATAGCCTGAGGAGTTTTTTTAGCAACCACCGCTCCTTTAGATGCCAGATAAACGGCATTACCTTCTTCCTGTCCGGGTATGGGCTTGATAACTATAGCCGGCAAGCCGGAAACCAAAGACTCTGTCAAGGTTATGCCCCCCGCTTTAGTGATAATCAAATCACAGACCTGCATTAGCTCATCCACATTATCGGCATAGCCCAACAAACTAACCTCAAACTCCAATTCTTCGGCGCAACCCTTTAAATTCGCAAGCAATTCCCGATTATAGCCGCAGACAAAAATTAAACCTAATTTATCTTTAAAATCCGCGAGCTTTTTAAGTAAATACTCATAAGGGCCCACCCCAAAACCGCCTCCCATAATCAGGATACGCAGTTCTTTATTTTCTAAATTCAGTTTTTCTATTATGGACTCTTTGTCCTTAATAACCGAAAACTTTAAATCAACGGGAATGCCGGTTACCTCTATTTTCTCTTTAAGGACACCGTCATTGATTAAGTCCTCTTTAGTGCGTTCACTGGCCACCAGAAACTTATCAGTCTCTTTACTCAACCAATAAGCATGCACGCGGTAGTCTGTAATTACAGTTACAAGTTTACTTTTGATTTGAGACTTTCTTTTAAGCTCCCCCACCATAGAAGAGGCATAAAAATGAGTTGAAACAATAACGTCAAATTTCTCACCTTTAAGGTACTTTATAAATTCGGGGCAATTACAGCTTTCAATAAATAATTTAAGCTTTTTTGTCAATCGGCAAAAAATCCGGTTGTTAGACATTAAAAAAAGCAAAGCCCAAATCCAGGTTAAATGCTTGACGGCAAAGATATATAATCCGGGATATGCCACCCGCGTCAGTGAGTTACATTTATCAAGCATATCCAGATAAACTATCTCATCAGACGTGTTTTTGGCTTTATAAGCGTTGTAAATAGCTTCAGCCGCCTTCTTATGGCCAATCCCGGCGGAAGCATAAACAATAAGTGCCTTCATTTAATATCCTCGCTAAGGAGCCATAAAACCGCATCCTTGAGATCTTTTTTAATACAATCGGGTTTGGTTTGCCAATGGCTTGCATCAACTTCTTTAGTCTTGCCACATAAGACCAATATCGTTTTACAGCCTATGTTTTTTCCGGCAATAACATCGCTTTCTTTATCACCGATAAAGTACACCCGGCTGATATCGATATCTTTTTTATCTAAGACTCTCTTAAATAAACCTGTCTTCGGTTTACGGCAGGAGCAGTTATCGCTGTCCGCGTGTAGACAATATTCCACCCGGGAAATTTTAGCGCCGGCTTTTTCGATTGCCTTAACCATTTTTATATTTACCTGATCAAGCTCATTCTCAGTATAAATCCCCTTAGCTATACCGGCCTGATTTGAGACAATCACAATTTCATATCCGGCCATGGTTAAACGCTTTAAAGCCTCAAGGACACCGGGCAAGAATTCAAAATCCTCACTCCGGCTGACATAAGTATTTAAATCTTTATTTATAACCCCGTCTCTGTCCAAAAATATTAGTTTCATAATTTTACCAGTATAACCAATTACTTCTTTGGCTGTAATATGTATAGGTTATTAATGGAGATATCTTCAAAACCAGATATCTCCAAAGCTATTTTTTGAGCTATTTGATTAATTTTCGCTTTAAATCGCGGTTTCTTTGGCATAACTAATAATGGCTGTACTATTCGGGACAGATATTTTCTATATCTCTATTATTGCTCTTCCTCACGTAAACTACTTCGAATTTTTTCTAAACCATTTAATTGTCCGCATTATACCCTCTTCTAAATCAACTTTCGGCTTAAAACCGAGCAACTTGATCGCTTTGTCTATTTTAGGCACTCTTAAATAAACATCTACCCCTTTTTGCTGAAGATAGCTAATTTTGGACTTTGAATGGGTTAAGCTTATAACCTTTTTAGCTAAATTTAATATAGTAATTTGAGATTCAGCATTAGCTATATTAAATACTTGGTTTTTAGACTTATCTTTGCTTAGAGACAAGAAAACACCTTCAAGTAAATCATCAACATAGGTCCAGGTGCGTATTTGGCCGCCATCACCACTTATCTTTATATTCTCATTCTTGAGGGCTTTTTTGATAAACACCTGAATGGCACCCTCGCCAACCTGTTGCGGGCCGTATATATTAAAAGGCCTCAGTATGGTATATGGCATTTTGTATTTTTTTGAATAGGCCGCTATCATATGTTCACTAAAGAATTTTCCCGTGGCATAAACCCATCTTGGCTCGCCTACTTTACCTAAAACGGCATCATCATCTTCTTTGACCTGATACGCTTTTGATCCAAATATCTCACTCGTTGAAAAATATAGAAATCTTTTTAAACCCTTTAATCCTTTTGCCGCTTCAAGCATATAATATGTTCCAATAGCATTTATTTCAATCGTTTTAACCGGTTCTTTTACAACAGTGTCTATACCGGCGATAGCTGCCAAATGGATAATATAATCAGCTTTAGGTAATGATTTTTTTAATAACTCTAAATTTAAAATATCACCCTTGATAATTTCAACATTTTTATGTGAAAAAATGCTGGATTTAGACAGGGCATCTCTATGAAAATTATCATATACAACAATCTTGTTTTTATCCGCTAAACATTGCGTTAAATGGGTACCGATGAAACCGGCGCCCCCGGTAATAAATATCGTTTTATTTTTTATTGTCATTTGGCTGCCTTTCTATAAAAATTAGCTATCTCTGTTACAATTCTTCGTTGTTCAATTTTTGTTAATTCGGGATACATAGGTAAAGATAAGATATCCTTTGAAGCCTTTTCACTTACAGGCATGCTGCCTTTTTTATATTTAAGATTTTTATAAACTTCCTGAAGATGCAAAGGAATCGGATAATATATTGCACTTGAAATACCTTTCGCTTTAAGATAAGCACTTAGCTTATCTCTTGAGGAAGCTTTGATTGTATATAGATAAAAAACATGTTTATTCTCTTTCGGTTTAAAAGGAATTACGCATTGCTTAGCTAAATCTTTAAAAAGCACATTATAATAATCGGCATTTATATTTCGGGCATCGTTCCACTTATCCAAATATCTCAATTTTACTCTTAATATAGCCGCCTGAATTTCATCCAAACGGCTATTATACCCGTTAATAAGGTGGTGGTATTTCTTTTGGCATCCATGTGATCTAAGAATACGAAGCTTATCATAAACTTTCTTATTTTTAGTTACTATCATGCCTCCATCTCCGTAAGCCCCTAAATTTTTACTTGGAAAAAAGCTAAAGGTTCCGGCGTCTCCAAAAGAACCGGCTTTTTTTCCTTTGTATTCGGCCCCTATTGATTGAGCGGTATCTTCTATAACTCTTAAATCGTACTTTCCGGCTAATTTCATTATTGGGGCCATATCACAAGATTGCCCATATAAATGAACCGGCATTATAGCTTTTGTCTTTTTATTTATTTTTCTTTCTATTTTCCGCGGATCGATATTGAAGGTCTTTGCGTCAATATCTACAAAAACAGGCCTTGCGCCAACCTTACAAATTGTTTCCGTCGTTGCCACAAAAGTATAGGGTGTCGTTATAACTTCATCTCCTCTGCCTATATCTAATGCCGCTAATGACAGCTCTAAGGCATCTGTCCCCGAAGCAACACCAACCGCGTATTTCGTACCGCAATAGCGCGCTATTTCTTCCTCGAACTTGGAAACATTATCACCCAAAACGAATCTACCTTTAGTCAATACTTCATCTATTGATTTTTTAATCTCCGGTTTTATGCTCAAATATTGCTTTTTTAAATCCAGCAGTGATATAGATTTCATTTTATCTCCTTACATTTGATTTTATCTTCAAGAGCATATTTTTTTTTGCATATTTTACATTCTGCCTTATTATTTTCAAAATGTAATTTTTCACCACACCGGCACATCCATCCTTTTATCCTAGCCGGAGTTCCAAAAACCAAGGCATAATCCGGCACATCTTTAGTGACTACACTTCCAGCCCCGATAAAAGCACATTTTCCTATGCTATGACTGCAAACAACAGTAGCATTAGCACCTATAGATGCACCTTCTTTAACTAATGTTTTCTTGTATGACTCGGATGTATTTCTCGGATACGCGGAGCGTGGATTATTAATATTAGTAAAAACCATTGATGGCCCGCAGAAAACATCATTTTCTAAAATTACACCATCGTATACGGAAACATTATTTTGAATTTTAACATTGTCTCCTATGACAGCACTTCCATGAATAACTACATTTTGCCCAATTTTACATTTTTTTCCTATTAGAGCTCCCTTAAAAATATGCGAACAATGCCATATTTGCGTTTCTTCTCCAATGTTGACTCCCTCATCTATAAAAGCTGAAGGATGTGCATAATATTTCTTCTTCATTTCCTAACCTCCATTATAATCTAACAGGGATTCCATTCTTCTTAAGAGATTTCTTAGCAGCTTCTAAAACACGAACTACCCTTAATCCATCATATCCATCACTAAGCGGTTTCTTGTTTTTTATAATACAGTCTAAGAAATGCTGACATTCTAATTTAAGAGGTTCTTTTAAATCAAAACTTGGTATTAAGACATCACCATCTCTTAATGTAATAGACTCCTCATAGGATACATATTTAACAGATAGATCTGCGCCTTTATCATAAATCCTTATTTTCTCAGTGGGTTCCATATCATCAAAGGCTACCATTTTTTTACTGCCAACCACTGTTATCTTTCTAATTTTATGCGGGTCAAGCCAACTTAAATGAATATTAGCCATTCTTTTATTCTTAAACTGTAGATTTAAAAATACAACATCTTCTAAATCTTTTTGTAAATAATATTCTCCGCGAGCAGAAACCGAAACCGGTTCCTCATTAAGCAAATATAGAATAACAGATATATCGTGCGGCGCCAAACTCCAAAGCGCATTTTCATCATATCTAATCTTACCCAAATTTACTCTTTGTGAATATATATAATAAACATTTCCTAGTTTTCCAGATTCAATGAAGTCTTTAAGGTAATTTACGGCAGGATGATATTCCAACAGGTGCCCGACCATAATTTTCTTATGTTTCTCTTTTGCAATTTTATTTAATTCCTTTACATCCTTTACATGTAGACATAAAGGTTTTTCTACAAACACATGCTTGCCACTTAAAAGACATTTCTTTGCCACTTTAAAATGCGTTGACGCGGAAGTTGCCACAATAACTGCATCTATCTCGGGATTGAGCAATATATCATTAACATTTTTAGTTACTGAAACTTTTGGCAAGGACTTCTTTATTTTATTAAGCTTTTTTTCATCCAGATCACAACACATTAACAAGTTAGAATCTGAAAGTTCCGCAAAATTTCTAACTAGATTCTTACCCCAATTACCTACTCCTATAATTGCAGTATTAACTATTTTTTTTGCACTCATTTGTTTCTCCTTGTTTTATATCGCTAATTTTCTTTTCTGCAATAGCCCAAATATCCGGCCCCCAGAATTTTTTGCAGGCAATTGAAATAAGATTACTCGACCCGTCCTCACACCAAATGCGCGATTTTAAGCCGGCCTTATTTAAATGCCTTTTTAGTGTTGCCGGAGTCTGTTCATTAATATGCATATCCAGACTGTAATTATAATAATCCCTGATATAAGCCAAATCAAGGTAGGCAATAACCTTTTTAAAAGTTCCACCACTTTCAGGAGCTTTATACGGTTTTTTGGCATTAAGCCTTTTAATAATGGTCGCCGGTATTTTAAAAAATCTCTTCAGGGGATATTCAAACCTGAGCCAATTGACATTAGGGGCTGTGTGAATGATAATTCTGCCTTTAGCTGAAAGATGTTTTTTAATTTTGGTAAATAACTTTTCAAGCTGTTCGTCCGTCAAATGCTCAACTATGTCCGTCAAAAAACAACAATCAAACTCCGCTTCTAAACTTAAATCTGAAACATTAGAACATAAAAAATTACTCTTGGCTTTTAACTCAAGAGGCAGTTCATCTAAGGCGGACCGGGCTATTTTTAAAGCATCCTGACTGTAATCAATGCCTGTTGCCGAGGAAGCTCCTTTTAAGAGTGAGTAATATACCAACTCTCCTCTGCCGCAGCCAATATCAAGCACACTTTCACCTTCTTTTAAGTCGGCTCTTCTAAAAACCTCCTCAAAACGGTTATCCATCTGCCGGCTTTTAAGGCTTTTAATGAAATTATCCAATTTGCCGTCAAAGGCGTTGGTATAATATTTACCGGCATATATGGAACTATTTACTTCAGCTTTTGACATCTTCATTGGTTTCAATCTTTAGTTGACGGTACTTAGCATAGGTTATGAACTGATATAGGCCCGCGAATACAGCTACCACCAGACCGATAAACCCATCGCGGTAACCTTTTTTTAATACATACGCCCTAAAAGACCTGTCCAGCGTTTTTCTTAAGGCCCTCACTAAGGACATCTTGCGCTTGTCTTCAAACCATTTCTGAGCTTCCTTCGTTGTTTGATAGTTGAGACTGCCTAAAAAATGCCCTATATCTGGATAACCTTTATGAATAATATCCGATTTAAGATAACCGCACTCACCTTCTAAAAAAATTCGCGGGTGAACTCCGGCATCTTCATATTTAAATTTGCTTTTTCTAAAAAGCCTTACCTTAGCTGCCGGATACCAACCGCCGTATTTAATCCAATAGGTGCCGATATAATTTCTTAGCGGAATACTATAGGCCGTGTACTCATTTTTTTCCGATAAAACCCTGCCTATCTCTTCTTTAAGTTCAGCTGTCACCGTCTCATCGGCATCCAGGCTTAGCACCCAGTCATTTTTTGAGAGGCTGTAGGCATAATTTCTATGCGTGCCTTCAACTTTCATTTTTTTAACTTCAACCTTATCGGCATATTCCCCGGCAATGCTGACTGTCTTGTCGGTGCTTTCATCATCCACCACTATAATCTCATCCGCCCAGCCCTTGACCGATTTAAGGCAATCGGCTATAGCCGCCTCTTCATTTTTAGCCACAATTACAACTGATAACGCTTCTTTTTGCATAGGTCTATTTTATCCTTTTTAGAGCTTGATGGAAGTTTAAAACTTCAGCTTTGTGAATAAACTTTAGACGCCTTAAAATCTTTCTTAATTTCTCATTTCTGATAATAAGCATATTATATCGTTTTTTAAACCTTTTTAGTATTTTAAAAATCACTTTGATATAGTAGACTGTACGGCCGTATGTAAGGAATTTTATATTGGAGTGTTTGATATCAATTTCCACCTTATCTTTGCGGGCAATTATGAACCAGTTAGCTTTATTCGCGAAGTCTAAAAAAGCTTTAATCTCATTAGGCCTTAACCCATCCGCCGCTTCAACAAAAATCCTTAGGGGCCTACCCCAACGTTCTTCAAAAATTTTTCGATTGGCTTTAAATGTCTCATCGCGCCTTTTAAGTCCGCCAAAAGAAACATTTTCCTGATGATAAACATAACTGGCCTTAACGCGAGCCATCTTAAAACCGGCCTCCCTGGCCCTGCGCGAATAATCAGTATCCTCAAAATAACCCATACCGTAACTTTCATCTAAAATACCTATTTTATCAATGACTTCTCTTTTTATACACATACAGAAACCGCTCACCTGGGCCATTTCAACATACTCACCCCGGTATCTTCTTATTTTACCGGCATATTTATCTATATCCTTTAAGGGTACTTTTTGGCCTAAGGTTGTACTTGACGGATTAAGGATGCCTAATCGCGGATTACTTTCAGCAACACTAATAAGTTCCCGCAGCCAACCTTTTGTTACAACCGTATCATTATTTAATAAACAGGCATATTTAGCCTGAGATTTTATCAGGCCTTGATTAGCGGCCTTTAAAAAACCCAGATTAGTCTTATTTCTTATTAAAACAACCCTTTCACTGTTGGTATTTGTAAAATCATCCAGATACTTGCTTGTTTCATCATCTGAAGCGTTATCAATTAAAATAAGGCGGTAGTCCGCCTGAGTTCTATTAACAATACTTTCCAGGCATCTGCGGGTAATTCCAACTTGATTCCAGACAACAACGATTATATCACAACTCATAATTTAAGTCCCTCAAACCGCTCTCGCGCGTTTTCTTTTATAATTGAAAACATCTTTTCTAAGCGGTTTTTATATGTGTGTTCATTTATAACCAACTTATAACCCTTTTGAGCAATACGCTCACGCTCATCACCGTGCGACAAAAAATACTCTATTCTTTCGGCTAACTCCTCTTTATTTTTATAGGTCACTAAATGCTTGCCATCCTCAAAAAGCTCATTAAAGCCGTTATTCTCAACACGGCTGGTTATCAGCATAGCTCCACAGCTTAAAATTTCAAAAATACGCATATTTATATCATTATTCAGCGAAAAATTTATTCCGATCTTTGATGCTGAATATATACGGCTCATTTCATTATAAGGAGTATTGCCTATAAAGCAATCATTAAATTTACTCTTAATATACCTTAGTGTTTCTTCTCTTACGCTTCCTTCTCCCCCGTAAGAACCAACAAAGCCAACATCATAAACTTTTTCGATGTCCTGTTTTTTATGAATTTCCGGATCGCAGGCCAGCGGTATCCAATAAACAGGGCGCTTAAGGACCCTGGAGAGACTTTCCGCGCCATCTTTTTGAGTAGCAAAAAGAAAGTCGTAATGTTTCGCCTGGCGGCAAATTTTTCTAAACGGTTTCTTGAGATGGGTGTCGATTGCTAAAAAAGCGGCGGGCCTAAAACTTTTAGGCAAATCATATTTATAATCACCGTGGTCTATTCTTAAAAATAAATCATATTTATTCTTAATTAATGACTTCGAACCTTCAACCGGATAATAATCAAAATCTAAGCGGCTGTCTTCAAGTGCCCTTTTAAAGTATATCCCGGTTGTATCCGAGCGATCTTCATTAAAGACTAAAGCAATCTTCATATAGGCACCTTTTTGTATTATAAGTCCAGGTCAAGCAGTCGAGCGCTCACCGGACCGGCCTTGGTGTTAATATCAATACTCACAGGTATTCTTTTCTCATCAGCTGTAACCCACATATAGCCGCTAATTTCATGCCTTGAGGTCGCCTTAACTCTCTTTAAATGTATGTATATTTTATATGTCTCAAGCTTGCCAAAAGGCGTATCAAGCAGCTCGGTATCTTTATATTCAACATAAAGAGTCCTATCTCTCTTTCTGCTTTTAACATTAAGACTATATCCACCTTTAAGAAGCTCAAAATCAATTAATCTGATAACATAAAAACTGCTCAAAGGATCGACTGTATCCGGTAACATTCTAAATTGCTCACCGTCTACTTCCAGATAGTGTTCATCCTGATTATAAATAATTACTTTATCATTCTGCCTGTGGCCCGTTGCCTGCGAATGCTCTTGAAAATATAAGGAATTTAATTCACTTTTATCAAGTTTTGATTTAACCCATCCTTCAATTTCAAAAAAAACTGATACGAAATCAGATGTTCTGGCTTTACCACTTAAAAAATAAACATTTTTGCCTTTATAATCGCCTACACCATCAACCCTTAAGATAGCTTTACCTGAAGGAAGCCCCATATACCTTAGGGTGTAAACAAGTTTCTCGGGTGCTGCTATTGCAGCTGTTGAATTAGCCTTTAACTCAGAAATAACATGCTTCTTATACTGACGAGCCGCAAATTGCCAACCAAAAAACTGATAAAAAGCATAACTTAATACAAGTACAACTAAAAAAATTAAGAATAATTTTGATATAATTTTTTTCATTTTTTAATCCTATATACTTTTGTATCACCGAAATTTTTTTCCTCAATTAAACCATAGCTTTCGCTTGATTTCAGCAATTCAGCTTTGACATTTTCTTTTTCTGAGAGTTGAGTATATTTTGAGAAATGAACTATCACATACGAAACTCCTAATCTATTAAGGATAACTTTGGTTTGCGGCGCTAAAATATCCCTTATCTTTTCATTAGTTGAATAGGCTTCTGTTTCCCTTAAGGCTCCGTTAACTAATTTTTTCTGATGCAGCCTTTGATTAAAAAAATACTCTACGGTATCATCCTCTTCTATAGGGTATTCAACTACTAAAATATCAGTCGGCTGTTCCTTAAGCCAGAAGTAAACACTCTCCCTAACTCCGATATCCGTCGCTTTAAATGGCGGGAAATTTACAAATTCAAAAATAACAATAATAGCAAATAATATTGCCAAACCGACTTTAGCCTTGGCTAAATTAATTCTCTCAAGTAAAAACTTAATACCAAAAGCCATTAGCACTGAAAAAGCCAGCATCAATACTATCCCAAAGCGCCCTATTGATCTAAAAAACGGTACGATATAATAAATATAAGCTGAAGGTAACCATAATTCTTTTCCAAATAAAACAAACACGGGATAAAGAGAAAACAGAAAAGCCACTACAGCTAATGTCATAAAAAACTTAATTGAAAAATCCATTTCCTCAGCCTTTTTGACATCCGCGCGCGCAGCTTCACTCTTTTTAGAACTCCTCCAAAATCGAAAAGCCCAAAAAGACATAATGATTACAAAAAAACCTAAAAAGAGATTATATTCCTGGGAATTTTCTCCGTAAAATAATGAACCATCCAGCCTGCCACTAAAGAAACCGAACACAGGATGATCTGGAGACGGTAAAATATAATTTAAAATACCAGCCGAAGAAGCCCGTAATTCACCTATATTTTTTCGATGATATGTGGTTTCTAAAACAGACAACTTGCCATCTTTGGATAAATACGAATTAAGAATCGGAAATATATAAGGAAAACAGATAAGTGAGGCAGTAAATATTGTAATACATAACACGCCAATATTTTTTATTATGCCCACTTGCGGCGTAAAGTTTATCCGATGTAGTTTTTTAATCTTCCTAAAAAGTTTTCTTGCCAGCATGAATATAAAAAATGTTGCCGCCGTCACCAACATAAAATATCCATAATAGGTGTCGGATAATAATGTTAAAGCAAAAAATAAACCACATAATACCGCATTAGAATACCTTCTCTCTTTATGAAGCTTAAAGAGAAATAATATAAATAGCGGCATCCATTGAATATTAGCTAAAGTTATATGACTGGCGTGAGCAAAGTGATACGGACAAAAAGCATACGCTAAACCGGCCACAAACGACGCCCATTTGTTTTTTGTAAGATAAACAGCCAATAAATACATGGCCAGGCCGGCCAGAGGAAACGTAGCCAGCATAATAAAATTGTAAGCAAAGATTTCATTCTGTAAGAGAGTTAAAAGTAAAAGCGGGTAATTAGCAAATTGCAGGCCTATGTTTTTGGCAATATCCCGCGATAAGTCAATACCGTAAGGACAGGCCACAATAGAGACAAACTGACAATCTAAATCATGCTGCCAAGCGTATTTTACCCACCATGCATACCAAAGCGTCTCCACCAAATCCCCTTGATAATCATAGATAGAAGTGTGCATATTGAGTATCAGAGGAAATGTAAAGATACATGCCAGGATAAAAAATACCACAAAAATTATAACTTCAAATTTATATTTCTGGAAAAAACCCATATTTTATTTTCTGCCTTTAAAAATGATGATAGCTACTAAAGCAAGAAAAGCAATAACCGACACAAAAATTACTTTTACAAATTTACTTGACGCATTACTAGGCTGAACTTCTACTATTAATTCTTCAACCTTTCTTCTCTTAGCTCTTTCCTCTTCAATAAAGGCAATTCTTTTATTCATTAAAGCTTCTTCCCAAATTTTCTTAAAACCGGTTCCCTCGAAACTTAAGACCACATAATCATCGTCCATTTTTACTTCACTGAGCCAATTGATGTCCTGCTTTACAAAGGAGCGGTTGATTATCTCTTCAAAGAAGCAGGCATCATCCTCAATGTTGATTATATCATCGCTTTCATTAGGCATAAAAATTAACTCACCTTTAATAGCATCATCCGTGGCTAAATCAACGGCAAATAATAAAGCATTTATAGATTCAGAGGATAAAAGTACCCGCATGCCCTCTTTTTCTTCCCAGCGCCTTAAGTTTTTCGAAAAAAGCCCTCTTTGATTATTAATCAAGAAATAAGTATCCGCGTCTACTGCTTTCTTTAGAAGCTTCAAGGCCTCTTTATTTTCAGAAAATGAAGCCCTTGTCCCCTTATGTACATCAATAGCCCGATATAAATCTCCGGGTTCCATGCCCATCAAGAAATATTTACCCACCTGAACATAAGCGGCTATATCTTTTTGGCCATGATAAGGTTCAAGTTGTTTATCTCTATAGGTGATTTCATACCCTTTGTATGTTACTTTTTTAAGTGCTTTTCTTTTTTTAATCAAGGCGTTCATGGCCTCAGCGAAAGCGGCCTTTTTTGTCTTTAATTCAACCACAACTAAAAAATCAGGATAATTGGGTTCATCGTCACTATCAAAAGCTTCCTGAGGCAAATAAGCCGCGCCCACCAGCGTGCCTATAGGTAATTCCGCATGTAATTCCTTAATGGCGTCATTTTTGATTGTTGTTTCTTTAATTTCAAACCTCTCGCGCCAAAGATTTGTTACATAATTAAAACCGGTATCATCCGGGTCATTATTAATAAATATAATAATATCCGCATCTTTAGCAATAAAACTAAATTCATTTGCTCCGGCTTCTAAATTCGCGCCAGATAAAATCATCCAAGCTACTAAAATAAACAACAGGCCTATTTTTTTCATTGACTCTCTCTCCTATTTTTTTCGCAAGTCATATCGCACCTTGACTGAATTAATATTTTCCTCAATTGCATATTTAAAAACATACGAATTAGCATCCATCACACGCCTGATGAACTGCATAAAAAAGCGTACATCTTTTTTTGAATTAGTTAAATCAGATCCAACTTTAAAATGAAATATCATCCAGCCTTTATGGCTCAAGACTTCATCTGAAGCAACCATAGAAATAGTAATTTTTTTTAACTTATCGGCTGATCTGAAAACATTATATGATACTTCATCTTTAAGTTCATCAACATAATACTCAAAAAAACCATGCTCATTATTAATTAAGACTTTCAATAAAACGTTATCAGATACTTTCTTTTCTTCTTTTATATTAGTTCCAAAAAGACTACTAAACATTTTTTCGTCCGAAGATAGTAAGATTGTATCTCCATACCAGGCAATGCGTTGAATATCATCATCCTTATCTTTGGCTTCCAATACCCGCCAGTTTCCCCGCTTCTTAGAGCTAAAATCAGAGGTCAATCTATATAGAACCAATGGAATCTGAATAACACGTATTGCGCGAGCTGACTTAATAACCGCCAGATAATTGAAATCCTCCGAGTCATCTTCTTTGGGGCACGCAATTAGGCTGATATTTAACGGTAATAAAAACCTGCCGCATGATTTTATCGCCTCTCTAATCCATTTTGATTTAATGACATATTCTTCTTTAAACTTAAAATTAACAACCTCATCTAAAATTTGAGTATTTTCCGGCTGGATATTAATTGATGAGAAAATAAAATAATTATTTTCCCTGATTTCAATGCCGGCATCCTCAAGAGGTAATAATACCCATATAAATAAAGTTACAGTAAGTATTAATAAAAAAAGAAATAAACTCTTAAACATTTTTTTCATTGTACAATATACAATTATTCCATATTATATTCTTTTTCCACAAAATACCTGATGAGTTTGATTAAAATACCAATAATCAAAATAAAAAAAGCCACATTGGTTAGCCTTTCAGCGGGAAATTTTAGTTCATACATCAGCAAACCAGCTGAAATAAGCATCATTACAATAAAAAGGCAAATAAATATATTGGCGTAAACATTATATTTTTTTATTGTACATTCATATGTCTGCTTTAGCCTTAGGATACACATATCTTTTTTGATATATTGAGTCATCTGATATATTTTACCGATACACATTGAACCTATGAGAATTAAGAAGAAATCAAATTTATAATAGAAAAAAGTATAAGAATATGCAATTTTAGAAATTAAAAAGAGGATACTAAAAATAAGTACCGGCGGCAAATATGTCCAAAAATCAAGGCGCAATATATATAAATATTTTTTTTCGGTTAGCGGCCAGAATATAGCCGAATAAACTAGCCAGATGCCGGTGAAAATGAAGCTACCCAGAAAACATATGTTCCAATTGACATTTATGCACCCCCTTTTGCGAAACCATTTAGTCGAATCCCATACAGCATAAGCCCTTAAAAAAGTAAGTTTTATATCCTGATAATTCGTAATTTTAATACTGTAGAAATCCAGCTTTGTTTTTTCGGTTTTTTTCAGTTCAATTTTATTAAGCCCCTTCTTCATCATCCTGGCATTAATCATTACGCGCTGCTCTTCCCATTCGCCTATCTTACTACCCCTTAGCACATCTATTAACTTCTGCTTTACGTAAACTTTTATTTTCTGGTTCGGATCGTGAAATCTTAATTTAAATGCCAGTGAAATAGCATCTTTACTGGGCAAAAAAATGAGGAATATTGCCCTATCTTTATCCATTGAGGTATAATTTATACCGCTCTCTTTTCTGGCTTTCCAGCCGTTAAGAAGTAAAAAGTTATCTTCATAATCGACGGCACAAGCGTATTGGTATTCTTTCTTAAATTTTGTAATTTGGGAATCAACCATTGTCTGATAGAAAAACAATAGTAAAAAGCCTATAACTAAGGATAGAACTAAATAAATCGCTATTTTAGTATACGTTTTCATATTTTAACCCTTTAATTTTAACCTTTATACCTTAGAATTCCTAATAAGAGACCAAGTGCGCAAAAGATAAAAATAGTCACACTTACCGCAAGTCCCGCCCAGAATTGCCTTTGAACGCTATATTTTAACATAATGGTTAATTGTTGTCCAACCTTTTGTTCTCCGTTAAGGAACCACGTGTTAGCGTAACCGTTGCCTACAACATGAGTTTCATATTTATTAGCATCATGCCGCGCTCCCCCCAGTTGAACTGTCCAAAGCGGATCGTATGACTCTAAAAAAAAGAGAAATCTCCACTTAGCAAGGTAATGCTTATTGCTAAGCTTAAAGCAAACGGGGCTAATTTGAGTTTCTTCAAGCGGCAAAATCTCGCTTGTGGGCGTATCTACCGGCGCAATCAGAACATAATAACCCTCATCCTGATACTGAAGGAAACTTAAACTCTTATTTCCACCGGCAATATTATGAATCGGAGAGCTGTATTTGAGATTATTTTTATTATATGCCAGCCTTAATACATTATTATTTTCTTTAAACATAACAGATTTAGGTAAACCTTTAATATACTCAATTGGTTTCGGATACAAACTTATCCTGCCGCTAAATTCTTTTTCAATGAATATGCTACAATTAAACTCATAGGTATAAATATCTATCTCTTTTTGTAAACATAGTTGATTATCAACTTCAGAGTCATTAGCTACAAATTTCAATAAATTTTTTCCCGGATTTAAAGTCAAAGCCTCAAGTTTTATAACCGAGTCGGTGTTTCTTCTGGAGTAGAATTTTTTTATGAGCTTATCGTTTAGAAAAATATCTATAAAGCAATCCCGGCTTTGACTATGCGAAGTTAATTTTAAATTAACTCTGGATGAGTTTTTCTGTCTTAAATCAATTTCGGCTATAATTGGAATTTTGTCATTTTTAAAGAAATTTAGATTTTTCTCACCGCTTTTTTCGTTATATGATTCAGGTAGAAATTTAATTTTTATTTTCTCACCTGTAATTTGGTCTTTCACTTCTTTTTTATAGAATATATCTTTGTTGTCCGTATCCAAAAGAAGATATTCGTTACTCTTATATTTAGCGGGCAATGTATTCTGATTATAATAAATAACTTTACTGATTAGATTATCGCTATTAAGCTGCTTGAGTAAACTTTCAGTTATATTAGCCTCAAAAATATTATTATATTCAAATATAGGTGTTCTACTCAAAGCCTCATAACATTCTACACCGCCATAAATTATATTTATCTTATCAGTCAGGAAACTATGCGGGAGCGTTTTATTTATTGAATATATTTTCCACTTACCAAAAACTTTATCCAGCTTCACACCTTTTTGGAGCCCCAGCTTGGCGGACACAAAATCAGGCGATTCATACTTGTCATAAAAATCCCACCTTAAATCACCTTCATACAGTAGATATTTGATATTAAACATAGGCAATATCTTTAAAGCAACATAGGGTGAATTCTGATTGCGTATGTGCAGTTGTTTGACTTTTTCATCTTTATATTCTTTATCAATGTAAAGCCACTTATAAAGTGAATTCCCAAAATTAGGAATTGAGTAAGCTGACCCAAAACTTGCCTGCATCACCGGCGTTATAATAGGCCTATCGCTAAAATAAGCTAAGACGGGTTCATACCCCGCGTATCCCCAATCAGTAATTCTTCTGGCACTGGAATTTAAAACCATTATCCTGAAATAATCATCTTGAGTATCAAGCCAATTAGCCGCGTTATAGACATACTGCGGAACTTCAATGTGGTTGGGAGGTATATAATGGCGCTCCTCTTTAGAAGTAAACATGCAGCCGCTTACAATCGGAAAGGCATAAACAAGGAACAAAACAGAAGTAAAAACACTTAAAAAGCTAAAGGTTAGTTTCTGTCTTGGCCAAAGGCTGAAAACCTTTTTAGTTAAATAAAATATACATACCGAGAAACCTAAAACTGTAAATAGAGACCACTTATACCAATGAGTTCTAATAATCCAAAACCCGGGCAGATGCTTAATAAAAAATAAATTAATAGACGCAAATGGCGGGTGCACACCTACCGAGAAAATAATTCCTATAAAGGCAATTAGAATGAAAAAAGGTAAATAAACCTGCCCTCTTAGGTTAAAACAAGATAAAAAAACCAATATAACCGGAATTATACTTAATAAAATAAAGAGCTTACTTTTTTTATAGAATTCACTATATAAAACATAAGGATCATCCTCATAATCTTCATGCCATGTCCAAGCGGCCTGAAAACGCAGGACATTTAATAAGCCGGTATACTTAGCTCTTTCTTTTAATATTTGTATATACTCTTTGTATTTATCCGGATTTTTTTCATTCAAATCAACTTTTACAAACTCTTTATAAGAGTTTAGAGACTGCATCTCATTCATATATTTCAATCGCATGCCCTGAGGATAAATCCAAAAGGCGTTAATTAGAGTAATTATTAATACCAATAAAAGCACAAAACTTATAAATCTGACGGCTGATACTTTTTTTGTTTTTAGTACGTGGATTACAAAGCAATAAATAAGCCAAAGCATCACAAAACAAACAGCTACATACATAATAGGCGGGTTTACGCCTACCCCCGATAAAATAATTCCAAGAAAGCCCGCAAGGCATAAATATTTAAAATATCTTTTTGAGTGTATGGCATTAATTACAAAACCCGCCAAAAAAGGCATACCCACATACGCGGATAAATTTGCAATATTAAATCCCAGCCAGACCGGCTCAAGATATAAGTTAAACATATAAAAAACTATAGCCGGCAAGACTATTAAAGGCTTAGGGTGCTTACCCTTATTCAGAGCAACTATCAGATAGTATATGGAAAAACCCGAGAGCATAAACCAGAATATAAATTGCATCTTCTGAGCGCTTAATATGGAAAACCCTATTTTTTGCAAAAAAGCAGGCATAAAAAGAAAAAATAAGGCGGCAAAATTATCTATTGGGTAAGTGCCGGTAGCTCTCTGATTAAACCAAGAGAAAAGATATGAATACCACTCATTTAAAGACAAGGGTATGCTTAAATCCTCGGATTTAATTAAATAACCTTCCTTAAACCATAGTAATGGACATAATCCAAGGACTATAATAATCAGTAAATTGATTGCTGATCTGCGCTTAATCAAACTCATGCTTTCGCTCAATTACAGAAACTATTACAAATAGACAAAGCAAAGTGCAAAAAGTCATAATAGATATAACGCAACCTATTATAAAAAGATTTTGAGGCCTATATTTAATGGTTAATTCTTGATTTTTTATTTCATCAACATACCAGCCGCTTGCGTAACCATTAGCAATAAAATGATTATTTAATTCAGCGCCAGAATTATCAATAAGATCCCACTGAGGATGGTAAGATTCATTAAAGACTAGAAAATATGAACCGGGCTTATCAATACATACCTTGTATTCTGTAGGATTAATTTTTTCATAACTTACTTCTGAAACACGGAAATTATCTTTTTTATTATTAACCGGGTGAATACCTATTATATAATTTTCACCGGAATTTACCTGCTCCATTTTAACTGCCTGTATGCCGCTTTTTAAATTAGTATTCGCAAAATATACAATAGTGCTATCTTTTCTATATCTTTCTAATTTTATAGCCTCACCATTAATAAAGATTATGTACTGCTCAGGAAGAGTATCATATGTTTCAAGGGGATAAGGATATAAACTTATACAATATTTACTTTCTAATGGTAAATTTATTTGCTTATTAAAAGTAAATTTTCCAAGGGCAGCGTCGTCTCTTATGCCAAAGCTAACTAATTTGCCTTTATAATTATCGGCTTCGGCCATATTAGCAAAAGAAAGGATATTCTCTCCCGGATTAAGTAAAATATTTTCTAGCACAATTTGTTTATTTTCTTCATTTGGCACAGGGAAAAAATTAATATACTCACCATTAAGATAGACATAAAGATTTCTATCTCTGCCAAAAGAATGAGCACTAAAAGCCAAATTGACATTCTGTGATGAAGTCGAGGCATTATTAAGAACAATATGCTCACCGTTGTTTGCCTTTAATAAATACCAGGTATCCTGGCCATCAAGTGTAATAGTCTCATCATGAAAGCCTTGATTATATTTAATCGTTATCTTTTCTTGTTCACCTTCCACTTTATTTAAAAAATCAACATCCATTTGAGAACTGTCTAAAAATATATAGTAATCCAATGAATTCTTTTGGATATCCGTAAAACCATTATCGCCAGCTTGAAAATCATAATTATAATAAACGATTTCATTTATCAAATCTTTTTCTATAAAGCTTCGTAAGAGGCCGTTATTGAGCTGACTTTCAAATAGCAACAAGGGCTGATCTAATAAACTTGTATTAGTTAGCGCAGCTAATACACCCAAGTCACCTTTTACTAAAGTTGCCCTGTCTTTAGTATAAATATAAGGTAAATCAACATCAGCTTTATATAAATCCCAATTTCCAAATTTTTTCTCTAAGGTTATTCCCTTTTGCCTGCTGAGCCTCTCTAAAACATATTCAGGAGAATCGATTCCATTGTCCGGAATTATATAACCAACATCATTTTCCTGTAAAACATAGCCTGCATTAAGAATGTTAAGTAATTTTACGGCCGGAAATCCTTTATTATATAACACGTCATAAAAAGCGGAGGTCACATCTTTACTTTGACTTCCGGCAAGCTGCGTATAAATATTGAACAAAACCGGCTTAAGAGAAACTTGAGTAATAAAAGGTGTAGGACCCGAAAGCCCCCAGCTATAAGCCCAGTATTGATTGTCCGGTAAATCCATAATACGGAAATATTCATCTTTGCTGTTTATATAATCACTAAATTCAGTTATATATCCCGGTATAACGGCATGATTAGGCGGTAAAAATTTTCTTACCTCAGGAGAAACAAAAAATTTGCCGAATACTACCGGATAGGCATAGACCATATTAAAAATAATAAGGACCGCTATCAAGCCGCGCTTTATTAAAATTGTTTTTTGCCATTTTCTATTTTCAATAAATTCGCATAATGCTTCTACAGCCAGGCCTATAAAGAATGCATATCCTAAGCAAGTTAAAAGCGTAAACTTATACCAAGGGCTTCTTATGATCCAGAAAAAAGGTACGTGATTAACACACCACAGATATATACTCCCAAATGGCGCATGAGCACCCATACTGAAAATTAAACCTAAAAGTGTAAGAGGTATAAAGAAAATTTTATATCTATTTTTACGTATAAACAATCCGCATAAAACTAATAAAGGTAGGCCCCAGCTAAGAATAATAAAAAACACATTTTCTCTAAAAACAATAGCATAAGGACAATAAGGTTCTTTCCATCCCTGGAACCAGGTCCATATACCTTGAAGACGCAGCACATTAGATATTGATGAATTAGCGCTTATGCCCTGCAGCCACTGCAAAGCATCATCCTTAGACAAAAATGAGAACCCACTATCGGAAACACTATAAAACACCTCACCTATCCTGGGTAGAAGCCAGAATGAATTAATTAGGATAACCGGCACAAATATAGAAAACAAGTATTTAAAAAAGAACCTTCGATCTTCGGATTTTAAAAATGTTTTCTCTTTCACTGCGTAAATAAAGAAGGATAAAAAGAATATAGGCAAGACAGCAACCAGTAGCGGTGGATTAGCTCCACTTGCCGAAGCTATTAAAGAAGCCAAACCTATTAGGGTAGCTGCCTTTAAAATACTATACTTCCTTTGCAGGCCTTTAAGGAAAATCACAACAACAAAAGGCAGTACAGTATACAAAGCAAGGTTAGCTATATTAAAACCTAACCAGATAGGATCCAAATATAGATTAAACATATAAAAACCAACCGCTGCCAATGAAGCCAGATATTTATTTTTAGAATTCAACAATTGGCTCATCATGTAAAACATTGAAAAACCGGGCAGCATAAACCAAATTATAAATTGTATTTTCTGAATAGAAATAAGAGATAGATTTAATAATCTCAAAAAAGCCTGAAGGCCAAAAAAAGTCAGAGCAGTAAACTGAACATTATAATTAACACCTGTATTGTAAAGATTGTTCCAGCCGTACCAGGTTAAATTGAATTGCTCAAGTGTTAGGGGCAGCCTCATATCATCTGAGGTTATAACCATACCCTCATCAAACCATAATAATGGCGTCAGCCCCCATATAAATATTACTATTAAACAAAATAAAAGATATTTTTTTTGTGTTTTGCTCATTTTTTTTCTATTATATAGTTCCCAAGAACTAAGTAGTCTAGGCCGGTTGAATAAAATGTTCTTAGGGCATCTTTGGGGCTTTCAACCAATGGTTCTCCCCTATCGTTAAACGAGGTGTTTAATAAACCTGAAACATTGGTTATCTTTTTAAATTGGGTAATTAGCTCATGAAACCTAGGATTAGTTTCTTTGTTGACGGTTTGCAAGCGTACAGTATTATCTACATGCATTGCTTGAGACAAATATTTTCTCATTTCCGGCTTAACAGTGAATGTCAGGAGCATAAACGGCGATGGATGATAATTTTCTACATATTGTGAGGCATCTTCTTCGAGTATGGATGGAGCAAAAGGACGCCACATTTCTCGATGTTTAACTTCGCGATTGACTTTATCCTTCATGCCGTCTTTAGCTGGATGAGCAAGAATAGATCTGTTACCCAGGGCACGTGGACCCCATTCCATTCTACCTTGGAACCAACCAATTATATTGCCATCGGCAATAAGGCGAGCTGTTTGCTCTTCAACATTTTCATAATATGTATATTTTGCTTTAGATTCCTCTAAAACCTGCAAGATATCTTCATTTGAGTATTGCGGACCCCAATAAGCATGGGACATTTTAAACTTGTTTTTACCGCCAAGTTTTGCATATACTTCATAGGCAGCTCCAAGAGCGGAACTGGCATCATGGGCTGCCGGTTGAATAAAAATATCTTTAACAAAGGGTAAATTCAATATCTTAGCATTCATATCACAGTTTAGGACTACACCTCCGGATAAACAAAGATTACTAAATTTAGACTCGCTATTTAATTTCTTGGCAGCCATCATGCCTGCTTTTTCGACAATATCCTGAACAGTGCAAGCTATATCCTTATGCACTTGTGTTAATTCTTCATTTTCTTTTCTGCGAGGGCCGAATTTTTTCCAGAGATATTTATCGTACCATTTCTTTAAATAATACATGCCATCTTTTTCTTTAAGTATAAAGTCTTCTAATTCAGGTATTATTTTCCCATAAGCCGCGAGCCCCATTATTTTCCCCTCTTGACTATGGCGAATGAAACCTAATAAATCTGTTGCATTACTATAAAGAGCACCTAGGGAATTTTTAAGCTTTATCTTATTTAAAACGTGTATGTCTTGATCGACACCTACGGCCAGCATGCCTGAATCATCTTCGCCGCTTCCATCAAGAGTTATAACATTGGCTTCATCAAACCCACTGACTCTAAAAGCACTAGCTGCATGTGACATATGATGAGATATAAAAGTAAATTTCTTGTGTATAATATCCGGATCAAGCTCTTTAAAAGCAACTTTCAATTTATACATAATTATTTTATACTCTAAAACAGACCCAATCTGCTGGATAATTCTATTGAAATTAAATTCTTTAGTTTCATCAACAATATTTTTTAAGCCATAAACCAGAGGCGAACTGAAGCCTACCGCAATATGATTAATCTTACTCATATCTATACCTGCTTCTCTAAGGCAATATTTGGTTGCCCGTATAGGAGGAATTCGGGGGGCATGTTTAATACGAGTAAATCTTTCTTCTTCCGCTGCCGCTATTAATTCTCCGTCTTTAATTATACAGGCCGCACTATTCCAGGAAATTGGAGCTGTAATACCTAAAATGTACATTAGTATCTCCTTTAATTATTTTTTTGTAGCAATATATTTTAATGGGTAATAGAAACCAAAATTCCCCATACATGAAGCTAACTTTGTTAAATGCATTTTTTTTATAAGCTTTAAGACAGCGGTTCCGGCATTTGTTCTATATTTACTGTTTAAACTTATTAGGTCTTTCTTCCATTCTTTAAGGCCAACATTATCAATTTTCATATCTAGTTTCCGCATAACCCGCTCTAAATACCAGGGCTTTGCAAAATTTAATGTATCTAAAAATTCTATCTTCTTGCCACGCATCCTTAAGTATAATTTAGCAATTGCCTTGGGCAAGACTGGAATTAAATACATCTCATAATGAGGCTCATAAAAACATAAATAATTAGGACCCCATATAAACAATTGGCCATCTTTCTTTAAAACTCTATGGCATTCCGTAAGTAATGCTTGAATATTATCCACATGCTCCAAGACATTAAAAAATGTTATCACATCAAATGTGTTACTTTCGAAAGGTATGCTATCTATTGTACTTTGCTTTATAATTTCCTGATTAAAACCATTTAGTTTTAATCTTTCCCTAGAAGTCTTCCACATCAGCCCGTCAATCTCTACCCCGCTTGCATCATAAGCACCTTTTAGAGCAGCTAAAACGAAACAACCAAAGCCGGAACCTACATCCAGTATTTTTTTTCCTTTTAAGTCAATATAATCCTGAACAAGCTCCAGATGCATATTTGCATCATCTTCGTTCAGATGCGTCTTCAGGGCAAGCTCTAAGCCTAACTCCTGATTAGAAACACCATTATAGGTGCTATTATAGTACTCGATCACAGCTTTTTCTATCTCAGAATAGGAATCTTGCTTTTGCATTGCGTCAGTTTCCATGATTATCCTTGTAGTACAATAATTAAATTAAATATTTACCAAACTTTTCTTTTAACCAATAAAAATATAAAACAAATTATGCTAAATACGGCTGAAATCAATAAAGCAGCCCTAAAGTATGTTTGAGGCTGAAATTTGATATTTATCTTATAAGACCCAACTTTTTCTACATACCAGCCATTTGCAAATGAATTGGCAACAAAATGGTTTTTTAACTTCCTGCCTTCAGCATAAGCACTCCACCCTGGATGAAAAGATTCTGAGAATATGAGGAAAAATGGCTTTTGACAGACAATTTCAACATTATATTCTGTAGGATTAACGTTGCTAAAGGTAATCTCAGGATTTTGCTCTACTTGTTGATTGAGCCCTTTGCCCTTAATCTCTATTAAATAGTCCTCATCTTCTATCTGATCAACCGTTAATTCCACAACTCCTTTGGCAGCATTGAGTTGCTTCGAAAAAGACTTTCGTCCATTAAAATTTTGTGTTTCTAATTTTATCTTTTGTTTGTCTATTATTACATTTATTTCTTTAAAGTCAATAAGATTAGTGCTAATAGGATATAAAGTAATATTATAATGGCCGCCAGGAGGCTTATAAAACTCGGTTTGAAAAAATAAATTCCCAATCTCGATATTTTTATTAATCGCAATTGAAACAGATTGTCCATTTCTAATATCAGCAGCTGCTACCTGATAGAAAGATATAATGTTTTCACTAGGATGCAATTTTATCTTTTTTAATAGGATGTCGCTAACTTGTTCTTGTTCTAAGTTATGCATTGAAGCGAGGTTATCATTAACATATACATATAAAACCCTCTTTCTACCAAAAGCATAGGCCTGTAAAAATAGATTCGTTTCTGAAGAAGCATTATCAGAATTTTTGATAACAATATGCCTTGCCAAATTATGCTGAAGCAATTTCCAACCAGGCTTAGCAGCTATTGTTTTCTCTTGGAGATAATAACCAGCTTCGAAAGTATACTCTAAACTATTATTACTGCTTCCCCCGGATGCTTCAGACATTTTTCCAGGCGCAGCTATCTTTGCATCTAATTTTCTAGTATCTGCAAGAGCATACCAGTCACAATTATCATAATCAGCTGTCTCTTGCCCATCACATGCAGCTTGATAACCATCAGAAGAATAGAAAGTCACTAAGCTGCCAATCATATTCTCATGTGAAATCTTATCGTAAAAATCCAAATCTTGATTGTTCTCAGAAAATATTAAAACCTGATTATCAATAATATCAGTATCACTTATAGGAACCAGAGCATGAAACCCGCCTCTTGTAATGGCAGCTTTATTTCTAGTGTATATATGTTTAAATAAAGGCTTGATACGGTAAAAATCCCACATCCCGAAACTTCTTTCAAAATTGATGTTGTTTTGACATTGCAGGGCTTCTTTGATAAATTGAGGATCATCTCCCAGAAAAAAAGCCGGGCCTTTGTAAAAATCATTTCTAACATCATTTTCCTGTAAGATATAACCAATATTAAATAAATTAAAAAGTTTGTAAACATTGGGTGTCGCTCTATCATATATACTCAACTTGATAATATCGCACATTGGCCGCGACATATTTACAGCACCCTGGGACATAAGAATATATTCCGGATCATAGGAAAAAACAACCGGCCTGTTAATAAAATTATTTATTATGGAGCCGTATCCATTATATCCCCAGGAAGATATCCACGGACTATCTCCGGGCATATTATAAACCCTATAATAATCACTTTGGTTATTAAGCCAATCAGCTGATTCATAAACATACTCAGGTATTTTTATATGATGAGGCGGTAAAAACGTTCTATCGCTTTTTTCATGGTACATCTTTCCTGAAAAAACCGGATAAGCATAAATAATATTTAAAAAGACTATAAGAAAAACTGCTAAATAGGCCAGCCAACTGCCCTTTCCTTTAAATTTATTGAGTAAATACGTGAATATACTCATTGAGGCCAAACCTATAAGAAAAGAAAAACTTATGCAAATTATAATTCCAAATTTAAAATAAGGGCTTCTGATAATCCACAACAAAGGAACATGTTTAACCACCCATAGATATGTAAGAGAAAATGGAAAATGCGTTCCCATGCTTAGTACAACACCAGTAATTGCAAGAAGCGAAAATAATAATCTATTTTTATTTTTCGAAAAAAACATTGCAAATAAAACCATAAGCGGCGCAAACCAGCTGAGAACAATCAACAAAATATTAGTTTGAAAAAGCTTGGAATAAGCCTGATAGGGATCGACACAACCATCATACCAGGTCCAATCCCCTTGCAGGCGGATCACATTAACAAAGCTTGTATGTAAAGAAAGATTTTTGAGCCAAAGAAAAGCTTCAGCTTTTTTTAAGACAAAAAAACCGCTATCTGCTGAACGCATTAAAGAAATAGCCTCCGGTAAAAGCCAGTATAAATTTATCACTAGAGCTGCTATCAGAAACGAAACAAAAAACAGCAGAGTTCTTTTAAGCTTTTTAAAATCCTTTAGATACAACTGCTTTATCAAAAAAAATACAAAACAAAATGCTATGGGCGAGATTACGGCTATCATTTCAGAAGGATTGTTGCCGGCGGCTCCAATAGATAAACATAACAAGGAAAGTAAACCGATATTTTTAAAGGTATACTTATCTTTTCTGATGGATACTATAATTACAGCTAGGATAAAAGGCAAAATCGCATAACCGCTTATAAGCGGAGACTTGAAGGCTTGCCAAATAGTAGTCTGCCATAAGTTGTAGAGATAAAAAGATGCTGCACAAAAAGCAGCTATATGGCTATATTTCGTTCTTATGAGCTTATTGACGAGATAATACATTGCTATGCCCGAAAGCATAAACCAGAATATGAAACTAATTTTTTCTGTAGTAATAATATCCAAACCATATTTTTGCAATAAGGCAGGTAATGCCTGAAATATAATGAGACAGGTATCTAGAATTCTTTCTGCACCTGCTCCCAGTTGCTCATTCCAGACATAAAATAGCTGAGACCATTTTTCATAGCTATAAGGCAAGCGCATATCATTTGAGATAATGAGCATACCTTTTTTAAACCACAAAAGAGGCGTCAGTCCTAATATTAATGTAAGGATAAAAAATAAAATATTTTCTTTTTTGGATTTCATTATCTTCTCATATCCGCTTAGGGACCACTATATTATGTTATTTTTAAGAACCTTTTGAGGCTTCAATCCAAAGCGATCCCGCAATATTATTAATAATAGGAATCTGTTCGCAAAATTCGCCAACTTTTTTTACAAAATTAATAAGTTTAGCCGGTGTCGCCGGATGTAAAAAATCAAAATTCTTGACACAAATATTCTGCCAACCATTATCTTTAAGAAAATTATTTAATTGTGATTTCGAAAAAGCTGTTTCAGTGGGTGTTTGATGCCGCTGTCTGATAAAAGCAATATTTCTTTCTAAAAAAATCTGCGGATTAAGCATATTAGGCTCAAAAAATAGAATTCTACCATTTTTAGTTAATACTCTTTTAATCTCACTTAAAGCCGCATTCAAATCAACGTGATGTAAAATGCCATCCCCAACAACAGCTTCAAAACTCTCATTTTTAAAAGGTAGATGAGTAAGGTCAGCACATAAATAAGTAGCAGTAACATTTTGTTTTTTGGCAATTTCAATTAAATCAGAGGTAAGGTCTATACCTGTGACTTTTAGATAATCCTTAACTGAAGAAGTTAATTCCCCCGCTCCACAACCCACCTCCAAGAGATTCTTTTTTACATTAGCTCTTTTTAAAAAATCTTTTAAGATGCTTTGCTTTCTTCTTAAGCGCCGCTTACCGGCTTTTGTGCTTTGGCCCCACCAAGAATGGCCATAGGCTTCCGCCTTAGTGCGGAAGTGTTCAGACTCAGTGGATTTATTTTGTACTATTTTATTTTCTTTTGTCATTTTTTATTTTTTGATTAATATGTACTATTCTTAAATTAACTTTTTAATTTACATCTGATGACGCACAAAGCAACACTTTTTGTTCTACTTTTGAAATTGAACGTTTCTTTGATATCAAAAACCTGAGAAACTAATTTTTTATGTTCTTTTAGGCTTCGCAAATAAACCCCCTGATCATAGCGCAATAACATCGTCTGAAAAAAATTTGATGAACTTAAATCTGCATCAACAATAATAAACTCATCGCTAATAAAACTCTTTATTTTTTTAAAAATTTTTATATTGTCTTCGTCTGAAAAATGATGAACAGCATTTATCATAAAAGCTTTATTGAAACTATTTTCCGGGAAATTGATCATTTGTATATCTTGATGAATAAATTTCTTTTGTTTAGAACTATATTTTTTAATTGCGTAATCAATATGGTTTTTGTCATTATCAACACCCACATATTCTCCCTTAAACATGGAGCTGTAATATCCTATGCCGCAACAAATATCTAAAACACTATCATCCTCTTTAACATTAATTAGAGATTCAATTTTGCCCTTAAAGGTGCCGCCATTAATAATGCACCTTATGCTATTATACAAAAATGGAATTTCTGTGATTTTAGCAATGAGTTGTTTCATAATTTTCTTTTCTGAAGTATTAACAAGTTACAATAATGATATCAGGCATACTTTTGATGCCATAATTGAAAAATTAAAAGAGTCCAGATTAGTTTTCGGTTATCTTTTTTCATACAAAAGTGTTCGTCTAATATTCTTTTCACGTATTGATCATTAAAAATACCACCTCTTTTTATCTTTGAGATATCAAGGATATCTGTAATAAATGGACGCAATTCCCCATTAATCCATTTGCCCACTGGAATACCGAAACCTTTTTTGGGTCTGTTAATAATTTCTTTCGGTAATCTTTTGTGGGCCGCTTTTTTCAAAATATATTTCGTTTTAAATTTTCTGAGCTTTAACGATGGTTCTAATCTAGAGACAAATTCCACAAATTCCTTATCTAGAAATGGCGACCTCACCTCCAGGGAATTAGCCATGCTTGCTCTATCAACTTTAACCAATACGTCATCCTGAAGATAAAGTTTCGCATCCAGATACAAAAGCTTTTCTAATGAATCTTTTGAATTACATTTGTCCAGATGCTGTCTAATATCTTCAAATTCATCCATATTACTTAGATTTTCTCTAAAATCATCCGTAAAAAGACATTTTTTTTCTTCCGGAGAAAAAGATCCCATCCACCTGTAGTGTCTTTCCTCGGGGGAAGTTCCTAACCCAGAAACAAATTTTTTTGCTTTAAAATCAAAACTGAAATTACTAAGTGAAACCGGTAATTTGTTAACTATTTTTTTAAACTGCGAGATAACCGACGCAGGTAATAATTTAAAATATTCAGCAGTTTTATGAGCCCCATAAGTAGGATAACCTGCAAAAAGTTCATCGCCACCATCACCACTTAAGGCCACTTTAACATGTTTACCTGTAAAAGAAGATAAAAGATAAGTAGGTACAATTGAAGCATCAGCTAATGGTTCATCTAAAATATCGCATATTCCGGGAATGATATCTAAAAGTTGCTTGCTGCTAAGGTGTTCTTCGAAATAATCAACGCCTAAATATTTTGCCACTTTTTTAGCATATTTACTCTCATCAAATGACTTATCATCAAAGGCTATATTAAAAGCTTTGACGCTCGCTGATGACAATTCAGACATAAGGCTAATGATGTAAGACGAATCTAGGCCACCGCTTAAAAAAGCACCTAAACTTACATCGCTTATAAGTCTCTTTTTTACTGATTTTTTAAGTAAATTATCAAGTTCTGCTGCTGCTTCGTCTTCATTGTACAGCTTAAAATCAGTTCTTGAAGAATATCTTATATCCCAATAAGGTTCATTTATAATTTTATCTTTAGTGATTACTAATTTATGTCCCGGCCGAACTTTTTTTATTTTTGAAAAAATTGTTGCTGGTGCCGGTACAAATTCATAAGTAAAGTATTTACTGACCGCATTGTAATCTAGCGCTTTACTAACCTTGGGGTGCTGCAGCATTGACTTTATTTCTGAAGAAAAAACAACTCCATTGTCTACAAATGAATAGTGCAACGGCTTTTGTCCCATATTATCTCGGGCTAATATTAATTTTTTTTCTCTTTCATCCCATAGAGCAATCGCAAACATGCCATCTAATTTCTTTATAAAATCTTCTCCATGTTCTTCGTAAAGATGAACAATGACCTCGGCATCTGACTTTGTATAGAAATTGTGGGATTTATTCTGAAGGATTTGCTTTAATTCTTGATAGTTGTATATTTCGCCATTACAGACAGCCCAGATACTCTTATCTTCACTGTGCATTGGCTGATTACCGGTTGTTAAATCTATAATACTTAAACGCCTGAAGCCCATGCCGGCAATTTTAGTTAAGTAATATCCCTCATCATCCGGCCCACGATGAATCTGGGCCTGATTCATTTTTTTTAACGCCTTTACGTCAACGGGCGTTGCATTAAAATTAACAATACCACATATTCCACACATAATTAATCAATATTAAGTTTAGTTAAAATAACGTAAGGAGCTTTATCTTGAGATTCATGGTAGGTTCTGATGGAAATTTCACTTAAAAGGCCCATAAGAATAAACTGAACTCCGGTTATTATACAAATGGTCATAATGAATATCATGGGACTTACCCAAGCGCCATGTAATAACAGCGCGCGAATAAGTACAAAAACACTTACCAAAAAACCAATAAGAAACAGGAAAATTCCAATAAAACCAAAAACATATATGGGTTTTGTGGCATATCTGATAAGAAAATTAGCGGTGATTAAATCTAAAATTACTTTAAAGGTTCTGCTTAATCCGTATTTAGTTTGCCCATGAATTCTAGGAGAATGCTCAACTTCTACCTCTGCCATTTTGGCACCCATCCAAGCAGCATACACGGCTAAAAGCCTATGCATCTCTCCGTAAAGCTTTAAGTCTGATAAAACTTCTTTGCGGTATGCCTTTAGGGTGCAACCTAAATCGTGTATGGGAATGTTGGCAAGTTTGGATATAATTTTATTTGCTATTAAGGAAGGTAAACGTTTGGTAATAAAGGGGTCCCGCCTATTTTTTCTCCAGCCACTAACAACATCATAACCTTCATTAATTTTTTTTATTAATTTAGGAATATCATTAGGGCTATTCTGTAAGTCAGCATCCATGGTGATGATGATATCTCCCTTAGCACAATCAACTCCGGCAGCAATAGCAATAGTTTGACCGCAATTTCTCCTTAAATTTATCCCTTTCATATTTTTATCTTTTTTTGCCACCTCGCTAATAACATTCCAGCTTTTATCAACTGAACCATCATTGACAAAAATAACCTCATATTCCATTTTGAGGCTCGGCAATATTCCCGCTAATTTATCATAAAGAATTTTTAAATCTTCTTCTTCATTATATACAGGAATAACTACTGACAAATCAAGCTTATTGCTCATAAAAAACTCCTTGGTTTTCTATTTGAAAATACTAAAAATATTTTCTACAATTACTAATCTAAAGGTTCACAATCAGTAATTCTTACATTGCATACTTTGCCTAAATATTTACGGTATACACATTGAGTTTCAGAAGATACATCATTCTGCTTCATCCATACTTTCTGAACACCAACTGTGCCGCTTTGAGTAAGAATGTGAACTAAATCTACGTCTTTTTTCTTATAGCAGTTGAGAATTCCTTGCACTAATAACGAATAAATTCCACGTCTCCTATATGCTTCATCGACGGCGTTCAACGTTATGTAGACTATATTCTTTGAAAATGACTTGGTAGCTTCTATATCTGCTTCCCCGCTTAAGTACCCAACCACTTTATTTTCATGAGTTGCAATAATAATTTTATTATTTGCGTTTTGCAAGGAGCTTTTATAACAACTATTTATCCATTTTTTGTAAAGAAGATCAGCTTTATCATTAGAAAGCATGGGGTCATTGTGAAATCTATCGAACCAACCGCTTTGAGGCCTAAATGACTTTTCTGTAATTTTGCGTAAGTCTTTTAAATCGGATGGTTTGGAGAATCTCAATTTTATATTTGAATCGTAAGCTTCCGGTGTATAATTTGTTAAATTCTTAATATAAGCGCTTGTTTGAGCCATTAACAAGTATTGGTTTTCTTCAGCCGAGTGTATTAATGATATCTGATTTAAGGGCAGGCGAATGGTTATATGTTTTATTTGCTGATGGATACAATAACTCTCTATTTCATTTAATAGAATAGACGAGTATTTCTTGTCATCTGAATAACCCGACTGGCTAACAATACCAATCTTGGCCATCTTGAACCCAAAATGCCTGGTATCCCAATCGGAAAGCTCTACCCATCCAAATGCTTTAATTTTCCCATTGATATCTAAGGCTATAATTCTGCCGTTATTCTTTATTTTAGAAAGTTTACTAAGAAAATATTTTACCTTCTTTTTGTTCGTTATCTCTTTACAGCTGTAAAAATTTTTGTATTTATACTCATCCAGCAGCAAAGAGAGTTTTTTTAAGGTTGAGTTATTTATTTCGATAATCTTCATACAAGCTAAATAATCTTTTTCTTGTAGTATTCGATTGTCTTTTTTAAGCCATCTTCCAAAGAAGTTGATGGCTCCCAATTGCAATAACTCTTAATTCTATCTATTTTTGGCACTCTTCTAGGTATATCTTCATATTTATCGCCAAACACTTCTTTATGGGAAATAAATTTAAACTCTGATTTAAAATTACCAACTTTTTTCAGCGCCTTAGCAAGCTCCAAAACTGAAACTTCTTCTGTGCGCCCTATATTGAAAACATTCTGTTCCGCTTTTTTACAAAAGGCAACTTTTAATACTGCATCTACGGCATCGTCAACATATACATACGTTCTAGTTTGTGAGCCATCTCCATGAATTGTGACAGGTTCATTCATCAAAAACTGTTTTAAAAATATAGGAATAACTCTCCCTGAGCCTAAATCATCCAGCTTTGGGCCGTAGACATTAAAAAAACGAACCATAGCGAAAGGCAGGCCTTCGTGCTGATGATAGGCATAAAGATAATGTTCTGCTGTCGCCTTTGCAGATGAATAACACCACCTATTTATAGCAGTTGAACCCAAAACCCTATCATCATCTTCCGCCCAAGGAGTTTTTGGATTCCTGCCATAAATTTCTGAAGTTGAGGCAAAAATAACTTTTGTTTTATCTTGAGCAGCCAACTTTAAAATATTGAGCGTTGCCTGTAAATCAATCTCAAGCACAGTTAGGGGCTCTTGCACATATCTTTTCGGATCGGCGATAGCCGCAAAATGAAAAACCATATCAGCCTTTTTGACTTCTCTCTGCATTAGGTCTCTATCTAAAACAGAACCCTGAATAAACTGAAAATCTTTATTATCCATAAGATATTCTACTTTTGAACCATCTGACATATCAAGAGCAATGACATTATGCCCCTTTTTTAAGAGTTTTTCACATAAATATGAACCTAAAAAACCAGCTCCACCTGTAATTAATATTCTTTCCATCTAATTCCTCCGCATCTATTGTTATTTGAGATGATTATATCAAATCCACCTTAATTAAGCAATAAAAACCACTTTCTTTAACAATCTGATTGTTGGGCAAGTTTAATTCAGAAATTTGGACGTATTGTGTGTTGATCAAGAGATAATTTATGTCATATCTTTTAAAAATGACGGTCAAGGGCACCTTCAAGACAGGCCAAAAATCACTGTAATCCACAACATGGGCTATAGAGTTGTCTGTGGTTAACAACCTGGCAGAAGTAAAATATGTAGCAGCATCAGCTAAATACAGGGGCATGGTCATTATATTTACTTTGCCTTCAAGAATATCAATATATTTAAATATTTCTTTTATTTCTTTATTAACCGAGCGTTTAGAATCTTTTACTATAACTTGCTGCTGTATGAATAATGTGGGCAGCAACGCTCCGAAAATAGCGATGATTAAATAGAACACTAAAAATACATTATGCTGTCCCGATATTAAGCCATTTGTAAGAAATACTGCTACAATTATAGCTACAGGGAAAGCTGAGTATTCCAGATACCTTTCGCCCTCTCCAATACAGCCAAGTTTCTTCACCTGTCTGACAATGACTCCAATCACAAACAACAAGATACTCCAAACAACAAACTTTGAGAACATAGCCTCTGGGATACCCATTGTATTTATATTATATGATTTGAATAAATCTAAATAAACATAAGCAAAAACAAAAACCATAAAAGGATTAGCGGCGCATACAGCTATAAAAGGTATATTTTGAACAAGTTGATATATCCTAAAAACAGCATCCGGATTTTTCTCTTTTTTTGAAACTCCTCTTATCTGGTGAGCATATCTATTATCAATATGAATAAACCAGAACCTTATCATGGCCAGGTGTCCCTTGAGAACTTTAAGATAGAACCCTTTTGAAAAAAGTATTGCTAAGATAACAGAACCTAACAACACAGCAATATATGTAAAATCAAGTTCAATTATTGAGAAAAACACCAAGGTAAACACAATTGCCTGAATAGACATTCGGTGCGATAAAAGTAATATAGTTAAGAAAATAATAGAAGCTATCAAACAAAAGATATTGCCAAACACACTATAACAAATAAGGGAAAAGAAACAACCGCTAAATAGTAATGAAGCAAAAGAGCGAGTTGTCAAATTAGAATTTTCCATAATAACTATAGGGCTGAGCATATAAGTTACTTGAGCGAGTATCGAAATAAAGAAGTTATTTGTAAAATAATAAACTACGCTAAAAATAAATAAGTTGTGAATGAAATCAAAAATTGGTGAAGCAATCCACTGGTATTTTTCAAGTAATTTTTTTGGAAATAGGGCTAGTAAAAAACGAAAAAGCGGCGGATAATCAGAAGGCTTATCTATAAGATAGTGTTCAGGCATAAGCTTTGGATATTTCTTATTCTGCCTTATATAGTCGGCTACTGTCAGATGCCTCCATGTATCAATCCCAAAATAGCGATTACTAAGCCGAGGCCTAACCTGGATAAACAACCCAACCAAAGCAACAACTACTCCAAATATATACCCAATTAACATAAATAAATCCTTACTTTTTCTTTGCGATTAAGAAAATATCTCTAAATCCTTCTTTTTTGAATTTATGAGTTATAAGCCTCTTCACAGACTTAAAATCTCTATAGATAATCTTTTTAAGAAAATATTTAAAAAAATAAAAAAAGTTGGAGAAACTAACCACTCGCATTCTCTAATAAATTATTTATGGAAAGCTGCCAGTAGAAATCTTAGGCCCGGCTGATAATCAGAGAGAGATTCGATTAAGAATTTATCCATCCATTTGGGATAGTGTTTGTTTTCTCTGATATAATCTGCTACCATCAGATGTCTCCAACTATCTACTCCGAAATGCCTGATGCTGAAGCGGGGCCTAACTTGAATAATAAAACTAAGTGCTGTAATAAAAATACCAACAAGCAAAAACAATGTTATTCCTCATTACCTTTAATTTTCTTACAAACTAAAAATATATCTCTAAAACCATCTTTTTCATATTCACGGGTAATAATTTTTTCTATAAAAGGCTTCTTATACAAATTAATTTTAAACAAGTATTTAGAAAGATAAAAGAAAGGGATGGAAAGATTTGTTAATACTCCTCCTTTTAACATGAGTTTTTCAAATTCAAAACCTTTATCAGCTAACATCTGTCTTAAATTTTCTACGTTGTAATGCCGATGGCCCACTAACCAGTGCGCTACATCAAAGATATTACCCATCAACTCACTACGAGGAGTCGTTATTATGAATGAGCCCCCTATTTTTAGCACTCTATTTACTTCTTTAAAAAGCTGCGGCTCGGTATTTTTAGGAATATGCTCTAAAACCATAAACAGACTCACCACATCAAAGGAATTATCCTCAAAGGGCAGGCAAAATGCATCAGCTGCCCCAAAAGTACAATGGGGATTCGCTTCCTTGGCTATTTTTAAAGCTGCCAGGGATATATCTACGCCAGTAATCTGACAATCGTCATCTTTAAACTGGGTTTCAAAACTAGCTGTCCAACAGCCGATATTCAAAACCTTTTTACCTTCAAAATATGGTTTAATTAATTTGTAAATAATCTTATGAAAAACGTCCGGAGTCGGTTCATCAAAACTCTTTAGAAAATTCAACTCATGAATTATGCGCTTCTTATTATCTTTTGGCATTTTTATCTTCTGACCTTTACAAAATCTCTGATATGCCCTATGACCGGTTTTATACCTCTGCCTAAATATCTAATATATTCTAAATCTCTAATTTTTAAGATATGGCGCAATATAAATCTAGGATGCAGAAATATTTTATATATATCATGACAAATCTTCATTATTTCTTCTTCAGTTGCATCAGGTGTTTTTAATATCGGATGGCACATATCGAATTGCTCATAATCATCTTTATCAATCTTAAGCCAGTTGTTTTCCACAGCCTCCTCATAAAGAGGTGTCCCGGGATAACTCATAATCACAGTTGATTGCAACATATCGGCATAACCGTTAAGCATCAGATATCTGGCTAGTTTAAGGGTATCGAGCATGTCTTGCTTAGTTTCCCAGGGATAGCCGACCATCATTGTTAAATGGACTGTCAGTCCGGCCTGCTTAGCTATTTTGCTACCCTCTATTATCTGGGCAACGGTTGTACCTTTATCAAGCCGCTTTAGAGTTTCATCGCTGGCTGATTCCAGACCACATTTCATGAGCCGGAAGCCCGCTTTTTTCATTAACTTGGCTCGTTCAAGAGTTAAATAATCATACCTGAAATTACAGGATATGTATATCTTCTTATTGTAACCTCTTTCAATCATTCCGTTACAAAATTCTGTTAACCACTTGCCAGAAGGAAAAGTTCCGGTATCATCAAATATTTCACCGATATCATATTTTCCAATCAACAATCCAATTTCATTTAGTAAGCTCTCAGGGCTTCTGGTTCTAAACTTGGGAAAAAGTGTGGTCCAGGAACAAAATTTACATTTGGCCCAAGGACAGTCTCTTCCAACCATAGTATAAGTGAATGGCTCTCTTTTATAAAGCCGTTCACCATATAAACGCCACTTAGTCAGCTCTCTATCAACTAAAGGCAGAGTATTTAAATCATGATTAAGCTCAAACTTACCGGTACTTTTTATTTGTCCATTATTTCGATACCAGATACCAGGCTCCAGCGTTTCTTTTTTTTCTAAATATTTAACTATATTTGAGAGAAGAAAATCATAATCCCCTCCGGTAAGACAAAAATCAACTTTTGAATTTTGCATACTTTCATCCGGCTTAGCCGTAATGTGATCTCCCATTAAGACTGTAATGCATTCAGGATTGATGCTTTTAAGTTCATCAACTATTTTCCAGTGCTGCCTAACGACCGGGGTTTTTGTCTCCAGGGCAATTAAATCGGGTTTTTCTTTCTTGACAAAATCGATAAATTCCTCATATTGCCATTTTTCAGCAATGCAATCATTCCATACAACCTCATGGCCCTCTTCTTTTAAAAGAGTTGCCGCTGAAGCCGGCACCATGGGATATATATAAGATGGATTATGAAAATATTGAAACTGTCTATTCTGCCCAAGCATAGGTATTCCTTTAGCATCCGGTATTGGTGGATATGAAATCATTATTTTCATTTTTTATATCTTCCCTTCCTTTGACGATCATAACATAGGTAAGATATTGATATAATAAGAGTAATAAATGAAACACTTAGACCTAAATAAAATAAGTTTTGTACCTTATAGTTAATTACTATTGTTGAACCTTTTTTATATTCGGACTTATCAATTTTCCATCCATTTGCATAGCCATCTATTATGAAATGTTCATCAAGTTTAGACTTCTTACCTGAATTACGATTAATAATATATGCTTCCCATTCTGAGTTATAAGCTTCCCGAAAATATAAAAAAGATACCTTATTGCTATCGCGTAAAACATTATATTTAGTTTGATTAATCTTTTTATATTTGAGAGGATATGAAAATTCTTGAGTATCGTCTTTAGATGATACTTCAAGGCAACATTTACCCATATTTGCCTGAGCAAATCCAACACTATGCAGTCCCTCAGGAAAAAATATACTTTCATATATATAACAGTTAACACCATCTAAATTCTTTAGTTCAAATGATATTTCCTTTTCATCTAAACAAACCTTTTTATTCTTTGTTTGAATGTTTTCACTTACTAAACTATCATAAGGGTAAATTCTGATGTTGTAATCACCCGATTTTGGTATATATATATCACTTTTATAATATTCATTACCTATAACCACATCTTTAATAGCACAAGTTACACTTCTCCCATATTTATAACTTTCTTTATCGGGCGAATAAAATGAAATATAATTATCACCCGGTTTTAATTTAATGCCTTTTAAAATTGTTGTTCGAACCATATCTTTTGGTAAAAAACACATTGAAAGATACGTATCGTTTATATAATAATACATATATCTATCCATTTCATATGAATATACATCAAATTTGACATTGGTAATAACTTCTTCACTACTCCTATTATCTATGATAATTGTTTTTCCGTTAGCTGATATTAACCAGTTCCATTTCGCTTCTTCCGGATTTTTTTTAAATTTAAAAACATTAATTAACTTTGGACTGTTATATTCGCTATTCCATTGAGTATCTTCGGATCTGACTTCTGACTGCATTTTTTCTGATGATAAAAAATATGTTAAACCCTTACCTTTTTCTCTCAAGCATCTCAGCAATAAATTTCGATATAAATCATTATATGTATCAAAAACAGCTTTGGGTAATATAATTAAATTAATTTCTTTACTTCCAAGTATGCTCTTTTCCTGATTGGTTAATCTTATTTCAATAACACGCTTTCCTTTTTTTATATAAAAATTTGCAATGTTAATCCATTTCAAAGAAAAATCGTCCTGAATTAGATCCTTTCTAGCTTGCCCAATTTGTCCATCAATTTTTACATTAAGTTTGCGGCTATATATGTTGTATATATCCTGTTCAATCCATACCTGATACAAATTTTCAATGCTTGCCTCAAAATTAAATATATGTCCGTTATTAGCTTGTAAATCGTCACTTAATAGAGTAATTTTATGTTCGGGTTCTATAAAATCAAATACAAAATCAGAAAAATTAGCATTGTAAAAGAAAATTTTCTCAATTCCTCCATTGAGTTCTTCTTTAATGAAAGTATGATTTATTTTTTGACTAGATAAAATAACAGGTAAGTCATTCATAATATTAATATAACTTAAAGGAGAAAAAGCTGAAACTTTACCGACTAACATAGCTAACTTAGATGTTTCCCCAATATAAACCGGGTCATCCTGATTTTGATATAATTGCCACTTGCCATAAGTGCCTAAAAGATTAATTTTTCTTTGATAGGATAAAGCGCTCTTTAGAAAATCCGGTGAAAGCTTTGAACCAAAAAAATCATACCAGGCATCATTGTGAACTAAGATATATTTTACGTTTAAGACATTCAGAATATTAGCGGCTAGCGGAGTCGTTCTCTCATAAAGGGCGTTGTAATAAGTATTTTTCAGCTTATCAGTATCGGTTGCATTACTGTTTCCATATAGTATAGATTTTAATGAGAGCAATGTAAGTAAATGTGGGGGGCCTACATAACCCCATCTATATCCATTAAGCGGTAATGATGGTAACGCAATAATACGATAATCATTTTCTTGCTTATCCATAAATTTAACAAAATCAATTATATAATTTGGAACCTTTATACCAACAGAAAATGACGTTCCAGGTTCTCTTATCCTAATAACTTGTCCGTTTAACATTGGATAGCTGTAGATAAAATTACAACATAAAATTATTATTATAAATACTGTAGGTATCATGCTATTAAGGTTATACTTTTGGTGCAATATTGTTCTTTTGCAACAATTTTTAATCTTTGTGTACAAATATATCAAAGTAACACTTATTAAATACGAATATGCCAAGGAAATAATTAACGCGAATTTATAATATGGGCTTCTAAATACCTGAAAAAAAGGCACATTTTCAGTCATCCACAAGTAAAATTTGCCCGTGGGCATATGAGCACCGCAAGCTAAAACCGTGGCAATTATACTCATTACAACAAAAAAAACTTCGTGAAATTTCTTTTTAATAATAATTGCAGAGTAAGCCAATGCAGGAATTAATACACTCCAAATTATCAAAAATGGATTAGTGAAATATGTTTTAGCATAGGGAACATAAGGCACATTAACCCTGGCGTCATAGTACCAATCCCATGCTCCCTGAAAGCGGGAAACATTTAAAATAGAGGTGTGGGTACTTATTCCCTTAAGCCAGTTAGCCAAATTAAACGCCCCTAAGCCGTAATTCACACTGGCCATCAATCTTGCAACAACTTCACGCAAATAAGGTAACCACCAAAAAGCGTTTATACCGATAAAGATAAGGATAATTAAAGCAAAAAAACTTATAACGTTACATATATTTTTAAAGGCATCCTTTGAAAATATCCTATTTATAATATAAAAAATTGCGTATGAGACAATCAACAATAGTGGCATAGCAAAAATAGGAGGACTAGCTCCCCATTCAGACACTAATAGTGAAAACAGTCCTATGTAAATAGCAGCCTTAAAATAACTTATATCTTTCCTTAGGCCCTTAATCATAAAAGCTAATATTATCGGCATACCAACATAAGCTGAAATATTGGCAGCCTTCCCTACTTCCCAAATATTAAAAACCAGTGGATTAAAAGCATAGAAACAGACAGCTATTAATCTTTGCAAGCGATTCGGTTTCGCCTGAATGACAGCAACCATGTAATAAATGGCCACTTCTATCATTAAAAACCAAAATATAAAAAGAATCTTCTGCGATATAATTGCTGACATACCGAAAAAATTGCAAATGGCTTGAGGTAAATAATAGAATAGACTTGTAGCATAAATAGCAGATGGCATACCGGCGCCAAAACGAGAATCCCACATAAAAAAACGTGCTGTATAAAACTTAATAGGATTGTACAAAGGATAAACCGCATCTGAACCAGCCACAGCTATTCCGCCTTTGAACCAAAGCAGGGGCACGAGTCCTAATAAAAAAATTACTAATAAATCCTGTAATAATGCATTTTTACTTTTATTATTATTCATAAATTTTATTTTTTTATACCTCTAACTTCTAAGCACCCGCCTAGCCTGAAAATATCAAGTAAAAAATCGAGAGATATAGAAATAAATCTAAAAAAAACATTATTAAATAGTAAATTTACAAGGGTTTCGTTTTTAAATTTTATATTCATTATAGACACTAAGCTTGCCAAACCAGTACCAACAGAGTTATAGTATATCTTTATATCTGAATAACCGCATTCCACTAATATTTTTTTAATTGTTTGCGGAGAGAAATGATAGAGATGCCGCGGCACATCAAACCCAGACCAATCCTGTTTAAATATTTTACTATATAACGAATTAACATTCGGTATACCTATTATAATCTGGCCTTTTAGTTTTAAAATATTTGCTATTTTTTTTAAATTCTGTTTTGGATGTTTAAAATGTTCTAGAACATGCCACAAGCGCACAACATCATATGTCTCATCTTTAACTTCAAGTTCCTCAAATTTGCCACAACGAACATCTAAATTGTGACTTTGTGCTCTTTTGACAGCTTCGCGATCAATTTCTATGCCGCTAACGCTCCAACCAAGATCTTTAAGCTGTTTAATGAATAAACCATCACCACAACCTATGTCCAATAATTTAGCATTTTTTTTGAATGGGGGAATCCCACCAAATCTTCGTTTCAACGGAAAATATAAAACCATTTTAATTTTTCTCAAACAACTGTTACCATGACCTCCGTAAGTCAAAAATATCTGCTTTCTGAGGAATTTTTTAATCTTGCTGAATAAGTCAAGTTTGCTCTGATCTTCTTTTAAAACTTCTCCATATGAATAATACTCACCTTTAACATAATACCTTCCCAATTCTTCAGCTGTGGGTTGAGGATTAATATAAACCAAGTGACATTGAGAACACATAACTAAATCGAATGTTACCTCGGTTTCGCTGTTTTTAATAGCATATAGTTTATTGTATTCATTGGAATTGCAAATGTTACAGCTTATTTTATCCATATTATTATCTCATTCTATAGTGCACTTTTTACTGTTTTAGCAAGTAAATTTATTTCTTCTTCAGTCATTTGGGGATAAAGCGGCAAGACTACGCTTTTTTCTCCTGCAATAAATGAATTAGAAACATCTCCAGGGGTATATTTATATTTATTCTTGTAAAAAGGTTGGCTATGGAGTGCGTAATTACCAACAACAGTTTCAATATCTTTACTTTTTAAATAAGACATAAATTTGGACCTATCAACTTCCTGATTCAACAACACTACATATGCTTGAAATATATGCTGGCAATTTTCACTTATCTCGGGGAGCCGCAAAGAAGCAATACCGGAAAGTAAAGCACTTAATTCTTTTGCTGCCTTTTGTCTTTTTTTTATGATGTCATTTAGTTTTTTCATTTGTGCAATTCCTAAAACAGCGTGTAACTCACTCAATCTATAGTTATAGCCACAATGATTAAAATAGACTCTGCCATCTTTCTTTATGCTTCCGTGATCACGCAATCTTTCTATTAATTTAGCATGTTCATCGTTGTTGGTCACGACTATGCCACCCTCCGCGGTAGTAAGTATTTTTCTGGGATGAAGGCTAAAACATCCTAAATCTCCCATAACTCCACAAAACTCTCCCTTATATTCTGCACCCATTGCACAGGCAGCATCTTCAATAATAAAAAGATTGTGTTCATGGGCAATTTTTCTAATTTCGTCCATGTCAGCAGATTGACCAAATCCATGAACAGGCATAATTGCTTTTGTTTTACTTGTTATTTTTCTCCTTATATCTTCAGGATCAATATTGAAAGTTTTTAAATCAATATCCGCAAATACAGGTTTTGCTCCTGTGTATTCAACTGCATTTGCGGTCGCTACAAAAGTAAAATCAGGAACTATCACCTCGTCGCCACTTGATATATTTAATGATATTAATGCTAGATGAAGAGCTGCTGTACCTGAACTTACAGCAATAGCATACTTAACCCCCATGTAATCTTTCACCATACGCTCAAACTCTTCTACATATGGTCCTTTGGTCAACCATCCCGAATCAATAACTTTTTGTAAATCTAAAACCTCTTCATAGCACAAATCAGGAAGTGTAATTCTCATTCGCCTATCCTTTTCTTTACAATATATTCCTTAAAATATTCCTTGAGGGTATACTTTGTTTTAAAATTTAATTGCTTTTTCGCTTTAGAAATATCGGCTACAATATTTTGCACTTTAGAATTAGTTATTTTTTTATACTCTGGTTTTATCCCTAAAATATTTCCAATTTCACTACAAATTTTAGTAATACTCTTACATTCATCACTAGCAATATTGAAAATTTCATTATCTCCGGTTGTCATAACTTTTTTAATAACCTCAACTAAATCTCCTATATATATACTGGAGACAACCGGCTGATTATCATTATAAACTTTTATCTGTTCTCCTGTCATAACTCTACGAATTAAACTTGGAATAAATCTATTTTCCTCCTGACCAAACCCATAAGGAAAATATAATCGCAGAATACTATACTTGAAGTAATCTTTATACATAGGTATTAACTTCTCTGAAAAATACTTTGAAAGAGCATAAAAATTGTCGGGATTGACTTGATCATTTTCCGTGACTGCATCACTTCTATATCCATAAACGCCTCCCGTTGAAGCAAAGATAAACTTCTTGAGACTTTCCCTCTTGCCATACTCTAATAATTTTAATGTTGATATCACATTTATATTAAAGCTATTCAAAGCATCTTCTTCAAAACCTTTATTTCCAACAACAGATGCCAAGTGAATAATAATGTCTATATCTTTTGGTAAAGAATTGATGTTTATTTTAGACAAATCCATACTAATAAATTTAAAATTATCATGATTGAAATCCAATTTTTTAATATCAAGACCAATTACATGGTAGTCATTTATAATATTTTTTACTAAATTTCGACCAACAAAACCGCTTACCCCCGTAATCAAAACATTTACTTTTTTCATATTAGTTTCCATGATAATAATTAAATTTTTATTAAAACATAAGATTTTATTGTTTTGACAATCTTTTTGTCGGACAAATTAAGCTCTGAAAAATTAACATAGTGTTCATTGATAAGACAATAATTAATTCTATGCTCCCTAAAAATATCAGATAAAGGTTTTTTAACAATAGGATAAAAATCCTTTAATCCGTCCAGATGAGCCAAAGCACTCTCGGTTGAAAGAATCTTGCAATTCACAAAATAGGATACCGGAGAAATTAAATACATAGGTATCGTTGCTATGCGCACATCATCATTTAGACTATTAATATAATCCATCATCTCCCATAAATCTTTATGGATGCTTCTTTCTTTGTCTTTAAGCACGAGCTTCCTTTGGATTAATAAAGTCGGTATATATGCCAAAGTAATTGCCCAAATTATAAATAATGCTCCATACATTAAACCATTTTGACTTTTTATTGCAACATTAAAAAGAATAGCTAATAAAATCGCTGTAGGAACAGCTGAATATTCTAAATACCTTTCCGCTTCACCAAGAAATCTTATAGGTTTGATTAAATTTACAAGAACAGCTACCACAAAGAGGCTAATAGCCCAGACCAAAAGAAAATCATAAACCGTCGAGGAAACATTAACAAAAGTTAAGGCAGTTGTCTTTCCAATCAAAAAAAGCATTAAAAATAACAAAAAAACAAACGAATTTGAACCAAATAATGACAGAAGAGGAACTTTCTGCAGTAAATTGTAAACTTGATTTATAAAATCAGGGCTTTTATTTTGCTTGTTTTCAATTCCTCGTATTTGATGAGCAAACCTATAATCTATATTTTCTCTGAAAAAATTTAGCACAGCTACATGCCCCTTTAATACGGTTAAATAGTACCCCTTTGAAATCACGATGGCGATTAAAACAGCTAACAAGGGTATGCTAATGTATATAAAATTTAAAGTCCAAACTGAGAAAGCAATGCTTAGGAAAATTAAAGCTTGTAAAGCAAATTTATGAGACAATACTAAAATAACTGACATAAAAAGGGTCAATAAAAAAAGTAATGGTTCTTGATAATGAACAGATAAAAGCATTGTAAGAAGAGTAAGTGAAAAAATAAGCTGACTGAAGGATCTTACTGAAAGCTGTGAACTTTCAATAATAACTATTGGGGTTAAGCTATAAACTATCTGAGCAATTAAGGCAATTAATAAATTACGTGTTAGAAAATATGTTATAGCAAAAACGATTATGCTGTGCAAAGCGTTTATAAAAGGTGAAATCCACCATTGATTTTTCTCTAAAAATTCCTTTCTAAAAAAAGAAAGTATATACAAAAAAATTGGCGGATAATCAAAGGGCCCGGCAATTAAGTACTTATCCGGTATTGTTTTGGGAAGTTTGCCATTTTTTCTAATAATGTCAGCCATTTCCAGCAGCTTCCATGTATCAACTCCAAAATAGCGATTATATATTCTGGGATATATCTGCAACAAAAAAGCGATACCGGCAATAATTGAGGTTACAAATAAGTTATGCAATAATGTCATAGCCATTTTTTATATTACTCCTCCTCTGCCATTCTTTTTGCGAATAAACCTTTTATAAAATATATTCCATAGACGATATGAGTGGACATTATACCAAAAAAAATCAAGCACATCAATTTAATTTTCATCGCGGGAATGCTATTCAATAGTAAGAGGCTTAAATAAAAGGCTACTGCGCCAAAATACAAGCCTCTTATACAAGGAAAAAAGAAGGAGAGTATGCCGCCTAAAATAAACCCTATATCAAATAAAGAAGGTATAAAATAACAAATCTTGAAAGAAGTTTCGGGATACTTTTTCACGAAATAACCTCTATGGAGAGCATAGTTTTTTATTTGCTTTAGATGAACCTTAAACAGCTCCCTTCTATGATGATAAACTATAACACCGGGATCATAAATAATTTTTTTATTAAGCAATTTTATTTTTAGACACAGGATCGTATCTTCTCCAGGCCAAAATTTAGTATTAAATCCTTTGATCTGCTCAAGCACTTCTTTTCTGACAAACAAATTACAAGATGGATAATCATCAACTTCTCTAACTTTGTAGGGAATATATCTATAGTTGTTAATCCCCGCGACTAGCCATGAGGAATAAACGGCCCCACTGGCAATTTGATTGAGATTATCTGAGGCTGGTGTGACAGCCGGCCCACCCACAGCTGCTACTCTTTCATCTTCAAAATGACTAATCGTGTTCATAATCCAGTCTTTTGTCGGCAAGGCATCATCATCTAAAAAAGCGACAATTTCACCCTTTGCTTCTCTTATGCCAACATCTCTTTTTTCAGGAGGCGTGACACAACCCGTCGGCACTATATTAATCTTTTCATCCTGCAGCTCCTTATCAAATGAAAACTTCTCATCAGGCAAAACAATTATTTCATATTTTGGATAATTTAATTCTAAGCATTTCCCCATAGACTCTTTTAAGTACTCATTCATCTTAACTACCGGAATGACAATAGAAACCATCGGAAATATTGAAGGTTTTTTCTTTAGATAATCATAATATTTTAGAATATAGAGACGATAATAAATTGCAAGTACATCAATTACCACATAATACAAATGAAATAAGCTCAGGGGCTGCCATTTTTGGCGCGAACCCAATTTGATTGGAACATTTTTCACTTTATAATTAAGGTGCCGCGCAACTACAAAAATTTCAAGGTTCAAGGCATATTTTTTTGTTATTATGCGTTCTACGATATTCTTTAGCACATTTCTCTTAAATAACATGCAATCAGTATTAACATCTTTTACATTAAGGCTGAAGAGCTTTTTTAAAAACCAATAATAAAATTTAGATAGGACGTGCCTAACTGCCGGGTAATCGACATTGGATTCCGGATGAAATTTTGAAGCTACAATTATATCAGTAATTTCACCATCAAAGTCTTCAATAAATTTTCCAATATCCTCTTTCTTTAAATCTAAAGCTGGGTCAATAAAGAAAATTAAATCTCCTGAGGCAAATTGAAATCCCCTTAGCAAAGTAAAAACTTTGCCTACCTTTGGATCATAATTAACTATTTTGACCTTCTCTAAATCTAGTGCACACTCAGGAACTATTCCTTCTAAATTTAAACTCTCTTCCTCCTTGATAACAATAATAAACTCATAGAGATATGCTAGTTTATTTAGTACCTCGAGAATATCACTCATTTTAGACAAAAGCAGTTTTGTTTCAACGGAGAAAGGCATAATAATTGAAATTTTTAGATTATTTTTTTTCATGTTTTTACCATCTTTTTAGATATGCCTTAAGAAAACTCCAGATATAGTTAAAAGGTATTCTTTTTAAATTATCTTTAAATAGTTCTCTATCTGCAATCTTCCTAATATCCTTTTGTACTTTTTTCCTTTTTTCTAAAATCGCCCCAAAATTAGCTATGTTCCAGCCAATAGATTTCATTATCGCTCTTGCATTACAAGGTTTTGCGAGAACTAAAAACATTACGCTAATTAGCAAGCATAGGAGTATATGTAGAGGCACAATCAAAACAGCGTTTCCCAAAGACAAATTTTTCAAAAGAGTGCAAATTCTATTTTTAAAAGAGTGATAATCAATGAAGCTTGAATCAAGTTTTAGCGATGTGCCACTACCTTTATGATAAACGACGGACTTTGGTGAAAATGCTATTTTATGGCCCGACAACCAAACCCTCCAAAAAAAATCAGTTTCTTCAAAATAACAAAAGAAATTAGAATCAAAAAGTCCGGTTTTTTCAATAACTTCCCTTTTAACCGCAAAAGAAACTCCTTTAGGGGAAAAAACTTGTTTTACGTTATCATACTGACCCTTATCTTCTTGAAGATAACCTACATGATAGATAAAACCCGTTCTTGTAAAATATGAACCAAATGTATCATATTTTTTAGGATCATCCATTAATAACAACTTACTAAATGAAACACCAATTTTTTCATCAGATCTAAGGGTTTTTATTAATTCCGCTACAAAATTATTTCCTCCCTCAGTATCATTGTTAATAAATAGTATGTAATCACCTTTTGAAGCTTTATAGCCAATATTATTTGCTTCAGCAAAACCAAGATTCTCTTTATTTTTAATTAATCTTACACTCGAATAATTATCTTCAATAAAACCTATGGAATCATCAGTAGAATTATTATCTACTACAATAATTTCATAATTATCTAGTTTTTGGCCTTCTATAGAATCAAGACATTTTTTTAAAAATTCTTTTCCATTAAAATTGATAATTATGATTGATATCATTTTTATACGTTTTTACTTTTCTGCGCTGAAATTCTATTTATAATCATTAAACTTTTTTCAACTGTTGTATTCCAATTGTATTTTCTTGAATCCTCAAGAGCCTTTTGGCAATATTCCAATTTATATTCAGGCTTTTTCAAAAAATACGAACCGATACTTTCAGCAAGAGAATCTATGGTATTTTCTTTTGCGAAAAAACCGTTTACTCCTTCACTTACCGAATCTTTTAGACCAGCTACTCTATAGGTTAGAGCCGGTGTACCCATGGCATTAGCTTCGGTTACAATCAAACCCCATCCTTCTCTTACTGAAGTAACTACAATCAGATGAGCTAAAGACATAAGCCTTAATTTATCTTTATTATTTAGATTATGAAAGAACTTTATACCAGGTTCATCTTTAGCGAGTTTGTATAAATATTCCTTATGGGATTTATCTCCATTACCAACTATCCATAACTTCAAATCAGGTTGTTTTACTCTAGCTAATTTATAAGCCTCGATTATATGATGTACTCTCTTTGATTTTTTTAATCTGCCAACATAAATTAGCGTAGGAGTTTCTTCTTTTTCAGGCAAACTATCAAGAGGCTTAAACTCTATGCCCATAGGTATAATGCTTATTTTATCAGCCTTAAAACCTAAATTGATTAAATCATCTTTGGTGCTGTTGGAAATCGTTATCACATCATTATTATTATAACTTTTTATAAAAAAAGGTTCTATTGAATACCCAAGTAATGAAAGGGGAAATACCGACTCATAAAACCAAACTTCTTTAGCCAACTGATTAATATGACAAACCACTTTTTCCTTAGCATAGCAATTTGAAAAAAAAGGTATAGTATTAATTTCATCAATAATTAAATCAAACTTACCCTTGAATTCCTTTTTATAGTATATATATGCCTGCCAATATACGCTAATAGCATTACCGGCTCTTATAATATTAACACCGTCAACGCTTTCTCTTTTTTTGGCTCCTTTAAAAAAACTTGAGAAAAATGTAACTTCATGGCCGGTGGTCACCCATCCTTTGGCCAGTTCATGGGTTAAAACTTCCGCTCCACCCGCTCTGGGACTTTTTATGTCTCTCCAGTTTAGTATAAGAATTTTCATTTAATTTTATCGTAATATTTTAAGATATACATACGGTAAAAAACCGCCATGGTGTCCAGCCATGTATGCCATATATCTTTTAATTTTATTCTTCCAAACTCTCTTTGAAAATGAAGCTTAATAGGAGCTTCAACTATCTTGTAGCCCAAATGGTGCGCGTTTACCAACAGCTCTAAATCAAAAGCGTACCTTTTAATTAATACTCTGGGAAAAGTATCCTTAAGAACTTCCCTCTTGAATAACTTTATGCCCGTCTGAGTATCCCTTACCGGTAAACCAAATAATAATCGGATAATATAATAATAACCATTACTGATTATTTTTCTACGCAAAGGGTAATTAACTTCAGACTCAGGATGTCTTTTGGAGCCAATGGCTACATCGGCTTCACATTTCTTCAAAACATCGAAAAGTTTTTCAACTTGCTGCGGATGTAAATCCAAATCCGCGTCTAAAAAAACAATATAATCACCCAGAGTATATCTAAAGGCTTTTTTTAAAGCCCTGCCCTTGCCAAAGTTGGTCCGGTTTCTTTTAGCGCATATATTTGCATGATCAGCCGCAAATTCCCTAATTTTATCATAAGTATCATCTTTGGAACCGTCATCTATTATTACTATTTCATAATCACTGCCAAACTCGTTAAAAGTACGCATAGTCTCTTTGATGCTGGAGATTATATGCGTTCCTTCATTATACGCGGGCATTATGATAGATATCTTATTCTTAATGTCTCTCATCTGTTTCTGACACCTTCTTTTGCCTAAAAGTAAAAATTAACAACGCCGCGCATATAATTACACCACTTACAGCCAGCGTCTGTATTACCATAAAAAGTGACTGTTTGAAAAAATTCAATAAAACCACATGCATAATAGAGCCGCCGAGCAGCACCCATAAAACTTTAATTCTATGGGCGGCAATGTTATAATAAATCAAGATAGTAATCAAAGAGTAAGGGATAAAGGCAAAAACGAAAATCTTTAATAATGCCGGAACCTCAGCACTGTATGCGCTCTTTAAAACCAAACCTACTAAAAAATCAGCCAAAATAAATAAGATAATGGCAGCCAGGCTGCAAAGAGTAAAACTGTATTTCAGGGTTGTCTTTAGAAGCGGCAACGAAGATCTTTTATCGGCGTAGGCGGCAGACACTTTAGGAAACATACCCGCGGCCAGGGCCAGGGGCAGATAGAATATTGTCCTGCCCAAAAGTGAAGCTGAAGAGTACACCGGTGACCCCTCGAGAAAACAATGCTGAACCATCAAAATATCAATAAAACAAATTATGTAACTAAAGAAAAAAGCTATCACTATCCACCAGCTGGTTTTATAATAACCAATCAGGTTATCCTTAACGGGGTTTTCATAACCAAAGAAGATATCTTTAAGCCAATAAAAAATCAAAGCAAAAATTAATATATAAGCTATTATGGAAGCACTTATAATTCCCGTTACATTAAAACCAAGATATATCAAAGAACAACCTATCGTAAATCTCAATACGGCAAAAATAATCATACTCAATGACCACAACTTAAATCGTTCCATACCCTGCAGGGCGCCGTAAACCACCGGGATAACAACCGATAAACACATCAGAAAACCGGTAACCATAACAGCCGTAACCGCCTCAGGCCTATTTAGAATAGAAGCAATTTTACCCGCAAACGGCAAAAAAGCAGCAAAGGCCACAAGTGCTATAAGCGAAATTTTGCCGAGGGTATGAACTAACAAGTATGAAACCTTACTGGTTTGAGCACTGGCGCGGTATTGTGATATCTGTTTTGAGACCATAGACAACACCGACATACCCAAAACGCCAAATATCATACTTAAAGTAAACAATGAGTACATAAAGGAAAAATCGCTTTCCGTCAGTTTACGGTTGGCTACAATCTGCAGGAAAAAATTAAACGAGCCGCTTACTATTGTAGCTAAAAATATTAAGCTGCTGTGTTTTAATAAATCATTTTTTGTCTTATCGTTAGAAAAATTCATTTGCCTTTATTGAACCACCTTATCGTTTTAATCAGGCCTTCCTCAACCCCTACCGCAGGCTGCCAATTAAGGTGTTTCTTGGCCAAATTTATATTCGGCCTTCTCAGCTTAGGGTCGTCCTCCGGAAGTCCTTTATAACAAATCTTACTTTTAGAATTAGTGAGCTTGATAATCAAATTGGCTAATTCCAACATATTCATCTCAAAAGGACTACCTAAATTAATCGGGCCTGTCTGCTTAGATAGCATAAGTTTGTCAATAGCCTTAACTAAATCCGCAACATAACAAAAACTTCTAGTTTGAGTTCCTTTACCATAAACCGTTATTTTTTTATTAGCCAGGGCCTGTTCAATAAAGTTAGGAATAACCCTGCCATCATCACTTCTCATCATCGGCCCATATGTATTAAATATACGGCAAATCTTCACGTTTAATTTATGCTTCTTATGATAAGCAATCGTAATTGCCTCCGCGAAACGCTTAGACTCATCATAAACACCACGCGGGCCTAAACAGTTAACATTTCCCCAATATGTTTCCGGCTGCGGATGAACCAACGGATCACCATAGATTTCCGAAGTTGAGGCCAAGAGAAAAACAGCTTTCTTGTTCTTTGCGATACCCAAGGCATTATGCGTGCCTAGAGAATTTACCTTGAGGGTTTTAATGGGATAATTTAAATAAAACACCGGAGATGCCGGTGAAGCAAAATGCAGAACATAGTCAATGCGTTCTTTAAACTTAATTGATACAGTTATATCATGTTTATTAAAAACAAAATTCTTATTCTTAAGAAGAGTTTTTATGTTTTCTTTTCTACCCGTTAAAAGACTATCAAGGCAGATAACCTTATATCCCTTATCCAGCAAAAACCGGCATAAATGTGACCCAATGAAACCGGCCCCACCCGTAATTAACACTGTTTTCATATTCTGTCCCCATAATATTTAACTGTTTCAATCAACCCCTTTGCAAAATTACTTTTTGGACTATATTTCAAAATCTTTTTTGCTTTGCTTATGTCAGCAAGAGTATGTCTGACATCTCCTGCTCTATGCGGTAAAAAAATGGGTTCTATATTTTTATTAGTTATCTCTTTTAAAATTTTTACCAACTTTAAAACACTGTATCTCTTTCCGCTTGCGATATTAAAAGCTTCTCCATTTATACCTAATTTATTTATAGCTAAAATATTAGCCATAACCACATCGTCAACATAGGTAAAATCTCTCGTCTGTTTTCCATCATCATGAATAGGTGGTTTTTTATCATGCAACAAACTGGTTATAAATTTAGGAATAGCCATCGCGTATTTAGATTCAAGAGGTTGCCTGGGTCCATAAACGTTGAAATAACGAAGTATCACTGTGGGAAGCTTATATTTACTTGAAAACAATCGGCAGTAATATTCTCCGGCTAATTTTGAAACACTATAAGGTGAAATAGGATTTTGGGGCATATCCTCCACAATTGGCAGTCGCTTAACTATTCCATAAATAGAGCTTGATGAAGCAAAAATTACTTTTTTGACTTTATTATGCTTCGCGGCCAGCAAAACATTTAAGGTGCCTTCCGCGTTAACCTTATCAAATTTTAAAGGATTATCAATAGATTTAGGAACAGATCTAAGCGCAGCTTGGTGCAATATGCAATCTATGCTTTTTGAAGCTTCTTTTAAATGCGAAATATTTGTTATGCTAGCTTTAACGAACCTAATTTTTTTTAAATGTTTCTGTAAATATTCTAATTTTCCCGTTGACAAATCATCATATACTGACACTTTATATTTTAATTTGACAAGTTTTTCTACAATGTGCGAACCAATAAATCCGGCACCTCCGGTAACTAATACTCTTTTCATAGTAAATTTTTCTTGTAATAATTTAATGTCTTTTTTATGCCTTCAGCAAAAGATGTTGTGGACTTGTAAAAAATTTTTCTTTCGATTTTAGAAATACTGGCTTTAGTAGAATAAACATCACCAGGTCTGGGTTTTTTGTAGCAGGGTTCAATGTTTGTTTTTAAAAGACTATTTAATGTTTTAGTTATACTATTAACTGTATAACTTCTGCCAGACGCTACATTAAAAACTTCACCATTAGCATTGTTACTATTCAAAGACAGCTTAATAGCCTTAACTATATCTTTAACATAAACAAAGTCTCTTTCTTGGCCTCCATCGCCATATATGGGAGGCTTTTTCCTTTGCAACATCAATGAAGCAAACTTTGGTATTACGGACGCATAGTGGCTTGATAGCGATTGCTTTGGACCATATACATTAAAAAAACGGAGACTTACTGTAGGTAAGGAATAAATCTCATTAAATAATTTACAGTAATATTCCCCAATAAGTTTAGTTACACCATATGGTGAAACAGGCTGAACATTATAAGATTCACTAACAACCAGGCTACCAATTTCTCCGTATACAGCGCTGGAAGACGCGAATATAAATTTCTTTATATTGTTTTCCCGCGCAGCTAAAAGTGTTTTTAGGGTTCCTATTACATTAACCTTATTATACTTAACTGGATTCATAATAGATTCAGGTACCGAAATCAGAGCAGCTAAATGAATAATATAATCATGTCCCCTGATGGCCTTTTTTAAAAGAGGTAAATTGGTTATATCCCCTTTTATAAATTTAATCTCTTTTAAATGTCCTCGTAAATTTTCCTTTTTACCACTTGAAAGATTATCTATTACTGTAACATGGTGTTTCCTTTTAAGAAGTTCGGCCACAACATGTGAACCTATAAAACCGGCACCGCCGGTGATTAAGTAATTACTCATAATCTAACTATATTATCCTTCTTAGTTTTTATATTTTTTAAGGCGTTGCGTGTATCTAGGACAACATTGGCTTCCCGGGCAATCATTTTATAATTAAGCTTGCTGTGGTCAGTGACAATAACAACGCAGTCATATTTTCCTATATTAGCCTTGGTGAGTTTTTCAAGGCTTTGAATTCTTTTTTGATTAACCCTTATACTGCCGACATGAGGATCGAAATAGTCTACTTTGGTTTTTTTTCTTAAAAGGGTTGATATTATATTTAAAGCAGGTGATTCCCTTGTGTCACTAATATCCTTTTTATAACTTACACCTATAATAAGTATTTTAGACGCTTTGATATCCTTTTTATTCTTTCTTAGTACGGATGATAATTTGTTAACCACATACGCCGGCATTGACCTGTTTATCTCATGAGCCAAATCTATCATATTGTATGCTTTGTAACCGGCTACTTTAGCCTTCCATGAAAGAAACTTGGGATCTGTAGGCAGGCAATGACCTCCTAGACCGGGGCCGGGATAAAAGGGCATAAAACCGAAAGGTTTAGTCTTGGCCGCATCAATAACATCCCAAACGTCAATTTTCAACTTATGGCACATCTTATTAAATTGATTTATAAGACCGATATTGACACTCCTAAACGTATTTTCTAAAAGCTTGCTCATTTCGGCAACTTCTGATGAAGGTACTTGAATCACACTTTTAAAAACTTTCTTATATAAGTCCGCGGCTATCTCAGTTGACTTCTCACTAACCCCACCAACAATTTTAGGAATGTTTTTAAGTTGATATTTTTTATTTAAGGGATCCACCCTCTCAGATGAAAATGTCAGATAAAAATCTTTATCTAGCTTTAATCCGCTTTTTTCGAGCTCAGGCAAGACAACTTCTCTGGTTGTTCCGGGATACGTCGTACTTTCCAATATAACTAACTGTGATTTCTTAAGTTGTTTCTGGATCGTCTTAACACTTTTTCTAATATAAGATATATCCGGCTCACCCGTTTTGCTAAGCGGTGTGGGAACGCAAATAATAACAACATCGCTTTGGGATAAAATATCAGCTGATGTTGTGGCGTGAAAATTTTTGGATAAATATTTTTTAAGCTCTTCAAAAGGCACATCCTCAACGTAAGATTTACCGTTTTGAAGAAGTTTAATCCTTTCTTTATCTATATCAAAAACACTTACCTTAAAATTCTTACTACAGAAAAGCATAGCTAAAGGTAAACCGACATAACCTGCTCCCACTATAGCAATGCAAGCCTTATTGGATGAAATTCTATCATTTAAAATCTTCATTTAACTTTTTCTCTCCAGTAGTTTAAAAGATCTTCCATAGTTTTCTCAAAAGGAATTTCAGGTTTCCAGCCGGTCTGTTTGGTGAATTTACTGTTATCCCCTAAAAGAATTTGAACATCACTAGGCCGCATTCTGGCTTTATCCGGTTCGATCTTGACATCTGCTTTACTAAGACTCAACAAGATATCCAGAACTTCCTTGATTGAATATGCTTTGCCGCAACAAATATTATATTCTTCACCAGGCTTACCCTTTTCCAAAGCAAGCCAATATCCTCTTACCATATCCCTTACGTCTGTAAAATCTCTTTGGGCATCTAAATTACCAACTCTGATAATCGGCTGTTGTTTACCAGCTTCAATTTTAGCTATCTGCTTAGCAAAGTTACTACAAACAAACACTTCCCCTCTTCTGGGGCCGGTATGATTGAAACCTCTGGTCCTAATAATATTTAAGCCATAACTTTTGAAATATTGATAACCCAATAAATCCTGGCCTACTTTAGAAACTCCATAAGGACTTAAAGGTCTTAAAGGATTACTCTCTTTTATAGGAACCTCATCCTCTTCAACATATCCATATTCCTCGGAAGAACAGGCTATTTGAATAAAAGGATTGATGCCTATCTGCCGCATTGCCTCAAATATATTAAGCTGTCCGATAACATTGGTCGTTAATGTTTCTGCCGGTGCTCTCCAGGATGTAGGCACAAAGGATTGAGCTGCTAGATGAAAAATCCTATCAGGTCTTATTTCTTCTAAAACTTTTCTGACATTGGAAGCATCTCTTATATCACACTCATGCAGTTTAATGCCCTTTTCGCATAAGTGTTCAATGTTATCTGTCTTGGAGCGCCATCTAACCATACCGTAAATTTCAACATCTTTATGCTTTTCAAGCAAGTATTCAGCCATGTGGCTTCCGGTAAAACCGGTAACCCCGGTTATTAAAACTTTCATCTTTATCTCCTTTTACTATTGACTTAAATAAGTCCTAAGCGCGTCCTGCCATGCCTTTAAGGGCTTTTGAATCAAATCATTAAATCTACGATTACTTAAAATTGAACAAGTAGGTCTTGGAGCATACCTTTTATCTGCTTTATTATAAATTTCCTTTAATTCATCAGTGCTTATTGCTTGTACCTGAGCATCAATGCCTGCATATTTCAATATTTGCAAGGCATAATCATACCAACTACAAGTACCGGCATTGCTTATATGGTAGACCCCAAATAGCCCTTGGTTATCTCTGTCTTCCTCAAAGCGCTTACATATCTCAATTAATCCTTGAGATAAATCAATAGTATTAGTAGGTGAACCTATCTGATCATCTACTATTCTTAATAATTCTCCGCCTCTGGCCTTGGTGACTATTTTATCAACGAAGTTGGATCCGCATTTACCATATAGCCAGCTGGTTCTGGCGATAATATATTTATACCCCAAAATATTTTTGACGACTTCTTCACCGGCTAATTTTGACTTACCGTAAATACTTATTGGATTGACTTCATCTGTTGTTTTATAGATCGAAGTTTTCTTGCCATCAAAAACATAATCAGTACTTATATAAATCATGTTAGCGTTTATTTTCTTGGCCGCCCGGGCAACATTACTGGCGCCTTCTTCGTTTATCTTAAAAGCCAGCTCCTTATTTGCTTCACAATCATCCACTGCCGTATAGGCTGCAGTATGAATGACTATATCCGGTTTGACTTGCTTTAAAACAGCCTCAATTTTCTTTTTGTCGGTTATGTTCGCTTGAACATAGGCATTATGAGATAAAATTTGCTCATTAGGCTCTTTTATATCTGTACCTACAAAAAAATAATCACCTTCTGCTAATAATTTACAAAGATCGCTACCCAACATCCCGGCAGAACCGGTAACTAAAATTATCATTTAATGCATCCGTATTGCTTTTGATAATATTTTAGATATTGCTGATTTCTCTTTTTTATCTTGTGCCACCACTTCTCATTATTTAAAAACCAATCAATGGTTTCCTTGAGTGCGTCTTCAAATCTATATACGGGTTTCCAACCCAGCTTTCTTAGTTTATCGCAATTAATTGAATATCTTCTATCATGTCCGAGCCGATCCTCTACATATTTGATTAAATCCTTACTTTTTTTAAGGTGTTTGAGGATTAATTTAGTTATCTTTATATTAGTTTCTTCATTACCCGCTCCAATATTATAAATTTGACCAATTTTACCTTTGTGCCAAACTTTATCAAGCGCACGGCAATTATCCACTACATATATCCAGTCTCTGACGTTTTTACCATCACCATAAACAGGTAACTGTTTGCCTTCAAAAGCGTTAGTTATAAATAAGGGCATCAATTTTTCGGGATATTGATAGGGTCCGAAATTGTTTGAACTTCTGGTTATTATTACTGGAATTTTATGAGTAGCGTAATATGATAAAGCCAATAAGTCGCCGGCCGCCTTAGAAGCGGAATAAGGACTATTAGGTTCTAAAGGATCATTTTCCTCAAAAGACCCTTTTAAAGTGGAGCCATAAACTTCATCAGTTGATATCTGAATAAACTTACTGATTCTGTGCTTTTTAGTTGCTTCAAGAAGAACGTTAGTTCCATAAACATTGGTCTTAATAAAATCTGTGGCATCTAATATGGAACGGTCTACATGGGTGCAAGCGGCAAAGTTGATGATGCATTCACACTTGGAAGCTAAATCATCTACTAATTTTTTATTACAAATATCACCTTTTACAAAATGGTAATTATTGCTTACAATACCCTTTAAATTATCCGGATTGCCGCAATAAGTCAACTTATCCAGATTAATTATTTGATAATCAGGATATTTATTTATAACGTATCTAATGAAGTTTGAACCGATAAACCCGGCTCCGCCTGTGATAAGTATTTTTTTCATTATTATTTTTTCTCCCGCTCAGCAACTAAATTATTCGCTCTTAAAAGCGATTCAATTGCACCCGCGTCAGTCCACCAGCCATCAAGAACGTCATAGCGCATTTTTCCCTCTTTTATATATGCATTGTTAACATCTGTAATCTCAAGCTCTCCCCTGCCAGAGGGTTTCAATGTTTTAATTATCTTGTAAACACCGGCATCATACATATATATACCGGTGACAATATAATTGCTTTTAGGCTTATCGGGTTTTTCTTCGATGCCGAGTATCTTATCATCTTTCAACTCCACAGTCCCGAATCTTTCAGGGTCGTTTACTTTTTTTATAAGTATCCTGCCGCCATCGGGCTGTTCTCTGAATTTATCAACATATGTTTTTATGCTTTTCTCAAAAATATTATCGCCTAAAATTACAACGACTTTATGGCCTTCGGCGAAATGTTCTGTGAGCCCCAAAGCATCAGCAATGCCGCCTTCGCCCTGTTGATAAGTATAGTTAATATGCTTAAGGCCAAATTCAGATCCATTGCCCAACAAGCGCAGGAAGTCTCCGGCGTTATTGCCTCCGGTAACAATCATAATGTCATCTATGCCGGCTTTAACCAAAGCCTCTAGAGGGTAAAAAATCATAGGTTTATTATATATAGCCAATAAATGCTTATTGGTGATTTTGGTTAAAGGATGAAGTCTGGTTCCCAAACCTCCGGCTAAAATAATTCCTTTTACCTTATCTTTACTCATAATTTTTCCTCTTTGTCCCAATCGTAATATTTATTATCCACTCTAATTTCATCAGGATCTTGATGATTATATTCCTGATTAATTACATTTATAACTACAGATTCTCCTTTTAGACTTTTAAAGGCATGCAAAATTTTAGGCGGAATAGTTACAATGGCAAAATTTTCATCACCCAAGACAAATTCATTTATCTCACCTTTTGTAGAGCTGTCTTCTCTGGTATCAACAATAATTATCTTCATCTTACCCTTAATACAGCACATATTATCTGTCTGGAGATTATGCATATGAAAAGCATGCTTATCTTTAGCTATGCCTTCATAGGCCGTAGTCATATATACCTGGGCAGGCTGGACGTTATTATCAGAAACTCTGAATATTTCCAGCAAGCGGCCTCTTTCGTCCGGGATAACCTTTAATTGTTTGACTTTTACACCATTTATCATAATTATATACCTCCTGTTTTACGATTTTTTACCAATACAAACATATTTAAATCCTTGCTTGCGCATTACATCAGGATCGTAAATATTTCGGCCATCAACAATAATCGGATCATTTAAAAGCTCTTTGATTTTAGCTAAATCTAACTCTTTAAATTCACTCCATTCAGTAATTATCACCAAGGCATCAGCCCCATCAGCTGCTTCATACGAGCTAGAGCAATATTTAACCTTGGGAAGCACTTTGGACATTTTATCCATAGCATACGGATCATAAGCATTTATCGTAGCCCCATCTTTTTGTAATGCCTGAATAATATCAATGGAAGGCGCAAACCTGATATCATCTGTATTGGGCTTAAATGATAAACCTAGGACGGCTATTTTTTTACCTTTTATATTCCAGAGGGCATTTTCTATCTTCTTAATAAAACGTTCTTTTTGAGTTTTATTAATCTCCTGAACAGCTTTCAGCAGCTTAAAATCATAACCCAGTTTTTCGGCTATCTTCACAAAAGCTGCCACGTCTTTAGGAAAACAAAAACCTCCAAAACCAACACCAGCTTTTAAGAATGTCGATCCAATTCTTTTATCCATTCCCATGCCTTCGGCCACCTTATCAACATCGGCTCCGGTCTTCTCGCAGATGACAGATAAGGCATTAACAAAAGAAACTTTTGTAGCCAGAAACGAATTAGCGGCGTGTTTAATCAATTCAGCACTTTGAATGTCGGTTACAATAATAGTAGAATTAAGGGGCATATAAACCTCTTTTAATAAATCAGCCGCTCTCTCAGTCTCCACCCCGATTACAATCCTGTCCGGGTGCATAAAATCATCAACCGCGGAACCTTCTCTTAAAAATTCAGGATTGGATGCCACATCAAATTCAATATCTTTCTTGAGGCATCTGGATATAGTCTCTTTTACCCTCTGGCCGGTTTGAACCGGAACAGTGCTCTTATCAACAATTAACCGATAGCTATCCATATTGAAAGCTACTTCTCTGGAAACATCTTCCACGCAGGATAAATCAGCTTCACCATTAGCTTTGGGTGGCGTTCCTACGGTAATATATATTATTTCTGAATCTTTAACCGCCCGCTTTAAATCAGTTGTAAAAACAAGACGTCCGGCCTTGGTGTTTCTTTTTACAATGTCCTCAAGTCCGGGTTCATAAATAGGCATTTTTAGATCTTTTAAGGCAGCTATTTTATCTTTATCATTATCAACGCAAATAACTTCATTACCTAAATCCGAGAGACAACTGCCAGTTACAAGCCCGACATAGCCCGAGCCAATCACACATATTCTTTTCATTTTTTAATCCTCCAATGATTGTGAACCTAACTTAGGTGAATGATAAGATTTTACCCATTCTATCGGAATATCAGGAAAAGCCTTAGGTGTAAATACTATCCAGATAGTTTCGCCTTCTTTAATATTCCAGATAAGTTCGGCTGTCCAGCAATGCAAATCTCGTTTAAATGAATACTCCTGTTCAACCAACTCATTTTTCTGAAAATCATATCGCTCATAAAACCCTAACGTCCATTTAGGTGTTAGGCTATAAGTTGTATCAATAATACCTTCATGGTATTGCGTAGATTTAGTATATCTGGAACTTATACTAACTGCCCATTTGCTTTTAGTTATTTTCGTCCTCGCGTTAAAGACATCAAATTCATTGCGGTAAGGATCATAATTAGCATCAAATATAATTTCAAACCATCTCTTAGGATGCACTTCAAGCCTATTGTTTATATAAGACCACTGATGTCCTTCAATCTGAGGTGTAAAATCTACGCTATTTCTAAAAACAAGCAAATCAACTCTTTCCTTATCATAAGTGCCCTCAGTATACCATTTAGTCTGAAGTTTATTATCAAGGGCAAAGGTGTAATATTTAGCTCTATCTATACCATCCAAACCGTCAAACTGTTCAACCTTACTTGCCTCTGAAGTCGGTTTATGCCTGTAGGTATAAGTTATTGAAGGTGAAATTAAATGCCTAAGCTTATTAACCTCAACTCCTAAATAGGTATCCTCAATATCAAACATCCTGAAAATCTTAGTCGTCAGACTATAACCCGAATACCAACAACTTTTGGTGAAGTCTCTATCGTTACCCGACTTATCTTTAGTATAAAATGTCTCTATCCTACCTATGTGCGGAGTGAACTCCAACCAGTCAAGATAACCAAAAAGACGCGTAGGATAACCTAATTTATTATCAGTATAGAATCTTATTGAATCATGATCCAGACCCGTTTTGGCTTCTTTCTTATTAAAATTATCAAATTGATACTGGGCCGTATAATAAAAACGACTTGAACCAAGCCTATAGTTATTAATGTTATATTTCAATTCCGGGAGGGTTTCAACGATAGTTCTAAAATGATTAATCCTTTTTCTAAAAAGAAAACTTAATGAATAATGCGCTTTATTTCTAGTTATAGATAAGTATGTGGCCGGCAGAGGATCTTCAACGTACTCCCTATAAAAATAATCTTTAATAAAAGTATAATCACTGTATTTATTAATTTCAGCCATAACCTCTGTGCACGAATCCATATCCCATTTATGAACTAGGGCAATTCGATATCTGTCTTTTTCAGCAGCCAGGCTTTCTTTTATCTTTCTGTCTCTTTCCTGAGTATAGTAACCCTTAAATGTACCTTCGCCGAATTTATTAGTATTGTATTCAACATCTACACCTTCACCAAAACCGAGATTCTCGCGCCAATCGAAACGCAGCCAACCTTTTAAGTTGTCGTTTATATTATATCTCCAGCCGGTTAAGAGGAAATTACCCCATTGCTTATCATGTCCTGGAACAATTTGAACTTTCGGCCTGTTATCTTTTAGAGAATGCGCGTAATAAGGCATATACATAATGGGAATATTACCCACATAGAATAAAACATTCCTAGCTACAACTTTATCGTTGGGATAAATACGAAGTTTCTTTGATTCTATTCTATAATGAGGCTTCTTAAAATCGCAAGTGGTTATATATCCCTTAAGGGCAATTAGTTCTTTATCGGAAACTTTTTCTAATGTTTCAGCACCACCGAATATCTTACCGCTTTCAAAATTACCATGAATAAATGTGCCTTTTTTTGTCCGCACATTATAATATAACTTATCAGCACTATATATCTCTTCGCCTTTATAAAGAATTACTTTCCCTGACGCATAAATATCTTCACTTTGGGTGAAATATATGACCTCCCGGGCCGTAATCCTCGTATCCATATGAGTTATAATTACGTTTCCGGTGATTCTGATTTTTTTATTGGCATCAGAATATTCAATAGTATCACCCTGGCAATCCACAGGTTGCGACTCATCATACATAGCAGCCGCAGCTATGTCAAAAAACAACAAAATAATAACTAATCCACTTGTGAAAAAATATAAAGACTTTTTAAATAGACCCATTATAAGAATACTTTAGTTTTGGTTTATCCTACTGCATGAATATGTCAGATTCAGAAACTTTTTTCCAATTTCTCTGGAACCCGGTGTTAGGTTTGTAGTTACACTATCTAAGACACTCATTTCATTGGCTTTATTAATTTCCTTAATATTGACCGTATCTATGAATAATTTCATCTTCCCTCCCGGAAAAACCTAAAAGCCTATAAATACTATATCAATTTTTTTAATATAACACAAATAAAGGTACGATTCAACCTAAATCTATCTTAAATATATACTTATAAAATTAACTTTTTTCCCCGAGATTAGCTAAAACGGATGCACCAACAATACCAGCTTCTTCACCCAATAAAGCAGGTACTACTCTAACAAAGGAGGCGGGATTTTTCATGGCGCGCAGCTTAATTGTCTTTTTAATGGAGTCAAACAAAGGTTTACCTGCCTTTGCTACACCACCACCAATTACAATTAATTCCGGATTAAACGTGTTAACTAAACCACTTAATGCAATACCTAAGAAATTACCCACTTCCTCCCAAATAAACAAGGCAGTTTTATCCTTGGCTCTGGCAGCTTGAGAAATAATCTGAGGTGTTATCTTTGAGTGTTGATTATCAGCATATTTTAGAATTAGTGATTTTTTGTTTTTCTTTACAAGCTCTCTGGCCCTTTGGCTAATAAATTTATTACCTACATAGCGCTCAATGCAAGCTGTGCCTCCGCAGTTACATTTGGGGCCTGTAATATTTATAGGGATGTGGCCTATTTCGCCTGCGGTAAAATTAGGGCCGCGATAAAGACAACCGTTAAGCACAATACCGCCACCAACACCCGTACCCAAGGTAAGACATATAACATCTTTGAATCCTATGCCGGCTCCATACGCCAATTCACCCAGGGTAACTACATTAACATCGTTATCAACAAAAGTACGAATACCCACTTTTTTAGTTAATATCTGCTTTAAAGATGTATTTTTCCAGCCTTGAATATTTGTTAAATTATGAATAAAACCACGGTCAAAATCAATGAGCCCCGCTACACCAATTCCTATGCCGGCAATTTGATTTTTCTTAAGTTTGTTGTCTTTTAAAAGCTGCCTAATTGTTTTAGATACTTCCGCAATTAATTTTGATTTTCCTTTATATTTAACGGTTTTAATTATAACTTTCTGCACAACATGATTTACATTTTTAAGAAGAGCTATTTTTACGTTTGTACCACCTAAATCAATACCAATTGTAAAATGTTTTTTCATAAATTATCCTATCTGTCTTTTATTGTCAAATATGCATGTATTGTTTCTGCCGGAAGCTTTGGCTTTATAGAGCGCTTGGTCAGCTTTATCTATCAAATCCAAAATCTCATTGCTATCATCGGGGCAAGTGGCAACCCCAATACTAATAGATGCCCTGGTAAACTTTCCTTCAGCCATGAAATTCTCTCTTTCAATCTGTTCCCTTATTCTTTCGGCCACAGCATAAGCACCTTCTTTACTTGTTTCCGGAAGGGCTAAGCAGAATTCTTCCCCGCCATAGCGACATATTAAATCAATTTCTCTCGTATTATTGCGGATAATGTCAGATATTTTAATCAAAACTCCATCTCCAACTAAATGCCCAAAGCGATCATTGAACTTTTTAAAATGATCAATATCTAGCATTAAAACTGAAATCTCAATTTTATTAGTCACTAAACGCTCCATTTCTTTTTCAAATGAAATTAAGAAATGACGCTTTAGAAGTAAGCCGGTTAAGCCATCCGTAATAGCTAACTTTTCAACTAATTCATATAATCTGACTTTTCTCATTTCTAGGCCGAACTGACCGATAACGATCGAAAATTTTTCAAAACTCTCAAGATTCATATTCTCAACTATAACAACACTCCTAATGTATTCGTCAATATATATAGGAATAGCCAAAAGACTTTCAACTTTTAATGGCAATATTAATCCATATTCCTCCGCGTCTTTTTGAGCCTGCGGTAAAGATAAAGACAAACTTTTCTCGTATATAATTTGAATTATTTTATAATCGTAACTTTTGGCATCTTTTATGCGTGATTCTATAGGAATATCATAGACTTCTTCCAGATGCACCTCACCCTTAATGCGATTAATATGAATAAGTCGACAATCATCAAATTCAAATGTATTCTTTAATTCAGAGCATAATATACGAAAAATATCCTCAAATCTTAAGTAAGCACTCATTCTTTTGGTAATCTCATAAAGGTTCTCAATTTCCTGCGATTGCTGACTCACTTCAGATATATGCTCTTCAGATTTATTGTTATCCTCTTTACAACAAATTATGGCTTTTTTCTTTTTCTTTATTTCATTATTGAAATTTATTTTATTTTTTGTGAATCTTTTCTTATTTTCCAAGGCAATAATAAATGTAGCTGTAAAACACAAACCCAAAAAAAGGGCCAGATAATTTTCAATCCCCAGCACAAAAATTATTACCGCGCTTATTATAGATAAAGCAAAAACAATATAACTAAATATTTTTTTTGTAAAATAAACCGCTAAGATAAGAGGTAAAATACTCAGGCCGCTACAAATATAGACCTGATTATTCGAAGAAGATAACATTATAACCTCCGAGAAAAAAACAAGGGATAATAAAAATATAACTATGAAATACATACTTTGTTTCTCCCTGTGTTTTTTGCTTCATATAAGGCCTTATCTGCTTCCGCAATAAGGTAGTTGACATCTTTAATCGCATTAGTTATGGTGGCTACACCTATAGATATAGTTACATTAGTTTTCTCGCGCCTTAAATAAAATATACGTTCTTCAACCTTCCTTCTTAACTTCTCGGCTAATTCAGCAGCTTCTTTCTTTGAAATGCCGGGAAGCCCTATAGCGAATTCCTCTCCACCGTAACGAGCAACAATTGCTTTGGAGCCAGCCATCTTTATGAAAATCCTAGCTGTTGTCTTTAAGACAATATCCCCTGCAACATGGCCATAGCTATCGTTATATTTTTTAAAATGATCAATATCAATCATTAAAAAAGAAATTTTATTTTTAGATTCCGTCATATTTTTTATTTCTTCAGCCAGCAACTGCCTCATGTATCTTTGGACATAACAACCTGTCAAACCATCAGTTACTGCTAGTTCTTCTGTTTTTTCATAAAGATGAGCGTTTTCCACAGCAACAGCTCCCAAGTCGGCAATAATATTCAAAATTCTTAAATCTTCGGAATTAAAAATTTCAGCGTTCAATGCGTCTAATCGCACAACCCCAATAGCTCTATCTTCACTTATTAATGGCGTAGATATTAAAGAGCGAAATTCACGAGTTTTACTTTTAATCACTTCGTAATCAAACCTGTAGTCTTTTCTGATATCTTGAATAATTAAGGGTTGCTTTCTTTTTAAAACTCTCATATCAAATCCATCGGCTCCTTCTATTTTAAACCTTTTAAGCTCCTGGCTTTTTCTCATAGATGTCAATATTAGATTATGTTTCTTTTCATCGATAAGATACAATAAACAACAGTCAGCTTTGCTAACTATAGAAAATGAATTTTTAACTACTAGATTAGCAACCTCAGCCAAAGATAAGCTGGAACTCAATTTTTCAGTAATGTCTTTAAGTATGCTAAATCTAGAGAAACTTTTCTCGAGAGCTTTTAACCGGAGTTGATTTTGTAAACGTTCATCATTTAAAAGATTGAGTTCTTCATTGATATCCTCTAACTCAGCCTGCTGCAAACCAATAGAAGCATTGCTCTTTTTATCATAATAAAAAGCGCTTCCCATTACTAATCCAAACAAAATAAGATGCATATTAATGATGGGACTTTTGGCAATAGTTGCTGCAAGAAGGGTAAAAATAAAAGCTATAGTCAGGCAAATTACAGAAGCAATGACGCCAAAAAATAGCCACGCAGCCAGGATAATTAAATTTAGAAAAAAGATAGTAGCATTGATAAGTCGCAGATAGTAAGTTCTCTCGATATAAATATCACCCAGAAACTTCACTAAAAGAAGTAATATAGTTAATACCGATAAGGAAACCAGAAATATATTGAAGGTATATATTTTTTTATTATTCGTCATAGGACTAAAATAAAGAAAATGCGCGTATGTGCCCAATACACGCATCTCATTAAATACTCTTGATTACGTTATGCGCAAGGCAATCATACAATAGTTACTTCAGTCTCTTTGTCAAAAAAGTGAACCTTAGACATGTCAAAAACTAACTCCATCTTCTGATTAACATCAGGTTTTTCTTTAGCTCCAACTTTTGCGGTAATTGAGTTTTTATTACTGGTAGTTAGATATAAAATGGTTTCTGAACCCATAGGTTCAACAACTTCTACCATAGCGCTTATAGTGGTTTCCTCCGGGGCTTCCGGAATAAATAATTTATCATGTATATCTTCCGGTCTAATACCAAAAACAGTTTCTTTGCCTACATATTCTTTAATTTTCGGGTACATCTCTTCGTTAATTTTAACCTTGAAAGTTCCTTCATCAAGATAGTAAGCTCCGCTTTCTTTTATAAACTTACCCTCTATAAAATTCATCGGCGGACTTCCAATAAACCCAGCAACAAATTTATTGGCTGGATTATCATACAAATGTATGGGATCAGCTATTTGTTGAATAAAACCATCCTTTAAAACAACAATGCGAGTGCCCATAGTCATAGCTTCAACCTGATCGTGAGTTACATAAATCATAGTTGCCTGTAATCTGATATACAGCTTACTAATTTCGGCGCGCATCTGAACTCTGAGTTTAGCATCAAGGTTACTTAGAGGTTCGTCGAACAAAAAGACTAAGGGTTTTCTTACAATGGCTCTACCTACTGCAGCTCTCTGCCTCTGCCCGCCAGATAAAGCCTTGGGTTTTCTTTGGAGCAATTCCCTGATATTTAAAATATTGGCTGCTTCATTAACTCTGGCATCTATTTCTTTTTTAGGATATTTTCTTAGTTTCAAACCAAAGGCCATATTTTCATAAACAGTCATATGTGGATATAAAGCGTAATTCTGAAAAACCATGGCAATATTTCTATCCTTGGGAGGGGCATCATTAACTAAACGTTCACCTATACGGATTTCACCTTCAGTTACATCTTCAAGACCGGCAATCATACGCAATGTGGTTGATTTTCCGCATCCGGATGGCCCTACTAAAACTAAAAGCTCCTTATCTTCAATCACTAAATCCATCTTCTGGACCGCCACCACACCACCTGAATAAACTTTTGAAACACCTTTCAAAGTTACCTCTGCCATTGAAAACCTCCTTTAATTTACTCTTTAATCTTAAGTCTCTAAATAGCTTATCATGCTAAAAAGTGTTTCTTTTAAATCTTTCCTAGTAGCTATGATATCTAAAAAACCATGTTCAAGTAAAAATTCCGAGCTTTGAAAGCCTTCAGGTAATTTCTGTTTAATTGTCTGCTCAATTACTCTGGGTCCTGTAAAACCTATAAGCGCCTTTGGTTCCGCGATAATTACATCACCAAGAGATGCAAAACTGGCCATAATTCCGGCCATTGTCGGATTGGTAAGAACCGATATGTAAAGTAATCCTTTGCTTTGGTGCTTAGCAATAGCCGCAGAAGTCTTGGCCATCTGCATCAGAGAGAACATACCTTCGTACATTCTAGCTCCTCCGCCGGAACCCGAAAATATAATTAGGGGGACTTTTTTTTCGGTTGCTTTCTCGGTTGCTCTTGTAATTTTCTCACCCACCACAGACCCCATTGAACCCATAATGAATCTGGAGTCGGTAATAGAGAAAATTATCTTTTTATTGTTAATCTTAGCTTCACCGGTAATCACCGCTTCCTTAAGTGACGTCTGGCTTTGGGCTGTTTTTAATTTGTCTTTGTATGTTTTGGGGCCTTTAAAATTTAAAGGATCCAGAGAAACCATATCCTTATCATACTCAATAAAACTATTTTTATCGAAGAGTATTTCTATCCTTTTTTGAGGTGTTATGCGAAAATGAAAATCACATTTAGGGCAAATATCCAGATTTTCTTCCAGTGTCTTATTGTAAACAATAGCGCCACAATCTTCACATTTTGTCCACAATCCACCCGGTATCTGCTTTTTCTTAGCTTCTACCTTATTGTAATTTGGACGCCTGTTAAAAAACGACATTAAGCTCACCTTTAATGTATTTAGAGTCTTATTCTTACAATTTACGTATAAATATGGTAACAGTTTGACTTCTTGTTGTCAATAGGCATTGTATATATACTAAATAACCCTAAACACACAAAAACCACCCATTAGCTTGCCGGGCACTTCTTCGCGCAATAACGCATAAAGGTTAATAACTATCGGAGAAAATACACCGCCCCGGACAAAAGCTATAAGACCCGCCTTAAAAAAGCTGTTTTCAGGTTTAATTAATTATGAAAATAAAGTCAACAATGCCCTGCTAAACACAAAACTAATAAATATGGCTCCAGGCTTTGAGAAATGAGAAAGAGAAAGCTTTATTTTTTAAAACTTTCAGAATTGAACTCACTTAAAAGTATCCATATAAGACGAGCCGATGAGAGGAATCGAACCTCCAACCTAGCGCTTACGAAGCGCTTGCTCTTCCATTGAGCTACATCGGCAAAAAAAGCTCATTTTATTTAAGCTTTTAGGCCATATAATAGATGGTGCCGCGAGACGGAATTGAACCGCCGACGCCGGGATTTTCAGTCCCGCGCTCTACCAACTGAGCTATCGCGGCATTAACTACTTTTTGAAGATAACTGGCGGGGACGACGGGATTCGAACCCGCGATCACCGGATCGACAGTCCGGGGTCTTATCCTAGCTAGACGACATCCCCTTAAATTTCACGTCGTGAAATTTAGTTTTAAGTATTAAGCTATAAGTTTTAAGTATCTTTCTAACTGCAAATTAATTTAATCAACATTCTCGTAAGCTTTTTGCCAAACTTTTAATTCTTCGTAATTTACAGTAATCTTATGACTTAAGACTTACAACTGCAAAGCGTGGTGGGCAGTATAGGGCTCGAACCTATGACCTCGTGAATGTAAGTCACGCGCTCTTCCAGCTGAGCTAACCGCCCATATATAAACTATTATTTAAACATACAAATAATTCTGTGTCAAATACTATTCTACAGTTACGCTTTTTGCCAAATTCCTGGGCCTATCAACATCGCGCCCCTTGGCAACAGCCATATAATACGCCAACAATTGCAACGGTATGGTAGCTAATATACAACTCAAATCTTCATTAACTTTAGGAATATGTATCACGTAATCTGAATGTTTCTTTATAATATTATCTCTTTCGGTAGCTACACTGACTACAATGCCGCATCTGGCTTTAAGCTCTTGGATATTTGAAAGCATTTTTTCATAAGTTACAGATTTTGGTGCGATGCATACTGTCGGAAGCTTCTCATCCACCAAAGCTATAGGCCCGTGCTTCATTTCACCGGCACTACAGCCTTCGGCATGAATATATGAAATTTCTTTTAATTTTAATGCTCCTTCAAGGGCGGTCGGATAATTTATATTGCGGCCCAAATATAAAAAACTACTAGCCTGCTTATACTTTTCAGCGCAACTCTCAATATCCTTTTTATTATTTAAAATCCTTGTGATAAGCTTTGGAAGTTCTTCAAATTCTTTAACTAGCTTATGCTCTGTATTGCGTCCTATAACGCCTCTTAAAAAAGCTAAGTGGACGGCTAATAAGTAAAATATGGAAATCTGAGCCGTATAAGCTTTAGTTGAGGCAACCCCTATTTCCGGGCCGGCATGAGTATAAATAACACTATCAGATTCTCTGACCATAGAAGAACCTATTACATTACAAACAGTAATAACTTTGAGTTTATTATGGCGAGCTAACCTCAAGGCTGCTAACGTATCAGCTGTCTCACCTGATTGACTTACCGCAATAACTAACTCATTTTTTATTGATGGTGGTTTTCTATAGCGATATTCACTGGATAAGTCAACTTCAACCGGAATGCGAGCATGCTTCTCTATTAAATATTTACCAATTAAACCGGCATGCCATGCCGTACCGCAAGCTATAATAGTTATCTTCTTTATAGATTTAAAGTCATTTTTGTTAAGTTTCAGTTCATCAAAAAATATTCTTCTTTTATCATCAATTCGTCTTTTTATTATGTTCAAAATTACATCAGGCTGCTCTTCTATTTCCTTGAGCATAAAATGAGAATAACCGCCTTTTTCGGCCGCGTTAATATCCCAAGTTATTTTTTCAACTCTGCGATTAACGTTTTTGCCTTTAATATTTTTTATCTGAACTTTCTTCTCATTTAGGACAACCACATCGTAGTCATGAAGATATATAACTTTCCTGGTATGCGTCAATATAGCCGGTACATCACTAGCTACAAAGTTCTCTTCTTTTCCAATACCAACAATTAAGGGGCTGCCGCATTTAACAGCGACAACTTTGTGGGGTTCATCTTTAGTAATTACAGCAATCGCGTATGAACCTTTGAGTTTTTTTATTGACGAAAGGACTGCTTTTTCGAGGTTACCCTTATAATACTTTTCAATAAGATGAGCAATGACTTCAGAATCGGTTTTACTTCTGAATTTATGGCCTTCTTTAATAAGTTTTTCTTTTAACTCAAGGTAATTTTCAATAATTCCATTATGAACTATGGCAATACTTTTACTGCAGTCTGTGTGAGGATGCGCGTTAGTTACTGAAGGTTCGCCGTGTGTCGCCCAACGTGTATGACCGATACCAACGGTTCCCGAATAGTGGCTGCGATTGACAGAGTTATCCAGCAACTCGACTTTGCCTTTACTTTTAGCAACTGTTAGGTTGCCTTTGTCCAACAAAGCAATGCCGGCCGAGTCATAACCCCTATACTCAAGACGGCGCAAACCATCTATAAGTATAGGCACAACTTCTTTTTTTCCTACATAACCTACTATTCCGCACATGAGATTTACATAATTTGGCGTCCCCAAGGGGATTTGAACCCCTGCCGTCGGATCGAAAATCCGATGTCCTAGACCTGGCTAGACGATGGGGACGGCCGGTTATTTTTTAAGATGGTGAGCCGCCCAGGACTTGAACCTGGCACACCCGCCTTAAAAGGGCGGTGCTCTACCGGATGAGCTAGCGGCCCCTAAATTTCTCTTATCTCGACTTGCTTTTTCTCAAGCAAATCATCAATCTCTTTGATATATTTATCGGTGAGCTTCTGTACATCTTCATGACGACCGAATTCCTCATCTTCAGAAATTTCAGCAGAGCTCTTTGATTTCTTTATTTTTTCATTCGCGTCTCGCCTGACTGCACGAATAGAAACCCTGCCCTCTTCAGCCATGTTTCTAACAACCTTGATCAGACTTTCTCTTCGCTCTTGCGTCAATTGCGAGATATTTATCCTTATTACTTTACCATCATTATTGGGGGTAAGGCCGATATCCGACTTAAATATTGCTTTTTCTATAGCTTCCATTGAAGCCGGATCCCAAGGCTGAATTATAATAAGTCGGGCTTCAGGTATAGAAATATTAGCTAACTGTTTTAAAGGTGTCGGATTTCCATAATAATCCACCTTTAAGTTTTCCACTAATGATTTAGAAGCTCTACCTGTATGCACCGAAGAAAACTCAACTTGAGTTACTCCTACACTCTTCTTCATTTTAGCTTCTGTATCAATTACAATTGCACTAGCCATTAATTAACTCCTACTTAATAATTGTTCCTATTTTACTACCGGTTATAACTCGCTTAATATTACCCTTTTTAAGCAAATCAAAAACTATTATTTGTAATTTATTATCCATGCAAAGACTAACCGCTGTTAAATCCATAACTTTAAGTTCTTTTTCAAAAAATTCCATATAAGTCAAAGATTTAATTTTTTTAGCTTTTTTATTCCTTACGGGGTCGCTAGTATATACACCGTCAACTTTTGTGGCCTTTAATATTGCATCAGCCCCGATTTCAATTGCTCTTAAAGCAGCTGCCGTATCCGTTGTAAAATACGGATTGCCTGTACCAGCTACAAAAATAACTACCCTATTTTTCTCAAGGTGCCGTATAGCTCTTCTTCTGATATAAGGCTCGGCTAGCTCTTTCATTTCAATGGCCGTCAGTACCCTGGTGGCTACACCAATTTTTTCCAAACTATCCTGAAGAGCCAAACCGTTTATAACTGTTGCTAACATCCCCATGTAATCGGCTGTTGAACGGTCTATTCCTTCTTTTTTTGAATTAGGTATACCTCTAAAAATGTTACCGGCACCTATCACAACAGCAATATCAACACCAAGATTGTTTACTTCTTTGATCTGTTTCGCGATAGATTTAATACTATCGGGATCTATACCATATCCTTTAGGCCCTTGCAGTGATTCACCGCTGAGCTTCAAAAGAACTCTCTTAAAAACAGATTTACTATTCTTTGCCATTATTTTAGCTTAGTTTTTCACCTAGTGAAAACCTAATAAATCTTTTGATAACTATATTTTCTCTTATTTTTCCTACAATTTGATTCAGGTAATCTTTAATTTTGATTTTATCATCCTTAACAAAAGGCTGCTCCAATAAACATGTTTCCTGAAAATATTTATCTATTTTACCGTCAATAATTTTCTCAAGCACATTATCAGGTTTATCTTTAATTTGAGACTTTATAATCTCTCTTTCTTCCTCAATAACTTTAGTTGGAACATCCTCTCTTTTTAAATAAAGTGGATTAGTGGCCGCTATCTGTATGGCCACATCTTTAGTAAACTGCTTAAAATCATCACAATTAGCTACAAAATCAGTCTCGCAGTTAACTTCAACTAAAACACCTATTTTGGCATTCGAATGGATATAACCTTCAACGCGCCCTTCTTCAGCAACTCTGTCAGCTTTTTTACGAGCTGTCACAATGCCCTTTTTTCTTAAAATTTCAACTGCTTTTTCAATATTTCCCTGGGTTTCGCTTAAAGCAACCTTACATTCCATTATTCCAGCGCCAGTCATCTGCCGTAGTTGCTTAATCTTTTCTGTCATAACTATTTCTTATCTCCTGCTGCTTCTTTTTTATTTTTAGATGTTACTTTTTTTGAATCGCTTTTTTTATCCTTTTTTTTGCTCTCCGGCTTCTTTAGACCTTTTTTATCGGTTTTAGAAACTTCTTGCTGATCTTCAGTTGCTTTCTTTTCTTCTTCATCTTTTAACCTGCGAATTTCTTCCTGCTCTAAGTATTCCTGTCTTCCTTCAATGATACCATCGGTTAATATAGAGCTAACTAATTTAATAGATCTAATCGCGTCATCGTTTCCGGGAACGGGAAAGTCAATTCCATCAGGATCACAGTTAGTATCAATTAGAGCTACAACAGGTATATTAAGCTTTCTGGCTTCTTTAATAGCTAAACTTTCTCTTTTGGGATCAACTACAAAAACAGCTCCCGGTAATTTGCTCATTTTTAAAATACCGCATAAATTCTTTGTGAGTTTTTCAAGTTCTTGATTTAATGAAGCAATTTCTTTTTTAGTCAATTTATCAAAAACACCATCTTCTTTCATCCCTCTAATTTCATAGAGACGTTTTATACTTTTTTTGATGGTCTCAAAATTAGTTAACATACCGCCCAACCAACGATTATTGACGTAAAACATTCCGCACCGCTGAGCTTCCTGATGGACTATATTCTGAGCCTGCTTTTTAGTACCTACAAACAAAACATAATCACCCGCTGAGGCCACATCCTTCAGAAAATTTTTTGCCGCATTTAAGAGATTAGTGGTTAATTTTAAATTAATTATGTAAATTCCGTTACGTTCACCGTATATGAATTTCGCCATTTTGGGGTTCCAACGCTTAGTTTGATGCCCAAAATGTAAACCTGCTTCTAAAAATTGTTTTATTAGTTCTGTCGCCACTACACGCGTTCCTCCTTGTGTTTAAATACATAAAATACAATAGAAAATAATTATAACATAATTTTATCCCAATGCAAGCTTTTTTTCAACTATCAATAAACTGTAAATCATGGAGCCTCTTATAATAACTTGCGTTCTTCATAAGCTCTTCATGGGTACCAACTTCGGTTATTTTTCCCTCATCCAACACTATAATTTTATCAGCATGTTTAATCGTGGATAACCTGTGAGCAATAATAAATACTGTTCTGCCTTCAATCAGGTGATCAAGAGCCTCCTGTACCAATCTTTCGCTCTCACTGTCCAACTGCGAGGTAGCTTCATCTAGAATAAGTATGGGTGGGTTCTTTAAGATAGCTCTAGCCATGGCCAAACGCTGTTTTTCGCCTCCGGATAATTTAAAACCCCTATCTCCGATTATAGTGTTATATTTATTGGGCAACTTATTAATAAAAACATGAGCATTAGCAATCCTTGCCGCCTTCTCTATATCTTGTATTTTGGCCCGACAGCTGCCATAACAGATATTGGCCTTTACTGTATCATTAAAGAGTATAGTCTCCTGGGTAACCACGGCAATACCTTTTCTAAGTGAGGCTACACTTAAATTTTTCACGTTGTTATTATCAATTTCAAGTGAACCCTTGCTGACATCATAAAAACGAGGAATTAAATTAACAAGAGTAGTTTTACCAACGCCACTTTTACCAACAATAGCAACTACATCCCCCTTTTTAATTTCTAAATTAATATCTTTAAGTATTTCGTTGTTATGGTATTTGAAACTAACATTGGAAAAAACAATTTTATTCTTAAATGAAGCTAATTCTTTAGCCTGAGGCGCATCCTGAATATTCGGTTCAGATTCCAGTATTTCATATATTCTCGTTGAAGCAGCTAAAGCCTGCTGATTAATTCCATGAACCTTACTTAACTTCTTAAAAGGAGCTATCATTTGCAATAATAATCCCACAAACGCCGTAAAAGCACCCGGATCAAGCTCGCCGGATATCATCAACTTGCCGCCAAAGTAAATAACACTCACACCGGCCAATATCGCCACATACTCAGAGATAGGGCTTATGCAAACTAGTCTTTTAACAGACTTAAGCATTATTTTATAGAAATCTTCATTTACTTCATTAAATCTCTTTTCTTCATACGAAGCCATATCAAAGGCCTTCACGATTCTAATACCTGAGAAGGTTTCGTAAAGAATAGAATTCATGTCAGCCATTTTATTCTGAGCATCAGTACTTATTGATCTGAGCTTCTTACCTATTCTAGTAACCGGATACACTATGGCCGGCATAATTACCAACATCATAAATATTAATGTCCAAGGAATAGCAAAAGCTATAATTAAAGTTACGGTTAAGACTATTAAAACTAAAAGTTCTATGCTGGAATATATTAAATCCCTTAATCCTTCCGCAACCGCGTTTTGGACTACCCCCGCGTCATAGGTTATCTTTGAAACTAATTGACCCGCTCTGTTTTCACTGTAGAAATTCAAAGATAAGCTTAATAATTTTTTATAAAGTTTATTTTTGATGTCTTTAACAACTTTAAGGCTCAATTTACTTAAGATGAAGCTATGCAAAATAGTAAAAATCTCTTTGAAAAAGTAGGCCGCCGCTATACCGACAACCAACCATCCCAGGAGAGTTGATCTGTCAATAGAATTTACATAATCAATCATCTGCCTTATGTTCTCATCTAAAAATAGAGGTAAATGTATATTATTTGGAATATTTATTTTATTTCCGGCAATGAGAATGGTAATGAAAGGTATAATCGCTCCCACTGAGGCCACTTTTTCGATTAACTGCGTTAAAAGCATGAAAAAAACCGAAATCGCGAAAAGGACCCTGTGCGGCTTTATAAAGTAAAGTAATTTTTTATAATCTTCAAATTTTTTCATATTTGGGTTATTTTATCACAAGGTAATTTTATTGTCGAGTTAAATTTTATTATGTAAGTCTTTGCGAGTTAGTTATTTACTTGCTCAGATGCCTATAAAATGCTATAATTCCTTAATTGGAGCAAAAACTATGAAAATGATAAATGTAGCTGTAATTGGAGTTGGACATTTAGGCCAATACCACACAAAGGTCTATAAATCCTTTAAAGACGTGGAATTAGTCGGAGTATGCGATATTAACATAAAACGGGCTGATGAGATCGCGGCCAGTTATAAAACAAACGCTTATTATGATTACAAGACCCTCCTGCGCAAAATTAACGCGGCCAGCATCGCTGTTCCCACAAAACAGCACTATAAAATAGCCAAAGCTCTAATTCAAGCCGGAGTTCATATCCTAATCGAAAAACCTATTACCGAAAATCTTAAACAAGCCGAGGAATTAATTCGTTTAGCTAAAAAACATAGAGTCTTGTTGCAAGTTGGCCATATAGAACGCTTTAATTCCGCTGTCAGAGCCCTAAAAAAAATTATATATCGTCCTCAATTCATAGAATGCCACCGATTGGGAGCATTTCAACCTAGGGGTATTGATGTTGGCGTTGTCTTAGATTTAATGATTCACGACATTGATATAATACTACACTTGGTAAAATCTGATATAAAGAAATGCGAAGCTATAGGCGTTAAAGTGCTTTCGAACCATGAAGATATAGCCAATGTTCGCCTTGTCTTTAAAAATGGAGCTGTCTGCAATATAACTGCCAGCCGCATATCTCAGGAAACAGTTCGAAAAATCAGAATATTCCAGAAAGATACCTACATCTCACTGGACTATGTAAACCAAGAAGCCAATATCTATCAGAAAAAAAAGAATTCAATTCACAAACAAAGCATTAATATTGAGAAACAAGATCCCTTAAATGAGGAATTAAAATCATTTATAACATGTGTACGATCAAACAAAAGACCTCTGGTTTCCGGAGAAGAAGCTACCGCGGCTCTTAAGGTGGCTTTAGATATTGTAAAAAAAATTCACAAATAAAATGACTAAAAAATTATTTTTTATAGCTGGTGAATCTTCTGGTGACCTCCACGGAGCTCACTTGATTAACAATTTACTGGCGATAGACCCCACTATTGAAACTTGTGGTATCGGCGGACCTCAAATGAAAAAAGCAGGTGCTGAAATATTTGAGGACTTAACCGATGTAGCCGTCATAGGTTTTGCTGAAATTATAAAAAACCTTAAACGCTTTAAGGCCGCCTTCAACCTTGCCCTTAATAAAATTGAACAAATCAAACCTGACGCGGTAATCTTAATTGATTATCCGGGTTTCAATCTTAAAATAGCAGCCGAAATAAAAAAAAGAAACATTCCTGTAATATATTATATCAGTCCTCAGGTTTGGGCCTGGGGCAAAAGAAGAATTCAACTTATTAAAAAAATAGTCGACGTTATAATCGTGGTTTTTAAATTTGAAGAAACTCTCTATAAAGAAAACGGCATGAATGTCTCTTTTAATGGTCATCCCTTAATAGACATAGTTAAAGCTAATGACTATAATGAGAGTATTTTTCAAAATTACAACATAGATAAATCAAAAAAAATAATTTCTCTCCTGCCTGGGTCAAGAATTAATGAAGTAAATCGCATTTTACCTGTTATGCTTAAAAGCGTTTCCATAATACATAATAAAAATAATAATACTCAATTTCTAATTATAAAGTCGCCGAATTTAAGTTCTCAAATTTATGAAAAGATTATGAATATAAAAAATTTACCGGTGAGATTAATTGAATCTGATACTTACAACCTCTTAAGTATTTCTGACTTTGCGATGGTTTGTTCTGGAACAGCAACCCTTGAGACAGCTATCTTGCAAATACCTATGTTAATTATATATAAAATCAGTTTTTTAAGTTGGTTACTTATAAAGAATTTGATAAATATACCTCACATCGGCCTGGTAAATATTGTAGCCGGTAAAAGAATTGTACCTGAATTTTTGCAGTATGAGGCTAGTGCTGAAAAGATTGCTGCTTATGTACTAAACATACTAAACGACAGTAAAAAAATTAACGAAATTAAATCTGATTTAAAACTAGTAAAGACTGCTTTAGGTGCTCCCGGTGCCAGCCAAAGAACAGCGGAGTATATTTTAACTTTTTTATCAAACACTAAAAGCTAGTATAGTAATTCCTATTTTATTGGCTTTATTTATTAATTCTTCTCTATCAATTAAAAGCGTCTTTTGAGCTTCAACTGCAATAACTTTGATCTTGCACTTTTTAAGAGTTTTAAGTGTTTTTAAACCTATAACGGGAATATCAAAGCGCATATCATGATTGGGTTTTGAAACCTTTACAACGACCGCTTGAGAACCACCTAATTTAGCTGCTCTTTTTATAGCTGCGTCCGTACCTTCAATTGATTCAACGGCTAATATGGCTTTGTTCTTGACGACAATAGTCTGGCCTATAGCAAGGCGGGCAATTTCTTTAGCAATTTTTTTTGCAAATTCAATATCAGCCAACTCATCATTAGTCGGTTTCCTTTTAGTTAATAGCCCTTCAGGAGCTAAAAAATCTTTTAGTAAAAAAGATGAGTCCAGTAACTTTATATTCCTTTTATCAAGTTCAGTCGCTAAAGCATCCAATAAAGAATCGCCTCTTTTGTCCTTAACCCTTTTTAATATACCTTTGAGAATTTTATCTTTCTTCAACCACGGCTTAAATAAATTGACTGCTCTTATTTGACCAGCCATTATTGCTTGGGTTATATTTTCACTCTTTAAAATATAAAAAAGCTTGCCAAGCTCTCCAATTCGTATCCAGTGAATTTTAGTTACATATTTACTAAGCTCCTTTGAAGTCTCACCTAAAAAAGCAACAGCAACAATCTCTATACCCTGCTTTTTGGCAGAAATAGTCGCCATAATCGGAAAATTTCCATTACCCGCTATAAGCCCTAAGCGCTTCATTAACTACAGAATCCTCTTTTTGATTTTTTTATAAAATTAAGCAAATGGGTTATCTGAGGAGATTTTTTTATTTCTTTTCGGATGAGATCTAACGCGTGGGATGTTGTTATTTGAGATTTTGTTAAAATTTTAAAGGCTTTCTTTAAATCATTTCTAATATCAGAGGGGATATTCCCTCTTCTTAGTCCAATTACATTAAGACCTTTTGTTTTTGCGGGATGTCCGTCAACTAATGAGTATGGTAAGACGTCTTGCACTATTTTTGAGCAACCGCCAACCATGGCAAAAGTGCCCATACTCGTAAATTGATGTATGGCCGATAAACCACCAATAACAACCCTGTCTTCTATTTCAACAAAACCGGCCAAAGTTCCACAGTTGGCAATTATGATATTATTACCTAGATTACAATCATGTGCTACATGACAATAAGCCATTAAGAGATTGTTGTTCCCGATAACAGTCTTATGATCTTCTTCCGTGGCAGAATTAATGGTTACATATTCTCTGAAAGTATTACTATCTCCTATTTCGAGATATGTAACTTTATTTTTGTACTTTAAATCTTGGGGGGCTGACCCAATGATACCACCGGTGTGAAAACTACAATTTTTACCTATGGTTGTATAGCCCGTAATAAAACAATGAGCTCCGATAACACTATTATCCCCTATCTTAACGTGTTCTTCTATAATGCTATAGGGTCCTACTTTTACCCCTTTACCTAACTCAACTTTCGAATGAACTAATGCTGTTGGATGAATATTCATTTTTTACGCCTTAACTAAACTAAACTTTAGATCAGCTTCAGAAACTATATTCCCATCTACAGAAGCCTTTGTGCGAACCTGTCCCGTTTTAGACTTAAGCTTAATAATTTCCACTTCAAACACTAACTGATCTCCAGGAACAACTGTTTTTCTAAATTTAACGTTATCCATACTCATGAAATAAGCTATTTTACCGGCATTAGATGATTTACTTAAAAGTAAAACGCCTGCAACTTGAGCCATGGCCTCAACAATTAAAACCCCGGGCATAATTGGTCGGCCAGGAAAATGTCCTCTAAAAAAATACTCATTCATTGTTACATTTTTTATACCAACCGCTCGCTTATCTTCTTCTAATTCAATTATTTTATCAATCAATAAAAACGGGTAGCGATGAGGTAAGATATTCTGAATATCAGTTATGTTAAGTGGCGGCATACCTGAAAATACAGCCGGCGATTTAACGCCAGCTTCCTTCGCTTTCTTTACATAGCTGTACATTCGCTCTGATAATTTAATATTAAGCGAATGTCCACTTTTTAAAGCTATAATCTTACCTTTTATTGGTTTTCCCAAAAGATATAAATCACCCATAAGATCAGCAATCTTATGGCGCACAAATTCATTAGTAAATCTCAATTTATTATTTATGATACCGTTTTTACCGATAACAATAGTATTTTCGTAATTAGCTCCCTTTCCCAAGCCCATCTTTTTTAAAGCCTCAACCTCTTCATTTAGACAAAATGTTCTTGCCGGGGCAATCTCTTTCTCGAAAACTTCTGAATCAATATTGATACTCATGAACTGAGAGCTTAAAAGAGGATTTTCATAGCTTAGAGTATAAGAAATCTCAAATGAATCATGTGGCAGCAAAACCAAAGAACGATCTTTTTCTTCCAGCCAGATAGGCATTCTGGGTATAAAATATTCTTTTTCAGCGTCTTGTTCTTTTATGCCAGCTTTTTTTATCAACTCCACAAATCCAAGAGCGCTACCATCCAATCCAGGAAGTTCCTCAGAATCTAATTCAACAATGATATTATCAATACCGGTACCGCATAAAGCAGACATAATATGTTCGATAGTGTGTATTTCAACGCTCATACCATCTTTTTTTACCCCAATTGAAGTTCTTCTTAATCTTTTTGTGGGGTCTATAATATTTGAAATATGCGCTTTGACAACGGGTTTATCCGGCAAGTCTACTCTGATAAAATTTACACCACTGTCTGCTAAGGCAGGCTTAAATTTTACATTTACTTCTTTGCCTGTATGAATACCGCATCCGCTAAAACTTACTTCTTTTTCAATAGTCTTTTGTTTTTCCATGCACATCCAACCTTCTAAATATTTTAACTTATAGCAGAAATTAGCCTATTTGCGCTTTTCTAATTCCTCAATACGATTCTGAAGTTCTTTAATAGTCTTCATCATTTCAGGCAGTCTCTGAACGCAAGCATTGACTCTCTTGGCAATGTTATGGGGCTTGGCAGGGTAACCGGAAACTTTTGTATTCGGTGGGACTGATTTAGTTACTCCGGCTTGCGCGGCAACAATAGATCCGTCTCCGATATTGATATGGCCCACAACTCCAGATTGACCGGCCAAAATAACTTCTCTACCAATAACGGTACTACCTGAAATACCAGCCTGAGCAACAACTATTGAATTTTCTCCAATTATTACATTATGTGCTATCTGAACTAAATTATCTATTTTTGTACCTCGACCAACTACGGTTTTATCAAATCTAGCCCTATCAATAGTAACATTAGCACCAATCTCAACATCGTCCTCAATGGCCACAGTACCAATCTGAGGTATCTTATGATGGACGCCTTTAACTGTCGCGAAACCAAACCCATCACTACCTATAACACTTCCCGAGTGGACAATAACCCTATCGCCTATAGTTACTCTTTCTCTAATAGAAACGCTAGGATAGACAATACAATTTTTACCTATTTTTGCATGGTGCCCAAGATACACACCACTATAAAGGACGGTGTTATCGTCTATCTCCGCGTAATCTTCAACAACTACATAAGCCTGAATGGCTACATTTTTACCTAACTTGACATTATTACCGATAATAGCTGTCGAGTGTACGCCTTCCGGATGCTTATCCTCATTGGGAGCTAAAAGAGAAACCAACCTGGAAAATGCCAAAGACGGATTATCGGTTTTAATAATTGTTTTTGGCCCACTTTCTACATCCATCGAAGTAATTATAGCTGAAGCATTCGTAGCATCCATTAAATTCATATACTTAGAATTAGCTATAAAAGTTATATCGCCTTTTTTAGCTTCTTTTATGCCCGAAACACCGGTAATATGAATACTCTCATCACCAATGATAGTGCCATCAATTAATTTTGCAATCTCTTTAAGCGTTGTTTTCATAAATACACCTTAGTTTATTTGCATCATTTATTAAGTTCGTTTAAAATCCTATCAGTCAAATCATAACTGTCCTGTCCATAAAGTATCATGCGCTCATTAAAAATTATAGTATATTCTTCCTTTTTGCCTATTTCTTTTACTAGTTCATCAAACTCTTTAATAATTTCCTTCGCGGCGTCATCTTTCTCTTTGAGTAGTTCCTTGCTGGCTTTCTGATCAAAAGCCTGCAACTCTTTAATTTTTCCATTAATCTCACTTTGTATTTTGTTTTTTTCTACGTCACTGGCAAGCTCAAACTTGTCTCTAAGTTTTCTTATCTGAGTTACCTTTTTATCACGTTCTTTTTGTTTTTTTTCACCCTTTTTCTCTAAATCTTTTTCAGCCTCAATAGTTTTTTTGTAATTATTGAAAACCTTTACAAAATCAACATATCCAAATTTTATTTCCGCGGAAACCGCATTCGCAAATAAAAATACGAACATCATTGTTATAATAAAACTAACTCCTAGCATTCTAACTATTTTACTCATTAAACTACCTCCGTATAATATTTTAAAAGTTGCTTAAAACCCTCTGCTCATACTGAAATGGAATCTACCTTTCTTGTCTCCCGGATCATAATCAAGTCCATAGCCATAGTCAACTTTGACCGGACCGATAGGAGTTTTAACTCTAACACCTAAACCAATGGAAGATTTAAAGTCTTTGCCCATATCTCCAATATCAGACCAAACATTTCCTATATCGTAGAAAACAGCTCCCTTAATATTTTTCATAACCGGGAAAGTGTATTCCAAGTTACCTATTAACATTGAATCTCCACCGATTGGTTCACCGCTTATTTTGGGACCTATGTGTCTTTCTTTATAACCACGAATTGTAGTAGCTCCGCCAGCATAGAATCTCTCGTATATTGGCACCATATTAGTGTTATCATATTCATCCGCCAAGCCGGCCCTCAATCTGGTCTCAAATGTAAAATTCTCAAAATGCGTAAAGTACCAATCAAGTTCACCCCTATATTTCACGAAGTCTCTATCACCTCCAAAGGGTCCACCAACGATTTCAAGCGTATTATCAATAACTCCTCCCGACTTGGGATTGTAGCTACTGTCTCTCGTGTCTCTTACGAGGGTAAATTGAAGCGTACTTATCGCATGCTCGCCCTCTTCTTCCCAGACGTCAGGAAGATGATCCGCCGTGGCCCAATAAGGTATATTTCCAAGTTTAACCTGCTCTAATTTATACATCGTGCCTATATGTATGTTGTCATTTATTCTTTTACCTAGACGCACATCTCCACCTAAGCGCTGCAATTCATATAAATTTCTTGAGCGATATCTATTATAAAAATCAAAGCCAAATGATATAGGTTTATTAAAAAGCCATGGTTCTGTAAAACTTAAATCGTAACACTCTTTTTCGCTGCCGAGCTCTGCTCTGATAGATAATTTCTGTCCATCTCCCGTGAAGGTGGGCCAATTTCTCCAATCAAAATTACGCTGTTGCAATTCCACAAAACCAATAAATTTATCTACAGAGCTATACCCCGCTCCAAAGCTAACTTGACCCGTTTTAGTTTCTTTTACGTTGATAATTAAATCTTTTTTATTGGGAGCTGAACCTGGAGCAGTATCATATGTAATCTCTTCAAAATAACCAAGGTTATTAAGGTTCTGCTTGCTTCTTTTAAGCCGGGCCCCATCAAAAACTCCTCCCGGCTTAACCTTTAACTCTCTTCTTATAACAATATCTTTTGTCTTATCGTTGCCGCGTATTATAATTTTTTCAATATAGGCTAATTCATTTTCAGTTATGTTGTAAGTAATATCCATCTGCTGTTTTTCTTTATTAAAAACAACTTCAGGAATTGTCCTGGCCGAAATATAACCTTTCTCAAAATAGAGCTCATTGATTCCGGCAACATCGTTTTCAAGTTTATAAGGCGTGAAAGTTGAACCGGATTTCATTTTCAGAGCCAGCTTAATAGCCTTTATATCAATAACCCCGTTGCCCTTTATCTTAATCATACCAACCGTGTATTTATCACCTTCATAGATATCCAATACAATTGTCATTGTATTTTTACTCTTATTGTACTCTACATCATAATCAACCTCGACATCGGCATAACCCTTATCAGCATAAAGCTGTTTAATAATTCTGATGTCACTTTTGAATTTACTATCATCAAAGAACCCTGAAGTAAATAGGGCATCTCTTTTAGTTTGAATTGACTTTAAAATAATTTTAGTATCTATAGCCTTATTACCGCTGACCTTAATACTGGAAATTCTATAACGTCCGCCTTCATCTACCAAAACAAAAACTCGGGCTTCATTTGTATCCTTATCAACTATAATCTCTTCTTTAACTATAGATAGATGATAACCTTCTTTAATATAAAAATTTTCTATTTTATCAACATCCTGCTTTAGTTGAACGAAATTTAGCGGCTGATCAATCTGAGAATCCATTAGCCTGCGGAGTCTCTCGCTTTTTATGTGCTGATTACCTCTAAAGATAATCTCTTTTAAAAGGGGTTTTTCGGTTACTATAAAGCTAATTACAACACCTTCATCTTCATCCTGAAGATCAGCATTAATATCAGTAAAATACCCCGTTGCGTACAGATTCTTTATGTCCTCATTTAATTTATCCTGAGAAAAAACAGAACCTATTTGGGTTTTGACTTTTGAAAGTATAGTAGGCGTGCTGATTAATTTATTATTTACTACTTTAACATCAATGACTAATTTACCGGTTAGGTCTGCTTCGGCAAATACATCAGCCCCCATCCCCACTAATATCAAAACTACTAGTATTATGTAAAAAAAAATTTTCCGCATTTTTTTATATGATAGCATAGTCTATATTAAATGTAAACTATATATTACGAAATTTTTATTGCATAAACGCACTGTAATATTATATGTGCTCGCTTTCGGCATAATTCTCGAAACGCGCATACTCCTTAATAAATGTAAGGTAGAAATTGCCTACAGGACCATTTCTCTGCTTGGCGATTATAACTTCCGTTCTACCCTTATTTTCCGGTGATGGACTGTAATATTCTTCTCTTAAAAGAAGAGCGACTACATCAGCATCTTGCTCAATAGCCCCTGATTCTCTTAAATCTGAAAGCTGTGGCCTTCTATCAGTTCTGGACTCTACAGCACGCGACAACTGACTAACTGCGATAACCGGCACTTCCAGTTCTCTGGCTAATGCCTTTAGTGAACGCGAGATATCAGAAATTTCCTGTTGCCTGCTATCCGAGCGACGAGATGATGCCTGCATAAGCTGCAAATAATCAACCATAATCAACTGAATGTTATGTTGCGATTTAAGTCTTCTGGCTTTAGCTCTTACTTCCAAAGCAGAAATACTGGGAGTATCATCAATATATATAGGTGCATCTGCCAATATGCTGGCAGCACTTGTAAGTTTAGGCCATTCATTCTTCTCGGATAGATAACCGGTTCTTACTTTCTGAAGGTCAACTCTGGCATGTGAACAAAGCAACCTTTGCACCAACTGCTCTTTAGACATTTCAAGACTGAATATAGCAACGGGCACAGAACCCTTAACTGCGGCATGTTCGAGCATCCTTAAAGCTAAAGATGTCTTACCCATTGAAGGACGCCCTGCAATAACTACTAAATCAGACCTTTGAAGACCGGCAGTCATAACATCAAAGTCTGTTAAACCGGTAGCTACTCCCGTCACATGAGTTTTATTTTGATATAACTTATCAATAGTCTCAATACTATCCTTAATAATATCCTTCAACGAAACAAAACCAGCTTCTACTTTGTGGCTTGTAATATCAAAAATAAGCTTCTCTGCTTTATCGAGAAGCTCATCCACATTTTCATGCTCATCACTATAGCCTTCACTGACTATTTGAGTTGAGGCATTAATCAATTTGCGTAAAACGCTTTTCTCTTTTACTATCTTTGCGTAATGCTCCACATTAGCCGCCGTAGGAACTTCAGAAGCTAAACATGTTAAATAAACAGGGCCGCCTACTTCTTCCAATAAACCCTGCTTTTTTAGCATTTCCGTTAGTATCAAGATATCAGCTGCCCTATTTTCAGAAAAAAGATGACACATTACAGAAAACACCCTTCTATTGGCGCTGCTGTAAAAATCATCTTCCTTCAATATCTCAATAGAAACTGATATTGCCGACTCCTCAATTAGCATAGAACCTAAAACAGCTCTCTCCGCCTCAAGGTTTTGAGGCGGCACTCTCTCTAAAATGCTATCTTTGGCTTTTAAACCTTTCATTATTCCTTAACTACCCAGACTTTGATATTAGCAATAACATCTGGATAAATTTTTATTGGAATTTGGTATACACCTAATTTTTTTATTGCGTCTTCGAGTTGAATTTTCTTTTTATCAATTTCGGCAACTTCCTGCTTGATGCAGTCAGATATATCTTGAGCCGTTACCGCTCCATAAAGTTTATCATCAACACCTGCCTTGCAAGAAATGGTATATGAATGGTTCTCCAGTTCTTTGACAAATGCTCTGGCTTCTTCTTTATTTTTAGCTTCTTTTGCCTTCAACTTAGTTTGTTGCTGCTTTAAACTCTTTAAATTTGAAGCATTTGATTCAACGGCTAAGCCCTTAGGAATCAAAAAGTTTCTGGCAAAGCCATCCTTAACTTCTTTAACTTCGCCTTTTAAGCCAACTTTATCAATATTAGATTTAAAAATGACCTTCATTTATAAACCTTTCGGTTAAAAAATTAACGTGACCTACTTATATAAGGCACCAAAGCCATATATCTGGCTCTTTTAACAGCTGTAGCTAACATACGCTGATGCTTGGCGCAAGTACCTGTTATCCTAGATGGCACAATTTTGCCTCTATCAGTCATAAAGCTTTGCAGTATATTCACATCTTTGTAATCCAAAATGTTAACTTTATCTTTACAAAATCTGCAAACCTTTTTTCTTCCAAAATTTTTCCTAAATCCTCTTTTAATCATTTTTTAAATTCTCCCTAATAGACATCATCAATTATACTAAAATGGTACTTCCTCATCGGCCGGTGAAATATCGGTGTCTTGATTTTGCTTATTATCAAAATTTTGGCCTTGATCATCCTGATTTTTACTCTGCCCTTTGCCCAAAAATTGAATACGCTTGGCTCTAACTTCAAGTACGTTTCTTTTCTGACCGTCTTGCGTTTGCCAAGATCGACTTTGAAGTGTTCCTTCTGCAAATAGCGGGCTACCCTTACTTAAATACTGACTACAGCTTTCCGCTAACTTCCCCCAAACAACAACGGTCAAAAAACAGGTAATATCTTTCATTTCGCCATTTGAGTCTTTGTAACGTTCATTCACAGCCAGGCGTAAATTAGTAACTGCTGTTCCTCCTGGAATAAATTTAAGTTCTGGATCTCTAGTTAAATTACCAATTAAAAAAACACTGTTTAAACTAGCCATTTATGCCCCCTTTTTCAAAATAAAATGCCTAAGGAGCATGTTATCTAATTTATATACATTGTTTAATTCGGCAATAGTCTTTGTTGGAGCCTTAAAATTCAGCAAATAATATAAGCCTTCACTATATTTCTTTATATCATAAGCCATTTGTTTTTTATCTGGTCCCTGAGCACTCTCTATTTGACCTTCGCGCTTGGTAATTTCTCCTTTGATAAACTCAACAGCTTTATCTTGAGATTCCTTATCAAGGTCAGGTCTGATTATAAATAAACCTTCGTATGTCACCTAAAAATCCTCCTTTTTTATTGCAATCTAATATTAATCTTTTGCTTTTTCGTTAAATAAATTCATACAATTACCGATATCTTTTTCAAGCCAGGAATATACAGCATCTTTAGCTTTGCTAATAGCAGCTTCTAACTCAACCTGCACTTTTTTACTCGGCTTAGCTAATACATAAGAAACTAAATTGCCTTTAGTCGCTATATCCTTACCTATACCAACTTTTAGTCGCGGATAATCATTAGTGCCCAGAACTCCGGATATAGACTTTAAACCATTGTGGCCACCTTCACTGCCGCTGGCCCTAAAACGGATATTACCTACAGGTAAATTAACATCATCACAAACTATCAAAATATCATCTAAATCAAGCTGCTTTGCGTCAATAACCGCCTTAACGGCTTGACCGCTTAGATTCATAAATGTAAGCGGCTTCACTAAAATAACTTGTTCTGAATCTATTTTACCAATTCCGATTAAAGAACTGTAAGAATTTTTCTTTATGGTTATTTTCTTATCGTCAGCTATGGCATCAATTACCTTAAAACCTATATTGTGACGCGTATCTTGGTAATCTTTACCCGGATTTCCCAGGCCAACAATAGCTTTCATAAAAAATTATTTTGGCTACTCCTGAGTCTTGGTTTCGCCTTTTTCCTTCTGGCGTTCTTCTCGTTCCTTCTCACCAATAACCTCAGGTTCCTTAGCACCTTCTTCAGTAACCTCTTCTTCAGCTATCGGCTCTTCCTCAATTTTAGGATGTTCAACTATCATTACAACTTCTTCGGGATCAGTCAGTATTTTTATGTCATTATCTACTTTAAGATCCTTGACATGAATAGAATCACCAATTTCCAACTCATCTACATTCACATCAATTTTTTCGGGTATCTGTGTAGGCAAGCATTCAATGTCAAGTTCCCAAAGTACGTGCTCTAAAATACCGCCGTCTCTCTTAACACCCACGGCTTCTCCAACCGGATGAATAGGTACCTTAACCTGAATACTTTGTGTAAGTGAAATTTCACTAAAATCGATATGAATAATATTACCTCGTATAGGATGGTGCTGCATCTCCTTTATGATAACTGTTTTATGAGTCTTCTTTCCATCTTTCTCATACTCTAATTTAATAATGACGTTTTCACCGGCTGATGTATGCAGGGCATGAATAAGATCGACTGACTTTACAGCTAAATTAACACCTATTTTACCTTTTTTATAAACAATAACCGGAGCTAATCCGGCATTCCTCAGGCGCTTAGCCGCTTCTTTTCCCGTTGCCTCTCTTTGTTGGGCATGGATTATAATTTCTGCCATATCGTAAACCTCTTTCTTGTCTCAACAAATATTTTTTCTTGTATTTTTAAATAAATAAAGCGCTCACTGATTCCTCTTTATGAATACGCATAATTGCTTCCGCGAACAGCGGCGCTACAGATAGAACTTTTATTCTATCACATTTCTTTGCTTTGTCAATTGCAATCGTATCAGTCACCAACAACTCTCTAAGATGCGAATTATTAATCCTTTCTATAGCCGGAGGAGCTAAAATTGGGTGGGTTATAGTAGCATATACATCTTTAGCACCTTCTTCTTTCAAAGCCACAATACCTTCAACTAAAGTTCCGGCTGTCGAGATAATATCATCAACCATTACAATATTCTTACCTCTAACATCACCAATTATATGCATAACTTCAGCTTGTTTATCGCTAACTCTTCTTTTATCAACTATAGCTAATTCCGCTCCCAGGTACTTGGCGTACGCGCGGGCCATCTTAATTCCACCTACATCAGGAGCAACAACACACAAATCTTTTATATTCATCTTAGAAAAATAACTAACAAATGTATTTACAGCATATAAATTATCAACCGGCATATTAAAAAAACCCTGAATCTGCTCAGCATGCAAATCCATTGTCAAAACTCTATTAACACCTGCCGCCGCCAAAATATCGGCAACCAGTTTAGCGGTAATCGGAACTCTGGGTTGATCCTTTCTATCCTGCCTGGCATATCCGTAATAAGGCATAACGGCTGTAATGCGCCTTGCCGAAGCGCGCTTTAGAGCATCAACCAGAATAAGCAGCTCCATAATACTGTCGTTTGTTGGAGGAGAAGTTGGCTGAATCACAAAAACATCTTTACCGCGTACATTCTCTTCAATTTTTACTTTGACTTCCCCATCGGCAAATCTACTTATAGTTGATTTACCCAATGCTATTCTTAAATTTTTTGCGATATCCTCTGCAAGCTTAATATTAGCATTGCCGGAAAATAAAGCTATTTTCCCGTTCATTTTACGCTCCTGCCTTTGTTTGTTTTTTTAGTTTCTCTTTTTCTCTTTATTTCTTTGGCGGGTACTCCCACCACAACAGCGCCGCTTCTAACTTTACCTTTAGTTACAAGTGAATTGGCTCCGGTGATAGCACCTTTACCAATCTCCACAGGAGCCACAAGAATACTACCGCTACCTATAAAAGCATTGTCCCCTATAATGGTCATATTTTTTTCTTTGCCGTTATAATTAGCGGTTACCGCGCCGGCTCCTATATTAACTTTTTCGCCCAGCTGGCTGTCTCCAATATACGCCAGATGACTAACTTTACTATTTGATTTTATTGTCGCCCTGACTATTTCAACAAAATTACCAAGCTTAACATTATCTTTAATAACTGAACCGGGTCTAATTCTTAAAAAAGGCCCTAGACGACATTTTTTGCCTATCTTAACATTTTTCTCTATCCTAACAAAAGGCTCAATAATTGTATCCGCCCCTATTTCTACATTTTCATCAATATAAACCGTATCAGGGTCGATAATCGTTACTCCTCCTTCAATAATTCGTTTCACAATTCTCTTGCGCATAATCTTATGAACCTGAATTAATTCAAAGCGTGAATTAATGCCGATAATCTCTTCTACATCAAGAGTCTCATAAGAATCAATTTTTAAATCCTGCAAAGAAAGCACTTCAATAATATCAGTAAGATAATATTCCCTTTTTATATTATTGCGCTTAATTTTATAAATATTATCAAAAAGACTTTTGGCTTTAAAACAATAGACCCCGGTGTTAATCTCTTCAATAACCTTTTCATATAGTGAAGTGTCTTTTTCTTCGATAATTTTTACAACTCGGCCTTCATCGTTTCTTAGTATCCGGCCGTAACCGGTTGGGTTCTTAATCGTTGCCGTTAGAACACTACAATCCGCTTTGCTTTTTCTGCTAACTTCTATTAATGCCCGAAGAGTTTCGTTTGATATAAGCGGCGCGTCAGCACACAAAACTAAAACATCACCCTTAAACCCTGAAAGTTTCTTTATGCCCTGCTTCACAGCATCTGCAGTGCCTAGAAGTTTCTCTTGAATTACAATCTCACTTCTGGAGCCGATGAATTTAACAACATCCTTCGACTTATAACCGATTACAGTAACAACCTTTCCTATACCTAAAGACCGCAAAGTATCTAAGGTATATTGAATTAAAGTTTTGCCGTAAATACTGTGCAGAACCTTGGGAATTTCTGAGTTCATTCTGGTACCTTCACCGGCAGCTAAGACAATACAAGCTACATCGGTCAAGATTTTCATAGATTTGTTTGCCTTTTTTTTCATTTAATGTCAGCCTTATTAAAATAGTGTTGAAAGTATTTATAGAACCGTTGCCCGGTATTGGCTGCCCGGCGAGGATTCGAACCTCGAACCTCGCCTCCAAAGGGCGGTGTGATGCCATTTCACCACCGGGCAAATACTTAAGATGCTGAATTTAATTGCTAAAATAAAGAATATGCTACCTGCATAACTGTCTTAAGCTTTTGCCTGGTTGTTGTTATCTATATTTTCATCGCTCGTATGTGAATGGGTGTCGGACGCTTTCTCAGATTCAGGAAGCGAGTCGTATTTATCTAAAACGGCTTTCTGGATATGTTCTCTAAATTCAGAATTAATCGGATGAGCTATATCTCTATGCTCACTTTGTCTTTCCTCTTTGTCCGTGGGAACGATTTCAATCATAGGTAAGGTAGCGCCACAGGCATTACAATATTTACTGCGAACCACATTTCTATGACCACACTTAGAACAGCTTTCCTTCATCTTTCTGGAAGGCATAGCAACGAATAATCCTTTATTGCCTTGAATAACTTTAATATCACGTACAACAAAACAATCATCGAAAGTTACAGTCGCGTATGCTTTTAACTTTTTATCCCTGCTTTCTCTTGGAAATATTCTAACCTCTGTAATTTCCATTGGTTACTCCTTTCACGACGTTGATAAACTGCTCTGCCGCCAACAATTTTATACAGTGCGACAAATAAAAATACTTACATCCCCCAACATACTGCTTACGCTTGCTTTAACTGCCTCCGCCTCCCCTTCTGTTTGACAAATACCAAAAACACACGGACCGCTACCTGACAACAACACGGCCTCAACACCAGCAGCTCTTAGTGCTTTTTCGGCGTTTTGAACCTCTTTATATGAAGCTCCCACCACAGACGCCAGATCATTATAAAGAACCGGAGCGATTTCTTCTAAATTTGCGCTTTTAAGAGCGCGAATCATTATTGTAGCACCGGGCTTTTTCTTTGTCAAGCTTAACTTAAAATGCTCGTAAGCCCATTTACTGCTTATATGAATTTTAGGGTAAATTATTACATACCAGTAAGTAGGAACATTTTTTACAGGCTCTAAAACTTCCCCTATACCGCAACCTAAGGCACACGATTCATCCAATAAAAAAAATGGAACATCAGCTCCTAATTTTATCCCCATTTTAAGTAATTTCGCCTGGCTAACACCTAAACTACACATCTTATTTACAGCCTTCATTACAGTTGCGGCATTACTACTACCTCCACCTAAACCGGCGGCTACAGGTATCACTTTATTAATGTGAATTTTTAACCCAATTTTAGCGCCCGTTTCATGAAATAACAATTCAACGGCTTTATAGGCAAGATTTGAAGAATTATTAGGAACCGCCGGATGCTTACAGGTAATTTGAATATCTGTTTGATTGATTTTTTCTATTAGGATGGTGTCGTGCAGATTCACTCTTTGAAAAAGAGTTTCAATTTCGTGATAACCGTCACTTCTTTTTTTCTTAATTTCTAAATATAAATTAACTTTTGCTGGCGAGTTAACCTTTATTCTGCGCATGGCAGCCTCTATCAAACCCCTAGTAGTTCTTTGGCTCGTTTTACAATATCATCTGCCGTAAGCTCATAATATTTCATCAATTCTTCTGTCGTACCGGATTGACCAAATCGATTCTTAACACCCATTAACTTCATAGGAACCGGATTATTTTGACAAACAACCTCGGCAACCGCCGAACCTAAACCCCCAAAAACAGTATGCTCTTCACAGGTAATAATACCCTTGGTTTCTTTGGCGGCTTTAAGAACGATTTCTTCATCTAATGGTTTAGGAGTATGCATGTTTATAACTCGCAAACTTACACCCTGCCTTTGAAGCGTTTTGGCCGCATCTAACGCCTCAAAAACCATATTGCCGCAAGCGATAACTGTCAGATCATCGCCCTCTTTTAACGTCTTAGCTTTGCCAATAATAAATTCATCTTCTTCTTTTGAAATCAGAGGAACCCCGCTACGCGTAAAACGTAAATATACCGGATGCTGAATGTTGGCAGCTGCAATTGTCGCTTTTCTAGCTTCAATAGCGTCAACTGGAACAACCACAATCATATTGGGCAAAGCTCTCATAAGAGTGATCTCTTCTAAAGCCTGATGTGTCGCCCCATCCGGCCCCACAGAAATCCCTCCGTGAGTTCCGGCAATATTAACGTTTAAATCCATATAGCTGACAGATATGCTTAACTGATTCCAAGCTCTACCGGCGGCAAAAACTCCGAAAGTACAACAGAAAGGAACCTTGCCTTCTAAAGCCAAACCGGCGGCAACGCTCATCATGTTTTCTTCAGCTACTCCGCAGGAAATAAATTTCTCCGGATACTCATTTTTAAACCAGTTAGCTCTGGTTGACTCTGTTAAATCAGCCGAAAGAACCACTACATCCTTATTTTTTTTACCTAGTTCCAGCAGTCCTTTACCAAAACCGTCTCTCGTAGGAACTTTTTTAATCTCCATTTATTTCTCCTAAAATAAAATCTACTATTGCTTCTTAAGTTCAGCCAGGGCTTTTTTAACCTCATCTTCTTTAGGTGCTACTCCATGCCAAGAGGCTTTATTTTCCATAAAGGAAACACCTTTACCTTTAATGGTATCAGCTAAAATCACCGATGGTTTTCCTTTAGTTGCCCGCGCCTTATCAAAAGCATCCATCAGACTTACAAAATCATGGCCGTCAGTTTTAATAACTTCCCAGCCAAATGATTGCCACTTATCGGCCAGAGGTTCTATGCTCATAACATCTTTCAAAAAGCCATCTATTTGGATTTTATTACTGTCTACAATACCACAAATATTATCCAATTTATTAAAAGAAGTCATCATGGCTGCTTCCCAAATTTGACCTTCTTGAAGCTCGCCGTCACCCATAAGGCAATATGTCCTGTAATCCCTGTTGTCCATTTTGGCTGCTAAAGCTAAACCCAAAGCAATAGAAAGACCTTGCCCCAATGAACCGGTTGAAGCTTCCAAACCAAGCGAAATATCTCTCTGCGGGTGCCCTTGAAGCTTAGACTTCATCTTTCTTAGAGTCCAAAGTAAATCTTCGCTAAAATAACCACAGTCCGCTAAAACAGCATACAACGTTGGACATCCGTGACCCTTAGAAAGGATAAATCTGTCCCTCTGGGGCCAATCAGGTTTTTTGGAATTATGCGACAATTCATAATTATATAAACTAAGGATAATTTCTACTTCAGAAAGTGAACCTCCTGTATGTCCACTACCGGCTATCTGGAGCATTTTTAAAATAGTACCTCTTATTTTTAAAGCCTTTTCTTTTAATTCATTTACATCAGGCCTTTTTCTCATCATCTCTTCAACCTTTCGATCTTTTCCTCAACGCCTTTTATGTCAGGGTCAATTTCTAATGATTTACGCCAACTTTCTTCGGCTTTCTCCATCTGGCCTCTTTTATAATATATGTCACCCAAATGATCAAAAATAATCGGGTCTTCAATTAATTGTGATGCCTTCTCAATTAATTCTTGGGCTTTTTCGAGTTTATCTAATTTATAATATATCCACCCTAAACTATCTATAAATGCCCCATTATTCGGTACTATTTCAAGGGCTTTATTTAACATTTTTTCTGCCTTTTCTAAATTAATCCCTTCCTCAGCATACATGTACCCTAAATAATTAAGGGCATCGGCATTATTAGGATTTAATTCAATTGCTTTCTCGAACTCACCCGCGGCCTTATCCCTCTCATTATTATTTTCATAATAAACACCTAAATAAAAATACGCCAGGTCACTTTCAGGATTAACCTCTTGAGCATTTCTATAAGATTCGATGGCTAAATCATTGACACCCTGTTTCTGATAGATAGTGCCTAAAGCAATATAAACTCTGCCGAGTTGAGATACATTTTCTTCAAGTGCCTTTTTCAAAATCTCGATGCTTTTATCAAGTTGTTCTTCATCAGCATACAAATAAGCTAAAGCTATATATGAAGAAGTATCTTCCGGATACAACTTAAGCACCAACTCATATCTAACAATTGCTTTTTCATAATCCTTTTTATTAATATAAAGTTGTCCCAGCTGTTTATAGACGTTGATGTTTAAGGGATCTCTTTTTAAAGACTCCTCATAATAAAATATTGCCTGATCGCTATTTCCTTGAATTTCATTTATAAGAGCTAAACTCAAATAGGCGGGCACAAAATCATCATCAAGCTCACGGGCCTTATCAAACCGATTAATAGCTTTATCGAAATCTTCAATGTGCAGGTAAATGAGACCTAGATTAAAATAGAGAATCGGCAAATCATCAACTTGCTCAACAAGCTTTTCATAAATCTCAATAGCCTTCTGATTCTTGCCTTGAAAAACTAATATATCAGCCAAAGACGATAAAGCAATTTTATCTATTGGGTTAACTTCAATAATTTTCTCGTATTCAGCAACGGCTAAATCATAATTTTTTTCAAAGGTGTGGATATAAGCCAGAAGCGCATGCGCCTCAATACTTTGAGGATTAACTTGCAGCGCTTTATCAATATATTGTTTAGCATTCTCAAATTCATTAAGATTAATATAATCTTGGGCTATTTTAAGATAAATCCAGGAAGCGCCTTCATTATACTCCAAAGCCTTATTATATTCGGCTATGCCCTTATCAAGCTCTCGCTGCTTGTCAAATATCAAACCCATCATAAAATGAGCATACGCTTTCGCATCACGCTCAGTTTGCACATTTTTTGCATTAACTTTGGCGCTTAAAATAGGGGTTCCCGCGAAGTTCAACGTCGCTATAATTACCAAGAATAAAAGTGGCGCCAGGCAGGCCCTAAGTTTAGGAAAACTTATAGACAAATGCCTCATTTTACTTATTCTTTTTCTTGTGCCTATCTCTTTTTAATCTTTTCTTGCGTTTATGTTTAGCTATTTTTTTTCTTTTTCTTTTTTTACCGCAAGGCATTTTACACTCCTCATATAATATGTCTATTAGACGCGTTAAATAACCAATAACCAAGTTACAAGATACAAACAATATTCAAATTCCAATATCCAATCACCAAACCGCTATCCTTGTTTTATTTCTGTTTGATTATTCGAATTTGGTTATTGGTCATTGTTTGGTTATTGTATCTTGTTTCTTGTATCTTAAAGTTATCATTTTACCCCATTATTAGTAAATCGCTTTATTTAAAGGATATTCAATGATTCCAACAACTCCGGCCCGCTTGAGCTTGGGTATCAACTCTCTAACTTCTTTTTCAGATATAATGGTTTCAACCGCTACCCAATTGCTTTGAGTTAAACTGGATATAGTAGGCTTTTGCATGGCAGGAAGAATTTTTAAAATTTTCTTCAAATTTTTCTCCATAACATTCATTTTAAGGCCAACCATCTCTTCTGCCAATATCGCCCCTTTTAAAAGAAGGGCCATATTCTCAATTTTTTTCTTCTTTGACGCGTTCTTCCAGGTTTTCTTATTTGCTATCAACCAAGTCGTTGAATAGCAAACAACATCAATTATTTTAAGATTATTAGCGCGAAGGCTTGAGCCGGTTTCAGTTAATTCAACAATAGCATCAACCAGTTCCGGAACCTTAATCTCTGTGGCTCCCCAGCTAAATTCAACTTCAGCATTAACTTTGTTCCTCTTGAGATATTTCTTGGTAACATTTACCAGTTCGGTAGCTATTCTGCAACCTTTTAAGTCTCTTACTTTTTTAATAGGAGAATCCTTAGCAACGGCGACCACCCATCTAACGGGATTAAGGCTCTGCTTGGCATATCTTAATTCAGCTACCCTGACAACATCAGATGAGTTCTCTTCAATCCAGTCGTTACCCGTTAAACCGCAATCTAAAACACCTTCTTCAACATACCTGGACATCTCCTGCGCTCTTATTAGTAGACAGTTTATCTCATCATCATCTATCGATGGTATATAAGAACGTGAAGAACAAGCCACACTGAACCCGGCTTTTTTAAATAATTTAAAAGTTGCCTCTTGCAAGCTGCCCTTTGGTAATCCCAACTTAACTTTCATCTAATTTTTCCTCTTTTAAAACCTTATAATTTTCCTTATTTGACCACATTGCGTTTATAGCGCTTCTTAGCATCTTTCGCTCTGGTTTTTGGATTAATATCCCATGTTTTTCGTATCTTGATAGAAGTATCACCTTTAAATCACTGGAAATTTATTTTATACTATGTATCGGGCTAATGTCAACTAAAAATATATAAATTCTTTATATTAGACCCGGATTATGTACCTATTGCAAATATCTTATTATTTTTTCCTTGTAAAAGGCTTTAGGTGTGATATAATTTTTCCATTACCGAATTTTACATTTCTTAAAGGAGAAAAAAGTGCTTAATATACTAAGAAAAAAAGAAAACATGCGTGTAATACTTTGGGTCATATGCGTTATTATTATAGTTACCTTTGTCTTTTTCGGAATGAGGGCACCGAATATTAATCGGGGGCCTTCTTCACAATACGCCGGAATTGCCTTTGGAAAGAAAATATCAAACGAAGATTATGCCAAAAGCTACAAAGCTTGCTATAATCAAGCTCTCATGCTCTACGGAAACGAACTGCCTAAAGCCATTGAGCATCTTAATTTAAAAATGCAGGCATGGGAAAGAATCATCCTTACAAAAGAAGCAAACAATCAACATATAGCCATCAGTGACGATAAGGTTAGAAACAGGATAATTGCCATTTTTGGGGGCCCGGAGGACTTTGACAAAGAAAAATATGAGGTTATATTAGCTAACTATTTTAATACATCCCCACGCGCTTTTGAAAAAGAAATTAGAGATTCTCTAAAAATTAGTAAGCTTCTTGAAACCGTTGCTTCAAATATAATTATTTCTGATGAAGAAATTTTAGAAATGTACAAAATGGAAAATGAAAAAGTAAAAGTTGCCTATATTACAGTAGAACCGGCGAGTTTTGTTGATACAATTACCCCCAGCGACACTGCCCTAAAAGCATATTATAATGAAAATAAAGATTTATTTAAAACCCAACCAAAAATTAATGTGCAGTATATAGTTCTATCCACAAACAAAAACATAAGTAATGTTGAAGTGAGCCAGGAGGAAATTGAAAGTTATTATGCTTCATATAGGGAAAATTTCCTAATTGCATTAGAAGCCGGGACGGAATCAGAAGAACCACAATACAAGCCTCTCGCTAATGTTAAAAAGGAAATTGAAACAGTTCTTTTAAAACAACAAGCTAAAGAACTAGCTCTTGATCAAGCGGTCATAGCTGAACAGCAAATCAGCGATGGTGCAACTCTTGACGAAGTCGCCAAAAAATGTAACTTAGAAATCAAAGAAACCGGCCTTTTCTCGGCCGCTGAATCTATCCCCGAAATAGGTTGGAATTTCCAATTCTTAAAAACAGCTTTTAGTTTACAAGAAGGTGAGGAAAGCGAAATCACTGAAATGCCTGACGGATACTACATCTTAAAGCTAAAAGAAAGAAAAAGTTCTTATATTCCGGAATTCAATGGTACAAAAGATAGAGTCAAACAGGCATATGTGGCCAAAGAGGCGGTTGCATTAGCAAACAATAAAGCCGCCGACTATCAAGCCGACTTCAAAAATCAAATAACTGAGGTTAAAAATTTTAAAGAAATAGCTAAATCGTTAAATTTAAAAGTAGAGGAAACCGACTTCTTTTCATACAATGACTATGTTCAGGGCGTAGGCAAGTCTCCTGATTTTAACAATGCGGCTTTTACATTAAAAAAAGGTCAAGTTTCAGATGTCATCGCCACTTCAAAAAACTTAATTATTCTAACTCTTAAAGATAAGTCTTTTATAGATAAAAAACAGTTTGAAAGTGACAAAGAAGAATTCAGTAAAAAGGCTCTTCAAATAAAAGAAGAGGAAATCTTTCAGGTTTGGCTTAATAATCTTTTGGAAAAGGCTAATTTAAAAAATAACACACAGTAATTTTATTTTACGGATGGTTTTTACTGCAGTTTTTTTATTCTCATAGTACTATAAATTGGAAGCATTACATAAATAAATAACATCTCAATGTATCTAATGGTACCCCCCCCCTAAATAGTAAAGGTTTAATAAAAAAATAACAAGAAAACCTCCAGCTAATTAGTGCGCCTAAAATATGGCGCAAATAATACTGGAGGCCAATGAAAGACTTTCTAATCGTCTTTAAAGATTTTCTACATCATAAAATGTAAGTTTTAAATTCGTCCGATTTAGGAACCTCTCCGTCCCAACGAGCTACAACACTACCATCTTTTTCTAAGATTGTCGCTGGAATATTAAGAACATCATTCATAGCTGCTTCAGTAAGGCCTTCAACTGAATCCATATCAAGAAATGAAATCTTCAACCTGTTTGCCAAGTTCCACTTGTTTATAAAAAATTCTATTTTACTCTTAGTGGTCTTACACTTGGCGCAATTTTGTTTGCCGAATATTTTAATATGCACAGCTTTGCCCTCCCTAAATATATAAGGATAATAATATTTTATATAATGTTGTATTCACCCTTTTGACGATCTTTTAATTCACCTATTTTAGATTTATTCCAGTTATCAATTCTAGAATAATATCCAACAATTCTGGTTATACCGTAAATGTTATTTGATTCACAATGTCCGCAATTTTCCACCAATCCCCTGGTTACCTTGCCGCAATCATTGCAAATGGTAAATTCAGGTGATATAGTCAACTGGGCCGCTTGAGTATTTTTATATGTTCTTTCCACCAGTTTAAGAATAGCCTCTTTAGACGGTTTGTTCTCACCAACAAAAGCGTGAATTATTGCACCCGACTCAATCATGGTATGAAATCTGCTCTGTTTTTGGATGCGGGTAATTAAGTCAATATCAGCATCAGCTCTAAAGTGAATTGAGTTTGTGTAATAAGGTTCATCTTTCTCGATATCACCTTTAACAACAATGTGGGCTTCAGGATAATCCTTAAGATCCACCTTGGCCAACCTTCTCGCGGCTGATTCTGCCGGTGACTCTTCCAATGAGAAATTCAAACCCAACTTCTTTTCTTCTTGTTTTGACCTTAAGAACATATGCGAAATAATCTTTAACCCCAGTTTATAAGCTTCGTCATTCTCATGAAGCTCCTTACCAATTAAAGCCTGGACACATTCATTAAGGCCGATAATGCCAACAATATAAGTGGCTTGATCTAAATCTATATACGGCCTACCATCCTTAGCTATCTTACCAACTTCCCACATGGGCATACCGGGCTCACTCATTAGCTTGGCAATAAACTCTCTCTTCTGCATATGCGCCTTAAAAACTAAGTTCATAGCTTTATCTATCTCATCAAAAACTCCCTGGATATTATCCTTACCGGCTCTATAAGCTGCCTGAGGTAAGTTAACAGTTACATTCTGAAAACCACAGAACCTCATTGACTCCGGATGTTTTATCATGTAGTTATCTGTTATTTGAGTTCTGAGTCGACAACAAGCAGAAAGAGTTACCTCATCTCTATCAAAGATAAAATAAGTAGAGCCATTTTCACTGGCTATCTGAGCGGCATAATCTAAAAGTTCACGTTGCTTCGGATCCTCAAATGATTCTTCAGTAATATGAAAATCACACTTAGGGAACGCAAAAGGATGTCCGTCGCGATCACCTTCGCGCCAAACGCTCAACATTGCTTTGGCAAATTCACGAGCCGCTTCTTCATAATCTCCGTAACTCCTGCCCGTAAGTTTACCTCCCGCACCAATAGCTGGAATATCTTTAAGGTAATTAGGTATACCCGCGTGAATATTAAAATCAATAAATAAACTTTGACCGCCTCTGGAAAACGCGTTCTGGCTGCCTGAGAATATCAAATACTGCGCTTCTTGTCTCATCTCTTTAAAACTCATGCCTTCTACATAAGGGGCATAAAAAATATTAACATAAGCTATACCCAAAGCCCCCGCGTAATAAGCCTGCATAGAAGCTAGGTAAGTATTAAGATGTCCTGTTAGTGTCCTGGCATGAGATGCCGGAGCGCTTGATGTATCCAAATTGCCTAAGTCCAAACCGTATTTCTTAATATATTCCAAAGAATGACTACTGCAATAAACTCGGGGATATCCAAGATCATGGATATGAACCACGCCTTTTAAATGTCCTGTAGCCACATCCGTAGAGAAAACATTCTGCAGCATATACTGTTTTAATGTTGTCTCGGCTATGGCCAGATTAATCGCTTCCGGATTATTAGACGTAATATTGCTATTTTCGGCACTTTTAGAATAAATAAGTTGTTCGATATCAAAGGAGGGCATACCAATCATAGCTTGCTTTTTAAGTTTCTTGCCTAAACCTCTTTCAAAAAGTTCATTATCTACCAGCTCTCTAATAAGAGAGGTGGATATCTGTCCGATTCCTGACTTGAATATTTTTCGCTCAACACTTGAAGCTATTTCCCAAGAAAGGTCTTCGGCAATCTTGGCCTCTTTCTGAAGGGCCTGAGCAATTCTCTGTTTCTCCCAATTTAATACTCTGTCCTTAGCTAAAGGAGTAACCAGTAATGCCAAATCGGTGGAATCTGTTCTTTCCTGAACTCTTTTTCTTACTTGGAGTTTCGTTCTTAAGTCCGCTCTTTTCTCACGATAAATAATATAGGCCTTAGCTGTTCTGGCGTGGCCTGTTTCAATCAAAACTTTTTCAACAATATCCTGAATTTCTTCAATCGAAGGATTTCCATCAACAAATTTCTTTTTTAGATAAAGAGTAACTACATTAGAAAGCTCTTCCGCCAGTAGCTTGTCTTCACCGCCTACCGCCTTAGCCGCTTTAAAAATCGCGACCTCAATCCTCTCTTTTAAAAATGGAATAACTCGGCCATTCCTCTTTCTGACATGCGTAAAACAGGGAGTCGTTTTGATGCCTGATGCAACTTTATTATTTGCGGCGGCAGTACCTTCTAACATTCTGCTTATCTCCTTTCCTTATCTAATATTTGCTTGAGTTCTTTCATGAATTGATTAACATCCTTAAATTCTCTGTACACAGAGGCAAATCTAACATACGCCACCTGGTCTAATTTTCCCAAGCGCTGCATTATAAGCTCCCCTATTTCAACAGATGCGACTTCTTTATCGAAATTTCTTTGAAGAGTTCTTTCAATATCATCTACGGTTTCTTCTAATTTTTCAACACTAATCGGTCTCTTTTCACAAGACTTCACAAGTCCTGAAAGTACCTTTTTCCTGTCAAACGATTCTCTGCGGCCATCTTTTTTAAACACCATTAAAGATACGCCTTCTATATGTTCATAGGTTGTATAACGCCTTTGACATTTAAGACATTCCCTTCTTCGTCTAATGGCATCACCTTCCTGTGAGGATCTGGAATCAACCACTTTGTCTTCTTCGTGACCGCAATAGGGACATTTCATTTTTTGATTGTTCCTTTTTATCAAATTTGGCGGGAAACCACACTATATTGTGTATCAGTAGCTTAATTATACACTATATTTAGGATTTGTCAAGGTGTAAAAAAATTATAATTTTTAATTATTTTAACAAAAAAGGATAATAATAAAACCCTTACATAAGCCATTATTTCTTAAGATTACGAACCTTAATACCACTTTCCTTAAGAAGTTTTTTTGATTCTTTGTCAGGATAAGCCGCCGAAGTAATTATTTCTTTTATCCCTGAATTGATAATCATTTTGGCGCAGATAATACATGGATGAGTCGTACAATATAAAACGGAGTCTTTAATACTTACTCCGTGAACCGCAGCCTGAATAATAGCGTTTTGCTCGGCATGCAGTCCTCGGCATAATTCGTGACGCTGCCCGGAAGGCACATGCATCTGTTCCCGCAGGCATCCACCTATCTGACCACAATGTTTTAGGCCTGAAGGCGCCCCGTTATAACCTGACGCAAGTATTCTTTTATCTTTAACAATTATCGCTCCGACTTTGCGTCTAAGACAAGTCGATCGCTTAGAGACAACCTTGGTTATTTCAATGAAATATTCATCCCAGCTAGGCCTAGTATTATCCTTCACTTTTTTTAAGCTTTCTGCATCGACCTAATTCGCTCTTTGTAAAGAGGAAATTTATCAGTCAATTCTTTAACTATTTCTTTAGCGGTTTTTAATTTAGATCCGTTTTCAGGGTTTTTTAAAAGCATGTCAATTATTTCAGCGATTTTTACCATTTCAGCTTCTTTCATGCCTCTGCTGGTTACCGCCGGTGTTCCCATGCGAATTCCGCTGGTAACTAACGGTGAATTCTGATCAAAAGGAATCATATTCTTATTTACCGTAATTTTGGCTTCATCTAAAATATTAGCCGCGTCTTTTCCGGTTAAACTCACGCTTGTTACATCTATTAAAAATAAATGGGTATCTGTTCCGCCTGAAACTATTCTTAAACCTCTTTTATCCAGTTCGGATGACAAGGCAGCGGCATTTTTCACTATCTGTTTTTGATATTCTTTAAATTCCGGCTTCAAGGCCTCCTTGAAGGCAACGGCCTTAGCGGCAATAACATGCATTAAGGGCCCTCCCTGAATACCTGGAAATATATTTACATCCACTTTCCTGGCGTACTCTTCTTTACACATTATCATACCGCCCCTGGGGCCACGAAGAGTTTTATGAGTTGTGGTGGTTACAAAATCTGAAACTGCAACCGGATCCGGATGAAGTTTAGCGGCAACTAAGCCGGCAATGTGAGCTATGTCCACCATTAAGTAAGCGCCTACTTTCTTGGCAATAGCGGAAAATTTCTCAAAATCCAGAATTCTGGGATAAGCACTAGCTCCGGCGACAATCATATTAGGTTTATGCTCAAGGGCAATCTTCTCTAATTCATTATAATCAAGCTGCTCTGTCTCTTTATTTACTCCGTAAGGCACCACTTTGAAAAACTTGCCGGAGAAATTCATCTTATGCCCGTGAGTCAAGTGTCCTCCATGAGCTAAATCAAGGGTCATTATTGTATCACCCGGTTTTAGTACTGATAAATAAGAAGCCATATTAGCTTGAGAACCGGAATGAGCCTGAACATTAACATGTTCAGCCCCAAAAAGCTCTTTAGCTCTTTCAATCGCCAGGCTTTCGGCAACATCCACGAACTGACAACCGTTATACCAACGCTTGCCCGGATAACCTTCGGCGTATTTATTAGTCAGAGTCGAACCCTGAGCAAAAAGAACATTTTCAGAAACAAAGTTTTCGCTGGCTATAAACTCTAAATTATCATTTTGTCTTATAGTTTCATCTAGAATAGCCTGGAATAATACCGGATCTGCGGCTTTAAGGTTGTGCATTTTTTCTTACTCCTAGATTTAGGATTAATATTACAAAGATAAAAGTTACTATAAACAAGAATGAATTAATTTGCAAGCCTTATTTTGAATATTTTTTTTCAATCTCGTTAATTTTATCAACACGCCTCTGATGCCTGCCGCCCTCAAAGAAAGATCCAAACCAGATATCCAGCATTTTTTGGGCTTCTTCGACTGAAGTATATTTAGCCCCAAAAACGATAATATTAGCGTCATTATGAAGGCGTGAAAGTTTCGCCTGATCCTCATTTAAGCATAGGGCGGCTCGGACTCCCGGCACTTTATTGGCTGTCATTGACTGGCCTATACCTGTAGTACATATTAGAATGCCTTGATTGGCTTCCTTCTCGACCACCATATTAGCCACTACCAGGCCAAAGTCAGGATAATCCACACTCTGTTTAGAATCAGTCCCGCAATCAACTACCTCGATTTTTTTAGATTTCAAATAACCTATCAACGATTCCTTTAACTCATAACCTCCGTGATCTGCTCCAATTGCAATTTTCATTTTTTCTCCTATCTTAAAACTCAATACTTAATAAACTCTCTTCTGATTCATCAACACCATTATCTTCTAAATTCTCACCCACACAATAGATTATTTTATCTTTTTTTGAATATTTGATTGGTTCGCCGTTATATGGATCTATTGGAACCTGGTCAAAATAAGCAGGTACAAGCTCATCCAGACTCTCGGGTAACTGTCCACACTCATCCTTGTAGGCCTTTAAAGCAATGAGGATTTGGGTAGTGCGTAGTTCAAAAATGTCTTTGTATTTCTGAGCAATACCCATCTCTAAGCCTGGTATACATAAAGTACAAGTAAGTTCACCCCAAAAGTTTTCTGTATACCACATTTCGCGTATCTGTTCAGGCATCCAATCTTTCGTTTCCCAGGCCTGCGCAAACTGTTCTGGATTGTCAATTTTTCCCAGGCCTTCAAAATATTGACTTGCATTTTCTATAGTTATGTCAAGATTAATAAATTTGACGTCTTTATAGTATCTTTTGCCAGCATTTTCAATTAAAATTCTAGTTATATCAGCAAATTTTCTCTTGGTTTTATTGGGCTTGAAGTAAACTTTAGTTAATAATTTCTTATACATCGACTTGTTTTTAGCCTCTTTAGCACTTCCTTTTGCAATAATGTTTATAGTCCACAACATAATATACTTATACTCCACCTGACATACCTGCTTCAGAGCTTCTTTGCTATCTTCATATTGGGTAAGTTGTCTAATTATGCTTTTATATTCTTTTTTGGATAAATTTATCTCAGAGTTTATTTTTAAAACCTCCTTAGTTCCTATGCTTTTGATAACTGATCCTATCATATAATTAACCAAACCACCTTTTGCATGTTGTATCATATCTCCAAATTTAATAACTCTGAATATTTCATCAAGAGTCACTTTTTGCTCGCCTTGCTTTATAAGATATTTTGATTTTAAAATAGAAAGTTGAGCTATATTTAGCCATGAGAAAATATAATCTAATGGTTCTATTAAACCTTGAGTGTATTCAGGCACCTGGAATTTATCCTTGGTTAAACCTTCTTCAAAATACTCAAAAGTTTTTTTATTTTTATCAAGTATTTCTTTTGCAAATTCCACATCCTCATCTTTTATACCCTCTTCTAACATTTCATATATTCTATCTTTTTCACTTTCCGGAAAATACATCGCTTGATTTGCTTTATCAAAATAATAAAAAGCGTTTTGTTTTTGAGGGATGTCTTCATAAATCAAGGCAAGATCAGAATCATCAATTGGGAGCATATCCAAAGTTAGATAAATTACACCACCGATTACAATAAGAATGGCCGTCATTATAATTATAATTATTGTTTTTCTTATCTTCTTTTCCTTTTCTTTAAATAAAATCCTTAATCCTTAAAATCTCTTTTTTAATCTCTTCGACTACTCTTTCATAAACTTCCAGGCTTTGACCTATTGGATCAGCAATTTCAAAATTAGTCCCGCCGGATGAATCTTTATATTTCCTTAAAAGAAATACCTTGTCGCTTATTTCCGGAAGAACGTCCAAAATATAATTTTTATGCCTTGTTTGCATAACTAAAATAACGTCGGCTCTTTTAATCATTCCCAAAGTTATATGTTTGCTTCTTTCGCCTGAAACATCAATCTGTTCCCTTTGCATAACTTCTATGGTTTCCTTAGTGGGAGCAAATCCGTTAATAGCCGCCGTCCCGGCGGAATCAACAATAACCTCTTTGCGATGCTCTAATACTTTTTTAAGAAAACCCTTGGCCATAACACTGCGGCAACTGTTTCCCGTACAAATCACAAGTACATTTTTTACCTTTAAGAACTTACCTTCAGCCGAAAATTCTTTATTTAACTGCCTGCTGTCAATAACCCCTTCTCTTAAAACCAAATAAGGCTCCTGAGTTAGGTCAACAATAGCTGACTCCACCTCATTAGCCCCACTTTCAACCTCAATAATCCCTTCAATAATTCCCTCGAAACTTACAATTACATCCTGAACACCTCTGGGTGCCGGCTCTCCCGAGAAGTTCGCGCTAGGAACATATAAAGGCAAGCCGCACTCCCTTAAAACCTCCAGGGCAATCTCATCCCGGGGTATTCTAAAGGCCAACTTATCTTTATTCTTGCTTTTTAATATTATTGTAAGGGGTCCCGGCCAGAACTTATTCATCAGAACCCGGGCATCTTCATTAATTTCAACATTAAATTCATCCAACTTGTCTATAGATGAAATCTGAATGACAAAAGGTTTTGTTAATGGCCGGCGTTTTATATCATAAAGTCTCTTGACCGCTTCCTTGTTTCGGCTACTCACCGCCAGGCCGTAAACCGTATCTGTCGGCAGCGCTAAAAGTCCGCCTGATATTAATATTTCAGAGGCCCGCTTTATTTTATCAGCATCAATCTTTTCATAATCCAGTTTAAATATCTGTGTTTTAGGCATCTGCTTCACCGGTCTGCAAACAATAAACCTTCTTTAAGAACCCGGCTACCGCTTTTACATTTTTAAGCTTATACATTGCCTTTGATTTCTTGTTAGTACCTATATGGATACTTACATCTCTTTTGCTCATCACCTCAAAAACATCTTCATCGGTTACATCATCACCCAAATATATCAATACGGGCGCTTCCTTAAGATGCATTTTTTTAAGCTTTAAAACAGCCGTACCTTTATTTTGATTTTGCGGCAGCCTTATCTCCAACACCTTCTTGCCCTTCGTAACCCTCACCAACTTCTTTTTTTCAATTTCATGAGTAACCTCACCGAAAATCCTTTTAGCTATCAAGGCATTCTTCTTATCGGCCATACGATAATGTAAGCTGAGTGAATACTTTTTATCTTCTAACCAAACACCTTCATAGGGCTTTATCTTTTTTCTTAAAATACCAACTATATCTTTAAGCAACTTAAGTGATTTTTTTATTTTATTCTCAGATAAAATTTCTACTTTGCGGCTCTTTGGTTTTTTTAATTCTAAGCCATGGTTACCCACATAATAGACATCCTTCAATTTAAGATGCTTTTTTACATCAGCTACCGGCCGGCCACTGACAAAACCCAAAATGATTCCTTTGGTTCTATTCAGTTTTTTTAGGATGGATTTAATATCTCTATCTACTTCGACTAAATCGGGATGGTTTACTATGGGGCATAAAGTACCATCAAAGTCTAGAAGAAGAAATATGGAGGTACTTTTTTTAATTTTCGCGGATACGGTTTTCCAGCTCTTAAATAAATCCTTCATTTTTTTAGTATAGATAAAATTTTGATAATTCCAAAATAACGGTTGCCGCCCATTTATAAATATTATTTTCAGAAACTATATCTCTTAGAACTTTCATTCTCTTTTCTTTTTCTTTGGCGGACATGTCTATAGAGCACTTCAAAGCTTCTACAAATTCATTAATATTATAAGGGTTAATAAAAATAGCCTCCTGTAATTCTCGGGCAGAGCCGGTAAACTGGCTTAAAATAACCGTTCCCTTGTTATCAAACTTCGAGGCAATATATTCTTTGGCGACTAAATTCATGCCATCATGCAGTGAGCTAATAACAATAACATCAGAAATACGGTAAAAAGCCAAGATATCCTTATAAGGAATGAACTCCTTTGAAAAAACAATAGGCGCCCATTCACTCGTCGAATGTTTCCAGTTGATTTCACCTACCAAGCGGTTAATTTCACTGTTAATGTTCGCGTACGACTTTAAAAGAATACGGCTGACAGCTCCAATCTGCACAAAAACAACTTTTTCTTTATATTGCGGGTATTTATCCAGGAACTTATCAAAAGCAATAAGTCTCTCCGGAATACCTTTAGTATAATCAATCCTGTCACAGCCCAGGAATATGATTTTATTTTCTAAGGATAGTTCTTTTTTAAGCTCGTTAGCTCTTTCTTCAGTTTCTTTTGAGGTTACCTGGTTCTCGATATCCTGAGCATCAACACTTATAGGAAATGACCTAACCAGAGTTTCGTGGCCTTCTTTGATAATAGAGTTTCTTTCCCTGTCGGTTTTGGCCTCCACTTCTCTCTCAACCGTATCAATAAAGTTATCAGCATGGTACCTGATGTGAAAACCAACCATATCATTAGCTAAAATCCCATCAATAATTTCTTTCCTAAAGGGACAAATTCTAAAAACTTCCGGATTAGGCCAGGGTATATGCCAGAAATAAGCGCAGATGACGTGGGGATTTTTCTCTTTGATGTATTTGGCAACCAGAGCCATATGAAAATCCTGCAGCCAGACAATAGTCTTCTTTTTATCTGAATGATTAATCTCACTTAAAACGGCATCAGCAAATTTCTTATTAACCTTTTTATACTGTTGCCAGTCGCTTTCTCTAAAAACCGGCCTGGTATAAGAAATGTGGCATAAAGGCCAGAGCGTCTCATTGGCAAAGCCATAATAATAACCTTTTTCTTCTTCCTTATCAAGCCAGACCCTTTTTAGAGTATATCGCGGGTTTTCAACCGGTACTTTAATTTTTCCGTCTCTATCAACTACTTTTTTATCACCGTTACCGCTTCCATGCGCAATCCAAGTGCCACCACAGGCTTTCATAATTGGATCAAGCGCGGTTACAGCGCCGCCGGTCGGCCTCCAAACAACAATCTTATCCTCTTTCATAATATGGATATAGGGCTCTCTATTAGAGACAACTATCAGGTTGTACTCTCCTAATTCACTTACAATTGTATTTTTTAAATCCTCTTTTGTATACATTAAGTTTTATTTTCCTTCATATAAACGTCTGTAATGGGAAATGGAATAATAATGTTTTCTTTATTATACCTTGCGTGTAAACGCTTAATAAATTCATGCTTAATGAGATAATTATCCACGAACTCCTTGCACCTTAAAATAACTGAAAAGTTAATACTAAAATCATCAAAGGTATGATACCTGATAAAAGGCTTAAATTCTATAACTCCACCCTGAATTTCTTTTAAAGTTTCTTCTCCTACTTCGATAGTTACTCTTTCCACCTTCTTTAAATCACTCTCATAATGAACGCCCACCTGGATTAAAACCGACATTTCCGTCTCAGGCATATAATAATTAGTAAGAACCGATTGGCCCAGTTTTGAATTTGGAATTATAACAATATTGTTCGGCAGCATTCTCACTTTAGTTGCCCTCCAACCGATATCAACTACATAGCCTTCCTCTCCGCTTTCAAGTTTAATAAAATCACCAATTCTTACGTGCTTGGCGATGGTCACATATATACCGCTAAAAATATTAGTTAACGTTTCCTGTAGGGCTAAAGCCACAGCAATACCACCAACACCCAGAGTACCTAAAATAGGCGTAATAGAAATACCTAAGGAACGCAGAATAATTAAGGAACCAATTAAAAAGATAACCATGCGGGTAATATTCTTGGTAAGGCTGCTTATCGCCAAGGCGCCTTCCTCTTTTTCAGCTAAAAGACTTAAAGCCGTTGAGAATATATTAGCCGCCGCTACAGTTATAGTTAAAATCACAGCTGTGATGAGTAACTTACCCATGAAGTTGGTCTGGGTAACAGCTATGCCCCACATATCAAGGGCAATATATAAACCTATGATAAAAGCCCAGAAAGGAAGCCAGCGCCTTAAGTTCTCAATTAAAACATCATCCCATTTAATCCTGGTCCTCTTAACCCAGGCCAATAGATATTTTGATACCAAAAATCTTAAAATAACGCCCAATAACAAAGAAAGGGCGATAACTAATAACGGTAATACCGCTTTAAATGTAGGATTTTCAATTATAGACTGGAAGTTCTGCATAAAACACCTCTTTAATTACTTTTACTTACACTATAACAATTACTTATACTTAAAATCAAGGAAAACCTTAAATTAAAACTTTATTTTAAGTATAGCTTTAGCCATTTCTTTCTTGTGGCTTTCAAGTTTTTTCGCAAGTTTAGTATCCAAAAGGGCTAAAATCTCTATGGCATATAAAGCCGCATTCTTAGCCCCCGTAGAACCAATAGCCATACAAGCCACCGGTACACCGGAGGGCATCTGGACCGTTGAAAACAAGGAGTCAATGCCTTTTAAATCCCTGGTGTCCATAGGTACACCAATAACCGGCAAAATAGTATGTGCCGCGATTACTCCGGCTAAATGAGCCGCCTTACCGGCCAAGGCAATAATAACTTTAATGCCTTTGCCTTTTGCTTTTTCTATATAAATAGCTGTAGCTTTTGGAGTCCTATGAGCGGATAAAACCTTCATCTCATATTGAACTTTAAAATCTTTCAAAATTTTTTCTGCCTCTTGTGCAACTTTTAAATCAGACTTACTACCCATAATAATAGCTACATCAACTTTTTTCATAAAAATCTCCTTCTACGAAACCATACTGCCAATAAACATTAACCCTAAAATAAGCAGGATTAAACAACCGTTAAAAATAAGGCCTAAAACTCCGAATAATTTCTTGGCCTTATTCTGAACAACCGCCGCAATACCCAGGCCAATACCAACTAAGTTGGCAAACATCCCCAGCATGATCAACATCCCAACCACCATCACAACAGCTGAAGCATCACTCATCTGACCCTGAACCTCTAAAACACCGGCTGAAATAATAACAAAAAATTCGATAACACCGGCAATCAATGAAATTACAAATGAAGCTACTCCTAAACCGGAATGTTTTAAAATATCATTTGCACTGTTTTCCATTCTTTTAACTCCTCTTTTTATCTACTTACAGCTTTACGGCCAATATCTTTTCTATAATACATTTTATCGAAAAATATAAGCTCAACCGCCTTATAGGCCTTATCAATAGCTTGAGCTATATCATCCCCTAAAGCTGTCACACCAAGCACTCTGCCGCCGCTGGTATAAAACTTATTACTTTCTTTTTTGGTGCCGGCATGATAAACAATTACATCTTTTTGTTTAGCGGCTTTATTCAAACCCGTAATTTCTTTTCCTTTTTCATAACTGCCCGGATAACCGCCCGAAGCAATAACTACACAAATACAACTTCTCTTATCCCACTTAATTTCAATTTCATCTAATTTACCGTCAACCGTTGCCTCTAAAGCTTCAAGAAAATCTGATTCTATTCTGGTTAAAACCGCCTGAGTCTCCGGATCTCCGAAGCGAACATTATATTCTAAAAGCCGGGGGCCGTCATCTGTCATCATCAGCCCGGCATAAAGAACACCTTTATAATTTATACCTTCTTCTTTAAGAGCGTTAATGGTTGGACGGATTATATCTCTCATGATTTCATCATATAAACCATCATCTATAATTGGAGCTGGCGAATATGCACCCATGCCGCCCGTATTAGGGCCTCTGTCTTCATCGTAAATTTGTTTATGATCCTGGCTGGTTGCCAAAGGGCAGATATTGTCTCCGTCACATAAAACCAGAATAGAAACTTCTTCTCCGTAAAGACGTTCTTCGACGGTAATTCTTTTTCCGGCATCTCCAAAGGCTTTATCCTGCATCATTAAATCTACGGCTTTTTTAGCCTCACATCTGTCCGCGGCTACAACTACGCCTTTACCGGCGGCCAAACCATCAGCCTTAACAACCTGAGGTTTATCACATTTATCAATATAAGCCTTGGCCTTTTTAGGATCATCAAAAACCATATAGCCGGCTGTGGGGATATTATATTTTCTGCATAACTCCTTGGTAAAAACTTTACTAGCTTCTAAAGAAGCGGCTTTTTTGTTAGGGCCGAATATCCTTAAATTTCTTTCTTGAAAAAGATCCACGACACCTTTAACTAAGGGAGCTTCGGGCCCGACAATAGTCAAGTCAATTTCATTCTCCGCGGCAAAGTCAGCCAGCTTCTCTATCTCATCCGCCTTAATATTAACAACTTCAGCTATATCTTCTATGCCTCCGTTACCCGGGGCAACATAAATTTTAGATAATTTTCTACTTTGTGAAATCTTCTCGACCAAGGCATGTTCTCTTCCGCCCGAGCCAACAACCAGTACTTTCATATAACTTTTCTTTCTATCCGATTATAACTGATTTCTTATTTGATTTCCTGCACATACCGATAATATAAGCATCAGTTTTTTCTTCCTTTAAAATTCGAAGAGCCTTATCGGCTTCTTTTTTTGAAACCACAACCACCATGCCTATGCCCATATTAAAAGTACGGTACATTTCTTTCATTGAAGCCTTGGTTTTTTCCTTAAGCAAAGTGAAAACCTCGGATACCGGCCAGCTGCTCTTAAAAATTTCGCAGGTTATTGCCTTTGGTAATATCCTGATAATATTATCAAAAAATCCCCCTCCGGTTATATGAGCAATCCCTTTAATTTTTACTTTATCTTTTAGTTTCAAGATGGGTTTTACATATAATCGCGTTGGCCTATAAAATAATTTTTTATTGGCCTTAATATACTTTAGAGAAAAAGCCTTTCTTACAAACGAGTAACCGTTAGAGTGGATTCCGTTTGAAGCCAGACCAATAATTACATCGCCATTTTTTATTTTTGAACCGTCTATGATTTCTTTTTTATCTACTAACCCTACACAAAAACCGGCCGCGTCATATTCATCGTTTTCATAAAAACCGGGCATCTGCGCCGTCTCACCACCAAGAATAACGCAACCGGACTCTTTACAAGCTTTAGAAATTCCTTTAATAAAGGCTGTTAAATCTTTTAGCTTAAGGCTGCTTGAGGAAACATAGTCCAGAAAAAATAAAGGCTTGGCTCCACAGGCTATCAAGTCATTAACGTTCATGGCTACCAAATCAATACCCGCCGTCTCATGCTCACCTATATAAAAAGCCAGCTTCAATTTCGTCCCTACACCATCACAACTGGCGGCCAAAATAGGTTGCTTAATCTTTTTTAAATCCAATTGATAGAAACCGGAAAAACCCCCGATAGAACCCAAAACAGCCGGGTTACTGGTTTTGGCAAGGCTTTTAATTGAAGCGATAAGTTTATCCGCTTTAGCAATATCAACGCCTGATTTTTTATAAGTTAATGCCATTTCTGTCCCCTGTTGTAAATAAACTATAATAAATTATTCTTAACATAATTAATCGCGTTCTTAAAGATTATATTGCCGTCAAGCGGCTTGGCGTCTTTTAATCTTTGAGCTCTGGGGTTGTGATTCAAAATTAAAAACCTTTCCGGATGCGGCATAAGACCGAAAATCCTGCCTGTTTTATCACATATACCGGCGATATCATCCATCGAACCGTTAGGATTATCGGGATAACTCCCCGTCTCGCCTTGGGCATTTACATATTTAAAAACAATTTGGTTATTATCACTCAAGGATTTAATAACTTCTTTATCCGCCATGAACTTACCCTCGGCGTGAGCTATAGGCAATTCCATTAAATCCTTAATATTTTTGGTCCAAATGCAGGGACTATCAGGATTGGCTTTTAAGTATATCCACCTATCTTCAAACTTACAGCTGTCATTTAAATTCAAGGTAGCTGCCTGGCTAAAGGTATCTTTATTGGGCAAAAGCCCCGATTTAACCAATACCTGAAATCCATTACAAATACCGATTATCAACTTGCCATCATTTATAAATTTCAAAACGCAATCTTTTAAATTAAATTTGAGTTCATTAGCCAGAATCCTGCCGGAGGCAATATCATCACCATAAGTAAACCCGCCGGGTATAGCCAGAATATGATATGAAGATAACTTTTTCTTTTTATTCTTAAGCTGATTAATATGAACTAATTCAACTTCAGCGCCCTGCCTAATAAAAGCTTCGACTGTTTCTCTATCGCAATTGGTACCCGCCGCGCGTATGACTATTACTTTAATCATTCTACCACCTTAAAGGCTTCTGCCAACTTTCTTTTAATTTAGCTATATCTTCTTTAATCACACACTTGCCGCCTATGCCGTTTACTATAAGCTCTTTCGCGCCTTTAATGAGGCCAACTTTCGCGAAACATGCTCCCTCAAGTACTTTTTCAAAGGCCTCTTTCTTGTCAACCGCGACTTCAACTACAAAGCGGCTCATTGACTCCGAAAAAAGCAGTTTATAGTCTTTAAGATCGTCTATGTTGTTGGGAACTTTCTTCAAATCTATATCGGCTCCCAAGCCGCCGCCAAAGGCCATCTCGGTGAATGTTACGGCCAGCCCGCCCTCAGAACAATCGTGGATACTTTCAGCGAGGCCCTTAGAAGTTGCCTTCGATAAGGTATCCATTAACAATTTATTACTTTCTATACTGCCCGTAGGTACATTAGCTCCCATAAAACCCTTTAGCCTGTAGTAGGCCGAAGCCCCTAATTCATCTTTAGTTTCACCGACAACATATATTAAATTCCCCGCTTTTTTAAAATCTGATGAAATTGTTTTAGTAACGTCATCAATAACCCCCATCGCCGAGATTAAAAGGGTTCCGGGTATGGCTCTGGTTTTACCATGTTCATTATATTCATTATTTAAACTATCTTTACCTGAGATAAAAGGTGCCTGATATCCCATAGAGGCATCAAAACAACCGATAGACGCCCGCACCAGGCCGCCCAACTGGTCTTCATCTGTAGGCGCGCCCCAGCAAAAATTATCCAACAAAGCCACTCTCTCTAAATTGCCGCCCGAGGCAACTATTTGCCTTAAAGCCTCATCAATCACATTAATCGCCATCCAGTAAGGATCTAATAAACCGTAATACGGATTTATGCCGCAAGATAATAATAAACCTTTTTTGGAATTATACAGGGGTTTTATGCAGGCAGCATCATTGGGTGTATCTTTGTTTTCTCCACCCAAAGGTTTTAAAACCGTCTGGGCCTGAACTTCATGATCGTACTGCCTTATAATCCATTCCTTTGAAGAAATATCATAAGTACCTAATAACTTATGCAAGGTATTAGCATAATCATCTTTTTCTTTTAAAGTCGGCTCACTTGTATCCGGTTTCCTCCAAACAGCTTTCTGTTTGAATCTGGGCATACCCTTATAAAGAAACTGTAAATCTAAATCGCAAACCTGATGACCTTCATAAAATATCTCTACTTTTTTAGTATCCGTAAATTCACCGATAACCGTACCTTCAACATCTTCTGAGGCAAATAATTCCAAAAGAGTATCTATTTTGCTTTTCTCAACCGCAAGGACCATTCTCTCCTGCGACTCTGAAATCCAAATTTCATCATAGCTAAGGCCTTTATATTTTAAGGGAACCTTATCCAGCTCAACCCTTAAACCCAACTTCTCACCCATCTCGGTTACCGCGGACGAAAAACCTCCGGCCCCGCAGTCATTTATCGACTTATACAAATTTTTATCTCTGGCTTTTAGTATAACATCTGTCATCTTTTTCTCGGTAATCGGATCGCCGATCTGAACCGCCGAACTTGAGACTTCTTCCGATTCGTGAGTTAATTCACCGGATGAAAATGTAGCTCCATGAATTCCGTCTCTACCGGTCTTTCCACCTACAGCCACAATCAAATCACCGCTATCAACTTTCTTAAAACATTTATCTTTAGGCATAATACCTACATTGCCGCAATAAACTAAAGGATTACCGATATAACTTTTATCAAACAACACCGCCCCGTTAACCGTGGGAATACCCATCCTGTTTCCGTAATCCCTTACACCGGAAACCACACCTTTAATAATTCTCTTGGGATGCATACTGCCTTTGGGAACTTCCTCGTGCGGATAATCAGGAGGGCCAAAACAAAAAACATCAGTATTGGCTATGGGCCTAGCCCCTAAACCCGTACCCAGAATATCTCTGATAACCCCGCCAACTCCGGTAGAAGCTCCACCGTAAGGCTCTAAAGCCGAGGGATGATTGTGGGTTTCAACTTTGAAACAAACGGCATTTTCTTCATCAAAGTCAATAATCCCCGCGTTATCCTCAAAGACAGAGATACACCAATCCTTATTTAAAAGCTCAGTAGCCCTCATAATGGTTGATTTTAACAAACCGTCAATCTCTTTACCTTCATATTCAATTAAACCTTTAAAGGTTTTATGAAAACAATGTTCCGACCAGGTTTGCGCGATTATTTCCAATTCACAATCAATGGGTTTTCTGCCTAGGTTCCTGAAATACCTCTGAATAGCCCGCATTTCCTCCAGGCTCAGATAAAGCTGACCCTCTTTAGAAATTTGCGTCAGTTTCTCATCATCAACTTCAAGTAAATCAACTTCAATAAGTTTAAATTTATATTTAGGTAGGTCTTTCTTCAGATATGGTTCTTTAGAGTATATTTCTTTACTAGTTCTGATATGCTGGATAAGTTTATTATACAAAACTTTCTGAGTCAAAGATTTAATTTTCTTCAAATCTAAATCTGTCTCAATTAAATATAGTTTCGCCGTCTTAACATCATCTAATTTCTCAATCCCTAAATCTTTTACAGCCTTGGTAATGCTGGCCTCCCACGGATCCATTACCCCCGGGTTATGAGCTACTTCTACAGCTTTAATTGCCTGAGGAATAATTCCCGAAGTAATATTTTCCTCATTAAAAATCTGATACTGCTGGATAACTTTATCCACCAACAAATTATCAACTATTTCTTTAACTTCAGTTTCCTTCAGGGAGCCGTAAAGGATATAAACTTCCCTGACTCTAATGCTCTTTATGCCCTCAACTCCTAAATCTTTTATGCTTTTTTTAGCCGCGTCTCCCTGGGCATCAAAAACGGCGGGTTTATTTTCAACTTCAATTCTCCAAAACATACATATCCTCTATTATAGTTATAAGTCACAAGTCTAAAGTCACAAGGCACAAGATACAAGATACAAGATACAAGATACAAACAATATTCAATCATCAAGAAACAATTACAATGTTGCCAGTTAAAAGTTTTTATTTTATTTGCTTTTACTTAATCCTTAGAGCTTACCATTAGCAAGCTGCTAGTAAGCGTCTTAATTCTTAATCCTGTTTTTTGTTTTTTAAAGTCCAACACGCTTATAAATTTTATTAATATTTCTTAAATAATGTTTGTAATCAAAAAACTTTTCTACGTCTTTAGGTTTAACGTAACTCAAAAACTTCTTATCGCTTAAAAGAACTTTTTTAAAAGGTACCTGTTTCTCCCAGGCGCAGAGAGCTGACTTCTGTATTAATTCATAGGCCGTCTTTCTAGTTAGGCCCTTTTCCTGAATGAGATAAAGCATTATCCTCTGAGAAAAAACCAAACCTTGAACTTTCTCTAAATTAAAAATCATCTTTTTAGGATAAACCACCAGATTATCAACTATATAAGTTATTTCACCTAAAACATAATCCAGCAATAATGTCGCGTCAGGCAGAATAACCCTTTCAGCCGAGGAATGGCTTATATCCCTCTCGTGCCATAAGGCCACATTATCCAAGGCGGTCTGGACATAACCCCTCAAAACCCTCACCAAACCACAAACTCTCTCACTTCTAACGGGATTTCTTTTATGAGGCATGGAGGAAGACCCCTTCTGGCCTTTTGAAAAATACTCCTCAACTTCCAAAACGTCCGTCCTCTGTAAATTACGAATTTCCAAGGCAATCTTCTCTAGAGAAGCTCCCACTATAGCTATAGTGGCTATAAGCTGCGCGTGCCGATCGCGCTGTAAAACCTGGGTTGAAATTAAAGCCGGCTTCAAATTTAATTTCTTTAATGCCTTATCTTGAATATCCGGATCCAGATGTGAAAATGTTCCTACCGAACCGGAAATTTTTCCCACCCCTATAATCTCTTTGGCGTCATTTAAACGCTTGAGGTTTCTTTTAGCTTCCTCATAAAACAAGGCCATCTTAAAACCAAAAGTCGTCGGCTCGGCATGAATACCGTGCGTTCTACCGGCACAAATTGTATTTTTGTACCTCAGGGCCTTCTTTTTTAAAACTTTCATCAAAACCATTAAATCTTCAATTAAAATACTACTTGCTTCTTTTAATTGCATTGCCTGGCCGGTATCAACCACATCACTTGAAGTCAAGCCCCAGTGGATATATTTTCCCTTTTTGCCCATGTAACTTGAAACATTATTTACAAAGGCGGCTACATCATGCTTGGTTATTTTCTCCAGTTCTTTAATTTTGGCTGTGTTAAAGCGGGCCTTTTTTTTGATAACTTTAAAATCACTTTTAGGTATAATTCCTTTCTCGGATAGGACCTCGCAAACCGCCAACTCTACATCAAGCATCTTTTGAAGCTTATTATCTTCACTCCAGACATCCTGCATTTTCTTTCGGGAATATCTTTCTATCATTAAAAATACTCCTGTTTTTTAAAGGTGGGTAGTTAACTAAAAACAATTTATATGATAACAGATAAAAAAGCGACCGTCAATAACATAAAATGCTATTAAAGGTATTTATTTTAATAAATGCTTTTACTCAACTGCAGAAAGACTGTTTAGGTGAGTTTTTATAGCTTCCTGGATTTCGGAATCTAAATTAGATGCTGCCCCAAGTGCTTTCCTGAAGGCCTCTTTGGCTTTTTTATAATCTTTCCTTTTTAAATAAATAAGACCCAGTGTATCATAATAATAACCTTTTTTTTCAGAAGGCAGCGTCAAAGCCTGCATAGCATAATCTTCAGCCATATCCAGATTACGCCCGTCTAAATACAGACTGTAAGCTATATTATTATAAGCATCCGCGTATTCTTTATCAATCTCAATCGCTTTATTATAATAAACTGTCGCCTGAGCATATTCATTAAGCTTCAAATAAACATTGCCCAGATTAAAAAAGTATAAGGCTCGCGTGTTATCTGCTTTTATGGCCTTTTTATAATAAACAACTGCCAGGTCATTTAAGCCCGACTTTTCATATATTAATCCCAGTTTATTTAAGTAATAGCTGTCTAACTCCCAGTCCACTTTCTGAGGCGGAGCAACTACCAATGCCCACTTACCGGCTGATTCCCACTTTCTGATGAAATCACCATAAGTCATCAATTCAGGTTCTTCTTTGCCCGAATAAACCAGCACCGCTTGCCGGGTTTCATCATAACCAAAGAGAACCATATAGTGATTTTTCTTAATAAAAGGCATTACCTGCAGCATAACAATAACAGGGATACCTTCTCTTATCTTGGGCCCCAATTCATCTAGTTCAAACTCACCCGCCTGGGCAAAAAAACCTCTTTCAAAGGCATAATTTTCTAAGTCTATCGTCAGGCTTCCCTTAATGGACGTACGATAAATAGATTCAGCTATTTCCTCCTGGGTAACTTTATCACCCCAGTAATTTATGACTACGGCTAAAGCGGATGGCCCACAGAAGTTTTTATCCTGTTTAAAAAAAAGAAGGCCATCAATATAATGGCCTTCATCAATATCATTATCCAAATCGGCTTTTATAACAGTATAGTTTAATCCCGCGCAGCCGCAAAGAAGAAAAAAACAACTTATAACTACTATAAAAAGTTCTCTTTTCTTCACTTCCTATGAATTCTTCTCTATTGTTACCGGATTGTGTAATTTAACCTTGCGATCAGTCGCGTATAGGAAAAGTATGCCTATCAAAAGAACAACCAGTAGAATTATAGCTATTCCGGCACCACTGCCGGCCTTATCAAGCGTTTTGACTTTCTGAGCCATTTGATGTAATTGGTGTTCATCCATTGTAGATAAACTCACCTTAATTTCATCAGCCGATAAACCCAACTTTGCTAATCTTTCAACCACTATTTCTTTTTCCAAGAAAGAAGAAACAGCCTCCAAATCAGCTCTGTAAGCCGCCGAGACAACTTTAGCTGAAGAAGATACCGGAAGCGCAAAAGCATTAATCGGCAAGCAACCTAAAATAAGTCCGAGTACAAACATAAAAATATAAACGCGCTTTTGTTCAAAGATCCTCTTAAAAAACATCTGCTACCTCCTATTTATTTAGTAAAAATCATTTTAATTGCGATAACAAGCATGCAAACTCCGAACATTCTTCTTAAAACCGTTTCGGAAATATGTTCTACAAAACTGGCTCCAATAAAACCGCCCACAAAAAAACCCATAGCAATAAATATAGCTACGGTAATATTAACCTGACCTTGGGAATAATACTTCATAGCCGCCAATAAGCCAATAGGAAGAACCATAACCGCCAGGGTTGTCCCCTGGGCGCCATGTTGAGAAAATCCAAAAAGATAAACTAACGCGGGAATCATAACAATACCGCCGCCTATACCTAAAAGGCCGCTTAGTATTCCCGCAACAAGTCCGACTACTATAAACAAGTAGTTACTCAAATTTGCCTCCCCCGTTATCTTTCAATAAGAATACTACAAAAACCATTCAGCGTCAAGATATTATACAACTTATTAGTAACAAAAAAACCCGCGAGAACTTACTCTTTTGGGTTTTGGAGACTGCGGATAATTTATTTTCATATATATGAATGATTAATTTATTTGGAAGACGATAGCCACATCCATCGTGAGACTTGAACGTTTTAAGTCGCCGGGTATAGGCATAAAGGGGCTAGCCCTTTTTACTGTAGCTACAGCCGCAGAATCAAGTATGTTAATCCCCGATGATTTGATAAGACTAATATTAGCAACTTCCCCGCTCAATAAAGTCGTAAACCTGATACATGCAGCACCTTCAAGCCCTTGCTTCTTGGCCCAACTTGGATATCTGCGCGAACTTTCAATTTTCTGTTTTATCATATCCTGATATCTAAGTATAGCCTCATCTTGCGGATTTTTTACTTCAATAAATTCTTCTTTTGGTTCTGGGATATATTTTTTATTCGCAATTTCTTCTATTGCGCTATCCTCAACTTCTTCTTTTTCCTTAGGCTCTTCTATATTTTTGGGTGTTTGCGCCTGAGGCTCTAACTCCGGCATATCTTCTTTTACCGGTTCTTTAACTTTTTTTTCCTTCCCTAATATATCTATTTTAGGTAATAGAGGTGGTTTTTCAAACTGAAGCTCAATAATAATTTCTTCATTTTCTTCTAAAATCTCTGGTGAAGATGTCAAATTAAACTTTGGCAGCCAAAAAAGAATAATGTGCAGCAAAAGAGATAAAAAAAAGAATGCTACTATTGCTTTTTCTTCGGAATAATATCTCATCAATAACTTTCTGCATTCAAAGATGAATTAAGTTCATTAATCGCCGGCTCATTATAAGTTCTGGTTGATATAGCTATACCTTGAGCATTAGCATCTTTGGCTATATCCATAATTTTAACAGCTAAACCCAGGTTAACCTTTTCATCAGCCTTCAGAATAACTGTTTTTTCCTGATTCATTTCCAACTTCTTCTCAAGAAAATCCTTAAGATTTTTAAGAGCCACTTCCTCATCATTAAGATAAACCTTATTATTCTCACTAATGAATACAATGATATTCTCTTCTTCCTGGGGCATTGCCGTTCTGGCCATTGGTAAAGATATTTTTATTGCCGGCCGCATTATAAAATTAGCTGTAAGCATAAAGAAAATAAGAAGCAAAAAAACAATATCAATTAAAGGGGCGATATCAAAATGTGTTTTTATCCTTCTTCTTGAATCAAATTCCATACTCAACATCCTCCCCGGGACTTCTCTTTTCTTTGGCAATGCCGGTGTTTTTTATGTGCAGCCATTCCAATAGCTCTTCACCGGCATCTTTCATTTGAGCATAGGTATTATCTACTCTACCTTCGAAATAATGATAAAAGATAATTGCCGGAATGGCTACAGTCATACCGGCAGCCGTAGTAATTAGGGCTTCCGCGATACCTCCGGCCAAAACGGAGGCATCAACTCTCCCGCCAAGCTCTTGAATCTTTACAAAACACTTTATCATTCCCGTGACCGTACCCAGCAAACCAAGAAGAGGTGTTATGTGGCCTATAATACCCAAGGGCCTGAGGTTTTTATCAAGCTTTTTTATTTCTCTTGAACCTATCCTTGAAAGATTTTTTTCAATATCTTTCTCAGGTCTTTTTCGTAAATGAATACCGGTACCTAATATTTTAGCAACCGGCCCGGGTGTTTTCCGGCAAAATTTTTCAGCTTCATTCTCTTTATTATCTACAACTAAAAGCTTAACCTGTTCTAAAAAATTAGGTATCTTATTTCTTGCGCGGTGAAAACAATGCGCCCTTTCAAAAACAATAGCAATCATCAGCACCGAACAAAAAACAATCGGCCAAATAAAAAAACCACCCTTTAATAAAAATTCAAACATATATTTCTCCTTTTAATCCCACCCACCCAACCTTTTTTGTTTTCTATTTTACTAGAACGATAATTTCATTCCCGCGTAAATAATTCTGCCGTAATAAGGAGCATACATAAAGGCTGCATCATCCGGCCTTTTGTCTTTTTGGATTTCATCAAACAAATTCCTTGCCCCAATATAGGCCGTAAGATTTTCTCTCAAGAAATTATGCTTAGATATTTTCATATTAGCCACCCAAAAACCTTTAGTATGCACAATTTCAGAACCGGGGTTATCCACGTCATCATTTTCATAATAATCTATATACATTCTGCCGGTATAATCCGTCCCAAAATTTATCTCCCAGTCTTTTGGTGTCAGGGCAAAACCTACTCCGGAGGTAAACTTTGGAACTCTGGAAATATGTTTACTATCTGAAGCGTATTGATTTCCGTGAACCGGATGATGGACCCAATCGGCTCTTTCATTATCATATTTGGCATCGGTATAGGTAAAATCCACCTCAAGCTGAACCAGATCAGAGAAAACAAAATCTGAACCAACTTCTACGCCCTGCGTATAAGCATCGCCCAAGTTCTCCCATTCATAATCATAACCCATTGCCCTAGCCGTAGCACTAGCATCAACTAAACCTATCTTATTTTCTAAATTTGTTCTAAATAAACTCACATAAGGTACAAACCGGCCAATCTTATAATCAGCTGAGAGGTTTGCGCCAAGCGATTCTTCAGACTTAAGGTCCCCAGGCTTAAAAACTCTGGGAGAACCACTGCAAAGATGCAAATCCTCAGAAAATCCATAAGGAACTCTAAACCCTTTCCCAACAGCGAGTCTTAACGAAAGGTCATTTATAGGCTTATACATCAAACTTGTCCTGGGATTGAAGGATTTCTCATTTAATTCATTTGATACTGACTTTCCGTAAGTATCTCCGCTACCCGCAAAACTATCTTCTGAGCGGTGAATATCATATCTAGCGCCTATTAACCAGGTTAGATTATCTAAAATTGCTATCTCATCCTGGAGATAAATACCATATTCATGGGCGTGCTTCTCGCTGGTTGACTCATACGCGTTTCCATAATCAGAAGCAGTATCATCAACAACAACGTATTTACCGCTCTCATCAAGCTTATTGTAACTATATTGAAAACCCCCCAAAAACTGGTGCCTTTCACCTATCAGGCGATGGTAATTAATATCAATGTTATATTGTTGCTCTTTAGCTCTATACGGCTCCATTTCATTTAATGACGGCTCCGCGTCAGCATGTGTACTTTTATAATCTCCTAAGAAAGTATCGTTGGTAGCATCACGATAGTGTTGAAACATGGAAAAAGTCATATTAAACATATCAATATCAGAAAACGGTTTCTCATAACCGGCCTGCAATTCATATCTGTCGGAATCTATGCTTTCTGAAGCTGCCGCAAACGGATTAGTATAGGTTTCCAGCTCACCGCCTTTTCTTTCTTCACTATAAATTCGAGCGCCAAGAGTCAATTTATCCTCACCAATAACATCTTTAAAATTTAATCTCGTACCTAAAGTATTAGACCTTGACCAAACTCTATCCAGCATATGACTACTGCCGGGCTTTTCACCATCATATATTTCATCACCCTCATCTCTTTGGGCATATATTAAAACATCTACATTTTCAGTCGGATATGACCCCAATATAGAATATTTATTAGTTCTATGTTCTCCAAATACGGTTTCAACTTCAAAGGCCGGATCTTCAGATGGTGTTTTAGTAATAACATTAATAACACCGGCAATAGCACTGGAACCATATAAAGCGGAACCCGGCCCCTTCACCACCTCAATTCTATCAATCATTGATGCCGGTATCTGCTGCAGGCCGTAAACCGAAGTTACCCCGGTAAATAATGGTTGCCCATCTATTAATATTTGGACGTGCCCCGATTCCAAACCCTGCATTCGCACATCGGAAAAATTACAATATGAACATTGTTGTTCAACTCTTATACCGGGAACACTTTCCAATGCTTCATAAAGATTTGTAGCTCCCTTAGCGCTAATCTCATCAGAACTTATAACTTCCGTTCTTATGGGCACATCACTTAAGATTCTTTCCGTCTTGGTAGCTGTAACAACTACCTGCCCCAAATCGTAATCGGAGGCATCACCTTCAGCCCCGACGTTATTCGACACTGAAAATAAAAAAACACAAACTAAAATAGGCAGAAAACATAAAGATACCGACTGCCAAGCAAATAAACGTTTCATATCTCTACTCCTTCATTGTTCCCTCTGGCTGTCCAGTCGGTCTTTTAAAATTAACTCACTTTTTTTGTTAGCCCTGCGTATACAGTAGCTGCTTTTTCAACTTAAAACCTTTTTTTCTCTTTTTTTTCTATCTGCACAACTTCCGAATTATGTATCGTGACCACCACCTCTCCAAAGTTAATTTGTTCTATGCAATTAATGATTTCCTCTAAAATGTTCTTGTCTTTATTATTCTGAGAGTCATTCATTTTTATTCTGTCCTGTTATTTCCGAAAGTCCTTTTTCTATAAATTTTGAACAGGCATTTCTAATCAAATAAGCAAATCCCATAAACGCTTCTTCTGAAAAATGCAAAGAAACGCCTTTTAAATTTATATGGATATTTCCACAAGGGCATTTGAAAACATTACCCACTTTTTCAGTTTTCTCGAGATAATTAACTTCATCCATAATAAAGCTTCCCTTCTTTTTAAATTTGATGATAATTGTTAGATGTCTCTAACTTTACAATCAAAAAAAATTATGGTTCTTTCTTTTCTGTCGCAAGCTCACGCATCTTACATTTAGGCCTCTTACCCGTTTTTATATAATAGTTGAATCCCTTTAGCCATTCGGGCTTCTTGCCATTTAAATCACCTTCAACAAACTGCATAAATTTAGCTAATTTGCTAAATGTTTGCGAACTAATAGCATGCTCCATTTTACACGCGTCTTCACTTGCAATACCTTTATTAATGCCCAAAACAGTTGAAAGAAACTTTAATAACGCGTCATGCTTGCTTTGGATATTCCCGGCAACTTCTTCCCCATCCGGAGTGAGTTTCACGTACCCATATCTTTCATGATCAACATATCCTTTTCCGGAGAGTGTCTTGAGGGCCGCGTTAACACTTGAACTTTTAACCCCAATAGATTGGCTAATATCACGTACTCGCACTACGTCATTTTCCTTTTTCAAGGCAGCGATAGCCTCTAAATAATCTTCCATATTTGAACTTAATTTTCTATCTCTCATCACTGATCTTCACCTGATAATTCACCTTATTTTAGACACATCTTTAATTTTTAGACTAATCTAACAAATTCTTAATTCTTTGTCAAGTATTTTTTTAAAGCATCTTATTCCTATTTGAATTATTCTCCAACAAATAACCCGAAAGAACTTAATCTTTCGGGTTAATGATTATAGTACCCTAAACTTATGCTAAACATAACGGATAATTTAATTTTACAAAAAATTAGACTGTTTATATTAATTTTTGTAAATTCGAAATTATTTCTTCTGTAGCTTTATATCCTTCCAGTATCGCCTCTTTTCCTCGATAAAATTCTAATGACGCGATATTCCTTGTATCAGGAAATATTGTAAAATCCGCTTCTAAACCTTTTAACTCCGCTATTTCATACTCCATTATATAAAATGCTTGTATTATTGTATCAAATAGATTGGGTGTATTAGGGTCTATTTTTTGGGTTTCTTTGTAAACTTTTGCTTTAAAAGTATCCATAAATTTTTGGAAACTCTGGATTTTATCTTTATTTTCCTGAATAAGCATACTAATTTTATTATTTAACGCTGCCGGAGTCGCGTTTTTTATCTGCGCTTTAGTTAAAAAAGAATTCTTTTGTTTTTTTGCAGGAGGCTCAGTGTATTTTCTTTTTAGGCGTTTATGAATTACATTACAAGCAATAACAAACGTCGCGCCCATGTCTTTAACAACATTAACCGGAACAGGATTTATTATACCGCCATCCATTAAAAATCTACTTTTGAACTTCACCGGTGTAAATATGGCCGGAATGGAAGTGCTGGCCCTCACCGCTTCCGCTACCGACCCTTCCTTTATTCTTATTTCCTCGCCAGTATCAACATCTGTAGCCACTATAACCAATGGAATTTTTAAATCTTTGAATTCAATATCACCAATAATAGCTCTTAATAATTTTTTAACTTTCTGCCCATGAATAAAACCTTTAAACATAAGCGCTAAATTAGGATCCGCCAACTGAAGCAATTGCTTAAAATCTACTTTTAAGATCATCTCCTCAAAGTCAGCTATATCTCCTTTTCTAGCATAGCAAGCGCCAACAAGCGCGCCCATACTTGAACCTGCCAACAAATCTATAGGTATATTGTTTTCTTTTAAGGCCTTTAAAACTCCAATATGAGCCAAGCCTCTTGCCGCGCCACTACCTAAAGCCAATCCTATTTTAGATTTTTTCTTTTCAAAAAATTTCATTTACAATTTTGCTCCTGATTACAGCTTTCCTGAACGTAATATAGCTATGGCCAACCATAGCCCCATAAAACCGGCAATAAGAAAGCCCAAGATACCCAGCACAGGAAAATCCATAAAGAGAGGGCCCTTGTCGGTTTGCATTATTATGGAAGAACCGACAATTAGAGAAGCGATAATTACGCTAAAGGTAATCCGGTTGCTTACCTTATCCATCTGTAAAATTAAATTCTCCAGCCCCTTATGCTCAAATTCTACTACAAGACTCCCTTTTTTTATCTTACCGAGAACTAAACTTATATCCCGCGGCAGTGAACTTGTAAGAGCGTAAAGTCCTCTTGCAAACCGTTTTATTTCCCTGGCTATCCTTTTGGGATTATATTTTTGTTTTATGAGTTTCTCTATAAACGGTTTTGTTCTGGTAACCATATTAAAGTCAGGGTCTAATTTTCTGCCAATACTCTCAATGGTTATTAGAGCTTTTGCCAAAAGAAATAAATCAGGCGGTATCTTTATCCTGTTTTGTGAAATAACCTCTATTATATCGGTCAAAAACTTCCCCATCCTCAATTCTTTTAGGGAAATAGTATAATAACTCTCCATAAAATCCGCGAGATCCAATTCCAACCGCCTGCTGTCCGCTTCATCCACCGCGCCCATTAACATAAATACCTGCGCTATTTCAGATACATCCCTCTCAATAAAAGCAATCAAAATAGCGGCAATCTGTTCTTTTGTCTTTTCGTCAACGCGTCCTGCCATACCGCAATCTAAAAAGGTAACTCCATTGTTATCTATGGCAAATATATTTCCTGGGTGTGGATCAGCATGAAAAAAACCGTCTATAAAAATCTGCTTTAAGACAGCGTTAGCCCCAGTTATAGCGAGTTGTTTTCTGTCCAATCCCGATTTATTTATTTTTTCTACGTCGTTTATTTTTATTCCGTTAATTTGTTCTATGGTTAAAATTTTCTTGCTTGACAAATCATGAAATACCGCGGGAAAGCATACCTTTTCATTATCCTTAAAGTTTCTTCTAAAGATATCAATATTTCGAGCTTCCCTGTTAAAATCCACTTCTTTTAAAATTGTTTTTCTAAATTTATCTATTACTTCGACGGGATTATAAATTTTGCTTTCTTCGATATATTTCTCTGCTAATTTAGCCAAACTATACAAAATCTCTAAATCTGTGGTAATTATCTTTTTTATGCCTGGCCTTTGAACCTTCACTACAACCTTCTGGCCACTCCTTAACTCAGCTATATGAACCTGAGCTAAAGACGCGGCGGCTATAGGTTCAGGAGAAAATTTCTTATATATCTTTTTAATAGGCTGTTTAAACTCACTACTGATTTGCTCCTCAACTTTTTCATACTCAAACGGAGGAACTTTGTCCTGCAGCTTCTCAAGCTCCTCGCAGAACTCTACAGGAATAAGGTCGGCGCGAGTACTTAAAATCTGTCCTAATTTAATAAATGTTGGCCCCAACTCTTCCAATACCTTGCGCGCCCTAACTGCAACAGTCTGATCAAAAACGTCTAACCTCCTGATAGGCTTAATGTTAATGACTTTTTTGCCTATAACATTTTGCTCAATATGCAAACGGTCAACAAGATAACCAAAACCATATCTAATAAAAACATGTAGTATCTGACGCAGCCTCCGGACATTATGAACTTTCCGCGTAATATCCCTTAACATAAAACTAAAACTCCTACACAGGAACCTCTCTCTGACTAAAGATAAGGTCCTCTTATTTTATTTTTTCCTTAGTTTTTCAATCTCGGACTTAAGTTCATTAAGCTCTTTGCGAGTGGGCAAGTCTAATTTTTCGAAAATTGCTTTAACCATCTTCTCAACATGAACCTCAATGTCCTTTTTTCCTTCTTTTCCTTTATCGACCAGTTCCTTGACCAACTTTTCACCTTCTTCTTGACCTACTTCACCTTTCTTAACCAGCTCATCAACAACCGCCTCTACTTTTTCCTTGGTTACCACCAGTGCTCCCAACCCCAAATTTACCGCTTTCTCCAGAAAATCCTTCACAACTACTGCTCTCCTTTCTGCTTGTTTTACTCAGATATTTCCTTTTATACATTTTCTATTTTGTATAATATCGTACAGGCATATTATATCATAAATATTATGCCGCAAACTCATTTAAATCTTTGTTACTCATTCTTTGCATCCTGCCACAAATTTCTTATCCAGTACCATTGCTCGGGATATTTTTCAATATATCCTTTAAAAAAATTAAAAAGTTTTTCAACGGTCGCTTCAAGACTTTTTTCCCTGTTCTGTTTCGTCTCTATTGTTTCAGGACTCCCTATAATAATTTTATGAGTATCGTTGCTCTGCCTAATTATCACTGCCGGTAAGATTGGTATATCCTGCTTTTGAGCAAACGCGAAAGCCCCTCGCATTATCCTGATTTCTCTTCCCCAACAATTAAGCCTTACCCCTTTATTGCCGCCGCTTAAATCAACCATCATAGCCACTATTTCGTTTCGCTTAAGCGCATTCAGAATATCTTTAGCGGCATGATGGGAGTAAATAATCCTAACGCCCTTAGCTTGTCTTGTAGCTTGAAATAACTTGTCGACTCTTTTATTCACATCTTCCCAAACCACAACATTTATGCTGTAACCCTTAAGCGCCAGAAGAGATGCGGCAAATCCGCCGTTTCCTATATGAAGTCCGGCCAATATAGCTCCCTTGCCCTCCTGTAAAACGGCATCTAAATTCTCCTGCCCCGCGATTTCAACGCAATTATTTAAATAATCTTTGTTTAATTTCGGGATGCGAAAAAAATCCACAAGACTTTTATTAAAGTCCTCAAAGCCGGCTCGAATTATCCTTTGGGCCCGTTTATGTGTAACTTTACCCTCAAATATCCTTTCAATAATTTTCGTCCGCTCCTGTCTGTCTTTTCTCCTCAAAAGATAAGCAACCCCGCCAACCCTTTTAGCTATCCGGTAGCTTGCCTTTAGGGGTAACCTCAGAATCAATTTTTCATAAAGCCGATAGATAAAATAGATTATCACAGTTAATCAACTTTCCGCTTAGATAAACTAACCCCGGATTTTTTTAAATAAGCATCTATGGTATCCATAATTAAAACAGCACTTTTTACGGCCGCAAGCGGTTTGGCGACAGCCATTGCTTTTCTTCTCATTTGTTTCAAGCGGGTAGGATTTTCAAGTAACATTTGAATCATATCAGGCAGCTCACTTATTTTTTCTATCTTACAGGCAGCGCCTTTACTAATTAGATATTCACCATTAGCCTCTTCCTGCCCCGGTATTACGTTTATGAGTATAGCCGGCAGCCCCTTAGTCAACAGTTCCGAGCTAATAAGCCCTCCCGGTTTGGTTACGGCAATGTCAGATACACTCATAAGCTCATCAATATTACAAATATAGCCGTAAATCTTAAGAAGTATTTTTAATTTTGGTAAACTTTTCTCTAACCTCTTTTTTAACATTTTGTTCTTGCCGGTTACGACAATAAGTTGGAGTTTCATCTTTGAACTATTTAAATGTGTCACAGCTTTAACAATCGGCCCCAGTCCCCAGCCTCCGCCCATTATAAGAACAACCGGCAAATCTTCCTCCAGATGCAGTTTCTTTTTTAAGTCGGAGATATTTTGTTCCTGAGAAAAAAGCGGGTGAACGGGAATCCCAAAAGCGTAAACTTTATCTTCCGCTATTCCCTGAGCCATAAACTTTTTCTTTATCTCATTCGTCGGCACAATAAACTTATCTATGTGTTCATTAAACCAATAAGGATGAACATCATAATCAGTCACCACCGCTATCAGCGGCGCGGAAATCTTTCCGTTTTCCTTAAGAATTGAAGTGAATCTGGAAGAAAGTGCTTGCGTGCAAACTATCGCGTTAGGGTTAAAATCGTTAATAGCTCTTTCGTATTTTTTGATTAACGGTATACTTAGAAAGCGGCTGGCCGGTTTTCTTCCGGGATCTTTCTTTTGAGCATTATATACATAATTTAAAGCCTGCCGCATCAGTTGAATTGTTTTTACGTAGACTTTGGCTGCTACCTTCTCAATGATGGGCAAAAGATAATCAAAATAAGTATCAGTTTGCGTTTTAAGGGACTTAGGACTTATTATTTTCAGCGCCGCCTGAATAGCCTCAGCGGCCCGCTTGTGCCCGGACCCAATAGAAGTTGTAAGAAAAAGTATTCGCTTTTCTTCAGCAATTTTTTTCTTATTTTTTAGATAATCGCCTAATAAATCATCTAAAGCTTCCGCTTGACTTTCATAAACCTGAACTACAGATTCCAGGTTTGCAATTTTTAAATATTCTTTTAAAACAGAAGTTATATTTACAATACCCAGTTTCCTATTACGCTTCTTAAGCTCATTTAAAAGTTTGATAAGTGAAGCTAAAGTAGCACTATCCACATGAGTAACTTCTTTAAAATCCAGCAGGATATGTTTATCTAAATATTTTTCTATTTTGTTTTCAAAATTAGCACTTATAATAGGAAGCGCGTGAAAGTCTATAGATCCTTTTAATTTAATTATTACTAGAATGTCTATTTCTTTGATTTCTTTAACGTAAGTAAAAATCTTTCCATTTTTATTTTTGAAAATGTCCCTTATGCTAAATATCTTAACATTCTTCTCTACGCCCTGCATTATTCGCCGTACCTTTACTCCGACTCTCTTTACACTGCGTTTATTAAACTTCATCCTCTAAACCCTCCGCAAAATCTCCGTGCCTGCCATGCCCTTTTTATTCAGCTTTCCTTAAGAAGAATTCAGCACCTAAATCTTCCGCTCCTTAATTTTACTCCAAATAAAAACCTTCCGCAATATATTTATTTGTAAACACCCTTTCTTACTACAAGCAAATGCCCCTCCAAGTTAAGCGCTTACAGGGGCATTTAACCAACCCACAGTTGTAAAAAAAGGGGGCAAGGTAAATTTATCTTGTATATAAATATTCTACTACACTCTCAATTGTTAAAAATTTCTCAGCAACGTCCTCTGGAATTTCTATGCCAAATTCTTCCTCGATAACTATCAAGACCCAAATATTTCCTAAAGAATCAATATTAAGATCTTCTTTAAAGCGAGTCCAAGGTTTTATAGCTCTTTCAGAAATTTTAAATTCCTGTGACAAAGCTTTCTTTAATCTATTTAAAATTTCTTGACGCCGCATGGAAGGTACCTTTGATTTCTTCTTTAAAAATTTCACTGTACTTTCAATTTTTATTCTTCTCCAATTAGTCTTTTACTTACTTCTTTTCTTGTTCGATGAGCAATGTCGTCTAAAATGCTATAAACTGTAGGAACAATTATTAGAGTTAGGAAAGTAGAAACTATTAACCCACCAATAACTGCTAAAGCCATAGGTGATCTTAATTCTGATCCTTCTGAAGAACTTATAGCCATAGGAAGCATTCCAAACATGGCCGTGGCCGCTGTTAATAAAACTGCTCTTAATTTAGTTACTCCACCCTGGATAAGTGCTTCATTTTTACTCATACCCTTAGCTCTAAGCTGATTAACATAATCTACAAGGACTATGCCATTATTAACCACAACACCGACAAGAATAATGATACCCAAAAGAGAAACCATAGAAAGACTATTGCCGGTTAATATCAATATCAAAATCACACCAATCAATCCAAAGGGAACAGTAAACATTACTGTAAGGGGATATACCAACGATTCAAACTGAGCGGCCATAATCATATATACCAAAATAAGAGCTAAAATAAATACGCTACCTAAGGCAATAAACGTCTCACGCATTCGTTTTGCCTCCCCGCCATATTCAATAAAATATCCTGAGGGTAAACGTGTCTCTTTTACCTTGGCTTTTATTTCATTTAATATGCTTCCCAAATCCCTGCCAGAGAAATTAGCGACAATAGATGCTTTTCTTTTCTGATTTTCCCGATAAAGCTTAACAGGGCCTTTCCCCTCTATAATTTTTGCCACATCTTCTAAATGATGTTGAGAACCAAGATTTGAAAAAATAACCGCACGCTTCACATCATCAAAACTTTCAGCATCTTCATCTCTGTATTGTACCCGCAAATCAAACTCATCACCGGCTGTCCGGTAACGGGTAGCAACCTGGCCTTCAAAATTTGCCCGCATAATAGAAGCTATTTGAGCAACATTTAATCCTAATTGAGATGCTTTATCTCTATCTATCACAAACCGTAATTCCGGCTTACCGCTTCGAAGGGTTGTATCTACATCATAAAGGCCTTCTATCGGCTTTATTTTGGCCGCAATTTCATTTGCTATCTGTTCCAATTTAATCAAATCCTTGCCAAATATTTTTATCTCGATAGGAATCTGCCCCGTACCTCCAGAGGTAATAAACCTGGCCAAATCAAGAAACTCGATTTTGGTTCCTTCGATTTGGGGGAACTGTTTACGAATAGCATCTTGTATTTGCACACTCGAACGCTTTCGTTCACTCTTATCAACCAAATGAGCAAATATCATTGCCTCATTCACGCCGGTATTACCTATTCCGCTGCCGCTAAAGGCGATATCTACCTTTGATCCTTCCATTAACCCCGTAAAAGTTCCCAAGACATCCGCTTCTTTTTGACGCATCATAATATCTTCTACTTGTTTAACCACCCGGTCAGTTTCCTCCAAACTTGTACCAACAGGCGTCTTAACTTTAACTATAACTAATCCGGGGTCAATTACCGGCATAAATTCTTTGCCCACGAAGGGCAAAAAGCACATACTTACGAAAAATATCGCTATGGCAGCCAGGGAAACCTTAACACGATGATGAAGAGCAATGGTAAGAGTTTTCTTATACCAATTTTTTAAAAAATTAAAACCCCTTTCTCCGAAATGGAGTTCATAATCTTTTTTCGCTTTTCTCTTAACAAATATCTTAGAGGCCATCATCGGGATTAAAGTGAGGGCGGTAAATAATGAACCGATAAGCGCGAAGGTAACGGTAAGCGCCAATCCTTGAGAAAGTTTTCCCGCAATACCTGTAGCATAGATTAATGGCAAAAAGACAGCGATAGTAGTAAGAGTAGAAGCAGTAATAGCCGCACCCACTTCACTTGTACCTACAATAGCAGCTTGATTTCTATTCTTACCTTCCTCTAAATGCCGGAAGATATTTTCAATAACAATAATGGCATTGGAAACCAGCATACCTACGCCCAAGGCAAGGCCGCTCATGGTCATTATGTTCAAGCTGAAACCCGCGAAATACACAGCGATAAAGGTAGCTAAAATAGATAAGGGGATAGATAAGGCAATAGCCAGGGTTGGCCTCCAGTTACGTAAAAATAAAAAAAGAATTACAACTGCTAAAAGTCCACCCCAGAAACAATCACCGGCAGTGGTAGAAATCATCAATTGAGTAATCCTTCCCTGATCTAAAGCGGTATATATCTTAATATCAGAGGGAAGGTCTTTTTTTACCTCTTTTAATTTTTTCTTTATGCCGCTTGCTACCTCTAAGTCATTTGCTCCCGATTCCTTAGTAACGGCTAATATAAGGCCGTTCTTTTTGTTGGTGCGGCTATAATTTCGGACCTCAGTATGGGTATCATAAACTTCAGCAAAATCCTTTAGATATACCGGCTTCTGCTCTCTGACAGTAATTACTGTATTTCTTATCTGATCTAAGTTTTCAAATTCTCCCAGTGTGCGTAATAGATATTCTGTATAACCCCTGGTTACATGCCCGCCGGAAAGATCGAGATTCTCATATCTTAAAATAGACACTACCTGCAAAATAGGGATATTGAGTGCTTTAAGTTTTTCTTTATCAATCCTTACCTGAATCTCCCTTTCCCTTCCCCCCATAATCATACAAGTAGCAACACCATCAACCATCTCAAGGCGGTCTTTTATCTGGTCTTTAACCAACGTTCTTAAATCTCTTAAATCTCTTTCTCCGGTAATTCCCAAAGCGATAATCGGAATAATTGATGGGTCAAACTTGATAACGATGGGTTTGTCTATACCCTCAGGAAGAAAGTCTTCAACTATCCCAATAGCGTCACGCATATCCTGAGCGGCAAAATCCACATTAGTACCCCACTCAAACTCCACCATTATAATAGAGATTTCTTCTTGGGAAATGGAATCCACGGTCTTAACATTCTTGACTTTGCTTACCGCTGCCTCAATGGGTTTTGTAACAAGGGTTTCTATATCTTCTGAAGCGGCGCCCTCATAGGTGCTAATAACCGAAGCCGTAGGATAGGTCAAATCAGGCATAACCTCTACAGTTAACTTGGATAGAGATATAACACCTAAAACGACAATAATACCGATTAACATCAAAACCGTAACTGAGCGATTTACAGAAAATTCAGGTAATTTCATTGGGCATTTCCCTTAGTTTCTATAAAAACATTTGCGCCGTCCTTAAGGCCGTAGTTTCCCTCTATAATTACATCCTCGCCAACACTTAGCCCTTCTACAATCTCTACAAAATCTTTTTGATATATTCCTGTCTTTACTTTTTTCTTGTGGGCAACAGAGCCATTAACAACAAAGACAAATTTGCGATTATTTTCGCTGAGCACTGCTTGAATAGGTACAATAAGGGAATTTTCTTTTTTCTTTAAAATGATGTCTACCCTGGCAAACATTCCCGGTTTAAGCTGATGTTCTTTATTAGCAATTTCTATCTCTACTTCAGCTGTCCGCGTGCTAAGGTCAACTAAAGGAGCAATCCTTGTGATCTCACCAAGAAAAACCTCATCAGGATAGGCATCCACTTTGACTTTTGCCTCAGCTTTTTCTTTTAATCTGCCTAAATATTTCTCAGAGACATTCACCAACACCTTTATTCTATCAATATTAGCTACCATAATCACAGGAACTCTCATTATCGGACTTACACTCGGTTCAACTTGGGAACCTTTATCTAAAAATTTTTTTATTACCATTCCATCGATTGGCGATTTGATCGATGCCTTCTCATATTTCATCCCCTCTATATCTCTGTCAATCAATACCAGGACATCACCTTTTTTTACTTTATTTCCTTCCTTGACAAGAAAGCTATCAATCTTTCCTGGAATCTTACTCATCAAGGTCACCATTTCCTGGCCGGCAATATTACCTACGCAAGATATTTTATCTTCAACCTCTCCTTTTATAACCTGGGTTACCTTAACAGTAGGAACCCTTGCCTCTGTTTGACGCCCATCATTATTATTCTTTATCCCCTTAATAATTCTAAAACCACCCAGTACTATTAAAAAAATTATTAAAGTTAAAATTACAAATTTCTTCATAATTATTCGCCTCCTGATTTCTTTGCCGAAACTTTTGCTCTCTCCTTAGCCAAAGCTTCGGAGGACAAGTCAGCAGACAGGCCTATTGCTTTTTCTAACCTTGCCTGACTTAAAATACAATTATATATTGCTTCAAGATGGTTTGTCTGAGTTTCAGTTAATGCTAATTGAGCAGCCAACACTTCTACATTATCTACTCGCCCATTTTTATACCCAATCTGTGTACTGTTCAGACTTTCTTTGGCTTGGATTACTGCTTTCTCTGATACCTTAATCCTCTTTTTAGCCTCTTCTAAATTTAATAGAGATCTCTTTACCTCCAAAGCAATTCCATCTTTTAACTGGGCTTGGAGATATTCTAATTCTCTTAGGGCAGATCTTGCCTGGCCTACCTGGACTTTAGTTTCTCCCCAATTCCAGATATCCACACTAACATTCGCACCTACCATCCAACCTTCTTTCCACTCTATAATCGGCTCATCACCCTTATGATATTTATAATTTCCAAAAAGTCCTACTTGCGGCCAGTAATTACTTTTAACTACACCAATACCCGCTTTAGCCATCTCGATATTATGTTTCATTTTATAAATCTCAGGCCGATTATTTTCAGCCTCTTTAAACAACCGGTCTACGTTATAATCTTGTTCTATAACTTCAAATACATCAACCACATCCACAGGCAAATTTAGTTCCTTGGCTAATATAATATTAAATGAAGACTTTGCCAACTTAACACCATTTTCAGCCTTAATGAGTGCCTGTTCAGCATTTGCCGATTGCACCTCAGTCCTTAAAAGGTCAGTTCTCGGAACAGTTCCGGCATTATAGAGGCCTCTTACTGTCTCAAGATGCGCCTTCATCTGCTCTACTGCATCCCGGCAAACCTCCGTATACTTTTGGGTCACTAATATCCCAAAATAAGCCTCCTTAACTTGTAAGATTAAATTTTGTTTTTCCTCTTCATAATTATATTTTGTGGCCTCTAAATTATTTCTTGCCTGTTTATTTAAAGAAAGAATCTTGCCTCCCGTAAAGAGTGGCTGCCGGACTACAGCTTGGAGATTATATATATTATCATCGCCGACTTTTATAGATAAGGCCTGCGGAGTAAGAACACCTGCTTCCAAATCTAAACTTGGAGGTTCATTCAGATGAATATAGGAAGATTCTGCTTTAAATTTTGGCAAAAATAAAGTCTTTGCTTCCCAGATTTTTTCTTCGGCGCCGGTAATTTTTTCTGAGGCGGCTTTTAACCCGTAATTATTTTCTAAGGCAATATTAATACTATCATTTAAAGTAAGCACCTCGGACGTTGTTTTAACTTCTTCAGCATACGAATACATTGGTAGTAGAAGCAACAAAATAAAAACAACCGTATATTTTACTTTTTTCTCAACTATTGCCAATATCATTGAATTTTTCATTTAACTATCCCTGAAAAATATATTTTCAACAGCATAGGAACTTTTTCTACAATTGGATATTTTCTACCTTCTATCTGCCACATATACACAAGGCCATTTAGCATATTTGTCAAAATACCAATTGCACCCTTGACATCTATTTTCTTTATCTGACCTTTAGCTATACCCTGACGGAATACTTCTTCCATTTTATTGATGTGTTCATAATAATGATCAAAGTATCTTTTTTGGATCCTCTTTTGGAATTCACTCTGTTCATGAATTAATATTCTAATAAGATTTGAGTTATCTTCAAAAAACTTTAAATATGCCTCTATCGCTTTTTTTATCCTATCCAGCGGCTCTTTTTCTTTTACCATCGCCTCTAATACTAAATCCTTTAAATTTTCTATACCTTTATCCGCGACAGAGAGAAAAAGGCTTTTCTTGTCTTTAAAGTACCTATAAACCGTACCTTTTCCTAAACCTGCCAGGTTTGCAATTTCATCAACCTGGGTTCTGGCAAATCCCTTTTTAGAAAAAACACGAGCCGCGACATCAAGTATCTGCTTCTGCCTCATTTGGGTAAGTTCTTTTTTCTTTGCTTTATCTGTAATCTTCATTTTCCAACTCCTTTAAGCGGACTGACAAGTCCGTCCGTTGTAAATATACACTACATTTCGTGACATGTCAAGAGACATTCTATCAAAATTTTCTCATGTATTTTTTTCAAACTCCTAATAAAAAACCCGAAAGATTAATTTCTTTCGGTTTATAATTTGGTAGCTCCAGGCCATGCTAACAATTAGGGATACCTTCAAGCTCACCAACGCAATTGAGTATTGCTAAATTACCTCTTAGAGCAGCACTTCGTTGACCACTTTTTTAATTTTATATGATTTCACATACTTTCCAACTTTCATCAACCCATAACCCGATAATTTCAATTTCCCTATACCGTTGACGAAGAAATTCAATCGCTTTTTTAATATGTATCGCTTGCTCTTCTTTCGGTGCTGGATTCCCGGCGCAGTCATAGTGTCCCGCAATCGCAACTCCAATAGACTGGTGGCTTTCAATTGAAATCTTCAGTCTCGCGAGAATAGATTCTACTAATGCTTTATTGTTATTTTCTGACAAAATCAGATTTGGCGCCGGCTCAGTAATAGAATCTACATAATCCACGTTGAAACGATTGCGCAGATAGCTAATCACAGGTATCTGAACACGCCCATCCATACAGTTAATAACTGTGCAAAATCTCATTATAGCTCCTTTTAGTGAATGCCCCTGTTGTTTAAGAACTTAATCCCATAATTATATCACACTCTGCCTTAGAGAAAACCTTTCTTAAATATTATAAGGCTTATAATAGGATACTATTAAGCACAACACCTATTTGATGTTACTTGTATTTCGCGTATTTGACAAGTGTGGTGTTCTATGTTATGTTTATAATAGCTTCTTTAAAAAGAGAACAAAACCTTTAAAATGATGATTGAAATTATGAAAAAAAGTATACGAGTACTCTCTATATTATTTTTTATCTTTTTAATCGGCAATCAGTTTAATAACTTAAAAGCCGCCGACAACTTCTTTAATAAGCGTCGGGAAATGGTTGAAACTCAAATTGAAGAAAGAGGCATAAAGGACAAAGTTACCTTAGAAGCTATGCTTTCTACCCCAAGACACAAATTCGTCCCGCCGGCTCATAGAGCCTATGCTTACGCGGATCGTCCTTTGCCTATAGGCCATGGGCAAACCATATCACAGCCTTATATCGTCGCCCTTATGACTTCTCTATTAAATCTCAATTCCAAATCTGTTGTTTTAGAGGTGGGAACCGGCTCGGGATATCAGGCCGCGATTTTATCCGGGATATGCAAAGAAGTCTACACAATAGAAATTATTCCCCCTTTAGGCAAAAATGCCGCCGCTCTTCTTAAAGAATATGATAATGTTACAGTTGAGATTGGTGATGGTTATTATGGCTGGGAAGAATATGCCCCTTTTGACGGCATTATGGTTACCGCGGCAGCTACCTACATCCCTCCTCCCTTAATCAAACAGCTTAAGCCCGGCGGCAAGATGATTATACCAATAGGTGGTGTTTTTCAAGTCCAGAGATTGATGCTTATTACAAAAAAACAAGATAGCACTCTAATAAGCGAAAATATCATTCCGGTCCGCTTTGTTCCTTTAACCAGAGCGGATTAACTGTGAGTAATTATGATAATAACATTTTTAACTCTTTTCTTAGCCGCTGTTGCTTTCTTAATATATGAAATACTGTTAATGAAAACCTTAAGCATAGTCGGCTGGAGCCATTATGCTTATATGGTTGTAAGCCTTTCTATGCTGGGCTTGGGTTTTAGCGGCGTAATTTTAGGCCTCTTTCCTAAATTTTTCCGGCAAAACCGCGACATTTGTATATTAATCGGCGGTTTCCTGTTCAGCCTTATGCTGCCTATAACTTTTTACATAAATCAAAAACTGCCCTTAAATTATCTTTATCTGGTATGGGACTGGCGGCAGTTCATATATATAGGGGTAAGTTATTTTTTATACGGAATTCCTTTTTTAATAATCTCTACCATATTAGCCATTTTCTTCATTAGGCACCCTAAGAAAACAAATCAAGTATATTCGGTAAACCTGTTCGGTTCGGGGCTTGGTGTTTTCTGCGCTGTCGTTATTATGCATTATGTTCAGCCGGAAAAGTATATCTTTGTATGCAGTGTTTTGGGCGCTTTAATGGCTTTTGTTTGGGGACTAAGATACAAAAAGTTAAGCAAGAGACTTATTCTCAGCTTCGTTTTTATAATAATCTTTTTAATAAACTTCTTTCTCATCCCCTCTTCTTTAATACAATATATCTCTGAATATAAAGGACTGCCTTCGCTTTTAAGATTACCGGGAACAAAAATAGTAGATACATACTTTAATCCTTTCGGCTATCTGCATGTTGTAGAAGGCAAAAAGGTAAGAATAGCTTCAGGTTTGAGCATAACCTATAAAGAGAAGATACCGTTACAAAAAGCTATTACATTTGACGGTGATGCCCCCTCTCCTATTTTAGATCCGGACAATATAAGTTCCGCTTTTTTTGATGATTTAATTTTTTCAGCCGCTTATAGCGTTAAGTCAAAACCTAAAGTACTTCTGATAGGAGCCGGTGGTTTTGGCAACGCTCTGCTGGCTAACTATCATAACAGCAGATACATTAATGTATTAGAGATAAATCCCAAGGTTATTACAGCGCTAGAAAAGAATATGACAAGTTCTTTTGGCCGGTGGATAAAAAAGGCAAATGTAAAAATAACCAAAACAGACGCCCGAAGCTACATAGAAAAATCTCAAGAGGAATTTGATATTATTCAAATGGATCCCGCCGGCACCCTGACTTCGTCCGCTTCCGGACTATTCGCGCAAAATGAAGACTACTTAAATACCGTTGAATCATACAAACTTTTTATAAATAGACTTGCCCCTGATGGTATATTTATGATAAGCCGGTGGATGAGCACACCGGCAAAAGGTGGAATAAAATTATTCGCTACCGGAGTTAGGGCATTAGAAGAGCTCGATATAGAAAACCCCCAAAACAACTTAGTCTTGATTAAAAACTGGGACATTATAACCCTGCTGATAAAAAAAGAACCCTTTACTGCGACCGAACTAAAAAATATAAAAAATTTCTGCAATAAAAAACATTTTGATATTTCGTATTTTCCCGAGATACAAAAATCCCAGGCAAACCGCTTTCACATTCTGCCTGAGCCAATATATTATCTGGCGGCGCAGAGCATAATAAACAAGCAAGCGCGAGAAGATTTTTTTACAAATTACATATTTAATGTTAGGCCGGCTGTTGACAATAAACCTTACTTTTCACATTTTTTTAAATGGTCCGCCCTGCCTTATCTTATTGGAACTTTAGGTAGAGAGTGGATTCCTTTTTCTGAATATGGTTATTTAATGCTCTTGGCTTCTTTCGTTCAATCTTTGGTGGTAGGTGGATTACTTATACTTTTGCCTTTAGGAATTTTGGTTTTTAGGCGCAAAAAAGAAAACAGCGTTAAATTTAAATTTAATACCTGGTTCTATTTTGTATTTTTAGGCTTATCATTTATGATTTTAGAAATGGGCTTAATTCAAAAGTTCATCCTTTTTCTGCATAACCCTATATATTCCGCCTCTATTGTAATAGGTTCATTTCTTACCATCTCAGGTATTGGGAGCATGATAAGCAAAAGGCTTTTTAATAAACAGGTGAAATATCAGATAATACCTTTTATAATAATTATAATTTTAGCCATTTTATATGCTTGTTTTCTTGATCCACTTTTTTCCAAACTAATGGGATTAAATATTTATATTAAACTCTTGCTTTCGATTATAATTATTGCCCCTTTGGCTTTGCTTTTAGGCATTCCTTTTCCCCTCGGAATGAGAAAAATATCTCCCACCGGTGAAGTCAACACAGGTATAGCTTGGGGATGCAATGGGTTTTTCTCGGTAATAGGTGCTATTTTAACCCCTATATTAGCCATGCTTTTGGGGTCTCAAATCGTGATTTTGATAGGCGGGCTAGGTTATCTTTTGGCAATGCTTATGTGGAAGATTAAGTTTGACTGATGCGGAAGCCCTAACGGAAGTCAAACATTACGGATAGATATTTATTTAACATAGGTATTTTTTAGAAATTTCTTAGTACTAACCTTACCCTTGGCATAATCTTCATGCCAGCTTTTAGGAACAGGCATATCTTTATACAACTGCCTGCGTTTAGCTTCAAGTAACATTCTGGGTCTTTTCATGAAATCGGCCGCGCAAATAACTTTTTTTCCTGTCTCAAGAGATAGGCGACTTAACCATCTAACTCCTTCCAAATTCCTCAACAAATGATGGTCAAGAATTAAAATATCAACTTTAAAAGCAAGTTGTTTGGCGTTGTGCCAGGCTCTTTCAATTTGATTTTTAGAAAGTCTGGATAAATAAAGAGGAGGTCCACCAGTCAGTACTATATTAGGAGACCAAGATAATATTTTAAAGATTGCTTCATCATTAAGGAGTTGAATATCAGAAGCATGTACAAATACATCTCTGCCTTCCTCGAATTTCGTCATCATTACTGTCTCTGAATTATCATTTGCTTCTCCATGAGGCACCGATTTAGAAAAAGTCATTGGTCCTTTTCTTTTTCCTTCTACTGAAATCAAATTTTTCTTCAGGTTAAGAGACAAAGACTCTACTCGTTTTTTCTCAATAGCGGACAAATGGGACAAATCTTTGCTCAAAATCCTGATTTTTTGATTTAAGCCAATTACTCTTTTAAGGGCGAGTTGATAAGGATTAGCATTTGCTAAAGGGATATGGTCTCCATGAAAATGGCTAATTACTATATCAGTAGCTTGCGACCATCTTTTTATAATCTTTTTTTGTATCCTCTCACCTACTGCTACCTGAATTGGATGGGGCAGCAAATCATATCTTCTATAACCTAAAGCTACTCCCGGGTCAATTAGAACTTTACGGTTGCCGGTTTTTACAAAGCAACATAGACCTCTAACCCCTAAAGACTCAGCTCCTATAATTTCAATATCCATCTAACACCATTATTCTATCTTCTCCAAACGTGCTCATGGCAATTAGAAATGTCATAAGAATTAGGGATGTTGCTTAAAGTTTAAATTTACGCAAACACTCTATGCGGCTGTTGTTATAAGGAATTTTAATATTATACATACATATTATACATTACGCGTATATAATTTTCAAACTCAGTTCTTTGGTTCTATTTCGCATTTCATCTGTACTAACATAATATATGAAGTTCGTATGATAAGGAGTTTGTGGCAAAATGAAAGATATGTCTGTTTATGAATCTTAGATAACTCAACAATAAACCCGAAAGAAATTAATCTTTCAGGTTGTTTTTATGGTAGCCCCAACCTGTGCTGTTCACTACGGATACTTTATTACACTCCAATAATTTCATTTAATCCTTCAACCACAAGACTTAACTCTTCAGGCAATATACTACCGGCTTTTTTTCCTAACCGCTTAACCGACAAAGTGCGAATTTGGTTTATTTTAACCCACGATTTTTTAGGTAATTTTGAACCGCTAAGTTCTAACGTTAACGGAAATCCCGCTCGCTGAGACTGACTTGTAAGAGCAACTGCTATAACAGTACCAGATCTTTCATTAAAAACTTCATGGCTAAGAATAAGTACAGGTCGTTTACCGGCCTGCTCGCTTCCTCTAACCGGATTTAAATCCGCCCAAACAACATCACCCCTCAATATTCCGGCCATTGTTCAATCTCCTCCGAAAAACCTTCCTCCGCTATAGCTTGTTCAAATGAGGAGTCTAATTTCGCGCATTCCCTGGCAAGGCGGCTATGATCAAGGCGTGCCAATTTTTCCCTAACCGCGTCCTGCACAATCTTGCTTCTGCTTGGAAATACATGGGATTTAACAAGCCGATCTAATCTAGCCAACAACTTATGTTCAATACTAATAGCTACTTTTGATGTTCTCATGATTGCCTCCTTTGGTATTACTATACATCATACCGGAAGTTTTTACAAGTATATTTTGAATCCTTGCTTTTATTTCGTAATTTGTCTGTAATAACATAAAATGAGGCGCCAACAAATAACCCGAAAGAACTTAATCTTTCGGGTTATCAACATGGTAGCCCCAACCCGTGCTGTTCACTACGGATAGGTTATTTCTATTAAATCTTTGCAATTTTTTCGCCCATCATTATATCATAATTCTTTCTAAAATTTTATTTCCATGGTCCGGAAACTTTCCATTTCGCATTAAATTTCTCATTTTTATTAATCGCAATAAGTGGTTTAATAAGAAACTTTTCTATCTCTCTGGCTATTATGTTCAACTTTTCCGGTACATACTTAATATCTACCTTTTTCAGAAAGGCCCTCCATAATGTCTGACGATCGGACTTTTCGTCATAAATTTCTCCGGCAAACAATGGTTTACATTGTGGTAAAAAAGTTTTACGCTGTTTAAAAGTTCTTTTTAACGCTTCAGCAAGCCTTAATCCGTCAAAGTTAAACTGACGCATCATGAGCCAAATATCATAAAAATCTTTCATCCGGCTATTAAGAAGGCCCAGTTTTATCATAGCTTCAAATTTCTCACTAATAACGCTCTCCGCCGGATATCCTTTAAGTTTAGGTTTAGGAAAATCTAAAATAACAGGATATTCAATTATTTTCGGCTTTGGATAAATGCTATCTCCAAAGCCTAAATCAATTTGCATAGGAATGCGAGAACGCTCAAGCACTCCGACAAACTTAACCCGCACTCCTTCATAATCGGCATCTTCTTTGATGCGTTGACCTTTCACGCCATTAGAATCAAATATAATACCATCTGAAATCACATCTATTTTACAAATATCCTTCATCATTTTCTCAATACTAAATATCTGGTTATCATATTGCGCTGAAAAATCTATATCAAGGGTTGCCCTTCGCTCGGGCACATGCCACACAGTAAACATCAAAGCCCCCTTAAGAATAAACTTATCCGCATATTTAGACTGACTAACACGATAAAGAAATCTCTCTATTCCATAATATTGCAAAACCTCTGAAAATGGACGATTGCTTTCTCTCGCCTTATTTTGAAGCTGAGCCCGGATAGAGGCTTTTAAATTTTTAATGTCTTTTTTCATATCATTGTTTCAAGCATTGGTTTAATAATTTTATGTACACGGCAAATCTTAGCGTATTTCATTATTTCGAGTGGTTTTATGCCCTTTACGGTAACCGCTATCTTAAGTGCATCCATGGCAATATTTACACCTATTCTATTGCGAAACTTAAAACAATCAGCGACCGTTTTAGCAAGGCTGTAAACTCTGATTTTATGCCCTTCAGCTTGATGCACTTCAACGCCGGCATTCCAAGTTTTAACTGAAAAACGATAAAATCGTACTGGTGGGTATTTAATTTTATTGGTACGAGTCCCCGCGGGAATTGCAATATCTACATACCCGGGTATCTCGTTCGTTGCTTCATGAAAAAAAAGGGCCGACACAAGACAAACAATCCCTCTTAGCGCCTGAAGAGACGCAATGACAAGATCAGGATGCGGTCCAAACGTATAATGAGTCATCCGGTAAAGTCCCCTGGCAATCTTCTCTATTTCACCTTCTTTTTCAAGTTCTTTAAGCGTATCCGAATGAAACCCCGCTTTTATAATTGAAGAAAACCGTGCAATGCCACCATGTTTTTTAAAATAGTTAAACATTTTCTCTGTTTTTTGTTTCATAGCCTCTCCGTATAAATTGTCATTACTTATAAATAAGTATATACACTTTATACGATTATGTCAATGCTTTTTTTATTGCAGGGAAAAGTTACTATACACATAGCACAATGCCAATTCTTTATAACAACTATTCATAATGATATGGTGAATAAAAAATCCTCTCCTAATTTTATTTTAAGAGAGGACTTCTATACTAAACTATGGTAGCCCCAACCCGTGCTGTCCACTACGGATACTTTATTTATATTTACAGTTGATGGCATATAACACTAGCGCTCATAGGCCACTGGACAGAAAACGTGGCGTTCCTTGTGCAGCGATTGCATCAGACATTGAATTATATTACTCCAGAGATGATGGAATTAAAGACTGTCGCTTAATTAATCTGTCTGTTAAGCCCGGCATAGCTCATTATGTCTCTTTAATTCATTCTTGGCTTGTGCTGGGAAAACGTTAAGAAAAATAATGCCTAGGAAAAGATACGCTAGCCTTGTATCGTCAGGAGGAATGATTAAAACACTTTATCGATGAAATAGTTTTTTATATTCCCCTTCTAAAACAGATTGCGCATCATCTATAATTTTGTCGTATTTCGCTATTAAATTTAGCAAGCCGCGCTTGTAGCACATCAGTAATCCAATTGTGCAGATTATAATAAGTGCGATTGCAAGAGCCCAAGACCGCAACTGCTCTATTATTATAACATTAGAGATAAGTTCATTAATAAGAACTCCTATAATGCAGATAATAGCTACAATAAAATACACGATACCGTGAAACGAAATAACTGGTCTTGTTTCGTTCTTTCTATCAATAACATCAAGAGCGAATGTATCTTTTAGGCGCCTCTCGATTTTCGTATCTTCTATTTGTTGTATCTCATCATTCTTGTCTTTTAATTCATTAATTTCATAATTAGAGTATGCTAATCCTATACCTATGCTTGACATAGCAAAAACTGCAAAGAAAATGTTGGTTGTTGCGCTTGAGACACAGGTAGGAATTTTATGCTTATAACAAAGCATGCCTATTATAATTAAAAGAGCAAAATAACTAAAGCGGATAACGTGTTTTATAATTGGCGTAGTTTGTTTTAGTTTGAAAAAAGGAAGAAAAAAAATCATTTTCAGGAAGGGATTTTCTGCCAAATGGCATCAAATGTCTCTTCTAATTTTTTGGCTACTGGCGGGTTGTAAAAGTTAACATTACCCTTAACTATACTATCCTCATCATTTTCGTCTTCTGGGTTATGCAGATCTTCTATCCGGTATCCTTTTTTATCTACCACAGCAAAGTGTTTAACCCAATTTTCTTGTATACGCTCAGAGTCGACTGTTTTTATCTCAACCTTTCCTCCAAAATCGCTTTTCAATGTGTCTAAAATTTCATCCATTTTAATTTTGTGCCAGACAATTACCTTTATTGATATGTTTTTTTTCACAAGTTTTTTAAAAGATTCTATCATTCCTTGGTGATTAAAGAACCGTTCGCTCAAGGTACCCGTGAGAATTTTGACACTTTTTTCCGCTTTCTCAAATAGCAAATCTGTAAGATATACTGCATGCTCTAACGTGCTATTTGGTATGTTTATATTCTCTCGTCTATCTCTTGCTAATTTCGCTCGTTCTTTATAGTCGACTATGTCCATGTTCATGCCTCCTGTTATTTTAAGTTCTGTATCCCCATAAGATTATCTCGCTATGTTCACCACGTACACTTCTGATGTGATTCATTTTGATGAAAAAAATAGCACGAAATCGAACATTCGCGCTCTTGTATACAATTAAGTACTCCTTCAATCATAAACCTCTCCTTGGGGACCATAAAAGGCTCGTTGCAGGTTATAGTTTGGATGTTTAAAGTATACATCACTCGCTTGCCCCTTGTCAAGTCCAAACTAATATTTCTTTTTGGCTCCCATTGTGCTATTTAAATTCTCAACATTGATAAAGCCTGCTCCCTGAAGGAGGAGAAGTTCACGGCAATGGACTTACCAATATCTCCCAATTTCTTAAATCAATCAGTCGCACTTTTATCCAATTTCGAATATTGCCACACTTTTTTATCCATTTTTTTACCATAACAATTAATATCCAAACTGTTTTCTTTAAGTATCACGGATACTCTATTTCCATCAAATCTTCGCAATTCCTTATTCCCATTATTATATCATACTCCGCATTTTTATAAATCATAATTTTAGCCGTTTTTTCTCTTGGATTTACTATTATTTCTTTTACAAATTGCCTTATAAACTTCTTCTTTTCCTCCATAGCACCATGCTCTAAAACATCGTTAAAGTTATCTAAATAGCCTAACATCTTCTTTGTAATTCTCTCTATATCAGTTTTCCCTTCCAGGTTTGTTGTAATTTTAATACGTTCATCTAAAAGCATATCTCTTGTATGCTCCAGCTTATTTATATTGGCCACTGCCCGGTCTAAATTGAGGCCCCTTTCTATCGCTTCCTCCCAATTCCTGATTTTTAAAGCTATTTCCTTAATCTGTATATCCAATTCCCTGAGCCTGTTATCTGACCTATCCTGCATTAGAGAGATCTTTTCTCTCAGCTTATTTTCTAAATCTTCTCTCCACGTTCCGGTATCCAGCTTTTCCATTATACAGCTGATAATTTTATTCTCTAGATTATCAGCATCTATCTGCCAGCTTACACAGTATAATTCCGGTGACACAATACTTAATTATTTGATTCTAAAAATTCAAGAATCAAAACCTACCCCTATTTTGCGTTCATCAGTCTCCACCCAAATATCAGTAACTATATCAAATAAATCCGCATTATCATAATCCGCCGGTAGAACATTCCATGCTGGCTTATCAAACAAATTATAATTTTGTTTATGCTTCTAATATTAAAATCAGTGGCGGTGCCCGCAGCGCAAAGCGATGTGGGTAACAGTCCACTGAATTACTTTGTTAACTTTGATTGTTTAATCCTATTTCAATAATATTAATCCCAAATTTATCCTTTTTTACTTCTGCCTGATAAAGTTTTGGTTGTATTTTCCGATCTGAAGTAAGTTTTTTAATCTGCTGCTTATATTCTTCCAATATCTTGCAGCCAAATATGACGCCTGTCAATAATTCTCCAGAGAAATTATATATTCCTGGTCCTTTATCGTGATTAATTATTCTCCATTCTTGTTCGTATTCCCAAATTTTTGATTTTGTTAATAAGGTTGTTTGCATTTGTTCATCTCTGGAACTATTGAAAAAATTTACTTTGGGGTATTTATCATTATACTTAACTTTCTGAGCGATTACAAAAAATGGACTATTAGATTGGAATTCAAGACAAAAACCAGTGTGCCCCTGTGCATAATGCGACCACAATAAAAGATGATCCTTTTTTTCCGACATACAAAAAACACCTATTTTATCAAGATAGGAATCAGATAAATTTTCAGGTATTCGTTTATGTCGTTCTTCTTTCAATATATTTGTTATTTTTTTTTCTTTTTGTTCAATACTTATTTGCGGTGCGTATCTGCAAAAAAGATCTCCAAGATATTTTTTCCAGTCTTCGTTGCTACCGTCATAACATAGCTGAATTTTTGAATCAAAAGGGTCATTAAATTCCTTAGGGGAAGGGAATCTTAATTCATTATGGGTAAAAATTTTTTCAATAAATTTAAAATTTTCGTTATTAACTGAGTAATATTTATAAAAATAGGTTGGATTTGTCATTTGACTATCAGTATTTAATGTTTTCATATCGTTTTATTTTATGGCTAACAATTAATATACGAACTTCGTTTTTTAGGAATTTTAATATCATATACATATATTTTACCGTTGACCTTCTTTTTGCATTAATTCATCAAATTCTTCCCAAGAAAGATGGTGTCCATACGAACGATTGACTGGAACCCACTTAATACTCCCTTTGCTTATTTTTAAAGTTCCGCTCTTAACTTCGTTAGAGTAAATTTCAAATTCTACATCTTTATTTAACACTATTTTTTGTGGCATTGTAAAATAAATATCATGTTTTGCCATTGAACAATCTCCTTTTTAATTTTTTCACCTAACACTTTAAATCAACGGTGCGCTAGCATCCGCTGGATTGCTTTGTTAAATTTTTTAAAAGTTTTCTGGTAAACCTATCCTCGAAATGAATCAATGGGGTCAGGTCTCTATATTCCACACTTAATTGTTTTACTATCACATCGTGGATTTGATAGTCGCGGTTCCCTTTTAACTATATGTCAAAAGATAATTCTTCGGCTAATGTATAAGAAATCTTCTGCCCTTCTACAGTGCTTTTGTATGGAACTTCTTCGTGAGAATATTCTGATATTTCGCCACATTTAAATTTTTTGAATTTATTCAATACAAAATCCATAATTTCTATTTCATCATCAGAAAATATACTTTCATCACAACTAGCTGTGGATTTGAGTTGTTCTCTTATTGCTTGATGAACAACAATTTCATCCTTGCCTATTAACACATCCCTCAACATAACGCTTATTATTAATTCATAATCATCAGCAGTAGGCCCATAAGAAGAATGGGTATATGAATTCCCGCTTATCGAAACAGAATAAACCCTATAACAAAGAAAGTCCATATACCACAGGAGTTTATTTATCTTCGTTCTATAAGTCTCGTGGAATCTTAAAATATATAAAATCATATTTTTAATTTTCTCTAGATCGAATTCTTTATATCCAGTGAATTCACCAATTTGCCGCTCCGAAAGAAACATTTGCTCTAAAGCTTTATTAAAATTAGGTTGGATTTCTTTTTGAATTAATTCATTGATTCGTTTCTTCAAGGCTTCGCCTACACGAGGAACTAATAGGTGAGCTTGTTTTTCGTAAATTTCTAATAGATTCTCCGGCTTAGCAATAAGTTTTAATACTTCATCATGGACTTCATCTTGTAAATTTCCCGACTCATATCTATGTATAGTTATTTCCCCCCACCCCAAAAGCTTACTTAAAGCTCTTTGACTTAAACCATAACGATCTCTAATTTCTTGGATTTGTAATGGAGTAAGCAAATTATGAATTTTCCTATATTCTAAATATGCAATTTCAAGATTCTTCTCATCTAATGCTTCAACAAATGATTCTTCGTTACATGCTTTACATATCATAACGGAAGCATTGACTTTCACATCCTCCCCCCTAACATTGAACAATTCTACTTTTGAAATAATTTGTCCATCAGTCATCTTATTACAATGTGCGCAATATATTTTTTCATTCATCACATTCTCACCTCCCTTTTCAATTTCCATCAACGCAATTACAAAACTATTAAGTTGTTTTATGCGGATATTTAATTGGATAAGTCGCTATATGAAAAGAAATGCATTTAGCTCTATTAAAACTAAAATCGTCACTTAACTTAATATAAATTTCTTCCCCTTGGACATGAATTCCAAATTGCCATACCATATTGCCTTGCCTATCTTTATCTTTTTCTGGTCCACTTATGTAATCTTTATAGGTTAGTTGAGCAAATAAGGTTTTTACATACGATATTTTAATCCCTAAGTATAAAACTGTATCTAAATTCTTTTTGCGCTTGATAAAGACAAATTCCTGGAGTAAAACATACTTGAATTTTTTTAGAAAAACTGTGATTTCTTGAGGGGTAGTCAATCATATCTCCTATTGAATATTATCATATGATAACACTTTTGTCAAATCTGTCAAGTACTTTTTTTGGCCTTTAATTTTCGCACTTGTGATTACAATTTACACAAAACTTCTTCGCCTACTCTTTAAATGCACAAAAAAGGGGAAGTTACCCCGCACTATACGATGCGAAACAACTCCCCTAAATTCATGGAACTCCTTGTAATCATTTAAATTACAAAAGTATCCGTAGTGATGGTAGCCCCAACGGGATTTGAACCCGTGTCACCGGAATGAGAATCCGACATCCTAGACCGAGCTAGACGATGGGGCCAATTGAGCTGAAATACTATCAAAATAACTTTTTAGTGTCAATCTAATTCTAGAAACCCATACCCGGAAGATTTAATCCCCCCATATTCTGCTTCATTTTATCCAACATAAGAGCTTTAATCTTAGCAGAAGCTTCATTTATGCACTCTCGAATAGCATTTTCTAAAATTGTTTTTTTATCTTCAATTAAGAGTTCACTCTCTATATTAATGCTCTTTAATACGTTATCTCCTGTAAACGACATCTTTATCTTGCCGCCTAATTTCTCAACATCAATAATAGAGTTTTCTAAATCCCTCTTCATATCTTTGGCTTTTCTCTGCATATCCATTAGCTGTTTCATTTTATCAAACATCTTCTTCTCCTTTAAATATCTTTTTCAGTAATTACTTTTATCCCGTTTTTTAAAAGATAAGCGCAGGTAACGCCATTGCCTTCTCTTAGCTTACCTGAAAAACTACCATCATATATCTGCCCTAAGCCGCAGGCAGCACTTTCAGCTTTTAGTATGGCTTTTTTTATCTTATACTTTTTGGCAATAGCCAGGACAATCTTGGCTCCATCAATAAAGCTTTTAGTAACATCAGCGCCTTCTTTGTTGTAAACTTTGGCTTTTGAATCAAGAACATCTTCACCCGTAGCATTTTTAATTTCAGAAGGTAGTCTGGGTGTGGATAATCCACCTAACTCCTCCGGGCAAACACATACAGCCTTGCCCTCTTCAAGAAGTTTCTTTATCTTTTTATTGAGTTTGCTTTTGCCATCATAGCGGCAGTTTATACCGGCTAAACAGGCGCTAACTAATACTTTCATTTTATCTGCCTAAAATAAACCTCTCTGATTTCATTTAGCACTTTACAATATTCTTTAGTGGCATAATCGGGATAAGTCCAGTCCCAGGTAGTGAAGCCCCCATCCTTATACCTGAGGGCGCATTCCGCAAAAATACCCTTTTTTAGATATATCCTCTGCTGCTGATTCTTAGTGGTGGCCAGAATAAATTTACCCAGGCTTAAATAACCCGGGTCTATATTTATTTTTCTCTTATTATTAATTCTAAACCTATTCTCGAGCTTATTAGAGTATAACTTTATCCCTGCTATTGTATCACGATTTAAAAGTTTTTTAAAAGCATAAAATTGCCTTATTAAATTAGCCCCCATTTCAAGGGTATAATAATCAGTCACTAATTTTAAATCATAACTTTCATAATCAAGAGGGCCAAACTTCTTTGCTAAGGCTGTTTTTACCTTTTTGATTATCTCAATATCCCGGCTAAAGACGGATATTACCAGTTTTACCTTATCAGTTGACTTTACATTTCCCATTTATAATTCCTTTAAGCGGGCAATTATCACAAAGAGGTTTCGGTTTGCAGTAATTTTTACCCAAATTGACTATTAAGGCATGATATTCATTAAATAGTTGATATCTCTCTTTAAGATGCTTACAAAAAATGCCCTGGATTTCATCATATTCGATATCTTTTTTGCAAATACCCAACCTCGAAAATATCCTTTTAGTATAGGCGTCAATTACAAAGACTGTTTTTTTACCCGCATAACACATTATTGAGTCGGCTGTCTCCTTGCCGACACCGTTAACACTTAAGAGTTTCTTTCTTAAATTTTTATCAGGTTCCAAAAACATCTTTTTCAGAGAACCATTATATTCGCTGAAGATAAAATTTATCAGGTTCTTCAGGCGTTTAGCTTTTATATTATAATATCCACTGGGCCTAATAAGCTTAGCCAGTTTATTCAAGTTTACTTCCTTTAAAGCTTTTAAGCTTAATATCTTTTCCTTTTTTAAATTGCTGATGGCTATTTCGACATTAGCCCAGTTAGTATTCTGAGTAAGAACCGCCCCCACCATAATCTCTAAAGGGCTATCCCCCGGCCACCAGTCTTGGGGGCCAAAGGCCTGATACATTCTCTTAAAAGCAGAAGAAATTATTTGTGATGTTCCCATGGCATTATTATATCAAAATCCCGCTTGATTCCTTTATTTGGAAAAAATAAATAGATTATGCCCAGTCCGGCTAAAAAACCGCCTATATGGGCCAAGAAAGCTATCTGATGCGCTGAAGGATTAGCCGCGTAAAGTAACTGAAAAGCAAACCAGATGATTAAAAAGAAGGTTGAAGGAATCCAGACAAAACGGATAATAAAAAATATAGGCACGATAGTTAAAACCCTAACTTCAGGATACAACAAAAAATAGGCTCCTAAAATACCCGATATCGCTCCACTGGCCCCTAAAACAGGAATATGCGAACCATGATAAATAACTGAATGCAATGATACTGCCGCCAGGCCGCAGATAATATAAAACACCAGATATCTAAAATGCCCCAAGGCATCTTCTATATCATCTCCGAAAATCCAGAGAAAAATCATGTTTCCTAACAAATGCCAGATGCCGGCGTGTAAAAACATTGAGGTAAATAAAGTTATATAAACTTCCCGGCTTTGCGGATGAAAAATATTATATGGAGTAACCGAGAAATCATATGTCAGCATTTTCCCGAACTCGCCGCTTAATATCTGAACTAAAAACACAGCCGCATTTATAGCGATTAAAACTACAGTCACATACGGAAAGCTCTTTAAGTAATTATCATCTTTTATGGGTATCATTTTTATCTATCCACTTTTTCTTAAATTCCCTGGTTATCACATCTAATTCTTCATCATCTAAATGGTGCTTTTCATAAGATGCCTTGGGCCTTGCGGCCTTCATCTTTTTTAGAAAACCCGCCGTAGAGACATGCTTGGCGTTTAAGTTTCTTATCTTTGTGCCAATGGCTTTATCATCAGTAACTACCCTAACGCTTTTAGGATTATCCATTTTTGAAACTAAACGAATTATTAAGTTATCAGCCGACTCCCCTTCGGAAAATAATACAATAAAATCAGTATTGTGCGGCGGAGCGACTACATCGTGGCGGCCGTCAAAGACAACTGTTACTTTATTTTTCCCGCAGAGATTGTTTAACTTTATTATTTCAAGTAAGTTTTCCCTGGCTTGCTGCAGGCTTAAACCTTCAAGCTCCGGGATTTTATGCATCAGATTATAACCGTCAATCACATAACACAAAGACATCTTACTTTTTCCTTTTAAAATAATCTTCTATAATTTTTCTGTGATCAAAGGCGACTTCAGCCGGTAAATTGTCTTTTGAAAAAAACTTAGCATCCTTGGCATCGCTATCCGCCTTAGGCTCTTTATCGGTCGTAGCCGTAAAAACAACTGAGATTGTATGAAATCTCGGATCCCTCTCGGGCTCTGAATAAACATGAAATTGCTTCAAATTTTCCACCTTCAGGTGAGTTTCTTCTTCTGCTTCCCTTAAAGCCCCGGTTTCCACCGATTCACCCACTTCACAAAAACCTCCGGGTAAGGCCCAGCCAAAGGGAGGATTTTTTCTTTCGATTAGGACAATCCCTTGGCCATTATCAATAATTATATCAACTGTAGGTATAGGATTTCTGTTTAACTTCTCCACCGTCCTCACAAAGCGCTCGGTAACTATATCAGAAAAAACCTTAAAAGCCTTATATGTGTATAAAACAAAATAGACTTTCTCTAAATTATGATTCCACTGGGCATAATGGATAACTTCTTCCAACATAATCCTGGCTGCTTTATCTAAAGGAAACCTTCCTACTCCGCAACCCAAGGCACAAAAGGCAAGTGATTTAATATCCTTTTCTTTTGTAATTTCTAAGGTGGCCCTGGTAACTTTTCTAATAATATCCTGATTAGTTTTAAAGTCCCCGCCTGCGCCAACGCTATGGCGGGCAGGCATAGCCATAGTAGCCGCGTGAATGACATATTTGGCTTTTAGCTTACCGGCCGTGGTTATGGCTGCGCCGCCTACTTCAATGGGCCCAATTTTATCGGCTTCTTTTTGAATAGCCGAACCACCCTTTTTCGATATCTCTCCGGCAACACCGCCGCCCATCTGAAGCCGGTTATTAGCCGCGTTAACTATGGCTTCGGCTTCTATCTGAGTAATATCACCTTTTATAACTTCTAACTCCGTATTTTCAATTTTCATCTATTCACCTTTCCAGTAACTTTCTGCAATTTCTGCAAAAACGTGTTTTTTTATAATCGACATCTTTAATATCTAAAGAAAGACTCATAACACAAAACTTATCCTGACAGTGCCCCAAATTAAATAAATGGCCCAGTTCATGAAGAGCTTCTTTTAAAAGCCGGCTTAAAAAAAGTCCCGCGTTTTGACCTTTTAAACGGTGGGTTGAAACAACCGCCGTCCGCGCTCCTCTTCTTTCGCTCAAGCCGAAGATAAACTCCGCTTGCGGCCGGTATATATCTATATCAGTCAAAAAGAGTTCTTTCTTTTTATGAGACCTTGATAAACTTTTAGGTAAATAATCTAATAAAACTTCAGCATTACATTGCCGGCGCTTAAAATTATAAGCCGCCTGAAGCCGACAATCATCATTACCTAAAAATAAAACTGAAATCTCATTTAAAGATTCCAAAAGTTTAAAATTAACTTCTTGAGCTAAGAGGCATAAAAACTTATCTGCGTCTTTTAGGGTATTTATCATATGCGTATATTATAACACCTTTGAGAGACACCTTTCAACCGGATAACAAAATAGGATTTTTTGCCCTGGCTATTGACATTATAGCCATAGTCGTGTAATTATTGAAGTGGAAAATCTTACAGAAGCTTTCCAACATATCAAGGAGGATTGTATGTTTGATGACAGAAGTAAAAAGTTTAAAAATCAATATGTTCACTTAAAGAAAATGGACGTCAACAACTATAAGAGTTTTGTCGGCAAACAACGTATAGACAATCTCAAATGGCTGGCAGAACCCCTGCAGCGCAAAGTCTGGGCCAATGTCAACTCTACGGCTATTGGAGGTGGAGTAGCTGAAATGCTCCAAAGCACTATTCCCTTTTCCAGGGGCCTGGGTGTTGACTGCCGTTGGTTTATCATTGAGGGGTCCCCCGAGTTTTTTAAAGTAACCAAGAAATTCCATAACCTCTTACAAGGCGTTAAGCAGGACATCAGCATGGAAGAGGTTTTTCACGCTTACTTAGATACTATTAAATGGAACACCGAAAAAACAAAGGTTGTCGGCCATATGGTGGTAGTCCACGATCCGCAACCGGCGGCCATAGTTATGAGCGGAAACGTTTACGGGCATCTTCTCTGGAGGTGCCACATCGATACCTCCCAGGCCTCAAGGAGAATCTGGCGTTTTCTCCTACCTTATATTAACCATTTTGACGGAGCCATTTTTACCTGCAAGGAATTTATAAAAGACCAACTGCAAATTCCGGCTTATGAAGTCCATCCCTGCATCGACCCCTTAAGAAAAAAAAATCAGCTGATGACTAAAAAAGAAGCTCTTGATAAATTATCCAATCTTTTTAATGAGCATAATATCGATCCTAAACGGCCTATCGTTCTGGCGGTTTCCCGTTACGACGTTCATAAAAACCAAAAAGGAATTATTAAATCCTTTAAACAGGCAAAGTCTCTTTTAAGTAAAAAAATTAAACCTTACCTAATTATTGTCGGCAACTCCGCCTCTGACGACCCTGAGGGTGAAATGATGTACCAGGAAATCTTAACCGCCATTGACGGCGATAAGGATATCCAGGCTTGGTTGAATATAGAAGAAAATGATGACTGTATCGGTGCCTTAATGGCCTTAGCTGACTGCTTTATACATTTATCTACTAAAGAAGGTTTCGGCCTGGTTGTTACCGAAGCCATGTGGCATAAAACTCCGGTTATCGGAAGTAAAATCGGAGGCATTAAACTCCAAGTCATCGATGAAGAGACCGGCTACTTAGTCGAACCTGACGACTCTAAAACCGCGGCTAAAAGAATTAAATCAATCCTGGAAAACTCCAAAGAAAAACAAACCCTGGGTAAAAATGCCCATAGGCATGTTAAAGAAAATTTTCTCTTACCTTCTTTAGTTGAGCGCTATCTTTTATTAATGAGATATTATCTGGAAATTGATAATAAGATACCTGAATTCAGGATGAACGAGCTGACCTACAAGGAAATAAAGGCCGCTCTCTACGGCAGAACTGTCTGGCCGTTTTCTTCAAACGACCTCAAGAAAAAAGTGGAGACTATCTGGGAAGGATTAGCTTAACCCGGAGGCCAGGTAAATTTCCTACCGCTTAAAAGATGTAGATGGATATGAAAAACTTCCTGTCCGGCATCTTTACCGCAGTTTAAGACAATGCGGTATCCTTTATTCGCCAGTCCCTTTTCCTGGACTATTTTATTGGCAGCCATAATCATCCGGCCCATTAGATGCGCTTCTTCCTCTTTTAAGTCTGAAACCCTCGCGATATGTTTCTTGGGAATTATTAATGTATGATTCGGCGCCTGGGGATTTATATCAGAAAATGCCAAAACTAAATCATCTTCATAGACGATGTCTGCCGGGATTTCTCTATTAATTATTTTACAAAACAAACAATCATTCATTGACTTCTGCCTCGTCATCGTATAAAAGCCGGCTGCCCGACCTTAAGATTATCCTGAAGATAAAAATTATCCCCACGAAAAAAGCTATACTCCCCACGGGTGAAAAATATGTATATAAATCAGCATACTCTCTTGTAAGAAACATTATTGCTCCATATTGATAACTGAGCATGGTAACTAAAACAAAATTACTCGCCGCGTAAAACTCCCAGAAATAATAAAATCTCTTCTCAACCGACTTCTTAAAATAAAACCTGTCTAAAAAGAAAAACATTAGGCAACTCAAAACTATACTACCTGAAAAAAAGAAGATATCGTTCTTTTTAGAAAACTCCCAAATAAAAAATGAGATATAAAACTTACGGACGAAAAAGGAAGGAACAAATACATAGAAATATATACTGTACGCCGCGGATATCAAGGCGACACTAAAAGGAAAAATATCTTTTTTGAAGGCTCTTTTTTTTATCATAAGATAAACTGGTGCGAGGAGGGGGATTTGAACCCCCATGAGATTTAACTCTCACTAGGCCCTCAACCTAGCGCGTATGCCAATTCCGCCACCCTCGCAGTTTTAAAAAAGTTGATTTGCAGAACAACATTAAATTTGATTAAAATCAACAAATTTTAAAGCGTTTTATTGCTTTTCTTTGTCTTTTTCCTGATTTTCCATAATTTATGCGCTGTTACATAGATAAAATTGCTGAACTCTCTGATATTTTCAGTTATTCTCTATTAACTAAGGGCGAGTACGACAAAAAAACACCAAAAGAAACCTAAAGACAACTATTTATCCACTTTAGATATTCTTTATTTCCTTCATTTATTTCAACTAATATTACCTCGGGTACTTCATAAGCTATCCGTTTAAGGCGGACTTAACACTTATTCAGTGCCAAAATTTTCTACAAAAATTTTGGCTGCCCGACTAGGACTCGAACCTAGAATAGATGAACCAGAATCATCCGTGTTGCCAATTACACCATCGGGCAAAATTGTTTTATTATTATATACTACTTTGTAATTTATTGTAAAGGGCTTATTGTTTCTTGTTTATCTTAGCCCATGTATCTCTTAAAGAGACGATACGGTTAAAAACTATTCTTTCTTTTGTCGCGTCTTTATCTAAGCAGAAATATCCCAATCTTTCAAATTGATACTTATTATCATGTTTCGCGTTTTTTAAGCTGGGTTCTAAATAACACTTATTTAATATAACTAATGAATCTTTATTAAAATTATCTTTATAATCTTCCGCTTCATTGGGATCTCTCACTAAAAAAAGATGGTCATATATTCTTACTTCCGCCTCTATAGCCGTATTAGCTGCTACCCAATGCAGAGTGCCTTTTACTTTTCTGCCGTCAGGAGAATCTCCGCCTTTAGTCGCGGGGTCATAAGTACAGCGTAATTCAACTATTTCACCGGTCTTTTCGTCCTTTATGACTTCTTTACAGGATATAAAGTAGGCATAACGTAAGCGGACTTCCCTATCTGGTGCTAAGCGGAAGAATTTTTTATGAGGAACTTCCTGGAAATCATCTTTTTCAATATATAACACCTTTGAAAAAGGAACCTTTCTTGTACCGCTTGCTTCATCTTCCGGGTTATTAATACAATCTAACTCTTCGGCCTTATCCTCCGGATAGTTTTCGATTACTACCTTAAGAGGATTTAAGACAGCCATTACTCTATTGGCCTTTTTATTTAATTCTTCTCTTAAAGAGTTCTCTAATAAATTAGTTTCAATAATAGAGTTTATTTTTGTAACCCCTATAATTTTACAGAAGTTTCTTATGGACTCCGGAGTATAACCTCTTCTTCTTAAGCCTGAGATAGTCGGCATCCTGGGGTCATCCCAGCCATTTACGTATTTTTTCTCAACAAGCTCTAATAGTTTTCTTTTGCTTAAGATGGTATGACTTAAATTAAGCCTGGCAAACTCTATCTGCTGGGGATGATGAACTTCCAATTGATCTAATATCCAATCATATAATGGCCTATTATTTTCAAATTCCAATGTGCATATAGAATGGGTTATATTTTCAATGGAGTCCGATAAGCAATGAGTAAAATCATACATAGGATAAATTACCCATTTATCAGCTGTTCTATAATGATTTAGTTTACGTATTCTATAAAGAGCGGGATCCCTCATAGTTAAATTTGCAGAGCTCATATCTATCTTAGCTTTTAGAGTCCTGCTTCCTTCTTCAAACTCACCCGCCTTCATTCTTTTAAATAAGTCAAGGTTTTCATCAATTGAACGGTCTCGATAAGGACTGTCTTTTCCGGGCTCGGTTAAAGTGCCGCGGTATTTTCTAACATCTTCAGGGCTTAAATCACAGACATAGGCCTTGCCTCTTTTAATTAATTTTATGGCATAGTTGTATAACTGCTCAAAATAATCAGAGGCATAATATAAACCATCCCATTTAAAACCTAACCAGCTAACGTCTTCTTTAATGGAATTTACATACTCCATCTCTTCCGTCTCGGGGTTGGTATCATCCAGCCTTAGGTTGCAGGGGCCGTTGTATTTTTTAGCTAATCCAAAATTAAGACAGATAGACTTGGCATGGCCGATATGAAGATAGCCGTTAGGTTCCGGAGGGAAGCGGGTATGAACCTTGGAATCATTCTTATTATTTTCCAGGTCTTTATCGATTATCTCTTCTATAAAATTAGCTGCTTTTTCTTTATTATCCATTGTATACTTTTATTTTTTAATTAAGGGTTTTTTCTATTCTCTTTATAACTGTCTCTTTGCCCAACAACTCCATTACCTCAAACAATCCCGCCCCTTTAGTTTTACCGCTTATGGCCATGCGGGTGGGGTGAATGATATTAGCCGGCTTTAGATTATTTTTATCAGCCAAGGCTCTATATACTTCTTCTATTTTCTCATGGGAAAAATCATCAATTCCCTCTAGTTCATTTAGAGCTAATTTTAAATTCTCTTTATTTTCTTCCTTATCCAAGTGCTTTCTCCGGCCCTTCTCATCAACTGAATAATCATCTTTAAAGAAGAAATCGGCTAAATCTAAGAATTCACTAAAAACTTTTATGCGCACTCGGTATAATTCAATTATCTTTTTTAGTTTTTCCTCATCAATAGTTTGTGGGTCTATATTATTTTTTTCTAACTCTTTAATGAAATAAGGGTAAATGTCTTTGAAATCTTTAGAACGAATATATTCACCGTTTAACCATTTTAATTTATCTATATCAAACTTCACCTGGGTATTATTTATTTTGCTTATCTCAAATTCTTTCGCCGCCTCGCTCATGCTGATAACTTCCCTATCTCCTTGCGGCTGCCAGCCTAAAAGTAAAAGATAGTTATTTAAGGCCTCGGGTAAAAAACCGTCTCTCCTATACTCTGAGACGGCTACTCCACCATGCCTTTTTGAAAGTTTTGCGCCATCTTGGCCCATCATTAAAGGTATATGCGCGAACTCCGGCACTTCTATGCCCAGAGCCTCATAAAACATAATTTGCTTAGGAGTATTGGAAATATGATCATCACCTCTAATAATGTGGGTAATTTTTAAATTAGCATCATCAACTACACAAGCAAAATTATAGGCCGGTGAGCCATCTGACTTTATCAAAACCTGGTCTTTAATCTGATCGGTGTTAACTGTAATTTTACCATGCACCAGGTCATTAATTGAAATAACTCTGCCTTTTTCCACCTTAAAAATAATAGCTTCGCCTTCTTTATATGCCAGGCCTTTATCTAAAATATTTTGAGCTTTTTCTTTATAAAGCCCGAAGTTATCAGACTGAAAAAAAGGGCCCTCATCCCACTCTAAACCCATCCACTTCAAGTCATTTAAAATATCATCCAAGAATTCTTTTTTTGAACGTACCAGGTCAGTATCTTCCACTCTTAGCACGAAGGTACCACCAACGTGTTTAGCGTAGAGCCAATTAAAAAGGGCTGTCCTGGCACTTCCTAAATGAAGAAAACCCGTGGGGCTGGGGGCAAATCTAACTCTTATACTCATCGGCTAATTTTACCCCTTCATGAAGAGCTTGTTTATTTATATCAAGCATTATGTGGCGGTACGGCGGAAAAACATCTTTTAAAATAGCTATAATACTTTCTAGTTTTACAAGGTTGGTAATTCTCTGATAAGCGCCCAGAGCAACCATGTTGGCTACTTTGATGTTTCCTAACTCCTTGGCTTTTTCTGTGGCCGGAATTCTGACAATTTTTAAATCATCCCTGTCTGTCTTATCGCTAACTAAAGAACTGTTTATAATCATTAAACCGTTTTTCTTTATTACATGCTCAAACTTTATAAAAGAAGGCCTGTTCATGACAATACAATCCTGAGGTTCGTAAAAAAGTCCTGAGGCCACGGGCTTGTCTGAAACAATAATCTTGGAGTGTGCTGTTCCGCCCCTAACCTCAGCTCCATAAGAAGGCATCCAGGTAACTTCTTTGTTTTCTTTCATGGCGGCATTAGCGATAAGTTTTCCCATAACCATAATTCCCTGTCCGCCAAAGCCCGAGCAGATAATCTCTTTATACATCTTTTATAACTCCAAGAGGCGTCTCTTTAATAATTTCATTTTCTATTTTATCTACCGCTTCTTCAGGTGTTAAAGCCCAGTAAGTCGGACACTGGGAGATGATCTCCACCATGGAAAAGCCTTTACCTTCAATTTGATTTACAAAAGCCCTCTTTATGGCTTTTTTAGTTAAGATAACATTTTTAGGTTTATTAACGGCTGTTCTTTCAATATAACAAACTCCATCTAAAACAGCCAGCATCTCTGATATCTTCAGAGGATAGCCGTCTCTTTTTTTATCCCGTCCGGATTTACAGGTAGTTGTCCTCTGCCCTAAAAGAGTTGTCGGGGCCATCTGGCCGCCGGTCATTCCATAGACACCGTTATTTACAAAAATACAAGTCAGATCTTCGCCTCTATTAGCGGCATGAACCGTCTCGGCGGTTCCAATAGCGGCTAAATCACCGTCACCCTGATAAGTAAAAACAATCAGATCGGGCCTCATTCTTTTTATGCCTGTCGCTACCGCCAGGGGCCTGCCATGTGCCGCTTCTGTTGTATCAAAATCCCAGTAGTCATAGGCTAAAACGGCGCAGCCTACCGGCGCGATAGCTAAAACTTTTTCAGTAATATTAAGCTCTTCAATCACCTCGCAAACTAACCTGTGGACTATACCATGTCCGCAACCGGGACAGTAATGCGTAACCGGATCTAATAATAAAGGGCTTTTCTTAAATATCTTTTTCAAGAGAGGCTCCTTATTTTTTTAATTATTTCTTTCTCACTCGGAATTATCCCGGCTGTCCTGCCGTAAAAATGGACTTCAGACTTACCAAAAACAGCCATTCGTACATCTTCAACCATCTGGCCCATATTCATCTCAACTACCAGGAATTTAACCTTTTTATGGGCGGCATCTGAAATAATCTTTTTAGGAAACGGCCAGAGAGTTATAGGCCTGATCATACCTATCTTAAGGCCTTCATTTCTTAAGGTCATCATCACCTTTTTACAAATACGGCTGGTCGCTCCAAAAGCAACTAAGATAATTTCACAATCATCGATATAAAAAGTCTCAGCCCTAACCTCATTACTTTCTATAATGTCATATGTTTTTTTCAGTTCTTTATTCAGGTTCTCCAGCGCGCCATACTCCAAAAATAGAGACTTGACAACCTTAGGCTCCTTATTTTTAGTCTGAGCCAGGGCCCAGCTTTTATCCACCTTTGTCTTTTCATGCTTAAAAGAAGGCTTCAAAGTAACCGGCTCGGCCATCTGGCCTAAAACACCGTCTCCTAAAACTAAAACCGGAGTCCTGTAGATATCGGCTAAATCAAAAGCCAGGTAAGTCAAATCAAAAAGCTCCTGAGAACCATTGGGAGCCAAAACAACAGTGTGGTAATCTCCGTGGCCGCCGCCTTTAGTTGCTTGAAAATAATCTGACTGCGCGGGGCTGATATTTCCCAGGCCGGGTCCGCCGCGCTGCATATTAACTATAACCGCCGGCAACTTACAAGCCGCCAAATAGGAAATGCCTTCCTGCTTTAAGCTTATCCCGGGTGAAGAGGAAGAAGTCATAACTCTTTCTCCGATGACTGAGGCCCCAAAAATCATACTAATGGCAGCCAGCTCACTTTCAGCCTGAATAAAAACCCCGCCTGCTTCAGGCATATTATCAGCCATATAGGCTGTCAGTTCATTCTGGGGAGTTATGGGATATCCGGCATAAAACTTACAGCCGGCTTCTATGGCCGCCTGCCCTATTATATGGTTACCCACCATTAATACCCTATTTTTATCTTTTTGATTATTTTTTGTCATTTGACTTTTCATCATCTATTATTTCAATCGCGGCTTCGGGGCACATTATAGCGCAAGACTTACAACCCGTACACTCATCTTTACCGCGGACGAACTCCGCGGGATAAACGCCCCTTTTATTAAGTTTTTTAGATTCAACTATGAGCCCTTTCGGACAGTATTTTATGCAAAGCCCGCAGCCCTTGCATTTTTCAGTATCTATTTTAATCCTAATCATTTCAGCGAACCTTGCCCCATTTCAACTTTTCATTTAATATAGCAAAATAACTTCTCTTTGAAGAGGTAATCAACCTAAAGGGCCTTTTAGCCTTATTAATCCTGACGATATCTCCATTTTTTAATTTTATGCCTTCTTGTCCGTCGGCTACCAGAGCTACATCTTTGGCTTCTTGAGAAACAACCTTTATCCGGATATCTGAGGTCATCGGCAAAACCAAAGGCCTATTAGACAAAGTATGCGGGCATATAGGAGAAACAACAAAGGCCTTTACCTCCGGATGCAAAATAGGTCCGCCGGCGGATAATGAATAAGCAGTTGAACCTGTCGCACTGGCTACAATCAACCCGTCGCATAAATAAACCGCCACCTGCTCATTATTAATTATCAGCTCTAAAGTCAAAATACGCGACAAAGAACCTCTGCTAACAACAATATCATTTAAAGCGCTGAAACTATTTATAATTTTGTCGTCTCTGATAATCCCCGCGTTAATTACCTGCCTTAAGCTAACAGTATATTTACCTTCTAAAACCTCATCTATAGCCGCTTTAATCTCATTGGTTTTAATCTCGGTCAAAAAACCAAAGTCGCCTAAATTTATACCTAAGACATCTATCTTTTTATTGATATGCCTGGCTATATTAAGTAGTGTACCATCTCCACCTAAGGCAATAATTAAATCTGACATCCTAATTACTTCATGGCGTGACAATTTCTCATCAGTAATGGCCATGATCTTCTTTTTTCTTAAGATACTGACAACTTTTTTCTGATAAGCTAAGGCTTTTTTCTTTGAGGGATTAGCGATTACGCCAACTGTTTTAATCATTTAATATCTCTTTTGCTTTGTTTATCACAGCATCAACCGTTATGCCGTATTTATTAAAAAGTTCTTCTCTGGTACCGTGTTCAATAAATTCATCCGGCAGGCCAATTAGCCCGGATCTATAATCTGTAATCTTGTTTTCTTCTAAAAGTTCTAAAATCGCGCTTCCCGCGCCGCCAAGCCTGACACCTTCCTCAAGACAGATAAAGCGCTTACCGGTCTTTTTAATACAGTTAATTATCTTTTTATCAAGCGGTTTAATAAAACGCAAATCAACCACCTGAGCGGAGATATTTTCGTCCTCCAATTTCCCGGCTGCTTTAAGGGCAATTTCAGCCATAGGGCCGTAGGAAATTATAGTTATATCTTTGCCCTCTTTTAAAACCGCGGATTCACCTAGTTTTATAACGGACTTCTCAGTCGTTGATGGCTTCTTTGTCACAGCTCTGGGATATCTGATAGCCACCGGTCTTTTTAAACTAACAGCTAATTCCAACATCGCCTCAAAATCATCCGCATCCTTAGGAGCCATTATAACTAATTTAGGTAAATTTCGCAAGTAGGCTATATCAAAAACTCCCTGATGGGTCACCCCGTCTTGGCCAACAATGCCGGCCCGGTCAATAGCCAGGATAACTCCCAATTCCTGCAAACAAATATCATGGAATATTTGGTCGTAGCCGCGCTGCAGGAAAGTAGAATAAATAGCTACTACCGGTATAAAGCCTTCTTTAGCCATCCCGGCTGAAAAAGTCAAGCCATGCTGCTCGGCAATACCCACATCAAAAAACCTCTCAGGATATTTTCTGGCAAAAACATCCAGGCCGGTTCCATGAGGCATAGCCGCGGTAACGGCTACTATTTTATTGTTTTCTTTAGCTAGGGCGCATATTTTATCAGAAAATACTTCAGTAAAACTTATCTTGTTACCAAACTCTTTTTTATCTAATTTACCCTCTTCAATACCGTTTTCCTTATCAAAAGGATTAAGGCCGTGGAAATGAGCCGGGTCAGATTCAGCCGGTTTATAACCTTTCCCTTTAGTTGTCACCACATGAACTATCCTGGGGCCGCTCAAAGCGGAAACTTTTTGAAAGATAGCTATCAATTCTTTCATGTCATGGCCGTCAATAGGCCCGAAATAAGTAAAGCCCAGCTCTTCAAAGTAAATACCTGGAACAATAAGGTTTTTAAGGCCCTCCTCAAATCTCTTGGCTGCCTTGGCCACTTTAGGCCCGAATTTAGGGATGCGTGAAACAAAAGTTCTCAGTTCATTTCTAACCTTATTAAATAACGGCTCTGATATAAGACGGGTTAAATAACTGCTTAACGCCCCTACGCTCTCGGAAATGGACATCTCATTACTGTTTAAAACAATAATAAAATCTTTACCCATTTGGCCCGCGTTATTTAAAGCCTCAAAAGACTCACCCCCGGATAAAGCCCCGTCACCAATAATGGCGACAACCTTATTTTTTTTCTTTTCTAAATCTCTGGCCGCGGCCAAACCCAGAGCAAAAGAGATAGAGGTTGAACTATGGCCCGAGGTCATAACATCATAGGGGCTCTCATCTTTATTAGGAAAGCCGCTTAAACCGCCAAATTGCCTTAAGGTTTTCATTTTATCTTTTCTGCCGGTAAGAATTTTGTGGGGATAACACTGGTGCCCTACATCCCAGACAAGCTTATCCTGGGGTGTATTAAAAATATAGTGCAGGGCAATGGTCAGCTCTACAACTCCCAGGCTTGAGGCCAAATGGCCCCCAGTCTCAGAGACAGTATTTATAACCAACTGCCTGACTTGCGAACTGAGTTCATTCAATTTATCTACAGGAAGTTTCTTTAAATCAGCCGGACTGTTAATTTTTGAAAGTATCTCAGACAATGTTTTACCCGTTATTCCTCTTCAAGGGAAAAAGGTTTACTTGTAAGCTTACCTTCTTCTTTGGTTAGAATTTCTATTTTTTTCTCAGCTTCATTTAGTTTCTTGCTGCAAAGCTTGATTAATTTTACACCTTCTTCATAAGCCTTAAGCGAATCGTCTAACTCAAGAGAACCGCTTTCTAATTCATCTACTATTTTTTCAAGGCGCTCTACAGCCTTCTCAAATTTAAGTTCTGCCATGTATTTTATAACCTCCTGATTTGTACTTTCTCTACTTCTTTATTTCATAATTTATCTTTTTAACAATACTTCTTACGCGGCCGTCTTTAAGTAAAGTTTCTATTTCATCATCTTTTTTGACATCATTAATACTCTTAACAATCTTATTATCCTTATTGAAACTGATGCCGTACCCCCTGGATAAAACTGCTAGCGGGCTTAAGGCCTCCATTTTCGAAGAAACAGCCGCTAAATCCCTGCCTTTAATATCTATATACTGTATTATACCCCTCTTAAAATGCCTGTAAAGGTCCAATAACCTTCTTCGATAATCCCTTAGGATAACCTCCGGCCTTTTAGCCAGAAGCAGGCTGGAATATCTCTTCAGGCGCTCTTGTTTTAAACTGACATAATGGCTGAATGATCTTGATAATAAAACCACAGCCTCATCTAATTCCTGTTTTCTCTGATATACAAGTTCACCGGGGTCTTTAAAAAAACGGCTATGGCTTAATTTTAAAAGGAGTTTTTCAAGGTTATTTAACGAGTTCTTAAAAACCGCTTGCAGCCTTTTAGAATAATTAATTAAGGCGGCATTAAACTCTTTTTCTGAGCCAATGACCACCTCAGCCGCTTTAGTCGGTGTCGCCGCTCTTAAGTCAGCCACAAAATCGCTTATAAGATAATCCTTCTGATGGCCTACAGCCGAAATAACCGGTATCTTAGAGTTAAATATAGCTCGAGCCACAATTTCTTCATTAAAAGCCCAGAGATCTTCTAAGCTTCCGCCGCCGCGGCCAACAATTAAAACATCTATTTCATCTAAAGTATTAAATTCTTCTATAGCCCGGGCAATTTCCTCAGCCGAACCTTCCCCCTGGACACGCACCGAATTAATTATGAGGTGAACTCTGGAGAAACGTTTATTAATATTATGAACAATGTCTTTTATGGCCGCTCCGGAAGAGGATGTGATTATACCGATTTTTTTTGGAAAAAGTGGAATGGGCTTCTTGTGCTTTTCATCAAAGAGGCCCTCTTTCTCCAACCTGGCTTTTAACTGTTCAAAGGCAAGCTGCAAGGCGCCTAGCCCTTGAGGCTCAATACTTTCAATGTAAATTTGATATTTACCCTGAGGTTGATAAACACCGATACTGCCGAAACATAAAACTTTCTGGCCGTCTTTAATTTCAAATTTTATTTTTTGTCCGACGTTATTAAAAATAATAGCGCTTAACTGGGCTTTTTCATCTTTTAAAGTCAGATAACTGTGGCCGCTGAGGGGGTGTTTTTTATAGTTAGAAACTTCCCCTTCTACCCAGATACTACTAAAGGTATTTTTTAAAGTTCCGTTTATTCGGGATGTAATTTCGCTTATTGAAAATATTTTTACACCATCAACTGGCTTCATCTAACTTTAGCTTTATTCTTTTAATTGACTTTGCTTTACCGGTTTTCTCATCAATGTCGATAAGTACACCCTGAAGCTGGATATTATTTTTAGCCATAGGGAATTTAGCCGGCATGCCGGTTAGAAAATGTTCAAGAACATTATCAATATCTCTGCCCAAGACAGAATCAATAGGCCCGGTCATGCCTAAATCGGTAATATAGGCGGTACCTTTAGGAAGTATTATTTCATCCGCCGTCTGAACATGGGTATGCGTTCCCACAACAGCTGAGACTTTGCCATCTAAAAACCAACCCATAGCTATTTTTTCGCTGGTAGCCTCGGCATGAAAGTCGACAATAATATTAGGCGTTTCTTGGCTTATTTTCTCCAAAAGCGTATCCATAATTTTAAAAGGGCACCTTAGAGGCTTTAAGAATACGCGGCCTAAGATATTAACCACCGCAATTTTCAGATTACCATTAAGAGGCAGAATGATATAACCGCAGCCGGGAACTCCCTCGGGGTAATTTGCCGGCCTTAAAAGTTTATTCTCTTTGATTATGTAACTAAGGATATCTTTCTTTTTAAAGACATGATCCCCTGATGTAACAACATCAACGCCGGCTGAAAATAATTCCGTAGCTGTTTTTTCAGTATAGCCCGATCCACCGGCAGAATTTTCACCGTTGGCAATAACGAAGTCAACTTCATTTTTCTTCTTCATTTTACCAACGAATTGTTTTATCGCTTGACGTCCGGGCTTACCAACTACATCGCCAATCGCTAGGATTTTCATTATTTAGCTTTCAGTTTTCGGCTTTCGATTTTTAGTCGTCAGCATTTTTTAAGTTTTTTGTTTTTTCGCTGTCAACTGATGGCTGAAGGCTGAAGACTTTATTTAGCGTATTCTATAGAACGAGTTTCCCTGATAACCACAACTTTAATCTGTCCGGGATACTCAAGCTCATCTTCAATCTTCTTGGTTATCTCTCTAGCTAAACCAACAGTCTCTATGTCTGAAATCTTATCCGGTACAACCATAATTCTTATTTCTCTACCCGCTTGTATAGCGTAAGACTTCTGCACACCACTAAAAGTGTTGGCAATACTTTCAAGATTGTTCAAACGCTTGACGTAACTCTCTAAAGTTTCTTTTCTGGCGCCGGGCCTTGACGCGCTAACGGCATCAGCCGCCTGGGTCAAAACAGCGTAGAGTGTTTTAGGTTCAGCGCTTTCATGGTGGGCCTCTATAGCATGAACCACTTGATGCGACTCACCATATTTTTTAGCCAGGTTAGCGCCTATCTGATCATGCGAACCTTCAACCTCATGATCAACCGCCTTACCTATATCGTGTAAAAGTCCTATACGCCTGGCCAGTTTAAAATCAGATCCTAATTCAGAAGCCATAATACCCATTAGAAAGGCAACCTCTTTAGAGTGTTGTAAAACATTCTGGCCATAACTTGTTCTATATTTGAGTTTGCCTAATAATCTGATAATCTCGGCATGCAATCCGTGAACGCCGGCATCAAAAGCGGCTTTCTCGCCTTCTTCTCTGATGGTGGCTTCCATTTCTTCTTTAACTTTCTTTACAACTTCTTCTATTCGTGCCGGGTGAATTCTTCCATCAGTGATAAGCCGTTGTAAAGAAATGCGGGCAACTTCGCGCCTAACCATATCAAAACCGGACAAAGTAACCGCACCCGGCGTATCGTCAATAACCACATCAATGCCTGTAGCCATTTCAAAAGCCCTGATGTTTCTACCTTCTCGGCCAATAATACGGCCCTTCATCTCGTCATTAGGTAAACTGACAACGCTAACTGTTGTCTCGGTAGCATGATCCGCCGCGCATCTTTGAATCGCCAAACTAATTATATTCTTAGCTTTTTTCTCGGCTGTAGTTTTAGCCTCATCTTCTATATTTTTTATCATTATGCTGGCTTCATGCCTGACATCAGACTCCATACGTTTTAATAAAAGATTCTTGGCCTCATCAGCGCTTAATCTGGAAATACTCTGAAGCTTCTCTTTTTCTTCTTCAAGAAGATTGTTTAACTCAACGCCTTTTAACTGAACATTTTTTTCTTTTTCTTGAATTGATGCTTCTAATACAACTACATCTCTTTCTTTCTTATCTAAGATATCAACTTTCCTATCAATATTATCCTCTTTTTGCACAAGACGTTTTTCAAGCCGCTCTAATTCCTGGCGCTTTTCTTTTGTTTGTTCTTCAAACTCTGATCTTACACGATAAAGAAGATCTCTACCTTCAAGTTCAACTTCTTTTCTTTTTGCTCCTACTTCTTTTTCTGCTTGGTTCAAAATCTGAGTTGCTCTTTCTTCAGCTCCCTTTACTTTACCTTCAGCCATAAGCTTCCTGATAAAATAGCCGATTAAAAGAAGCACTATGGGAACTGCTATTATTAAAATTTGTTTTAAGATTGGATTTTCAGTTAACATATCTATACAAACACCTCCTTAGCTTGATCTACATATCGAGCATTTAGTGAAATTATAAATATTCAGAAATTTTTTGAAAGTTGATAGATATTAATTAGAGATAATCTCTTTAACCGCGATATCGCGGGATGAAGTGGGTATATTATCGACTAATTGAAAGTCGAAGGCTAAGCCAATAGTGAGCGCACTTTCTGGAATTTTAGAAAGAAATCTGTCATAGTATCCTGTGCCGCGCCCTAAGCGATAACCTCTCAAATCAAAAGCCACGCCTGGCACTATAATTAAATCTATTTTTTTTAACGGAACGGGCCTGACAAAATCACTCTTTGGTTGAAGTATTCCATAGGGCCCCTTACTTAATTCCTTATCAAAATCTACCAGCAATGATGCGATTAACTTGTTTTGGCTTACCACTGTTATAGGTACCGCTATCTTTTTCCCACTTTTAAGTGAATCTCTAATCATTTGTTCTGTATTAACTTCAAAGTCTTCTGAAATATAAAACATCACTGTATCCGCGATTTTAAATTTCTCATGCGCATACAGCCTCCCCTTAATTTTTTCGCTCTTCAATCTCCTTTGTTCTTTATCCTGACTTCTTAATTTCTTAAGAAGTTCCTGTCTTATATTCTTTTTCTTTTCTTTAACATCCACAATCTTATTATATACTAAAAATGGGTAGTGTCAAGAAAATACCCGAAACGCACTAAATAACCTCTTCCAGAGAACTCATAACCCGGCTAGTAGCTCCTTTTAAGCCTTTGAGGCATTTATATGAATTTTCCCCAACTTCTTTATTTAAGGTATGTTGTGATAAAAGTTCTCTAATTTTCTCTTCTAACTCTACCTCATTCCCGACCATAAGAGCCCCATTTGCCTTAAGCAAACTCTCCGCCAGATAACGGCAGTTATCCACATGAGAACCAATAATAATGGGTTTTGAAAAAATAGCCGGTTCCACAAGATTATGGCCTCCTATTTTAGCCATAGTACCTCCCACGAAGCAAACTTCCGATAAGCTATAGGCCGCTTTTAACTTGCCCATAATATCTAGAATTAAAACATCGGCTCCGGGAGCCGACTCACCCAGCGGCTTACTGTAACTGGTATAGGTCAGATCATTCTCGGCCACTAACTGCCTGATATACTCAGCCCTTTTTGTGTGGCGCGGCACAAGGATAAGTTTTAAAGTTTTAAACTCATTTTTAAGTTTCCCGTAGACCTTAATTAAAATGCTTTCCTCCGGATAATGGGTACTACCGGCACAAACGAGAAGGTCATCATTATTAATGGTAAAAATATTCTTTATCAATTCCTGATCTTCTTTAACGTCGGCTATCATCTCAATTATATCAAACTTAGTATTACCGGTCACCTTAACCGCCTTTTTAGCGGCTCCCAACTCCATTATTCTCTTAGCGTCAGCTTCCGACTGCATCATAAAGAATTTTACTTTCTCAATTAACCTTCCAATAAACCATCTCCCGAAAAGATAACCGCGATAAGACCCCTCTGATACGCGCCCGTTAATAAAAACTACCGGGATATTATCTTTATGTAGACGAGATAATAAATTAGGCCAAAGTTCCGTCTCGACTATAATAAATACTTCCGGCTTCAGAAGGCGGATAACTTTTCTAACAATAAAACTTAAATCTAAAGGTAGATAAATAACACTCACCCTGCCTTTGGCAATTTCTTTCGCACGCGCGTTACCGGTAGGTGTTACGGTTGAAATAACAATCTTTTTTCCGGGATACTTTTTTATAAGGGCTTCAACCAACGGTTGCGTACTGTTAGCCTCGCCAACACTGACGGCATGAATCCAAATAACTTCTTTTCCGCTTAAGCCTTTGAGAATACTATTAGGTATAACTCCCAGGCGCATCATAAACCCCTGATGAAACTTCCGCTTTATAATAAATAGGGGTATATATAAAATTAAAAAAACAATAAATAAAAAATCATATAGAATAAACATTACTTTCTCAGGCTCTGGGATGAGCCTTACTATAAACCTCCTTTAATCTCTGTGTGGTAATATGGGTGTATATCTGAGTAGAGGATAAATTAGCGTGGCCTAAAAGTTCCTGGACCGAACGTAGGTCAGCTCCTCTATCTAAAAGATGAGTCGCGAATGAATGGCGCAGGCTATGAGGCGAAATACCTGTCTTATTACAGAAAACCTTTATATATTTCTCAACAATACGCCTAATGGTTCTTTGATTTATTCTGCGGCCCCTCTTATTTAAAAAAACTACGCGGCTGCTTTCATTCACAGAAACAACTTTTTTATCCAAATATTGCCTTATAGCCTTTAAAGCGCTTTCCCCGACGGGGACCAGCCTTTCCTTCTTGCCTTTTCCCCTAACTTTTATGACCCCGCCGATAAAGTCTATATTTTCTATATTAAGGGCAACTAGTTCACCTACGCGCATACCGGTTGAATAAAGCGTTTCTAAGATAGCTCTGTCTCTTAGGCCAATTTCAGTATTTTTATCAGGAGCTTCTAAGAGTTTTATAATTTCATTTTCGGTTAAAAAATTGGGGAGTTTTTTTTCCTGTCTGGGAGTGGCCAGGCTGAGAGCCGGATTAGTCTCAATAAAATTTTCTCTGACACAAAACTTAAAAAAAGACCTTAGGACGGCCAGTTTTCTGGCAATTGTCGATTTAGCATAACTCTTCTTTTTCAAGAAAGCCATCCAGGTTCTTAACTTTAAATGAGTTATCGCCTTTAAATCCTCTGAATTAATAAAAGCGGCAAACTCCTCTAAATCTTTATGATAATTTAAAAGGGTGTAATTGGAAGCATTCTTTTCAACTTCTAAATAATTAATAAATTTAATTATATATCGTTTCATAAGAAACTTTATTCGTCCGGCAGTTTATTGCTGATATGGGTGCATTTGGGATAATTGGTGCATCCATAAAACATCCTGCCTCTTTTTGAACGGCGCTGAACAAGCCGTCCGTCACAGCCTTCCTCCGGACAAGCAACACCGCTATCCAGGGATTTGGCATTTTTACACTTAGGAAAACCGGAACAACTCAAAAATTTACCATGACGAGACCACTTGATAACCATGGGCAGCCCGCATTTCTCACAAACTTCATCGGTCTTGATAACTTCTTTTTTGACATCCCGCATCTTAACCTTGGCTACATCTAAATCTTTGGCAAAAGGTGTATAAAATTTACTTAATAACTCTCGCCAGCCCAGGTCTCCCCGCTCAACCTTATCCAGCTCTTCTTCCATCTTAGCTGTAAACTTTTTATCCAAAACATCAGGGAAATTATCCATCAATAAATCATTGACTAATATGCCTAATTCAGTCGGCGTAAGTGAGCGTTTCTGACGCTCAACATAATGCCGTATAATTAATGTCCTGATGGTCGGCGCGTACGTCGAAGGCCTGCCGATACCTTCTTCTTCTAAAGCTTTAATCAGGCTGGCATCGGTATACCTGGCCGGCGGCTGGGTAAAGTGTTGTGAAGGTATTAGTTCTATTAAATTAAGCGTTTCGCCTTTTTCTATATCAGGCAAAAGCTTACTCTCTTCGTTTTGCTCATTATCCTTAAAAACTTTCATGTGGCCCTCAAAAATGATTTTTAAACCCGTGGCCTTAAAACTACAGTTATCCGCTTTAATGACAACTGAAGTCAGAGCCACTTGAGCTTCTTTCATACAGGCGGCCACAAATCTTTCCCAGATGAGCTTATAAAGTAGAAATTGTTCTTTAGATAAATGTTTTTCAATGCTCTGCGGCGTACGCCAAACTGATGTCGGCCTGATGCTCTCATGGGCCTCTTGGGCGCTCTTTTTAGATTTATAAATCCTGAATTTTTCAGGTAAAAACTCCTTGCCGAAAGTCTTGGAAATATAATCACGCGCCTGCGTCTGAGCTACATTGGAAATAGCTACCGAGTCGGTTCTCATATAAGTAATTAAACCTGTGCTGCCCTCTTCATCCAAGCTAATACCTTCATAAAGCTTCTGAGCAATAATCATAGTTTTTGAAGCCGTATACCGTAAAGTATTAAATGCCGCTTGCTGAAGGCTGCTGGTTATAAAGGGTGGCTTAGGATTTCTTTTTTGAATCTTTTTGGTAACGCTTTCAACTATAAAGTCAGTTGTTTTAAGCCTGGCGGTTAACTCTACTGCTGTTTTCTCATCTTTTATTTCGGCCTTCTCATTGTTTATCTTCTCTAATTTGGCATTGAAAGTCCTATTTTGATTTTCTTTTTTAGATAAGTCAGCTGTCAACTGCCAATATTCTTCTTTTATAAAAGCGTTTATTTCTCGCTCACGAACTACCAGGATATTTAAAGCGGCTGATTGTACTCTACCGGCACTTAAACCCCGCCCGACCTTTTTCCAGAGAAGCGGACTTAGCTGATAACCAACTATCCTATCTAAAATACGCCTGGCCTGCTGAGCATTAACTCTATTGATATTAATTTCACTTGAATGGTTAAAACCATCCAGAACAGTATCCTTACTCAACTCATTAAAAACCACCCTTTTGATTATCGGGCCTTTTTTAATTATGTGGGCTATATGCCAGGCAATAGCTTCTCCTTCTCTATCGGGGTCGCAGGCCAAAAAGAGAATATCTTTACCTTTGGCGCTTTTTTTGATTCGGGAGACGATCTTCGTTTTACCTGTAATTATCTTATACTCAGGTTCAAAACCATTTTCTATATCAACTCCTATTTGACTTTTGGGAAGATCTCTAAGATGTCCCCCGCAAGCTTCAACTTCATAATCACTATTTAAAAACTTACTGATTGTCTTAACTTTTGTGGGTGACTCAACGATCACTAGATATTTAGACAACTTACTCTCCCGTATTAAGTTTCGTGAATTTACCGCCGGAAGTCTGCTCTATGATGCCTTTTACTTCAAGCGCTGTTAAATTATCTTTAAGCCCTTCTTCTTTACCATTAAAGCAGGTAACCAGTTCTTGATAAGTTCTGGGTTGGAGGCTTATTAGTTCATATAGGCTCTCCCGCGTCACTTTAGATTGCGGCTCAAAAGAAGCCATATGCTTATCCTGGGTAATTGTCCCACTTTTTGGAACATATTGCAAATATTTTTTAACTTCGGGATTTAATTCCTCTATAACATCCTGGGCGCTTTGGATAAGAATAGCTCCTTGTTTTATGAGTTCATTCGTCCCTTGAGATGAGAAAAGCCCGGCTCTATGAGGTATGGCAAAAACATCCCTTCCTTGTTCCAGGGCCATATTAGCTGTAATTAGTGAACCGCTTTTCTTTCTGGCCTCAACAACCACCACTCCTAAAGATAAACCGCTGATAATTCTGTTTCTTCGTGGAAAATTATACCTGTAAGGTGGACAGTTTAAGGGAAATTCGGAAATAACCGCTCCGTTTGAAGTCACTTCATTATAAAGCTTCTCATTTTCAGGCGGATATATCCTCAAAAGGCCGCTGCCCAAAATAGCCAATGTCCGTCCTTTGACAGAAAGGGCGCCCTGATGAGCCTGAGTATCTATGCCCCTGGCTAAACCGGAAACTATAGTAATGCCTTCTTTAGCTAAATTGATACTTATTGTGCGGGCCATTTTAAGGCCGTATTCTGAAGACTTGCGCGAACCAACAACCGCTAAGGATAACTTGTCTGTTTCTAAATAGTAACCTTTAACATATAAAACAATAGGCGGATCGTGTATCTGCCTTAGTACGGAGGGATAAGCTTTATCCTGGATAGTAATGATATTAATTTTATGCTTATCTATTAAATTTAGTTCTTGTGGAAAAACCTTTGATGAAAGAAAGGATGATATTGTCCGGGCTGTTTTAAAATTTATACCTGAAACGCTCCTAAGTTCAACCGTAGAAGCTTTAAAAATGGCAGAGGGAATTTTATAATATTCAAGTAATTTTTGAACCTTTAAAGTGTTGAGGCCCTCAATCATATTTAAGGCAATTAAGTAATCTCTAGACTCCATTATCCGCTTCAAAAAAATGATTTATGACCTCTTCGGCCACTTGTTTTATAGAAAGTTTGCCGGTCTCAATTACGTAATCAGCCTTTTTGTAAAAAGGTTTTCTTTTTTTTAATAACTCTTCTATTTCTATTTGGGGGTTGTCTACGTTTAAAAGCGGGCGGTGCTTCTGGTCTTTTATTCTTTGGTAAATTACTTCAGGCTCCGCCTTAAGGCAAATTAACAGCCCCGAATCTTTCATGAGCCTGATATTTTCTTTATCAATAACCACTCCCCCTCCGCAGGACACCACCTGATTATCATCAAGCCCAATTTCTCTTATGGCTTCTTTTTCTGTTTTTCTGAAATAGTCCTCACCGCTGTTTTTAAATATATCGTTTATACTGCGGCCCTCTTTTTTTTCAATAAGCTCATCTATTTCGACATATTTTAAATTAGTAGTTTCGGATATCTCCTTAGCTACGGCTGTTTTGCCGCTACCCATAAAACCCACTATATATAAATTCATTTAAAAACCTTTGATTTGTTCTATATAAGATTTATGGTTTCTCGTTGTTTCACCTACCGAGTCACCTCCGAATTTCTCAAGAAACAGCCTGGCTAATTCAAAAGCTACCGCTGCCTCGGCAACTACAGACGCGGCCGGTACCGCCGTTATGTCGGATCGTTCTACCTGAGCTTTAAACTTTTCTTTGCTTTTTATATCAACCGATTCCAGTGCTTTTTTCAAAGTGGGTATAGGCTTCATGGCACAACGCATAATAATCGGCTCCCCGTTAGACATACCGCCTTCTATGCCCCCGGCGTTATTCGATTTGCGAAAAAAACCATTCTTCTTATTATAGAAAATCTCATCATGAACCCGTGAACCCGCTTTTTTCGCGACTTCAAAACCAAGGCCCACTTCTACTCCTTTTATGGCCTGAATTGACATAAGAGCGCCGGCTAATATGGCATCTAATTTTCTGTCATAATGCGTAAAGGAACCTACTCCGGGGCAGACTCCGCTTATAATAACTTCAAAGACACCGCCTAAAGTATCCCCTTCATGTTCAATTTTACTTATTTCTTCCTTCATTAATTTTTCCGCGGTTTTATCCGCGCAGCGTAACTCGGAATTTTCCGCTTTCCGGATTATGTCTTCCAACTGCAGGCCTTTTGTGTGGGCATCCACACCGCCTAAAGCGATTACGTGCGAAACAACCCCTACCTGAAAATGACTTAAAAATGTCTTAGCTATAGCTCCAACCGCCGTTCTTATGGCCGTTTCTCTCGCTGAGGCTCTTTCAAGTATATTACGAATATCATCCTGATTATATTTAAGCGCTCCGGCTAAATCAGCATGGCCCGGCCTGGGTTTAGATATAGCGCAAAGTTTATCTAAAGAGCAATCTTTATTTTTAATCGTCAATGCTAAGGGGCTTCCCAAGGTAAAGCTGTTACGAATACCGGATAAAAATTCAACCTTATCATTTTCTATACCTTTAGAGCGGGGGCCTCTGCCGTAACCGGCTTGTCTTCTTTTTAATTCACCATTAATAAACTCTTCGTCTAGTTTAAGGCCTGAAGGCAGGCCTTCAATAATAGCCGAAAGGCATTTTCCGTGAGATTCTCCCGCGCTTAAATATCTTAACATAACAACCTCCTAAAAAATTCCATTTAACTTTTTTAAAATCCCGATATCCCGTATAAATAATTGGAAACAGCCGCTACAATCTGATCCTGCCAGATAAAAACCACTAAAGCTGCCGCTGAAAGAAAAGGCCCATAAGGAATAATATGGTCCTTTTTAGTTACAAGGATAACAAGCCCGATTATCGAACCTAAAAAGGGCGCTGCAATAAAAGTAATCAAAACTCCTTGAATACCTAAAAAAGAACCGATTAAAGCCATCAAGGTTACATCGCCTAACCCCATGCAGCTCGCCTCTTCCTCATTATCAAACTTCTTCAGCAAATAAAAAACCTTACCTCTTTTTTTGTAAATAGTCGCAACTACATCAAAAAGGATAAAATTAAAAATTATAATAACTAAATAAACCAGGCCCCCTCCAAAGATAGCACCGGCAAGTGAGCTGATAATAGGTTTTTGTAAAATATCCCCGCAGAAACCTATGCTTTGGCCGGCTTTAATCACAAAAATAAGAAGTAAGGCACCCACGGATACGCTGTCAGGAATAAATTGATATTTAATATCAATAAACGACGCAACTATCAAGCTTGAGAAAAATATCATTCCCAGGAGAAAGTCCAAACCTAAGCCGCAACACCAAAAAAGATAAACAGCTAAAACCCCGCTTATTAATTCCACCAGCAGGTTTCCTATGGAAATAGGTTTTTTGCAATACCGGCATTTACCCTTTAAAAGGATAAAACTTATAATGGGAATATTATCAAACCATTTCAACGGCTTATTACAGCTGGTGCAATGTGAAGCCGGCCGTATTATAGATTCATCTTTGGGTAACCTGTAAATACAGACCCCCAAAAAACTGCCTAAAATTAATCCAAAAATTGAAACTACAATATATGCCAATATCATTTTATTCTCTTAAATTTTATTTCTATCTTTACACTTTTTACTTAAAGCCCACTTTCTAAAAAACTACTTAAGGCCTGTTTATAGATTTTTATAGAAGGTTTTTTATTAGTCCATATCTTAAAAGCTCTGAGGCCCTGATATAAAAGCAAACCTTCTCCGTTTAAAACTTTAAGGCCTCTTTTTTTAGCTGCCTTTAATAAAACAGGCACTTTGGGATTGTAAATTAAATCACAAACTAAGGTTCGTTTATTTAAAAGTTCTACATCAATTACCGCGGCATCTTTCTTCCTAAGGCCAACTCCCGTCGCGTTAATAAATAAATGCGCATCTGATAAGAAAATTCCGGTTTTCTTTTTATCCCTTAAGTGAATTGCTATTACATTCAATTTGGGATAATATTTCCTTAAGGATAAAGCTAAACCAAAAGCCTGTTTATCCTTAATATCCTGGATATAAATTACTTTAGGTTTCTTTTGGGCCAATGAAAAAGCTATAGCCCTGGCTGCCCCACCGGCACCCATAATAAAAATAGATTTATTTTTTACATCAAATGCCGCGTCAAACTTAAGCGAATCAATAAAGCCGTCAGCGTCAGTATTATAGCCGACTAATTTCCCGTTTCTATTTATAACGGTATTAACCGCTCCTATATTTTTGGCTTGCCGGTCTATTTTATCCAGATATTTCATGCAGGTTTGCTTATGAGGAATGGTAATATTAACCCCGGCTATATTAAGAGCCCTTATAGAAGCCAAAGCTTCTTTCAGATAATTCGTTTTGACATCCAAAGCTATATAACAGGCATTAATATTCAAGGCCTTAAAAGCCGCGTTATGCATCGCGCACGAGGCGGTATGTTCTACCGGATGGCCCAGTAAAGCATAAATTTTACTATGTCCGTCTATTTTTAATTTCATATATTTTATTCTAAGGTTTTATTTCTTTTTACCGGAAAAAAGAACTTTGTTTATAGCATTAATATATGCTTTAGCACTTGCTTCAAAAATATCGGTACTTGAACTCTTGGCAACTATTTCCCGGTTTTTAAACCTTACTTTTATAACCACTTCTCCTAAAGCATCTTTGCCCCGAGTAACAGATTCCAAGGCATAACTTATTAATTTACCTTTTGATTTTACTATTTGGTCAATAGCTTTATAGCAAGCATCCACCGGGCCGTCGCCTGTCGCTTGAGCCTCGTAAATTTTTCCTTTGGACTTAATTTTGACATTGGCCATAGGCGCTTTATCCGTTTCAGAAACCACTTTAATATTTAATAACTGCCATATCTGAGGCGTCTGGGTTATCTCACCTTCAATGATGCTCCGCAAATCTTCATCATAGACTTCTTTTTTCTTATTGGCTAATTGCATAAATTTCTCAAAAGCGTCCTGTAATTCTGTTTTATCCAAGTCAAAACCCAACTGCTGCAAGCGAACCTTAAAAGCATGTCTGCCGGAATGACGGCCTAAGACTAATTTACTTTCTTTAAAACCCACATCTTCAGGTTTCATGATTTCATAGGTGCTTCTTTCTTTTATGACACCATCTTGATGTATTCCCGACTCATGACTAAAGGCGTTATCACCTATAATAGCTTTATTAGGCTGCATCTTAATACCCATTAGATGACTTATTAAACGCGAACTTTTATATAACTCTCTGGTTTTAACAGATGTCTTAACTTTATAAAAATCTCTCCGCGTCTTAATGGCCATAACCACCTCTTCCAGGGGAGCACTACCGGCTCTCTCGCCGATACCGTTAATGGTACACTCTATCTGCCTGGCACCGTTTACCACGGCAGCTAATGAATTAGCCGTAGCCATTCCTAAATCATCATGGCAGTGCGTACTGATAACAGCCTTATTAATATTAGGCACATTATCTAATAAAAACTTAATCACCTTGCCATAATCCTCCGGAGTGGCATAACCAACAGTATCAGGAATATTCACAGTTGTAGCCCCTGCATCAATTACCGCCTCGACAACCTGAATCAAAAACTCCAAGTCTGTCCTGCTGGCATCTTCCGGTGAAAATTCTATATCGGCTACTTTACGCTTGGCATATTTAACAGCGTCGACAGCCAGTTTTAATATTTCATCCTGAGCTTTTTTTAACTTATACTGCATATGTATTTTGGAAGTAGCCAAAAAAACATGGATGCGTTTTCTCTTGGCCCGCCTAGTAGATTTATAAGCCGCGTCTATATCTTCTTTTTTGGCCCTGGCCAACGCGCAGATTATTGGTTTCTTGATTTCTGAAGCAATAGTTTTTACCGCTTTAAAGTCAAGGTCCGAGGAAATCGGAAAACCCGCTTCAATTACATCCACGTTTAAACGCTCCAATTGATGAGCCACTTGTATCTTCTGCCTTAAATCAAGACTGGCCCCGGGAGCTTGTTCTCCGTCTCTTAATGTTGTATCGAAAATTATTACTTTATCCATTTTCTTTCTTACTTAACAGGAACATATTGTTAAAATTATTCAATTTTAGATCACCAATATTCAAACAATTTCCAATAACCAAGATGCAAGATATGCCCTTTCGGGCACAGGCAAACAATTTCCAAATTTCAATATCCAATAACCAAACAGTTGCTTTTGTCTTAGGCTGGTTATTTTATTATCTCATCATTCTTGTTTGGTTATTTTAATTTGGTCATTGATTATTATTTGGTTATTGTATCTTGTTTCTTGTATCTTGATTTCAAAAACTCTATGAACCAAGAACCAAATTACACCCTAACGGGCACAAACAAACAATATTTAAGTTAAATACTTATTTACTTATCCAACTCATCATACCTCTGAGTTTCTTACCAATAACTTCCAGAGGATGTTTTAAGTCCCTTTTTCTCAATTTGGTAAATACGGGCCTTTTCTTTTCGTTTTCCCGCATCCATTCTTTAGCGAATTTACCACTTTGGATATCCTTAAGTATTTTCTCCATTCTTTTTCTTACCGCTTTATCAATAACTACCGGGCCTCGGCTTAAATCTCCGTATTCAGCCGTATCAGAAATAATCTGTCTCATACCGGCTAAACCTGATTTATAAATAAGGTCGGTAATTAATTTCAATTCATGACAACATTCAAAATAAGCTATCTCCGGCTGATAACCGGCTTTAATTAACGTATCAAATCCGGCCTTGATTAGCTCGGTAACTCCGCCGCAGAGAACAGCCTGTTCACCGAAGAGGTCGGTTTCCGTTTCCTCTTTAAAAGTTGTCTCAATAACACCGGCTCTGGTACCACCGATACCCTTGGCATAGGCTAGAGCCTTATTAAGAGCTTTTCCGGAATATTCTTGAAAAACGGCTACTAAGCAGGGAACACCCATGCCTTTTTCATACATTTCTCTAACCAGAGTTCCGGGGCCCTTAGGGGCCACCATAAAGACATCAACATATTTTGGCGGCTTAATCTGCTTAAAATGAATGTTAAATCCGTGTGAAAAAACAAGTGCCTTGCCCTCTGTCAAATTGGGTTCAACGCTGTCGCGATAAACCATACCCTGAACATGATCCTGAGTTAAAATCTGGATTATATCAGCTTTTTGCGCTGCTTCTTTGGCTGAGACGGGCTTGAACCTGTCTTTTTGAGCCTGCTTCCAGTTAGCACTTCCTTTAAGATCGCTGACAATAACTTTCAAGCCGCTGTCTCTTAAGTTAAGGCTTTGAGCGCGGCCTTGAGCGCCATAACCTATAACGGCAATAGTCATACCTTTTAATTCTTTTAAGTTCGCGTCTTTCTCTTTGTAAACCTTAGCCATTCCGTTTCTCCCTGAAATGTTATTTTTCTTTAGCTATAGCTAATTTTCCGGTTCTAGTCATTTCTCTTAATTTGTAATTTGATATTTCTTTAAATAACTTTTCCACCTGAGAGCTATCTCCGCAAAATTCAACCGAAAGAGTCTCATTTTTTTCATCAAAAACCTTGGCCTTATTCTTTCTTAAAACCTCTTTAATTTTCTTAAGATTAGCAGAGCTGACTTTAACTTTAAAAAGTACCAGTTCCCTGTCGACAAACCCTTTTTTAGTAAGGTCATCAACCCTGATAACATCAATCAGACGATTAAGCTGTTTGTCTACCTGCTCAAGCGTCCTGTCATCTCCGGTAACTACTATTGTCATGCGGGACATCGAGGAGTCTTCAGTCTCTCCAACTGTCAGAGAATCAATATTAAAACCTCTGGCTGAAAACAAACTGGATATATGAGCTAAAACCCCAAATCTATTTTCAACTAAAACAGAAATAATATGTTTTTTAAACTTATCGGACATAATTTTACGCTAAGCCTCCCATCATCTTATTAATAGCATTACCGGGCGCGACCATAGGAAAAACATTTTCCTCACCTTCAACATGAAAATCAACTAAAACCGGCCCCGGGGTCTTAATAGCTTCTTTAAGCGCCATGATAACATCTTGTTTCTTGGTAACCTTAATACCTTTAACTCCATAACCTTCAGCTATTTTAACAAAGTCGGGATTTTTTAAAGGTGTAGATTGATAACGCTTATCATAAAACAACTCCTGCCACTGCCTAACCATTCCCAGGCATGAGTTATTTAGTATTAAAATTTTAACCGGAATCTTATACTCGGCTACTGTAGCTAACTCCTGAATGTTCATCTGAATGCTGCCGTCACCGGCAATATCAAAAACCAATTTATCAGGACATCCTACCTGAGCGCCAATAGCTGCCGGAAAGCCATAACCCATAGTTCCCAGGCCGCCGCTGGTTAAAAAAGTACGCGGCCTTATGTGCTGATAAAACTGCGCCGCCCACATCTGATGTTGGCCAACCTCGGTAGCAATAATAGCCTTACCTTTAGTTAGTTTGTTGAGCTCTTCAATAACATACTGTGGATGCAGCTTATTATCATCTTCATAAGTCAAGGGATGCGTCTTCTTCCAGCCGTCTATCTGCTTAAGCCATGCGCTGGTATTTGGTTTCTTATTTATTTTCTTATTTAAATCACTTAAAACACTCTTGCAATCACCGACTATAGGTATATCAACATCAACGTTCTTACTTATACTTGATGGGTCAATATCAATATGGATTACTTTAGCACTTGGGGCAAATTCATCAATCTTACCCGTAACTCTATCATCAAATCTGGAACCTACGGCAATAATCAAATCCGAGTCCATAATCGCGTAATTGGCATAAGCTGAACCATGCATACCCAGCATCTTTAAAGATAAAGGATGCGCCTCGGGAAAACCGCCTAAACCGGTCAAAGTAGTCGTAACCGGAATACCATTTCTCTCAGCCAGTTTTATTAATTCCTTTTCAGCTCCGGAAATAATAACTCCGCCGCCGGCATAAATAACAGGACGCCTGCTCTTAGATATCAGTGCCGCCGCCCTTTTTATTTGACCCGGATGCCCCTCATATGTCGGATTATAACTTCTTAAATTGAGTTTCTTAGGATAATTAAAATCTATTTCCTCCAAAGTAATATCTTTAGGTAAATCAATTAAAACCGGGCCGGGCCTGCCGGTTGAAGCAATATAAAACGCCTCTTTTACTATGCGGGCTAAATCCTTAACGTCCTTAACCAGATAATTATGCTTAGTAACCGAGCGGGTAATACCCGTTAAGTCAGCTTCCTGAAAAGCATCGTTTCCAATCATATTGGTATTAACCTGGCCGGTTATAGCCACAATAGGAACAGAATCAAAATTAGCGGTCGCTAAACCGGTCACTATATTAGTAGCTCCCGGACCGGAAGTCACCATGCAAACCCCAACTTTACCTGTAGCCCTGGCATACCCGTCGGCTGCGTGAGCCGCCCCCTGTTCATGGCGCGTCAGAAGAAACTGTATCTCCTTACAATCATAGAGCTTATCTAAAACGGGCAACAGACATCCACCCGGTATACCAAAGATAACTTCAACATTCTCTTTAATAAGCGAATTAATTAAAATCTGCGCGCCGCTTAGTTTCATTTTAATACTCCTAATTTAATTTTGCCCTAAAAAATTATATAACCGCCAAAAAGCGGTTATTAATAAATAAAGCTATATTATTAAATGATTTATATTTAATTATATCATAAGCTTTTTTGATGTCAAGAACACCTTTTGCTTTAGTTATTTGATTAAAAGTGCAAAACATTCAAGGCATTCCGCACTAACAAACTTGATATTTAGTCTTTATTAAGGTAAAGTATGAACATTATGGAAAATCTATGGGTTTATATATTAACGATAATAATTTACCTTACTTATCCTTGTCTCGGCTATGCCGAATGCAACAGAACCTTACTTATTGCCGATTTCGACAAATGCTCTAATTTCAATTATCTTCATGGCCAAATGGGAGGAGATACAAAAGCACCCGGTACATGCAACTCTTCTTTTATTACAAATCCCACTGATGTCTATGGCGGTGGAGGAAGCTCATTAAAATTGGATTTTGATGTTACTCTCTCCGATACTTATTCATTCTTTTGGTGCAAACTAGGGCCAAAAATTTCAGATTTATCTAACGCTACTGAATATCTTGATTTATCCTCATACAAATATTTATCATTCTACGTAAAAGGATTAAAAGGGAATGAAATTTTCAAAATTGAAATGCATCAAGACGTAGATAATAACCATATTTTTAATTTCGATAAAGACATTGCAAGCTCGGTCTATGCTCCGGTTTATTTAAAAAAATGTATTACAAGCAATTGGCAAAAGGTAATTGTTCCTTTGGAAGATTTTACAAAGTTAAAAGATAAAACAAAAATGCTTGAGATAGTTTTTGTTTTTGAGAATAGCTTCAATAAAGAAAACCCGAAAAGTTCCGTTTTTGTCGATAATTTTATTTTAGGTACAGCTTTTATCCTTAATGACAAAGAAGCGCCGCGCTCACCGCTCAGAAACAGTTTTAAAGTCAACAATAAACTCTTAAAAGACGGAATATCATTTAAACCTCCGGTTCACCTGCAGGTAGAAGCCCTTAGCTCTTCAGATGATAACTCCTTAGAAAATATCCGCTTTATGTTTAAACATCCTGCCGCAGATTATTACAGAACCATAGGATATGATTATGATACCGATGATAATATATACAATATAACTTGGCCCGCGGCTAATCTGGCAACTGATAAAACATATATCATACAAGCTGAAGCGGAAGACGCGGCCGGTAACAAAACCAAGATGATATTTCCTATAAAAAAATGTAGACTGCACCCTTTAACCGATAGTGAATTTCTGAATATTTTAAGTAAAACGGCTTTTAATTACTTCCTTGATTATCAAGATGATGAAACAGGTTTGATATCGGATAATTCACAGGGAGGATACGCAAGTATTGCCGCGACCGGATTCGGATTGGCTGCTTATACCATTGGAGCTGAGCGCGGCTGGATAGAAAAAGAAGAAGCGGAATTAAGAATTATTAAAACCCTTGATACTTTCTTAGGAAATCCTCAAGACGCAAACGATATTCTCGCCCAAGGAAAAGACGGTTTTTTCTATCACTTTTTAGATATGAACACCGCCAAGAGAGCCGGAGATTGTGAAATCTCTATTATCGATACCGCCCTACTTGCCTGCGGAGCTTTAACAGCCGGTGAATACTTTGGCGGAGAAATAAAAGTAAAAGCGGAAGAACTTTATAAAAACATCAATTGGCAAAGTTTCTACGATAAAGATAAAGGCTTGTTTTACATGGGCTGGTCACCTGAAAAAGGATACTTTGATAGATATTGGAACTTTTTTACTGATGAAGTTATTATAATTAGTCTCTTAGCCGTTGGCTCACCTACTTATCCTGTTGAACCTTCAAGTTACTATGCCTTTAAAAGAAAAGAAGGAAGCTATAAAGATATTGGGCCTTTCATCTATTCATTCAATGGAACTTTGTTCTGTCATCAATACGCCCATGCTTGGTTCTATCTTAAAGATATGCGAGACAAAAAAGGCGTTAACTGGTGGAAGAATTCATATCTGGCTACCTTAGCCAACAGGCAATTCTGTATAGATAATTCCTCCGCTTATAAAACTTATGAGCTTGACTCCTGGTGCATATCCTCCTTTTACCTCCCCGAGGCATACACTATGCATTTTGGAAGCCCGCCTTGCGGTCAAAACACGCCCATGCACAATGGTACCGTTTCGCCTGTAGGTGTAGCCGGTTCAATAGTTTTTACACCCAGAGAATCTTTCTCTACTTTAGAAAATTTCTTTATAAACTATCCTAACCTTTGGGGCCATTATGGCTTAAAGAATTCATTCAACTTAGACAGAGGCTTCTATGCGCCTGTTTATTATGGTATAGACAGAGGCCTTATGCTCTTGATGCTGGAGAACTTCAAAGACGGTTTTATCTGGACCTCGTTTATGAAGAATGAATATATACAAAATGCTTTAAATAAAGCCGGATTTAAGCGGGTAGAAGAAGATAAAACAATAGCAGAACCCCAAAAAGATTATCTTGGACTAATCGAATCACTAAAAAAACAGGTGAAATCAATTAAAGATAAAAATCAAAAGGCGCTTCTTCATTATATGATAGCCGAAAGTTACATAAAATACTTAGAATCATTAAGGCAAAATGATCTTAATAAATTCAGGCTCTATATTAAAGTAAATGATATTTATTATGAACATGCCTTAAAACATCTTGATTGCGCTCTACAGCTAACCTCTGATGAAGGCCTCACAATAGACAGCCTATTAGATAAACTTATAATTTATCATCTTGAATTTAAGAATAAACAAAAGGAAGAGGCATTTACTGAGTTAAAACAAAGTATAAATACATACCTAATGGGCGGAGTTGACCGCTCATTTAAACTAAACCGGATAACCTCTAATCTACATCAGTTCGGCTTAGAAGAATACGCTTTAAAACTCCAAATGGATAATATAAGACAATTGCCAAATTATGAGGCAAAAGAAGCCTTAAATAATATGAAAAAGAAAGCAGATGGCTATTTAAAAAAAGAAAAAATAACCGAAGCGGAAGCTATCTATAAACAGTACCTAAGACTATCAAAGGAATACTACCCGGAAAAAAAAATACCTTTATTCTATCAGGATATTGCTGACGAGTATTATAAAGTGGAAAAATATCAAACAGCTTTAAAATATTATAATTATATTATTGATAATCTCTCAAACTATAAAGGATTAGATAAAATTCAACTAAGGATTGCTTTATGTTATAAAGAAAATAGAAACTATGAAAACGCGATTCGGGCGTATGAGAAATTTATTAAGATGTATCCTGATAGTTCAGATATCAATCAGGCGTATCTGGATTTATCAGAAGCATATTATATAAAGTATAAATCTCAAAAAGCTATATCACATCTTGAAGAACTCTTAAGTTCGGCTCCCCAAAAAGCTATACCGGATATCCGTGTTAACATTGCTAAGATTTATTATAATATGAAAGAATTAGATAAAGCGAAGAAAGGGTTTGAAGAGATCATCAGATTATATCCGGATAATCCTCTATCATCTGTAGCTCAAAAGTACATTAAAAAGATTAACAACGCGGAAATGAATACTAGGAAGAATTAATTTTAGATTATTTATAGATTTATTATTTAACAGCCATGATCTTTATGCAATTGTTTTAACTTTGCTTTCGCTTTAGTTATCTTAGTTTTCATAGCCGAAATCTCTGATTTTAGTTTTTCAATCTCCCCGCAGTCCATTTCACCGGCAAGTTCTGACTCAAGACTTTCAAGTTTACCTTTAAGGTCTTTTATTTCGTCTTTTTTGAGTTCGATTTTTTGTTCAAGTTTCTTGAGTTCTTCTTGTTTTTTTTGCAATAAATCTTTTGCATCTTTAAGTTCCTTCTTTTTATCCTTCCACGTTTTTTTAGCTACTTTCTTCCGTAATTTTAACACATCTTTGTTAAATGTAAGTTTTTCTAGTTCTTTTCCTAATTCTTCAAGTCTTTTCTCTAATTTCTCAATTTCCTTCCTCATAACATTCAACTTTTTAGTCCAAGGAAGCCGCTTAGCCACAAATCTATCAATAGCTTCTTGAACCCAAGGAGCCCATGGTTGGGCAAGGTATCTTAATTTTGTTATCTTAGTTGACAACTCCGTTATTATTCTAACTATGGGATTGCATGCTTTTTCCAAGTTATGTATCTTTGCAGCTACTCTGCCACCTTCTAAAGCGTTGTCATAAATATTTTTCTCAATCTTTTCAAGTTCATCTGAGATATCTTTATATTTACTATATAACTCTTTTTCTTGTTTTTCTAAAATCGGAATTTGTTCTTTTAATTTACTTATCTCATTTTCCACACAAGCATAGCTCCCAATTAAAGAATTTAAACTAAAAAAAAGTATCAAAATAATAGTAGTTATATTCTTTAATTTTCTCGATATAATCATAAGCTATTTACCTTAAGGTTGTAATAATATCAATATTGGTAATCTGTTCCTTAGTTTTTACTTCTACATTCTCTCTTGAACCAATCTCTTTTCCATCACTTGCAAAAACTATTATTTGATATGTGTCTTCTGTCAATTTTTCAATTTTATACTTACCGTTTTTATCTGATAAACTATCCCGACCTTCCCCTTTTTTGCCGAATGTAAATACCGATACGCCACTAACAGGAGTTTTGCCGTCAGATTTTAAAACTTTACCCGATATGGAACCATACTTTTCAGGTTCAGATATGATTATATTAACATCTGTAAGAATAGTATCTTTTTTTATTTCTATGTTTTCCTTTATGCCTAAAGTTTTTCCTTTTCTTATTGCAAACAATCTATAAATACCTTCGGGTAGGTTTTCTATTTTATAAACCCCATTTACATCACTAAATGCACTATCTGCATAGTCGCTATCCAATTTCTTAATAATCAGCCATATGCCACTATCAGAAGTTTTACCATCTGCCTTTAGAACTCTACCAGATATGGAATTGGGTTTAGTTAATATAAAATTTACATCCTTAGTCTCTTCTCCTGTTTGTATAACTACATCTTTTTTAATAATAGTTACAAAGCCTTCTTCCTCTACCTCTAACTGATATGTACCTGGAGCTAATCTTCTGATTTTATAAAAACCGTCTGCATTGGTTTCATCTATATCAAGTGGTTTTTTACCTTCTTTATCTTTTACTTCAACATAAACTCCTTTAATTCCAGTTATTTCGTTTTCTATTGTAACCTTACCGCTTATTGAGCCAAATATGTCCTTTTGCTCTTCAGCGAAAGATGTCTTTATTATTAAACACATTCCTATAATTGTAAGTAACAATAACGGTACAATATACATCTTCTTAAACATTTTGAATCTCCATGTTTTTTTGTTTCTTTGATATTATTAAAGCTATATATACAAAATAAATCCAAAAAGCTACAATAAGAAAACCTATTATATAAATTTGTATATTAGGTCCATTAGCGAAAATAGTAGAATACATCAATGCCAGAATTAGGCCAGTTGTAAAAATAGAGTATATTTTGGCTAATTCCTTATTTTTCTTCCTCATTTGTTTCATCTGCAACCACTCCTCTTTTATTATAAGGAATCTGATGACAAAAATTACGGCAAGTACTGCTATAAATAAGAACAAAGGATGGTAGTCAGGAACCCGAATATCTGACAGGCGAGATAAATAAACCTGTAACATTATCGTTATTATAGGTGAAAATAGCACAAGCGAACTATAAATGATAAATTGAACTGGTTTTTGCTCTCTTAATTTATTTGCCTTACGCTTAAAGACAAAAGCTGCCAATAGTGGAATAATTAGAATACTTAATATTAATAATGTATTGCTAACATATACTTTATTCATTTTTTGCCTCCACTTAATGAAACTGTCTATCTTATTATTAAAATATCATAAAAACTACTTAACGTCAATGTGCTTTTATGTGGAAGTTTCATCTTTTAAAAAAATACATCCATAAGAGCAAAAACTAATATTTTTCTAATTTCATCTTTAATATCAACTTTCTATTTTGTAATGCTACCATTTATTTACCATCCAAAGATAAACAATCCCGCCCAATACAAAAGATATCAATAAAATCAGTAAATTGAATCCTAAAGCTCTAACTTGTTTCTTTTTGTTAAATAAGGTGAGCTTATTAAATGTAAGTACCATACCTAAAAAAAATAGCACGCAAAATAGTCCAATAATTAAAGAAGATGTAATAGTGGAAAGTATGGTAAGCACGCAGGTAAGAAAAACTCCAACAATGATAGAGAATAGCACAATATAGATTAAATACAGAAAGGTCAATTTTTTTTCAGTTAAACTCATATTGAAATAGCCAATAAAAAAATTAGCAACAGGAACTAAAAATACAAATGGAATAACCACAAATGTTGCTATTTTTGCTAGAACATCAAAATAATGCGGGTAGCTTTTCTCTCCTAATATCACAAAAAATGAGCTTAAGAGCAGAAGGAAAAATAGTGAGCAAAGTGCACTTTTAACTTTAATCTTATTACTATCTTCAGATGTTATGAAAAATTTATTTATCATGTAAAACCGCCGAAAAACTATTAAAAAAAATATAGAAATACTCAAATAATCAGGATTAACTTCACAAAACAACCAACTAAAAAAGAAGATAAGCATAGATATAGTAGTAAAAAACGCGGTAAGGAACCAACATTTTCTTCTTTGATTTTTATCTTTAAATTCTAATTTCTTAGGCATAAATTATCTTTTCCTTATTTCACATAGTAAATACTATAATGAAAAACCAATTATTCATTTTTAGCCTCCACTTAATGAAACTATCTATCTTACTATTAAAATATCACAAAAACTACTCAACATCAATGTGCTTTTGGATAAAAGTGCGTTTAATTCCGGTAATTCCGGGGGGTAATTCCGGGGACACAATACTTAATTATTTAATTCCTGTTATTTTTTCTTTGGGCCCTGGTTTTTTCTTTTTCAATCTTACGCTCAATAACTTCTCAAGTTCTTCAATAAACACTTTGCTCCCTAATGGCCTACCGGTTCGCTCGTGAAGTTTAAGCATATTGGTATCGTTTGTATGCAATTCTTCCTGTAAGAAAGCGCACCAATCATCTATCATCCCTTTTAGAAGAGCATCTTTTACTAAAAAACTTTTTTCTATTCCTAAATGATGTTTAATGCTGGACCACTTATAATCTTCCGGTGTTTTAACAATGTTTGCCTTTACAGGGTTAAGAAGAATATATCTAACAGCTCTTAAAAGATAAAATTCGTCTAAAAGATAAGAATTGAATCTTCCTTGCCAAAGATATCCGCGCCAATTTTCTCTGAAATTAATCATTCTGGTATAATTGCGATGTGTCTCCCCTATTGCCTTGGCAAGGCTATTACTGTTCTCAGGAATGGCGATAATGTGGACATGGTTTGGCATTAAACAATAGGATAATATCTTTAACTTGAATTTATTAGAATACTTACCGAGAAGGCGAAGATACTCCTGGTAGTCTATCTTTGAGAAGAAAACTTCTTGCCTGCGATTTCCCCTCTGGATAATGTGGTATGGAAAATTGGGCGCCGCTATACGCGCTATCCTTGCCATAATTAACTTTTATTATATTCTAGAATAGCATCATTGTCAATTAAGTATTGTGTCCCCGGAATTAGGAATTTAAGATGGATGTGATTACTCATAAAACAATAACTATAAATTTTACAGTTCGTTTTCTCTTTAGCTCTTCTTAAACATTCAATAAAAAAACGCTTATCCTTATCAACATAAAAGATAGCGTTTCTATTATTTCCGCGCAAAATAATGTGATGCGGATATCCTATTAGAACTATTCTATTTTTCCTTGACATAATTGCAGTATAATTTTAAAATATCCTCCTTGTCAAGAAAAATCACTCTGACCCCTTTTTTTTACTTTTTTTTAATATTTGTACGAATTAACACTTATCTCTTTTATTGTAAAAATTTATCTCTAACCATTTGTATAAGTTCTTTGAATGTATCAACTTTACCGGCCTCTATCAAATATTCTCCATCTCGCCCTTCAAGAAACCTCTCATCAAGAAACTTCTCAAAATCTTCTCTGCCGAGTTCTATATAAATTAGCCCCATACCCAACAAAGGTCCGCCTAATTTGCTATAACGGCCTTTTTTCATTGAATCTCTCTCAGCTTTTGCCAGTTGAGCCTTCTCTTTCATTTGGCTGGCCTTTTCAGTTTGATTAACCTTTTCATAGTAACGGGCTAAACCACTACAGCCATGTATTCGGCAGTTTGCGTTTAAGGACTTTGCCAATAAAGTATCTGCAGCTTCTGTGGCCTGTTCCGATAACCTGATAAGATAGTTATACATATCCCTTGCTTCTTTCCATCTTTTTTCTTTCTCTCTTTCAGAAGCTATGTCCTGCATTTTCTCAACTAGAGACCATAAGTCATAAGCTTTTATAGGACCTAACAGGTCCCCTATCAGAACCTTTGTCGTAATCGGCTCAATGTCAAACTCTTCTGCTACCTCAATAGCTGCTTTAAGGCCTTCTATTTGATAGAAGTTAAGGTATGGTTTTTTGCTTCCGGTTTCAATCTGAGTTAAGGCAAGTTTTTCTTTGTCAGTCGTGAAATAATAATAGGCTAAGAGGTAGTCATAAACCGCATTTTCACTATCTATCTTCTCGGCCTCTTTTAGAGTTTTAGGTATTCTATCTTGGTAATCCTCAAACTTATAAAAATATACGCATAGTAGCCCTGAGTAGATAGAAGGGCTATTGGTATCTAAGGCTAATGCCTTCTCGTAATAGTCAACAGCCCTCTTATACCAGTCATCTTCTGAGCCTTTTATTTTGCGAGTTAAGTATAATTCTGCAATACCCTGATAAGCTCTGGCGGTGGGCTTGACGCTGGTCAAATAATCTTCTATATCTTTATTGGTTATATTGGTCATCTTATCCCATCTTGCCACTTGCACGGCAAAGGTTAACATAGACAACCTATCATTAACGATATTGACTTTCAGAGAACTGTCTTCGTATATTCCAATTTCTAATAAATATTCTTCAATAGTCTTTCCTGATTCAATATACTTTATAAAGTCCTTTTTTTGTTCTTGAGAAAGTTTACTAGCCGCTTCCACTTTCTGCATAACTTCTTTACACACTCCAGGCTGCTTAAGATATTCTTGTGCTTGATTAAAGATAACTTTCAGATAATTCATGTAGTCTTTTGGCGGTAATTTAATAAGTAAATCATTGACGCGGTCAATCTCTTCTTGACTTATATTTTCCCTTTTATGTTTTGTTAATAAGGTAATTAATTCATCTTTTGTTTTAACTTCAATATCAGAAAGGTTCTCTATGTACTCTATCTGCTTATCTATGCTCAACCTTCTAAAGCTCTCCATGATTTTAGAAGTATCCAAGAGCATCTCGGCAGGTTGAGCCTGAATCGGCGCATTAGAGAACATAAAGAATAAAAGTGTAATTAGAATGCTTGTTTTAGGCATCATTATATTTCCTTATTTATAGTTATCTTATGTATTTTTTCGCTTCCATTCATTTTGCCAGAACTTTTTTTATCTATAATATCGAGACGCCGCCTCGGATGTAAAACTAAACCTATCTTTCAGTGTTCGATGTATTCTTTCGTGTCGGCCATTTTGTTGAGGGCAGCCTTTATCAATACGTTCCGGTGTAATGCCAAGTTGTATCCACCATACAGATAAACGGCTCAGCCGCCAACACTTTTGCCGGCAAAAGGCGTACCGTTATCGGTCCGAATGGCATCCGGAAGGCCGCATTCCTTAAATACTGCCTCGAATACAGCTTTGGGTTCATGATACCGCGGGCCCGGTAATCCGCTGCATTTTAGTAAGTACCAGCTATAATTATCACTGATTGTAAGAAGATAACATACATAGCCATCTTTTGTATAAAACTGTCCTTTATAATCAGTGCTCCAAACAGTATTTGATGTTTGACATTCCTGAAATGGTTCAGTGTATGGCGGCACTCGTAAGCGTTTCTTGCGCTTTTTAACAAGGCCATACTTTTTGAGCCATGCGCTAATAGTTGTTATTGATGGTAATTCAAGATGCGGATATTGTTCTTTTAGCTGATAATAAATTTTTTTTGGTCCACGTTTATGATTTTTGAGTTTTTCTTTTACAATTAAATCTACAATATTGTTTTTGGTTTGATTTGGACTATATATTGGTGCTCTGCTTTGTTCTTTTAAAGCATCTATGCCCAGCTTTTCGTATCGATTGATCCATTTGTAAATAGTCGGGCGGCTAACACCATACTTTTGAGAAAGATCGGTAATGTTTAATTGTTTTGTTTGCCAATCAGCAATTAATTGAAGTTTTTGATCCATCGGACTCACTGTTTTCCATGGCATAAGAAGTGCCTCCTTTACCATGTATTGTACAGTGTAAACGATGTATCTTGTTTGTTTTGTAAACTATGTTACCAGTTTATACCAACGTCAGGGCTACGAGGGCCCATCGGGTCGCCGTTTTCAACTTGATCCCCAATGCCTTCTAACATACCTACTGCATCCATAGCTGAACCAGTAGTTGCGCCGGACAGATCTGCTCCTCCAGCTAGAACATTGAGCCAGAAATCCTCCCACCACTCATCCCACCATCGCTTCTCCTGCTCCTTCTCAAGCTGCCTTTTCCTCTCTGCTTCTTCCGGAGTTAAGCCTTCCTCACTTTCTTCTTGCTCTTCAAGTTCCTCTAATTCCTTTTCTATCTCTTCTTCCGTCATCTCCCCGGGGTCTTCGGGTGCCGGCTCTTTATAATATCCCCAGGGGTCTGTGTAGTTTACAGGGTCATTTGAGCAGTAGGCGTAGAGGTTAATTCCTCCAAGATAGCCTATGGGGTCGGTTGTCAAAAATCTCCCTAAATCCGGATCATAATACCTGGCTCTATAATAATATAAACCTGTCTCAGTATCAAGCCTTCTTCCTGTGAAGAAATATGGATTAGAAAGGCCGGATTCAGATAAAGGCTTACCTTGGCCATCAGTTATAGAGACTTCACCATAAGCATCATAGCTATACTTCTCAACTAACTCACCGGATGAGTCTGTAATCTCAGTAACGCTTCCTAAAGCATTATAGTGGTAATAATGGGTGATGGCGGATGGCGTATAGCGGGTGGCGGATAGGATTTCATCTATTCTGGCACCGTGGACATACTTAGCTATGGTGTTTCCATTGGCATCAATTTCTAAAATAACATCAGCGCCGTCATAGAGGTATCCGGTAATTATGCCGGCTATGTTTTTCTCTATCCTTCTGCCATAAGCGTCATACTTATAATTTATAGTCCGCGCTGGAGTAATTACTTTAATTAATCTGTTCTCATAGTCATAGGAATAATAAATTATTCCTTCAGGAGTAACTTTTTGAGTCGTATTGCCATTGGCATCATAGCGATAAGTAACATCACCTACGGTCTCGTATTGATTCATATTATTAGAAGTAGAGCCAATAGTAACACCATTTGCTACAGAAAGCCTATTGCCGGCGGGGTCTAATTCATAGATATTTTTGAATTCAAAAGGAGATGATCCGGGGTTTAAAGACTCAGTAACCGGGTCTTCTACGTTGTATTTGACATTGGTTAATTGATAAGTCTTGTCATAGGTGTAGACATCACCTCTTCCTTGTTCGTGTTCTCTAATAACATATCCGCGATTACCTACTTCATCATAACCATATGTAAAACCAGAGATAAGTTGTGAAGAAGGAGAGCTATTAGATATATTAGTCAGCTGATACAGCTCATTATAGGTATAAGTTGTAGAGGTATTATTTAAGAGGCCTTTTTCTTTTCGTAGGTTAACTTGCGGATCATAGGTATAGTCGACTATAATATGGCTTGCCTTGTCCTTTATCCGCTTTACCCGATTAAGCTTATCATAATTATAGGTGATAAAATCAGAGTCCGGATAGACTAGTTTAGTACGTGAACCCAAACCGTTATATTTATAGCCTATGGTATTACCATCGGGATAAGTTACCTGAACCACTCTTCCTAATATATCATAAGTATAATGTATAGTTCCAGTTAAGTTTCTGATGTCAGTTAATCTGCCTCTACCATCATAAGTATAGCCTACTGTTGATGCATCCGGATAGGTCTTTTTAATAAGCCTTCTTAGATAATCATACTCATAATTTATAGCTTGCTTCTTCTGGTCGGTTCTGCGTATACGAAATGCTTTATTAGAAATATCGTATTTATATTCATTGGCCTTTGTGGTTCCGTCTTCGTAGGTGGTAATTAAGAGTCTGTTTATTTCATCGTAGGTGTATTGGGTTTGATGGCTATTGGCATCAATAAGCTTTTTGAGGTTTGAGTTTTCATCGTATTGGTACTGAGTGGAGTTACCTAAGGCATCGGTTGTTTTCTTTAATCTATATAAAGCGTCGTATTCATAGGTAGTGGTATTATTATTAGCATCGGTTTTACTTAAGGGGTTGTCAACTTTATCATAGGTGTAAGAAGTAGTGTTCCCCTGAGCATTGATTATCTTCCATAATCTGTCTAAGCTATCATATTTATAGGTGGTGGTATTTCCCCGCCCGTCGATTATCTTGATCCTGTTTCCCGCCTTATCATATTTATAAGTAGTGATGTAGCAATCTTTCTTACTTAACCACTGATAAATATTTATCAAACGGCCTAATTTATCGTATTTGTAAGTAGTAATATAAATAACCGGTTTTTTGGGCTTGGTCTTGTCAATAATAGTAGTAGTTATAAGATTGCCGGATAAATCATACTTATATTCTGTAGTATTTCTTTTGGCATCGGTTATTTTTTTAAGTCTATCCACCTCATCATATTTATAGGCGGTTGTGGTGTTCTTGGAATGCAGAATGTTTAAATTATCGGTTATGGTCAAAGTAATGAGATTGTCCATTCCATCGTATTTATATTTAATGGTATTTCCTTGAAGGTCTCTTATTCGGGTTAGTCTATTTAGCGTATCATAGTTGAAGGTTGTAGCATTCCCCTCAGGGGTAGTCTTGTTTTTTAAATTACCGAGAGCATCATAGGTATTGATAGTCTTGTTACCCAGCGAATCTACCACCTTGGTTAAGTTACCATATAAGTCATATTCATAGGTAGCGGTGTAGTTACCATCTGGATTTTCAACATTCCCCTTGGGTTCGGTTTTTGTTTTCAATAAACCATTTGGGTAATAGGTATAACTGGTGATAATTTCCTCTTCGCCTAACATCTTTTTGGTCTTTAAGAGATTTCCATTAGAGTTGTATTTGTGGGTAGTGATATTTTCTTCGGGGTCGGTGAGAGTTTTTATTTTATTAAAATCAGAACAATAGGTATATGTCCAGGTGTGGCGGATATTGTCTTTGTCCGGCGGACTGGTCTTGGTATGCGTATTACCATCTTTATAGGAAGTATAGTTCCATGTATGGCCATTGACATCAGTAGCAGAAGTTAAATTTAGTTTATTGTCCCATGTTTTGTGAGAGGAATTGCCATAGGCGTCTATTGACTTAACGACTTTGTTATTCTTATAAAATTCTGTTGTAATATAGCCACGCGGACTGGTTTTGATAATTTTGCCTTCGTCATCACAATATTCATAACTTACCTTATTATTGTTATTGTCATTGTATTTGGATTTAAGCCGCCCATCAGGATAATAGCTAAGGTAGGTATGATAACCCCTGGGGTTAGTGATAATAATGAGGTTATGCCTACTGCTATATTCAGCGGTATTATATTCATAAGTAGTCTCATGGCCGGCAGGATTGGTATATTTTATGAGATTGCCGATTGAGTCGTATTCGTAATTAAAAGTTCTTCCTGTAAAGTCAGTGATGGTTTTAATCTTGCCATTAGAATAAGAAGTAAAGGTAATCACTCTGCCTGAGGTGTCAGTAATGGTAGTAAGAAATCTATTAGAATAACTTAGAATAAGCTGATTGCCGCTTAAATCCCGGATAGAGCTGAGGTTGCCGCTTTTGTTGAAATTATAACTGAGGTTATTGGGCCTCTTTAGAGTAAAGGTGCCATCCGGGTTTTTGATTAACGTCATACGGCTGCCAAGAGGACTATTATATGATCCATCCGGGTTTTTGATAAAGAAGTTCCAGATATCTCTCTCATCCCATAACTGAACATTGCCGTCCTCCACCTCCGCGATGTGCATATTATAATTATGCGTCCAGTTGTATCCCATGGAGCCGTCGTGCTTCATATCGTTTAGATAATACCTTTCAAATTTCAAAGGTATGCCTATTGAGGGGATAGAGAAATCCGTCTCTAAGTGAGTGCCATAGTGAGCCGGAGGCGGCCCAAGGATTAAAGAGATGGTCAGGCGGGGGTCTTGTTTTGAACCATCCGCATTAGTCTGTCCTTTTGCGTCGGTTAAAGTAGCGGCGACTATATAATCATTGGCTACGCCTAAACCATGGGTGTCCCAGTGGCAGAAGTAATATGAGCCGCGCCCGATTTTAGTGATATTTATTAACCCTGAATCATAATTTTGAGATAAAGATGTGACCCTTATTACACCTGAGACTATATCGCGGGCATTGTATTTTTCAGTAACGCTGAACTTGACATAAGAACCTATTGGGTATTCATTATCTTTATCAGCACCTACATAGGAACAGACATCCTTGATTGCAGGCGGCTTATCTGTTGCGGCAGAAACGGCATTCACAAAAGAAAGCAGGGAAAATAAACAAAAAACCGCCAAGGTTAATATTAACTTAAACCCTAACGGTCTATTATTCTTGTTCTTTACAGAAAGCATGATGTTTGCGCTCCCAACTTAACTCTTTTCTTATAACTCCATAATGCTGTTTTTGCCTCTCACTTGCTTTTTTTAGAGCTATCTGAGAAAATCTGCAATAAGACAGGAATCTCCTATTAATAGCTGAACTTTGCAAGATACTTTTATCATATAATAAAAACAGCAGCCTGTCAAAGGAAAAAGCCTTCTTATGCAACTAACATATCAAGATGTCCGCTTTTGGTTAAATGTAGTAATCTCTAAACGGTGCAGATGTACTAGCACAATAATTCGGTAACCTTTTGTTTAATATTTGGTCCACCTCAATAACTGTACATTTTAAAACATCACAAGCAAGATAAACAACAATATTCAACCGCAATATGCTTTTAAGGTTAAATATTTTTATTTCTTTTTTCTGTATATATCCTTTTTACCCTGTCACCTATCCAACAGAGGAGTTCATAGGGTATTATCCCTGCCATCTGAGCCAATTGTTCGACAGTTATCTTTTTACCCTTATCTTCACCGATAAGAATAACCTCATCTCCAATAGCTAAATCAGCTATGGAGCTTACATCAACCATTATCTGATCCATGCATATCTTGCCTAAAACGGGAACTTCCTCGCCTTTAATAAGCACCTTTACCTTATGAGTTAATAATTGCGTATAGCCATCAGCATAACCTACAGGCAGGGTAGCTACTTTCATATCCCTTTCGGCAATATAAGTCCTTCCATAACTTATTGACCTGCCGGCTTCGACATTTTTTATATAAACCACCTTTGTTTTTAAAGAGAGTATGGGCTTAACGTCAATATTCCTTTTAGATAATATATCAGGATATACGCCATAAAGAATAATCCCCGGCCTAACTAAATTAAAATGGGCTTGTTTATAATGAAGTGTCGCTAAGCTGTTGGCCGCGTGATAAATATCTATTTTAATCTTGGTAGTTTCCACATCTTTAATAATTTGATTAAACCTATCCAGCTGCTTCAAAGTAAAATCATGGTCTTTATCCACGCTGGAAAGATGAGTATATAGCCCTTTTATTTTAATATGCTCTAAATTATTTATCTTCTTAACGGCCTCAAGGGCATCCTTATGCCAAAACCCGAGGCGCCCCATACCGGTATCAATTTTAACCTGAATAGCCGCTTTTTTCTTCATCGAACTGGCAATTTCATTTATTTTAAAAGCTGTTCTCTCATCAGTAACTGTTACTTCCAGTTCATATTCCAACGCTTTGGTAAGTCCTTCATCGAGGGTGTTACCCAGTATTAAAATAGGTGTTTTTATATTATTTTTTCTAATTCGTACGCCTTCTTCAACATAAGCCACACCTAAATAATCAACCTTACCTTCTAAAAAGTTGGATATCTCCACAATTCCGTGGCCGTAGGCATTAGCCTTAACAGTGGCCAGGACTTTTACCTTAGGGCCGACAACCTGCCTGATCTGCCGGAGATTATGCTCCAGGGCATTTAAATTTATATCCGCGTATGTATGGTAATAATTATCTTCTGTTTTCATATTTTTTTAGGCTTGGTGATATTCGCGTATTGAGAGTGCAAATACAAAGGTTCAATTTCAGAATTTTTAACTTTCATTTTCTTATTCAATTTGCAGTTTTCAAAAGTCAGGCGGGCTATATTTGCCGCTTTAGGCAACCACTTTTTTTCATCGGCAAAAACAGCCGTCTTAAACGCTTTTTTTAATTCTTCTTTATAAGAATTTATCCCGTCCTTTGTAAAAATAACATCTTTCTTATATTTTTTTGAAAGCTTAAGGATATATTTACAAAAATCTTCTAAGGGAAGTAATTGATAGTCGCTTATGCGCTCTAACTTACCTATATCATTATTTAGATAAACACAACCATAAACCATCTGTTTACGAGCATCCTCAATGACAACTATTAACCTTTCCGGATCTTTAATGTTTAAAGCCACCGCGTCAAATGAGCAAATGCCCATGAGCCTTCTTCCGCTTTTAAACACCAAACCTTTAGCTGCCGCCAAACCTATTCTTAAACCCGTAAAAGAACCTGGCCCCCTGCCGACAGAAATGATATCAATATCATTAATTGTCAAATTACATTTTTCCAGCAAACTCTTAATTTCCCTTAAAAGCAAGCGGTTATGCTCAAACTTTTTAAGTTGCCTGTTTTTTTCTTTAAGTATCTTATCGTTCTCACTAAGAGCCAGACTAAGAAACTTACTTGAGGTATCAATAGCTAATATTTTCATTCTTTAAGTTTCCTGATAATATTATTATACCTGTCTGATTTACTTTTAAAAATTATTTTTCTTTTATGCTCTGATAAAAAGTTAATATCTATTTCCAGATATTCCGGAGGCAAAAGTTCCTTTATCTTATCTGCCCACTCTATACAACAAACCCCGTCGCCATAAAAATATTCTTCATAACCCAAAAGCTCCACTTGTTCTAAATAATCCAGGCGGTAAAGATCAAGGTGATATAAAGGCAGCTTACCTTTATATTGCCTGATAAGCATAAACGAAGGGCTAATCACCCGCTTTTCTTTAATATTCAGTCCCCTGGCTAAACCCTTTACAAAAGTGGTCTTGCCCGAACCTAAATCCCCACAAAGAGCCAAAACATCCCGGGCATTTAAATACTTGGCCAATTTAGCGGCAATGTTTTTTGTTTGATTTTCATCTTTGGAATTTATAGTTATCATTTAAAATGCCTGTATTTACTTTTAGGTTTAATTTTATTTTTTTTACCACACCTATCTTGATAATAAAAACCTTCTTTTTTATCAACTATAACCCCTATTTCACTTACTTTTAATTTGAAAGATTTCGGCCAACTTTTTATTAGCTTATCAGCTTTTTTCTTTTCAATGGTAAATAAGAGTTCGAAGTCTTCTCCATCATACAAAGCATTCTTAATAGAAGAGCTTTCTTTAGCTATAGGAATATTTTCTTTATAAAGCCGCGCGCCGACGTTACTTTGGCCAATTATATGCCCCAAATCCCGCGCGAGTCCATCTGACAAATCAATCATAGAAGTAGGCTTAAATTTTTCAACTAAGTATCTGGCCTCTTTCAGGCGGGGCGTGAAGCTAAGGTGTTTTCCTTTTATGGAACCGCCAAGTTTTCCGGTTACAAATATCAATTCACCCTTTTTAGCCGTATCACGATAAGTAATTTCCGCTTTTTTAGCCAAACCTATTAAGGCAATATTAATAATCAGTTTTTTTGAGCTTGAAACATCACCCCCGGCAATTAAAACTCTGAATTTCCGCGCGGTTTTTTTTATTCCACTATAAAGTGTTTTAATATTTTTTAAGTTGTAATTCTTAGGTAAACCCAAAGAAACTGTCGCGTATTTTGGTACTCCTCCCATGGCGGCGATGTCGCTTACATTACGAGCCAGGGCCTTATGCCCGACCGCTCCCCAGGAAGCCGTCTTTAAATCAAAATGAACCCCCTCAATAAGCATATCCGAAGTAAACAACAGCAAATGTTTCTCAGGAAATTTAATTACAGCCGCGTCGTCTCCTATATGCTTAAGAAAACTCTCATCTGTCTCTAAGTTAAAAGTAAGCTGTTTAATTAACTCAATTTCGTCTATATTTTTTAAGCGCATAATTTTATTAAACCGGGGATTTAATTACTTAGCCCTTTTACAATAAACAAAAACAGGGTTATTGAGCTATTATGAATAATGTGTATGGTAATGCTGGATAACAAACTGCCGCTTTTTTCATATATATAAGCTAACAAAATTCCTAAAAAGAAAATTGGCAAAAAGCCTACAAAAGTCATATGCAATAAAGAAAAAAGCGCGGAACTTACAAGAATGCTTAAAAATGTACCTATCTTTTTTCTTAAAGCCGGATACAAAAAACCCCTAAAAAATAACTCTTCGATAATGGGGCCAACGAGGCAAATACAAAGCACAAAATAAAAAAGAAGCCAGGGCCTGCCTTCAATTGAAAAAACATTCAAAAGAGGATTTTCTTCCGGAGCTATCTTAAAAAAATCCGATAAACCCAAAGATATCAAAAGGGCTATAAAAAGGAAAGGTAAATAGCTAATATATGAAGCCAATCCCAATAAAGCGCTCCGAATAAAGCTTTTTATATTTATACCAAGTGACTTAAAGAAAGATTGTTTGTATTTAAAGGTGATAAAATAAATCAAAAGCAAAGCTATAATAGAATAGGATAAAGTAAATCCCAAAGCCATACCTTCAAAACTATCTAAAATAATAATGGTATCTTGTGACCTTAAGAAAAAACGAATTAATAAACAAAATGAGCCGCTCGCGAAAAATAAACGGATGATGGCCAAGAAAGAAAAATAAAGGATTACAGCTCTTACGACATCAGCCAGGCTCCAGAGCTTCTCCTTTGAATCACCCAGACGCGGGACAATATCTCTTTTCCTCGATCGAAAGACAAAATAAATAACGTCTAAAACAATACCACCGACAAAACCCAGAACTATTAAAAAGGTAATTCCAAAAAGCCCCCAGGCATAGATATTACCCTCGAGAATTAAATCTTTCACCGCTTCTTCACTGGGAAATTCATCCTTCCATTCAACTACCTGTCCGCCCTCAAAAATAATACCGGGCGAATTCGTAAGCCAAGCTGAATTAATTAAATAATTAAAAGCTATAAGAAGGATTATCAGGATAAGATATAATTTATTATGTCTAAAAAAAGATATACGAGTGTCTTTAGTATGCATTATTCTTTCTTTATTCTGGGAAATAAAGGGTCTGCTTTGGATATATTTTTGTCAACTTCCAACTTGCCCCACTTAAATAATTCATCAAATCCATCATCGCTTAAATGGTCTTTGAGGCCTAATTGACTTAACATCTCATCAGCTGTTTTAGGAATAAAACTGGATACAGCAACGGAAACTATTCTTAATACTTCTAAAAGGTTATAGATAACGGTTTTCAGGCTTTGCTCATCTGTCTTTTTCAACTGCCAGGGTTTTGAGTCTTCAATATACTTATTGGCTTTATTAATCAAGCCCCAAATTAAATCTAAGGCCCCATTCAGATCCAACAAACTCATAGCTTGAGTTAATTTATCAGCCAAGCCACTGGCTTCAACTACTAAGGCATCATTTTTATAGGTATTGTCTTCAGGCTCGGGAATTACCCCATCAAAATACTTTTCAACCATAGTTAAGCTTCTATTTAATAAATTACCTAAATCGTTTGCCAAATCGCTATTATAACGCTGAATAAATGAATCTTGGGAAAAATCTCCGTCCTGGCCGAAAACTATGCCTTTCAAAAGAAAAAGTCTTATAGGGTCAGCTTTGAATTCTTTTGTAAGTGGTATAGGATCAACTATATTTCCCAGGCTTTTACTGATTTTCTTGCCTTCGGCTGTCAGGTAACCGTGGACATAAACTTTTTTCGGTAATTCAATTTCAATAGATAAAAGCATCGCCGGCCAGATAACGGAATGAAACCAATTAATACCCTTTCCAACAAGATGCAGGTCAGCCGGCCAGTAAGTTTTGAATTTATCACCCTTTGGATAATCCAGGGCTGAAATATAATTAATCAGGGCATCAACCCACACATATATTTTATGTTCTTTATCAAAAGGCATGGATATGCCCCAATCAATATCTTTTCTACTAACGCTTAAATCATTCAGCCCCTCTTTGACCCTGTTAATCATCTCGTTTCTTCTGGTCTCGGGTGCCACCAGGTTAGTTTCTAAAAGCGCGAGTATTTTATCTTGATATTTGCTTAATTTAAAAAAGTAACTTTCCTCACAGATAACTTCCGGCTTGGCGTTATGTTCAGGGCATTTACCATCTACAAGTTCCTTTTCGGTAATAAAAGCTTCGCACCCCTGGCAATAGAGGCCTTCATACTGCCCTTTGTAGATATCGCCTTTATCAAACATTTTCTGAAGAATGAGTTGAGAAATCTTAGCATGTCTTTCTTCGGTTGTTCTAATAAAATAATCATAAGAAATATTCAGAGTTTCACACAGCTCAATAAACTTCTGAGAATTTTGCTTCACAAAAGCCGCCACATCCACACTTGCTTCCTTGGCGGCAGCAACATTCTTCTGGGCATTTTCATCAGTACCGGTTAAGAAAAAAACATCCTCGCCCTTTAGCCTGTGCCAACGGGCAATAACATCCGCGCAGACCTTCTCATAAGCATGTCCTATATGAGGAGCCGCGTTAGCATAATCAATTGCGGTAGTTATATAATATTTATTGTTCTTTTTGTTGCTCTTTTTGATCATCGTATTTTACCTGGATAATTTTATTATCTTCAAGCTCAACTGAAACTAATCTGTTTAGTACGTCAAGATTGACAACCGTGCCCTTACCCGAAGGAGTTTTAATAATCTGACCCTCCTTGGGTAACTCTTTTAACGCTTTCTTATACATTTTATATTCGAAACTCAGGCAGCACATCAGCCTACCACACAAACCGGATATCTTTGAAGAAGCTAGCGGCAGCCTTTGGTCTTTGGCCATCCTGATGGTTACCGGCTCAAAGTTCTTTAAAAAACCGGCGCAGCACAAGGGCCTCCCGCAAGGGCCAAGCCCACCTAAAAATTTAGCTTCATCTCTAACCCCTATCTGCTTAAGTTCAATGCGTGCCTTAAAAACCGCGGCTAAATCCTTAACTAAATTTCTAAAATCTACCCTACCTTCGGCTGTAAAATAGAATATTATTTTTGAGCGGTCAAACGAATACTCAACATCAATGAGTTTCATGGGAAGTTTATGTTCTTCGATTTTCTTTACAGCCGTCTTAAGAGCCCCCTTGGCCTTTTTTTCATTTTCTTTTATCTGGCGAATATCATGAGCCGTAGCCAATCTTATTATATTTCTTAAGACATCCTCAGCTTCAACATCCATTGTCTTTTCAATTTCTGAAATCACCTGCCCGTATTCCAAACCTCTGTCAGCTTCAACAATAACATAATCTCCGATGTTAAGTTTTAACTGGCCAAGATCATAATAGGCAACTTTACCAGCCTCCCTTATTTTTACCTGAACAACTTCATGCATCTATATAACCTCAACTTTCCATCATCTCTTTAAAGGATTGGGCTGTGTCGAGCTGGCACAATCTTAAATTAACGTTAGCCATAGAATAACGGTACATCTTATCGATAGTTTCTATAGCCACAGTGATTTTTTTAGCATTTAGCTTGCTGATATATTCTAAAAATCCTTGATTCATATCTGTCAAAAATAGGCTCTTATCATCTATATTATTTTTTAAATAAGCCGCATCTCTAAAAAAACAATAAAGTATTTTTAATGTTTCACGATAAGCATTTTTATCTTCAAAATTAAAGTAATCGAGGTAATTGTTATCTTTAACTTTAATGAATCCTTCAATAACCCCGCTACCCTCTTTTATTGCCAAATTACCTTTTTCCGCGAGTCTCCGGTCGTTTAACCTGATAATCTTGCACCTGGATATAATTGTATCTAAAAGTCCAACGGCCTCATTACATAAAAGAAATATAATTGTATCTAAAGGAGGCTCTTCCAAAGTTTTTAAGAAAGCGTTCTGAGCCGCCTCATTCATCCTGTAGGCCTCATTAATTATAATCACTTTTTTTTTGGCCTCATAAGGTTTTAAGTTAACCTTAGAAGAAATATTCCTAATAGAATCAATTTTAATGGCCACCGTTTTATTTTCCGCTTCAAGCCAAACAACATCCGGATGTGATAATTTTTTTACACGCTCAATGCTATCAGACTTGAGATTTGAATCATCTATTAACTCAGCGGCAATTTCTAAAACCGTTTCTCTAGCATAATCCTCACTAGGACACAAAACTAAATACGCGGCTGATAATCTGTCGCGCTTATTTAAAAACCCAAAAAATTCCCCGGCCTTTTTTCTATCAAACAATTCACTGGAGGATTTCATTTACCTTCTCTCTAATCCTAAGCTGGACTTCATCCATCTCACCGACAGAAGATATCACTTTTATTCTCTCTGGGTATTTTTTAGCTAGCCTTAGATATCCTTGCCTGACTTTATCATGGAATTCAGCACCTTTTTTTTCAATGCGATCAGCCGGACGCAAAGAAGCCGCTCTTTTAAGCCCCAACCTAACATCAACATCAAGCAGGATGGTTAGGTCGGGGCCTACATTCATTTCATTTATAAAATTATTAAATCCCGTCATAATGAACTCGGGGCATTTACCGGCATAGACCTGATAGGCCATAGTAGCATCGTTAAATCTATCGCAGATAACAATTTTATTATCTTCTAAGAAAGGGGTAATCTTTTCCTGAATGAGTTGAAAGCGGGCCGCCAGATAGAGATAGAGCTCACAAACATTAGCCATATCACCCAAAGCTGTATCTAAAAGAATCTGTCTGATTTTTTCACCTATTTGAGTGCTGCCGGGTTCTCTTAGAACCTCAGCCTTTAGGCCTTTTTCTTTTAGATATTCAACCAAAAGCTTTATATGAGTACTTTTACCACTGCCTTCAGGGCCTTCAAAAGTTATAAATTTTCCTCGCTTATCTTGCATATCTATTAATTCTATCAAAGACTTAGGTTGCATTCAAGTAAAATATAGGGATAAAGCAGTAAGTGGCCGGTAGAGCCTGTCTAGCCTTTCAAACCCTGCATCTTAATTCCCTCAACAAAGAATCTCTGGGTGAAGACAAACATTATAACCAAGGGGATTATAGCCATAAAAGCACCTGCCATTAAAAGTTCATACTGGGTGCCGAAACCTGTATCCTGAAAATATGCTAAACCTACAGGCAGGGTTTTCATACTGACACTGTTAGTTACAATTAAAGGCCACATAAAACTCATCCAAGAGCCTAAAAGAGTAAAAACAGTCAGGGTCGCCAACGCGGGCTTACTTAAAGGAAGGATTATATTCCAGAAAATTCTTAAAAAATTGCAGCCATCTATTTTAGCGGCATCCTCTAAATCGACTGGAATTGTCATAAAAAACTGCCTCAACATAAATGTACCATACGCGCTAAACATACCGGGTATAATAAGGGCCCTAAAGGTATCAACCCAGTTGAGCCAGTTCATAAGAATATAGACAGGTACCAAAACTACAGCATAAGGAATCATCATAGTTGCCAGATATCCTAAAAACAGCTTATCCCTGCCTGGAAAATTAAGCCTGGAGAATGAATAAGCCGCCATAGCACTGGTCAGAACTTGACCAAAGGTAATAAGCACTGATACAATAAAGCTGTTCCAGTAGAAACGCAAAAAGGGCATAACCTCTATGACCTTGCTATAATTTTTCCATACCGGCCTAACGCCTTTAAACACTTTATCAACTGAAACTTCTTTAGTTCTAAAATTAGTAACACCGTCTTTAACAAATAAGATATCAAGCGTAGCCACACCACTTAAGATTTCAACTTCATCCCAGCGGGGAAACTTCTTATTCTTTGAAGTGTTAACTAAATTAACTTTATCCCAGGGAGTCCACCAGCGACGCCATTCGACATCTATGTTTCCCTTGGGTACGGTACTTTTAGTACCTTTTAAAGCACCGCTTATATACTTAATTTCGTACACTTCATTAATAACATTAACTTCTACTTTATTACCATCTTCAATAATATAATTATAATCCGGAATCCACTTAGGCGGATAAACAAATACATCAGCCGGATTCTTAAGCGATGTTGAAATCATCCAGAGAAGAGGCACTATCATAAAACAGGCAACCAAGGTCAACAATATATAATAACCCACACTAACCTTTTCGCCGGGCTTTTTTCTGTTTAATACCTTTATTTTACTGAGGTCTACTTTATTATCACTCATTTATAACACCTGTATTTTAAGTATAATGGACTAACTTCCCGCCATATCTCCAGTTTATTAATGTAGCTCCAAATATTAGCACAAACATAAACCAGGCTAAACAGCAAGCATATCCAAAGTTATGCCATGTAAAGAAATTGTCGAATATGTAATACATTAAAGTCGTACTGGCGCCATGAGGGCCACCCTTGGCAAAAATATAAGCGAACATAAAACCACCCTGAAAACCACCGATAACACTCATAACCGCGATAAAAAAAGTTGTTGGTGAAATCATGGGCCAGGTTACCGCCCAGAATTTCTGGAGATTGCTCGCTCCATCTATATCCGCGGCCTCATAAAGCTCTTTAGGTATGTTCTGCAAGGCGGCTAAATATAAAATCATATTAGTGCCGCCGAGATATGTCCAGGTACTGGCTATAATCATTGATGGCTTAATCCACTCAGCGCTCAACCAGTGTACACCTTCTAAGTTAAGATTAAATAGATCACCTAAATTTCGTATGAAGGTATTTATGATACCGTAATCATAATTATAAATCCAAAGCCACAAAAGAGCAACGGCAACCGTCTGACACATAGTCGGCAGGAAAAAAATAGTCCTAAAAACAACAATTCCTTTTTGCTTTTTATTTAGAAGTATAGCTAAAATTAACGCGCCTGCCATGGCGAAAGGAATACCTACCATTAAAAATATAGTATTCCAGAGATACTTCCAGAATAGGGGATCATTGGCAATAATAGCCCCAGCCTCTCTATGAAAACCTAAAAGCTCTATAAAATTCTCCAAGCCCACAAAGCTTACATTGGGAGGCCAACTCAAAGATAAACCTTGATATTCAAAAAAACTCAATAAAAGGGATGTAAATACGGGGAGTAGAGTAAATACTAAAAAACCTATGAGGTTAGGTAAGAGAAATAAATACGCGAATAAAACCTCAATCTTTTTTTTATTTGTATGTGGTTTTTTTTGTTTCATAGCTTTCTGATAGTATTATAAAATAAATAATGAACTTATACAAGAATAAAAAAGCGCCTCAAAAAATGAGGCGCTTTTAGGTAGAATTATTCCTTATTTCCTTTTTTTAGATAGCTTCTTAAATTCTTTAAAAAGCCTTTATCTTTCTGCTCGGCATCCTTTTTAGTTGCCTTTGGAGCAGCTTTTTTAGTCTTTTTAGAAACCGTTCCCTTTGCTTCCGGTTTCCGCGTTGTCTTCTTTTCTTCTTTGACGGACTTTACCGCTTCTTCTTTAACATTAGAAGCTTTTTCCTTGATTTTCTTAGCTGCAGCTTTTTTAGTTTTAGTTTTTTTCGGTTTTAGATCCACCAGGCTTAAAATAGCCATTTTAGCGCCATCGCCCGGCCTTGTATCCAAACGCGTGATACGGGTATAACCACCTGTTCTATTCTTAAATCTGGGACCAATTTCTTTAAAGAGCAAAGAAGTCAGCTTATGATCCTGAAGCACCTTATAAACAGCTCTTTTATTAGCAAGGCTATCTTCCTTCATAAGAGTAATGATTTTCTCCGCTACCTTTCGCGTTTCTTTAGCTTTAATAATAGTTGTGGTTATGGTTTCATTAATCAGCAAATTTCTGACCATGTTGTTTAACATGGCTTTTCGATGAGCTGTTGTTCTTCCGAGTTTTCTTTTATTTTTTTTATGCCTCATTATTATTCATCCTGATCTTATTTATTTTCCTTTAACATTTCTTCAACTTTCATGCCGAAGTAAAGACCCATAGTGTCAAGTATTTCTTTAATTTCCGTAAGCGATTTTTTACCAAAGTTTCTATATTTTAACATATCACCTTCACTCTTCTTAACCATATCTCCTAAAGTTTGGATTTTAGCTTCCCTGAGACAATTGGCTGACCTTACGGAAAGTTCAAGCTCGCTTACCGATTTATTGAGTTTTTCAAGCAGCTCTTTCTCCTGCTGAGACTTCTCTTCTTCAACCTCATCTTCCTCTTCGGGGAACTCGCCAAACTTAGCAAAAAGGTCTAGATGCCTCTGGAATATATTGGCAGAATAACAAAGCGCGTCTTTAGGGCTTATGCTGCCATTAGTCCAAATTTCCAATAACACCTTGTCATAATCGGTTCTCTGGCCCACGCGAGTATCCTCAACGCGAAACATAACTTTTGAAACCGGAGAAAAAACCGAATCAATTGGTATATAGCCAACCGGCATGCCCTCTTTTTTGTTTCTTTCAGCCGGAACATACCCCCTGCCTCTGCCAACTTCCATTTGAATCTTTAATTTTTTATCCTTGGTCAAAGTTGCCAGAACCAAATCTGGATTTAATATCTCCACAGTTTCATCTGTCTTAATATCGGATGCCTTAGCCGCGCCCTTTTTGCTTACCGAAAGTTCAATAATCTTAGGCTCTTTAGAGTGCGATCTTAAAACCAGCTTTTTGATGTTAAGCATTATTTGGGCTGTATCTTCCACTACTCCTTCAAGAGAAGCAAACTCGTGAGGAGCCCCCTCAATCTTCACAGCAGTTACAGCACTACCCTCTATAGAAGAAATAAGAACTCTTCTAAGAGCATTACCAATAGTAACGCCATAACCTCTTTCAAAAGGTTCCGCGATAAAATTCGCATACACATCAGTTTGCGTTTTTTCATCAACTTTTAGCCTCTTGGGTAATTCAAAACCTCGCCACCTAACTCCCATTTAATTACCTCCTGAATCTGTATATAAATTTATGTTATACTAAAGTTATTTTGAATAAAGTTCGACAATTAACTGTTCATCAATCGCAAATTCTATATCCGCTCTTTCCGGCAACTTAGCAATTTTTATAACGAGTTTTTCTTTATCGACATCCATCCAATTTGGAATTACGCGATCTTCCGTACCTTTAATATTGCCTTTTATAAGTTTAGTAGCATTTTCTTTTTCTTTTATACTAATAATATCATCCCGGCTAATTAAAAACGAAGGTAGATCAACTTTGCGCCCGTTAACCTGAAGATGCCCATGCCTAACAATCTGTCTGGCCGCATTTCTGGTTTTAGCAAAACCAGACCTAAAAACAGTATTATCAAGACGGCATTCAAGTATCTGAAGCAAGTTATGCCCGGTAACGCCCTTTCTACGTACAGCTTCATGAAAATATTTCCTAAACTGCTTTTCTAAAATACCGTACATCTTTTTGACCTTTTGCTTTTCCATTAGCTGCAAGCCATAGTTCGATATCTTTTTTCTTTTTTTACCATGCTGTCCCGGCCCATAGGGCCTTTTTTCTAAAATGCGGTCAAATTTAGGGTTGCCAAAAATATTAACACCCAATCTGCGAACAACTTTGCCTCTAGGAGTAAAATTTCTTCCCATATAAACTAAACTCTCCTTCTTTTCGGAGGCCTACAACCATTATGAGGTATTGGTGTGACGTCCTTTATTGCTTTTACATTAAGTCCTGCTGCCTGAAGGGCTCTAATTGCCGATTCCCTTCCTGAGCCGGGCCCTTTAACTCTAACCTCTATTTGCTTTAGGCCATATTCCATAGCTCTTTTAGCGGCATCTTTGGCGGCCACCTGAGCTGCAAAGGGTGTAGATTTTCTTGAACCCTTAAAACCTGAGCAGCCTGTAGTAGACCAACATAATACATTACCGTTTTTGTCAGTTATAGTAACATGTGTATTGTTAAAAGTAGCTTTTATGTGAGCTACACCTTCAGTTACCTGACGTGTTATCTTTTTCTTAATCCTTCTTTTTTGTTGTTTGGCCATTCCTATCTCCTAATTAACTTTTTTTTCTCTTGATGCCTACGCTTCTTCGAGGCCCTTTACGTGTGCGGGCATTGCTTGATGTCCTCTGGCCTCTTGAAGGTAAACCTCTTTTATGCCTTGAGCCTCTATAGCAACCGATATCCATTAATCTTTTGATATTACCGGTTACTACACGGCGCAATTCACCTTCAACCCTAAAATCCTTCTGGATAACATTCGCGACTTTTGACACTTCTTCTTCGGTCAACTTACTGGCTCTAATCTCAGGATCAATGTTAGCCTGCTTTAAAACACTAAGAGCTTTAGTGGCACCGACACCATAAAGATATGTAAGAGAAATCTTGATCTTTTTATTTTTTGGTACATCAACTCCCAAAATCCTTGGCATTTCATCTCCTCATTCGTTAATAAAAACTAGCCTTGCTTCTGTTTATGCTTAGGTATAGAACAAATTACCTTTACTACGCCTTTTCTTTTAATTATTTTGCACTTCGGGCAAATCTTCTTGACACTTGCTCTTACCTTCATAACTTTACTCCAATGTATTTTTACTTTAATCTATAAGTAATTCTGCCTTTACTTAAGTCATAGGGTGAGAGTTCCAGTTTTACCTTATCTCCGGGAAGAATACGAATAAAATGCATTCTCATCTTACCTGAAATATGAGCTAATAGAACATGTCCATTCTCAAGCTCAACCCTAAACATAGTATTCGGTAATGATTCAATAACCTTGCCTTCAACTTCAATTGCTTCTTCTTTAGCCATAGATTTTTACACCTTAAGTGAGTATTTCTACTCTTTTTTCACTTATATAAACGGTATGCTCAAAATGAGCTGATAATGAACCGTCTTTAGTTATCGCGGTCCAACCGTCATCCAATATTTCTATTTCATAACCACCAACGTTAACCATAGGTTCTATTGCTAAAACCATACCGGGTTTTAACTGAATTCCGGTATGCGGCTTTCCAAAATTAGGTATCTGTGGATCTTCATGTAGACTGGCTCCGATCCCATGCCCCACGAACTGCCTGACAACAGAGTATCCGGCGCCCTCAACACAACTCTGAACAGCATATGATATATCATAAAGCCTGTTGCCGGTTTTAGCTGCCGCGACTGCTAACTTCAGAGATTCCTGCGTTACTTCCATGAGCCGCTTAGCTTCTTGAGAGACATTATTAGTTACGGCAAAAGTTCTGGCCGCGTCTCCAAAATATCCGTCCAGCAAAACACCAACATCAAGACTAATGATATCGGTCTCCCGCAACTTTCTATCAGAAGCAATTCCATGAACGATCTCGTCATTAATAGAAGTACAAACCCCTGCAGGATAACCCATATAACCCTTAAAAGCCGGTTTAGCATTTTTAGAATAAATAAATTCTTCACCTATGGTGTTTAACTCTTTAGTACTAATACCGGTTCTTATTTTAGTTTTTAAAAGATCTAATGTTTCTCTAACAATCCTGCATGAAGCCCTAATTTTGTCGATTTCTTTAGAAGACTTTAAAAGTATCATATAATATTCTGTTTTTTAAAGTATTCCTGAAGCTTCGTAAACAGTTCCCGGGTATCTACATCACCGGACACCATAAAAAGTTTATCCTCTTTTTTATAATAATCTATCAAAGCCGCTGTCTGCTGATTATAAACTTTAAGTCTATTTTTTATAGTCTCAATTGTATCATCTTTTCTCTGATATAATTCTCCGCCGCATTTGTCACAAACACCTTTTACTTTTGGGGGTATATTAACCACGTGGTATACCGCTCCGCATGCTCTGCAAATCCTTCTTCCGGTAAGTCTTTTTACTATAATATCTTCAGATGTTTCCAAATATATAACATTGTCTAAATTTATACTTTTTTCAGCCAGGCGTTTACCAAAAGCTTCCGCCTGAGCTACATTTCTGGGAAAACCGTCTAAAATAAAACCTTTTTCGGCTTCCGGCGAATTAAGCTTATTAATCACCATATCTATTACCAGCTCATCGGGGGCCAACTCACCTTTTTCCATATATCCCTTGGCTTTAAGTCCCAGTTCAGACGCTTTGGCAACTTCTTCTCTTAATAAATCACCTGTTGCCAAATGAAGCACTTTGTAATAATCCGTCAAAATTGCGGCTTGAGTTCCTTTTCCGGCTCCCGGAGGCCCTAACAAGACAATTCGCATTTATCTTCGAGACCTCAGCTTTCCTTTTTTCATGAACCCCTCATAATGCCTCATCAACAAATGAGATTCTATCTGCTGCATAGTATCAAGCATAACACCAACAATAATCAAGATACCTGTACCGCCTAAAAAACTGGCAATAATATAAGGAACTTTAAAAAAACTGCTTATTAAATTAGGCATAACGGCAATAATCGCCAAAAATATAGCACCCGGTAAGGTTATTCGGCCTAAAATATAGTCAAAGTATCCGGCTGTGGGTTTACCGGGCCTAATACCCGGAATAAAACCACCTTGCTTTTTCATGTTTTGAGCCACATCCTGCGGATTAAAAATAATGGCTGTATAAAAATATGTAAAAAATACAATTAAGACTGCGTATGTAATATTATAAACTGGGTGCGTACCATTAAGTAATCTGGCAATAGCTTTTAAAAATCCATTACTGGTAAAGCCGGATATAGTTGCCGGAAACATCAGTACTGACTGGGCAAAGATAATCGGAATAACACCCGCGGCATTAACCTTCAATGGTATATAAGTGTTATGCCCCCCATATATTTTTCTGCCAATAACCCGCTTGGCATACTGCACCGGAATCTTTCTCTGTCCCTGAGTTATTAAAATAACGGCCATAATTACTCCCACCAACATGCAAGTTAAAAGAATAATTGTTGGTGGTTTAATTCTGGCATCGTGCCCAAAAGGCATAATGTACTCCGCGAACTGTCTAGCTGCCGGCGGCATTCTTGAAATAATACCGGCTGTAATTATCAAAGAGATACCGTTTCCGATACCATAAACTGACATCTGCTCCCCCAGCCACATCAAAAAAACGGAACCCGCTGTCAGAGTAATCATTACCAAAAATTTTAGTTTCCATCCGGTGAATAATGCTAAACTTAATCCGGCTGCCTGCGATGAACCCTCTATCCAGGAAGCAATAAACAAAGACTGAACCAAGCATAACAACACAGTACCATACCTGGTGTACTGGGTTATTTTCTTTCTGCCGTCAGGTTCTTTGGCAATCTTGGAAAAATAAGGTACTACAGCTGTCAGAAGCTGAATAATAATCGAAGCGGATATATAGGGCATGATTCCCAGAGCAAAAACTGTCGCGTTTCTCAATGCTCCCCCGGAAAACATATCCATAAGACTAAATAAAGTCCCTGATTGTTGCTCAAAGAACTGCGCTAGCGCCTGAGGGTTTATTCCGGGCGTAGGCACATAACAACCAACTCTAAAAACAGCGATCATTGCCAGTGTAAAAAGTATTTTCTTTTTTAATTCAGGTATTTTAAACGCGCTGGCTAATGCTCTTAACATTTATTTATATTTCCTTTAGAGAACCTTTTGCTTTTTCAATTTTTTCTTTTGCGGTTTTTGAAAATTTGTGAGCTTCAACCGTTAAGGCCTTTTTAAGCTCTCCCTTTCCTAAAACTTTAAGCTTATCTCTTAAATTCCTAATCAGGCCGGACTCTTTTAATACCTGCTGATTGATTATAGATTTTTCTTTAAAGGAATTAAGATCCTGCACGTTTACAATCTGATATATAGTCGCGAACTTATTATTAAACCCTCTTTTAGGCAATTTTCTTATCAAAGGCATCTGTCCGCCTTCAAAGCCTTTCATTGACTTTGAACCCGCGCGGGATTTCTGTCCCGTGTGCCCTCGGCCGGATGTCTTACCAAGCCCGGAACCACTGCCTCTACCTACTCTCTTTTTTGATTTATTGCTGCCTTTACCCGGCGATAATTCATTAAGCTTCATTTAAATAACCTCTAAAATTCTATTTGCTTTGTCTGTAATTTTTCGGTTTAAGACTTCTAAAACCCTCTTCACACGCCTTTAAAACATTAACAGCGTTGTTGGATTTTAGACACTTAGTAAGAATATCCTTTGCGCCAACGGCCTCACAAAAAGAACGCACTACACCTCCGGCGATAACGCCGGTACCTTCTTTTGCCGGTTTTAATAAAACCTGAGCGGCACCTTTTCTGCCGATTATTTGATGTGGAATTGTATTACCTTCAAGCGGGACACTAAACATACTTTTCTTGGCCCTGTTAGATGCTTTTCTTATGGCTTCGGCAACCTCCTTAGCCTTACCGTGCCCACAGCCAACCGATCCCTTGCCATCCCCAACAACTACGCTAGCCGTAAAGGAAAAGTTTCTTCCTCCTTTGACAACCTTAGATACTCGGTTTACAAATATAACCTTTTCGATAAAATCTCGTTTTCCTTCATTAAATCTTTCTACCATTATGATTCCTTTTTATGATTATTAAAACTTCAATCCGCCTTCTCTGGCAGCTTCAGCGAACTCCTTAACTCTGCCATGATAAAGATATCCGCCCCTATCAAAAACACATTCTTTAATATTGGCTTTTGAGGCAGCTTCCGCGAAAACCTTACCCAGAACCTTAGCGGCTTCTTTATTACCGCCATAGTTATTACTACTTTTTAACTCTTTATTCAGCGTAGACACACTTACAATAATTTTGCCCGTTGTATCATCTATGAGCTGCGCGTAAAAGTTTGATAAACTTCGATACACATTTAATCTCGGCCTTTGAGCTGTGCCTGATATTTTTTTTCTTACTCTTCTGTGCCTCTTTTGTCTATTTGTTAAAGCTTTTTTCATTTACTTATTACCTTTTAATTATTATTAAACTACTGTTTTACCGGCCTTGCGTCTGACATATTCACCCTTATACCTAATACCTTTACCTTTATAAGGTTCAGGTTTGTAAAAATGCCTTATTTCGGCCGCAACCTCACCGACTAATTGTTTATCTATGCCTGTTATCTCAATTTGAGTCGGCTTTGCCACAATCATAGATATACCTTCGGGAACATCATAGTTAACCGGGTGAGAAAAACCTAACTGCAAGCTTAATTTTTTACCCTGCAGCTGAGCTCTCATACCAACACCATGTATTTCGAGTTCTTTTTTATAGCCTTCGGTAACACCGATAACCATATTCTGGATAAGACTTCTGGTCAATCCGTGCAAGGACTTATCTAGTCTATTATCAGAAGGCCTGGTAACAAGCACCTGGTTGTCTTCAATTTTAACACTCATTCTCTGATGGATGTGTTCTTCAAGTTTACCTTTAGGGCCTTCAACTTCAACCATCTTACCGTCTAGGTTAACTTTAACATTACTCGGTATATCTATAGGTTTTTTACCAACTCTAGACATTCATCTTCCCCTTCTATTACCAAATCTGGCAGATAACTTCTCCACCAACACCCTGTTCCCGGGCTTGTTTATCAGTTAAGATACCCTTATGCGTGGTGAGAATAGTTACTCCCAAACCATCCAAAGCTACCGGAATATCATTTTTATTCGTATATATTCTAAGGCCGGGCTTAGTCACTTTTTTAACGTGTGAAATAGCGCAGCTGCTATCTTTGTTGTATTTCAGATATATTCTCAGTTGAGCCTGTTTTTTATCTTCAACATCTTTATAATCTTTTATAAAACCTTCTTCTTTAAAGATACGTATTATTTCTTTAATCATCTTTGAAGAAGGTATATTAACCGTCTCCTTCTTGCGCATTGAAGCATTTCTAATCATAGTTAAGGCATTAGCCACTAAATCTGTCAACATATAGTTCTCCTAATGAAATTTTATAATTTTATTACCAACTGGCTTTAGTAACACCCGGTATCTCACCCTTAGAAGCAAATTCCCTAAAGCAGATACGGCAAAGCCTGAATTTTCTAATATAACCTTTTGATCTTCCACAATTAAGACAACGATAATATCCTCTAGTGGAATATTTGGGTTTTCTCTTAAATTTTTCAATAAGTGCTTTTCTAGCCATAAATTTTCCTCTTGTACTTTACTTTCGAAATGGCATGTTGAACATTTTAAGAAGCTCATGCGCTTCTTCTCTGGTATCAGCATCTAAATTAAAGGTTATATTCATACCAATAACACCTTCAATCTTATCCGAATCCATTTCCGGAAATATAGTATGCTCTTTGATGCCCAGAGTATAGTTATGGCTATTGTCAAAGCCTTTGGGATTAATCCCTCTGAAATCCTTAACTCTGGGAATAGCCGCGTTAATAAATCTGTCTAAAAATTCATACATACGATTACCTCGCAAGGTAACTTTACATCCAACCGGATCCCCTTTGCGAATTTTAAAATTCGAAATAGCCGCTTTAGCTCTGGTAATTACAGGCTTTTGGCCCGCTATCGCGGCCAACTCAACTACCGCTTTTTCGATAATCTTAAACTCTTTTGAGCCTTCTCCAAGTCCCATATTAATTACAATTTTCTTTATCTTAGGAACCTGCATTTTATTCTTATAACCAAACTTTTTCACCAGCTCAGGTACAATTTCTTTATTGTATTTCTCTAACAAATTTGGTTTTTTCATTGTTATCCTTAAATTACCTGGTTACACTTTTTACAAAACCTAACCGGCTTCTTATTTTCTCTTTTTATACCGACCCTAACACCTTTTTTGCATTTAGAACAATATACCGAAACATTAGAAATGCTGATAGGGCCTTCCTTTTCAATAATGCCCGCCTGATCCTGCTGACGTCTTTTCTTGGTGTGTTTCTTAATCAGGTTTAAGCCTTCAATGATGATTTTACCTTTTTCAGGAAAGACTTTCAGGACTTTGCCTTTTTTACCTTTTTCTTTACCCTTAGTAACGATAACAGTTTCGTTTTTCAGTATATTCAACACTTTAAATAACCTCCGGAGCTAATGACACTATTTTCATAAAGTTTTTTTCTCTGAGCTCCCTGGCGACGGGGCCAAAAATTCGTGTGCCGCGAGGATTTTTCTGGGCATCAATCAAAACTATAGCGTTATTATCAAACTTTAAATATGAACCGTCTCTGCGCCTTATAGGAGCTTTGGTCCGCACAACTACACCTTTAGCTACTTCCCCTTTTTTTACGGCGGATTCAGGCATAACTTCCTTGATATTGACTGTCACGATATCACCTATTTCGGCACACCTTTTTCCGGAACGGCCAACTACCATAATACAACTGGCTTTCTTAGCACCTGAGTTATCCGCGATTTCAAGAATTGTACGCAACTGAATCATTTAACTATCTCCGCTAGTCTCCACCTTTTATCTTTAGAAAGAGGCCTGGTTTCAACTATTCTTACTTTATCGCCGGTCTTGGCTTCATTTTTCTCATCGTGAGCTTTAAACTTAATGAATTTTTTTATAACTTTATTATATAGCGAGTGTTTCGTGATACGCTCTACCTTAATAACGATAGTTTTATCCATCTTATCACTAACAACAACGCCGACTCTTTCTTTTCTGGCGCCTCGTTTAGTTTGCATTAGCCTTCTCCCCTAAAACAGTTAAAATTCTAGCAATATTTCTTTTAGTAATTCCAATTTGGTCGGGCTTTTCAACCCTGCCGTTCTTTGCATCAAACCTTAATTTATGTAACTCTTCTCTGAACTTCTGTAATTTTAAAACAAGTTCATCCTGAGTTAATTCTTTTAAGTTTCTTGCTTTTTCGGGTTTCATTTATATACCTTGCCTTGTTATAAATTTTGTCTTAACGGGCAATTTATGTGAAGCTAATCTTAATGCCTCTCTAGCTAATTCCTTCGGTACACCATCCATTTCAAAAAGAATTCTACCTCTCTTTATAACAGCTACCCAGCTTTCCGGCGCCCCTTTACCTTTACCCATTCGAGTTTCCGCGGGTTTTTTACTAACCGGCTTATTTGGAAATATCCTAATCCAAACCTTACCGCCTCTTCTGATGTGCCTTGTTAAAGCAACACGGGCGGCTTCTATCTGCTTATTGGTTATCCAGGCGTTCTCCAAAGACTGCAAACCATATTCACCAAAACTTACTTTCGAGCCTGTAAGAGCCATGCCTCTTCTGGCGCCACGATGTTCACGTCTAAATTTTACTCTTTTGGGCATTAAAGGCATTCTTATATCTCCTTATTACTATCCTCATTTTTCGGGCCCTTATCAAGTATTATCTGGCCCTTATAAATCCATACTTTAATTCCTATGGCGCCATATGTGGTTCTGGCTTCGGTAAAGCCATAATCAATATCCGCTCTTAATGTATGAAGAGGAACTTTTCCCTCTTTATATGTTGTACTACGAGACATTTCAGCTCCACCTAAACGGCCCGAGCAAGTTACTCGAATACCCTCAACACCGGAACTTCTGGCATCATAAATGGCTTTTTTCATAGCGCGCCTAAAAGAAACTCTCTTAAGTAATTGAAAAGCAATATTTTCAGCAATTAGCTGAGCGTCAGCCCTGGAATTTTTTACTTCTTTAATATCAATAATAATTTCTGTATTATTTTTTACAATATCCGTTAGTTCCTCTTTAAGGCGATCTATATCGGCGCCTCTACGTCCGATAACAATACCCGGGCGCGCCGCCCAAATGGCAATTCGCAGCTTATCTGAAGAACGCTCGATTTCAATATTTGATATTCCGGCTTGGTAAAAGTTATCTTTTATATGCTTTTTAACTTTTATGTCTTCTTGAAGTTTTAAGCCGAAATCTTTTTTATTGGCATACCATCTGGATTTCCATGTCTTTATATAACCTAATCTGAAACTATAAGGATGTACTTTCTGACCCACTTATTTACTTCTCCTTCTGTTTTTTTGTCTTTGTTGGTGCAGCTTTTTTTATTATTTTCTTTTTAGTTTTTGTTTTTACCGCCGGTTTAAGTTTTGTGCTTACTTTTTTCGGGGCAACTCTATCCAATTCAATATCTATATGAGAAGATCTTTTTACAATTACCGACGCTCGGCCAAAAGCTTCCGCCCTGAACCTTTTGTAAGAAGGTGCCTGATTAGCAATCATCTTACTGATATAAAGCTTACTTATATCCGGTTCTTTATCTTTAGCATTACTTACAACTGAATTTACAAGCTTTATAAGTTTTTCCCTGGGGCCTTTATTCAAGCTCATTAAAATATTTAAAGCATCTTCAACCATCTTATCTCTTAAGAGATCAACAATGAGTTTGTACTTCTTAGCTGAGCCTCTTGTGTATTTTAAACTTGCTTTTGCTATCATTTCTTATTACCTATCATTATTTTTTAGTTACCGCCTTATCAGTACGAGAACCATGCTTCCTAAACATTCTTGTAGGGGCAAACTCACCTAATCTATGGCCAACCATCTTTTCAGTTATAAATATAGGTATAAACTTTTTACCGTTATGAACCGAAAATGTTATTCCCAAAAAATCAGGAAGAATCATTGAACTTCTAGCCCAGGTTTTAATTGGTTGCTTCTGGCCTAATTTCTTAGACTTTTCAACTTTTAAAACTAGTTTTTGATTTACAAATGGTCCTTTTTTTACTGACCTTGACATTACTATTTCCTCCGCTTATTCTTAGATGGTCTTCTACGAATAATTAATTTATTTGAAAACTTCTTCTTTTTACGCGTTTTAAGGCCTTTTGTAGCCTTACCCCACGGCGTTGTCGGATGTCTTCCGCCCGATGACTTACCTTCACCGCCACCCATAGGATGGTCAACCGGGTTCATAGCAACACCTCTGACCGACGAACGTCTACCCATCCAACGGCTACGGCCCGCCTTACCCAGCGTTTCTCTTTCGTGTTCAATATTGCCAACCTGGCCAATAGTAGCCCGGCATTCTTTGTTAATGAGTCTAATTTCACCGGAGGGCATCTTAATATGAGCGAGCTTACCATCAATTGCCATAACAATTGCCGCTGTTCCGGCTCCTCTGGCTATCTTCGCGCCTCCATTAGGGCTTAATCCAATATTATGCACGGAGATTCCGGGAGGTATATTCTTTAGTGTCATGCAGTTACCCGTTTTAATTTCAACCTTATCGCCTGAAACTATAATATCGTTAACTTTAAGGCCCGAAGGAGAAATAATATATCTTTTTTCACCGTCTTCGTAATCTAAAAGAGCTATATTGGCCGAACGGTTAGGATCATATTCTATTGATATAACTTTGGCTTTAAGGGTATCTTTATCCCTTTTAAAATCGATTATTCTGTACTTGCGCTTATGTCCTCCGCCTCTATGGCGGGTTGTCACATGGCCGTGAACATTACGCCCACCGCTCTTCTTTAAAGCTGCCGTTAAAGATTTGTGCGGCTTCTTGCTTATCGGATCAAGTTCTTTAAAATCTGTTAACTTAGTCCAGCGTTGACTTGCCGTAGTTGGTTTTCTTAATTTAATTCCCATTATATCCTTCCATCTATAAAGTTATGAAATATCTATAGTACTTCCTTGCTTAAGCGTAACCAAAGCCTTTTTCCAATCGGGGGTTTTGCCCTTTTTATATCTGACTCTTTTTTGCTTGCCACGCATAGCAACTGTGTTAACACTAGAGACTTTAACTTTATATATATCCTCAACAGCTTTTTTAATCTCTAATTTGTTAGCTTTTTTATCAACTTCAAAAAGATATTTATTTTCAGTTAATAAAATAGTGCCTTTTTCAGTTCTGAGTAAACTTTTTACTATTGTATATGCGTCTTTCATAAACTAACTCGCTTGTTTATTTTTTCTAAGGAACTTTTCGTAACTATAAATTTTTCAGCTAATAAAACATCATGCGCGTTGAAGTTGTCAGTTGCTTTAAGATATATGTTTTTTACGTTTCTGGCTGACATCACCACATTCTTATCAAGTCCGGCAACTACAACCAACACTTTCTTTTTATCAACTTTTAATTTCTTAAATATAGTAACAAAATCCTTGGTTTTAATATTATCCAACTTCATATCCTCGATTACAAACATATTGTCATTATTTAGCTTATCGTTAATAGCTGAAACCAAAGCTAGCTTTCTGGCTTTTTTAGGAATCGAATATGAATAATCTTTTGGCTTTGGGCCAAAAATGACTCCCCCGCCCTTAAATAAGGGAGATCTAATACTACCGGCTCTAGCTCGTCCCGTACCCTTTTGGCGCCATGGCTTCTTGCCACCGCCTGAAACCGCGGAACGGTTTTTCGTAGAAGCGGCACCAACTCTCTGGTTGGCCAGATACATTTTAATTGCGTCATGCAATAAAGTTTTGTTTACTTTACCGTCAAAAATCTTGGTGTTCAACTTAACCGAATCTACTTTTTGTCCTTTTGTGCTATATACATCAAGCTCTTTCATATAAATTACTCTTTATTTTTCTTTTTTTCCTGTTGATTGCCCTAAAACCTCGGCTTCACTACCGGCATCAGCCTTAGGTGCTTCGGAAACAGGCGGCCTATTTGGCTTCTTCCTGGCTAATTTAATTAATAACTTACTTTCCTTAGCTCCCGGTATTGCCCCTTTGACAATCAACAAATTGTTTTCTGTATCAATTTTTATAACTTTAATATTCTGGATTGTAACTTGCTTGCCGCCCATCCTACCGGCCATATGATGCCCTTTAAAAACTCTGGAAGGATCGGAGCTAGCTCCAATGGAGCCTGGGGCCCTATGAATAGTAGAACCATGGCTAGCCGGATGTCCTTTGAAATTCCAACGTTTCATTACACCCTGAAAACCCTTGCCTATTGAAACACCTGTTACATCCACAAAATCACCAACTCTAAAAAGATCAACTTTCAATTCATCCCCCGCTTTATAAACGGCCGCTTCTTCTTCATTAAGCCTAATCTCTTTTACAAACTTCACAGGTTCTGATTTAGTTTTTTTCAGATGGCCTTTAAAAGGATTACTGATTCTGGATTCTTTCTGCTTCTCAAACCCACATTGAAGAGCGGTATATCCATCCTTATCCCGGCTCTTTATCTGCAGCACCTTACAAGGCCCCGCTTCAATAACCGTCGCGGGATACACCTTGCCGTCTTCCTCAAAAACTTGAGTCATGCCAAGTTTTTTTCCTAATATACCAATAGCCATTTAAACAACCTCAATTTCTACTTTATTTCAATATCTACGCCGGTAGGCAAGTCCAGTTTCTTCAGCGCGTCTATCGTCTTGGCCGTCGGATTTACTATATCCAACAACCTAGTATGGGTCTTTATCTGAAATTGCTCCCTTGATTTCTTATTTACGTGAGGTGATCTTAGCACCGTATAATCCTCGCGTTTTGTTGGAAGCGGTATAGGCCCGGATATTTTCGCACCTGATCGCCTGGCGGTATTCATTATTTCACCAGCCGACTGATCTAATACCTTATGGTCATATGCTTTGAGTTTTATTCTAATTTTCTGTTGACTTGCTGCCATTTTTTATCCTCTTTGTCTTAAACTTATTTTATTATCTCACTGATAACGCCGGCACCGACTGTTCGGCCGCCTTCTCTGATAGCAAAGCGAAGTTCCTTTTCCATAGCGATAGGAGTAATCAACTCTACTTCTACGGTAACGTTATCACCCGGCATAACCATCTCA
>DAOVJY010000017.1 GCA_030632085.1 Candidatus Omnitrophota bacterium
AGAAGATGAATAAAATAAAAAATAGTTGTGGAAGTAAAGGTTGCCGAATACGCATTATATTGCCTCACGATAGCGGGGTTAAGTATGTTTCTTCAAGAGTGTTACAAAAAGCCAATGATACTAAGAAGATATTACAACCTAATAGCAATAACATATTTAAAATCGCAGCGTAAATGGATAAAAGAGTTAATGAAACCTCTGGGGCTTTGCGTTTACTGTCAGTCATTTTGGATAAACGTAGCAATATATCCGTTGTGCTTTCCCATAAACATTAGCGCAATACTAAGCATTGGAGGATTATTTATCTCGATAGAATTAATAAGATGGATGAAGAAGTAAATAAAAAAGGGAGGCCATCAATCTACTCAGAGGAAATAGTAGATGAAATATGTGAGCAAATCGCAACAACATCACAAGGGTTAAACGAAATATGCAAAAGAGACGGAATACCTAGTTTTAGAACGGTATTCAATTGGTTAAATGATGGAAAACATAATGAATTTTTGCAGAAATACACGCGCGCGCGAGAACAGCAAGCCGATTTATTAGCCGATCAAATAATTACAATAGCCGATGACCACGCAAACGACACAATTATTAACCCTAATAGCGGTGAGCCTCAAATGAACGCAGAATGGGTAGCTCGTTGTAGAGTTCAGATTGACGCTCGTAAATGGAAAGCATCAAAGTTAGCTCCCAAAAAATACAGCGATAGAGTTGTTCAGGATGTCAATTTAAACACTGAGCCGCCTTTATTCCCAGAAAATAAGGATTAATGTTCCAACGAACGACCGCTATAAATAAAATCCTAAAGCTAAATAAAAGGACTAAGGCTATACAAGGCGGTACAAGTGCAGGAAAAACATACGGAATACTTCCAGTTTTAATAGATAAGTGTTTAAAACAAAAAGGTCTAGAAGTTTCAGTAGTAGCCGAAAGTGTGCCACACCTTAAAAGAGGGGTAATAAAAGATTTTAAAAAAATATTGGAATCAACGCAGCGATGGAGTCGCGAGCAATGGCATAGCACCGATAGCAGGTACACATTTAGGAATGGCTCTTATGTTGAGTTTTTTAGTGCTGACGATAACAGCAAGTTAAGAGGGGCTAGGAGGGATATTTTGTATGTTAACGAGGCAAACAATATAGAATTCGAGTCATATTCCGAATTATCAGTAAGAACTAAGCAGGAGGTTTATTTAGACTGGAATCCTACGCACCGATTTTGGTATCATGAACACTTAGAGGGTGACGAGGACTTGGATTTTTTAATATTAAATTACTTAGATAACGAAAGTTGCCCTGAGTCTGCAATTGAATACATACTGAAAGCTAAAGAAAAAGCAAAAACAATACCTTACTGGGATAATTGGTATAAGGTTTATGGTTTAGGTCAGACTGGAATGTTACAAGGTACGGTATTTAGTAACTGGACTACAGGAGAATTCGATATATCGCTACCATATTGCCACGGCTTAGACTTTGGTTTTAACCCAGACCCTTGCGGACTTGTAAAGGTTGCCGTAGATCAAAAGTCAAAAAAAATATATTTGGAGGAAAAGGCATACTTA
>DAOVJY010000016.1 GCA_030632085.1 Candidatus Omnitrophota bacterium
ACTTAACCTTGTGTTGCAGGCTGGTCCCGCAAATGCACGCCTGACTCGATTTCTGTTCGTCACCCCGCTTGTGGTGGCGTAGCCGCAGGTAAAGACTCATGCTTTTGTGTTACTCCGCCTCAGCGGAGCCACTGCCTTCCGAGGCACCGTCACCGGATACCCCGTTGTGATAACACTATGCCGTTGCCACTCCCTTTGGTCACTCTCGCCTAGCGGCTCGCCTCTCAGCTTCGCTTCGCGTCGCTCCATCTGGCTGGGCTTGGGACTTGCCTTGACTTCAGTAATTCGAAGGTATAGACTCACCCTTAAGACGTGTGCCGTGCCCGGCACACAACATCGCAGTGCACAGGACCGCTCGTACCTCGCGGCCTGTGACCGCGGGCGTTCGGCAACGGAATTAGACAATGACCTTTAAAAGCGATACTTTCGACGTTGAACACAAAAAGATTGGTAGTGGAAATTACCTTCATTTAATCAATATTGAAGAGATTGACTCAAGATTAGAATTGCTTATCGATAAAAGCATAGTCACGATTTGTGAAGGCAAAACTGATACAGCCCTTAATATAATTAAAAAGCGACTGATACATCTTTTGACCACCAAAAAAGGAAGTAACCTTGAGATGGGAGCAATAGCAGAATTCTTTACTCATCTTTATTTAAATGAAATTGGATTTAAGCAGGAGTTTCTGTTTTTTAACCTTGAGGAAGGGTCAATTAAAAAGGGTTTCGATGGGTACTATTCTTGGTCGAATGAAGAATGGATATACGAAAGTAAGTCAGGCAGCATAAATACTAAAAATATTTCCCATAGGAACAAAATAAAAGAGGCGTACGATGACTTGAAAAAAAAGATAGAGGGGGATGTTAAAAATAATCCCTGGCAGAATGCATATAGCCACGCAAGCCAGATGGATGTTGACTGCGCTTTAGGTATTCGTAAAAATCTTAAAAAGTTTTCCGAAGATTTTATAAAAGAAGAATATCATGATATCAAAAACTTCAATTTAATACCTGGTTCAACAATATTTTTAGAAGGTAAGTGGGAGTGCCTTAATTCAGCGGACATTGAAAATAAAATCAAAGCACTGATCACTAAATTTAAATTCAAAAAAATACATATTGTATGTGTTAATAAGAAATCTCTTAATTTGTTTTGGGATTATCTAAACAGGTAAGATTTATGCTAACACAGGAAAAACGCGCTTTGACATATATTGGTAAAGATCCTTTATTTAAAGATATTATAGAAAAATTAACGACAGATGCTGACTTAAAGCACTCAGAAAAAATCTATATACTCTCATGCGCCATTTTGATTCTTAAGCACTTCGAAAAAGATAAAAGATATACAAGTTATGCTGATTTTGCTTACTCCATCATTTTAAAATATTCTTTGTGTTACAACGATTACACGCCTCTTTTTGATTATTCTATTAATTTTGGTTTCTATCCAATTGCAAAAACTATTTTGGATCAAGAGCTGCTGAATGGCAATTTAATAAATAACTGTTTCATGGATATAAAATTAGATAGGTTCAACAAAGACAATAACTATGTAGAAACATTAGAGCAATATGTTGAGAGCAAAAG
>DAOVJY010000008.1 GCA_030632085.1 Candidatus Omnitrophota bacterium
CTTCGCGAACTCCTCAATCATCTTCTCTTCATTATCAACCTGGCGGCTGTTGCATATAAGCCCGCCAAGCCTTATTCCGCCTGAATCCGCGAATTTAACAATACCTTTACAAATATTGTTTGCCGCGTACATAGCCATCATTTCGCCTGATACTACAATGTAAATCTCCCGCGCTTTTCCTTCTCTCATAGGCATAGCAAAACCGCCGCAGACTACATCACCCAAAACGTCGTAAAAAACATAGTCCAGCGCGTACTTATCGTCATAAGCGCCAAGCTGCTCAAGAAGGTTTATTGAGGTTATGATACCTCTACCCGCGCACCCAACACCCGGTTCGGGGCCTCCCGATTCTACACATCTCACCTTTCCATAACCTTCTTTGACAACGTCATCGAGATCAACGTCTTCACCTTCTTCGCGGAGGGTATCAAGAACTGTTGTTTGATGAAGACCGCCCAGAAGAAGTCTTGTTGAATCCGCCTTGGGGTCACACCCCACAACCATAATCTTTTTGCCCATTTCAACAAGTCCGGCTACTATATTCTGGGTTGTTGTTGACTTACCAATACCGCCTTTTCCATAAATCGCGATTTTTCTAATCATTTAATCACCTCCTGTCATTTTTACAAATTTACCCAATAGCTTCGCTTCCCTTTTCTCCAGTCCTTATTCTGATACACTCAGGCAAATCAAGCACAAAAATCTTCCCGTCACCAATTTTACCGGTTCTGGCACCCCCTATAATAGCGTTAATGGCCGACTCAACAAAATCCTCATTTACAGCTATCTCGAGCCTAATCTTCTTAAGCAGGTTTATCTCATGTATTACGCCTCTATAGGTTTCCGTATAACCCTTTTGCCTACCGCATCCAAGAGCATTGGTAACAGTCATATTGTGCACCTGGGCTTCAAATAACGCCTTTTTTACTTCAGGCAATTGATGTGGCTGAATCATAGCAACTATTAATTTCATTTCTATACCTCCTTTAATGTGGGGCGGGAAAAACACCCGCCCTCACATATTCTCTTCTTTATTCGGTTGTAAATATCTGGAATCCGGCATAAGACTCCATGCCATGCTCTGTAATATCCAATCCCTTTAACTGCTCTTCATCAGATGCCCTAAGCCCAACAGTTTTCTTAATAATAAAAAACAGAAGTAGTGAGGAACCAAATACCCAGGCACCAACAGAAAGTACACCTATCAATTGAGTAAAGAACTGCGATAAACCTCCTCCAAAGAAAAAGCCGTTTATCGCGCCCATTCCGCTTGATTCACCATAGGCGGCTTGGGCGAAAAGCCCTACGGCAAGAGTACCAAAAATGCCGCAGACCCCATGTACGGATATTGCTCCCACGGGATCATCAACATGCAAAACCTTATCAATAAACTCTACACTCACCACTACCAGCACACCGGCAATAGCCCCAATTATAATTGCGCTAAGTGGAGAAACGTTAGCACACCCGGCGGTAATCGCCACTAACCCGGCTAAAGCCCCATTCAATGCCATACTCGTATCGGGTTTGCCAAACCTCTTCCAGGCGGTAAACATCGCCGTAATAGCCGCAGCTGAAGCAGCTAAACTGGTAGTTACACAAATGGTGGCAATACTCAGATTTGTTCCAGCAGTGGTACTGCCGGCATTAAAACCAAACCAGCCAAACCAGAGAATAAACACGCCTAAAGCCGCAAGTGGAATATTGTGTCCCGGGATAGCATTAGAGCTTTTATCTTTGTTGTATTTCCCTAATCTTGGGCCTAACAGCATCGCTCCGGCTAAGCCAGCCCAGCCGCCTACTGAATGCACTACGGTAGAACCGGCGAAATCAATCATTCCTTTACCTGCGAGCCATCCGCCGCCCCAAATCCAATGTCCTACAATAGGATAGATTAAAGCACAAATAAAAACTGAGTAAACTAAATAAGCGGGAAACTTTGTGCGTTCAGCTACCGCTCCAGAAACTATGGTTGCTGCCGTAGCCGCGAAAACCGCTTGGAATATCCAATAGGCAAACTGCCACAGTCCATCGGCCGTAGAAGGATCACCGGTACTTAAGAAAAAACCGCTAGTTCCAAAAAGGCCCATAGCGCTTGCTCCAAACATTAAACCAAATCCTACCATCCAAAAAGCGATTGAACCAATGCAAAAATCCATAAGGTTCTTCATTAAAATATTTGCCGCGTTTTTGGCTCTGGTAAAGCCTACTTCAACCATTGCAAAACCAGGCTGCATAAAGAAAACCAAAAAGGCCGCTATTAAAGTCCAAACTGTATTTATAGCAAGGGCGTTAGATTCCGGGGTTGCCTCTTCAGCAAAAGCTGCACCTGCAAAGACTCCTATCCCCAAGGTTATAAACATTAAACACAATAAAATCTTTTTAAATTTGTTTCTCATTTACTACCTCCTTTTTTACATGCTAAAGGTCAATATACAACCACCATAAAATTCATCACTCTGATTACCGTCATCTTCATCCTCTAAATCCCCGAAAGGGATTGAATAGGCGATTTGCGGAGCAAAGGTTACATTGTCACTTAAAGTTATGGGTAATCCGGCTATAAGGCCTACATCACCACCATTACCGTCAATGAATAACTCGTGGTTATAACCTACATGTCCGCCTAATTCAAGAGCTACCGGTTTATCTTCAAATTCAAAGGTGTGGCCTAAATCTAATACCACATAATCACCGTTACCACCGCCATTTTCTTCTTTAGAATAATCATGATACCAGGTAACAAAAGGACTCAAAGGAACCTGAGTTAAACCAGCTCCCACGTAAAACTCTTTACTATGGGCATCTGCTGAAGGAAAATCATAATAGATATGCCCTAAAGAAATCCCCATATATTCAAAGTCGTGACTGTAATCAACTGAGTAATCGACTTCTTCTGAATTAAAATCATCATTGTCACGCAAATCAAAACTACCCCAAACACTGGCTGTAAAACCGTATGCTCCTACATAGACGCCAGGCTGAATGACCGGATCTGAATCTAACTCAAAACCTCTCCACATGTACTTTGAAAAAAAGGCGATATCAGAACTTATTTCAACCTCTGTATCATCAAACAGTCCAGCCTCAGCTGAAATAATTGAAATTCCAGCCCCTATCAAGATTCCTATTACCAAGATGACTTTTAACACTCTTTTCCGCTTTATCATTTTTTTACTCCCTTTCCTCTTTTAGAGTATAGCTTCTTCATTACGCGTCCCTGTTCTTATTCTAATCACATCATCCATCGGTAAAATGGCAATTTTTCCATCACCCAACTCACCTGTTCGGCAGGTTTTGACAATGATGGAAATCAATTCTTCCACCTGTTCATCCGTGGCGTATATTTCAACCTTTGTCTTTGGTAAAATTAAGTAAGCATCCGGCCGCGTGGTCTCTTTTCCAAAACCCTTAACTTCACTAATAGTCACACCACCTACTCCCGCATGTCTTAACTCATCAATCAAATTCTTCAACTCTTCGGTGCGAATTATGCACTCAATTTTTTTCACCTTTTTTCACCACCCTTCATTTTATATAAATAAAAAAGTGCTCAATTTTATGTTTTCAAGTAAAACATTAAACTGAACACCCGCGTCCAAATATGCACCATTGAAATGGAGTAAAAACAAAAAAATCCTTTTAGGCATTTCATCACCCAAAAGGACTTCATTATCCTTAACTACATTTAGCTAAAACTCTGCTAAAATAAAAAAAGACGCCCCTCTTTCGGGAACGCCATTGTATCTTTTTTGAGTACATCTCCGTACTCGATGCTAACTATATCATATGCTAAAAACTTTGTCAAGTATTTTTTTAAGAAATTTTTGACATCTCTTCATTCAAGATAACAGCCTCGGCAATACCCTTCATTGTCTTGCGGCTGTCCATACTATATTTTCTCATAAACTTATAGGCAGCATCCTCACTTAAACCTTTATTTCTCATAAGAATACCTTTAGCCCGTTCAATTAGTTTTCTGGTCTCAAGCTCTTCTTTTATAACTTCTGTTTCAACTACTAGTCTAAAATTCTCAATAACTATAGCTGCCTGGTTCGCTACAGACTTGAGAATATTTACCTCATTTTTGCTGTAATTATGCGGGTTAGCGGTATAACTATTGAAGACGCCTATTACTTTACCCTTATATATTAAAGGTACACTTAAAAGTGAACATAATTTTTCTTTTTTAGCAATGTCTCTGTTTATATAACGTTCATCTTCGCGCACATCAAGAACCGCAATATGTTTTGCCTCTTTAGCTACCATGCCGGCAATGCCTTCGCCCACCTTAATGTTCGGCTTTTTATTGTAATTATCGCTTATAGACTGGGTAGCTTTTACTACTAACTCCTTACCGGAATCACTTATCATCATCAGCGAGCATATCTTTGAGCCCATAACCTCAGCGGTTACGGTCACGATCAACTTCAAGATATCATCTAAATACTGATCGGATATTACCGCTTCACTTATAGTGGTTAGAGCTTTAATAATCTGTTTACTATTTTGATTTTTTTCCGGTATTTTTGCCATTTTATAACCTTAAAGTATAGGTAGATATTTATTTATTTCATAAGAAGTAACCTGAGTCCTATAGTCATCCCATTCTTTTGATTTATTATGAACAAACCTGGTAAAAACATGGTCTCCCAGGGCTTCTTTTACTATCTTACTCTTTTTAGTTTCATTTAAAGCCTCAAAGAGATTAGTCGGAAGCTGCTTTAGGCCGCGGCTTTCTCTTTCTTCAGCTTCCATAGTATAGATATTAGGCTCTACCGGAGCAGGCAGCTTATACTTGCCCTTAATTCCTTCTAAACCGGCGGCCAGCATAACGGAGAAAGCTAAATATGGATTACAGGCCGGATCAGGGCATCTTATCTCAGCCCGGACCGCTTTCTCGCTACCCGGCTTATAAACAGGTACTCTTATAAGAGCGGTCCTGTTTTTATGAGCCCAACTAATATAAACCGGAGCCTCAAAACCGGAAACTAATCTCTTATATGAATTAACCCACTGAGCTACCACAGAAGATATCTCTCTGGCATGCTTAAGCTGTCCGGCAATAAACATTTTAGCCGTTTTAGATAAATGATCTTTATCGTTCTTATCAAAAAAGGTGTTCTTGCCGCCTTTGGCGGAAAATAATGATTGATGGACATGCATACCCGAACCACAAACTCCATGGATAGGTTTAGGCATAAAGGTCGCATGTATGCCTTCTTTCTGAGCTATTTCTTTAATTACCATCTTATAAGTCACTGCGGCATCAGCCATGGTAAGCGCATCTGAATAGCGCAGATCTATTTCGTGTTGTGAAGGTGCGACCTCATGATGAGACATTTCTACAACAATACCCATCGCCTTTAAAACATCCACTGATTTTTTTCTAAGATTATTAGCTAAATCATTAGGAATTAAATCAAAATAAGCACCTTCATCCACGATATCCGGACTTTTATTGTTTGTAAAATAAAAATATTCAAGTTCCGGGCCAACTAAAAACTTATAACCCATCTTTTCCGCTTTCTTAAGATTTTGTTTTAATATGTAGCGAGGATCCCCCGCGTAAGCCGAACCATCGGGATTTAAGATATCACAGAACATCCGGCCAACAGGTTCATCCTTCGGCTCCCAGGGTAATAACTGAAATGTACTTGGATCCGGCATAGCCACAATATCCGACTCTTCAGCCTCGGCATAACCGGTTATAGAGCTTCCATCAAATCCCTTACCGTCTTCTAAGGTTGCTTTAAGTTCGTCATCGGTAATCGTAAAACATTTTAGAAAGCCTAAAATATCGGTAAACCATAACTGTATATGCTTTACTTTTTTATTTTTAACTAAACTTATAATATCTTTTTTTGTCTTAGCAGGCATTTAATACCTCCTTATTTTTTAAAGACTGCGATGGGCACTCTTTTATGTTCTGAACGGTTGATCATTTTTTTCACTTTATTTAAGTTTTTTTTATTCCCAACCTTATCTTCCTGTCTTTTATCAATTAAATCAAGTGTTGTATCAAGCTCTTCATAAGTTATTCCCAGCTCTTCTTCGTCTGTTTGACCATGCCAGAGTCCGGCTGTCGGAGGCCTCTCGATTATCTCATTGGGGATGGTCAATTCCCCGGCTAATTCTCTTACCTCCGCCTTATATAGGTCAGCTAAAGGTAATAAATCAACTCCACCATCTCCGTATTTAGTAAAATAACCTACGCATAATTCACTTTTATTGCCTGTGCCGATAACCAGATAATTAAGATTATTGGCATAATAATAAAGAGTAATCATTCTCAGGCGCGGTTTAATATTAGCCCAAGATAAATCATTGCCGGCAGGCAATATACCCGCAAACTCTTTATAGACATTATCCAGACATACATCCTCAGTTTTTATCTTAAACTTATTTACTAAGAGTTTAACATATTTTTCATCGTCACAATAGCTTTCGCACGGCATAGTAATACCCAGAATACTATCTCCAAAGGCTTTTTTGCATAATACCGCTACACAAGCCGAATCAATGCCGCCACTTAAACCAAAAACAGCGCCCTTAGCGCCTGCTTCGTAAACCTTTTCCTTAATCCACTTACTTATTTTATCTGTTAATTTCATGTTCTTAATTCACTATACATATTAAAGGTTAAAACGATAACATATTAGCATTATGCTTTATAAGTACTTTAAAAGTCAACAGCTTTTTTGTTTTTTTCATTTAGTTTAAACAAAAAACCTGCGGCAGCAAGTAACTGCGGCAGGCTAAATATCAATTTTTCTATCTAATTTATGAAAACCTTACCTAAATGAACGCATATTTTCTCTGCCAAGAGCTTGTTTTCTTAAGGCGTAATTTCTAAAGGCATTATTTCTTATCTTTGATTGCTGCATTTGGTGTTTCCTGGCATTTTCTTTTAATTCTTTAAACTCCGCCTTCTGCTCATCAGTCAGGATATTCTCTATCTGGGCATTTGTCATGCCTTTAATAACATCCAACTTGCCCTTAAACTCATCTTTAGCGGTTTGAAGTTCTGCCTTGCTTTTATTTAAAATACCTTTTACTTGTTTTTGCTGCTCTTCGATTAGATTGCACTTTTTTGTCATAATCTTTAAGAACATTTCACCTTTTTTACGAGCCATCTGCTCTTTACTCATGTGTTTATTCTGCATACGCGTTATATCATGTGTACGGCCTGAATCACGCGTTTTTGCCGGCATCTGTTTAGGGTCTCTGTCGCGGTCTCTAACCTGTTCTTGCCTGGGGCCATTTTGTCTCGCGTCTGTTATAGCTTTTAGCATCATAAGCTTCTTAAAATCATCCTGCCTTTGAAGAGGCCGGTTATTACCAGCTATTAAATAACCGCTTAATCCACCAACTAAAAGTGTTAAAACTATCAAAGTTGCTAGTATAATCTTTGAGTTTTCCATAATTTTCTCCTTACTAATTAAGGGTTAATCTAAATACATCGTATTCAGATAAATTATCACTACCTAAGACAATTTCTTCATTAGAAGTATAGTTACTGGCCAGTAGAACTTCTTCTAATGAGACTGTCTCTTTCTTAAAATACCCTGAAAATGAAACAAAAGTTAGAACTACCAGAATCAGAGTTAACGCGGGAATTAACCTTAAAGCCAGCGGTTTAATATTAAACACCCAGCCCTTAGCAAAACGGTTTTCTATTTCCTCAATCACTCTAAAGCTAAAATTATTATCTGACTTTACAGGTTCGCAGCTTTTCAAAGAACCTTTAATTGCCTTTAAGAGTTCAATTTGTTTTCTGCATTCGGGACATTGATAAAGATGGGTAAATATCTCCTTATCTAAAGAAGCTTCTAACTCACCGTCAAAATATCTATTAATTAGTTTAGAGTATTTGCATTTCATCTTCATTGCCCCTTTATGTAATCTTCTAAAAGTTCTTTTAACTTGCCTCTCGCCCTGGCTAATCGGGACTCCACCGTACCCATCGGGCGCTTAATAACCTCGGCTATCTCTTTATACGAAAGCCCCTCATAATCCCTTAAAACAATTACAGACTTAAGTTTCAAAGGTAGGCTTTCTACAGCTTCATTTACAACATCTCTTAATTCTGCCTTTTGGGCCGTTTCTTTTCGGCTCTCAAGTATCTCTTCGTTTAAAAATAAAGTCTTTACCTTATTTTTTCTTAAATAATTACAAGCAGTATTATAAGTAATCCTATAGAGCCAAGTCATAAATGAAGCTTCTTTTTTAAAAGAACTGAGTTTCATATAAGCCTTAATAAAGGCCTCTTGAGCTATATCCTGAGCCCCTTCATAGCTATTTGTAAGCTTATAAGCTATATTTATTACTTTATCTTTATGTAAATCTATAAGCCGGCCAAAAGCTGTTTTATCCCCTGCAAGTGCTTGCTCAAGAAATTGTTTCTCATCTGTCATTTAGGAAATTCCCTTTTCATTTATTTAGACACCAATTTGTTTATTTTATTCCCTTTTACTTGAAACTTTTCTAATTATAACGCGTCAAATTAAAATTTACTGAAAAATTCAACACATCTTAAAATCGCTGTAATCTTTCATGAATCTCTGCAATCAGGTTCTTCTTTTTTTTGCGTCAAATTCGAGGAAGAACCTTTTATTTTAACCTTAATAAAGGAATATTCAATCTCTTTCTAAAATTCTCACCCTTTAAAAGCTCTAATTTCCTTTCACTTACATTAGATCTTGGATGAATGCTGCTATTACGCGTCTTTAAAAACTCAGTCGAACCCAGATGCAAAGTATGCTTCCCAAACTTATTATTAAGCCTATCCGCGGCCCTAGATAAACTCTTTAACTTCTCTATCTTTAAAATATCGTCAAACAACGTCCTCTCATCATGGCCCTCATTAGCCAGTTTACTTAAAATAACCCCTGTGGCTCTATATAATATTTTCTCTTTATATATCTTATTAAATAATTCTTCTACAATATCAGTAAAATCCATAGTAGAAGATGAATGCCTGTTTAATTCGGCCTCTAAACCATAGGAAGAAAAATCTTGTTTTTTTAGAAAAACTGTAATCTTTTTAACACTCTGTTTATGGCGCCTTAATTTAATAAAAGCTGATTCCATATTTCTAAATAAATGCGCTTTTACAAAATCCCTCTCCTCCGATGGCGGCATAAAGGTTTTGGTCTTGCTTATAGATAAATACTTATGCTCTACTTCGTCTTTTATGACCTCATAGATAGCCATACCCTTCAACTCCAGATAAAGCTCTCTTCCTATTTTGCCCAACACCTTAGAAGCAAATTCTTGCGGCTTATTTACAAAATCATATACAGACTTGACTCCGCGTTTATTTAATAAAGCTACACTATTAGGCCCAAACCCACAGACCTCAACTAATGAAACTTCTTTTAAAAATTGGTGCAGTTTATAACCCGGTACACAGGTAAATCCGGAAGGTTTATCCTTTTTAGAACATATTTTAGCTAAACTTTTGCTTATACTTAAGCCAACAGAAACGGTAAAATCCAGTTCCTTTTCAATGGCCTCTTTAATCTTTAAAGCTATTTTTTCATAAGAACAATGATAAACTCTTCTTAAGCCGGTAAGATCACAGAAAGCTTCATCTATGGAATACTCTTCCACTTCAGGCGTAAAGCGCCTTAAAATAGAAAACATCCTCTGGGAATATAAACTATAGGTCTCATAATCAGAAGGTAGAATTACACACCCCGGACAAATCTTCTCCACCTCAAATAGGCGCATGCCCCTTTTAACCCCCACCCCTTTAGCCTCATAACTGGCACAGGAAACAATCCCTCTTTCCTTTCCTGTTATGAGAGGCTTACCTTTTAAAGAAGGCTTAACCGCCGCTTCGCAAGAGGTAAAAAAAGCATCGCAGTCCACGTGGATAATGGCTTTAGGATAACTTGATAAAGTTAAGGGGTAGCTATTTGTATTTTCTGACATTAGCGATAACTACTCCTCCTATAATAAGTTCCTGCTTGGGTTTTATTAGAGGATATTTTTTATTAGCCGGACGCAAATAAACGGCCCGGCCCTTTTTCTCAAAATACTTTAAGGTCCACTCATCATCAACCTGGGCAATTACAATGTCTCCCGTCTTAGGAACAACACTTTTATCCACTAATACCAAATCACCCGGATGAATACCGGCATCTATCATAGAATCCCCTTCAACCTTAAGTAAATAAGTTGAAGTTGGGTTATTTATTAAATATTCATCTAAAGACATGGTATCCTGCAGCTCTTCTTCCGCGGGAGAAGGAAAGCCGGCAGAAATACTGCCCAATAATTTAACAGGATTATTTAAATCTCCAGGTAAGAGTTTACCTTTTTCATCAGAAGAAACCAATCCTAAATCTTTTAACTTCCCAATAAGCTTGTAGGCGGCATTCTTAGACCTAAAACCAAACAAGGAAGCCGCCTCAGAATAACTTGGCATTCGTTTATTCCTAAGGTAAAACTTCCTTATCTTTTCTATTCTATCTTTAATATCACCCTTTAACATAAGTAACTGCATTATAGTGTACGAACGTTTACTATGTCAAGGGGAAAGTAAACCCATATCACCGCCGCGGTGATACAGTGGTAATATTATGTTACTTTTAAACAATGAGTATGTTTCTTGGATTGTTTTGGAAAAGAAATATTAATGTCTCTACCTAAACATTCGGCTATTTTTATTAAAGTGGAGATAGTCAGATTCTTTTCTTCCCCGGTTTCTATTTGAGAAATAAATTGTTGAGAAGTGCCCAATCGTTTAGCAAGATCAATTTGTCTTAGATTGCTATCTTGCCTTAATTCGGCAATTTTCTGAGCAAGAGCAACCTTAGCACACTCAACTTCATACAAACGTTTAAACTCTTTGTCTTTAAATTTTTCTTTTAGATCCTTATTTACATTTTCCAACTTGACTTTTTTCATTTAAATCACCTCATATTTTTTTAAACTTTCCAATTTTATTTTCAATTTCAAGCTTTCGTTTTATGCATATTTTTAAATCTTTTTGGGAAATCTTTTGTGTGTTCTTTTTTATCGCATGAACTAGTATTGCATTATCTTTTAGATAGAAAAAGTAGAATACTCTGTTGTTCTTTGGCCGTAATTCATAAATACCTTTTTTTAAATATCCAGTCATTGGGCGCCGCAGATTATTGCCTTGTTTTCTTAATTCGTTAATATATGCATATATTTTTGCCTGTTCTCTTTTAGTTAACGAATCAATAAATTCCTTAACTGGATTGACATCATCTTCATTTACAAAATAATATACGCTTATTAATCTATCTTTATTCATCTTAAATTATACAAGATATAACTTGTACTGTCAAGTTATCCTCAATTTATTCTGAAATTGATTTCATTTATTTGAAAATATTTTCATTATATTATATCCATTCTTCGAACTGCCGCGGTGGATCAGTGTGGCGTGATTACATAGTGATGTTTTCGTAGTGGTTTAGTCGAAGAAGTTTTTTGTCTTTATCGAGAACTACACAGACGGCATCTATTCTGTATTGGCCAGTGTACCCTTTGTATTTCATATACATCTGAGCATTTTTTATAACTTTATTTATCTTTTTCCTTATTAAGGATTGTTCCGGCATGCCGAACTTATCTCCTGTCCTGGTTCTGACCTCAATAAATACAAGTATATCTTTAAATTGGGCAATTAAGTCGATTTCAGATAATTTTGTTCTATAATTTGTATCAATTATTTTAAAACCCTTATTCATCAAGTGCTTTTTAGCCAGATTCTCTCCGAGCTGCCCGGTTTTTAGATTATCCTTTTTAGAATTATCGGCAATCTTGTTTTGATTTTGATTAACTAACTTCTCTTTGGTGAATATTCTTTTTAATAAAGACATTTTGGCCTTCTTATGCTTTTACTCTATATTGCAGGGCTTCTGCCATATGAGATGAATTGATTTCTTCGCAATTGTCCAAGTCGGCAATGGTCCGGGCTACTTTTATCATCTTATAATAAGCACGAGCTGATAGATGAAACGCGGCGGAGGCTTGATGCAATAGTTGCTTTATTTCTTTAGATAAAGGGCAATATTTTTTAATATGCCTGTTTTTCATCTCAGCGTTAGTGTAAACTGGTTCGTTTGTAAAACGCTGTTTTTGTTTTTGCCTTGCTTTTGAAATACGCTGACGCATTTGCTGAGAATCTTCAAGGGGCTCTTTGAGTTTAGAGTCCCGGCTTAATTTTTTCGTATCAACAACAGGCAGGTCCACATGAAGGTCGATTCTATCTAAAATTGGCCCGGAAGTTCTTTTTCTATATTCCTGTATCTGCCTTTCTGTGCAAGTGCATGACTTTTTGGGGTGATTCAGAAATCCGCAGGGACACGGATTGGCCGAAGCAATTAACATAAACTGAGCCGGAAAATTTACCTTTTCCATGCTTCTTGATATAGTTAGATTGCCGTCTTCCATGGGCTGCCTGAGAGATTCTATGACCGAACGCGGAAATTCATTAAATTCATCTAAAAACAGCACACCTCGATGAGCCAAACTTATATCTCCCGCCTGGGGACGAGAACCACCGCCGATAAGCCCCACTCTGGAAGTCGTGTGATGCGGAGATCGAAAAGGCCGGATTTTGATAATTGAACCTTCAGGCGGCATATATCCTGAAGCAGAGTAAATCTTTGTAACTTCAAGAGATTCTTCTTCGGTTAAATTTGGTAAAATCCCCGGTAAAGCTCTAGCTAACATGGTCTTGCCACATCCCGGAGAACCGGTCATAAATAAATTATGGCCACCGGCTGCCGCAATCTCCATAACCCTTTTGCCTTGTTCCTGACCGACAACCTCTTTCATGTCAAATTCCGCCTGATTATCAAATACTTTGGCATTCCTCTCTTTATATTCACAAGGAGCAATTGTTTCTTCTTCATTTGAGAAATGAGCCAACAGGCTTTTAAGATTTTCAACAGGATATACATTCACTCCCTCAATTACAGCCGCTTCATTAGCTGATACTTTTGGAATAAAAAGATTATCAATGCCTTTTTCTTTAGCAAATAAAGCTAATAAAAGAGCGCCTTTGGCATGCCTGAGACTACCATCAAGGGATAGTTCCCCAAAAAAAAGACTGCTTTCAGGCAGTTTAAAATCATTTGTAGAGGACAAGATACCTAAAGCAATCGGCAAATCGTAAAAAGAGCCTTCTTTGGGAACATCAGCCGGTGCTAAATTAACAACAATGCGGTTGCCGGGAAATTTGAATCCTGAATTCACAATAGCGGTTCTTACTCTTTCCTTGCTTTCATCAACCGCCTTGGAAGGCAGGCCCACTATGCCGAATGTAGGAAGGCCTTTTTTGGCCACATCTACCTCTACCTCGACTTTGATAGTATTAAGTCCTGAATTAGTTGCTGAAGGTACTTTGATTAACATGATATTTACCTCTTTCTTTAAACAAGATGCCTTTTATTTCCATAAATGAAAGTGTTTTGCCTAGTTCCGAAACAGAAATATTCAAAAAGCGTGCTAAGCTATCAACTTCTAAAGATTCGCGGTTTAATTCATCTAATATTTTTTGTTCTAGATTTTCTAAACCTCTATAGATTAAGTTAGTCTCTTTTTTATTTTGCCTTATACTTATATTAAAAAACTTTATGATATCCTCTGCTGAAGTTACAATCTCTGCGCCTTCTTTTATTAATCTTGCTGTACCTATTGAGGTTTTGCTGGTTAATGGGCCGGGTACGGCAAAAAGTTTTCTGTTATATTTTTTGGCAAACTCAGCTGTAATAAGTGTGCCGCTTTTCTCCGCTGCTTCAATTACCAGTGTTGCCTGCGATAAACCCGCCACAATTCTATTGCGCTTGGGATAAGTCCAGGCCGCAGGAGGATGACTGCTTTCCAGCTCTGAAATGATAAGGCCATTGTTGTCTAAAATTTGTTCATATAAATCTTTTTGATAAGCAGGATGTATAATATCAATACCGCAGGGCATAACCGCGATAGTCCTCTTGCCGGCTTCTACTGCTGCCCTATGCGAATAGGCATCTACTCCAAACATAAACCCTGATATTATAGTTATGCCAGCATTTGCAATTTGTGTAATTAAATTATTGGTTATGGTTTTGCCATAAGTGGTTATTCTGCGTGAACCTACTACACTCAGACAGTTTTCAAAGATATCATCATCCCAATCACCTTTAAAGTATAACTTATCAGGTGGGTCATTTATCTCTTTTAACCTTTTAGGATACATGGCATCATCTATGTTGATCACTTCATTCATATTATTATTCCCTTTATGTATCACCGCGGCGGTGATATGTTGGTTACTGGTTATACGAGTGTTAAGTCTTTTACTTTTTTCAGGCTTCTTTGATAATCTATGGTATCTGTCACAAAACTTTTGTATTCTTCTGTGTTGATATCCAGAATATTATCAAATTTACAGAATCTTATATGATTTCCGGGAATCCTTATGTATTCCTTGTATGATGAATATGTCCAGTCTTCTGGTTTATCTACTAAATACGAAGTAGTAGGATTCAAGTGTATGTAGCGCGTGAGATGCAGTAATTGTTCGTCTGATTCTACTAATACTTTTTTTGTCTTGCCTTGCCATAGCGGCCCTTTTCTTTTATATTTCGTATTAAAATACCGGGTGTAGCTATTTAAGCTATTATTTAAGAATTTAGAAATACCGTTATCTTGTAATTGCTTTAAAATAAGGTGGAAGTGAGTAGGCATAAGGCAGTATGCAATGATGTCAATATGTTTTTCTTTATTAGTGTATACTAATTTTTCTAATTTTTGCCTATAGTTCTTCTCTCTGTTAAAATAAGAAAATCTTTCTGAATTTTTACATTGATAGAATGCTATTGCTTCTAAGAATCTATCAAAATCTGATTTATTATTGAAAATTTTATATCCGGCAATACTTTTATTTAAAACATGATAAACTTGACCAGTACTTAACTGCATAATTTATTAATCCTTGCTGTATCACCGCCGCGGTGGAACATTCTACAAAAACAAAAAAACCTCTGTTGGATATAATTTACCAACAAAGGTTTTACTTCCCCTCTCCGATTAAACGGTTCGGGACCAGCAGAGCTGGTTTTAAAGTCCGGGTTCCCCCTTCTAACGCGGGACTACTTTAAATTGTGTATTTTATTGTAATACTAAAAATAACAAAAAGCAAGAAGTTTTTAAAAAATCTTACTTTTTCACCGTAATAGTCACCCTTGAGGAGGCATTTCAAATAAATCTTTAATTGATGTTTCATCCTCAACAACATCTTTGTGTTTATTAGCCGCATCTCTGTAGGCGCAATAATCACAATCCTTCCCGGGCTTTGGAATAGAATCGCTACGTAAACAGTTGTATATCTCAATCAGAGTCTTATCTATCCAGGAGTCATCTCCTTTGTAAGAAAGCATATAGATATCAAATTCAAGCTTTTTATCAAACTTATCTTTATTGGCCAAACCATTACAGTAGACAAAATAAGCGGTAGGGTTAACCTTGAATCCGTTTTTCCTAAAAAGCCATTGATATATCTCCATTTGCCGCTTATATGCAATTTGCCAATCAGCATCTATTGATAACTCTTCGTTCTTAGATGTGCTTTTATAATCAACAACAATAAGTTCTCCTTGCGGATTTATCCAGACATCATCAATGCCGCCGGTTATAAACAGGTTTGTTTGAGGGTGCAGGAAAGTTACACCGCCTCTTAAAGAATCGCGCCATTCATTCAGCTTCTTATGCTTCAGGGGAATAGCGTCAATACCGGCTTCCGTCATTAGAGGATGCGGCTCACCTTTTGCGCGGTATGAATCAAATTCGTTTTTAAGTAGGTTATCTACGGCTGAGTTTAACGCGAAAGGATATCCCGGAGGCTGCCCTGTACCTCTTTTTCTATCTAAATAGAAACAGCGGGGACAATTAATAAACAACTCTATCTTTGAGCGGCTAATGCGAAAGGGTGTGGTTGATGACGGATCATACAAATTTCTAGTTCTTTGCGGATTATAATATTTTGACATAAATCTCTCCCTTGCATTTCTTTAATATAATCAAATTTCAAAATTATGAGCTATCCCGGATCTATTGCTATGATTGCGCGCGGCGGCTTATCCGCCTGCGATCTCCTTCTTTTAGGTGCAATTTCCGGAGCCTTACATTCTTGGAAGTTATCTCAACTAATTCATCATCCTCAATAAACTCAAGAGCGAACTCAATGGTCATTTGCCGAGGAGGTATAAGCGCAATGGCATCATCACTGCCTGAAGCGCGCATATTAGTTAATTTTTTTCCGCGTAAGGCGTTTACAACCAGATCGGCCCCTTTGTTATTAACACCAATAATCATCCCCTCATATAATTTATCACCCGGTTTAACAAAAATCTCACCACGAGCCTGTAAATTATAGAGCGCGTACGCCACCGCGGCGCCATCTCCATGTGAAATGAGAACACCCTTTTGGCGGCTAGGCAAAACTCCTTTAAAGGTTTGATATTCAAGAAAATTTTGATACATAACACCATTGCCTCGGGTCATCATAAGAAACTCGCTTCTAAACCCAATTAATGCCCTTGAGGCAATAATAAATTCCATACGGATGGCGCCCGAAGATGTTGTCTTTAAGTCACGCATTTGAGCCTTACGGGTTCCAAGCACCTGCATAACAACACCCTGATATTCATTTTCCACCTCGATTACCACCTCTTCAACAGGCTCGAGCGTTTGGCCACCCATTTTCTTCAAAATAACCTGCGGTTTGGAAACTTCTATCTCATAACCTTCTCGACGCATTGTTTCAATAAGAATAGCAAGATGCAGTTCACCGCGGCCTGAAACCTTTAACCGTTCAGTCCCCGCGATATCCTCAACCTTGATGCCAACATTAATCATAGCCTCATGCTCAAGACGCTCTCGTATATGCCGTGATGTTAAAAATCTGCCCCCATCTTTGCCCGCAAGAGGGCTCGTATTATGAGAAAAGTTCATAGAGATTGTAGGTTCATCTATCTTAATAGCTGGCAGCCCTTTCGGCTCATCAGCACACGCAAGTGTCTCCCCAACCTCTACATCCTCTATCCCGGAAATCGATATAATATCTCCCGCTACAGCCTCATTGACCTCAACGCGGCTAAGCCCGCGGTACTTCATAATCTTAGTTGCCTTGCTTTTGGTGATAGTCCCATCACGTTTGACAAGCGCTACAGAATCCCCGACGCGGACAGACCCATGAAAAACCCGCCCTATGGCAATGCGCCCAACATAAAAGTCATGATCAAGCATTGTAATCAGCATCTGAAAAGGTAAATCAGGATTGGCTATCGGCGGCAATACCCTATGCAGGATTGTCTCTAAAAGAGGCTTTATAGATTCTCTCGGCTCATCAAGATCAAGAGTCGCGTAACCATCCTTTCCTGAAGCGTAAACAATCGGAAAATCAAGCTGCTCATCGGAAGCGTTCAGCTCACAAAAAAGATCAAATGTCATATCCGCCACTTCATCCGGGCGGGCATGAGGGCGATCAAGCTTATTTATCACAAGTATTGGTTTTAAGTGTAACTCAAGTGACTTCTTCAAAACAAATTTAGTCTGCGGCATAGGCCCTTCAAAGGCGTCAACAAGAAGAAGTACGCCGTCAACCATCTTAAGAATGCGTTCAACCTCGCTGCCAAAGTCAGCATGCCCCGGCGTATCAACAATATTGAATTGCACACCTTTATATTGCAGAGAAGCATTTTTAGAAAGAATGGTAATGCCTCTTTCTTTCTCAATAGGATTTGAGTCCATTATGGCAACCTCACCATCTTTAAAGTCATAGGCTCCTGTATATTTAAGAAGAGCATCTACAAGGGTAGTCTTCCCGTGGTCAACGTGCGCTATAATTGCAATATTTCTTACATCTTTTCTTCTTTTTTGATTTGGCATCTTCTTTTAGTTTTCCTTTTTGCAACAATTCCTCTGTTGTGCTAAAACCAACATACATAATCTTAGAAGTAAAAAACGCGGTCTTTAGCTCCCCAAGTTCTTAGCCCTTTTTATCATAAATTCTACGTTTTCATTTGCATTTATCGCTTTAATAGAAATATTTGGATGATTTGATTTCCACACTCTGAATATCTCATCAGCAAAGCCCTGGCCTACCATTTTAACTTTCTTAAAATCTAAAGTGATAATTTTAAATTTGTCAAGCCCGCTTACAATTCTTCTCGCTTGAGATCTGGAAATATATCGTGATTCCATTTTATAAAGTCTTATCGTCACAGTGGTTTTGCTAAATTCAAAAGACGAATCCGTATATTGACGAAAAATCTTATTGAGATTTTCCTTAGAATTTAAAGCTATGGAAAAATTTACTTTCGTTCCTAATACTTCTTTTATATCGTTTATGAATATGTCACTTAAGAGGTTATTGAAAATTAATTTTTTTCGTGATCCATTTATTATAAATATGTCCGCTATTTTTAATGTTGTCAACAAGTTATAAACAACAAATACCTCATAAATTGTTTACCACTTTAGTATAAATTAAAGAATAAGAGTTATCAACTTTTCGTCAACCACGAAAAGGTTTGGGATAATCACCTGGCTCCTCACCAAATTTCTCAAGAGCCATACCGATTTCTCTTAGCATCTGCTCGGTATAATTGCCAGCTAAACCCCAGCCATAGTCAGGCCCTTTTCTGTCGCCTTCTTCTAGGTAGCCTTTTTCTTGGTTAAAAGCTGCCCACAGAGATTCAATGGACCTTTTATCACCAATGCTTCCCAGAGCATGTGCAGCTGTTCCCCGAAAAGTCCGATATTTTACATTAACAAGAATATAATCTAGAGCCGGAGCCGCCCTCTCATCTTTAATCTTACCCAATAAAAGTATAAGATTGCATGCATCAGACCAAACAGGGTCTTGCCTTGAAGGTTTACTGTTATAAATCTCAAATATTCTTTCAATAATCATAGGAACTGCCGGTTTACCTATTTTAAGAAGTTTAGTGCGGTCGTTTTTTGCAATTGCCTGTTTAATTATATTCTCTTGCCGAGCTGTAAGCTCTTCTTTAGGGATTAAGTCTTTTTCAGGACTTGTATCACAGCCTATGATTGCAGACGCAAATAGTAATATAAAACTTATAATACCTAAAAAGAATGCTGCGTAATGTCTTATTTTTTTGATTTTCATTTATTTCCTTCTGCCCATAATGCTTAATATCCTGATAAAGAGGTTAATAATATCTATATATAAAGCCGCGGCACTATCTACCGCATTATCAACTGTTTTAGGTATTTTATTAGCCCTGGCCCAGTCAAATCCAATATACCCACAAAATATTAAAGCCACTATCCAGTCAGTAACGGTAAAAATCATCTTAAAGAAGAAACTGCCTATAATCTCGGCTATAATAACGGCAATTAATGAAATAAATAGCACAGGAGCCAACTTCTCAAAAAAAGCCGGATAAGTTACGCCTAATATCATCATAATAGCCGTTACCATACCGGTGACCACCATAGCATTAATAACTAAATCGGGAGCATATTGATTGACTATAATATTAATTACAAAACCAAAAGGTACTACTACGAAGTTATAACCTAAAAAACTCACAAGAGGGTTAAAAGATTTAGAAAAAAGAAAAACACCAAAAAAAGCGCAAGCAAAATAACCTAAAAGAAATATTATGGGATGAATTTTAGTCAAAGATGAAACCGGCACATTTTTTACTATAAGCCAGTTAACAAAAAATCCCCAACAGAGAACTAAACCTATAATTAGATTATAAATATTTGAGCTTATTTCACCACCTGATGATTCGCTGTAAGTTCTGTTAAATACATTGCTTTTTGTATTAAACATTTCTTATAATCCTTCAGTTATCAATTCTGTCCCTATTTTAATACCGGCCTTCTCAAAAATAAGACTTACAGGACAGATATCCATAGTCTTCTTTAATATTCTCTCAAGTTTTTCTTTGGGAGCATCTGACTTTATATTTACTTTAGCTTTTGCTGAGATAATTATCTTTTCATTTTTAGGCTTATCGGCATTAACTTCAACTTCAAGCTTTATATACTGAATACCTGAATTAGTAGCTACTATGGCAAATACCGCAGAAATACATCCAGCCAAGCTCATAACCATCAAGTCTAAAGCTGTTGGGCCCTGATTTGCACCTTTTAAACTTTCAGGTAAATCAATAATTACCTCATGTCCCCGGCCGTTATCAATTTTAAACTTATATCCATCAATTAATTCTGCTTTCGCGATCATCCTAAATCTCCTTATGTATTATAGGTTGTTTTAATGAGCCTTAGTAAGCTTCTTCATCTTATTCCAGTCGAACTTCTTGGCTATTTCTAAAGCTTCTTTATCATCACAACCCGTAAAAGAAACTATAAAGTAGGCTCCGGAGCCGGAAGTTTTATTAAGATAAACTATTATAGAGCCGGTATTATTTACCTTATCAAGCTGAGTAGTCACATCAAAACCATTTATCTTTTGAGTATTCATTTTCAAGGTAGAGGAATTCATTTCAATACTCGTCTGGCCGGCTATCATCATCTCGCTGCCAATCATAACCATGGCGGTTAATTCTTTGTTGCCTTTATTATAAACGCGTGAGGCTGTAACCATGTTCATACCGGGCATAATAAAATCCACGCCTTCGGCCTTATCAGCTTTCCAGCCGGATAAATTAACCAGGGTTGGTAACAAAGAAGTATAAACCTCTGCCTGAACGCCGCTTAAAAAACAAAAAACACAAACCAAGATTAAAACTAAAGCTGATACTTTTCTCATATTACTCTTCTCCCTTAAATTTCGGCTTCACTCATCCAATTACCATGTTTATTACAGAATTCAACCACGGTCAATGTGCCCTTAGCGTTGTCCTTAAGATGTAAAGATGCCGCTGGATTAAGCGCCCGGGGAGTAAGTTTTACTCTTGAGATAAACTCTTTATTTAGATAGAAATCTATGTGGACAATATAATGGTTCTCCTCCATAGGATGCTTAATTTCACCCACCTTAACGTGAACATCATGGCAATCCTCAACTAAATCACACTTCAGCGCTATAGCTATAACCGGGATATGTTTTTTCTCAAGTTCGTTTAAGTTGTTTATATCTTCGGGTTCTTTAATGGCATCTGCCTTTTCTTCAAAGGCTGTCTTAGTAGCATGGCAGACCGGGCAGTACTCGGGAGCTTTCCCGTTTATTGAAATATAACCGCATGCTTTACAGACATGGCCGATCATAATTACCTCCTTATAATTAGGGACACATCCTAATTTATACTTTTATTTTCTTTATTAATTAGGAACACATCTTTTTGGTCTTCCGACAGATTTTGATATGAAGTTTACGTTAAAAGTACTTGATATCCAATTTAAAAACTTCTGTGTTCCAATTGGTTTTCCCTTGTACGTATTTTTTTCTATAATATTAATGTCTTCTTTTTTTTCTTCTAAATTCAAAAAATTTACATATTCATCTTTTGTTGTAAATTCGTTATAAATAGGTACGATAAAATCAGATTTTTTATATCCCGCATTATATACTCCACTAGACCATTTATAGTCTATTGGATTTACCACAACGCCGGCTCTAACTGGATTGCGTTCTATATATCTACACACGGTAAGTAAATAGACCTCTGTGTCTACTACTGAAGAGTGAAATCTGCATTCCCATAACCTGCCTGTTCTTTTATATTTTCTGTTAACATACTGGGTATATGTAAGACTTATTTTTTGCATCATCTTGGCAAGTGAATTTTCACGTTTCGGAATAGATAAGATATGCACATGGTTGGACATCAGGCAATAAGCACATACCTGACAATGACACTCTTTGCTATATTTTTTTAATAAATCCAGATAAACGTATTTATCTTTATCATTAAAAAATATAGCCTGCTTATTATTCCCTCTTTGGATTATATGGTGGGGATATCCTGTAGCTACTATTCTTGCTATGCGTGGCATATGAAAATTATATCATCGACAGTTTTATCTGTCAAGAAAATTGGGATGTGTCCCTAATTAATAATTCTCGCTTAATAACTCATAATAACTCTGAGGATGCGAACAAGCCGGGCAAACCTTAGGCGCTTCAGCCCCTTTATGAATATAACCACAGTTGCGGCATTTCCATTTGACTATTTTGCCTTTCTTAAAAACTGTCTTGTTTTTTATATTGTCTGCCAACTTTCTGTATCGCTTTTCATGTTCTTCTTCAACTTCAGCTATTTCCTTAAAGGTAGAAGCTATTTCATCAAAGCCCTCTTTTCTGGCTATTTTCTCAGCATTTTTATAAAGCATGGACCATTCCAGTTTTTCACCGGCGGCGGCCGCTTCTAAATTCTCCAACGTTTTTTCGATAACCCCGGCCGGATAAGAAGCGATAATTTCAACTTCTCCCCCTTTTAAATATTTAAAAAACATTTTAGCGTGTTCTTTTTCATTATCGGCCGTTTCTAAAAATATGGCGGAAATCTGCTCGTAACCTTCTTTTTTAGCCGCACCGGCAAAATAAGTATATCTGTTTCTGGCCTGCGATTCACCCGCAAAAGACGCGAGTAAGTTTTTCTCCGTTTCAGTTCCTTTTATATTTTTAAACATTTATTTTCCTCCTTTTTAATATTTTGATACTTGAGTTATCTTTTGCTCAATAAATTCTTTGTGTTTTATTTCTTCCTCTAGAAGCATCTTAAAAATATCCTTTACTTCAGGATGCCGCTTTATGAAACGGCTATACAGTTTTATACTTTCTTTTTCTTTTAATAAAGCTAATTCTAAAACCTCAACCGGCCCCATATCAACTCCTCTTTAATATCCGGCAAAATTCTCTGTAAATATTGCCTCTTTTTTTAAATTTAAATCATCGGTTATTATCTTTTTCATTGATGTTACCATGCCAGGCGGCCCACAAATATAAAATTTCCTTTCTTTGTAATCAGGTAGGCATTCTTTTATCATCTCTGAGTCAATAATACCACAACGGCCTTTCCACTCAGAATCAGCTTTGGAAAGAATATGCTCTATTTTCAATTTATCATACTCTTCCCGCATCTTATCAAAATCTTCCTTAAAAGCAATATCAGCCCGGGTCATATTGGCATATATCAAATGTACGTCAGTCCCGAACTTTTTATTAATAATATACTTAACCATGCTTCTTATGGGCGTAATCCCGATACCGCCTGATAAATATGCTATTTTTTCAAACTCTCCTCCAAAGATGAACTTTCCAAAGGGATACTTAATTATCAATTCATTATCTTCCCGCAACTCATCCAGGGCTTTCGAAAAATCGCTTTCGGTTAGCTTTTTAGTGAATTCCAGATAACCTTCTTCAGTCGGAGAATTAGAAATAGAAAGCCATCTGGTATAATTTTTATTATTCGGTTTTAGAATAACCCGCATAAACTGACCCGCCTTAAAGAATTTGATATTATCATGAAAAACTCTGATACTTTTTACATTGTGAGTTCTTTTAATAACTTCTTTTACTTTTACGGCAACTTCTTCAGGCACTTATCTCTCTTTTTAATTAGTTAAAATTAAAAACCTATATCACTTATTATTTTCTTTAAAGCCGAGGCTGAATTTCTGAAAGCTTTCTCTTCTTGAGGTGATAACTCTATATTTAAAACCTGCTTTACCCCAGCCTTATTTACTATAGCCGGCAGGCTCAAATAAACATTTTCAACTCCCAGATATCCTTTAGCTAATGATGAAATAGGAAGTATTGAATTTTCATCATTTAAAATAGCTCTGGTAATTCTTAATAATGCCAAACCTATACCATAAGAAGTTTCACCCTTGCTCTCAATTATCTTATAAGCTGAATCTTTAACTTCCTTAAATATGCCGGCTAACACTTTTTCTCTTTTACAGCTTTTAAAATGATCGCAAGTCGGGCAATAATTCTTTAACAACATCCCGCCTATCATAGCCGTACTCCAGGCCGCGAATTCACTATCGCCGTGCTCACCTAAAATATAGCCATGAATATTATGGGGATCTATACGGCAATGATCAGCCAATAAAAATCTTAAGCGGGCTGTATCTAAGACTGTACCTGAACCGATGACTTCATGGGCCGGTTTGCCTGAAACCTTATAAGCGACATAGCTTAAGATATCAACAGGATTAGTTACAACAAGAATGATAGCTGCCGGCACATAGCGAACAATTTCGGGAATTATGGCCTTAAAAAGCTCGGCATTATCCTTAATTAACTCCAGGCGGCTTTGGCCGGGTTTTTGTTTTTTACCGGCTGTAACTACAACCAAATCTGAATTTTTTATATCAGGATAATCTCCGGCCCTAATTTCTACTGGTGAAATATATGGAGCGCCATGGCATAGGTCCATCACTTCACCTTCAAGGTGTTTCTTATCCAAATCAGCAATAACCAGTTCTCTCACTAAACCATTCATAATTAGGGCATAAGCATAACGAATACCTACATTACCCGCTCCTATAATGGACACTTTGGGTTTTAAATTATCCATATCTTGCTCCTCTAATAGAATAATAAAATCAGATTACAGTTTCTCACCACTCATCATTTCTTTAAGGTGGGTGGTTTAACGTCATACCTAAATGCTACCATATTAGTATTATACTAGAAAATTGGGATGTGTCCCTAATAAAAAAATGCTACTCTTTCATCCTGTGGCGTTCAGTCAGGAGGACTATATCGCGCAGTTCTTCAACATTCTTGGCGTTCTTCCAGTTGTTTTCAAATTCTTTTTCCTGGACTATTTGGGCGATAGCCGATAAAGCTCTTAAGTGAAAATTTCTCTCATCTTTTGAGCCGGCCAAGACAAAAACAGTATTAACAGGAACTCTTACGCCTTCAAATTTTACGCCTACTTTGCATCTGGCCAAAAGAATATAAAATTCCTTTTCACCTTCGCAGATAATATGCGGAATAGCCAGGCCGTCTTTTATTACCGTACTGGATTCTTTTTCACGCTGGACTAATAATTCATAAATATAATCGGCATCTTTATTTAGTTTTTCAGCGAGTTTTTCAGCTACTTTCTTAAAAAATTCCGCCATACTAACACTCTCTTCTATATCAACTACTAAGGCCTCTTTTATTAATTTATCAAAACGGTCTTCTGAAATATCATCTCTTTCTCTGATAATCTCTTTTAGTTCCACTCTTAATAGGTCATCGGTCAGTTCTTTATTAGTCAGGCGTTCTACAATATGAATTATAGCTGAGGTGCGTTTGACTCTAAAACTACCAAATACTAAATACCAGATAAGGCCGGTCAAAATAAAACCAATAACCATAGTAATCGGTGTAGCTCCCATCTTATAAATTAAAAATACACATCCCCCAACTCCTGCTATCTGTATCCAGGGATATAACGGTGACTTAAACGCGGGCTGATAGTTGGGAATCTTGCTTTCACGCATAATAATCAAAGCGATATTTATTAAAATATAAATAAGTATTAAGAATACGCTGGCGGCTTTAATCAAGAGTTCCAGAGGAAGAAAGATAATGCTGACCATTATAAATATTGAGGTTAAGATAATAGAAAAATGAGGTGTACTAAATTTTTTATTAATTTTTCCCAAAAAAGAAGGCATAAGGCCGTCTCGGCTCATAGCCAGAGGATAACGCGAGGCTGCCATAATCCCGGCATTAGCCGTTGAGACAAAAGCCAGGATTGCTCCAATAGCCATCAGGACCGCTCCCCAGCCGGGCATAGAAACTGCCGCGCCATCTGAAATCGGAGTTATGGTCCCGGCAAGCTTATCGGCATCTATTAAACCCGTAGTAATAAAAACAACTAAAGCATAAATAAGGCCGACTATTATCAAAGAAAGGAACATTCCCAACGGAATATTCCTGGCGGGATTTTCCACTTCTTCGGCCACGCTGGCAATTTTAGTTAAGCCGCCATAAGAAACAAATATAAAACCCGCCGTGGCAAAAACCGCGGCCGAACCATATGGAGCAAAAGGTTTAAAGTGATGGAGATCTATAGCGGTAAACCCCTTAGTTATATATAAAACTAAAAGAGCAATTAAACTTAAAACCAAAGCTACCTGAAAACGGCCGGCATGTTTTATACCTTTTAAATTAACAAGCATAAAAAGAAAACAGAATAAGACAGAAACCACCCTTATATCCACACTATGAAAATGAGGTACTAAAGCCACATAGGCACCCATACCAATTAAGGCAAAGGCGCTTTTAAGACTCAAAGAAAACCAAGTTGCCATCCCGCCGACAGTTCCGGCGGCAGCTCCCATACTTCTGGTAATAAAAAAATAATCCCCTCCGGCTTTAGGCATGGCTGAAGCTAATTCCGCCATACTCAAAACAGTGGGAATTACAAAAACACTGGCAACTATATACGAAAGAAAAAGCGCGGGGCCAACCTGAGCTGAGGCAATTCCGGGTAAGATAAAAAGACCGGAACTTATCATAGCTCCTGAGGCTATGCAGAAAACATCAAGCAGGCTTAGAGATTTTTTAAGGCGACTTTGCTTATTCATTACTATTAATTATATCACTTTTTACAGGATATCTGCCGCAGGTAAATTTTTTACCCTCGGGGCAGTATCCCAAGGCTTCACATTTAGCCCCCGCTTTTGAGAAAACAGCCGGCAGTTCTTTTTTGCAAACGCTAAGCATCTTATCGGCTAAAGCTTTTATTTCCCATTGAGCCCGGCTGCAGCATCTCAAAGAAAAGAAATGTAAAAGCTCCCGGCAGTTCATGGTAATGACTATTTTAGTCTCTGCCCCTTGGGGCAAAACAAATCTGGCGTCCTGATTTGCCTTTTCTGCAACTATACCCTTACTTTTCAGTAAATGCAATAGTTGGTTATACCCCTCTTGAATGCGACTTAAAACATCTTCATATTCTTTTAGGGCCTCAGGATCTTTTTTAATTGTAGGAGGAATAATAAAACTAAAATTATTTTCTTTAACATATCTCTGGCTCTGCTGTGAATAAGAAGCCAATCTGTGCCTGACTAACTGATGAGTTAAGGCGCGCGAGACACCCTCAACCGCAAAGGTAAATTTAACATGTTCCAGGGGGCTCTCATGGCCCGAGGCGGCAATTTTGGCAATAAACTCCGCCATCTTTTTGGGGTCTTCTTTGGACTTCTCAAATATATCACCCGCGAACTCCGCTGAATAGCACTGCCTGCAAGCCGCGTATATCAACGATAAAGCATTCTGAGTTAAATCTAAAAGTTTTACTTTAAGTTCTTTCTCAGGCATTACTTTAATTCCTCACGTAATTTTTTAGCCAGGGTTACTAAATTCTTTAATGAAGCTTCTGTCTCCGGCCAGTCTCTGGTCTTAAGGCCGCAGTCGGGATTAATCCAGAAATTTTCTTTCGAAAGAGCTTCCAAAGAACATCTGACAACTTCTTCCATATCCTCTATGCTAGGTATTGCCGGTGAGTGGATGTCCCAGACACCAAGCCCGATCTGCCTCTCAAAGTTAACCTTCTTGAAATCTTTAATAATATCACCCTTGCTTCTGGTGGCTTCAATGGTAATACAGTCGAAGTCCATCCGGCAAATATAATCTATGATCTCGCCAAATTCGGAATAACACATATGAGTGTGAATCTGGGTTTGGGGCTTGGAAATGGACGAGAGATTAAAACATTTAGCCGCCCAGTCAAAATACTTAGGCCAGTCTTTTTTCTTAATAGGAGCTTTTTCTCTATAGGCGGCTTCGTCAATCTGGATAATTTTAATACCGGCAGCTTCATAATCTTTGACCTCATCCTGCAGGCAAAGGCCTATCTGGTAAGCTACTTCTTCTACCGGGATATCTATTCTGTTAAAGCTCCAGGCGATTATAGTTACAGGGCCCGTAAGCATACCTTTAACGGTTTTTTCCGTTAGGCTCTGGGCGTATTTTACTTCCTCGATAGTCATAGGTTCCGGACGTGAAACCTCACCATAAATAATCGGCGGCCTGTAGCCTCTGGTGCCATAGGAAATAATAAACGCTTTTTTAGTGGTGGCAATACCGTCTAATTTCTGGGCAAAGAACTCAACCATATCGGTTCTCTCAAACTCACCATGAACAAAGACATCAAGGCCCATATCTTCCTGGAATTTAATCAAGTTATCAATTTTACCTTTAATAAATTCTTTGTAATCAGCTTCGCTTAAACTACCTTTTCTAAAAGCGGCTCTCTTGGCTCTTAATTCTTTATCCTGAGGATAACTGCCAATAGTAGTTGTCGGAAATAATGGGAGCTTAAGAATTTCTCTCTGCATTTTATTCCTTTGAGCATAAGGAGTGTTTTTTATGAAATCGCCGTCTTTTAGATTAGAAATTTTATCTTTAATCTGTTGGTTTAGGCCGTAATCACCGGCATCTTTATTCCAACCAGCGGCAGCTTCACTGTTACCTTCAAAAACATCTTTAATCAGCTTAAGCTCATTAAGCCTTTCTTTGGCAAAGGAGATTTTACTTAGAAGCCTTTCATCTAAATCCTCCCCTTCAATAGTAACCGGCAGGTGATACAAAGGAGCGGCATTAGAAACTATAACATTCTTAGCTATAGAAGATAGTTCTTTTAAGGTGGCTGCAGCTGAAGTAATATCTGTTCTCCAGATATTTCTACCGTCAACTAAACCGGCGATAAGAGTTTTATCTTCAGGAAAACCAACTTTTTTAATGTTATCAAGATTGGCTTTACCGTTTACAAAATCAAGCCCGATAGCGGCTACCGGAAGCTCATATAAATCTTTTAAGAAATCTACAGCTTCATAATAAGTAAAAAGGTTTATCTTTACATTTAGGCCTTCAAACTTTTTATAAGCTTCTTTAATAGCCGCGATTTCATCAGCTTCCAGCTCTAAAACAAAAGCCGGCTCATCAAACTGAACCTCTTCAAACTCATGGATAAGCTCAACATAAGTATTAGTTAAACTTAAAAGCATCTCCTTAAACTTCTCTTTATCTACACCTTTAGAAAGCTTTAAGAAAGTGAAAGGGCCGATAAAATAAGGAATACCCTTATTAAACTCAGCTAATTTACATTTGGGCTTATTAGACGCGGCTTTAAAACCTACTCCTTCTATCTCGGAAACCAGGTAGTGATAATTGGTATTAAACCATTTAGTCATCTCCAGGGCATCTTTGCCGCGGCAGAGTTCATAATACTCATCCGGAGTATTATAACTTTTTAATCCCAGCATGATAGCTGTATCCAGCATATTATCATACATAGTCATTTCACCTATAGGAAATTTATCAACATAGTTTTCATAAGTAGAAAGCGTATTTTCTTCAATGGCTTTTAAGCCGCTTTTTAATTCGCTTTCTGAAATAGCTTTTTTCCAATAGCTTTCAGTTACTTTTTTAAATTCTCTGTTCTCTCCGAGTCTGGGGAAGCCGTACGCGTAAGTCTGCATTTAATACTACCTCCTGTTTTACCGTTTCGTATTGTCAAAAATATTTTAACTTTAAATCACCAATAATTTTAAATAACCAAGTTATACCTTTGCGGACACGAGCAAGCCCTGTCCCTATTTACACCTGTCTTGCTTTGGTTATTTGAATTTGGTTATTGGTCATTGTTTGGTTATTGTTTCTTGTATCTTGGTTATTTTATTCTTTTTCTTCTTCATTGCTTCCAAAGCCTCCCTGGCTTTATAAGAACTCCTAACATAAGGAGCACTAGCTACAAATTTAAATCCCTTTTTAAGAGCTTCCTGTTTATATTCTTTAAATTTTTCCGGGCTTATAAAATCAATTACCGGGTGATGGTTTTTGCTGGGACTAAGATACTGCCCCAAGGTTAAAAAATCACAATCAGCCTCTCTTAAATCATCAAAAACTTTTAAAACCTCTTTTTCCGTCTCACCCAAGCCCAGCATCAAGCCGGACTTAGTAAATATAGAAGGGTCTTTCTCTTTTGTATATTTTAATACTTCAAGCGATATCCCATAGTCAGCCAGAGGCCTGACCTGATTATATAAAGCGGGTATAGTCTCAACGTTATGATTGAGAACATCCGGCTTGGCATCTATAACAATATCAAACAATTTTTTCTCACCCTGAAAGTCGGGAATAAGAACTTCAACGCTTTCGGCCCGGGTGTTTTCTTTTATTTCTCTTATAGTCCTACTAAAAATATCAGCACCCTGCAATTTGAGATCATCTCTGGTGACACTGGTAATAACCACATGCTTTAAACCTAATCTTTTAACCGCTTGAGCAACTCTCTCAGGCTCATCTAAGTCTATTTTTTGAGGTTCGCCCTTAGTGACTCCACAGAAACGGCAGTTACGAGTACAAACATCACCTAAAATCATAAAAGTTGCCTGTCCACTACTAAAACACTCCCCTATATTAGGGCAATGCGCTTCCTCGCAAACCGTATTTAAGTTCAGGTCCGCTAAAAGCTCTTTGGTTTTATTTAAATCCTTAAGATTTATCTTCTTGTTCAGCCAGGCAGGTTTCCCGGTTATCAAAGTACGGTTCATTTTCTTTTAAACTTTTTCCTTGTAGCTTTAGATTCCAGTCAAGATTATCGTATTTATCAGCCTTTAAGGATACTGTCAGGCCGTTTTCGACTTCAGTTAAACCTGAAAGCGTTAAACTAACCTTAAAAACCTCTTTAAATGATTCTATTAGGATATGTTCTAGCTCGTAAAAAGTCAACGGTTTTTTAAGCAGGCTCTCTAATGAGCAAAACCGGTTAATGCTCTTATAATCAGGATTAATAAGCATATTAAGACAACGGTGGATATCCAGTTTGAGCGGTATTGAGCCATGCTGGAAAACAACATTCTTCCTGCGCCTTTGGGCGTTACCGCCTATTTTTCTCCCCTTTATTAAAATATCGCAGCCCTCATTAGAGGCAAAACAGAAAGAAGCGAATTCCCGACTGTCTGTTTTTTCCAGGCCCATCTTATCGGCAAAATCGGCCTTAAGCCCCAATTTTTCATAAGCCCTTATTAAAAAAGAACATAGCACCTTAAATGAATGCTTGATATTATTAGTTTTTAAATCGTCTTTATCACAAACCAAACTGTAAGTAAGTTCCTGATCATGAAATATTATACCGCCTCCGGTCATGCGCCTTACAATACTAATATCATCCCGCGCGCAAGCGTTAATATTAAGCTCCTTGGCCGCGTCCTGAAAGTATCCCAGTGAATATGCCGCCGGTTTCCAACCATATATTCTTAAGGTAGGAAGCGTCTTATCTTTAAGGTAGCTTACAAACAGAGCCTCATCTATAGCCATATTGGTCGCGGCATCATTAAATCCGGATAATATCAGTCTCCAGCTGCTCAATTTATTTGTTCCTTGTTTTAAGGATTCCAGATAAGATTTAACTCTCTGGCTGCTTTGGTTTCATCCAGTCTTTTAACCGGCATATTTCCGGGAGCATTTTTTAACTCCTGCGGGTTTTCTTTAGCAAGTTTCGCGATTTTCTTCATTAATTCAATAAAACTATCAATTGTCTCTTTTGACTCCGACTCTGTCGGCTCAATCATCAGGGCCTCTTTTATAATAAGAGGAAAATATACCGTTGGCGGATGCACTCCGTTATCAATTAAATACTTGGCTATATCAAGAGCCATAATTCCACTTTGTTCTTTTTGTTTTGAGGCGGAAAAAACACATTCATGCATACAAATTTTATCATAGGGTAAGTCATAATCATTTTTTAAACTGACTCTTATATAATTAGCCGCCAGGACTGCCGCGTCTGAGGCCTCAGTAAGGCCTTCTTTGCCCAATAAAAGGATATAAGCGTAAGTTTTTAAAATAACTCCAAAGTTACCATAAAAAGGAGCGATATAACCGATGGATTTGGGCTTATTATATTCAAGATAAAACTTTCCCCGATCATCCTTAGCGACAACAGAAATAGGCAAGAATTTCACTAAATCTTCTGTTACCCCTACCGGGCCCGCTCCGGGCCCGCCGCCGCCATGCGGAGTTCCAAAGGTTTTATGTAAATTTAAATGCACAATATCAAAACCTATATCACCGGGGCGGCACTTACCTAGAATTGCATTCAAGTTAGCTCCGTCATAATACATTAAGGCGCCTACTTCATGAGCCGCGTCTGATATTTCTTTTATGCGCGGGTTAAAAATGCCCAAGGTATTTGGACAGGTTAACATAACTCCGGCCACATCTTTATTTAAGTGTTTTTTAAATTCGCCTAAATCCATACAGCCATCCGAATCTGTAGAAATAACAATCACTTCATAACCAGCTAAAGCGGCACTAGCCGGATTAGTCCCGTGAGAAGAATCAGGAATAATAATATATTTTCTGCGGCCACCTTTAGTTTTATGATAAGCGGCCATGAGCATAGCTCCGGTTAGTTCTCCGTGGGCTCCAGCCATAGGCTGCATCGTAAAGGCGGCCATACCGGTTATGGCGCAAAGTTGTTTCTCTGTTTCATATAAAACCTCAAGCGCTCCCTGAGCCAGATAATCATCCTTTAACAACTGAGGCCATAAAGGATGTAAATTTGAAAAATTATCTACGGCGGCCGCTTTTTCGCAAAATTTAGGATTATATTTCATGGTACATGATCCCAAAGGATAGAAGTTGGTATCCACAGAAAAATTCATTTTTGATAAATTAGTAAAGTGTCGAACCACGTCTAACTCCGAGACTTCGGGTAAAAGCGCGCTTTCTTTCCTTAAATATTTACCGCGTAAACTCTTAGCCTTAGGAACATCATCCATGGGTAGTTTTACACCGCGTCTATCCGGAATACTTTTCTCAAATATTAATCGCATAAAACTTCCTCTAAGGCTTTAACTAACTTTTCTATTTCACCTTTAGTTCTTTTTTCGGTAATTGATATTAATAAATAGTTATCCATATCTCTATAAAATCTGCCTAAGGGAAAACCGCAGGCAAAACCTTTTTTATACATAATGCTAACAACCTCATCCGCGTTTTTAGATAGATGAACCGTAAATTCATTAAAAGTAGGTGAGCTTCTTTTTACCTCAACGCCTTTAACTTTATCCAAAAGAGCTTTAGCATATTCCGCTTTATTATAATTAAGCTTGGCTAAATTTATCAACCCCTTCTTGCCTAAAAGACAAAGATGAACTAACGCTCTTAAAGCGCAAAGAGATTCATTGGAGCAAATATTAGAAGTAGCTTTTTCTCTTCTTATATGCTGTTCTCTGGCCTGCAAAGTAAGGACAAATCCTCTCTTGTTGTCTTCGTCGGTTGTCGCTCCCACAATGCGGCCCGGCAGTTTTCTGACTAATTTTTTACGAGTAGCTAAAAACCCCAAATAAGGCCCGCCGAATGAAAGCGGAATACCCAAACTCTGGCCTTCACCGGTTACTATATCGGCATCCATTTCACCCGGTGTCTTTAAAATACCCAGAGAAACCGGATAGACCGACATAATCACTAAAGCTCCCAAGCTGTGAGCTTTTTCAACAATATCCGAATAATCATCTACAGCCCCGAAGAAATTAGGGTTTTGAATGATAACCGCGGCTGTTTTATCATCTAAATATTTAAAGATTTCTTCTCGGCAGCTCCGGCCATGAACAACTTTGGTTTCTACAAACTCAATATTTAAATTAGAGGTATAAGTGTACATCATAGTACGGTAAATCATGTTAAGGCCGCTATCTATGATAATCTTATTTTTGCCGGTAACTCTTATAGCCATCATAACCGCTTCAAAAAGGGCTGTACCACCGTCATACATAGAAGCGTTAGCCGCCTCCATGCCGGTCAACCGGCAAATTACCGTCTGATATTCATAAATAGCCTGCAACCAACCCTGGGAACACTCGGGCTGATAAGGTGTATAAGCGGTATAAAACTCCGGCCTGGAAACCAAGGCATCAACCGCGGCCGGAATAAAGTGATCATAAAAACCGGCCCCGATAAAATTAATAAGCTCTGCTTGATTTTTAGCTGCCAGATTTTTTATACGGCCTAAAACCTCAAACTCCGAAAGGCCTTCAGGTAGGTCAAAAGACTTAGCTCTTAATTCAGGTTTTATATCCCTAAAGAGTTCTTCTTTGGACTTAAGGCCGATAACCTTAAGCATTTCCTGTTCTTGTCTTTTTGTGTGAGGAACGTAGCTCATATTATTCTGTTTTTTTGTTTTAGGTTATAAAAACTTTTATGATTACTCAAGAGTCTTCAAATATTCCTCATAGCGAGTAGCATCCATCAGGTTTTCTTTCTCTGAAGGCTTATCCAGCTCAACTACCGCTATCCAGCCCTCATTATATGTTGATGTATTGATGAGTTCGGGAGTTTCATTAAGCGCCTCATTAACCTTAATGACTTTACCTGATAAAGGGGCGTAAATATCAGAAGCGGCCTTAACCGACTCTATCGTCGATAAAGTTTCCTGCTGTTTTATCTCCTTACCAATACCGGGCAACTCCACAAAGGTAATGTCTCCTAATGCATGTTGAGCATAATCGCTGATTCCGATAGTTGCCTGATTACCATCTATTTTAATCCAATCATGGTCTTTTGTGTAAAACAATCCCTTTTCTATATTCATTATCCGCCCCCGTTATTTTTTCGTATTGTTAAAAATATCTAACTTTAAATAATCAAGATACAAGATACAAGATACAATAACCAAATAATAACCAATAACCAAATTCGAATAACCAAACCAAGACAAGCGCAAATGTTTGATTATTGGATATTGACCCTTCAATTTACTCAGGGTCAATCCTGAGCGGTATCGAAGGATTGAAATTTGAATATTGTTTGCCTATGCCCTCTACTTTCTCGTTATAGGATGTCTCAAACTACCGTTCTTATAAAACGGTCTTTTTATAATTTCGGCTTCAAGTTGCGCTTTAGAATCAGTTAAAGTAATCATTGTACCCGCTTCTTTATATTCGGATGAAACAAAACCCATGCCAATGCCATAACCAAGGCTTGGAGAAAAAGACCCGCTGGTAACCAAACCTATTTCGTTATTATTTTTTAATATCTTATAGCCGTTTCTGGGTGCCCTGCGGCTGTTAACCTTAAAACAAACTAAGCGTTTTTTTAATCCTTCCCGCTGCTTTTTTAAAAGTATGTCTTTCGCGATAAAATCCTTCTCAAGGTCAACAAATATTTTCAAACCCGCTTCAAGCGGACTGGTTTCATCGTTCAATTCATGGCCGTATAAAGGATATGACATTTCCAGCCTTAAAGTATCTCTGGCGCCTAAGCCGGCAGGTTTTACCCTTTCATCCTTAAGCAATTTACTCCATAATTCCACCGCCTTATCAGCTTCTACATATATTTCAAAACCCAGCTCTCCCGTATAACCGGTGCGGCTTATAATATTCTCCTGCCCTAAAAAATTATAACTGGAAAAAGTATAATAATCTAACGGACTAACATCTACAGATAAAACATCTTTTATAATCTCTCCGGACAAAGGCCCCTGAAGGTCTATCTTAGCGATTTCACCGGAAACATTCTTTAAAATAACGTCTTGAGGTAAGTGCTCTTTTAGGTTCGCGAAGTCTTTATCTGTCGTAGCCGCGTTAACCACCATCATAAACTTATCAGCTTCTATTTTATAAACTATAAGGTCATCAATTACTCCGCCGGCTTCATTTAACATAAAGCCGTATTTACAACTTTCTAAAGGCATCTTTTTGACATTCATGGTGACTATTTTATTTAGAGCCTCAGCTGTTTTGGGGCCGCTTATTATAAACTCACCCATATGACAAATATCGAAAACACAGGCGGAATTTCTGGTCCAGTTATGCTCCTGAATAATTCCACTGTACGAAATTGGCATATCCCAACCGCCAAAGGGGCCGAATTTAGCATTTAATTTTCTGTGTTCCTCAAAAAGAGGTGTCTTCTTTGTATCCATTTTTATTTTTCTAAGTTAATTTAATTAAGATTATTTTAAAAGTCTTTATATGCTTTAAGGGCAGTTTGTAAATAATCTTTAATATAACAACAATAAGCCTGAATTGCAAGCCAAAAAGCCCCATCTTAATCAAAAGACAGGGCTTTTCTAAAAAAAACCAACCTATTTAAGGCCTGCTGAAAAACTCAGCAGACCTTGATTACACAGATTAAAAAAGTGATTACATAGATTCAACTTAGTCGATAAAATCGCAGTAATCTTTCATAAATCTCTGCAATCAGGTTCTTCCCTTCTTTGCGTCAAATTTGAAGAAGAACCATTTATTATGCTTTAGGGGGCTCTTTTTTACTTTTATCCTTTAAAATCTCGCCTATTCCGGCAATACTCGAAAGAATACCCGAAGCTTCATAAGGCAAAAATACCTTTGTGGCTTTACCGTCGGCCATCTTTTCAAGTGTTTCGAGATATTTTATAGCAATAAGGTCATTGGTGGGGCCACCCTTATGTATGGCGCCATAGACATTTTGAATGGCTTCAGCTTCACCTTGAGCTATAGCTATTTTCTGATATTTATTCGCGTCAGCCACCTTTTTGATAGCTTCCGCCTTACCTTCAGCCGTTAAAATCGCTGATCTTTTACTACCTTCAGCCTCTAAAATCATGGCGCGCCTATCCCTTTCAGCCTTCATCTGCCTGTGCATAGCCTCGGTAACATCAACCGGGGGTTCAATTCTCTGCAACTCAACTCTGGTAACTTTTACGCCCCATTTATCGGTGGCATCATCAAGAATTTCTCTAAGTTTGGTATTGATAAGTTCCCTTGAAGTAAGTGACTCATCTAAAGCCAGATCACCAATTAAGTTTCTTAAATTAGTTTGGGCCAGTTTAGTAGCCGCGATATAAAAATTAGCTACGTTATAAGTTACTTTAATCGGGTCGGTTACTTCGTAATAGACAACGGCATCCACTTCAACCGCTACGTTATCCTTGGTAATTACAGCCTGAGGCGGAATATCAACTACCTGCTCTCTCATGTCAACCTTCATCAAGTTCTCAACCACCGGCATAATCAAAGTAAGCCCGCTGCCGGCTGTCCTCTGATATCTACCCAATCTTTCAATCAAGGCTTTTTCCCAGGGCCTGATGATCTTGATAGCCGTAGTGCCCATTACAAAAAGAAATACCGCGAATATTACAATTATAGCTCCCATATTAAATCCTCCTATTCAACTTTTTTAACCACCACGCGAGTTCCTTCAAGCTTCATAACCTGAATTTTGGAATCTTTGGTGATTACGTTTCCCCCTAAACTCTCCGCCCGCCACTGTTCTTCGTCAATCCTGACACGCCCGGTATTCTTATCATTATCAATTTCTTCTAATGCAACTCCCACCTTGCCGATAAGCCTATCAGCTCCAATACCGGGAGGCTGTTTTTTAGTGTAGCGTTCCGCCAGCCGCCTTGTACCGGCTAAAAGTATTGCTGAGATAATTACAAAAGCCACTCCCTGCCAGACAACACTCAGTTCAAAAAAAGCAATAATACCGGCTATAATAGCCGCTATACCGAACCAGATAAGAAAAAAGCCGGCAGTAAATATTTCACCGATAATGAATATAACTCCGATTATAACCCATATCCACCATAATTCAAATTCCATTAGTTTTTACCTCTCGCTTTCTGCTTCTTGGGCTTTATGAAACTTTTGCCCAAAATTGTCAACACAATAACAATCAGGATAACAAAAATAACTAACCTCTATAAATCTCCTTTTATTCACCGGCATTAACTTCGGTAATTATGCCTTCTTGAGTAATGGTGATTATGTGATACACCCCATTACCGTCTCTGTCGCCTTTAGCGATAGCTTTAAAAGTGTCTCTACCGGCACCGGTTATCATATACTGATAATAAACCGTTCCCCTTAATTCAAAACCTAGTTTTTTCCAGGAATCATAATGACGTCCTGTCTCCCAGGCTAGAGGTTTCTTGCCGGGAACTCTCTTGGGGTTAAACGGACAGTTAATATACCGGCCATGATTACTATGATAGGCCATCTCACATAATAAAATTTGGCGCAGATTAGATTTGACGTTAGTATAAATAGCGGTTCCATAAGCTCCACTTAATCCGCCGACATATTTATCTATTAAAGAATCACCCTTAGCCGGAAAAACAAAAACACAACTGGCTAATATAAAAAATATTAAGCCGACTATTATTTTATTCATATTCATTCTCAACTGTAATATTGCCTTCCTGGGTAATGGTGTATTTAGAGTAAACTTTATCATGGTCAAGGTCACCTACAGCAACAGCGGTAAAACTATTTTTTGTCGCGTTAATGACTTCATACTGATAATACATATTACCCACGGGAGTAAAGTTAATATCTTTCCAGCCGGCCATATTCATCTGCCATTGGCTACCGGCATCAGTTGATATCTGAGACGGATTTTTAGGACAATTAATGTATGTTCCGTGCTGGTTTTTATAAGCTTCTTGTGAATTACATATATTTTGCAAGTTGCCTCTAGCCTGGGAGCTCATAGCTTCACATCGGCCCCGATTAAAGGCTTCCTTCATTTCAGGCAATGAGATTAAAATCGCGATAATGGCCAGAATGAACAAAAAAGCACGAATAGCCCCAATAATAATTCCAGCTACGGCCAGGCCTTGTCCGGTGAGTTTTCCGTTTGAGTTGGAAATCTTAATCAAAGCCATAATACCCATAACAAGGCCCGCGATTCCCAAGAAGGGAATAAAAAATAAAAGTGAAGCTACAATACTGGCTATAGCCAGGCCGCAGGTAACCGGGCCTTTATTTTCTCGCATATCTTTTCCCCCTTAATGAAGGCATCAGTTATGGAGTAAGGCGAACATAACTGATAAGCCCGAATTAATCCCGCAGTTTAAGCTAAAATTATCAACGAGAATTTTAGTTTGTTTAAACCAGGGATATACTAAAAAGTTATTAACAAAAACCCTCGCTTAAAAAATTAAACGGGGGTTTATTTTTTTACAATATTCTTTGAAGCTTTATTCAACCATAAATATATTAATTGTGTATACTTCATGTATTTATGATAACAAAATCTAAAAAATACGTCAATTAGAATTTACTTGCTACCTGGAAATGGGAAGAGACATCGTACCCCCACTCCAGAAGGATTAAAAAGAATAAAAATAATACGTTTTGAGACTTTTTTAAAATTAAAAGAGCTTTTTAAGAATTTTAAACAGTCATAAATCAGTAAACCCGGGGTAGCTCAAGCTGTCCCCTTTTTTCTTTTTTTCTTTTTTTTCCATAAATTATGGCGGTTTTTTGAGCAAGGGGGATACCAGAGGAAAAATCCAGAGAAGGAATTATGTGAGGTTTGGAAAACACAGCAATTAAATATCTTGTTAGTATTTGAAAGATATTTTTAGTTAGATAATAAAAACCTGCTATTAAAATAATGGAAACAAAGATGTTTGAATTACGCCAATCTATAGTGTAACCATAACATAAAGTCAAAATTAGAGAAAGAACCCGCGCAATAAGACGGGCAATTAGTCTAAAGTTTTTTTAAAATCTTTAAATTCGGCTCTATTCATTACATCTTTAATATATCTACTCTTAAACAATCGAAAAAGAAATAATTTAAATTTTATTTTTCTGCATGAACTTAACTAAGGTTCTAACCTTGTAACAAACTTTATGTCATCAATATATATAGTGCCATCCATATCGTCCCATTCAAAGACTATCTTAAACATCTTAAGTAGGCTTATATCTACACCCTGTTTTACAAAATCTATTAACGGTATATTAACCTTTTGCCAGGAAGTACTGATATCTACATACTCTTCTAAATCTAACTGATTGTCTGTGTACTCATCACCTGCCCCATTATCAAAATAAATATTTGGCCTTTCAAGCCCTCTCTTTCCTTTTATCCAAAAAGATAATGTATTATATTTAGATACATCTAAATTATTTAATATAGTAATATATCCACAGTATGTACCAGGCGTTCCATCTCTTCTTGCTGCTTTTACGCCAGTATAAGATATTTGATAGCAATAATCTCTCTCTTTATATATATTCTCTTTTATATAATCTGTTTTTATTGTTGCAAGTCCATTACTAAAGATCCAATTTCCTCCTCCTAAAAAATTTATTGACTCGCGGCCTACATTAAAATTGTCAACAGTAAGAGGCGGTACCTCTTCAGCAAAATATATATTGTCAATACAGACCAATCCTTTCTTAAGACCTATCCAGTTTTCAAAAGCAAAAGATAATCTCTCTACTTTTGACCAGTCTTTTATTTCTGAAAAACAGGCTAAAGGTATTGAGATTTTCTGCCATCCATTAGTATATTCACCGGTTAAATAACCATATATATGTACCTTAGGCTCAATCCCCGTTGAATCTCTTAAGCCCACCCGCATGAGTTCATCGCCCTTTATATCCTTTACCCAGAAATTCAATGAATTATAATTTCTTAAATCTATACCTTCTAAGGAGGTCCAATAACCTGCATAATCCTCCGGCCCTAACACTTTATAATTTAACTCTAATAAATAACCGCTTTCTTCCTTACAATAAATAGCAGTGCACTCTCCTCCCGCTTTGGGATTTGTGAAATAATGAGGTTTACCGCCAAGTTTATTTGGAGATTCACCGTCATCAAAATCATCTACTTTGAGTATAGAATTATTCTTAATATCATCGATATTTATTTTGCAGTGAGCTGTTTTAGACCAGTTTCCTGCTCTATCTTGACAACGAATGTGAAAATACCAACCGCCCGGTCCTAAATCTGTGTAAACTTTCGATTTTTCACTACTATCTATTTTATCACCAGGTTTAGTTTTCGGATTTTGGTCTATAAGAAAAGAATAACCTTTTATCAAGAGCGGCTCATCGCTATCCCAAGAAAATGAGGCTAAATTTTTGTCTTCCGCGTAGGAAACAAGAGAATATATCTTTGGAGGGTCTGGTTTTATTGTATCTTTAGAGTAGTCTATAACAAAGTTAAATTTAACCGGTTCTTTTATCGAGTTATCACAAAAATCCCTAGCCTCGCTTAGCTCTACTGTTACCTTTTCTTTATCTTTAAAGAAAGTGCCTGTTAGGCTGGCAGTGAAAGTCAACGTCTCTGAAGCTTGATTATAATTTAAGGCAGGAGTGGTCACATCATACTCTCTGTTGTTTATCTTCAACTTGATAGTCTCTGGAGCAACACCTACGCCTTCTGCGTCTATTAAATGTAAGGCTATTTTATCCTCAGCTGAGTGACTACCATTAAAAGGTGTGGTTGAATTTATCGTAGGGCATTTGGTATCTATCTTTAACCAATAATGATTTGCCTTGCCCCAATTGCCTGCTTCGTCCTTAGCGCGAACGTGAAAATACCACTTACCATCAGCGATATTCCGGTAAGAAACAAAATTCTTCGGGCCTTCACTTACTGTATCAGGCAAAGTAGCTAAGTTTTGGTCAAAGCAAAAACTATATTCTAAGTCTTTACTTAAATCATCCTTCGCTGTAAACATAAATTCACAATTGGAATTGGCAAAGCCTAATTTAGTTATCTTAAAGTTATCTATAAAATAAGAAGTGTCTTTTTTATTTTTACCATATTTCAATTTCATATAACCTGACTCATCCCAATCAGCCATAATTATTTCTTCAACCGGATAAGTATCTATATCCACTATTTTCCCAAGCAGGCGGTAAAGATTAAATGAAGCTGTATGCCACCTATTATCGGCAACAATATTTTCTATCTTTCCAATATTTTCTATATTAAGTCTTAGATATCCCTTCGGCTTATCAGTAAACTCAATTTCATACCATCTTTTATTTACCTTCACTAAAAAATTTATTTCAATATCAGGAGAAATTTTATAATCAAAGGATATAAAAGGATACTCTTTTGCATTAAACGGTTTTGAGACTACGGTTGAGGCAAAATTACCGCCATAATTTTTGTTAGTAAGTTTCAAATACATCTGTGTTTTATCTTTTGAACTCTCCAGTGACAAAGATGCCCCTTTATATTTATCTCTTTCAGACCATGGGCCAAAACCATCTTCAAAAGTATTCTGTATTAATGAGGGGTGGGTCTTAGAAATAATCTTTGGAGCAGGCGGGGGTATCGAATCAGAAAATACAACCTTATCCTGTTTATTTGAGTCAGTCATTGATATCACTTTAATGACTTCATTATGTCTTCTTACGCCAATTTTTCTCTCTCGCCTTGAGCTGTTTTTTGAAATGCTGACAATGCCTCTATATACTCCTGTATTGTGCCCGGTCTCAAACAACTGAACTTTTATGCCTTTGGAATCAGTATCTTCACTTAATAACTTAACATCAGTTGCATCTATAGTGTGTGGGTTTATATCTTCTCCTTTTAATTCTATATAGAGTTTATCTCGTAATTCTACCGGCTCATCTTTTGGATGAAGAAAACTTTTTTTCATAAAGCGCAAATATTTTATTTTTTTCGGTGAATGTGTTGTGACATAACATACCACTGATTTAGAAAAAGGACTGCTCTGTCTAAATGGGTCAATCGCCTTTGCTTTAATGACATTTTTCCCTTTTTTTAATAAAACATTTTCTAAAGTAAAAATTCCTGTTTTTTTATCCGGTGTTGCTTTACCCTGGCTTTCTCCATCTACAAAAATTTCTACTTCTGTATTAATATCGGTTTCACCTTTTGCGGCTATCAACTTCAGGGGAGTTGGTGAATAAGGTTTATACATAAGAGGCCTTGAAGGAGGTTTAATCTTAGCTAATATACAATAGTAGGCAATGCCGGGAGTAATACCTGAAAGTGTTGTCGTTAAGGCATTATTTTCAAAATCAACACAGGTATCCATATATTCCCATTTACTTGTATATGGGTTGTACGAATATAAGCCTAACTTTTTTTCATCAAGAGATTTTATATCGCTATCTGAATATTTAATTTTTAAAGCAGCATTTTCTATAAATTTCTCACCCTGAGGCCTGATTGTATAAATTTTGCTAACAAGTCTATAACATGAGGAGATAGAAATATCTTTATCTAATACGGGTTTTATGCCAAAGACCTTAAATGAACTCTCTATTGCCTGTTCAGGTATACTTAATATTACTTTTTTATCTTTACTTTCAACTACTCCACCATAGACAATAGAGATTACTCTGCCTACCTCAATAGTAATTCTATCTTCTATTTTTTTACCATCTTTACCAAAGACCAAAAGTCTTACAGTATATATTCCATTTAAATCAACGGGATGTTCGCCATAGACATAATTAGAAAGTCCTGTCTTCCAGGTAGCTAAATTTCCATGGAGAGTCTGGTCACCTATAGCAATCTCCTTGATAGCTACATCTTCCCTTTGAGGAGTGGTGGAAGTGATAATTTCAACCCATTCTTGTGGTTCAGGGCCTTCTCCATACTCTACTGTATATTTTTTGAAATTTCTGCCATAGGCCAGTCCAAAGATAGGAACATCCGCTCTCACTAAAGCATTTTCTCTTGGAATATCTATGTTGGCAACAAGTTCCTCAGTTGCAGAATCTTCTTTTGATAAACTCACTGATATGGGGGAAAATGAGATAATTAAGATGCTGAAGATAATAAAATGTTTAAAATTCATTGCTTATATTAGCCAGAAGGTTCAAGTTGTGTTTATTATATGAAGGTGAGTTGTTTACTTTTACGAGAACCTCTTCTTTGGCGCCAATAGCTTCAAGATGAGAGGCTAATTGATGGTTATGCTTTTCATAATTTTCTTTAATAGCTTGGCGGCATCTGCTTAATTTTGATTCAATGCTACTTTGCCTATCTCTTGAGCAAAAATTAAGATTTATCTCTCTTGAATGCTGGATAAATGTAGGGTCAGCAAAGATTAAATCCTGACCTGATGTATCCCAGTTTGTTGAAAGGAGCAACTGTTTAGTTGCCGCAGGTGTTTGAGTGCGGTCAATTAGAGGATCTTCAGTAGTTGTGGCTTTGGCCAAAATCCTTATCTTATACCAAGTGCATTGAGGAACTTTAGCTCCGGCTTCATTCGTGCCGTCCCAAGTAGTAAAATCTATAAAGGTTTTAGTATAGCTACCTTCAGTGCCACCTAATGTGACAGGTATAACTGTTAATCCGTTTTTCTCTAATTTTTTAGTTGGTGTCTTAGAAGGTTTACCATTTTCTTGTTTAAACAGCCAAACCTCAACTAGCATATTTTGGAATTTTTCATCAGTTATAGTAAATTCTTGCAAAGTACCATATTTGGCACGAGGGTTCTCTCCTGTATCATAAGGAGGTACATCCACCTGCCAATCATAATCAGAAGGACCATCATCATTAACAAAATATAAATCTGTTATTTTTGGACGGCATAAATAAGCGATTACTTCATCTGTAAAACTTCCGTCATTGGCATATTTTTCGGCGGGGTTTTTAATCTTAAGTCTAAATTCATTGGTGCCTGTATGTAATTTCTTTTTTACAAAAAACTCACCTGGCTCTAAGTCTAATTTAGGCTCATTACCATCTATGTCTATAACTTTCGGGCCTTTTCTGGATTTTAAGAATTCTTTATCTGGATAAGCATTATAAGGTTTATTATCCTTGAAGCCTGGGTCAACTGGACTTCCATTTAAGGTCATCTCCTCTATCTCTATATCTGCCAAGAGATAGTCCTTCACCTTGACTACAATATAATATTCCATATTCTCCGCTCTTTGCGTCTCATCTACTGCAATGGCGTAAATACGTTCGATTTCAGGTTTGTCTTCAATGGCTTGGAGGATGGTTTGCCAATTAGATGCTTCTTGAGTATGATGAGCAGATATTATTGTATATGAACCTTTTTTTGGCTCTATCCCTAATTGGCTCTGGGTAGTTACAACACCATCGCCATCTTTTATGGCATTTGATATAGATTGCTTTACGCCATCAAAAGTAGGAAATTTATTAAAATCAGATTCATAATTGTTACGTAATATATTAACTCCCCAAGCAGCAGGTAACCATCCTACATTCTCATAATCAAAGCTACCAATTATACTAAAATATTTCTTTGGGTTGGATAAATGCTGACTTGACTTACCTAAAAATGTTTTTGTGCCATCAATAGAGAGATCAATAGTGATATCTTGCTTCTTATTTTTATATGCTTTTTCAAAAACTTTATGATAACTCACATCTCCTGCGAGACGTAGTTGTTCTAATGCTATGCCATCTGGATTAGGAACTTTCTTTCTAACAAGTGAATTGAAAATCTCTCGCCATAATTGATTTCGATATGTCTGAATCTGAGATGACAATTTATCATAAATAAGACCATCAACAATCATTATTGAAGATTTATCAGCAAAAATCCTGCGAGAGCCCACGCTTTGTGAAAAAAACTTAAAATAATCTTTCACCATAGGACCTAATACTTTATCATAAACTTCATTTAAACTCCAAACCACACTTGCACTTGGCGCACCAAGATGAGGAGTACCAAGAAAAATAACTTTATCTATTTTATCCTTGTAATCAGGCTCTTGGTATAATAACGAACGCACCACTAATCCCCCCATGCTATGAGCAACAATAATCACCTTACGCTCACTCTCAGGAACTTCAGAAGGGAATGAATGCTTAAGAGCCATTAATATTATAGTTTCTAATTCATTTATAGCTGATTTTTTAATGTCTCTATTATTTGAATATTGACAAAATGGAAAATAATGTTGTTTATTTGTATGGAAATATTCATATCCATCTTCGTCTGTATAGAAGTATTCATTTAACTTATCTCGTGTATCCTTAAAGGTTTTCCAGCTTCCAGGGTCAATGCCATGGACAAAGATTATGGGATATGGCTGATATTTTTCTTTATTTTCTTCTGCAAAACTGAAATTATTTGCAATAGCTATCCATATAATTATAGTTAATAAAATATACCTTTTTACTTTTATGTTTTTCATAATCAATTTCCCTTAGATAGAAAAGCATCAATTTTTAAAGTAGGGAGTAAGGTAAAAACCAGCCACATCAAGAAAAACTCTATAGAGTGATGAATATATGATAGTATTATATCTGGAATATAACGCGAACTTGTCTCTATTTCAATATGCAAATACCACAATGTAATTGCTAATATTCCGCCAAGCCCTACAAACCATCCTAGCCATATAAATACTCTTTTATTAATAGCGCTTAATTTTTGCAATGGCAGCAAATGATAACAAATAAAAGTATATGCCACTGAGAAAACAAAGAATGTTATGACGGAATATATAAAATAATTAAAGAAATCTGTTAATGCAAACCAGCCAACAAAACCTTTTGTCCATATTGCGAACCAAAACAATGACCACAGAACCCAAAGTATTAGAGATATTAAAGTTATTATAAAATACAATAAATATCTATTTCTACTAACTCCTCTATAAAATATCACCATGGGGATAACCAGAGAAATTGTATAAGGACCACTATATACCAAATATATAATATCTGGTTTCCAATAAGCATATTTCTGAAGAGCCCACAACAAAACTCCCAATCCCAATATAACCCAGAATGTTTTAGAAAATATTACTTTCTTAACTTGTCCATTCATTTGCTTCTCTCCTACTCAAACTCCCAATCCGGTATCCCTGTATTTATCTGGATATTTGAATAAACATTTGTAGTAGTATATTCAATTTCAGTTAAGTTTTTATATAAGGTTTCGCTCTCTTTCTGGAATATCCAAATATCATCTATTTGTACAAAATCTGAATCTTCTATTACATATAAATCTATTTCATCAGCAGTCTTTGAATAGTATTTTGTTTTTATAACTACACCTTTTGTATAATCCACATAGTCTATCTCATATGAATATTCTTCTGTCTGGCCTTGCTCTTTAGTTTTTATAACATATATGTTACTAGCTGAATCATATGATATAATCTCTCTTTGCATCTCTACATTTTCTGTTGAGGTTTCTAAAGGTGGTCTAATTTTTACTTGTGGTTCTGGTGATATCTCTTTTACTTTCTGCTTATCACCTTTTTGCCATATCTTAAGCTGCATTTCTGATGGTAAGAAATCAGCATCGCTTGTAACATATATATCAGCCTTGATGTCCTGTATCTTTTCATCATTGGCATTTACTTTGGTAATAATATCATCAATGGTTACTATTAGTGGTTCTGAAGTAGTTATACTAAAGGTAGTTGTAACAGCAGGGTCTGTTGATAAGCTAGCTGTAATCTGAGTTACGGTTTCAGGTGTAACAGGAGCTGTGAAATTGACACTGGCTTCACCATAGTAGTTGGTAGTGGCTGAATTAGCTGAGAGTGTGCCTGTGCCTTGTGAGATAGAGAAGTCTATCTGTTCGTCTTGGATAGCATTGTTATAGGCATCGGTAAGTTTAACGATAATAGGTATGGTTGCTCCTGGAACCGGTGTTACTGATTCATTAGTGAGTTTGATTAGGTTTGCTGGTTGAGCTGGTTTTGTATCAACAGAGAAGGTAGTTTTAACTAATGGGTGGCTTAGAGATTTGGTTTCTACTTTATTGATTATAGAGGCATCTGTGTCTGTAGTTAGAGTAGTGGTGGCCAAGCCATCAAAATCTGTTAAGGCATATTGAGAAACAAGGGCACCATTTCCCTGAGTTATGGTAAACTCTATCTCCTCATTTATTATCGGGGCATCATTGCAATAGAGTTTTATGGTTAAGTCCCAGTTTGAACCGGCTTCCGGAATTCCTTCTTCATATTCAGCTATATCTCCAGAAACCTTGATTAATTCATAGTGTTTTAGCTCAGGAGTTTTTATGATAATAGCGTCCTGGTATTTGTTATCCAATTCATCATAGCCGGTTGCAGTTATGACTGACTTAATTGGATTTAACCTTATGTAATCTGCAGTAAAGTTAGTATCTTCTATTGTGCCTGTGGAGGTCTCAACAAAGATATAGCTAATATCAGTGGTATTTGCGCCTGAAACCGTAATAGGTGAAAGGTTAATAGTAGTGTTATGAGCCGGGTTGGTTATAGTTACTTTTGGTGTAGTGGTATCATAGGTAAAGGCGTGTGTCTTTTGGCCTATATTGCCAGCCTGGTCTTGTGCTTCAATAGTTATAGTATTTATGCCTTCTATTAGTGAAGGTTGAGCTATGAAGTATTTATTGTATTCACCTATTTCTATTAGCTCAGCAGGGGCATCATTGATAGTAACAGAGGTTGTATCCTCTGAGACTCTACCATAGATGATATTACTCTTAGTAGTAGCATTTTCATCCGGTGTAAAGACATTGATGCTTGGCGGTGTTAAGTCTAACTTTACATCTATCTGCTTAGTGGCGGTTTGGCAGCCTAATATAGCTTTAGCAGTTATGATGTTAATGCCTTTTGTTATCTCTACAGAAGCACTGAAGGTGTTATCTATTACAGCAGCAGAAACACTGTTAACGGTGACAGCAGCGCTATCTGTAGATATCGTACCTTCAATTGTAATAGGCGAAGTATTAAATAAAGCATTGTCTTCAGGTGAGGTGATATTAATTAAAAGGGTAGTTTCATCATTAGCAATAATGCCATCACTATGCCCTTCATCACTTTCGATGCCAGCACCATTTATGGCTATGACATTAAAGTAGTAGGTCTGGCCTTGAGCGAGAGAAAGGCCTGTGTGGGTGACCTGTGTATTTGTTCCTGCAGAAGTCCAGTTGACTATATCTATTTGACCTTGAGCTGTACCTATGGAGTATTTGTATTCAGAGATACCTGTTTCTAAGTCTTGGGATGACCAAGTGGCGTGTAATTCAGTTAGAGAGGTGGTGTAGTCTCCGCCATCAGTAACAACTGGAGTAGTGGGAGGTGTATTATCAACCGTAACTGTGATAGAATCAGAGGAAGAATTTCCGGCCAAGTCTATAGCCTCTGCAATGATGTCATTCTGACCTAAGCTCAAATTTATATTCTCAGCGGTAAAGGTTCCACTATCAACTGTAGCTGTTTCTCCATTGACAGCTACAACAGGGTTATTATCTATATTATCATTAACCGCGCCTGTGACAGAAATAGATGTGGTGGTGAATATGGCACCATTTAGAGGTGAAGTTATGCTAACTACAGGGTCTGTTGTATCTAAAATTATAGTATCAGATATATCAGTATCTCCTGACCAGTTACCAGCTCCATCTCTGAATTTGACATAGACTGTTTTTGTACCATCGCCAGCGGTTAGGATCCAGAGTTTTGAAGTGGAGTAACTTTCAGGAGTTGAGAAACTACTGCCATCGTTAGAAAACTGCATCTCAACTACACCTGAGAGATTATCTACGGCAGAAAGAGTCAAGGTAACTTGTGGTAAGTTGGTGTATGAGTTGCCATTGTTGATGGTGATCGTGCCTTGGGGCGGGGTGTTGTCAACCGTAACTGTAATGGCGGGTGAATCTAAAGGATGGACTTTGTTTTTAAATGGCTTAGAACGTTTTGGAGTTTGTTGTTTTGAAGCATAGATTTGATGCTCTCCATCTGAATAAGCAGTGGTATCCCAGCTATATTGGTAGGGAGAAGCGGTGTCTTCTCCTACTAATTCATTATCTATATAGAACTTAATAGGCTTTATCTTCGGGATTTTAGTAAGTTGGGCTTCTATTAGGACTGTTTCGTTAACAAAGGTGTTGTCTTGGGGCGAGGTTATGGTTATCTCTTGAGAATAGGCTGGGTTTAAAAGGCTAAATAGGCAAACAAGAAAAAAAAGAATAGATAAGAATTTTTTCAAAAGCTGTTCCTTTACTATATCTTATGCTCTTTAAAATTTACTTACACCTACGAGGTGTAAGTTCTTTTTGTAAGATACGTTACTTTAACATAGACTGATTTCCTTTTCAAGGAAAAAATATTGTCTTGTCAAGCAAAGTTAAAATGTCCCCTTCTTTTATGGTTTTTTTGCATTTTTTTGCTTTTATTAAGATGCTGAGGATAATGAAAAAAGTGAAAAAAAGGGTCAGAGAAAAAAGGGGTCAGAGTGATTTTCTCGGCCTCCCCCTTTTCTTTATTGTGACATTTCTTTTAAAAAGTTTAGAAATTTTGTTAATAAAATTATCTTTGCCTATAACCCCTGATTTCTCAGTTGCTTTAGTAATTAATATCAGTTCTTCATTTGAGATATCCTCTAATACAAACTTTTTATAATTTTTCCTTCTCTCCTGAAGA
>DAOVJY010000004.1 GCA_030632085.1 Candidatus Omnitrophota bacterium
TCTTCAGGAGAGAAGGAAAAATTATAAAAAGTTTGTATTAGAGGATATCTCAAATGAAGAACTGATATTAATTACTAAAGCAACTGAGAAATCAGGGGTTATAGGCAAAGATAATTTTATTAACAAAATTTCTAAACTTTTCAAAAGAGATGTCACAATAAAGAAAAGAGGGAGGCCGAGAAAATCACTCTGACCCCTTTTTTCGAAATTTAGGAATTAGGCCAATGCAATAGTGGAATTCAAGTGCTTTGGAAAATAGAGAGCGAAAGAGGAAATATAATTTAAATGAACAAAAACAAAAAAGAAGAAATTTTAAGCAGTTATCATAAATCTTTAATTGAGACAATTCGTTCAAGAGAAGTAGAGTTAAATAAATTTATTGGTATCATTATTCCTGCACTTGCTGTATTTTTTCTGGGTGTATGGAAATATTTTGAATTGAAGAAAGGATCAAGCGGAGAATTTTTATTATTAGGAGGATATTTAGCAGGAGTTTTGCTTTGCAATTGGGGCATGCTTTTGGCTTTAAAGTTAGGTTATACGCATCGGTCTATCCAAATGGTAATGAGTAGATTAGAAAAGGATATTTATCTTATTGAGTATCTACCTTCTTTTTGGAAGGGAAAGGATTGGGAAAGAACGGTTGAAAAAGGATTCATAAAGCGGGTATGGAGATATATAAAGATAGGGAAATTAATGAAAGAAATTAATGAACTCCTTCCTGAAATTTATCAATTACATTTTTATATGTTTGTATGGTGTATCTTATTTATGAGTACTGGCATAGCTGTACTAGCTGTACTTATCTTTTTTGATGGGGCTGGTGCTATATGGAAAGCGATAGCGGTAATAGTACTATTTATAATACTTGTGATTTTTGAGGTTCGGAAAGTAGTTACAAATATAAATACTTACTATGAAAAATTGAGGAAACAAAAGAAGCATTAAAGGCTTGAAAGGCAGAAAAAACAAGATAAAGGGGCCAACTCCCTTTTTTCCTTTTTTCTTTACTGGGGATATGTTCCCGAAGACAATATAGTAGGTAAGGCCTTTTTCATCTTCTGGCCGCCGCACAGAATGGGCATTTTAAAATAGGCTTGTATTTATACAATATATATGGTATGATTTGCTTGAAAACACCAATATATAGTATAAAGAGGTAGATTTATAAATGCAAAATACTGATAAAACCTTAGCTATAGCCCTAATTATATCGTTTGTGAGTCATATTTTCATGTTTATTCCGGCTGGAAATCTGTCTATATTTAAACGCTCAAAAGAGCCAACTACAATTGAAGTAACCTATGCGGCCCCACTTCAAAAAAATAAGAAAAAAACTGTTGTTTCTCATAAAAAAGCCGGCAGTCCAAAGCCGAAAGCCTTAAAAAAGGTAAATTTAGCCGCGGCAAAAATTAAAGTAACCGACTCTCAAGAAGGTAAAAAAAGTTCAACTTCCAAAATCAAGACTATAAAAAAACCGAGAACTACAGCTAATATCAATATAAAAAAATCAAACGCGTCACACACTTATCAGCAACTTTTAAAAGCAAAGGTAAAAAACTATAGTTTCTTCCCGGCTTCAATGAGCCAGGGAAAAGTAAATCTTTCTTTTACGCTTTCATCTGACGGACAATTAAAGATAATTAAAATATCAGAAGACTCATCTTCCATTAACCATACTCTGCGCCTTGCAGCCATTGAATGCATAAAACAAGCAAATCCTTTTCCGCCATTTCCGGATAGTTTCAAAACACCAGAAGCTACTTTCAATGTAACCATTTCTTTTATGTCCGAATAAATATGATTTACAGAAAATCTCAAACTCAAAAAAATGGATTTACGACCTGTCAAATTTGCATAGGTGAATCAAATTTAATGATTTCCTCCGATTGCCCTGTAAAAACAATAGCTAAAAAATCCCTTGTAAAAATAAGAAATGATATAAAAAATTATATTAAAATTCACCCCGAATTCTCTGAAAGCTTTAAACCAATAAAAGTTAGGAAGAATGCTCCCGCTATAATTAAAAAAATGTCGAGAGCCTCAATCTCAGCTGATGTTGGGCCTATGGCGGCTGTTGCCGGAGCCATAGCCGAAGAACTTGGAGAGAATCTCGGTAAACATGTCTCAGAATTAATTATCGAAAATGGCGGAGACATATTCGTAAAAGTTAAACGGCAGATTGTAGTCGGTATCTGGTGTCAAAATAAAAAAATTAGAAATAACTTAGGGATATTACTTAATAAAAAAAGAGGGCATTGCGCTATTTGCACTTCAAGCGGCACTCTTGGGCACTCTTTTAATTATGGTAAAGCGGATGCGGCAACCGTTATCGCGAAAGACGCGGCTCTGGCCGATGCTTGGGCCACCAGGCTAGGTAATGAGATTAAAAATGCCAAAGATATCAAAAGAGCAGTATCGTTATTGTCCGCCGTAAAAGGTTTAATTGGCGGAGTTGTGATACACCGAAAAACTATAGCTGTATGGGGCAATATAAAGCTTACACAAATTACTGGATGAAATACATATTAGTGCTATAATAAGATACAAGACACAAGTATTAAGTCACAAGACACAAGCAAAAACAAAAGAACAAAAAATTAAAAGCACAAAACAAGTCAATAACATCTAAAATTTAGAATTTAAGTTTTGAGCACGGAATTAAATAAAAAAACTTAATTCTTAGAGCGAATGAAATGAGCGTCTTAATTCTTAGAGTGAGTGAAAACGAACGTCTTGTTTTTTTGAAAATTATACCGGGAGAAATAATATGGCATTTATAGTTCTAGCGGTACCTTTAATTTTATTAATCGTAATTGTTGAAATCGCTGCTATCGCCCTTCATATGACCGGGCTAAGCATGAAAACAGCAAAATTCCAAGCCTTATCGGCTTTTACATCTACCGGTTTTACTACAAAAGAATCAGAGGATGTTGTCTCACATAAGCATAGGCGCCAAATAATCATGACCTTAATGATTGTGGGTTTTATCACCTGGGCTTCATTAGTATCTCTATTCATCAACGCCTTTCTTTCAAAGCACGAGCTTCTGCCGTCTTTACTTCAGTTTTCCGGACTATTGCTTATATCCATTATTCTCTTGTTTTTAGCCAGGTATAGACCTTTTGTAAAAGGTTTTAGAAAAAGAATATCAGAATACTTAGAAAATAAAACAACCTTAAAGGCCAGATCTTTTGATGAAATCTTAAGGCTTGCTCAAGATTATGGTATTGCCGAAGTAACCCTCACTAAAGATTCTCCCAATATAGGCCTGAGAATACAAGAAACAAATTTTAGGGATAACGATATTTTAATCCTCGCTATTGAGCGTGATCATAAAATGATTCCGGCTCCAAAGGCAACGGATACACTTAACGAAAATGATATATTGATATGTTATGGAAAGTTAAAAAAGGCAAAGGAATCCGCTAAGAATGAAAGTTAAAAAACTCCTACTTAGAATAGTTCCTTTTCTTATACTGATGATTTTTATATTCATCTCTTTGAGCGGCTGTTCCAAGGATGAAGAAATAACCCTGCAAAGCCACTTGGCAAATCAGTATAAACTGGATAATGGACTGAGAATTATTATAAATGAAGACCATCGCCATCCGGTGATAGCCGTATATGCCCTGGTAAATGTCGGCTCAGCCAACGAAGGTAAGTATGAAGGCAGCGGAATTTCTCATTTTATTGAACACATGCTTTTTAAAGGTACGCCTCAGCTTAAAGTAGGAGAATTTCATTCTAAAGTAAGCGGTCTCGGGGGCGAAACAAACGCCTCCACGTCGTTTGATTATACGGGTTTCTATATAACAGCTCCCAGCAGCGCTCTTGAAGAATCGCTAAAACTCTTAAGTGACGTTATTATTAATTCCAGTTTTGACGAAACTGAATACCTAAACGAAAAAAATGTTATCTTAAGAGAAATGGATATGCATGAAGATAATCCATCTTCATTAGTGATAAGAAATCTCTTCGCGCAAGCCTATATTGTACACCCTTACAAACATCCAATTATAGGCTACAAGGAAACCTTCAAACAATTAAACAGAGATGATCTTTTTGGTTTTTATAAGGAAAACTATATTCCTGAGAATATCGTTATATCTATTTCCGGAGATATTAATCCTCAAGAGACATATGACCTTCTAAAAAAAGACTTTAGTGGATTGAAAAGCCGGCCCATATCAATAAAGCCGTTAAGCACCCGCGAACCAAGGCAAGTCGGCGCAAGAGAAAAGATAATATATAAAGATGTCAATTTGGGATACCTTGCTCTTGGCTATAAGAGTGTTTGCGTTTATTCACCCGATTTATACGCCCTGGACGTTTTATCAATTGCTTTAGGGGAAGGAAAATACTCTATTCTTAATAAAGCATTAAAAAGAAAAGAGAAGTTAGTCTATACTATAAACGCGTATAATTATACCCCCAACTGCGAAGGGCTTTTTATTTTTGAGTCAACTTTTAGCGGAGCTAAATACCGGGAAGTAGTAAATTCCCTTAATAAAAGACTAGCACAAGTAAAAAAAGAGGGCATTTCTCATGAGGAATTAGAAAGAGCTAAAAAAATTGCCCTTAGCAATGAAATAAATGCCCTTGATACTTATGAAGCCGTGGCAAAAGATTTGGCTTATTCGCTAACAGTAAGTAATAATCTTAATTTCTCAAATATTTACCTAAAAAAAATCCAGGAAGTAAGCCGCAAAGACATAATAAGAGTAGCAAATAAATATTTAAACAAAGACCGGCTTACAATCTCGGCTATCTTACCGCAAAAGTATAATCCCCGCGAGAATAATACCTTGGATATATATTATCCAAAGGCTATTGAAGTAAAAAAAATTCAGCTTGACAACGGCCTGCGCCTACTTATAGCAAAAGATGAAACATATCCGGTAGTTAATATTCAGGCAATATTCAAAGGAGGATTGCGCTACGAAAACAAAGACAACAATGGTATTTCAATGCTTTTAAGCAGCCTCATAACCGACATAACCTATAACGCAAAAAGCGTTTCCAGTGAATTAGAAAAAAGAGGAGGCAGTATATCAAGCTATAGTCAGAACAATAGCTTTGGAATTGAGATACAAGTTCTTAAAACGGATGAGAACTTTGGCTTGGAAATATTAAACCACCTTATTAACAACATCGAAGGCCTGGGTAATAAAGATATTGATTATTACAAAGGCTTACAATTGGCCGCGATCAAAGCTCAGGATGATGATGTTTTCGGCAAATGTTTTTTGAGCCTTAAAAGGAACTATTTCGTTAATCATCCCTACAGCATGAGCCGCCTGGGAACCCGGGAAACTTTAGAGCATATAGATGAAAGTCAACTTCTAAAGTTTTACAACAATCTTTTAGAACCGAAGAATATGATTATTTCAGTCTTTGGTGATATCAATGAAGATATAGTTGAAACAAAATTAAAAAAATATTTTTCCGGAATTCGGCCTTCAGTAGATAGCTTTGAGATAAATCTTCCCAAAGACAATCATATTAAAAATAAAAAATTAATCAAAGAAGTAACCACCGACAAACAGGCCATAGTGATGGTTGCCTACCCCGCGCCTATAGCTAAAAGCCGAGATAGGTATGCTTTTGATATCCTTATCTCAACTCTTTCCGGAGGCGGCTCTAAACTTTTTTATCATCTTAGAGATGTTCGTCATTTAGCTTACCGCGTTGGGGCTTTTGGGATGATGGGCTTTGAGCCCGGATGCTTCGTCTTTTATCTGGCTACAACACCCGAAAGAACACAAGAGGCCATGATAGCGCTTTTGGAAGAAATATCCTCATTAAAAAAACATGGTTTAACTTTAGACGAAATCAATAAAGCAAAACGGGAAATTATTGGCCGGCATCGTATTGGCCTGCAGACAAGCCAACAACTCGCTTTCCAATGCGCCCTGGACGAGCTATATTCAAACGGCTATAATCATTATCTGGAATATGACAAAAGGATTGAACAAGTTTCCGAACAAGAGATAGAAACCGTTATTGATAAATACTTAAATAATAATGAATATCTGATATTAACTTTCTCAGCAGAGAATAAAAAATAAATTACAAAAATATGATAAAAAAAGCGCGTTTCGCGGGTTCTTTTTACCCTGAAGATTATACCGATTTATCAAATATGATAGAATCTTTCGCGCCGGAACAACCGGCGCGGCCTACAGCCACCGCTCTGGGCCTTTTGCTGCCGCACGCGGCATATTTCTGTTCCGGCAAAGTAGCTTACAGAACACTTACAAGTTTTAATTTATCGAATACAATAGTAATTTTGGGCACGCATCACGGATTTTCGGGAGCTCCATTCGCGACTTCTTGCATTACGGGATGGCAAACACCCTTTGGAATAGCCAAAATTGATGTTGAGTTCGTTAAAAAAGCTGCACATAAATCAAAATATATCGAAATTGATGAAAAGGCTTTTTGCGCAGAGCATTCCATTGAAATCCAAGTACCTCTTTTGCAATATATTAAAAAGAATTTCAATTTTATTCCCATATTGATTAGTGAATCAGATAGGGCTATATATAAAAATATTGCCGCAGATATCATTGAGACAGCCAAGGGCCTAAAAAGAAATATTACTATTATAGCCTCGGGAGACCTAACGCACTATGAATCTCAAGCGCAGGCTGAATATAAAGATTCCGAAGCTATAAAAGCCATTCTGCAGCTGAACCCGGATAAGCTGCTAAAGACAAGGGATAAGCTGCATATATCTATGTGTGCCGGCGCGCCGGCATGCACTATGCTTCATGCTTGCCTGCAGCTGGGCGCCAAAAATGCGCGATTAATCATGTATGAGACCAGCGGAGCTGTTACTAATGATTTTGAAGCGGTCGTAGGTTATGCCGGAATAGGAATTTTTTAGAAAGATATGCTAATGATAAATCTTATTTATTTAGTTGTTGCTTTTATATTGGGAGCTGTATTGTTTTCTTTAGCTTTTCTGCTTATTAATAAAAAAAATCAGAAGCAAAAAGACATGGAAACAGATTACATATTAGACAAAGTAAAAGGCGCCTTTAGTGACTTATCGATGGACGCGTTATCAAAGTCAAGCAATGAACTCATTAAACTGGCTCAGGCCAAACTTGAGACCGAAAGACAGCTGGGCGCTAAAGAGCTCGAAACAAAGAAAAGCCTCATAGATCAGGAATTAAAAAACCTCAATAAACAACTTGAAGATGTCTCCGGCTTAGTTAAGGAGCTTGAGAAGGACAGGATAAATAAGTTCGGCCAACTAAGCAATCTCCTGGAGGGAGTGAGCCGGCAAAATAAAGAATTAAATGAAGTAACTTCCAATTTAAGGCAGGCTCTTTCAAGTACAAGCGCCAGGGGGCAGTGGGGTGAGCGCATGGCTGAAGATGTCCTTAAGATGGCCGGCTTTATAGAAAACATAAACTACCTTAAGCAAAAAACCCTTACAAGTAGTAATCTACGGCCTGATTTCACCTTTCTCTTACCTAATCAGCTAAAACTTAACATGGATGTAAAGTTTCCACTTAATAACTATATGAAATATGTTGAGGCCAAAGCGGAAGTAGATAAAACTATGTACCGCAATAAGTTTCTTTCCGATGTCAAAGCCAGAGTCAAGGAAGTAACTTCCAAAAATTACATTGACCCCGAAGAAAATACCGTTGACTACGCCTTGCTATTTATTCCAAACGAACAGATATACGTTTTCATTAACGAAATAGATAGAAGTATTATAGATGAAGCTATAAAAAACAGAGTCATTATATGTTCACCCATGACATTATTTGCTGTTTTAGCAATTATACGGCAAGCCGTTGATAACTTTACATTAGAAAAAACTTCCAGTGAAATTCTAACCCTTTTAACCGCTTTCAAAAAGCAATGGTTTTTGTTTGTTGTTAAATTTGAAAAATTGGGTAATAAAATTGAAGAAGCTCAAGCTGAATATGAATCTCTTAATACTACCCGCGTCAGGCAGCTTGAAAAACCTTTAAATCAAATTGAACTCTTAAGAAGTCAGAAACATTTACCTTCTGACGTTAAAAAGGAAAACTCTTAACGTAATTTAGCAAATATGGCTTTACATAACGTTAAGACTATGCTATATTTAGAGTTGTGAAAAAAAAATTACTTTTTTTATCACGTATAGCGGTAACTATTGTCCTTATATTCATATTATGGTTTTTTCTTAAGGATAATATTGATGAATTATTAGCGACTTTAAAAGCGGCTAATAAAGGTTTGCTTGTATTCGGCTTTGCGCTATTCTGCCTCAACATTATTGTCTTAGCGGCCAGATTGATATGCGTTCTTAAAGCACAGAATCTGAAATTAACCCTCAAAGAATCAATCATTATTAATTTCATTGGTTTTTTCTTTAATAGTTTTTTACCCACAGCCGTAGGAGGAGATATAGCCAGGGGATATTATATCTCTGAAAAATATAAAGAAAAAAAACTGGAGTGCTATACTTCGGTAATAGCTGACAGAACCATAGGCTTAATTTCAATCGCTTTCATTGCTATCATAGCCCTTTTCTTTGTTAAATCCGATTTAATCTGCGTTAAGACTCGTTTTATAATCATGGCTGTCTTTACGGCAGCTATATTTTTTATTATATTTTCACTAAATAAAAGATTAGCTTCGAGATTTAGATTCTTTATTAAGATTGTCAAATTTTTTAAATTAGAAGAATCCGCCAGGCGAATATATAAAGTCTTAAATGATTTTAGGCATTTTAAAAAAGAGGCCTCATTCGCGTTTTTAATCGCGTTTGGCGGTCAGATAGTTATGATTACTGTGGCATTTATTATCGCTAAAAGTCTTAGTATTGATTTACCATACGCGGTATTCCTGCTTTTTATGCCTATAGTCAGCGCGGCCAGCATGATACCTTCATTAGGCGGAACGGGGCCCAGAGAGGGAGCTTTTATTCTTCTTTTCGGAGGTATTAGCTCTGATGTTGAAGCCGGGGCTTTGGCTCTTATGTGGTTAACTTATTTTATTGCGCTTAGCATGATAGGGGGTATAATATACTTGCTCAGCGGTTACCATAAATTAAGTATTTCTGAAATTGAAGAAATGGAGATGGATTATGATAGATAAAAAGCTTCTGGAAATATTAGTATGTCCGGTTTGCAAAAAAAAGCTTATTGAAAGTAATGATAAACTTATCTGCCGGAATTGCAATAAGGAATATATGATTATTGATGATATACCGGTACTTCTAAGCGATCAAGCGCAGGCAAATAGCGTATAGCATATAGCGTAGAGCGGATAGGAAAAGCAAAAAACAAACAAGAAACAAGATACAAGATACAAGAAACAAACAATAACCAATAACCAAATTCAATCCTTCGATTGCGCTCAGGATTGACCCTGAGTAACATTGAAGGGTCAAATAACCAAACTAAAACAGAAACAAAAGAACAAAAAATTAAAAGGCAAAAAATAAAACGGTAACATCTAAAGTTTAGAATTTAAGTTTTGAACACGGGATTAAATAAAAAAACTTAATTCTTAGAGCGAATAAAATGAGCGAAGGCGAGCGTCTTGTTTTTTTGAGAATTATACTAGGAGGAATAATATGACTAAGGTGCTTCTTATTCACGGACCAAATTTAAATTTATTAGGGCAGAGAGAACCTGATGTTTACGGTAAGGTAACTATTGAAGAAATAAACCGGGATGTTAAGAAAGAAGCTGCAAAAGAAGACATAACTATAAAAATTATGCAGTCTAATCATGAGGGGGAAATTGTAGACGCTATAGGAAAAGCTAAAGACAATTTTGAAGGCATAATCATTAATCCCGCCGCTTATACTCATACCAGCATAGCTATACGTGATGCTATATCCGCTGCCGGTATTCCCGCAGTAGAGGTTCACCTCTCAAACATTTACTCCAGAGAAGAGTTCAGGCATACATCTCTGGTGGCCCCAGTGGCATTAGGCCAAATATCCGGCTTTGGAAAATACAGCTACATATTAGCCGTTAAAGCTATAGCAAAAACTCTAAAAAAATAACTCCTCGCGAGAAACTATATCAAAATGAAAATTTGCTTCAATTTTACCAGAAGAAAACGAGCTTTAAAAAATCTCCTTTATGAAAATAGCATAGAGGGAATGCTGTGCATCAGCCCCCAAAACATTTTCTATTTTATGGGATATTATCAGCAGGACGCATATTTGCTATTAACTATTAAAGGTGACTATTTAATTACAGATTCCCGATACCTCGATGAAATCAAAAGCCTTAAGATAACCTGCAAAAAAATCATTTCATCTCATCCCTTAAAAGAAATAGCGCGGCTTATAAATAAGCATAATCTTAAAACTATAGGTTTTGAAGAAGATTGCCTTAATTATCAGACGCATACCTTCATCAGAAAGCGGCTCTCAAATACAAAAATGAAACCGGCCGCTAAATATATTAAAATGCTAACCTTAATAAAAGATACTCAAGAGATAAAGGCGATAACAAAAGCTTGCGTCATCGCAAATCTTACATTAGCTCAAATTAATAAAATTAACCTGATTGGAAAAACCGAGAAAGAATTAGCGGCTTATCTAAAATATTATTTGTCAAAATTAGGTTTCGAGGTAGCCGATTACGAACCAATAGTCGCCTCGGGAGCAAGAAGCGCTAAACCGCATGCCAAAACTACAAACATAAAACTAAAAAAAGGTTCCAATTTGCTAATTGATTTGGGCGCAAAGGTTTACGGTTACAATTCTGACTTGACAAGAGTATATTCATTAAGTAAAATGAAGGCGGAGTATAAAAAGATTTACAGTATAGTCAAAGAAGCTCAGGAGCGGGCCATAGCCGGCATTAAACCGGGAGTAAAAGCTTCGTTGATTGATAAAGCGGCTCGCAATGTAATTGCAAGTTACGGGTATGCTGATAACTTTATTCACACCACAGGCCATGGCATCGGGCTTCATATTCACGAAGGCCCAATAATCAGCTCTAAAAACGAGGAATACCTTAAACCCGGTATGATTTTTAGCGTTGAACCCGGCATATACTTAAAAGGTAAATTCGGTATACGACTTGAAGATATTGTAACAGTAACCCGGAAAGGATACAAAGTTCTAAGTCATGATATCTCCCGCGCAGTTTAAAACAGGAATGGTTATTAAATATGACAATAGGCTTTATACTATCCTTGGATATCAACATGTCAAGCCCGGCAAGGGACCCGCATATTACCGCACCAAATTAAAGGGTTTGGATAATGACGCGGTCATCGAGAACACCTTCAGGTCGGATGAGAAAATTGAGACAGCCTTTATAGATGAAAAAAAACTGACTTACTTATATAATGATAGTGACATGTATCACTTTATGGATCAGGAATCATATGACCAAATACCTATAGCAAGCAATATGTGCCAAGGCATAATTAATTTCATTATTGAGGGGGCTGAAATAACCGCTTCAGTCGCGAATAATAAAATCATTTCAGTTAGTCTTCCTAATTTTGTAGAATTAAGTGTCGCTAAAGCCGAACCCGGAGCCAGGGGTGATACCGCTAAAAGCACAGCCTTAAAAAACGTAACATTAGAAACCGGCGCGAATATGATGGTACCTAATTTTATTAATGAAGGTGATAAAATACGAATAGATACCAGGACTAAAGAATATGCCGGAAAAGCCAAGTGAGGTTAAAATATGAATCTTAAAGAAATCCAAGAACTAATAAAGCTTATGAATGAAAATAAGCTGGGTGAAATTGAAATTGAAAAAAACGGCTCGAAAATAAGGCTCAAAAAAGAAAATAACCGGATAAATCAGGTTATCCGGGACGCGGCCTTAAGCTATCAATCACCGCAAACTTCAAATCAACCAATTCAAGAAGCGGCTGAGCAAGAACCCTTAAAAAAATTCATTGAAGTAAAAGCACCTATGGTAGGAACATTCTATATAGCCTCAGCGCCGGATGCCGAACCCTTCATAGAAATAGGCCAGGAGGTCAAACCGGACGATACTCTCTGCATTATTGAAGCTATGAAGCTTATGAATGAAATTAAGTGCGAAGCTAAAGGAAAAGTAATGGAAATACTGGTTGAAAACGGCCATCCCGTAGAATACGGCCAGACCATTATACTTTTGGAGCCAATTAAATAGCTATGTTCTCAAAAATATTAATAGCCAATCGAGGTGAAATTGCTCTTAGAATACTAAGAGCTTGCAAAGAAATGGGCATCCGTACCGTGGTCGTCTATTCTGATGTTGATATTAATTCTCTGCCGGTTCAACTGGCGGACGAAGCTATTTGCATAGGCTCGCATGAGCCTCACAGCAGTTATCTGAATATACCCGCGATTATAAGTGCCGCTGAAATAACAGATGTAGAAGCAATACATCCGGGATATGGATTTCTGGCTGAAAATGCCCATTTTGCTGAAATTTGCGAATCGTGTCAAATTAAATTTATCGGGTCCAGCCCGGAGTCAATTAGGCAAATGGGAGATAAATTAAACGCCAAAATTACCATGAAGAAAAATGGCGTTCCCGTCATTCCGGGAAGCCTATTGCCCGTAAAGGATAAAAATGAAGCCCTCAAAGTGGCTAAACAGATTAAATATCCGGTAATAATTAAGGCTTCAGCCGGCGGCGGCGGCAAGGGCATGAGAATTGCCCATAATGACGTCCGGTTAATAAACGCGGTGACAACCGCTCAAGCGGAAGCTGAAAAAAATTTCGGAAACTCTGAAATATATATAGAAAAATATTTTGAGCTACCCAGGCACATCGAAGTTCAAATAATGGCTGATAATCATGGGAACGTAATACATTTAGGGGAAAGGGACTGCACGATTCAGAGAAGACATCAAAAACTACTCGAAGAAGCGCCATCTCCCGCCATAGATAAAAAAACTCGAAAGAAGATGGGTGATATCGCCGTAAAAGCCGCTAAAGCTACCAATTACAGCAGCGCGGGTACGATAGAATTCCTTTTGGATGAAAAGGGAAAATTTTATTTTATGGAAATGAATACTCGCATTCAGGTTGAACACCCCGTAACTGAAATGGTTACCGGACTTGATATTATAAAAGAACAAATCAATATCGCGGCCGGCAAAAAACTTTCAGTTTCACAAGATAAGATAGAAATAAAAGGGCATGCCATAGAATGCCGAATAAACGCTGAGGACTATAAAAACGGTTTCATCCCTTCGCCGGGAAAAATTGAAGTTTACCATGCTCCGTCAGGGCCGGGAGTGCGATTAGATTCGGCGGCATATCAAGGATATGTCATTCCGCCTTTTTACGATTCAATGATAGCTAAGCTTATTGCCTATGGAAAGAACAGACCGGAAGCTATATCCATAATGAAAAGGGCTTTGGATGAGTATTTCATTCATCCGATAAAAACAACGGTTGATTTCCACAAAAAGGTTCTTAATAAACCGGAGTTTGTTAAGGGGCAGTATTATACCAACTTTGCCCAAAAAATACTAGATAGTGCCGATTAAATACAGAATTAGGGATTAAGTTAAAAACAAAAAGTAAAAAACAAGATGCAAGAGACAAGAAACAATAACCAAATAATAACCAATGACCAAATTCAATCCTTCGACACTACTCAGGATTGACCCTGAGTAACATTGAAGGGTCAAATAACCAAACTAAAAGAAAAAATGAAAGAAACGGTCGTTGTCCCTATTTAAATGGTAATTGTTTGTACCTTGTATCTTGTAATTTGGTTATTGAGTATTAAACGTGTCTAATAAACACATTATGCGAGGAGGCTTATAGTGAAAATTTTTACCGGTATCGTAATTTTCTTCTACACTTTAGTTTTTGTAGCTGTTGGCAGTCTTGTGATTTCTTTCGCGCTCGGATATATATCACCACAAACAATTAATGAATTAATTCAGCGCATACCGACAGACCTTAATATAAGAATGATTATCGGTATGATAGGTATCGGCATTATAGTCATTTCTCTGGCAATAATGCAGCTGGCTTTCGGTTCAAATAAACAAGAAAAAAGCATAGCCTTCGACAATCCTAACGGCCAGGTTACCGTATCCCTATCTGCCATAGAAGATTTCGTTAGAAGATTGGGCAAAGAATTTAAAGAAATTCAGGAGTTAAAGCCTGTAGCAAAAGTTAAAAAAGACGCTTTGACAATTACTTGCAAAACATATCTCCTGCAGGATCTTTCAATTCCGGAAATAAGCCAAAAAATACAGGATACAGTCAGAAACAGAGTAAATAAACTATTAGGTAACACTGAAGATGTAAAGGTCAAAATTGACGTTGTCAAAATTATCGAAAAAGAAAAACGCGGTAAGAAAATTGAGAAAGAGCAAGAGCCGAATGTTCCTTTTCAATATAAAGCGGAAGTATAATTTCTAATTAAATAGGTAGAAAGGGTTTTTATCATGGCAAAAAGAATCGGTATTCTAACGGGAGGCGGTGACTGCCCTGGATTAAATCCCGTCATCAGAGCTGTAACCAGAAAAGCTACTAACGAAGGAATTGAGGTTATTGGCATTAAAAACGGCTGGAGCGGATTAGTCAATAATCAAACACTGAAACTAGATCTTAAAGCTATTTCGGGCATTATACATAGAGGCGGTACTATTTTAGGTACTTCGCGCACTAATCCCTATAAAGATGTAAAACTTTTAAAAAAGGCAAAAAAGAATTTCAAAGCACTTAAGTTGGACGCCTTAGTAGCCATTGGCGGCGAAGATACACTGGGTGTAGCCGCGAAGTTCTCTAAAGAGGGTTTTCCTGTCGTAGGCGTACCTAAAACTATTGATAATGACGTACCTTTAACTGACGCGACTTTCGGTTTCGATACAGCCGTTAATATAGCTACCGAGGCTATCGATCGCCTTCACACAACAGCCGAATCACATCATAGAGTTATGGTGGTTGAAGTAATGGGGAGGCATGCCGGTTGGATCGCCGTTAATTCAGCTATAGCCGGGGGTGGCGATTACGCGCTCATACCGGAAATTCCCATAAACACCGAAGAGTTAATTGAAAGTATAAAAAGCAGAAAAAAACGAGGTAAACACTTCAGTATTATTGTAGTTGCTGAAGGAGCTAAAATGAAGGGTAAAATGATTCTACATGACCAGGAAGTCGATGCTTTCGGCCATGTTAAATTAGGTGGTATTGGCCACCGGTTAGCCGCTATTATTGAGAAAGAAACCGGCTTTGAAACCCGAGTTACCGTCTTGGGCCATCTTCTAAGGGGCGGCTCACCAAGTGCTTACGACAGAATACTCGGTACAAAATTCGGCGTAAAAGCGGTAGAGCTTGTACTTGCCGGCAAGGCGGGCTATATGGTCAGCTTGCAGGGTAATAAAATCGGCCACGTAAAAATTGAAAAAATTCTTGGTAAAATAAGAACGGTTGATAAAGCCTATTACAGCTTAGCTAAAGAATTTTTTGGTTGAAAATATGAAAGACAAAATAAGAAAACACTTAGAAGAAAGTTTAACCGCTAAAGAAGATCTTCTTAAGAATCAAATTGCCGCAATAGAAGAAATCGCGGGGGCAATAATTGAATCTGTCAAAAAAGGAAATAAAATTATTATTTTTGGTAACGGAGGGAGCGCGGCCGACGCGCAGCATATGGCGGCTGAACTGGTAGGACGTTATAAAAAAAATAGAAGGCCTATAGCAGCCATAGCTTTAAGCACGAACAGTTCAAATATAACAGCTATTGCTAATGATTACGGTTTTGATGAAATATTTCTACGGCAATTACAGGCATTAGGTAAAGAAGGAGATGTTGCTCTGGGCATATCTACCAGCGGAAATTCACCTAATGTAATTAAGGCTATGCGATGGGCAAGCGAAAACGGGTTGATTACCGTTAGTTTAACCTCAAAAGAAGGCGGAGAACTGAAAGCTTGCAGCCGTTATTGCCTTTGCATAAATAGCAGCAATACTCCTATTGTCCAAGAAGCGCATATCTCCTGTATACATATTTTATGCGATACTATTGAAAGCGGCATAGATGTATAAAGATAAGATTAAATCAAAGAGTCAGCTATTAAAAGAAATCAAAAGGCTTAAAAAAGCTAAGAAAAAAATCGGTTTTACCAACGGGTGCTTTGACATAATTCATCCCGGGCATGTAAAATACCTTGAAGATGCCAAAAATAAATGCGACATTCTCATTGTCGCCATAAACACCGACAGTTCGACAAAAAAAATTAAAGGTGACCAAAGGCCTATAAATAACCAAAAAGCACGGCAAATCGTCATAGCTTCACTGGAAGCTGTTGATTTTGTGGTTCTTTTTGATGAGCTGACACCTCTTAAATTAATATGTCAGGCAAAACCGGATGTGCTGATAAAAGGAGCTGACTGGAAAAAGGAAGATATAGTCGGAGCCAAAGAAGTCTCTTTATATGGCGGCAAAGTCTCAAGGATTACTTTTCTAAAGGGTTATTCAACAAGCGCCATCATCAAAAGGATAGCTGCTGGATTATAAATGAAAATAGCACTTTATAGAATTATAGATGCTAATTACAATCGCCTGAAAGAAGGCTTAAGAGTTTGCGAAGATGTAATTAGATTTGCCTTTTCAAACGAAAGCTTAACACGCGATTATAAAACTCTAAGGCATAGCGTTACAGACGCGTTTAAGAAACTTGACATAGAACAAACAGAGTTGCTTGAATCGCGCGACTCCGAACAAGACGCGGGAAAAAAAACGCCTCGCTATGAGCTTAATAAAAAACGCCTCGAAGATTTATTTTTAGCTAATTTACAAAGAGCTAAAGAGTCGGCGAGGGTATTAGAAGAAACCTCCAAGCTGGTAAATAAAAAAGCCGCGTTGCAATTTAAGGATATAAGATACAAGCTCTATGAACTTGAAAAAAAAACTTTTAAAAAAATCTCATCTTTATGTGATCGTAGATGAAGATATAGATAGCGCAAAAAAAGTTATCGCGCATGGCGCGGATATCGTCCAGCTAAGAATAAAAAACAAAAGTGATAAATTTATACTTCAGAAGGCGCGGCAATTAAGAAAGTTTACAAAAAAACATAACGTTCTTTTTTTGATTAATGATAGAATTGATATAGCCAAACTTACGGATGCTGACGGTGTCCACTTAGGCCAAGAAGATACAAGTATTGAAGCCGCCCGGAAATTTTTGGGAACTAAGTATATAATTGGAACTTCAACTCATTCTTTAAACGAAGCAAAGAAATCATTACTCCAAAAACCCGACTATATAGCTATTGGTTCTATCTTTAAAACAGCTACCAAGCCGCATTTAAGGCCATTGGGAATAGGTAGAGCACTAAAAATTATTGACCATACTACCATCCCTTATTTTGTTATTGGAGGAATTAATTTAAGAAACATTAATGCTCTCACGCGGCGAGGAATAAACAGAATTGCCCTTTATAAAGCTATCATAAAAACAAAAAATCCGGAAATCATAACAGGAAGGTTTAAAGGTATTTTAGCGGATCATGAAAACGCTTATAGATAAAATCAGAAACAAACAACTGCCTCCCATAGTAAAAAAAATCGCGAAATCAGAAGGTTTGAATCCAAAAAAATTGGCCGATGACATAAAAAATGGATACGCGGTTATATGCTTTAACCATAAACACTCGCCTAATAAACCTTGCGCTGTCGGCAAAGGCCTAAAAACCAAGGTTAATGTAAATATTGGTACCTCTCCGGACTTTAGCAGCCTTAAAAATGAATTAAAAAAGCTTGATATAAGTTTGAAATATGGCGCGGACGCGGTTATGGATTTAAGTACAGGCGGCAATTTAAGACAAATAAGGCGTAAGATAATCAGTAAATGTCCTGTTTCCGTAGGAACAGTACCCATATATGAAACAGCGGTCTTAAACGCTAAAAAAAATAAAAAAATTAGAGATATGAAGATTGAAGACATTTTTGATGCCGTCCGGCGCCAGGCGGAGGATGGAGTTGATTTCATGACGCTTCATTGCGGCCTCACCCTTGAGACTATAAAAAGATTGAAAAATGAGGGAAGGTTACTTAATATAGTCAGCCGCGGAGGTGCTTTTTTAGCTAATTGGATGATGCATAACAATAAAGAAAATCCTCTATACGAACATTACGATGAGCTGCTTGATATACTGCGTGACTTTGATGTAACTATTTCACTAGGCGACGGTTTAAGGCCAGGCTGTATAGATGACGCTACAGACCGCTCCCAAATACAGGAACTAATTTTTTTGGGTGAATTAGCCCAGAAAGCTAATAAAAGGGGAATTCAGGCGATTATTGAAGGGCCGGGCCATGTACCATTAAATGAAATTAAAACCAATATGCAAATACAGAAAAAGCTTTGCAACAACGCTCCATTTTATGTCCTGGGGCCTTTAGTAACTGATTCAGCATTAGGTTATGACCATATTGCCGCCAGCATAGGAGCCGCTATAGCGGCAACTTACGGAGCCGACTTCATTTGCTACCTAACTCCCGCTGAACATCTGGGCCTTCCGTCAAATGAAGACGTAAAAGAAGGCTTAATTGCTACTCGCATAGCGGCGCACGCGGCTGATGTAGCCTCCGGTAATAAAAAAGCTATCTTAAGAGATAAAATGCTTTCGCAAGCCAGAAGAAAAAGAGACTTCAAGCTGCAATTTGATTTAGCGCTTGAGCCAAGAAAAGCAAAAGCTAAATACAAAGAGCTAAAGGCAAAAAAGAAAGATGTATGTTCAATGTGTTCTGAATTTTGCGCAATCAAAACAATGGAAGAGGTGCTTAAAAAATGAGTTTATTAGTTGTCGGTTCGGTTGCTTACGATTCAATTGAATCTCCGTATGGAAAAAAAGATAATGTCCTGGGAGGTTCCGCTCTTTACTTCTCATTGGCCGCGAATTACTTCAGCAAAGTGAAACTTGTAGCTGTTGTAGGAGAAGATTTCAAAAAAGGTGATATTAACTTTTTAAGAAAAAAAGGGATTGATATAAGAGGGTTGGAGATTGCCAAAGGAAAAACTTTCCGATGGAAGGGAAAATATTCAGCTGATTTAAATCACCGCGAAACTATTTACACCCATCTAAACGTCTTTGAAACCTTCAAACCAAAACTTCCGGCAGACTATAAACGCAGTAAGTATGTTTTTTTAGCTAATATTGATCCCGACTTACAACTTGAAGTTTTAAATCAAATAGAAAATCCAATACTTACAGCATGTGACACTATGAATTTATGGATAGATAATAAAAAGAAAAGTTTATTAAAAGTTCTAAAGAAGATACAAATCTTTATTGTTAATGATTCTGAAGCTAAGGATTTAAGCGAAAAGCATAATTTAATTAAAGCCGGGGAAAGCCTATTAAAAATGGGGCCTAAAATGGTAATTATTAAAAAAGGTGAGCATGGGGCTATAATTTTTGGTAAAAACTTTAAATTCTCATCAGCGGCTTATCCACTGGAAGAAACCCTGGATACTACCGGTTCCGGTGATGTTTTTGCGGGTGGATTTATGGGCTACATGGCTAAGACAAAGAAATTAAACCAAACTAACTTTAAAAACGCGGTTATATATGGTAGTATATTAGCATCTTATAATGTGGAGGCATTCTCCATAGAAAAATTGAAGAAGTTAAAGAAATCTGATATTGATAAAAGGTACAAAGAGTTCAAAAAGTTAACCAGCTTTTAAACGCGGACGTGATTTAATGGTAGAATGAGAGCTTTCCAAGCTCTATACGAGGCGTCCGATCCATAATGTTATGAAAGAAAAAAATTTAGTCATATACTTAATTCTTTGTTGCTTATTTTGCTCGGTATTCTGCGCCGGATGCAAAACAACCAGAAGCTCAAGGTCAACTTTAGCCAATATTCAATCAGTTCCCGGTAGATACCACAAAGTAAAAAAAGGGGAGACCTTATGGGGTATTTCAAAATCATACGGCCTCAGCTTAGATGAAATAATTAAAGTTAACCGCATCTCAGACGCCTCCATTATCAAGGTGGGCCAGTTAGTCTTTATACCTAATAAACCGGGCAAACCGCTCAAGCAACAAGCATATCAGCCTCCCATTAAAGCGGAAGGTAATTTTCTCTGGCCGGTAAAGGGAAAAGTTGTTAGCTGCTACGGAATTAAGTATAACGGCATTAAGTCAAAAGGGATTAGAATAAAAGCCAGACGAGGGCAAGAAGTCAAAGCGGCTCGATCAGGCACAGTATCCTTTTGCGAAGATAAACTTAAAGGTAAGGGCAAAACTATAATCATAGATCATAGGGACGGTTTTTTAACCGTTTACGCGCACAATTCAGAAAATCTGGTAGATTTAGGGGAAAAAGTAGGGCAGGGACAGGTTATCGCGTTAATCGGTAGTACCGGCCGCTCAGAATATCCGCAGCTTTATTTTGAAATAAGAAAAGGACACAAACCCCAGAACCCATTTTATTATTTACCATGAGCATATTAGATAAAATAAAAAAACTTTTTAGCTTAACCCCAAAGAATGAACATATTTCATTTAATATCAAGTGCGGCAAATGCCAAGAAATCATTACCGTCCATGTCAGCCCGACTAATGATCTCATGAATCAATATACAGACTTGAAGGATTCAGGCCCCGCTTACATACTAAAAAAAGAAGTTTTAGGTAATAATTGCAATAATTTAATGAAACTCACGGTAGAATTTGATAAAAATTATAACGTTATATCAAAATCCGCGGAAGGCGGAGAAGTTATCTCATAAATAATTATGCTAAAAGTCGGCGTAATCTCAGATACTCATATACCTATTAATTCGTTGAATATCTCAAGTGAAATAAAAAAACATTTTAAAGGCGTTGATTTAATTCTTCACGCGGGAGATTTGATTAGCTTGGATGTCTTAAACGATTTAAAAAAAATTGCGCCCGTAACCGCGGTCTCGGGCAATATGGACAATTTTGATGTAAAAGCAAAGCTTCCCAAAAAACAAGTCATTAAGATAGATAAATATCGCATCGGATTAATACATGACCCCGGGAATCTGAAGAAAAAAGAGGAGATATTAAAAAATTATTTCCCGACTGATAAATTAGACATATTAATCTACGGGCATACTCATGTGCCCGCTTGTGATACTTATAAAAAAACAATTTTTTTTAACCCCGGAAGTGCCACTGATACAATTTTCGCGCCCTACAAATCTGTGGGCTTAATATATCTGAATTCAACCTTAAAAACAAACATAATAAAACTGAAAGATTAAATAATGCATTTAATAAGCCTGCAATTTGCTTTCTTTTTCATTGTTATCATTTTAGCGGGTTGGCGATTATCCGATTACGCTCAAAAAATATCAAAAAAATCATTATTCCCGGAAGGCCTTTTTGGTGTTATCTTTCTGGCTATAATCACTTCATTGCCTGAGATATTTACCAGTATTGGCTCTGTCACTGTTGTTAATTATCCAAACATGGCAGCCTCTGACGCTCTGGGGTCAATATTTATAAATTTAATTATTATTGTGTTCTTAGACATAGTGCAGGGCAAAGGCGGAATACTCTCAATCGCCAGCAAGAAACATATCCTGACGGCCAGCTTAACGATTGCGGTCCTTGGAATAGTCTTGACTTCGCTTTTACTTAGAAAAATAGCAAACATAAACCTGGGCTTCTTCAACATAGGCCTTGATAGCATTGTAATAATTGTTATATATATATTCTGCGTAAAACTTTTAGTTAATTACGGCACTGAGGAAATAGTTAAAGAAGCTAACGCGTCTAACGATTTAGGGCTCTTGTGGGTTAAATTTATTATTGCCGCTATATTAGTAGTTATTTCAGGTTTTAGATTAGCATCATTAGGCGGAGAAATAGTCACCCATACCGGTTTAAATGATAGCTTTGTAGGCCTGGTTTTTCTGGCTGTAGCAACTTCTTTACCGGAATTAATTGTTTCATGGTCAGCCGTTAAACGCGGATCGATAGATATGGCCGTAGGTAATATTCTGGGGAGTAATTTCTTTGATACGGCCATCATTCCGATAACTGATATATTTTATCGAAGTAATCAAATAATGGCTGACTTAAATATTTCACACATATTTACTATTACTTTATGCATGATAATGACAGCTATTATTATTAGCGGTTTAATTTACCGCAGTAAAAAAACAATTCTTAAGCTTGGTTGGGATGTCTTTTTCATGGTAATAATCATTGTTGTTTCAATTGTCTTCTTTTATATAACAAATTTTAGTTAGGAGATATTAATGGATAGACTCTGGGCTCCCTGGCGCTCCAAATACGTAAAATCAAAAAAAGATAAGGGTTGCATCTTCTGCACGAAACCCAAACAGAAGAAAGATAAAGCCAACTATATAATCAAAAGAAGAAAGCATTGCTTTGCTATTTTAAATATTTTTCCTTACAATAACGGCCATGTAATGGTAGCGCCGTACAGGCATGTAAGCGATTTAGATGACTTAAAAAAAGACGAACTTGTAGAAATTATGGAGTTAACGCAAGAAATAATAAAAAAACTCAAGCAAATACTAAAACCATGCGGCTTTAACTGCGGATTCAACCTAGGTGAAGTCGCCGGAGCAGGGTACGCGGATCACTTACATATCCACATCGTTCCAAGGTGGCAAGGTGATACTAACTTTATACCTATTATCGGTAACGCAAAGGTCATTCCTCAATCATTAGATGATTTATATAAACGTTTAAGAACTGAAAAAAAATAAATACTATGCAACATTCAGATTTTGTTCATCTGCACAATCACACTCTCTTTAGTCTTCTGGACGGCGCCTGCCACCTAAAAGATATAATGGAAGCAGCCCATAAATATAAAATGCCCGCCGTAACCATTACAGATCATGGGAACATGTTTGGCGCCATAGAATTCTACCTGCAAGCAGTTAATTATGGCCTCAAACCCATAATCGGAGTGGAAATATACCTTGCTCCCGGTTCTCGCTTTGATAAAACAGCGCGGCTGGGAAAAGATACCGCCAACCATTTAACTCTCTTAGCAAAAAACGAAGACGGTTATAAAAACCTTATGAAATTGGTTTCTATCGGTTATCTCGAAGGCTTCTATTATAAACCACGAGTTGATATTGAATCCCTAAAAACCCATTCCAATGGCCTGATAGCATTAAGCGGCTGCTTAAAAGGAAGATTACCGCGACTAATCATGACAAATAATCAGGATGAAGCCAAAAAGTTAGCCGTTGAGTTATGTGAAATATTTGAAGGTGATTTCTATCTTGAGCTTCAAGATCACGGCATGCGGGAACAGAAAGAATTAAACCGCCGACTCATTAAACTCTCCAAAGAGTTAAATATTCCATTGGTAGCTACTAACGATGTTCACTATATTAAAAAAGAACATGCCAGGGCTCACGAAGCTTTACTTTGCCTGCAGACTCAAACAACCCTTGATGATCCTAATCACATGCGGCTGCAGACTGATGAGTTTTACTTTAAAAGTCCCCAGGAGATGAAGGAAATATTCAAAGAGGTTCCCGAAGCCATCAAAAACACTATGGAAATAACCAAAAAGTGTAACCTTGAGCTATCTTTTGATAAAGATTACCTACCAAAATTTAAGCCTCCCAAAGGTATAAGTAACAACAACTACTTAAATCAGCTTTGCTATGAAGGGGCAAAGAAGAAATTTAATATCATTTCCGATGAACTCAAAAAAAGACTGGATTACGAATTAAATATTATTGAAAAATCCGGTTTCACAAGTTATTTTCTTATGGTTTGGGATTTTGTTAAGTTTGCTAAAAATCAAAATATAATGGTCGGCCCCGGACGAGGTTCGGTGGGCGGAAGCGCTGTGGCTTATTCGCTGGACATAACCAATATTGACCCCATAAAACATGATTTAATTTTTGAAAGATTTCTTAATCCGGAAAGAATAAGCATGCCTGATATTGATATTGACTTCTCTGATGAACGCAGGCAAGAAGTCATCGATTATGTTACCAACAAGTACGGCAAGAATAATGTAGCCCAGATTATAACTTTCGGAACCATGGCCGCTCGAGCTGTAATTCGCGATGTCGCCCGTGTAATGAATTTTACCTACGCGGAAGCTGATAAGTTAGCTAAGCTAATACCCGCAGACCCCAAAATGACACTAACAAAGGCATTGAAAATAGAGCCGGAATTAAATAATCTCTATAAAAATGATGAAAGAATTACCCAATTAATTGATACTTCAAAAATCCTTGAAGGCTTAAAAAGACATGCTTCAATGCATGCCGCCGGCGTCGTTATTTCCGAAGACGAATTAACTAATCATGTACCTCTATTTAAAACAAGTGAAGGTCAGATAACCACCGGCTACGACATGGAGTCACTTAAAAAAATCGGCTTGGTCAAAATGGATTTTCTGGGGCTAAAAACTTTAACGGTTATTGAAAAAACCTGCAAGATCATAAAAAGAGTAGAAGGGGTGGACATTGATATTGACAATTTACCCCCGGATGATAAAAAAACATTTAAACTTTTAAGTAACTCAAGATCCCTGGGTGTATTCCAGCTTGAAAGCAGCGGTATGCGCGACTTACTCAGAAAACTTAAGCCTGAAGTTTTTGATGACGTCGTTGCTTTGCTTGCCCTTTACAGGCCGGGCCCGCTGGGTAGCGGCTTAGTTGATGATTTCATTCATCGAAAACATGGCAGGGCAACAACAAAATACCTGCATCCGAAATTGAAACCCATACTGGAAGAAACTTACGGAATCCTCTTGCACCAAGATCAAATTATGGTTATGGGTGTTGAGTTAGCGGGTTTTTCTTTTGCTCAGGCCGATATTTTAATGAGAGCTATCAGCAAAAAAAAACCGGAACAAATGGAACAACTTCACGGTGACTTTATCATCGGCGCGGTAAAAAGAGGAATTAGCGAAAAAATAGCCGAAAAAATATTTACCCTTATTTCACATTTTACAGGATACGGATTCAACAAAGCCCATACAACATGCTACGCGGCTATTGCCTATCAAACGGCATACCTTAAGGCAAACTACCCTATAGAATTCCTTGCAGCCCTTCTAACAAGTGAAAAGGGCAGCGCGGAAAAAATTGCTCTGTATATAGAAGACGCTAAAAGTTTTAAAATAGAAACACTGCCGCCGGACGTCAATGAAAGTTTTGCTGAATTTACCGTTGTCAAAGATACTAATTCTATAAGATTCGGATTATCCGCCGTAAAAAATGTAGGGCGGGGAGCTATCGATTCAATTATAAAGGCCAGAATAAAAGGGCACAAGTTTACTTCTTTGTATGATTTTGCCAGCCGCATTGATACAAGGTTGGTTAATCACCGAGTTATCGAAAGCCTTATTAAATGTGGTGCCTTTAGCAGCTTTCATCTAAAACGATCACAACTAATGTCTATCTTAGACAAAACGCTGGAAGCCGCAAATAGGCTCCATAAAGATAAAGCGGCGGGACAAATGTCTTTCCTGAATGATATAGATGACCAAAACGGATTCAAGAACAGTTTCACAAATATACCGGATATAGAAGAGTGGCCAGAAAGCCAAATATTAGCCTACGAAAAACAATATCTTGGATTTTATATTACAGGACACCCATTAGCCCAATACGCCAACTCACTAAAATTCTTTTCAAAATTGTCAATTTCTCAACTTAAAGAAGGTACTGACGGCCAAGAAATCTCCATCGCGGGAGTTATTGCTAAAATTCGCAAAACCGTGACTAAAAAAAAGGGAGAGAGAATGGCTATATTGCGCTTTGAAGACCTCACCGGGCAAACCGATGTCTTGGTATTCCCCAAAGCTTACAGCAAATCAAGCGAGGCAATTACCGATGACGCGATTGTGCTTATAAAAGGCCGCTTGAATCTCAAAGAAGAAAGCCCTAAGATTATTGCCGATGAAATTATGCCTATCAAAGAAGCTAGAAATAAATACACCGCTGCTATAGAGGTTAATCTTTATACAGCCGGATTAGAAGAAAAAACCCTGCAGTCCTTAAAAAACGTATTAGCAGAACACCCCGGAATAACCCCGGTCTATCTTAACTTCATAGAACCTAATGGGAAAAAGCAGAAAATGCTCATCAAGAATGACATAAAAGTCAAAGCCGAAGAAGCCTTACTCGAAAAAATTGAGAAAATCCTCGGCCAAGACGCGGTGACTATTCAAGTTTACCCTTGACATTTCCGCTTTTATTATGTATTATTACTCCTAGAAACAAAAGAAGTTATAAAAAATAAAGGGGGCAAGATATGACCAAAAAGGACATAGTATTAAAAATTGCCAACGAAACCAAAATTAAGCAAATTGATGTCAAGAAGGTTGTTCAAAAAACACTTGAATGCATAATAGAAAACCTTCAAGAAGGCAAAAAGGTTGAATTAAGAAATTTTGGAGTTTTTAAAATTAAACAGCGCCGAGGCAGAACCGGCAGAAATCCCAGAACAGGTGAAGTGGTTCCCGTGCCTCCAAAAAAAGTTGTGGTTTTTAAACCTGGTTTGGTAATGAAAAAAAAGATAAAATAGTCTTTTGTCTTCCTTGAATATATCTTTTAGAGATAAAGTGATTTTAATATTAACGTTAAAGTTTAATAAACTACAGCCCGCAAGCTTTTTGGGGCTATTTATTTATACCATATGAAAATTCAATCCCTTAAAGGAACTAACGATATTCTTCCCTCGGAAATCAAGAAATGGCGGCTTCTCGAAAACACCTGCCGCACGCTCTTTGAGCTCTACGGTTATGAAGAAATCCGCACTCCCATAATTGAAAAAGCGGAGTTATTTAAAAGAAGTGTGGGTGAAACCACTGACATAGTCCAGAAAGAGATGTATGTCTTTGAAGATAAAGCCAAACGGAGCATATGCCTCAGGCCGGAAGAAACAGCTTCAATAGTTAGAGCTTATATTCAACACGGCCTAGTAAATAAAACAGGCCTGGCTAAACTATATTACCTGGGCCCTATGTTTAGAAGCGAAAGGCCTCAAGCGGGTAGATACAGACAGTTTATTCAATTTGGCGTAGAAGCAATAGGATCTTATAGTCCGCACCTTGACGCGGAAATCATTGCTCTCATGGACGAATTTGTAACTAAAATCGGCTTAAAAGAGTATGAAATCTTAATAAATTCATTAGGCTGCAAAAACGATCGTGATATTTATAAAAAAAAGTTGTCAGAATCAAGCCTGAAAGAAAAAAATATTCTTGATAAATTATGCCCCGATTGCAAAGGGCGCGTTAAATCCAATCCTCTAAGAATACTTGATTGCAAGAATCCGGAATGCCGCAAATTAATAAAAACTTTGCCCACACCCAAGGATTGCCTCTGTCATGACTGTCAAGAGCACTTCAATAGAGTTAAAACGCTCTTAGATAGCCTTAAAATCAATTATACAGAGGACCCGTTGCTGGTAAGAGGCCTGGACTACTACACCAAAACAACCTTTGAGTTAATACATAACGGCCTGGGTGCCCAAAATACCATCCTTGCCGGGGGACGATATGATAATTTAATTTCTTCCTTTGGGGGGCAAGAAACCGGCGCTTGCGGTTTCGCGGGAGGCATGGAGCGTTTACTTTTGGCCTGCGAGGCTGAAAAATTAGATCTGCCGCTTAAAAACTCAATTTCGGCATATATTGTAACCCTAGATGAGTCATTTTATGAATACGGTTTTGATATCCTGCATGAATTAAGAAAAAATGGCGTTAAAGCTCACATTTCTTATGAAGCTAAATCCCTAAAAGCTCAAATGCGCCAAGCGAATAAGTTCAAATCGCGTTTTGCTATTATAATAGGTGAAGATGAGGTAAAAAATAACAAATATACAATAAAAGACATGCAGGAACACAAACAAGAAGTAGTTGATAAAAAAAAATTATTAAATAAGATCCTAAAATTAAATGCCTAATAGATTAGATATAGAAAAAAGAGAAATGCGTTACCTTGCTCCTTACGCGGTAAAGAGCTCACAAAGCCGCGGGCGTGAATTTAAAGAGAGTGAGCATGAATATCGCGGATGCTTTCAAAGGGATAAAGATCGCATAACATATTCTACAGCTTTCAGGCGCCTTCAGTATAAAACCCAGGTTTTCATAAACTACGAAGGGGATCACTATAGAACACGCTTGACTCACACTTTAGAAGTTACTCAAATAGCCAGAGCTTTAGCCAGAAATCTAGGTTTAAACGAAGATTTAGTTGAAGCTATCGCTCTTGCTCATGATATCGGCCACGCACCCTTTGGGCATGCGGGAGAATCCGCTTTAAATGAAATTATGAAGCAATTTGGCGGTTTTGAACATAATCGGCACGCCTTAAGGATTGTTGAATATTATGAAGAAAAATATCCTGATTTTAAAGGTTTAAATTTAACCTGGGAGGTTAGGGAAGGCATAATTAAACATTCTTCAACTTACGACAAGCCCAAAAATAAAAGCTTTAACTCAGCCCAAAGGTCCTCACTGGAAGGCCAGGTTGTTAATTTAGCTGATGAAATTGCCTATAACAACCATGACCTGGATGACGGCATAAGTTCGGGCTTGATTTCTCACGAAAGCCTTGATACAATTGATCTCTGGAATAGAATTAAAAATGAAATTTTAAAAAAATATCCTCAGGCTGAAAAAAGAACCGCAAGGTCTCTAATAATTAATAATATGATTAATATTTATGTTAACGACTTAACTAACGAAACAAAAAAAAATATTATGAACTACAACATTGATTCAGTTGATAAAGCGAGAAAATTCAAAAAAAATATTGTTTCCTTCAGCCCTGAATTTGAAAAACAAAAAAAGCAGGTGAGTAAGTTCTTATACAAAAACCTCTATATGCATCCGCATGTAATCAGGATGTCAGATAAATGTACGCGTTTTTTAAAAGACCTTTTTAACAGTTACCTCAAGAAACCTCAGCTGATGCCAAAAATACGCCTTAAATATATCCAGGCCAAGAGTACAAAAAAACATAAATATGAAGTTATCTGCGATTACATTGCCGGTATGACTGATAGATTCGCGCTTGAAGAGTACAAGAAATTATTTGACCCTAACGAAAAAGTATAAATGGTAAAACTACGCATATGAAAAAAAATAGTTGGGAATTATTTCACAGGCTCCTTGATGACGAAGAGTATAAAAGGTTTAAACGTATATACTCCCAAAGCTTTGGTAAAAAATCAAAGTGGCATGAGTTAGACGCTATACCCGAATCAATCTCATGCATGACTGAAAAAATAGCGTCTAGCCAAACAAAAACATCTAAGAAGCTTATATCTGAATGCCTATCCACCCTGGAAAATGTCAGAAAGTCAAAAAAAGTTCAGTATACAAAAATTAACGGGAATACTTTCATCATAATAACTCCATTTCTTTCGGAAAACTCTATCTTCGGATATGTTATTATAACTAATATTGTTAAAAGCCCCTCCCCGAATCAATTAAAAATTTTTACCGCTTATCTCAACACTATTATGTTAAAAATCCAAGACGATATCGAATTAGCTCGTTTATATGAGACCATTCAACCCAGAACAGCCGCCTTATCAACTATTCACACTATTCATAGGCTTATAAGCAGCACTCTCAGCGAAAAAAAGCTTTTACCCAGGTTAGCAAGATTGACGCTGCAAGTAATGAGGGTCAAAAAATGCACTATCTATTTATGCGATAAAAATAAAAAGAAAATGCGGGTTGCCGTATCGGTAACTCCTAAAGGCCTGATAACCGATAAGAGAAAAGTAGCTTTTGGGGAAGATACAGTTGGGCGCGCGGCTAAAAGTGCTACTCCGGTACTTACGGAAAATACTCTGGCGATGCCCTTAATAGAAGAAGATGTTTTAGGAGTCATAGAAGTAACTGACAAAATTAACAAAAGGCCATTTACTTATTTTGATCAGGAAATTTTGACCACCTTTTCAGAACAAGCTGTTATAGCTCTAAAAAATGCTTATCTAAATAAGCAGAAGGAAAATATCGCGAAGGGAAGCATAAAATCATTTATAGAATTTTCCGGAATAAAGAAACAACCTCATATTCCTGAAGCGCAATATAAAAAGCTGGTTACAGGCATAGCTAAAAATTTGATGGTCCCTTGTAAAGATATAAATACACTTAAATACGCCATCAAACTTAAGGACGTAAGCAAAATAAGCATTCCTGATAAAATCCTTCATAAAAACTCTCGTCTCACCAGAGAAGAACTTATAACCATGAAGCAACATCCTTCAAAAAGTGCCGCTATGCTAAAACCAATTAAGGCATTAGATTCGGTAATACCGTTAATCAAGCACCAGAGAGAAAAATATGACGGCAGCGGCTATCCTAAAGGCCTTAAAGGAAATCAAATTCCTATTGGCTCCAGAATACTTGCTGTAATTGATGCCTTTGAAGCCATGACAACCGACAGGCCTTACCGCAAGGCAAAAAGCACAAAAGATGCTGTTGAAGAAATTAACAAGCACAGCGGCACTCAGTTTGACCCAAAAGTTGTTAAGGCGTTTAATAAAATTATTAAAAAAGAAATTAAATTAAAAGAAAATATTAGTAAACGTTAAGCGGCATATGAAAAAATTAACCCTTGCGATATTCTTATTTATTGTTATAACAATCATTTTTATGCTAAGCCCGTATGCCTCAGGAGCATATAAAGCAATCTGCAAGCAACAGCTGCAGGCAAGATTTGACATTCAGGCGAACTTTGAAACTTTTCAGGTTCAACTCTTTAAAGAAATTAATTGCGGCAAGATTATATTAAATAAAGGTGACAATCAAATCAAGGCGGAAGAAGTCATTATTAAAATAATTGACTTAAAACCCCTTAGCAACTACTTTGAAATTAGATTAGATTCGAAGAAACTTGAAATAGCTGATATTAACGGAAAGATGCTTCCATTAGTAGATATCATATCCAAACAAACAGACGGCGACATATTAAAATCAGCTAAACTTAACTATGTAAGTTTTAACTTAATAAAAGATAAAAAGAATGTCAAAATATACGATATCAAAGCAGTGGGGGATAAACTAAAAGTCCACGGTGCCGTAGATATAATAAAAGATAGGGCTATTTGCAATCTGACTTTATATATACCAGCGGAAAAAACAAAAAATATGCCTAAGTTTTCTAAAATACTTCTCGGCATGGAACAAGAAGGCGATTGGTCAATCTTCAGATTAAGAAATGTTCCATTTAGGATAAAATAAATAATACATAATGAATGCCTATAATGAATACCAATCAGAACTGTTTGATGAATTTTCGAAGTCTTCTAAGCAAGGGCGCTTCAAAAGGCCAGCCGAGAAACAAAAGCAAGTAACTTTGACTATCTCCAGAGAAAAATTGATATTTTTAATAATATTTGTTATACTACTTTATATTATATTTTTCTCGCTTGGTATTGAACGCGGTAAAAAAATAGCACTTATTTCCATAAAGCAAAATAGTTATTCTACAAAAGCGGTAACTAAAACGAGCAGCGCGGACACGCAAAGTCAGCAGCCGCCTGCAAAAGAACAAAAAGCGGGTCTTTCCGAAGATAAAACCGGTAACTTAGAAGTTGCAACGCGAGTAATAGAGACAAAAAAGGCAATTCCGGAGTTAAAAGAATTTTATTCTATCCAGGCCGTGGCCTATTCCAATATTTCCAGAGCGGAAAAAGAAGCCCGGAAGGTTAGATCGCGAGGCAATGAAGCTATAATTGATTCAAGCGGTAAATATCATCTTCTTTTAATAGGCAAATTTAAAAATAAAAAAGATGCTGTTGCTCTAAGAAAAAAACTCACAAGTACCTATAAGGGTTGTTACGTAAGAAAATACAAAATTGAAAATTAAGAAAGACATCCTGCAGTGAGAAAGCAGCAAAAAATGGGGTCATATGATAATTTTAAGATGCACCTTTATGGGGCACAAGCAAGAAACAATAACCAAATAATAACCAATGACCAAATTCAAATAACCAAACAAGAATAGCGGCGGTTTGATGATTGATTAGTGAATATTGATAATTGTTTATCTGTGCACGAAAAGTATATTTTGTATCTTGATTATTGGTTATTGGTGTTTGTTTGTATCTTGTTTCTTGGTTATTGGTGATTATTATTTAATATGTCTAAAGAATTACACAAGGAGGAAATCATGTCACAACATCGAAGCTTAAGATCGGCGGCAAAAGACAAAAAAATCAGAAGTGTTCATAACAGATTTGAACGCATTAAAGAACTGCAGGAAAAAGGTAAATGGGATGATAAAAAATCTGTTTTTGGCCTGCCTAAAGTTAAAGTAGAAAAAATAAAAGCTAAAAAGGGTAAGGTTAAATCAGCTGAAGAGGCCAAAGAAGGTACAGAAGAAGCAAAAAAGGAATCGTAGGCGGATAATTAATGAGCACGAAAAAATTACCACTCTTGTTGCTGGGTTTGTCCATTATTAGTTTAGTTGTTTTTATTGCAAGTGGTGAAGTTAGCTGCAAAGACGGATTTCCCTTTAGAGGTAAAATAAACGCTGAGAATGTTAAACTCCGCGCGGGTTACAATGAGAATTTTACCGCTTTAAAAAATCTAAAAAAAGGTGAGGATATTATTGTCTTAGATAAATATTTTTGCTGGTATAAAGTGAAATTGCCTAATGATGTTTATTGCTATGTATCTAAAACCTATATTAATGATGAAGGTTTCGTTACAGCTAATCAATTAAACGCAAGAGCGGGATCCGGAGAAAAGTATCACATACTGGGCAAACTTAAAAAGGGTGAGCAGGTTTTCATTGTTTCCAGAGAAGGTGATTGGTATAAGATTAGTCCCCCCAGGGGAGCAAGCGGTTGGGTATATGAAGACTACATGGATAAAATATCTGAAATTAAAAGCGGTGATACAATCAAACAACCAATTGGCCTCATAAATGATGTTTTTAGAGATAATAATATTAATTCTAAAGAAATTATTGCTTACGGCAAATTGCCCAAAATTGAAACCGGGAAATTGGAAAATTATACTACAAAGGAATTAAAAACTATTATCTTCGCTTACAATAATTTCTCTAAGACATATACTGAATCCAAATACGGGAAAGAGTTGGAACATAAACTTGATTTTTTAAATCTAGAACTAAAAAATAGACAAGAACAAACTGCTTCTTCAGCTCATAGTCAAAATCAAATTAGTGACAAGTTCAATACCATCGGAACCTTAAGAGATTTGGGCCGTGTTTATGGCACCGATGCTACTCACAAGCTAAAAATTAAAGCTAAAACAAAATACTATCTAAAAAGCTCAAATATCAATTTAGATGATTACATTTATAAAGAGGTGAAAATTGAGGGCATAATTGAGGATGATTATTCTAAATATCCTCTTATTAACGTCAGGCAAATAGAGGTAATTAATTAATGCCAAACATATTAGTGGCCTATTATTCTCGCGGCGGCAATACAAAAAAAATGGCTGAAGAAATAAAAGAGGGTATTGAGCAAGAAAATGTCTCGTGCGTCATAAAACCTATCGCTGAAGTAAAAATTGAAAAGCTTCTTAGTTATGACGGTATTGTTATAGGATCACCGACCTACTACGGAGACATGGCGGCTGAAGTCAAAAAACTCTTAGATGAAAGCGTAAAATTGCACGGACAGTTAGAAAGTAAGGTAGGGGCCGCTTTTACTTCTTCTAAAAATATCGGCGGTGGAAACGAAACAACTATTCTTGCCATATTAAAAGCTATGCTCGTCCACGGCATGATTATTCAGGGTAATTCTTCAGGAGATCATTACGGACCCGTCTCAATCGGTTCACCGGATGAGAGAGCTCAAAAACAGTCCTTTCAATTAGGAAAACGCGTTGCTCAATTAGTCAAAAGGCTATCTTAAGAGAAAATGCTATTCTTAATCCTACATAAATTTTTTCTAGTTTTATCATTTATTATAGCGATCGCAATTCATGAATATAGTCATGGATGGATGGCTTTGCGCCTAGGTGACGATACGGCTCTTGAGTCAGGCAGGTTAAGCTTGAATCCGCTTGTCTATATCGACCCCGTAGGCACAATCCTCCTACCGCTAGTCTTACTAGCCGTTGGCTTCATACCTCTTGGGTGGGCCAAAGCGGTCCCCATAAACCCTTACAATTTCAACAACCAAAAAAAAGATGTTGCCATGGTGAGCTTCTCGGGGCCCGCGGCAAACTTTATTTTAGCTACAATAGCAGCTCTACTGCTTAGATTGGGGGGCATTGTTCCCTCAAAAATAATTCTATTAAACGCTACTCAAGAAATATTAAACCCCTTCATAAATTTCTTATTTTATATAGTATTGGTAAATTTATTTTTAGGGATTTTTAACCTGATACCCATCCCTCCCTTAGATGGTTCTAAAATTCTCTCAGCCTATTTACCCCGCAACATAAACTGGAAATATAAAAAAATAGCTCCCTACGGTATCTTAATCATCTTTACATTATTGTGTTTTAATATAATAGGAAAGCTTATTAGCAGCTTAGTATATATTATTATCAGAATATACAGCATAGGCGGATAATAAAACCGGATGAATCATCATAACTTTAAGTTACATCTTGACTTAACATAAGGTTATGTTATACTAAAAACATGAAAAAAGTAGCACGGATTTCCGTAAATTTAAAGGAACGTAGTTATGATATTTTCATAGGTTTTAATCAGCTTCGCTCCTTAGGCAACTTCATAAAAAAACTAGATTTAGGAAATCACGCCGTAATAATAACCAACCCTAAAATTAAAAAACTATATCAATCTAAAATAACTCCCGGGCTCAAAAAAAATAATAATCAAACAACATATATTGAAATCCCCGATTCTGAAAAATCAAAATCTTTAAACTGTTTAAAATCGGCTATTGGAAAAATTGTTAAAATTGACATAAAAACAAGGCTTTTCATAATTGCCTTGGGTGGTGGAGTCGTCGGTGATCTGGGCGGTTTTATTGCCGCGGTTTATAAAAGAGGTATTCCTTACATACAAATACCCACCAGTTTATTAGCTCAAGTAGACTCCAGTATCGGCGGAAAGGTTGCCGTTGATTTACCGCAGGGCAAAAATCTCTTAGGCGCTTTCTATCAACCAAAGATGGTCTTTTGCGACAGTTCTTTTCTTCAAACCTTAAATTTAAGGCAGTTGAAAACCGGACTGGCGGAAGTTATCAAATACGGCATAATAGCTGATAAACAACTGTTCGAATTCTTGGAAAATAATTATCACAAAGTTTTTAAATTAGAAAAAGACGCCCTAAATTACATCATTAATCAGTCAGCAGCCATTAAAGCCAGAGTAGTTTCTGAAGATGAGAGGGAGACAAAGGGCATTAGAACAATATTAAATTATGGCCATACCATAGGCCATGCCATTGAAGCCGCCTGTGGATACGAAGCTGATTATACACATGGTGAAGCTATCAGTATCGGCATGGTCTGCGCCGCGGAAATAGCCCACCACCTCAACCTTTGCTCACTTAAAACACTAGGACGCATTGAAAGTATGATCTCGATCGCGGGATTGCCTATCCATATAAAAAATGTCCCACTCGCGAAAATAATGAAAACATATCTGCATGATAAAAAATTCATACGCGGTAAAAATAGATTCGTGCTTCCGACTAACATCGGAAAAGTGGAAGTACATGAAAACATCCCTGAAAACCTGATTAAAAAAGTTGTCTCCGAAAGAATAAAAAACAAATGATACATGAAATATCTCTCAAAACCAAAAATCAGACCGAACTCATAGACATAACCGGTAAAATTAACTCTTTAATAACTAAATCTACAATTGAAGAAGGTGCTTGTTTAGTTTTTGTCCCGCATACTACGGCCGGCATTACCATTAACGAAAACGCGGACGCCGACGTTAAATCTGATATTATAAAGGAATTAAATACAGTTATACCGTTTGACGATGATTACAAACACGCTGAGGGCAATTCAGCCGCTCACATAAAGTCAGTGCTCTGCGGCGTCAATTTAAATATGATAATTAAAGACTCTAAACTTGTATTAGGCACATGGCAAGGCGTATACTTTTGTGAGTTTGACGGACCTAGATTACGAAAAATAATTGTTAGAATAAGTTGATTTAACCGGGAAAGGTAAGTTAAATGCTTAAAAAATTTGTTTTTTTACTTTTTATTTTAAATTTGAGTCTGGTTTTAATTCCATCAATAACGGCAGCTAAATCTTTATCACCTTTAGTTACTCAGGACGCCAACGTTATAGAAGCGGGCAGCCTTGAAGTCAGGTTAGGCCTTGAGTATTTTGAGAATCTAAACATTGCCTTTGATGCAAACAACAATAGGGATAGAGATATCTGGAATATTCCCACACTTGATCTTATAATCGGTGCCGGTAAAATCGTAGAAATTCAGGCTTACTTTGAAGGCATCTACGCAGATGAAAAAAATTTTGACAGCACTTATGGAGCAGGAGACTTAAAGTTGTTTACTAAATTTCAACTCCGCCAAGAAGACGATATGCCGGCAGTCGCTTTCAGATTTGGAACAAAATTACCTAATGCCAGCAATGAAGACCGCCTGGGTACTGATGAGTTTGATGTTTCAGGATTGTTTCTTCTTAGCAAGCATTTAGGTAATATCGAAACACATTTCAATTTAGGTATGGGGATTCTCGGTAATCCTCACGAAAACAGTAATCAAGACGATGTTTTTTTGTATGGTCTTGGCCTTATAATACCGGCAACCGATAAGCTTAATTTCGCATTAGAGGTTAATGGGCAAAGTTGTTCTAATGATAATAACGATTTCTCACATTTTATGGCAGGCCTGCAGTATCAGGCAGAAGCCGTTCGCTTTGATGTTGGCGTCACTGCCGGCTTAAGCGATGAAAGCCAGGATTGGTCGGTAAAATGTGGTGCAACTAAAACATTTGATAACTTTTTTTCGGCGGCGAAATGAATATAAGAGAATATAAAGATAACGACTCACAAAATCTAAAAAATATATTAGAACAATTCTTTAAACAAGAGTTATCCTTTAAACTTGAGGGGGCCACAGAAGAAGACTTGAATAATATTAAACCGGCCTATGCAAGCGAAAGAGATATTATACTTGTTGCCGAAGAAGATAATCAGGCTATCGGCTTTATCGCGATTAAAGAAGAATCTGATGAAACCGCCCTTATTAGAAGACTGCTTATACATCAGGGTTACAGACAAAGGAAATTTGGAACCAATTTACTTCATCGAGGACTCGACATAGCTAAAATTAAAGGGTATAAGAATATTTATTTTCGCTCTACAGAAATTATGAAGCCTATTATATCACTATTGCTTAAAAACGGATTCAAAGAAAAAAGTTTTCAGAAAATAGAAGGCCATAAAATCATTGAACTCTCGAAAAATATCGACAAATAATATGACGGGTATATCTGTTAAGCGAGCGCGCCGTATAGATATAACAACTCAGAAAAAGTACGGCATATCCGGCAAAATCCTTATGGAAAATGCCGGTTTAAGAACTGCCGAGCTAACACTTAAAATTATTAAGGCGAAGAGGGCAATGAAGAATATTTGCGTTATCTGCGGTAAGGGAAATAACGCCGGTGACGGTTTCGTAGCCGCCAGGCACTTAATCAACGCCGGAGCCAACGTCACTATCCTGCTTTTATATAAAGCCGATACCTTCAGTGAAGACGCTAAATACAATTACAGCATTTTAAAAAAACTAAAGGTGAAGCTAAAGTTTTTAGGAGAAAAAAATATAACCAGAAACTATGAAGATATCGTAAAGCAAAGTTCCTTGATAATTGATGCTGTTTTCGGCATTGGCTTTAAAGGAAAATTGGATACTCGTTTTGCCGATTTGTTTAATGTTATTAATGCTTCAAAAAAAATTATTCTTGCTGTAGATGTCCCCTCCGGCTTAAACGCGGATAATGGTTTAATAAGCCCGGTATGCATTGAAGCCGACTACACCATAACTTTTGGTTTAGCAAAAAAAGGATTTTATTTGAACCAAGGTCCCGGGGCTTGCGGTAAAATCATTGTAGACGCGATAACTTTTCCTAAACCTTTGTTAATATAAAGGAGATTGTAATGCTCAAACAAAAATTTCGCAGAAAACAATACATCATCAAGCCTGTTTTCCAGCTAAAGATATCTTTTATCATTGTTATGACATTGCTTTTAGCGACTGCAATCACAGCCAGTTTACTTTACTTTAATATACTTAATTCCGTTTTGCCTGAATTTTCCACCGACAAGCTTAAACAAAGAATAGAAATAGCGGCTGATATACGCATGAGGCAAATTGCCAGGTATTCACCGGAAGTAACAGAAAATACAGAATTCCAGATATTTTTCCCGGAAACCGCAAAGATGCTCTCTGACTATGAAACTCAGATAGTCGTCCAAGTCCTTCACGATGTTAACAAAAATTTAGTACCCTGGATTATGGTTTTATTTGCCTTGATACTTTCCTTTGGCATATTCTTGACACATCGAATAGCCGGCCCTATTTACAGATTTGAGGAAACTATAAAAAATGCGACGGAGGGCGATTTAAATGCCAGAATAAAACTTCGCTGGGCGGATGAATTTAAAAATTTGGCCGGTAGTATCAACGGCATGCTCAACTCACTCTCTCAAAGACTAATTAAGTTAAAGAAAGCATCTGAAAAACTGCAGGAAATAAGCGCTCAAATGGAAAGTAAGGCCGCTGGAAGCGCTAAAGAATTAAAGGAACTTATCATTGAAAATCAAAAACAGGCGGATGAAATACAGAAAATACTCAATTATTACAAATGCGTTAAATAAAACAATTTAAAATTGAAATTTATAACTTATGAGCAAAAGGATATTATTGGCTTTTATTATTATTTCTATTTTACTGGCGCAACCGGCTCTACTTGCGGCCGATACACCCATAGATAATGATGATTTTATAAATAAGCTCGAGAAAGATATATTTATTTTCTTCCTAAAACAAACTAACCTTCAAAACGGCTTAATAAAAGATTCATCTCGGCCGGGCGCTCCCTGCAGCATTGCTTCCTGCGGCTTCGGACTAACAGCTCTGTGTATCGGTGCCGAAAGAAGTTGGATATCCCAAGATGAAGCTTACAAACGAGTTTTAAAAATGATAATTACTTTTCGAGATAAAGTCCCCCATGAACACGGTTATTTTTATCACTTCATACACATGAAAAACTGCAAAAGGGTCTGGAATTGCGAGGTCTCATCTATAGACACAGCTCTCTTTTTCGCGGGAGCTCTTTTCGCGAGTGAATATTTTAAGGGCACGCAAGTTGAAAAAATAGCTAAAGAATTATACGAAAGGGTTAACTGGCCATGGTTAGCCAAAAACGGCTTAATTAGTATGGGCTATAAACCTGAAACAGGAATGTTCCCTTATTTTTGGAATTCATATAATGAAGCTATGATCTTATACGCTCTGGCCATTGGCTCACCAACACATCCTCTGCCGCCTGATAGTTGGAAGGCGTGGAAAAGACCGATAGCTAAATATGAAGATTATGAATTAGTATACTGCGTTACCGGAAGTTTATTCGTTTATCAATATTCTCATTGCTGGATAGATTTTAGAAAATTGGATGACAACGGAATAAACTGGTTTGATAACTCCATAAAAGCCACAAAGGCCAATCGGCAATTCTGTATTAATAACCAGGATAAATATAAAACATATAGCTCAAACGTATGGGGATTAACGGCTTCAACGGGACCTTGGGGATATAAGGGTTATGGAGCTAAGCCCGGCCATCCTATACATGATGGTACTATATGCCCTTATGGCGCTTTAGGATCAATTGTATTTACACCTGAAATCTCAATTGCCAGCACACGCTATCTATATGACACTTATAAAAACAAAATATATTCACAATATGGCTTCATAGACTCATTTAATATAGACAAAAACTGGTACTCCAAAGAACACATCGGCATTAGTATGGGTACCGGCTTAATAATGATAGAAAATTACCGCAGCGGCATGGTTTGGAAGGGCTTTATGCGCAATTCATACATACGCAAGTGGCTAGCGTTATGCCTTGGCATCAGTAATCAAAACTTAAAAAGGCGGTTAATATAACCGGGGAGGGAAGTTCATGAATAAATTATTAATCTTGCTTATGTGCCTTGCGGCAGTTATAAGTTTTATTTCTTGCGCGGAAATAGCTCCGCCAACTCCGGTTGAAATTCTAAGACACCCCCTTGGCACTGATGCTCTTCGCAAGGGCATGTCCAAAGAGGAAGTTATGGAAAACTGGGGGCAACCCAGTTCGGTTAACAGGCTTGAAGAAGCCACTGCCTGGAGCGACGCCAAAGAAGAATGGATTTATAACGCGAAGTATCCGGCGGTCAAAATTAACGCCAATTATCTCGCAAAAACAAGGCATCTTTTCTTTGAAGGTGATTCTCTGATTAGGTGGGAATAAAAAAATGATGGAGGAGGGCAGGTAAATGAAAAAATTTTTAATATTACTGCTACTTGTCTTTATTTTTTATGGCTGCTCAAGGCATGTCATTAAATATGACATTAGTGATACCAGCATCAAATGGAACAAAAAACATATCCTGGCTATAAAAGATTTTAAAGATTTAAGGCCGCAAGAAGAAAGAAAGGGTGATACGAGTAAATTTCTAAAGTTTGCCTCAAAGGACGATCACTTTAAAAAACCCATCACTCAATCATTGGATGAGGTCTTAAAGGAAGAATTCGCTAATTTAGGTATTTACATTCTGGATTATGAAGGTGACGACCCAAGAGCCTGTCACTATGTCCTTTCAGGCAGTATTAATCACTTTCAAACAGCTGTAAAACTACCAAAAATAACTATAGTTCCTTATCTTGGAGCGGTAGCCGGCGTTTGGTCGAAAGATCAATTTATTATTGCCATTGAAATAGACATCGAACTTAGAGATAATGCTACAGGTAAAAAGATTATGAAAAAAACGTATAATTTCAGTGAAGAAAAAGAACTGCCTACGGGATTGCTCTCATTGGCCAGGTATTCGCGTGGGTTCAATTACAAATTAAAACTATTAGACGCGGCCCTTAGCGACGTAATTGAGGATATAAGAAACGACGTCGTTGAAGTTATTGACGAAAATTATAACTAATGAAAAACTTTAAAGATAAGAATAAAATTAAAGCGTATTCATCTCTAAAACATAAGCTTTATTTCCTGAGCTTGGTTTTTAATATTGGCATCTTGCTTATTTTCATTCTAAGCGGTTTAAACTCTGACTTAAGAAATTTTATAGCCGGTGCTTCAACTAGCTTCTATTTAAAACTCACCATATTTTACATAGTTTTCAGTGTTGCTTTTTTTATTTTAGGCTTGCCGCTTGATTACTATGATGGCTACACGGCTGAACATAGGTATAGCCTTTCAACTCAAAGTAAAAAAGAATGGTTGAAAGATACCCTAAAAAAATTTGGGGTATCTTTAGGTATCGGGATAATTTTAATTTTAACTCTTTATTATTTATTGAGGAATTTTTCAAGTATCTGGTGGTTACTAGCCGCGGTTTTCTATTTCTTATTTAGTGTTCTGATGGCTAAAATAATGCCTATAGTTATTTTGCCGTTATTCTATAAGCAAAAACCTTTGGAAAGCCGGGAATTGAAAGAGAGCTTACTTAAACTAGCAAAGAAAACAGGGCAGAACATTAAAGACGTTTTTGAGATCGACTTAAGCCGCCAAACCAAAAAAGCTAATGCCGCTTTAGTCGGCTCCGGCAATACCAGACGTATTCTTTTAGCTGATACACTCATAAAAAATTATACCGATGAAGAAATAGAAGTTATCCTGGCCCATGAATTAGCTCATCATGCCTTAAAACATATGAGGTCTATCTTAATATTTGGAGGAGTGATCTCTCTTGGTATATTTTTTATAATCAATAAACTACTCGTCATATCGGTAAGCTCCAGCTACATAAACAACCTCGCCGATATGGCAGGTTTACCGCTAATACTTTTAATATTTAGTACTTTGAGCTTAATAATTTCGCCCATACAAAACGCCTTTACGCGCAAGCTGGAAACTGACGCTGACAGATATGCCCTTAAACTTACTAAATTAAATAAAGCTTTTATATCAGCCATGGAGAAGTTAACTGAACAAAACTTAAGCGACCCAGAACCCTCAAAGTTTATTGAAATTATGCTTTACGATCATCCACCGGTAGCAAAACGAATTAAATTAGCCAAGTAATAAAAAGGAGGTATGTTATGTCTGACGAAAAAGTTTTAAAGGCAAATAAGGCGGGAACGGCAGCAGTCTTGTCTTTTGTTTTCTGTGGTATGGGACATATTTACATCGGTGAAATTAAAAAGGGTCTTAAGATAATGTTTTACTCATCCTTGTATTTGTTTATTTTGATAACAGGAGCCACGATTGTAATTTATGAGATTATACTTAATGTGCCTAATCCACCTTTATTAATTTGGGGTATCGTCATAGCTATTTTAGGTCTTATAGCTAATGTAATCACTAGCGTTTATAACATTTATGACGCATACAACAGCGGGTTAAAATAACAAAGGAGTAAACAACAATGGTTAGTTTTGAAGACTTTAAGAAGTTTGAAATAAAAACAGCTAAGATATTAGAAGCCAACGATCATCCGAACGCGGATAAACTTTTGGTTCTAAAGGTCGATGTTGGTCAAACGCAAAAACAGATAGTCGCCGGCATAAAGGGCCATTACACCAATGAAGAACTTATCGGTAAAACTATCGTGATAATTGATAATATTGAGGCAGCGGTAATCAGGGGAGAGGAGTCCAATGGTATGATTCTGGTTACCAAAGACGACGAAACTCTTGCTCTTCTTACGCCTGATAAACCCGTTAATAACGGCAGCAAGATCAGTTAATTCATGCGCGGGTATTTACATCGGGGTGATTTCGAGAATATATGCTGCCGCTGCGGCATCTGTTGCGGCTCAGAAGACGGCGACCCCTGCGAAAATTTAAAACAAGATAAAGACGGTAAATATTACTGCCCGATATATGAAAACCGTTTTGGTAAACATAAAACCGTAAACGGCACAATAATCAGCTGCGTTCCTATAGAAGAAGCACTGAGAAACAATCCCGAATTAAGAAAAAAATGCGCCTACGCGAAATTTTCCATAAAAAAGCATGAGACAGAAGCAAAAAAATAGAATACTACATTTAGAATGCCAAATAACAAAAGACGGCTTTAAAATAATAACCCAAAGCCGGTCTTTTATGTTGAGATATCCTGATGTTATCTGGAAAAATTATCCTCAACATCATAAAAGTTTTTTAGTAGATAATCTCGCTTACACCTTAAGCGCCAATATTCCTTTAGTTTCTTCTGTAAATAAAATTATATACAAAAATACTTCCGAGCCCTTTATTAGGCCTTATATTGACTTATGCATTTACGAACAAATCCCCTCAGCTATAAATTCCTACAAAGATAATACTCTTCAACAAATAGCCAATTTCAGCAAAGCAGAATTTTGCTTTAAGGATGATAAGGTCAAAGCGCCGCCTAAAACCTGGCCCAAGACCACCAAGAAGAAAGCAATTCTACCGCTTTCATTCGGAAAAGACAGCCTAAGCACATTAGGACTGCTGCTTAATAGAAAAGTTAAACCCATAGGAATATACATAAACGATACAGTCTCACCTTCGGAAAACATAATTAAACTCTTTATGGCTGAAAGAATAGAAACTGAGCAGGATATAAATACCTCCGTAGTGTTTAACGAAATAGAAAAATTAAATGATTTTGAGTACTGGCAGCATCCCGAAAGCTGCCTGGGATACATGCATATGATTATAGGCTTCGTTTTGATTTGCCTTCCTTTTGCCTACTATTATAAAACTTCAAATATCTATCTGGGCAATCAAATGGATATGGATTATCCCTTTACAAATAAAGAGGGAATATTGACTTACCCGGCACCGGATCAGAACTCTAAATGGTTAAGCTATGCTAATCAAATCACCCAATATATAACAGGGCAGGCGGTGAGAGTAGATAGTCTTATCAAGAATTATTCCAATATAGCCCTTATAAAACTACTGCATGAAAATTTTCCCTATCTGGGGCAGTATGAAGTTTCCTGTGATTCGCTGGATGCGTCTAATGAAGTCCGCTGGTGCTGTAATTGCGCAAAATGCGCGCGGCTATCAATTTTTATGAAAGCTTTTAATATTAATACTCAGAGCCTGGGCATGAAGTCTGATATGCTTTTAAAAAGACATCAAAAGCTATATTCCTTATTTAACACAAGAGGTGTTGATCAATACGAACAGTCCCCGCAAGCAAAGGAACAGCAACTGCTGGCTTTTTACCTAGCATACGAAAACGGGCAAGAGGGGTATTTGATGGATTACTTCAAGAAAAAATACCTAAAAAAAGCTACTTCTCAATTAAAACAGCTTAAAAAGAAATATTTGTAGTTTTATTATATTTTATAATGTAGGTTAATGGAAGCTTCTAATTAAAGGTAATTAATGAAAAAACCTCACATTGAATATCCCCGCAAATGGGATTATAAACTATTCGGAACCAATGAAGGAAACCTCCGCAAGGCTGTAGTTGAGGTGATGGGTGCTAATAAATACGAGTTAGCTCTTTCTCGGAAAAGTTCCGGCGGTAAATATGTATCCTTACATTTAGAAACTGAGGTCTACTCAGAAGACGAGCGCAATAAGATATACACTTCTCTAAGTAATCATAAAGCGGTAATAAGGATAATATAAATTTGAATAAAGAGCATGTTAAATACGAAGTTGACCCCTATAATAGATTAGTTCTAATCGAAAGCTGCAAAGCAACACAACTTCCCAAATTCAGGCAAGTTTTAGAAGGGCGGTTTAAACTTGATAAAAAAAATAACCTTACCTATATAGTAAAAAAACCACTCTCAAAAGACACTCCGCATCAGGTTAAATTAAAAGGTAAATGGGCCCTTACTAAGGATAATGACTTATTATTAACTCTTGATAAATTTAAAAGAGAATCTTTAGGTGATAAATTAACCTTAAAGGGCCAGTTTAAAAAAGCCACAAAGGATTCACTTGATTTCTCCCTTACAACTAAAAGCAAAGAAAATACCCAGTCTACTTATATCATAAAACTTAATGGCAAATGGCAAGCAGACAAATATAACCAACTAACCTTTAATGTACGAAAAGAGAAAGGCAAATATGATATCTTAACCCTTAAGGGCAGCTGGCAGTTAGATAAGAAAAACCAAGTCATGTACACCTATAAGAAATCCCATCTAATAAGAAAACAAAAGAAAGATTATGTTTTAGCTTTCAGGGGATATTGGAATATAAAGACTAAAAAGAGGATTTCATACTCTTTGGATAAAAAAGGAGGTTCAGGATTCGATTTTAAGGCTTCTTTTTCTCAATTTCGAAGCAATTACATCAAATATAAGGTTGGAATTAAAACTCAAGCAAAAAGCAGGCCTAAAAACAGTATAATTACGTTATTCGGACAATGGAGGATCAAAAAAGGTTTAGGGTTGGTATTTGAGGTTAAAAATAAGCAAGATAAGCCTTATTCCATAAAGTTCCAGGCTGAAGTGAAATTAACCAAGAAAGATACCATAACCCTAATGCTTAAAGATACCAAAAACAAGCCTTTAGAAGCTAAATTAGAACTAAATCATAGGATATTAGCGGGGGAAGGGGAGACCTTTATCCGCTTTCTTAAATCAAGGAAAGAAAGCGCTGTATTTATTGGCGCCGGCTTTGGGTGGTAAAAGGCAGGTGGCAGTAAAACAACTAACTTAATTTAGGATTATTGAAATATGAAAAATAAACAAGCAGCCAACATCACACCGCGTAGGCGGAATACCGGTTATAGATTTTTAACAATTTTCGCATGTTTTTTAATATGTGGACTGTCTCTAAATGCCTCCGCGGAAGTCCTTTTTGGTGAAACTTGCTATCAGCGGCTTCATAAATATATAGGGCAAGCTGAAGATTCAATCACAGTCGCGATGTATTTTATCATAATTACCCCCAAGGATACCTCTAACCCTATTAATACTTTAGTTGATGATTTAATTGACGCGAAGAAAAGGGGAGTAGATGTAAGGGTAATCATGGAAGATTCAAAGCTAAAAGCAAACCGCCTTGCTTTTATGAAATTAAAAGATAACGGTGTGGATGTATATTTTGATACCCCAAAACATTTGTTACATATTAAAGGTATCGCGATTGATAAAAAATATATTTTTATAGGAAGCACCAACTGGTCAAGGGCGGCGATTGAGGATAATTATGAGGCCATGTATTTTGGAGATTCTCCTATGGATGCAATTGCGTTTGTAGATTATGTCAATAATATCCCCATTGAGAGGAAAAACTTATTTTTACCCGAAATTGAAGGAGTCGGCATCTCTTCAAGTTTTCTTCTTTCTCCCTGGCAAGGACGGATATTACTTAAGGAGCAGGCCTACAAGCAATTGGACCTTTATTTATTATTATGCAAAATGCGGCAGGAAACAGGCAAATCATATCTAATAATAGACTATGATTCATTAGCCAAAAAGATGGGTTACGCGGTTCCTGATGATTTAGGCAAATACAGCAACGCGCATGATTATTGCTCTGATAAAATACGGCAACTGCTGGTGCCTCTCAGGAAACATGGATTGATCGCTTATAAAAAAGGGCGGGTAACTTTAAAAGCTAATAAAATAATCGCCTCTGATAAATCAAACATTACAATTCCTTTTAAATACTGGGAATATAGCTATCCCAAGAAGCTCTCCATGCGGGCAAAATATATGTATTTGATTTGCCTATATGAAGCAAATCGCTCTAGCAGATATCCATCTTGGTTTCGAAGCCAGGAAGATATGTCTAAACTGTATGGTATAAGTGATACAACCATCTCTTTAGGCCTCTTAGAATTGGAGAAGAAGGGATTGATTGATATTACAAGGGATAAACCCACCCCGCCTGATTTTGCTGACCGTAAGGCCAATATATATAGATTATTACCGCTTTTGAGATAAAAGCGGTAAATAAGCAGGGGAGAAGTGTTTTTAGAAAGCGTTCCACCGCGGCGGTGGAACGATGGTTTCGGTGAAACAGGCCGAGGATATAACAAAGTAAACGCGCTAAAAAAGTAATGTAATTTTTTAGAACAATATCTTGACACATTATATTACATATGATATATTTTATATTGAAGAGAAATGAAAACAGGGGTATAAGATGAGTAAATTTTATAAAGAAATAGGCCTCAGAATAAAAGAAATAAGAGAAGATATAGGCATATCGCAGGATAGATTAGCCAAACTCATGAATATCCAAAGAGTTTCCGTATCAAAAATTGAAAACGGACAGAGAAAAATAACCGCGCAGGAATTAGCTAAATTAACGAAGATTTTTAATACCGATTCCGATGTGCTGCTTGATTTAAAAAAAGATGTAAAAATTGTTATGAAAAAAAATAAAAAGCCTTTAAAGATTACTCATAAAGAAATTAGGATAAACGTCCCGCTGAAAAATTTAGATAAATTCAAAGAGGTCGTACTTTATATACTCGGCAAAGTTGGATCAAAGCCTAATATCGGACAATCGGTTATATATAAACTGCTTTATTTCATTGATTTTAATTTCTATGAAAAATATGAAGAGCAGCTTATTGGAGCTACTTATATAAGAAATCATTATGGCCCCACACCCAAAGAATTTATTAAAATAGTAAAAGATATGCAAGGTAAGGATATTATTAAAGTTGAAGATAAATACTTTGAATATCCTCAGACAAAATACCTTCCTTTAAGAAAACCTGATTTAACTAAGTTGAGAGCGCATGAAAAAGAAACAATAGATAATGTTTTAGAAAAGTTATCGGATATGAACGCCGCTGAAATATCAGATTATTCTCATAAAGATGTTCCCTGGATAACCACAGATGAAGGTGGTATAATTGATTACGAATCCGTCTTTTATCGCACCGCTCCATATTCAGTGAGGTCTTATGGCGAAGAAAAAAATATTTAATGCTATAAAGGTGATAAAAAGAACGAAGATAAAGAAAGAATTAAGCGGAATTACAATAGAAAGTGAAAAATGACGGATCAACTAATCACAATTGCGACCTTTAGTCATCCAATAGAAGCTCATATTTTAAAAACAAAACTTGAGTCAGAAGAGATAGAGTGTTTTATTGCTGATGAGAATACTGTTACTATGAATTGGCTCTATTCAAACGCAATTGGCGGCGTTAAGCTGCAAATAAAAAAATCAGATTTCAAAAGAGCTATGGCAATTATTCAGGATAAACCCGCAAGTAAGTCACCACAAAACAAACTAGATAAAAATAATAACGAACCATATTGCCCTAAATGTAATTCGCTAAATGTATGTTATGAGAAATTTTCTCGCCGTTTCGCGTTTGCATCATGGATTCTTCTGGGTTTTCCGCTGCCTTTTATTAAAAGAAAATGGAAATGCAGTGAATGTGGGTATGAGTGGAAAGCTAAAAAATAAGCAGGGGAGAAGTATTTTTTGGAAACTGTTCCACCGCGGCGGTGATACTTGGGCCAATAAAGCTATATAAATAGCGAGTAAAAAAAGGGCGTATATGGCCGTGTATGGACATATATTTGCGGGGGGCATACCAAACTATTAGCCATTTCCGCGAGCATAATACGAATACCTGACATTTTTAGTTAAATTCCAAAAAACCATTTCCACGCGCAAAGCCTCCAAAAAATTAATATTCCCGGATACTGATACTAAATAGAGAATGAGAGTGGCAACTTTATCCACAAGTTGTGAACTATTTGCCGTAAGTGCATATATAATGTGTATTTACGGTCTCCTTTTGGCCTATGCTGTAGTTAACATAAGATACATTATAGGACATAGCTATAAATAACCTTTGGCTGTAAATACAAATTTATATGGGGGTTCTTTCTTGGAAATGTTTGATTCTGCCGGCGCTTCTCTAGCCTTTTATCACTGCCAGCGGCCGCATTTTTATTTCGGGTTTAATGAGATCGTTCTGATTATCAATAACACCCTGAATATCCTTATAAGCGCTTGACGCTTCATCTAAATCTCTTTTTGTGCGGATTGAATGAATTATGCCTTGTTGCTCCAGTTTAGCTCTTTCCTGGCCCAAATCAAGGCTTTTACGAGCTTCATTACGGCTCATTTTGCGGCCGGCTCCATGTGCACATGACTTAAAGCTATCCGGATTTCCAAGGCCTTTTACAATATAACTTGGCGTACCCTGACTACCCGGAATTATTCCAATTTCATTAATTCGGGCGCTTGTAGCGCCTTTTCTATGGATAAAAACATTATCACCAAAATGTTCTTCCAAAGCAACATAATTATGATGTATATTTATTTCATTTTCAAAATTGCAGTGTGTAACTTCAGAGAACACTTGCTTGATAAATTTTAACATAAGAGCCCTGTTATTTTTCGCGAACTCCAAACAATATTGCATCTCTTTTAAATAACAAACCCCCTCCCTGCTATCAGCCATTAAATAGGCCAAGTCATAATCTCTTGGTACTCTATATGGTAGATTGCCGGAAATTTCTTTAGCCATTTTATTATAAAAGTTAGCGACCTTGTAACCAAGATTTCTACTGCCTGAATGAAGCATTATCCAAATATATCCATCCGTTGCTTTTTGGATTTCAATAAAATGATTTCCACCACCTAAGGTGCCTAATTGCCTTAAAGCTGAATTATATTCACTTTTAGTAACTATATAATCATTGTCTTTGCTGAATATCGCTTTGCCGGAAAATGGCATTAGTTTTTCATTCCGCGGCCTTTTATGATGCTCAAAACCTAAAGGAATATGTAATCTAATCCCCCTTAAAACATCTTTAATGGCATTCTTATCTATATCCTTAAGTGTAGTTTTAAGCGCGACCATACCGCAGCCTATATCAACTCCTACAGCATATGGAATAACAACGTTTTCAGTAGCTAAAATAGCTCCTATGGGCATACCGTAACCGGGATGACAATCCGGCATGATAGCTATATGTCTGTAGGCAAACGGCAGATTAGCGAGATTTTTAATCTGAGCCATAGCAGACTCATCAATCTCATCAACCCACATTTTTATAGGTACTTTTTCTGTTTTAATTTCTCTAATCATCGCTCGACAAAAAAAGACCGACTTATAAAGCCGGCCTTATGTTATTTATAACTGAATTATTCACCTCGCCAACACTGAACGCAAAGCTTTTCTTTTGCAATTCCAATAGCTTTAATCATATCATCTATAGAGATATACTTTAAACTTGTCACATTCATATCTTTGGCTATCCAATTAATCATTTTTTGATACTTTTTAGATGATGGATCCAGATAATTATGGACATCTTTAACCGCGATACGGCCCTCTAAAGCCTTAATCGCGCGCCTGGCAGCTAATTCCTTAAGTGTTCTGGTAGAGGTATTAAAATGACAGGGAAACATTAATGGCGGACAAGCTATCCTTAAATGAACCTCTTTGGCTCCGCTTGCCCATAATTTATTAATTGTATAATTCTTAAGCTGCGTACCTCTTACTATAGAATCATCGCAAAGGACTATCCTATTACCTTTAATAACATCTCTAACGGGCACTAACTTCATTCTGGCAATTAAATCCCTGGTTTTCTGTGATGGCGGCGAATAACTTCTACCATAGCCTTGAGTATACTTAACCAGCGGCCTCCTGAAGGGCTTATTAGACTCCATGGCATAGCCTATGGCATGGGCTGAACCGGAATCAGGAACGCCGGAAACAATATCTATTTCAATATCATCATTTTTAGCTAATAAGCGGCCGCATCTCTCCCTTACTAATTCCACATTTAAACTCTCGTGATTAGACGCCGGGAAGCTGGTGTAAATCCACTCAAAGGAGCACATCTTATTCTCTTTGTCCGGCTTTGCTAACTGCTTAATACCGTTTTTAGACATAAAAACAATCTCTGCCGGTCCAAGATATTTTTTTATTTCAAAACCAAGATTATTAAAAGCACATGTTTCTGTAGTAACCGCCCAGGAGTTTTTACTCTTTCCAATAACTAATGAAGAACGGCCCATCTTATCCCTGGCTGCATATATTCCTTCTTTAGTAAGTATTAGCAAAGAACAAGAACCCTTAATTTTAGAAAACGTGTATTTTATGCCATCAACTATATTCTCACTCTGAGATATAAGCTTGGCAACTACTTCAGTAGAGTTTATTGAACCGTTAGTTATATCTGAAAAGGAGCTGCCTGATTTATGCAATCCCTCAATGAGCTTATCGGCATTTTGTAGTAAACCATTTGTGATTATGGCGAATGGGCCGAATTTAGAATTTAAGTAAATAGGCTGAGCGTCTTTATCACTTATAACTCCTATTCCCCTCTCCCCTATCATCTGGTTATAATCTTCATAGAATTTTGATTTAAACTGGCTTTGCTTTATATCATGTATTTTTCTATAAAGTTCTTTTCCCCAGACCGCCATACCGCCAAACTGAGTTCCCAAATGCGAATGGTAATCCGTGCCGTAAAAAAGCGTTTGTATACAATTTTTCTTAGATACTACACCGAATAAACCACTCATCAAATACTCTCCTTATTATTAAGTTTAAATCGTCAATTCTCATCCAATAGTCAAGATACAAGAAACAATAACCAAATAATAACCAATGACCAAATTCAATCCTTCGACACTACTCAGGATTGACCCTGAGTAACATTGAAGGGTCAAATAACCAAACAGAAACAAAATAACGATTGCAACTTGTGACTTATGACTTATGACTTTGTACTTGTGCCTTGCCTGTGCCCCATAAGGGTATATCTTGTTTCTTATATTTTATTATAAAAATCTTCAATAATTTTTCTTGCTTCATCTATACTGTCCGTCAATTTAAATATATCCATGTTATTTTTGGTAATAAGGCCGGACTTGAGCATAGAGTTCTTAAACCAATCAATTAACCCCTTCCAGTAAGACTTTCCAAAAACAATAATTGGAAACGGAACAATTTTCTCAGTTTGAATCAATGTAATAAACTCCGCGAATTCATCCAGCGTTCCATATCCCCCGGGAAAAACTATCACAGCTTTCGCGTATTTAGCAAACATAACTTTACGAACAAAGAAATATCTAAAATATAAAGCCTTTGTTATATGTGGATTGGGTTTCTGCTGGAGAGGTATTTCTATATTTAAACCAATTGACTCTCCCCCGGCTTCTTTAGCTCCCCTATTAGCCGCTTCCATAATACCGGGGCCCGCGCCGGTTATTATAGAATAACCATCCTCCGCTAATCTATAAGCCAGCTTTCGGGCGGCATTGTAATATTTCGAATCTCTTTTAATTTTGGTTCCGCCGAAAAATGTAATCGCGTTAGAAACTTTGGATAAATCATCAAAACCATCAACAAACTCAGACATTATCCTAAATACCCTCCAAGGATCATTGGGGCTGAATGTATAGCTTAAGTCTTTAACTTTTTTACCTGTCATATTATTTATCTCTCTTACTTTTTGTCTTTATATACTTTATCAGTTATTCTAACTCTTTTCTTAACCCTAATTCCAACCTCTTTACCTTTTATAGCTTTCTTTATCGGCTCGCGATCTATCTGCATGGAAACAATCTTCTGTTTTATATTTGTCGTATGCCCCTTTATATAAATAACATCCCCTTCAAGCAATGGGCCTTTTTTTATCTTTATAACCGCGGCTTTTACCTTGGGAAAGTAATGAACAACATTGCCAACGAGTTCCTGTTTAGGTTCTTTTGTTTTACCTACTTTTTTAATTGTCTTCTTAGGCTTAACTTTTAATTGAGATGACTTGTTCGTTTTTTTCAAAAAGCCGAATATCATCAACCGCTCCTTTATAAGTATAATGTCATAAGACACAAGACACAAGTTGCAAATTACAAGTTACAAAAAACAAGTGCAAAGTCATAAGTCACAAGATAAATAGCTAAAAGCTAAGAGCTAAGAGCTAAGGACTAAGGGCATAGAGCAAAAGGCAAACAAAAAGCCGTCGGGATCAATACAGTACCCTGACGGCCTTGTCATAACCTATTACATTATATGATTAGATGTTAATTTTTTCTGCAATATCAGACACATATGGTGCCTTCCAGTATTCACCCATGAGTACTTTTATAATACCTACGAGAGAATATATACCAGCTGCCAGAGTCAATATTATAAATACAAACTGACCCAAAACCGGTATTATATTAACCAAAAGGGCTGCCGCTTCAGCTATAAAAAGAACTAAACCTTGTTTGCTATGAAACAAAACAAACTTATTGTCCTTTTTAAGCAACAATGGAAGCAAACATAAAATACCAATATAGGAAAGTATTGCCCATACTTTTCCCTCTACTACTTGCTTGTCTTCTTTAGGACTTGTGGTTTCCTTGACTTCTTCAACCATTTTTTCCCTCCCGCTTATGTATACGTTTTCTAACAGTTTTAATATATCATAAGAAAATGCCTTTGTCAAATAAAAACCCCGCGGAACTAACAGCTCCGCGGGGCTCACATTCATCCTTCCAGAAAATTAAATTAGAAGGTTACTTTCATAGAACCACAAAGATGTGTAACAAGAGTATCATCAGCTCCAGCAATAATGGTGCTAGGATCTGTTTTGTAGTAACTACCGGGCCAGAACCAACCGGCTACTAAACCAAGCTGTACATCTTCAGTATAATCATAAGTCAAGCTGAGGTCTAATTCGTCACCAGCATGCCTATCGCGTCCACTCATAGGAGGTTCTACAAATTGAAAATACGCGTATTTAGCATCTAAATGGACATCATCGATATCCCAGTATGCTAAAGGTTCGATGTTACCAGATACTAAGATCTGATGCATGTTTCTATCAGCTGCTGTATCATAGGGATCCTGGCTGTTCCAGAAGTTACCGAAGTAACGGCCGTTCCAACCATAGATAAGTGTATCTGATTTTCTCATGAAAGGAGTCCAGAAATTACCCATCTCACCCTGCTCATGAGGAAAATTATTATAATCTTCACCTTCACGGAATGTGTAGCAAAGACCCAACTTAGGTACACCGGTAACATCGGCGAATAAATAATCACCACCGACTTCAGCACCCCATGAACTAATATCAACGCTCTTTACACCGATTACATTATTTTGAGCATCATAATCACGCATACCCCAGTCACCGAACTGGTAGGCAACTTCACCATAAAGATCTAAATTATCTATAGGAACCATACTGCCTCTGGCACCAACTGTATGGCTTTCCTGACGAGGCATACTCTCTACGATTGCAGGATCAGAATTTAGACCACCCGCGCCTGGGCCTTGATTGATAGTTGTAACTGTACCCATATCCTGTTGATTAAGACCTAAATAGTAAACTTCTAATTCTGAATCATAAGCATCAATTGGCGCGTTAAGGTTAACAAACCAAAGGTCAAAATCATCTCTTGAGTTGTATTTGTTTTTTGCATTTGCGAAATTGCCAGCAACGTCAGTACCTTCGTCGATTTTAGAGTATACTAAGTCAATAGTAAAATCTTCATAATCGAGTACAGCTTTAATCGCGTCAAACGCGTCGTACTGTGAAAGCTGAGCATATGTATAGATGCTGCCTTCAGGATCAATAACGTTTGAACCAAGTACAAAACCTCTACCATAATAGAGAGGTTGACGGCCAACAGTAACTGTTAGCGGCTCATAAAGCATTTCCTGTAAAACAACATAAGCTTCAGCTATACCGATATCCATAGCAGCTGTGTCCGCGTCATCGTAATCCCAAATTCTCTGATTTACGAGTTTCAAACGAGCCGCTACATTATCAGTTAAGTCAGCGTCAAAGTTAAGACTTACGGTAGTTGCCCAGAGTGTTGAATCCGGGGAAGTATTGATACTAGTAGCATTATAGAAAAATGTATTGTACTGATCCCAAATACCGTATGTGTTAACGTCTCCGCTAACTCTTATTCTCTGTACTTCCGCGCTAGCAACTGTACCGATAGCCAGCACTAATACTAAAGCACACATAAGAGTAAACTTTTTCATTTACTTCCTCCTTAAACGTAGTTACATGTAAAATTAATTTATCAATCAACTAGAGCCTTTATTGCCCTAAGTGATATTTACTATTTATATGCTCATCATCATATAATGGTAACTTCTAGCGTTTAGAGTAGTTTTTATTTCTCCCCCCTTTCTTGCTATGGACTGAAGATACCTACGATGGTAAGGCCTGCGATACACCTTCTATACTTGAAAGCAATGATATCATATAAATACAAATTTGTCAAGATCCCTTAATTTTTTTTAATATAGCGTATTTTAAGGAGTTATATTAAATAGTAAGGCACTCCATAAACTAAAATGTTCGTTATTCACTCACATTTTTTGACGCTCATTCAGTGCCAAACTTTGCTTGCAAAGTTTGGCGCCCCAAGCAGGAGTCGAACCTGCGACACCAGGTTTAGGAAACCTGTGCTCTATCCATCTGAGCTATTGGGGCAATTAATACCTATATAGACTATATATACTTTATCCTAAATTATCAAGACGCTCGCGGCTTTTTACTTTTTGTCTTGCCTGCAACTTGTGACTTACTTCTTGTGACTTGTGACTTTATACTTGCATCTTGTTTTTTGCTTTTTGTTTTTTTGCGGGCAGCTCTTAGCTTTTCATTTTTCACTTGTGACTTGTAACTTTGTACTTGTTTTTGTTCTTTTGTTCTTGCTTGTGACTTATGACTTATGACTTGTGACTTTATACTTGTGACTTGTGACTTACTTCTTGTAACTTTCTTTGATATCTTTTTTTTCTGAACTAATGATTTCTTTAAACTCTTTTTTGGTGTTGTTGTTTTTGTTTTAGGTTTTGTGCTCTTTTTACAAAGTGTACCTTTAAGATTCTTTTTATGAACCTTAATTACTTTTACATTAGTCTTCTTCCCGGATTTTACTTTTGGTTTTTTAACTTCCAACTCCAAGCCTTCCTGAGCCGCCAAATAGAGTTTCAATTTTTTCATAGCGGCATTTTCTATTTGTCGAACACGCTCTCTGGTTACTCCGAATCTTTTAGCCGTCTCTCCCAGAGTATAACTTGTACCATCTTTAAGGCCAAATCTCAAATTCAATATTTCTTTCTCCCTTTCAGATATTAAATTTAATAAATTATCAACTCTTTCTTTTCTAAAAACCTTAGCTAATTCATCACTGGGAGAAATCATATTTTCATCTTCTATTAAATCCATAAACTGACCTGAACCATCCTCGCCTATCGGAGCGTCCAATGAACTTGCTTTTGAGGCAATTTCATCAATCTGTCTGACCTTTTCAACACTCATCTTCATTATGCGAGCAACTTCTTTTATATTGGCGGACCGGCCAAACTTGTGGGCGAGCTGTTCAGTGACTTTTCGCCAACGAGTTATTATTTCAGCCATATAAACGGGAATTCTTATGGTTTTACCTTGGTTAGCTATAGCCCGTGTAATATACTGCTTTATCCACCAGGAAGCATATGTACTAAAACGATAACCTCTTTTTGGGTCAAATTTAGAAACCGCTTTCATTAATCCCAAGTTTCCTTCTTCAATCAAATCTGAGATGGAAACACCAAAATACTTATAGCGCTTAGCTATATTTATAACTAAGCGCAAATTAGATCGAATCATTTCAGCCCGCGCTTCTTTATCTCCCCTTTTTATTTTCTTAGCTAATTTTTGTTCTCTCTCGGGAGTAAGTAACGGAATGTCCTTTATGTCTTTTAAATACAGCCGTATTATATCCATATAGGGTTATTTTCCTAACGCAGCTTGCGCGGCTGCAACTTTAGCTATTGGTATTCTATATGGAGAACAACTCACGTATGAAAGGCCTACCTTGTGGCAAAAGTTTACGCTCTTAGGTTCGCCGCCGTGCTCTCCGCAAATACCTGTTTTAAGATGTTTATTTTTCTTTCTTCCTAAAGCAACCGCTGTTTCAATTAGCTTACCTATACCGGCTATATCCAAAACCTGGAACGGATCATAGTCATAAATGCCCATAGAAACATACTCAGGTAAAAATTTGCCCGCGTCATCTCTGGAAAAACCGCAACCCATTTGGGTTAAATCGTTAGTTCCAAAAGAAAAAAAGTCAGCATACTCAGCAATTTCATCCGCGGTAATTGCGGCGCGAGGAACCTCAATCATAGTTCCTATCTGATAAGCAATCTTTTTCTTTCTTTGCTTAAAGACATTAGCGATAACTACATCCGCTCTTTCTCTGGCTATTTTAAGCTCCATGTAATGGCCCACCAAGGGTATCATTATTTCAGGTTGAACCTTAATGCCCTTACCGCTGACGTTAAGGGCGGCTTCAATTATTGCTTGCACCTGCATATCGGATATCTCAGGATAAATTAATCCCAAGCGGCATCCTCTATGGCCAAGCATAGGGTTAAATTCTTTTAAAGACTCGATCTTGTCCTGAATTTTTGAAACCGAAATCTTCATTACCTTTGACATCTCCTTCTGTCCGGCCGCGTCATGAGGTAAAAACTCATGCAAAGGCGGATCAAGCAGTCTCACCGTGCAAGGCCTTCCCTTGAGAGCTCTGAATATACCTTCAAAATCTTTTCTTTGAATTGGAAGAAGTTTGGCTAACGCTTTTTCTCTACCTGCTTTATCGTCAGCTAAAATCATCTGACGAAAAGCGACAATTCTATTCCCCTCAAAAAACATATGTTCAGTTCTGCAAAGGCCTATACCCTCCGCGCCAAACTTAACGGCAACCTTGGTATCGTGCGGTGTATCAGCATTAGTTCTAACTCCAAGTTTTCTATACTTATCCGCCCATTTCATAATCGTAGTAAAATCACCCGATAGGGTTGATTCAACAGTGTCAATTTTACCTATATATACATTGCCCAGCGAACCATTTAATGAAATCCAATCGCCCTCTTTCACTGTTATATTGCCAACTTTAAATTTCTTAGTTTTGTAATCAATTTTAATATCTCCCGCGCCCGCGACGCAGCACTTACCCATTCCTCGAGCTACAACAGCGGCATGCGACGTCATACCGCCTCTGGACGTCAGGATACCCTTAGCCGCGTCCATGCCTCCGATATCTTCCGGAGAAGTCTCAATTCTACATAAAATAACATCCTTCTTATCCGTTGCCAATCTCTCCGCCTTTTCCGCGCTAAAGACCACTTCACCGCAAGCGGCTCCGGGAGATGCCGGTAAGCCTTTAGCAATAGGCTTTTTGGCTTTTTCAGCTTTAGGATCAAACATAGGATGCAAAAGTTGGTCCAACTGCTGAGGGTCCATTCTTAATAAAGCGGTTTTTTCATCTATCAGTTTTTCTTTTACCATATCAGCAGCTGTCTTAAGCGCGGCTGCCGCCGTTCTTTTTCCGCTTCTGGTTTGAAGCATATAAAGTTTGCCTTCCTGAATAGTAAATTCAAAATCCTGCATATCTTTATAGTGCCACTCTAACCTTTTTCTAATGTCCATTAGCTGCTTAAAAACTTTCGCGTTAACTTTTTTAAGTGTCTCAATATGCAATGGAGTTCTAATCCCGGCTACAACATCCTCTCCCTGGGCATTCATTAGATACTCACCGTAAAACACATTCTTGCCGGTTGACGGATCTCTTGTAAAAGCAACTCCCGTACCGGAAGTATCCCCCATATTACCAAAAACCATAGCCTGAACATTTACGGCCGTACCCATAAGGCCTCTAATGTCATTTATCTTACGGTACTTTATAGCTCTCTCGTTATTCCAAGAGCTGAATACAGCGTCTATTGAATATTTGAGTTGAGTTTTAGGGTCGGTTGGAAAATTCTTTTTTGTAACTTTCTTATAAATCTTCATATATCGCCCTACAACCTCCTGAAGCATGCCGGCATCTAAATCTGTATCGCTTTTAACTTTGCATTTCTTTTTGACAGCCTCCAGCTCATGCTCAAAGAATTCGTGTTTTACGCCCATTACAACATCGCCAAACATTTGTATGAATCTTCTATACGAATCCCAGGCAAATCTTTCATTGCCGGTTTTATCAATCAGAATATTAATAACATCCGGATTCATGCCTAAGTTTAAAACCGTATCCATCATACCGGGCATAGAAACAGCAGCCCCCGACCTAACAGATACTAATAAGGGATTTTTATTATCTCCAAACTTAGCTCCCATGTCTTTTTCAAGCCTTTTGATTCCTAAGTCAACTTGTTTCTCTAATCCTGCCGGCCACTTCTCTCCTGATTTGTAAAATTGATTGCAAGCCTCGGTAGTTATAGTAAAACCCGGAGGTACCGGCAAATCTATATTTATCATTTCTGCCAGGTTGGCTCCCTTGCCACCCAGAAGATTTTTCATTTGAGTCTTTCCTTCCGCTTTTCCCGATCCAAAGCTGTAGATAAACTTTTGCATTACTTCACTCCCTTTGTTTTGAAATTAATTTTGATTGATTGAAATTCTAGATAAATCCGCTATATTAGCAGCGTACAGTTGATTAATATTTTTCATAAGGGATAGGCGATTATTCCGTATTTTGATATTATCAACGTTGACCATTATTTTCTCAAAGAAAACATGCACCGGTTGGCTAAACGCGCTAACATATTTCTCTGTAGCTTGAATATACTTCTTTTTATTAATTAAAGCAAGAATATCTTTATTACTTTTTTCGAATATATCCCATAGCTGCTTTTCCAGGTCTTCCTTGAATAATTTCCGACTAACACTCGGTAGATCCCTTGACACATTCTTTAATATATTACTGGTGCGTTCAACTATCTTAGAACATTCAAAGAAATCTTTCGACTGCCTTATTTTTTTCAGCTGATTGATTCTCTCAACGATATCTACGTAATTGTCACAATTAGCCATAATAACCGACTCAATCAATTCACTTTCAATTTCATCCTGAGATAGAAGTTGCCTAAGCCTCAAATTAAGAAAATCAATTATCTTGGCTTTTAATTCAAATGCCTTTGTCCGATTATTTACAGATATAAGTGAAATACTTTTATCTATAAGTAAATTCATAGATATAGACATCTTTTTATTTAATATAATACGCACAACCCCAAGAGCGCTGCGCCTAAGAGCATATGGATCATAACTGCCGGAGGGCAGTAAACCCACGCTAAAATAAGCTGTTATATTATCTAATTTATCAGCTAAACTTACTATGGAGCCGGTTATGCTCCCGGGTATATTATCATCTTGCGACTTAGGTTGGTAATGCTCCAGTATACCTTCCGAAACCAAAGGCTCTTCCTTGAATTTTAAAGCATATCTACTTCCAATAATCCCCTGCAAAGCGGGAAACTCTCTAACCATATCAGTAACTAAGTCAGCCTTCACCAGATAGGCGCATCGCCTGACTTTATCTGTTTTATTTTTATCTAAACCCAAATGACGCGCGATAAAATCAGAAATATTTATAAGTCTTTCCGTTTTATCGTACATGCTGCCTAAGTCTTTCTGAAAGATAATATTTTTTAATTTATCAACTTTTTTAGCCAGAGGTTCTCTTGTGTCCCGGCTCAAAAAGAATTCGGCATCTTTCAGCTTAGCCTCTAAAACTTTTTCGTAATTCTCGCAAATATTTTTAGCAACTTCTCTTGATACCTTATTATCAATAACCGCTAAGAAAACCGGCATAACTTTACTACTCTTATCTTTAACAGCAAATAGCTTCTGTCCTTTTTTCATACTGGTAATAAGCACTTCTCCGGGAATTGATAAATATTTCTTATTAAACGAACCGGCAATAAATCCGGGACACTCACAAAGATTAGTTAGTTCATCTAATAAATCAACGTCATGCGCAAGCTCTCCTTTATATTTCGCCGCCAGAGAAGTTACAGCTTTTTCTATCTTTTGTTTTCTTGAATGAAAATCCAACTCAACATAATTTCTCTTTAAATAGGAAAAATAATCTTTTTCATTTTTTACTTTGTGGGCTTTTGGAGATAAGATCTGATGACCGTAAGTTACATTAGACGTCTTTAATCCGGCCAACTCAAAGACTAAAGGTTTTTGTTTCCATAAAACCATAATCCATCTAATCGGCCTAATAAAGGAATAACCTTTATTCCAACGCATATTCTTGTCGCAATTAATAGAAGCTATCAGCTCTTTTATAAAATTAGGCAGGATATCGGAAACCTTACTTGCTTGTTCTTTTTTTACACCAAAGACATAATCGCCTTGAGAAGTTTTTTTAATGAGTATATCTATTTGTTTTATACCTGTCTTATTTAAAAAACCCAGCAGAGCTCTTGTGGGCTTATTATTATCATCATACGCAATTTCTTTTGAAGGGCCTCTTATCTCCACTTCTTTAGCCTGCTGTAAGTCATCTACGTTCTTAATATAAATAGTTAATCTTCTGTAAGTATCATGGGTCTCAATTTCGCCATAAGTTATATTATAAGCCTTAAGTAATTCCTGAGCATTTTTTTTCAGTTGCTTTATTGCCGAATATATAAAACCGGCCGGTAACGGCTCTGTGCCTACTTCAAGTAAGATATTATTTATGTTATTTTTATTTGCCATTTTTCTCATAATACATTTGCGCGCACTTATTAGCCAAGCGTCTTACACGAGCAATAAAGGTTGGGCGCTCACTTTGGCTTATTGCTTTTCTCGCGTCAAGCACATTAAATATATGTGAAACTTTTAAGGTGCATTCATAAGCGGGAATTATCAATTCTTCTTCAATCAGTTTCGCGGCCTCTCCCTCATAAAGCTCGAATAAATTAAGATACATATCTATATCAGCTTTTTCAAAATTATAAACACAGCTTTCCTTTTCTCTGTCTTTTTGCAGGTCACCATACATAACCCCATCAGCCCAAACTAAATCAAATAAATCATACTTGCCCTGCAAAACCATAGCTATGCGCTCCAAGCCGTATGTTAGCTCACAAGCCACATCCTTTAATTCCACTCCGCCCATCTGCTGCATATAGGTAAACTGAGTGATTTCTAATCCATCAAGCCATATCTCCCATCCCAATCCTTTAGCACCTAAAGTAGGAGATGCCCAATCATCTTCAATGAATTTGAAATCATGCTTTTTCAGGTTTATACCGATATACTCAAGGCTATCCTGATAAAGCTTCTTTACATCATCCGGGGAAGGTTTCAATATAACCTGGTATTGATAATAGAATTGAGTGCGCAAAGGATTATCCCCATAACGTCCATCAGTCGGCCTTCTTGAGGGCTGCACAAAGGCTGTATTCCATTTATTCTTATCAAGACACTTTAAGAATGTAGCCGTGTGAAACGTCCCCGCTCCAACTTCGATATCATAGGGATATACAATTACACAACCTTTGCTTTTCCAATATGTTTCCAACTTTGAAATTAAATCTTGAAAGTTCATTATCATTTTTTTAGTTTAATTAGCATATTCTAACACATCAATATTTACGTGGCAATAGCTTTTATGCATTTATAGAGTATAAATCCTATACAATCATGTCAATAAAAGTTCTTGAGCGAATATTTTTGTCAATATGGAATTTGATAAAATCATCTAATATACGGCTTAACTGCCCTTTTACTCTATTGGTCATATTTAAACGCCAGACACTGTCAAAATTAGATTTCTCGATGTGGAGCATGGAAGCCAGTGTTCCTTTAAATATATCGTGCGACAAACTATCTTTATTGAAACACTTATAACAAATTAAGCCACCGAATTTAGTGCTGAATTTCGCCTTTTGCTCTATGGAGCTACCACAAGATATACAAAAATCAATGCGGGGTTTAAATCCCGACAGAATTAATGTTTTAACTTCATAAATACTTTTAACCGGTGCCGGCCTCTTTAGCACTTTTAAAGCCTTAAGGCTTTCATAAATTAACTCAAAAAGCTCATTGTTGTTATCTTCAATTTGCGTTACCGCGTCTAATAAATCAATAAAATATAACGCGTGCACCAGACGCTCATAGTCAGTTCTAATTTCAAAAAAATAATCAATCAAATCACATTGGCTAATGGTGTAAAGGCCGCCTCTTTTCTTCTTATAAAAAACAACTTCACAAAGCGTAAATGGTTCAAGAAAGTTGACCGACTTATTTTGAATACCCCGGACACCTTTCATAACTCCACTTATTTTCCCGAAGTCTTTAGTATAAAGTGTAACTAAAACAGAGGTTTCACGCAGCTTTTGACGCTTTAAAACAATAGCTTGAGATTTTTCTATAGACATATTATTGAACTAATTAAATACGTTAAATAGCCAGGTAGCCATTAAAAAATAAATTAAAACTCCGGTAATATCATTAGCTGTTGTAATAAAAGGGCCGCTGGCTATCGCGGGATCAATATTGATTTTTTCAAATAATAAGGGTATCATAACTCCAATCAGAGCGGCTACCAGTATAGCAACAAACATCGCCACAGTTAAAACTAAACCCAAAACCGGGTTACCATCAAATAAATAAGCCACAACTCCAACTACCAAACCGCAAACAATCCCCATAATCAGAGCTTGCCTAATTTCTCTATAAATAACACCTCTTATATGCTTCAAATTGATATTACCCGTAGCCAAACCTCTGATCGTAATCGTAGAAGACTGGATGCCGATATTGCCGCCCATGCCCGTAATTACAGGTATAAAAAACGCTAACGCGATTACCTGCTGTAATGTAGTTTGAAAATTCCTTATTAATGTAGCTACAATAATCCCTCCAAAAAGAGTAGCCACTAACCAAGGCAGGCGTTGGCGCACAACTCTAAAAGTTGACTGTCTATAAATTTCTTCGTGGGAAATACCGGCCATTCGATATATATCTTCCGTATCCTCTTCGGTTATAACATCGATAACATCATCTACAGTAATAATACCCAAAAGATTTCTTCCCTTATCTACAACCGGCACCGCCAGAAGATTATACTTAGAAACAATGCGTGCTACTTCTTCCTGATCTAACCCCGGGTCAACGGTAATTGTATTCCGATTAACTAATTCGGCTAAGCGCATATTAGGTGTAGCGATAATTAATTTTTTAACGGACAACACCCCAATGAACTTATTTTCGCTATCAATAACATAAACATAGACTATCTGAGCTTGAACATCCTTCGCAAACTGCCGCAAGGCTTCTATGGCCCGAGAGGCGGTTAAATTATCTTTAAGCACTAAAAAGTTAGTGGTCATAAGGCCGCCGGCAGATTCCTCATCGTATTTAAGCAGTTGTTGAACTTCTTTAGAATCTTCTGTTTTCATTAAATTGAGGACATCTTTCTGCTTCTCACTTGAAAGGTCCGCCAATATGTCAGCCGCTTCATCAGGAGGCATTTTTTCAATTAATTTTGATATTTTGAAACTGGAGAGTTCCTTTAGAAGCTGGTATTCACTTTGAGGATCAAGTTCACTTAAAATTTGCGCGGCCATATCATAATCTAAAGCCGCGAAAAGAGTAATTCTCTCTTTGTGGTCTATATTGCGCAGAAGATCGGCAATGTCGGCCGGATGCATTTGCCCCAGGTTTTCTAAGTTAATCTTATTTTCTTTCTGATTCATTTTCGTCCTTAATCTCTCTATAAATCGGGCTTACTTTCCCACCGGAAATAACCAACTTTAAAGCTTCTTCAACGCTCATATCTAAATATATAATATCTTTTTCCGGCACAAGTAGGAAAACACCGGATGTCGGATTAGGCGTTGTCGGTAAAAATATACTTATCATTTTAAACTTGGTTTTTTTCTGTAATTCCTGCTTTGCTTCGGTTGTCACAAACCCTATCGAATAAATTCCTCTTCTGGGATATTCAAGTAAGGCTACTTTTTCAAAAATCATCCCCTGCCCCAAAAAAGCGCTACTTAATTGCTTTATAGAGATATAAATTTTGCTTATCATCGGCACTTTGAGAAAAAGGTTTTCTATCGCCGAAAATGTTCTTCTAATGAAAAATACTCTCGCGGCTAAACCTATTAGAATAATAGCTAATATAATTGCTAGAAAAATCAGCACCTTAACAGTATGTACCGCAAAAGGAAAATATATATCAGGTAAATATGGGCTCACTGTCCTGATTAAAATATCAGAAATAGGGTCCAAAACAAGCTCTACAGTCTTAATAATTAAAAACCTGAGAATCACATAAGTCAATATCGCCGGTAATATAACAACCAACCCTGTTATAAAATATGTTCTGAGCTTTCTAAACAAAATATTCCTCCCGCGAAATGCCTGTTTTTTTAATAAAAAAGTTGATAAAAAATCTGAAAACATAAAAGTGTTGTCAGGACACCAAGTAAACTACCTATGATTACTTCCCAAACAGAGTGTATCTCATGCCTGACTCTACTTTGAGCTACTAAAAAAACCACTATTAAAGTTAAAATAGTAACTAATGAATTTTTGGTCACTAAAACAATAATAGCCCAAATACTAAAAGCTATGGCTGAATGCCCGGAAGGCATGCCGCCTCTCAGCGGTTTACCTTTTTTTGACAATGACTTGCCCATCAATACAAGGAATATAACTAACAACAACGAAGCAAAGGTCGCGTGCCACGGAGAATACTGCACTCTGAGAAGGGTTTTTTCCAACTCAAAACTGATTATGTACTTAGAAAATACCAAGTATCCCGCTATTACGGCAAATATAGCGGAGATAAGCACGCTACCGGCCGCCACATCTTTAATAATTCTGGCTAACGGATGAAAATCGGGTGTTATCAAATCAATAATTTTTTCAATGGCGGTATTAAACATCTCGCTGATTAAAACCAAACTAACCGCCCCGCAAACTACCAGCAACTCAACTTTTTCAAGTTGTAAAAAAATTGAAATAAGAATAATTACGATCGCGAACAAGAAGTGCAATCTCATGCTTCTTTGTGTTTTTATGGTATATATAATGCCTTCAATGGCGGTATTAAAACTATCGGCTATTGTTCTTTTTTTCATATTGATTCAACAATGTTTCCTGCAAAATATTCATAGCTTGCTTTTCTTTTTTAGTATAGTCCCTATGCCCAAATAAATGCAGCAATCCGTGAATAACATACAATCTTATCTCATGTATAACTGTCTGCTTATAAACTCTTGCCTGTCTCCTGGCGGCCTCAATGGAAATAACGATGTCACCTAAATATGAAGCCGATAAAGCCATGCCTTTATTTCTTTCTTCATAAAAAGAAAGGACATCTGTTGCTTTATTTTTTCGGCGAAACTTTTTATTTAACTCTCTAATTCTTTTATTATCTGTAAATAATACGCTAACTTCCGTATTTTTAATATCATGTGATTTAAGTATAAAAACGCATAAATTCTTCAATTGCTTTTTAGGCAATTTATAACATCTTTGGTCATTTATTAGATTTATTTTTAAAGCCATTCTTGCCTTTTTTATTTTTTGGTTTCCGGCTCCCTTTGCCCGGATCAGGATACTCTACTCTGCTATGATAAATTCCAGCTAATAATTTTGAAAAACTTTCAGATATCTTATGGAGATCTTTTAATGTAAGGTCACATTCATCAAGTTGTTCATCGATAAATTTATTGTTTATGATTTTTTGCACTGTCTGTTTTATTTTCTTTGGTGTCTGATTGGGTAAAGCTCTGGTTGCAGCCTCAACTGAATCAGCAAGTAACACAATAGCTACTTCCTTTGTTTGCGGCAAAGGTGATTTATATCTGAAATCTTCTTCCTTAGCTTCACCTTCCTTCTTTTCATTTTCAATAGCCCTTTGATAAAAATAGAAAGTAAGACTATTGCCGTGATGCTGTTGAATAAAATCCTGTATGGCAATGCTCAGCTTGTATTTTTTTGCTAAAACAAGGCCGTCTTTGATATGATTAGTTATAATCAGACTGCTCATCTTGGGAGTTAATTCAGCGTGTTTATCAGCATAGCCCATTTGGTTTTCACTGAAATATTCCGGTTTTAAAAGCTTACCGACGTCATGATAATACGCTCCAACCCTTGCAAGTAAAGAATTAGCTCCAATAGCATCGGCGGCATTCTCCGACAGGTTACCTACTATCAAGCTATGATGATATGTTCCGGGAGCCTTAATAACCATTTCCTTCAAAAGAGGGTGATTCAAATCGGAAAGTTCCAATAAACTTATATTGGTAGTAATTTTAAAAATATATTCCAAAACGGGTAAAATGCCGGTAACTATAAAAGCGCAAACAAAACCGTTTGATATAGCCCACAGACTATCTATAAATATAACATCTGTACTAAGGTTGTCTAAAAGGTCAATGTTTATAATAGCGAGACAACCTGTAAGCCCTACAAAAAGACCGGCTTTTAAAAGCTGGGCTCGTCTTCTAACATTTTTAACGGAGTAAATACCAATTAAACCGCCAGCTAAATAATATATGAAAATATTTAGCCGCCCCCCTGAAATTATAGCTATGAAAATGCTTAAAAACATTGTCATAACAATAGCCAATCTACTGCTCAAGAGAATAGCTATCAATATTGAAGCACTGGCCAGAGGCACAAAATATCTCGATAACGGTGAGAAAGTAATAAGCTTAGCTGATAAAATAATAATAAAAGAAATTAAACCTATAAGAGCTATACTATTAACTGAAGCTAATATCTTCGGCTCATATAACTTCATATACATCCACAGCAGCACTGTTAATAAGAGTACAAAAATCGAAATGCTATAATAATATAGCTTTGTTTCTCTATTCTCATTATTGTTTTCAAGTTCACTTAATTGATGCAAATAAGCTAAATGATCTTTAGTGATAAGCTGGCTTTTCGCTACAATAACACTATTTTCTTTAATAAGATTCTCATAGTAAACAACGGGCGCGGCTTGAGCCGCTTCTTCTTTTCTTTTAGCGGTTAACTTCTCATCATAACTTACATTACCAACTACGGACTGCGCAATAATTTCATCAGCCAGAGATTGTCCAACTTTATCCTTAATATATTCCGGAATTAAATTTTTTCCAATAGCGCAGGCATCTTTGGTGGTTATTAATGAGTCTGTCTGTATATATACTTCTTCTCCGTTAGAAGCAATATAGATTATAGACTCCGCTTTATCGGCTATCTTAACTTTTTCAACCGCATCAAAAATAGGGCCATCCGTAATTAAATTAATAATTTCAATGATAGATGTTTTAATCTGATCGGATTTTTCCTCATCCAATGAGAGAATATAACTGTAGTAAGAATTTTTAAGTACAAAAGGGCTTTTCTCTTTTAATAAAGAAACTTTCCCTTTCTCCGCGATATTCTTCTTAAGCCTTAAGTCATTGGCTTTATTAAATAAGCTCAGAGTCCCGCTATAAATAGAATCATTTTTAATCTTATCCGGAAAATAAACTTCAGGTACTATCTCTACAGCTCTCTCTATACTTCCGGATGTCGCCTCAGAATTAACATCCCCCCGAACATAGAAATCAAATGGAGCTTTAATTGTCGTGCGGGCAACATCACCTACTTGCATAATGCCTTTGTAAGGGCGAGGCCCAATCAAGAGTATTGAGACAAAAACAGCCGCAAACAATATGACAAGCAGAAATGAACTTGATGTTATCTTAAATTTATGAAAACCAGATTGTCTTTTTTTCCAAATCATTATTTTTACCTAAAGTAATTTTCGTACGCTTTAATTATAGTTTGAACAAGCTCGTGGCGCACAATATCTTTACCTGTTAGACTTATGAATCCTATACCTTTGATGCTTTTTAAGATATCTATAGTTTCCGCTAAGCCAATGCTTTTCTCACCGGGTAAATCGCTTTGAGTAATATCACCGGTTATAACAACCTTTGAATTAAAACCCATTCTCGTAAGGAACATTTTCAGTTGTTCTCTAGTGCAATTTTGCGCTTCATCTAAAATAATAAAAGAATCATTAAGTGTTCGTCCGCGCATATACGCCAGAGGGGCAACTTCTATGATTCCTTTATCCATAAAATTCTTAACTTTATCAACTTCCATCATATCATATAAAGCGTCATACAAAGGCCTTAAATAAGGGCTGACCTTTTCATAAAAATCTCCCGGTAAAAAACCCAGGCTTTCACCGGCCTCAACAGCGGGCCTGGCGAGGATGATGCGGCTGCAATCACCCCTTATCAAATACATTACCGCCATTGCCATAGCTAAATAAGTTTTACCTGTACCGGCCGGGCCTATTGAAAAAACAATATCAAAATTCCTAATAGCGTCAACATATTCCTTTTGACCCAATGTTTTAGGAACAACAGGCTGCCTTTTATGAGATACAGGAATCTTATCAAGATATACCCTGTCTATCGGGGCATTATAATCTTGCTTGATGGCTTCAATGGAGTAATCAAATTCTGACTTTTTCATGGTCCCGCCTTCTCTGATTACCAAAAGAACCTCATCAAAAAGCCTACCCGCTCTTTCAACATCCTGTTTCTTGCCCTTAATAGTAAGCTTATCCCCGCGCGATACTACTGTTACACACAACTCATCTTCTACACGACGGAGATTCTCATCATGTTTACCAAAAAGTGAAACAGCTTCCCTGTTATCTTTAAGGGTGATCACTTTTTCCATAGTGAGTATATTTTTACCTCGGAATCTTTAACTTCATGCCGGGCTTTATTAAACTCGGTTTTTTAATCTTATCTTTATTAGCGTTAAATATTAACTTCCATTTTGAAGAATTTCCATAAACTTCCGGACGGCCGGCAATATCCCAAAGAGTCTCGCCTTTTTTAACAACATAATAATCATATACCGGTTCCGGAACAGTTATTATTTCAATTTCTTCTACATCCTCAACAATCACACGCGACATATCAGAAATCGTCTCCGGCTTACTATCCGCTTCAGCTTCAAAATAGCCCTTATTGTAATCCCCGGGCTTATCAGATGCCATCTTTTTTAAACTATCACTATGCTTCTTCTCTGAATATTCTTCAGTCGCGGCAGTTTTATCACTAGGTCTTGTTAAATCTATATCAACCTTAATAAAAGTTTTTGTTGTCTTTTTAGCTTTGCTTTGCGCGACATCACCTTCACCCATTAAAAAACCTTGGTTGCCGGAAATCTCCTGATCAACTCTTTCGCAAGTAACCGGTTTTACAGTTACACATCCAGAAATCAAAAACATACTTATTAATAACGCGAATACCAACAAAGATGTCCATGATTTCATAATTACAACACCTCCTTCTTTGAGGGTTTGATACTCAAACCTAATTCAGTTAACTGTTTACTATTGACAACTGATGGCGCTTTGGTTAAAGGGCATAATGCTCTTTGAGTTTTTGGAAATGCTATCACATCTCTAATGCTATCATCACCGGTAATTAAAGTAAGAAGTCTGTCTAGTCCAAAAGCAATGCCGCCATGCGGAGGAGCTCCATAATCAAACGCTTCAAGTAAAAAGCCGAAGCGCGCATCAATCTCATCTTCCGGCATATTAATAATTTCAAATATTTTCTTTTGCAACTTCTTCTTATTAATTCTTAATGAACCGCTGGCTATCTCCGCGCCATTTATTACTAAGTCATAAGAACTTGACCTAACTTTTCCGGGATCATTACCCAAGAGCCCAATGTCTTCTGCATGAGGAGATGTAAATGGATGATGCTCACTCTCCCATCTCTTGCCTTCTTCATTATATTTAAAAAGCGGGAAATCAACTATCCAGACAAAACTATACTTCTCATTATCTTTTCTTAAATCGGGTTTGTCGGTTTGATATTTCTCCAGAGTTTCCCGGTGGCTCATTCTTGGAAAAGGTATCTGAATGTCAATTCCGGCTGCTTGCTTAAAAACCGCCTTGAGCACCTTTTCGCTTACATTAAAGATATCCTCTTGGCCAACAAAGGACATTTCCATATCCAGCTGCGTAAATTCCGGCTGCCTGTCAGCCCTTAAATCTTCATCACGAAAACATTTTGCAATTTGAAAATACTTATCCAAACCCGCGACCATTAATATCTGTTTAAAAAGTTGCGGAGACTGGGGTAAAGCGTAAAAACTTCCCTGATTAACGCGGCTAGGCACCAAATAATCCCTCGCGCCTTCAGGCGTACTTTTTGTCAATATAGGTGTTTCAACTTCAATAAAGCCTTCTTTATCCAGAACATCTCTCATCACTTTGCAAACATTATGCCGTAAGATAATATTTTTAGTCATTTTGCTTCGTCTTAGGTCAAGATAACGGTATCTTAGTCTGTTCTCATCAGAAATTTCAGAATCATCTTCAATTTCAAAAGGCGGTGTTTCAGCTTCATTTAAAATTTGAAGTTTAGCGGCATGAACTTCAATATGGCCCGTAGGAAGGTTATTATTTTCCGTTCCCTTCGGCCTTTCCTGAACTATACCTTCAACACAAATAACAAATTCACTTCTAAGCTTCTTCACTTCTTTAAATAATTCTTTATTTTTCGAGAAGAAATCAACCTGAGTAAAGCCTTCTCTATCTCTTATATCGATAAAAATAAGCCCCCCATGGTCTCTTCTTTTGGCTACCCAACCGCACAAAGTGACTGTTTCTCCGATATTTTCTTTTTTTAGTTCTCCACAGGTGTGTGTTCTCTTCATTTTTTAATGCCTACTTTCTGAGCTGATTGAAATACTTTTCCTTCTGTTTTAATGGCCGGCGCTATAATAATTTCCGTTAATTGGAACTCTTTAATTGTACGCGCGCCAACCGCTCCCATTGAAGTCATTATCGCACCAAGTAAATTTTGCGTACCATCATCTGTTTTCGCGGGGCCTAATAATATCTCTTTTAATGATCCGGTGGTTCCCACTCTAATCCTGGTTCCGCGAGGCAAATTCAAATTGGGTGTTGCCATACCCCAATGACAACCGCGCCCAGGTGCTTCTTTTGCCCGGGCAAAAGCAGAACCAACCATTACGGCATCCGCGCCGCAAGCGAAAGCTTTACATATATCACCGCCGGTTGTCATGCCGCCGTCAGTAATAATAGGAATATATTTACCGCTGGTTTTATAGTAAAAGTCTCTAGCTGCCGCAGCATCGCAAGTTGCCGTTACCTGGGGAACTCCGATACCCAGAACTCCGCGAGTTGTACAAGCGGCTCCGGGGCCAACACCAATAAGAACTCCGCTTGCTCCCAATTGCATAAGTTCCAGAGTCATATTATACGTTACGGCATTTCCAATCATAATTGGAATTTTACTCTTTTTGCAGAGAGTGCCATAATTACAAACTTTATATTCGGTTGAAATATGTGTTGCTGAAGAAACTTGCGATTGAACAACAAAGATATCCGCGCCGGCAGACTGTATAATTTTACTGTAACGTTCCGCTTTCTGCGGGATAGAACTGACAATAACGGTCACATTTGCTTTTTTAATTTCACGAATTCGTTTTTTTATTAATTTTTCTTTAACGGAAGGCTTATATAATTTTTGAACTAACTCGGTGGCACGATCGGTTGTAGCTTTTGAAATCTCATTTAAAATGTCACTCGGATCTTCATATCGCGTTTGAACACCTTCTAAGTTTAAAACCGCAAGGCCGCCAAGCTTACCCATCTTAATAGCAAATGGGACATCGACAACACCATCCATAGCAGCCGCTATAATGGGCACTTTGTATCTCTTATGCGCGAATTCCCAAGACGCGTCCACTTCATTTGGGTTAATTGATATATCACCTGGAACTAAAGCAATTTCATCAAAACTATAACAACGTCGGGCTTTCCGGCCGCGTCCAACCCACATACCCATTTAAATATCCTCCTATAATTTAAATCATTTAACTATATAAAGAAAAACAAGTTAGAAATTAGATGTAGTATAACAAAGCCTGTAAATAAAGTCAACTTATAAAGTATTTAAATACTATATAGGAAAATAAGACGCAAGTATAAAGTCATAAGTCATAAGACACAAGCAAGAAATAAGCACAAAGTCACAAGTCACAAGCAAAAAAAAAGAACAAAAAACTAAAAGCAGAAACAAAGAGCATAGAGCTTACAGCTATCAGCAAAAAAAACAAAAAAAGCCCCTCTATAATAGAGGGGCTTTATCTTACTTATCTTCCTAATAATCATACAAAATTACATCATTCCGCCCATACCGCCCATGCCTCCGGGAGGCATTGCCGGCATTAGGGGTTTATCTTTTTCCGGAATATCTGTAACAAGAACTTCAGTCGTAAGCATCAGCGACGCAATTGATGAAGCATTCTGCAACGCATTTCTGGTTACTTTTGTTGGATCAATAATACCGGCTTCTAATACATTACAATAAGAATCTTTCTGGACATCATAACCAAAAGCCAATTCTTCTGATTCTTTAACTTTTTGGATTACAACAGCTCCATCCATACCGGCGTTCGTAGCTAACTGCCTGATAGGCTCTTCAAGCGCTCTTCTCAATATATCCAAAGCAACTTTCTCATCACCCTTAAGTTTTAATTCATCAAGAGCTTTTACGCAGCGAACCAAAGCAACTCCACCACCGGGTACTATACCCTCTTCAGCAGCAGCTTTAGTTGCGTGAAGGGCATCCTCAACTCTCGCCTTCTTCTCTTTCATTTCAGTCTCAGTAGCAGCACCTACATTGATAACGGCAACTCCGCCTGAAAGCTTAGCCAGTCTTTCCTGCAATTTTTCTTTATCATATTCAGAGTCAGAGCTTTCAATCTGCTTTTTAATCTGAGAAATCCTGGCAGTTATATCAGCTAATTTTCCGGCACCTTCAATAATGGTTGTATTATCTTTATCAACAGTTACCTTTTTAGCACTACCTAACTGCTCAAGGCCAACGTTTTCTAATTTAATACCATGCTCTTCCGCGATAAAAGTACCGCCTGTAATTATAGCGATATCTTCCATCATGGCTTTTCTTCTATCACCATATCCGGGAGCTTTTACCGTGCAGCAGCTTAAAGTTCCTCTTAGCCTATTAACAACTAAAGTTGCCAGGGCTTCGCCCTCTACATCCTCAGCTATTATAACAAGCGATTTGCCTGATTTGGCTATCTTCTCTAAAAGAGGAAGAAGATCTTTCATAGAACTAATCTTTTTTTCATGAATTAATATATAGGGGCCTTCAAGCTCGGCCACCATTTTTTCACTATCGGTAGCAAAATATGGAGAACTGTAACCCTGGTCAAATTGCATACCTTCAACTACATCAAGAGTGGTATCAATGGACTTCGCTTCTTCAACTGTAATGACTCCATCCTTACCAACTTTTTCCATGGCTTCAGCAATTCTATTACCAATTTCCATATCGGAATTAGCTGCTATCGCCGCAACCTGAGCAATTTCCTTTTTGTCATCTTTAATTGGTTTTGATATTTTCTTTAAGGCCTCGACAATTTTTCCAACACCTTTCTCAATCCCTCTTTTTAATGCCATGGGATTCGCGCCCGCGGTTACATTTCTTAATCCTTCTCTAAATATAGCCTCAGCTAAAACGGTTGCTGTAGTTGTACCATCTCCAGCCACATCAGATGTTTTCTCGGCAACTTCTTTAACTAACTGAGCACCCATATTTTCATATGGATCTTTGAGCTCAATTTCTTTAGCTACGGTAATTCCGTCTTTAGTTATAGTTGGAGAGCCAAACTTTTTGTCAATAACAACATTTCTCCCCTTAGGGCCAAGCGTCACTTTTACAGCTTTAGCCAACTGCTCCACTCCTTTTAAAAGAGAGCGCCGGCTTTCTTCGTCAAATATTAACTGTTTTGCCATTATGTTCCTCCTTAAAATTAGGGTGTACTTATTTTACTATTGCTAAAATATCTTCTTCTTTTACGATTAAATAGGCTTCGCCTTTAGAATCGGTTACTTCCGTTCCTGAGTATTTTCCAAAAAGAACTATATCTCCCTTTTTCACCTCGGGCTTTTGGTAACTTCCACTATCCAGCACTTTCCCTTCACCCACAGCTATAACTTCCGCTTGCTGAGGTTTCTCCTTCGCGTTATCAGGCAAATAAATGCCCCCCGCGCTTTTCTCCTGCGCTTCTAAAACCTTCAACAACACCCTGTCACCTAATGGTTTAATAGCCATTTAGTTATCCTCCTTCTTTTTATTTATTTAGCAGTCTTCAATATAGAGTGCTAATTGTAGAGTAATCTTATAAGATAATCTTATAAAAATCAAGCTTTATTTTCAATAAATATATGCGAATATAAATAATCGGGTGAGATTAATAGAAAATACCTTATATTATCTTACTATTATTAACAACATTTCACCATTTTATAATTAATATATAACCCATAAAGCGTAAGCTGTTTATCTACGCGGTCAATACCCGGCACAAACTTCTCAAACAACACCGCGTCTCCTCCGGTAGCGATAACTTTAAGTTTAGCACCATACTTATTTTTAAACCTCTTTATAATGCCTTCGCAGGCAGCAGCCGTCGCATAAACAATCCCATTTTGAATACTGGTTTTAGTATCTTTACCGATTAAGCCCAATGGTTTCTTCGGTTCGATTAAAGGTAATAATTCAGCTTTAGATGATAACGCGGCTAATGAAGTTCTAATCCCGGGCATAATAATTCCACCCAGATATTCATTATTTCTATTTACCATATCAAATGTTATCGCCGTACCAAAATCAATGATTAAGGTATTATTTTTAGGATAAGTATTATATGCCGCGATAGCATTAAGAAGCCTGTCCGCTCCAACTTGCTTAGGCCTTTTATATCTATTTTTTATAGCGTACTTAAGGTTTTTACCTGTCTGGTATATATTTTTAATACCCATTTCCTTCAGGGCTAATCTAAAGGCTTTATCAATTGAAGGAACAACACTGCAGAATATTGCCGCATCAATTTTACTTACGCGAATATTCTTTTCTTTAGTGTGTTTTTTCAGCAGCCTGCTATAGAAATTTTTGTCTTTGTTTTTTTCAACCTTTACGCGCCCGAAACCGGAAATCGCGTTTGCCTTGATAAAACCTACAGTTATGGAACTGTTGCCTATATCGGCTAGAAGTATCATTATTATCTTTTATTTCCTATTATTTTTATCTTATCAGCACTCTCAATATTCTCTATCATACCATTGTCCGTTCTGATAAGCAGCGCTCCGGAGCTCTCATCGACACCCATAATCATACCGTACATTATATCATTGTTTTTAGATATTTCCACTCTTAAACCAATCTGATAACAACGCCTGTTCCATAGTTTATATACATCCTGGAGCTTATTTTCATTTAGACGAATATAATACTCATCAAGTTGATTAATGATCATAGCGATAAGTTCAGACCTTTTTTTAAATTGCCCGCTGGCTTCACATAAGCTTATACTTTCCGGTGGAATTTCACCGGTTAAGCTGTTTACATTTACTCCTATCCCTACTATTAAATATACTTGCCTGCCGGTTCCCCACGAAGTTTCAGCTAAAATTCCGGCAACCTTTTTATTTTGTACGATAATATCATTCGGCCATTTAATATAAGCCTTCAAGTTATATAATTTCTCAATTGCCAAACAGACGGCCACGCTTGAGGCAATATAAAACCTGGATAACTCAACCTGCCCGGCTCTTGGCATTAAGAGCACCGAGAAATAAACTCCCCCTTTAGGCGAAACCCATTTTCTGCCTAATCTCCCTTTGCCCCGCGCCTGAGAAGAAGCAATAAAAATTGCCCCGTCATTTTCTACTTTATCCGCGTGTTTTTTTGCCTCATCATTAGTTGACTCCACTTCATTAAAGCAATATATTTTGCGGCCTATCTTTCGGGTCTTAATACGGGAAATTATATCTTCCGGGCTTATCATATCGTTTAGCTTATTAATCATGCTTTAACTTTTTCTTTTCTTGAAATATCTTGCTTTATTTTCCTTAGGTATCTGTCTGTGAAATATAAGCCTCCGGCTTTAATGCTTTTATATAAAGCATCAATTGCTTTAGGCTGGTCTCCTTGTGGGGTAAAATTTGTAGTTAACTTAAAAAGACTCATTTTAGATAATCTTTAAAGCCATGTCTAAAGACGGATTGGAGTGCGTGAGGGCTCCTATGGAAATCATATCAACTTTGCAAACGGCTAATTTGCGGATATTTGAGAGTTTAACATTACCGGAGACTTCTATGGCTATCTTTTTGTGGTTTCCGTTAGACTTATAAAACTCATTTTTTAATAAAATAGCTTCTTTTATCTGTTTTATTGACATATTATCAAGCATTATAATATCCGGTTCAGACTTAATCACATCAAGCAGCTGCCCAACCTTCTTTATTTCCACTTCAATATCTTTTTTAGTTCTTCTTCGAGCAAGGCGCACGCACTCAGCCGGAGATAAACCTGAGGCCTTGATATGATTGTCCTTAATTAAAACCTTATCGTACAATCCCATACGGTGGTTATGCCCACCGGCAACCTTGACGGCATATTTTTCAAAATACCTTAATCCAATAGTTGTCTTTCTGGTATCTACGATTTTAGTTTTATAACCCTTTACGTCTTTTACAAATTTATAGGTTAAAGTGGCCACCCCTGATAAATGAGAGATGATATTAAGGGCTATCCTTTCAATCTTAAGGATGTCGCGGGCATTGCCGTACACCTTGGCAATTATCTTTGCTTTCTTTGCCTTACCCACATTGATAAAATCACCGTCTTTCACAAAAGCTTTAAATTTGATAGATTTATTTGTAAACTTCAGGAAAAGTTTCAGTATATCAAGCCCCGCGATAATCCCCGGTTCACGCAATATCAAATTAGCATGTATTTTAAGGCTTTTATCTATAGTAATGGAAGATGTAATATCTCCCTTTTTTACATCTTCATTAAGGCCAATCCTTAATAATTCTTTTACTTTTTTTTCATCAATTTTAATCATTAATTATGCCTACCATATTTTTTAATCGCGCCAGTTCATCTTCACTTAAATTCCTATACTTACCTTCTTCTAAATTCTTAAGCTCAATATTTCCAACCTTAAGCCTTATTAAATCATATACTCTGTAGTGTAAAATTGAAAACATAGATCTAATCTGCCTCTTCAAGCCCTGATGTATTGTTAAATTAACCAAAGACCCCTTCTTTACTTCGTCATGTTTAACGGAATTTATCTCGGCCGAGACCGTCACACCTTCATCTATTTCAACACCCTTCTCCAGCTTCTTAACATCGGCAGCCTTTAGATAAGGTTTTGTAAAAACCTCATAAACTTTATCTATTTCGTAACTTGGATGCATTACCCTGTGCGCCAACTCCCCATCATTAGTCAACAATAAGAGCCCTCTGGTATTTTTATCCAGGCGCCCTATAGGATAAATTCTTTCTTTAATATCAACTAAATCCAAAACTTTTTTCTTTGCGTGCCTGTCTTTTAGGCTGCATATATAGCCGGCAGGTTTATTTAAAAGAATATAAATCTTTTGACTAACCACGGGATTTATTCGCTTATTATTAAAAAGAACAATATCTTTATCGGCGTCAATTTCCGCTACCGGATTTCGCGTTACTTTACCATTTATCTTAATCTGCCCGGACTTTATATAATCAGTACTTTTTCTGCGTGAGCCTATTTGACAATTAAGTATATAACGGTAAAGAAGCATATTTTTAGCTTATTTCTTTTAGAGCCGCTTTTAACTCTTTCATTTTGAGGTTATACTCATCCATTCGCTGCCTCTGCTGATTAACGACCTCTTTCGGCGCCTTGCTTAAGAAAGCCTTATTTTCAAGGCGATTATGTATATTATTTATTTCTCTTTCAACAACATTAATTTCTTTATTAAGCTTCTCCTTTTCATTGTCAATATCAATCAAACCTTCCAGTAAAATGTACGCCTTGATAGCTTTATAGACAACAACTGAACTCGACTTTGAAACAGCTTTATCCTCACTTGTAAAAATTATTTGCTCAATATTTCCAAGTTGTTTAAAATATTTATCAAGGACTCTAAAATCATCTAATAAACTCTCACGGTCACTTATGACTATTACGCGCGGCAGAGAAGCCATAGGAGCTATGTTAAATTGGGCTCTTTTATTACGTATAACACCGATTAAACCCATCATATCGTCAAATGAATTTGTAGCCCAGTTCGCCTGATCTAAATCCGGCAATACAGGCCACTCGGAAAGCATGATAAATTCAGCATCCTTCTTGGGTAACTTCTGCCAGATCTCCTCCGTAATGAAAGGTGCAAATGGATGAAATAATTTAAGCGTATATTTTAAGCACAAATGTAACATATTTTGAGTTAATTCATCCTCGATATTAATTTTAGCTAATTCAATATACCAATCGCATAATTTATGCCAAAAGAAATCATATAATTTACTCGACGCCTCATGAAATCTGTAATTTTCCAATGATTCGTCAATAGCTTTTATCGCCTCAAATAGTTCAAAAAGTATCCACTTTTCCGCTATATTACTTTGGGAAGCAGCTACTTTGCTTATTAAATCTTTAGGTTCATAATTCCTAATTTTAGAATCATCTAAATTCATTAAAATAAACCTGGAAGCATTCCAGAGTTTATTCATCGCGTTTCTTCCAAATTCAAACTTACTATCCGCCAGGTATAAATCCTCACCAGGAAGCGAAATCAAACTAAATCTTAAGGCATCCGCACCGTGTTTCTCTATTATTTCTAAGGGATCTATGGCATTACCCAGCGACTTACTCATCTTTCTTCCTTTATCGTCGCGGACGGTTCCGTGAATATAAACGTCGCTAAAAGGAATCTTCCCCATAAATTTAAGCCCCGACATTATCATCCGCGCCACCCAGAAAAATATAATCTCAGAAGCCGTAACCAGCGTAGAGGTTGGATAAAAATACTCTAAATCAGCTTTCTGTTTTTTCTCCTTTGCTGATAGCTGACGGCTGACGGCTGACGGCTGACTAAAGGGCCATCCAAAAATGGCAAAAGGCCATAACCAGGAACTAAACCAGGTATCTAACACATCCGGATCCTGGAAAATTTCAGTACATCCGCACTTAGGGCACTTATTTGGTTTTTCTCCAACAGCTATAATACCTATTTCCTCATAGGAAATTTCAACCGGCAAGGTGACTTTCAAACTTTTTTTATTCTCTGTGTATATTTTATAGCAATCACTGCAATACCAAGCCGGGATTCTATGGCCCCACCAAATTTGTCTTGAGATACACCAATCTCTGATATTCCGCATCCAGTTGTCATAAATCTTATTCCAACGCTGCGGATAAAATTTTATATTACCTCTCTTAGCTTCTTCAATCCCCTTTTTGGCCAGAGGCTTCATTCTTACAAACCACTGTTCGGAAAAATAAGGTTCGATAATAGTGTGGCATCTATAGCAATGGCCTACAGCGTGAGAATGAGCGTCAACCTTTTTTAGAAGTTTTCTTTCCTTTAAATCTTCAACCAGGGCCTCTCTGGCTTCAAACCTATCAAGACCGTCATAAACGTCTGTGGCGTTAGCATTCATGGTACCATCAGGATTAATACAAAGTATTCCCTCCAACTTATGCCTACAACCCATATCATAATCATTCGGATCATGTAAGGGAGTAACCTTAACAACGCCTGTTCCAAATTCAGGATCTACAAATTCGTCGGAAATAATTTTTATTTCTCGCTCAGCAATAGGCAATACAACTGTTTTTCCGATTAAATCTTTATAGCGTTCATCATCCGGATTAACAGCTAATGCCGTATCTCCAAACATTGTCTCCGGCCGCGTAGTAGCAACTACAACATAGTCAAGCTCTTGATTCTCAGGTATTGATTTTCCTTTTTTGCTTGTGGCTTTAATTGGATATTTAATATAATATAAATTTCCCTGAAGCTCTTTATGAGGTGCTTCTTCATCGCTTAACGCGCTCTGACAACGAGGGCACCAGTTAATAATATAGCTGCCCTTATAAATTAAGTCATCCTTGTATAGTTTAAGGAAAGCTTCATTGACCGCAACCGAATAATCTTCATCTAAGGTAAACCTCTCCCTTTGCCAGTCACAGCTGCAGCCTAATTTTTTAAGCTGTTTAATGATGGTGCCGCCATGCGCCTTGGTCCAATCCCAGGCCTTTTCAATAAATTCATCCCTGCCTAAATCATGGCGCGTCTTTCCTTCTTTAGATAGAGAGCGCTCAACTACATTTTGGGTAGCTATACCGGCATGATCAGTTCCCGGTACCCAGAGCGCGGCATAACCCTGCATTCTCTTTCGCCTGATTAATATATCCTGGAGAGTATTATTTAAAGCATGGCCCATATGAAGAATGCCGGTTACATTTGGCGGCGGAATGACAATGCAGTAAGGTTTTTTTGTATCATCTTTTTCTTGATGAAAACACCCTTTTTCACTCCAGAGCTTAAACCACTTATCTTCGACTTCTTTGGGATTGTACCGTGTAGACAAATTATCCATAAACTTTTTTATTTCTTCTTCTTATCTTTCAGTAATTTATATTCAAAACTATCAACCAGGGCCTGCCAGCTGGCTTCAATTATATCCGAAGAAACACCAACTGTTGACCAAGTGCTTTCTTCGTCCTGCGACTGAATAAGAACCCTAACTTTAGCTTCGGTACCGGCTTTTTGGTCTAATACCCGCACCTTAAAATCAGTTAGGTGCATTTGTTTTAAAGACGGATAAAAGCCTTCTAAAGCTTTCCTTAAAGCATTATCAATAGCATTGACCGGTCCATCTCCCTCAGAGGCGGTATGCTCAAGCACGCCCTTAACCTTAATCTTGATTGCAGCTTCGGAGAAAAGTTCTGATTTATTGGTTTTAGAATTTATCCTCTTTTCATTGATAACCCTAAAGGTTTCTAAATGAAAGAAAGGTTTATATTTCTTCATAAGTCTCTTCATTAATAGCTCAAAAGAAGCTTCGCCGGCCTCAAAATGATAACCTTCATGTTCCATATCCTGAAGCATATTTAAGATTTCCCTTGTTTCCGGCGTATCCTTAGCTAAATCTATATTCAGCTCTTTAGCTTTATTTATTATGCTGCTTTTTCCAGCTAACTCCGAAATAATAAATTTCCTCTTATTGCCCACTTTCTCAGGCACAACATGCTCATAAGACTCAGGCTTTTTCATTACCGCGTTCACATGTATACCTGCTTTATGCGCAAAAGCACTAGTTCCCACATAAGGCTGATCAGCTCTTTGCTTAAGGTTGCATACCTCACTTATATATCTGGAAACCTCCGTTATCTCTTTCAATTTACCCTTGGGTAAACATTTATCTTTTAGTTTAAGCTCAATGGATGGAATAATGGCGCATAAGTCCGCGTTACCACAGCGTTCCCCTATGCCGTTGATGGTCCCCTGAATATGATTACAGCCTTCCTCGGCGGCTGTTACTGCGTTAGCTACAGCCATGCCATTATCATTATGAGTGTGTATACCTAAATTGATACTCACTTCTTCCTTTAAAATAGATATAATCTCATAAACCTCACTGGTGAGTGTTCCGCCATTAGTATCACATAAAACAACCGCTTCGGCACCGGCGGCCTCTGCCGTCTTAACTACTTCAAGCGCATAATCGGCATTCTCCTTAAATCCATCAAAAAAATGCTCGGCATCAAAAAATACCTTTCTGCCTTTTTTCTTTAAAAAAGATATGCTGTCGCTTATCATCTTTAGATTTTCTTCCAAAGATGTCCTTAAGACATCCCTGACCTGCATGGCGGAGCTTTTTCCGAAAATCGTAATATAGTTAGTTTTAGCCTCTAAAAGGGATTTCAAAACAGAGTCCTGATGAGCTTTTTTATGCGGCCTTCTGGTTGACCCAAAAGCAACTAATTGTGTCTTACCAAGTTTCAACTTCTTCGCTTGTTTAAAAAAGTTTATATCCTTAGGATTTGAACCCGGCCAGCCCCCTTCAATAAAGTCAACTCCCAACTCAGCCAACTTCGTTGCAATCTGCAACTTATCTCTTAAGGAGAAACTTATTCCCTCAGCTTGGGCGCCATCACGTAAAGTTGTATCGTAGATAAATACACGGGACATATTTTAACCCCCTTTATTTATTTGAACCTGACTTTTTACTAAGTCCAAATTCTTTATGAAGTATTTTTAAAGCCAGCTCGGCTTTTCCTTTTCTGATAACGCAAGATATTTTAATTTCCGATGTTGAAATCATCTCTATGTTTATTTTAGCTTTACCAAGGCTCCTAAACATTTTAGCAGCTACACCCGAATGGCTTTTCATGCCGACACCGACAATAGATATTTTAGCGATATCCTTATCCTGTAGAACGCCGCCAGCTTTAATTTTTGGTAGTAAAGATTTAATAACCTTAGTCGCTTTATTCAGGTCTACTTTTTCAACCGTAAATGAAATATCGGTAAAACCGGTTCTTGATATGTTCTGGACAATCATATCGATATTAATATTAGCTTCCGCTATCTCTTTAAAAATACGAGCAGCCACACCCGGCTTATCGGGAACATCACATATTGTTACTTTTGCTTCATTTTTGTTTAAGGCGACACCGCTTACTAAAACACCTTCCATTATTTTAAACTCTTTGATGATTTGAGTGCCCGCGCCAGCTGAAAAACTAGAGCGTACATGCAATGGTATATCAAACTTTTTAGCTACTTCAATTGAACGCGACTGCATAATCTGCGCTCCCAATGAAGCCAATTCCAGCATTTCATCATAACTAATAACTGAAATCTTCTTAGCATCTAAAACAATCCTCGGATCAGCGGTATAGACACCTTTAACATCCGTATAAATCTCGCAAATATCGGCCTTGAGAGCTTTAGCTAAGGCAACTGCTGTTAAATCAGAACCTCCGCGCCCTAAAGTCGTAATGTTTTCGTCGCGACTAATACCTTGAAATCCAGCCACAATAACTATTTTTTTCTTTTTCAGTTCATCTTTTATTCTTTTGGTGCTAATATCAATAATTCTTGCTTTAGTATGGGCTGAATCTGTGGAAATACCAACCTGGGCGCCGGTTAAGGAGATAGCCTCTTTACCCAATTTATGGATTGCCATAGCTAAAAGAGAAACCGACACCTGTTCTCCCGTTGATATCAACATATCCATTTCCCGCTCATCAGGATTAAAATCAATCTGTCGGGCCAAACCAATAAGTTTATCCGTGGTATCCCCTAAAGCGGAAACCACAACCACCACATTGGCACCATTTTTATAAGTTTTGACAACTATTTGGGCAATTTTTTTAATTCTATCAACGGTAGCTACCGACGAGCCACCAAATTTTTGGACAACCAATTTAGGCATTTTTCAATAACCTCTCTTTTTTCTTAAAAAGTATAATCTAAAAATAAGTGTCAAAACTAAATATAACTATTAGCGGCAACTTCAGCCTTTAATAAACTCCTCCATCAACTTATAGCCGTCTTTAAAATGATGCTCACTGCTTTTACTGATATATTCGCTATAACTCATACATTTATCGACAGCTATCCCTTCACCGCACATGGTGTAACAAACAGCATCCCTTGTGTGCGTTTTAAGGTTTACGGGTGTCGGATGATCCGGCAATACCAGCACCCTGCAATTGCCTCGTTTCTCTGAGTAATCTATACACTTGGCGACTATTTCTTTATCAATATTCTCAATAGCTTTTATTTTTCCTCTTAAATCTCCATTGTGTCCCGCTTCATCCGGAGCCTCAACATGAATTAATATAAAATCTTTATCCTCCAGCGATCTGAGCCCATAGTCCGCTTTAGCCGCGTAATCAGTATCGTAATAGCCTGTTATATTAGGCACATCAATAACTGATAACCCCATCAGCCTCCCCATACCTTTAATCAGATCAACCGCGGAGATTACTGAACCTTTAATCTCAAACTTCGAATAAAAACTGGGCATATCAGGCTTCTCGCCCTGGCCCCATAGCCAAATCATATTGGCGGGGTTCTCTTTTAAATCAACTCTTACCTGATTAATCCCCTGGTTCATAAGGATATTATTAGACATTTCCATCAAATCAATCAAAAACTGATCACCCGGCCCATCAGGCAAATAACGGGATATATCTTTACCCGTAATATCATGCGGAGGAGTACAATGGGCGGTAAATTTAGAATACTTGGGCATCGGTTTTACGCGTAATATATGCCTATAGCCTGTACCGCAGTAAAACTGAATATATTTATTAGATAACCTTTGATTTAAAACATCTATTAACATACCGGCCTCTTTAGTTGAAATATGTCCGGAACTATAGTCAGTCATCGTCTGGCCTGACATAGTCACCAAATTACACCTAAAAGCAACCTCACCCTCAGACAATTTAATACCTAAATTTGCAGCCTCAATGGGGCCGCGGCCGGTGTAATACTTTTTGGGGTCATATCCAAATATTGAAAGGTTAGCCACATCGCTTCCTGGCGGCATACCTCTGGGTACCATATTAGCCTGCCCCACCAAACCTTTTTTAGCGATATAATCCATATTGGGAGTTTTAGCCTTTTCAAGCGGGGTTCTACCTTCCAACTCCTCCAGAGGGTAATCTGACATACCATCAGCTACAATAATAATATATTTCATATTAATAACCCGTAAGAATTAAGACGCTCATTTTATTCGCTCTAAGGATTAAGTTATTTTCGCTTAACCCTTTATTTTTATTTAATCCTTAATCCTTAATCCTTAATCCTATTTTTTAATATCCCATCAACTTAAGAATATTTTCTTTATTTGCTTCAACCGTCTCCGGACTGCTTACGCACTTAATTGCTCTATCGGGATCCTTCAAGCCGTGACCGGTTAATATACAAACAATTTTTAACTTTATATCCGCCTGCTTATCATTAAAATAGCCCGATTTTACAGTTTTAATAAGGCCGGCAACGGAAGCGGCTGACGCCGGTTCACAAAAAACACCTACATTCTTAGCTAAAATTTTATAAGACTCTATTATCTCATCATCGGTTACCTTATCAATTAAACCACCCGACTCATCTCTGGCAGCCTCTGCCATTTTCCAGCTTGCCGGATTACCTATCCTTATTGCGGTAGCGATAGTTTCCGGATGTTCAAAAACTCTTCCTTCAACAATCGGGCAAGCTCCCGCGGCCTGAAAACCCATCATTTTAGGAAGATTGTTTATTTTACCGGCTTCTTTATATTCTTTATAACCTTTCCAGTACGCGGTAATATTACCCGCGTTACCCACCGGTATAAAGTGATAATCCGGAGCAAAACCTAAATCATCACATATCTCAAAAGAACCGGTCTTTTGCCCTTCTATCCTATAGGGATTTATCGAGTTAACCAAAGCTACCGGATATTCATCGGTAATTTCTCTAACTAGCTTAAGCGCCACATCAAAATTACCATTTATTGCTATCACGGTTGCGCCATGAATAAGCGCCTGGGCCAGTTTTCCTAAAGCTATATTTCCTTCCGGTATAACCACAAAGCTTTTCATGCCGGCTCTCACAGCATAAGCTGAAGCTGAAGCTGAAGTGTTTCCGGTAGAGGCACACATTACCGCCTGCATACCTTCTTCCTTTGCTTTTGAAACAGCCAGGGTCATTCCTCTGTCCTTAAAAGAACCGGTCGGATTTTGGCCTTCAAATTTTAAATAAACTTCCGCGTTCAAGTTAAGCATTTTTTCTAATTCAACCGCTCTGACCAACGGCGTATTGCCTTCACACAAAGTAATAATAGGAGTTTTTTCAGTTACCGGCAAGTATTCTTTATAGCGTTCAATTACACCCTTAATATTCATTTTATCCTTCCTTCTCCATTTTAATAACTACAGAACGACTCATTATAATTTTTTGCCTGCCTATCTCCTTAATGGCCTTATTTAAATCAACATCTTTAACCTGATGAGTGAGCATTATGATAGGAACCGCTTTTACCCTATTTCTGGCTTTCTGCATTACCGAAGATATACTTACTTTATGTTTAGCTAAAATACCGGATATCTTAGCTAAGACTCCGGGAGCATCAACCGCCATAAATCTAACATAATATGACGACTCCACCTCACTCACCTGCCTAATTTTCTTTTTAGGGCCCGAGAAAACGTCAGCCTGATGAGCATTTAAAGGGCTTTTAGCCAATATACAATCAACCGCTTCGGCAACATCGCTTAAAACACCGGAACAAGTTGAGCTGCCACCCGCTCCTTGACCATAGAGAAATATATCCTGAGCTAAATCCGCTTTAAAGTAAACCGCGTTATAAGCCTCATTAACATTTGACAGCATATGTTTTTTAGGAAGTAAAACCGGCTGCACTCTAACCTCAACAGAATCTTTATAACTTCTAGCTACCGCCAGTAATTTAATGCAGTAGCCTAGTTCCTTCGCGAACATCACATCATGATTAGAAATATTCGAGATACCTTCAACGTAGATATCTTTAGGTTTTATATCACATGAAAAAGCTAATGAAGATAAAATAGCTAATTTATGGGCGGAATCATGACCATCAACATCTAAAGAATAATTCCTCTCGGCATATCCTTTATCCTGAGCTTCTTTTAAGGCTGCTTTAAAACTTATACCCTTCTCGTGCATAGAGCTTAAGATATAATTAGAAGTTCCGTTAATTATCCCTTTAATGCTCTTTATGGAATTAGCTATTAAGCTCTCGCACAAAACTTTTATAACCGGTACACCCGCTAAAACTGAAGCTTCAAAGAAAACAGCCACGCCATTATCACGAGCCACCTTAAATATTTCTTTTTTATCATCTGAAAGAAGCGCTTTATTAGCGGTAATGACATACTTCTTGTTCTTTAAAGACTGAATAATGAAATCTTTAGCCGGCTTAATGCCGCCAATTAATTCAATTATAATATCTATGCTGGGGTCATTAATTATCTCATAAGCGTTATTTTTAATTAATTTCTTATTAATTTTATGCCTTTTAAAGACAGACCGATCCTTATCGCAGAGGCTTTTTAATACAACCTTCGCGCCTAAATTAGATGATAATATGGAACCGTTTTTTTTGAGGCCGTTATAAACGGCACTGCCTATAGTTCCAAAACCGATTAAACCGATCTTAATCTGTCTCATATGTTTTTCCCGCCTTCTATTTATGACTTATCTCGTTCAATTACAATAAATTGGCATAATTCTTCAAAGCTAGTTTAGTATATAAATACTATTAGGTCAAGCTGTTTTTTGATTGGATTTGGTTAAATACAGGTTGTTAATGGTGGGAATTACTGGTCCGGGTGATCCGCCTTAGGCGTACGACCTCTTGGGCTGTAAACTACTTACATGCCTAATCTCAATAAAATAATAAACTGGTCGGGGTGACTGGATTTGAACCAGCGACCTCTTGAACCCCATTCAAGCGCGCTAGCCAAGCTGCGCTACACCCCGAGATATAACTCTTTAATTTGTAGTATGATGTAAGCTTTCCTTTTTAACGCTTTCTTTTGATTTATCATTTGGTATCCATTTACAAATTTTCGGCAATATCTAAATAAATCTTAAAAAAAATAACTAATGTATATACATTATTCTACATTATTTTATAATTATTTACTATAATCAATAAGTTCATATGTGTAATATTTAACTAAACCACCTTGAACCTTGCCAAGAATATCAGGATCGCTACTATCCATCATATTATAAATATAAAAAAAAGGAATAAGTCTTGGAACATCTTTGTTGAAATAAAATGTTCTTTGATTCTTCTCTTCTTCAATCTCTTCAGGTGATAGATTTCCAGTAAGTTCTGCTGGAAAAATTGGTTCTAAACAGATACAGTTAAAAGAACCAGCTGGAACTTTTACTTTCTTAAGCTTTGCAGCTTTTTTAAATTCAAACCGAGGCATTGGCATCCTTTCGCCCGATTCCTCGGCTCGCTTAATCTCTTCTACGCTTCGCTTACATATTCGTGAAGCCTCCTTTTCAGTTATCTTAGGCATTTGAAGTTCTCGCTTCTCTCCGTAATATAAACCATAGGCCTTTAATATTTTCATGTTTTTAAAATCAATAAGAAAATGTAGTTCCTTTGTAACTTTTCTTTCTTGAATCTCTCTTTCCACAATCCAAAAAGCATTGTTTTCCTTATCATAAACCTTTATCTCACCTTCACTTTCAGGATAAAGGCCTTCATCTTCTTCCTCTGGTCTTAGTCGATATCTTACAAAATCTCCAACATTGAAGTTTTTGTCATAAGAATTTCTTAAATTACCTAGCATCATAACAACTATCTTCTCTTCCTCTGATAATTTAGCTATATCCTGCTTGGTATATTTTTCAGTAGCTAGTAAGATATTTTCATTATACATAAAACTTCCCAATAATAAAAAGCACATAATTACAATGCAACAAAAAAATATTTTAATTCTATTTTTATTGTCTTTTTTGGTCATCATTTAACTGCCTCCCTTAAAATATGTTCATTTAATGATAAAAATTGTATTGGATGCCAGGCTAAAAATAAAATCCTTTATCACAAATTTTCTATTTTCTAATTGCCATTTAAATTCTCATTTCCTCTGTGTTCGCTGCCATTTAAACCATTTTTCGTAATCTTCCCCAAAATTTTGACCAGTAATTTTTTCTAGAGCTCTTGCAGCATCTCTACAGACAAACCGATCTTTGTCTTTTAAGGCGGCAATCAATGGCTCTACTGTTCTAGGATCCTTTATTTCTCCTAAGGCACGTACTGCAAACATACGATCCGTCGAGTTTTTACTTTTTAAAGTAGTAATTAACGGTTCGACCGCTTTAGAGTCTTTTATTTCTCCTAGAGATCGCGCTGCATATTGGCGGGCATTTGGGTTTTTGTCTCCTAAAAGAACAGCAATTAATGGCTCTACTGCTCTAGGATCTTTAAGCTCTCCTAAGGCTACTGCTGCAGACTGACGGACATACCAGTCTTCATCTCTTGTAGCCTTAATTAATGGCTCTACTGCTCTAGGATCTTTGATTTCTCCTAAAGCACTTGCAGCACCCCTACGGACATCTGGAACTTTATCTTTTAAGGCGGTAATTAGGGGGTCTATAACTCTAGGATCTTTTATCTGTCCTAGGGCTCCTGTTGCACACACACGAACTTTCCAGTTTTTGTCTTTAAGTTGTTTAATATACTTTTGTACTTCACTATCTACTTCTTGAGCCAGAGCATAATTAAGAAATAAACTTGCCATCAATACCAATACTATAACTACAACTACTTTTAAAATAACTTTATTTTTTTGATTTAATGAGTTCATTTTGAATTTCCTTCTTTTAGTCTTCCATCTTCTTCTCTCTAAGCATTAAATCATTAACCGCTTTAAGAGGAGATTTGTTCTTATAGAGAACTTTGTAAATTTCGGTGGTTATCGGCATAGCTATTTTATACTTTTTGTTTAATTCATAAACGCTTTTTACAGTCTTGACACCTTCAGCCACCATATCCATTTGCGCTATAATACTTTTTAATTTTTTCCCCCGGCCTATCCGCTCACCCACAAAATGATTTCGGCTATGAGTGCTCATGCAAGTTGTAACCAAGTCACCCATACCGCTCAAGCCGCTGAAGGTTTCTTTCCTGGCCCCAAGAGCTACTCCAAAACGAGCCATTTCAACCAGGCCTCTGGTGATAATAGCCGCCTTAGCGTTCATACCATATCCCAGGCCGTCTGATATACCGGCTGCAATGGCAATAATATTTTTTAATGACCCTCCCAATTCAACCCCGCAAAGGTCTTTACCGGTATAAATTCTCAACTTATTATTGGTAAATATTTTTTGTAGGTCTTTTGCCCGATTAATATTTTTCGAGGCAATAACACATGTAGCAGGATAACCTCTGGCAATTTCATAAGCAATATTGGGGCCTGATAAAACAGATAAATCAACCTTACCAAGAACTTTATACACGATATCAGAGACTCTCTGACGCGTCTTTTCTTCTATGCCTTTTGAGACACTTAAAAATAAGCATTTTTTATAATTCGTTTTTTTAATTTTTAGAAGGACGCTTCTAATATAACATGAAGGCACCGCCAAGACGATAATCTCAGAGTTTTCTACAGCCTCTTTCATATCGGAGGTTATTTTTATAGCTGCCGGTATTTTAATTCCCGGCAAAAACTTATTATTCTTCCGAGTCCGCTTAAGCGTATTGGCATATGCCTTAAAAGCGGACCACAGTATTACTTTATGTTCTTTTTTAGACAGATGAATGGCTAATGTTGTTCCCCAACCGCCGTCACCAATAATAGATATTTTTTTCATCATTAAGTCGCTATTTTAACAGATGCCGCTCTTTTTATCAATAAATTTATGTTCTAATTTTATGTCCCGTACCTTCCACATCGTAGGTGGTAAAAAAGGTGTCTGTCCCCTTTTGAAAAAGGTGTCTGTCCCCTTTTAAATCTTTTTCTCAGTTTGAGTTAATAATCTATGTATATTCCGCCTATGGCTATAAATAACTATAGAGGCAATCATAACTCCAAAAATTAGGGCTTGTATACTCCTTATAAAAATAATTAAACCAACAGGCAAAAATACGGCCGCGCTAAGTGAGCCTAATGAAACATATTTTGAGATATAAACTACAACCAACCAAATACTAAAAGCTATTAATAGTATAAGTCCGAATTTTACATCATAGAACATGAGGCCAATCAAAACACCCAATGTAGTTGAAACTCCCTTACCTCCTCTGAATGATAAAAATGTCGTCCATATATGGCCGCATATAACTACCAGCCCTAAAATATAAATATAAGTTATCTGACTAATGTTTATATTGCTTTGATAAAATAATTTTCCAAAAACCGCGGCCGCGATTACCCCCTTTAAGAGATCTAATATTAAAACACTTAAACCCGCCTTTTTGCCCATAGTTCTTAAGGTATTAGTTGCTCCGATATTTCCACTGCCTTCTTTGCGGATATCAATTTTACCCCAATATTTAGCAATGATGTAACCAAAAGGAATCGCGCCTAATAAATAAGCTAAAATAATACCAACTATAGATAACATCATTTATATCTCCCTTATAAACTTCTGAGTTTCAAACGCGTAAATGATGGCTGAGATAACCGCGAATACCGCCGCTATCTGCCAAAAAATAAAACTATACTTAAAAACAAGTATAATAGAAATTATCATTAGCATTTCAAAAGCTATGCCAATTTTTCCAAAAATATTAGGTTTAACATAAAACTTCTTCGTCTTAAGGCATACCCAGACAATGCCGATAATTATTAATAAATCACGCAGAAGAATAACCGCCGCCACCCAATACGGCAAATGTAGGGGTAAATTTTTCAGAAAAGTAAATACAACCACTGAACTAATAATCAGGAACTTATCAGCGGTAACATCTAAAATTCGTCCCAGAGATGTTTCCTGATGGAGTCTCCTGGCTAAATACCCATCTAAAAAATCAGTCAAGGAAATAATTATAAAAATAACCAAAGCTATATATCTATATAGCCCGGCACCCCTACAAGCGCTCATGCAGACCATATAAATAAATACAGGCGTTAAAACTAATCTAAATATAGTTATTCTATTAGGGATTGTCATCATAGTAAAAAGGGCACAACTATTATGTTGCGCCCTTCATTGATTTACCGTTAAATATCTTTATTGTTTCCACTGAAGTTCTGTGCCGTCATAGGGACAAAACTCTACATCCGAAGGAAAATTCCTGCCGCATGTAGGGCAGAATTTCCTATCCATCTGCTCACCGACTAAAGCGCCGGTAAGACCGCCTGCCGCGGCACCTATAGCCGCACCCTCAGCCGCGTGACCGGACTGATGGCCGATTATAGCACCCAAACCCGCGCCGCCCAGAGCACCAACTCCAGCACCCTTCTGGGTTGTTGTGCATCCGTAAAAGCCAAGCATACTAACTAGCAAAATAAATATAAATATCTTTTTCATAATATCCTTTCACCCTTTCTATGAATCATTAGATTATAACACTTATAATTCGAATTTGCAATTAAATTACTAATAATCAACTGTTAGAATTTGCCCTGCCGCACTATCTTTGATTACATATTAAATGTATCACATTTGAGCTAAAAAGTCAAAAACATCTTATTAAATTAATCCTTCATATTCTTAACGCATCTCTTTTATGCTTATTCAAGCTCTCAATTTGTATATCCTTGCCAAGAGAAGCTCTATCATTAAAATATTCAACAACAATTTTACCTTCACCCTTAGTAAATGAAGCAATTATTGAGGCAGCTAACATTATATCTTTTTTAACAAATAAACCGCATAAAATCCCGCTGGGGCCAACTACGCTTTTACTTTTTAATAATATTTGAGGAGATTGCCATAAATCTTCAAGTGCTCTATTGTCAACTTCACTTCTTCCGACAACTAATTTTAACTTTTTATTAAGACGGAAATGCCTACCCACCTTCAAAAGGGAAACTTCTTTACTCATTAAACTTTTATGGTTAATTAAATCTTCAACCTTTTTGCAAAATTGCCTTTCGGTTAATAAACACCCTCCGCCAGGTGTCGGATAGTGATCTATTCGATAAATATTAGCTAGTCTAAACTGTTCTTTTCTGGAACGGCCTTGGATTGCTAAGAATTTACTTCGGTCAATTAATCCATTATTTTCCGCTATAGTCGCCTCAAGGCATTGGGCTGAAAGAGGCCTTAAAACTCTACCGGAGAGGCCGGCTTCCATATCAATAATCTTTAATATATCTTTTCTCTGGGACATGGGGCGTTCACCAAGAACATCACCCGTAATAATAAACTCAGCCTTTTCCTCTCGCATAACCTTTTTAGCCGTTTTCAACATAAATAAATGGCAGTCTATGCAAGGATTGAGATTCTTGCCATATCCGAACTTTGGTTTTTCAATAATTTTAAAATAGGGTTTTGAGTTTGATAAATCAATTACGCGGCACTTAATATTAAACTTTTTACAGATTTGTTTAGTGGTCTCTAAGGAGTTATCCGAGGATAGAAAGGGAAATTTAAAAGTGAGGCCTAAAACATCAACGCCCGCGTCAAGAATTAATCTGGTAGCTAAAATACTGTCTAAACCGCCGCTTATTAATGAAATTGCTTTAACCAAGAGAATCCCTCGATACTTATCATATAAATACTGACAGCAATCAATGAAGAAATAATTACACCTGTAAATATACTAAGAATAGCATACTTGATCCTTAATTTAAAAAGAACCGCGGCTAAAGCTCCGGTCCAAGCCCCGGTGACAGGAAGAGGCACAGACACAAATAGGATCAGCCCTAAAGACTCATAGCGCTCAACCAACACGGCCTTTCTTTTTGTGCGTTCAAAAAGCCTATCAAAAAAAGATTTCCACACCCTAAAATGCCTTAACTTATCACAAACAGGCTCAAAAAAAAGCAATATGGGTATAACCGGCACCATATTAGCCAAAACGCATATTAAAAAAGCTTTCTGAAGCCCAATGTCCATCTGCGCGTGGGCAATTAAAATAGCATATCGCGCTTCCACAAAAGGAAAGGCGGCTAGTATGGCCGCTATCAACTCCTTAGAACCAATATTATAAATTAAATAGGTATAGATATTTTCTATAAAAAATTTTGCCATAAGAGGTTACCAGCCCCGCTTCCCGACTAATGGCACAAAAACACAAGAATCATAATAATTTTCAACGATTCCTTTGCCCTTCTTTTTAATTCTCAGTATACGCTGCATATGCATTTCTCCTACGGGTATCACCAGTCTGCCCCCGTCCGCCAATTGATTGATAAGCTCCTCCGGCACATCAGGCGCCGCGGCAGTTACCAATATAGCATCAAACGGTGCTTTATCTTCCCACCCGCAACTACCATCACCGCATATTAGTTCAATGTTGTTTATTTGAAGTTTCTTAAGATTAGATTTAGCCTGAGCGACTAACTCGGCAAAGCGCTCAATTGAATAAACTTTCTGAACAATTTTTGAAAGAATTGCCGCCTGATAACCGCTTCCCGTACCGACTTCAAGGACATTGTCCGTCTTTTTTAAAGATAAAAGCTGCGTCATTAAAGCCACCATATAAGGTTGCGATATTGTCTGACCTTTATCAAGAGGCAAGGGGCAATCACTATAAGCAATATTCCTTAAGTCCAATGAAACAAACTCTTCCCTGGGAACGTCCCTAAATGCCCTTATAACCAGCTCATCAAATATACCTCTGCTGATAAGCTGATTATCAATCATGTCGTTTCTTAATTGTAAAAAATTTATCATTTCTGAAAATAGATGTTAAAAAGCAATTTTGCAAATCTGAGTGTATCAATAAAGGGGTTAATATAGCTTTTTTCTTCGCTATAAACGGTAGAGATAGGAATGGAATCAATTTTATAGCCTTTACGGCTTGCTTTAATAAGCATTTCTGATTCTATTTCATAATTTGAAGATTTCAATTGAATATTATCAAAAACATTTTTTTCAATCAATCTAAACCCGCATTGAGAATCGGGAACATTTTGACGGCAAATTTTAGAAATGATTCCTGACATAAATCTATTCGTTAGCTTACGCAAAAGAGGCATCCGCGCTGTATCATTCATTCTATTACCAACAATAACCGGTATCAGGGTTTGATTGTATCTGTTTATAAAGTTATTAATTTCCTCCGGTTTGTGCTGAGCATCTGAATCCATTATAATAACTAAATCATAATCTGAACCTCTGAGGCGTTCCAACCCGGTCCTTATGGCCGCCCCCTTACCTTTATTCGTACTATGCCTAAGAACTTCTACCTTAGATTCTAAAGCTATCTCAGCTGAAGAATCGGTAGAGCCATCATCAACAACTATAATTTTTATTCCTAATTGAGTGATTTTATCAATCAATGCCTTTAAATGATTAGCACTATTATATACCGGCATTAATACAACAATATTCATTTAATCATTCCAAACCTTATGATACATAAGCCATTGAGTTTTATGACGGCCTATATAATTCTCTATTACCATTAAACACTTTCTTAATAATTTTTTAATTTCATCGCCCTGCTCATTAGATATATCAGGCATAATAGCCTTCTCGAGAGTAAAAATAAATGTATTATCAGGTTGTCTTATCATAAAAGTGGGGATAATGGGAGTGTTCATGCGGTAGCTAAAATAAGCAGCCCCTCGGGGCATTTCCGCAATCTTTCCAAAAAATCTTATTTTTTCTCCCTGCTTTCCATGCCTTGAGTAATTTTTATCTCCTACTGTAGCCAGTATATGATTATTTTTCAATGTATTGAAACACATCTTAATACCCATGCCGGTATTAATTGATTTAACTCCTCTGGCCTTTCTTTTTTTATCAAAGAAGTTATTAACCGCCGTAGCGCGATGCTTTAATCGGATGACCTCTAATTTATAACCCAAAGCGGGTAAAATAGCCGCACCTAATTCCCAATTCCCCAAGTGCGCGCTCAACGAAATAGCTCCCCTACCCAACTTGAGGCAATCATCAAGGTGCTCCAAACCTACAATTTTTACTTTCTTCTTAATAAACTCTTCATCTATATTAGTAAATCTAAAAAATTCAACCAGATATTTCCCAAAATTCTTATAAACTTCACGCGTCAATTTTGCTATCTTTTTCTGATCAAAAGTTTCTCTCTTTGATTGCAAAACTGTTCTTAAATTTTTACCTACAATCTTTTTAGTTCGCGGCGTAACATAATAACGCACTAAAGCCACTTGCCGGGAAAAGCTATAAGCTTTGTCAAGCGGTAGTGATCTGGCTATATATTGACCTAAACGATAAAAGGAATCTGCTATCATTTTTTACTTAAAGAAGTTTTTCGTATTTTGTCAAAACTACTTAATTATACTTATACATTAGTCTTGCATATATAAAACTTTTTTAATACGCTTTAACGCCTCTTTTAAGCGCTCCTCGCTATCAACTAAAGCAATTCTTACGTAGTCTTCGCCGTATTCTCCAAATCCGGTACCTGGTGCTACCGCGACACCAGCTTCTTTCATTAATAATGTCGCGAATTCCATAGATGTTAAGGCGCTATATTTCAAAGGAATATGAGCCCAAATATAGAACGTGGCTTTAGGCTTGCTAACCTGCCAACCCATTTCGTTCATACCATCAACAAACAAATCTCTTCTTTTTTTATAAATCTCTACGTATTTTTTTACACATTCCTGCGAACCTGTCAACGCCTCTATTCCCGCGTACTGCACAGCTCGGAATATACCAAAATCCATATAACTTTTCGTTTTTGCTATTGATTTGAGTATATCTCTATTACCCACAACAAACCCTAATCTCCAACCTGCCATGCTATAAGATTTTGACAGAGTATGATACTCAATGCACATTTTCTTAGCACCTTTAACGCTTAAAATGCTTGGAGCTTTATAACCGTCAAAAACGATATCGGAGTATGCTAAATCATTAACAATAATCATATCCTTATTTTTGCCCCAATCAATAACTTCTTCAAAAAAGTCACCATCAACTGTTGCTGTTGTCGGATTATGAGGATAGCCCAATGTCAATATCTTAGACATTTTAAGAATGTCTTTACTTAATGATTTCAAGTCAGGTTTAAAGTTATTTTCTTCCGTTAGAGGCAAATTATGCAAAATGCCGCCAGCCATAATTACACCGTTAAAATGTACCGGATAAGCCGGATTAGGCACTAAGACAACATCATCATGATTTAAAAAAGTTAAGTATAAATTAGCTATGCCCTCTTTTGAACCAATAAGCGGCAAAACTTCATTCTCAGGGTCGAGGCTCACCCCAAAACGATCGTTATACCAATGGGCAATAGCTTCTTTAAATTTTCGCTCAACTTCACCATGTGACCTTGAATATCTATGATTAGCCTCCACAATAGCCTGCTTACAAAGCTCATCAACTATACGTTTAGGTGTAGGCAAGTCAGGACTGCCCATACCTAAATCTATAACATCAATACCTTCTTTTTGAGCCTCGCGCTTTAAGTTATCCATTATAGTAAATAAATATAACGGTAATCTCTTTAGTCTGTTTGCTTCATGCATCATTTTTATCCTTTTTATTCCGCTTCTAAAACAGCGATAGTTTCGCCAACCTTTACTTCTTCACTTTCATCAAAGTTCTTTTTAATCAGTTTCCCGCCAACAGGCGCAGGTACGTTGAACGTGGCTTTTTCAGTTACCACTTCCAAGAGATCGTCGTTCTCCTTAACAACATCCCCTTCTTCCACATGCCAAAAAGAAACGTTGGCACTTGTAATATTTTCGCCTAACTCCGGCAATTTAACTTCTATTTGAGACATTAAGTCCCTCCATAGTGATAATCTCTTATTTATTTATGAGGTTTCATTATACAAAAAACACCATAAAATTTCAAGTAAAAAGTCAGTAACCAAGATACAAGTACAAAGTCACAAGAAATAAGCTACAAGCTACAAGATACAAGAAACAATAACCAAATAATAACCAATGACCAAATTCAAATAACCAAACAAGAATACCGACGGTTTGATGATTGATTAGTGAATATTGACCCTTCAATGTTACTCAGGGTTAATCCTGAGCAGTATTGAAGGATTGATAATTGTTTATCTGTGTCCGAAAAGGTATATTTTGTATCTTGATTATTGATGTTTGTTTGTATCTTGTTTCTTGGTTATTGGTGATTGTTTATATTTTGCGTCCAAATCATAAGTCACATGACACGAGTTATAATAGACTATTCAACTTAATTAAGAATGACCCATAAAATCTTTAAAGGATTGTTCAAAAACTCTCTTAAATTCATCTAAATTGACATCTTGATGAATGAGGTCATTCAGAGAAACCATTATGTTTGAATTATAACCGCAAGGTTTTATCATTTTAAAATATCCCAAGTCCACATTTAAGTTTATAGCAACCCCGTGATATGTCACCCAACGCTTAATTCCGATACCAATGGAGGCAATTTTTTTATTATCTACCCAAACTCCTCTTTTACCTCTTAGCGAACTCCCTTTAATACCATAGGTAGTTAAAGCATTAATAACGACAGTCTCAATGTTGTCTAAAAATCTATGAATATCTCTTTTGCGCTTACTTAAATCAATGATAGGATAACAAATTAATTGACCAGGGCCATGATAGGTAACACTGCCGCCCCTATCTACCTCTATTACTTTAATACCATAGTTATCTAAAACACTCTTATCGGGAATATCACCGGTATTAAAAGACCTTCCCGCGGTTATAACATGGGGATGTTCTACCAATAAAACCGTATCAGGAATGACACCCTCAACCCTAAGCTTATGAAGTCTTTTCTGATGTTCATAGCACTGCTTATAATCAACTTCACCTAAATTCAAAAATTTCATAATATTATATCAAGACGTTCGCGTTCGCGTTCGCTATACGCTATTTATCTTGTTTCTTACATATTTGTGGGTGATGAAACTCCCAGAAGATTAAGGCCGGCATGAAGGATATTCTTAGTTGCCTTGATAAGTTTTATTCTAGCCGCGGTCTTAGTTAAATCATCATCAAGCACTCTATGACTGTGATAAAATGAATGAAACGCCTCGGCAACCTTACGTAAATAAACTGTTAGAAAATAAGGTTCTCTGGATAAGGCCGCGGATTCAACAGCACTCGGATAATCCACCAGCGCGTTTATAAGAGCCCTTTCCCGCGCATCATTCAATTGATTAAGATCACACCGCGGCAACCTTTTGATATCTTCCTTTTGCTTTTGAAGTATGCTGCAAATACGCGCATGAGCATATTGAATATAATAAACCGGATTATCCATTGATTTCTTCTTAGCTAATGCTAAATCAAAATCGAGATGGCTGCTTGTTTTTCTCATTAGAAAAAAGAACCTTGCCACATCAAGGCCAACCTCATGAATTAATTGTCTTAAAGTTATATATTGGCCTTTTCTGGTAGACATTGAAATATGTTTACCGCCCTTATATAATGTCGCCAGCTGAATAATAATCACTTCCAAAAAATCATCAGAAACCCCCAAAGCCCTTACGGCAGCATTAATACGCGGTATATAGCCATGATGATCCGGCCCCCAAATATTAATGACTTTACTGAATTTTCTTTTGATTTTATTTTCGTGATAAGCAATATCGGGTGCTAAATATGTATATTCACCCGTACTTTTTACAATAACTCTATCTTTATCATCACCGTAAGTGGTAGACTTAAACCAAACAGCCCCATCTTTCTCATATATCAGCTTTTTTCTTTTTAACTTTTTTATTACATTATCAATGGCATCGGTTCTTGATAGCTTTTTCTGAGAAAACCAAACATCCATAGATACACCAATGTCATCTAAATCTTTCTTGATTCCGTCCATAATCAGCTTAACGGTGTATACTGAGAGTATTTTCTTTATATTTAGGTGCTCTTTACTAAAAGACGCCTTGCCAAAGCGCTTAATAAAATCTTTTGCAATATCAATTAAATATTCACCCTGATATCCGTCCTCCGAAATATTGAAATCTTTACCTTCTAACTCAAGACATCTAGCCATAACGGATTTTCCTAAAGCATCTATTTGATTACCCTCATCATTAATAAAATATTCTTTGGTAGTATCGTATCCACAGGCTTTCAAAATCCGGGATACCGCATCGCCCACCACCGCTTGCCTGCCATGAGCTATGCTAAGGGGGCCTGTGGGGTTCGCGCTTACAAATTCAATCTGAACTTTCTTTTTTCGGCCAATATTGTGAAGTTTAAATTTTGAGGGAGAGTCCGCGATAAGCTTTAAAAGTATATTGAGGAATTTTCTGCTGTAGGTAATATTTATAAATCCAGGCTTAAGAACATTAATAGACTCAATCCAATGTCTTTTTTTACTGGATATTAATAAATTCAGAAGCTCTTTTTTAATTTTTTCAGCTGTATTAAATGGAGAATCTTTTATGATAGGTGCCACTTGAAACGCGATATTTGTAGAAAGATTGCCAAATCTTTTATCTTTAGGAAGACTAAGTTCTATGTCAAACTTCTTATCCTTAGAAGATGACGACACAGCAACAATAGCTTTATTTAGTAATGTCTTGAGTTCTTTACTTAAAGTCTTTAGCACGTTCTTCAGTTATCGCATTTTGGGGAGCATCGGCCCAGAGCCGCTCAAGACTATAAAATTCACGCAGGTCATTTTTGAAGATATGAATCACAACATCAATATAATCCAGCAAAATCCACGATCCCTCATTATAACCTTCTATGTGGGACGGCTTCATGCAGAGATCCTTAAGCGCCCTTAAGATGTGGTCAGCAATAGCTTTATTCTTTCTTTCACTATTACCCCCGCATATAAGAAAAAAGTCGCATATCGCAGCTACACCAGTCATATTCATCATAACTACGTTATCGGCTTTTTTCTCAAGGGCAGCTCTCGCCACAAAAAATGTTTTATCTTTAGCGCTGAGCTTTTTACTTTGAGTCATTAATTATCTATAAAAGGAATACTACTTCTTACCTAAAATTCTATACATTCCTGTTCCGCATGTAGGGCACTTGCCTTTAAGCGCCTTGCGGCCATTTTTCATGGTTACCTCTTTAGCATCAGAGATTTCTTTTTTTGCTTTGCATTTTACACAATAACCTTCCATAGAATACCTCCTCGTTTTTTATTAGTGTACCATAGACAATACTATTAGTCAAATGCTTTTTGAGATAGTTTCAGCAATCTCCGCGGCCGCATTAGGCTTAGCAATCTTTTTCGCGTTTAATATAAGCTTTTCAGATAAAGCTTTATCGTTCAAGAAGTTTTTAACGGCTTTTCTTATATCTTTTATTTTTCTTGCCTTATAAACCGCTCCCCTGGCGCAAAGATATTCAAGATTTCTCGACTCCTGGCCTCCAACTGAGCTATATATTATCATAGGTAAATTTAAAGCTAAAGCTTCAGAAGAAGTCATACCGCCCGGCTTCGTAATCAATAAATCAGCTCGAGACATCAAAGTAATAATATCGTTTGAGAAGCCGTATATTTCAGCCTTATGTTTCAATCCGGCTGATATTTTATCAAGCCTCCTCTTAAGGCGCCTGTTCTTACCGCAAACTATCTGAAGTTCAAAATCTAAATCAAGCTTGTCGAGTTCGCGAGTTATAATATCAAGCGGGCCAACCCCCATACTGCCTGCCATAAGCAAAATCCTGGGTGCGCTTACGCAATTATTAGAACCAGACTCACTCTTTATCAAAGCTGCCGCGATAGAGAACTTAGGGTCAATTGGTATCCCGGCAGCAACTATTTTTTCTGCCGGTATATTATTACGTATTAGTTTATCCTTTATTTCTTCGGTTGCCACAAAATAACCGTCCACGTTATCCATTACCCAAAAAGGATGAATATCATAATCAGTAACAACCGCGTACAATTTAAAGACCTTCTTGTATTCTTTCTTAATAGCGGAGAAAACGGCGCACGGAACCACTTGGGTACAGATCACCACGCAAGGCCTGTGGCTTTCATAATAACTCTTAAACTTTCTATAGGTAGGCACTAAAAGCATTTTACCTATAGGATTAACGTTTTTGTAAAATGCCTGGTTGCCCCAAAGTTGATCATAGATTTTTCCGGATCTTTTTACAATCCAGATATATAAACCATGAATAAAATTCTCCAACGATGGTGAAATAAATTCCAGGGCATTAATTAGGACTACTTCTAAAGACGTTTCTCTATCTTTAAAGGCTTTTGCAAGCGAAATAGCGGCCATGTAATGACCGGAATCACTAGTAGAATATAATATAAAAGCCTTCTTGTTTTGACTAATCATGCCAATCTTCAATTTCTCCCACAATCTCTTCTAAAAGATCTTCAAGGGATATGAGGCCAACGATTATATTCTGTTTATCAGTTACAATAGCTATCTGGATACGTTTACGTTGAAAATCTTTAAGCAAATCCATAGCTATTTTATCGGATGAAACAAAGTAGGCGGGCCTGATTAAGTCCCTCAATACAACTTTTTCCTTTGCTTCCCACACCTTCAATAAGTCTCTGGCATACAAAACACCTATAATATTATCAAACTCATCCTCATAAATAGGAATTCTGGCATAACCCTCTTTATTAACTAATGTTAACAAGTCTTCAACCTGGGTATTGACATCAGCCGCTATAATTTCAGCCCTGGGAATCATTACCTTTGAGACATGAATATCATTAAACTCGAAGACTCTGTGAAGCATTTCCCGCTCTTCATCTTCAACAGCACCCACTTCGCTTCCCACTTCAATAATAGTTTTAATTTCCTCTTCGGTTATAACGGCTGACTTCCCTTTGGGATTTCCCCCGAATAACTTTATGATAAAATGGCTAAACTTTGTAAAAACATTTGAGATGGGGCTTAACAATTTTATTGTAACATCCATAATCTTTGCTACTTTAAAAGAATATTTCTCGGCATGCCTCGCCGCGAATATTTTAGGGGTTATTTCACTAAAAACCAGGATAAGAATAGTCATAACAAATGTTGAAACCATGATACCTATTTTCGGACCTAAAAAATAATAGAATGCCGCCGCCGACAATGATGAAATCGTAATATTGACAAAGTTATTACTAATTAAAATTGTTGTAATTAATTGATCCGTATTATCAATTAATTTTTGAACTAAATTTGCCTGAGGCCCTTTTTGTTTCGCAAGATGCCTTAACCGTAAACGATTAAGCGACAAAAATGCTGTTTCTGAGCCCGAGAGAAACGCTGATATAAACAAAAGAATCACTATAGATAAAACTAATAATACCAGAGAAAGTAAACTCATTTTTTACCTGTATAATTTTTTTTCGTTTATGTATTTGAAAACTTCCGGAGGTACCGTGGATTTAAAATCATCATTATTCTTAATTAAATCCCTGATTTCAGATGACGATATATCAATCGCGTCAATATCAATATATTCAACCGCATTTCCATTAAATATTTTATTAAAACCTGACCTTTTAGCAATCACAAAAGTGCAAAGCTCACATAGCTCACCAATATCTTTCCACTCATTCAATCTATCAGCTATATCTCCACCGGCAATAAAATAAAGACTGTCATTAGCCTTTAAACATTTTTTAAAATGTTTAATGGTATCAATCGCGTATGAGGTATCTTTTTTATCCAGCTCGTAGGTTGAGACTTCAAAAAAATTAAACGTTTTTAACGCTTTTTTAAGCATAGCCAATCTATCCTGAGCCGGCGCGGAATCATCAATTGAAGCAAAAGGGCTAACGTACGCCGGAACAAAGATAACTTTATCCAGCATAAGCTGCCTCATTGCTTCTTCGGCTAATCTTAAATGCCCCAAATGGACAGGATTGAACGTGCCGCCTAATACACCTAAGCGCATTTATTTGGCCCTTATTTGGCCGCTACCGATAATTACATACTTGTAACTGGTAAGTTCGGCAACACCCATGGGGCCTCTGGCGTGCATTCTGCCCGTACTAATGCCTATTTCGGCTCCAAGGCCAAATTGATTTCCATCAGTAAATCTTGTTGAAGCATTCAGATATACACAAGCGGAATCCACTCTATTTAAAAAATGCTCAGCAGATTCACAACTGTCGGTAATAATCACTTCAGAAAGTCCGGAACCATATCTCTCAATATGCTCTATGGCATCATTCATACTATTAACAACCTTAATTGACAAAATTTTGTCCAAGTATTCAGTCTCCCAATCTTTATTAACCGCTTTTTTAATCCGGCCTTTAAAAATATTATAGGCCTCAAGGCATCCCCTAACCTCTACTCCTTGAGTTTTTAGCCTTTTTATCATTAAAGGCAAAAAGCGCGCGGCGATATGCTTATGAACTAATAAAGTTTCAATAGCATTACAGACGCTTGTTCTCTGAAGCTTCGCGTTAAGTATCACTCTTTCCGCCATATTTAAATCAGCATATTCATCCACATACGCGTGGCAAAGCCCTTTGTAGTGTTTTACAACCGGTATCTTAGAATACTTAACCACTTCTTTAATGAGGCTCTCTCCGCCTCTGGGTATAATCAAATCAATATTCTTTTCTTCTCTAAGTAAAAGGCGGACCGCTTTACGATCAGTGGTTTTAATTATATTTATTGCGCCTTCGGGTAAACCGTTATTTAGAGCGATTTTATTTAAAACTTCGAAAATGGCCAAGTTTGAATAGATGGCATTACTGCTCCCTCTTAAAATAATGGCATTACCGGCTTTTAAACAAAGGCCTATACAATCACTTGTAACGTTAGGCCTTGACTCATAAATAACTCCAATAACACCTAAAGGAACTCGTACTTTCATAATCTGCAAGCCGTTAGGCCTTTTAACTGACGAAACCATATTTCCAATAGGGTCTTCTTGAGCCGCAACCTCCTTAAGGCACGAACTCATCTGCTTAATTCTATCTTTATCCAGCGACAACCTATCTATAAAACTTTCTTTTAAGCCATTCTTTTTAGCTGTTTTAATATCCAGCTTATTGGCATTAATAATATATTTGGCGTTAGCCGTTAAAGCCCGGGCCATTTGTTCCAATGTTCTATTTTTCATCTCAGTAGACAATTGACGCATTTCTGAAGATGCTTTTTTTGCCATAATGGCTATTGACTGAATTTCTTTCTTAATTTCCATCTTGTTCTCCTATGCTATAAAATTACAAGATTATCTCTATGAATAATTTCATCATAATACTTACAGCCAAGCTTTTTTTCTATTTCTGAAGTCTTAAGGCCCTTAATTTTATCTATTTCTTTAGAAGCATAATTAGTAAATCCTCTGGCGAGTTCTTTGCCTGATTCGCTAAATACCGATATAAGGTCTCCATAAGCAAAATCGCCGGAAACTTTAATAACACCTGCCGACAAAAGGCTTCCGCCTTGCTCGCAAAGCGCCTTTACGGCTCCTTTATCTATAATCAACTTACCTTTCACTTTTCTACTGAAGGCAATCCATTTTTTTCTTTCATTGAGTTTTGATTTTTTCCCTTTGAAAATAGTTCCCGCGTTCTTACCATTCATTATATCGTATAAAATATTAGTTTTTCTGCCATTAGCAATAATACAGGTTATACCGGAAGAAGTAACCATGCGAGCCGCTTTCAGCTTTGTTCTCATACCTCCAACGCTTAATTCGCAACCGGCACCCGCGGCATGATGCTCAACCCGCGCAACATCTTCAACAACATCAATTTTCTCCTGTTTTCCTTGAGAATTCACGCAATAAAGCCCGGCAACATCGGTCAAAATTATGAGCGCCTCTGCTGAAATAAAATTAGCCACCAGAGCCGAGAGTTGATCGTTGTCACCAAATTTAATTTCATCTGTCGAAACTGTATCATTTTCATTAATAACGGGCAAAATGCCCTTTTCTAAAAGAGTCATAACCGTGTTCTTCGCGTTTAGATACCTTTGCCTATCGCTTAAATCAGCCCTGGTTAATAAAATTTGCGCTGTTACTATTTTCTTTTTATGAAAATAATTATCATATATTTTCATTAAACGGCTTTGGCCTATTGCCGCGGCGGCTTGTAAAATTTTTAATGTCTTGGGCCTTTTGCTAAGCTTAAGCTGACTCATACCTTCGGCAATTGCCCCTGAGGAGACCAATACAACCTCAACTCCACTTTTAAGCAACTTAACTATTTGCAGACATAAGAGCTCAACCTCTTTCTTATCTAAACACGCGTCCTTAGAGGCAATAATCTTAGTGCCCACTTTGATAACAACTCTATTAAATTTTTTATTTTTTTTCATCCTAATAATCCAATTACCCGCTTCAAAAATTTATCAATATTAGTCTTATCTTTACATGAAATCATACTAAATGGTTCTTCAATTTTATCTTTAAAAACTTTTACATTTTCCTTCGCCGCAACTAAATCAATTTTATTTGCTAAAATTATATATGGCTTATCGTTCAATTCCTTATTATATAGCATTAACTCATTTTTTAAACTAAAAAAATCATCCCAGGGTTTTCTTCCGTCAACACCCGCGAGATCTATAACAAAGGCAAGAATTCTCGTTCGCTCTATATGTCGGAGGAATCTATCACCTAAACCGCTGCCTGAATGCGCTCCCTCAATTAAACCGGGTATATCGGCAATTTTGAACTCTTTTTCGTCGAATTCAACAATACCCAAAATAGGCGCTTTAGTTGTAAACGGATAAGCTGCGATTTTAGGTTTTGCTTTAGAAATGCAGCTTATTAGGGAAGATTTGCCCGCGTTGGGAAATCCAACTAAACCAACGTCAGCAATTAATTTTAGATCTAAATGCAGATGTATAGACTCGCCCAGCTTACCTGGTTCGGCATTCTCATGCCTGATATTGCCCCGGCCGCCCCTACCTCCGCGCGCGACAATAACCTCCTCATTAATATAAGTCAAATCTCTCACAATCAAACTATTATCAGCATTAATAACAAAAGTACCCGGCGGCACCGACAGATAAACATCTTCACCATCTCTGCCTGTTTTATTATTAGATCCCCCGCGGCCACCACTGGGAGCCTTGATATTTTTTTTATATCTGAATTCTCTTAAGGTATAAATGCCGGGGTCTGCCTTGATAATTACATGGCCTCCCTGGCCGCCATCACCGCCATTTGGTTTTCTTTTCTTTGCATCTCTTATATGGCGGAAACTTTTACATCCAGAGCCACCGGTACCAGCCTGCACATAAATATCAACTTCATCTATAAACATTACTGAGGCAAAATACTAATAAATCTTGTTTTGCTAAATTTGACCACGCCGTGTTTTTTCGCGAAAAGAGTATTATCAGAACCGCGTCCCACATTATCTCCAGCCTTAAACTTAACTCCTCTTTGCCTTATGATTATAGCGCCCGCTTTTACCGTTTCGCCGTCGTATTTTTTAAGACCCAAACTTTTTCCTACAGAGTCTCTTCCGTTCTTTGTTGAGCCCATCCCTTTTTTATGTGCCATTATTCAAACTCCTTTTATATAATTACTTTTCATCCAGGACAATATCATCTACTTTGAGCCTGGTATACTGTTGCCTGTGACCTTTTTTTGTCTTTGAACTCTTGCGCCTGCGATACTTAAAGCTTACAATTTTATCAGCTTTTTCGTTTGATACCACGCTACAAGCTACTTTGGCTTTTTTGATATAAGGTGTTCCTATATATATCTTTTTGCCTTTAGCAGCCATCATAACGTGGGAGAAATTAACAATACTTCCCTCTTTCTTTTTTAAATATTCAACCATAAACTCCTGGCCTTTATTGACTTTATACTGTTTTCCACCGGTTTCAATTATCGCGTACATTTTCTTCTCCTCGTATAATATGTCTATTAGACATGTAATATCCAATAACCAAGATACAAGATATACCCTTGCAGGGCACAAGCAAACAATTTCCAATATTCAATAACCAATCATCAAACAATCGCTCTTGCCTTGGTTTGATTATTCGAATTTGGTTATTGGTTATTATTTGGTTATTGTTTCTTGCATCTTGTTTCTTAATGTTTTCACATAACTCCATTGCTTAACTTTTCAACAGATATTTCAACAGACATACAGGATATCAAAAAAGAAAAAGCTTGTCAAGCTTTTGTAATTCTAACATTTTCAATATGTTCCTTGATATCCGCCTCTATAAGTATCTTCGCATTATATTCGTTCTCTAAATGATTTAGCTCTTCTCGAAGCTCATTAAATATATATGAAGCTACCTTGGGATGCAAATTTACTCTAATCTTGGACACTTTAAGAGTTTTTAGCGCTTTCTTAATACTTCTAAGAGCTTCAATTGCAATTGTGGGACTTGACTTTACCAGCCCTTTACCTTTGCAATGGGGGCACGTTTCAGAAAAAGCACTCTCTAAACTTTTACCTACTCTTTGACGCGTCATCTCAACCACACCAAGTTCAGAAATAGGTAAAACTTTAGTTTTAGCTCTATCTTTTTTGAGGCTCATCAAAAGAATCCTATGAATCTCATGGCGATGCTGCCTTAAATTCATATCGATAAAATCAATTATAATTATCCCCCCAAGATCTCTAAGCTTTAATTGCCTTACTATTTCATTGGCAGCTTCTTTATTAGTAATGAAAGCTGTTTCTTCTAAACTTGCCTTCTTTACGAAACTTCCCGTGTTAACATCAATTGAAACCAAACTTTCAGTTGGCTCTATGATAATATAACCCCCTGATTTTAATTGAACATGTCTTTTGGTTATCTTTTCAATTTGATCTTCAAGCTTATATTCCTCAAATAGAGATTTCCCGGCTTCATGCAGCTTTAATTTTGATTTTAGGTCAGGCGTTAAAGAGTTCAGAAATCTATATATCCTGCTAAATTCTTTCTTATCATCAACCATAAGGCATTCAATATCTTCTGAAAAATAATCACGTATAACCCTCAAAACTAAATCATACTCCTCATGAACCAAAGAAGGACAAGCAACCCGGCGGGAAACGTAATTAATGCGTTTCATAAGTCGAAGAAGATATTTATAATCCCTGATAAGCTCTCTTTTACTGGCTCCTTCTCCCAGTGTTCTCACTATAAGCCCCGCGCCCTGCGGCAACCGAAAACTGCCAATAATATTTTTTAATCTTTCTCTTTCTTCGGGTTCTCTTATTCTTTTGGAAATACCCGTACAACTCTGATACGGCATTAAAACTAAATACCTGCCGGGCAAACTAATATTCGTAGTTAGCCTGGGGCCTTTTGTGCTTATACTATCTTTTACAATTTGGACGATAACTTCCTGTCCCGGCCGTAAGACATCTTTAATATTAACATTTTCTTTAAAGCGTGATGGCACAAGCTCCTCAGCTTCCTCTTCTAATATTTCCTTATAATCACCAAACGGTTTAGTGATATCCGACACGTAGAGAAAACCATTTTTCTTCATTCCCAAATTAACAAAAGCAGCCTGAATACCGCTTACTACCGTATCAACTTTTGCCTTGTAGATATTTCCCACAAATCGCTTATAATCCGGCCTCTCGCTGAAATATTGCTCCAAATCACCGTTTTCCATAACAGCAATTCGCTTTTCCTGCTTCTCAACATTGATAATTATTTTTCTTTTCATCTTAAAAATTAAACTCCTTTAAATTGAAAAAAGACAGGCTCTAAACCCGTCTTTATTTTAAACTATTTAATCAAGCATATTAAAAAACTGTTTCCTGTTCAAATGCAACCGCTGAAACTGAGTCAACGTAACCATTCTCTCTTAATATATGAGGTGTTAAAAATATTAAAAGGTCTCTTTTTTCCACCTCTGTACTTTTATGCGAAAATAAATAACCCAATAGTGGAATATCCCCAAGCAGTGGTATTTTCTTTCTGGTATTAATAACTTTGTCCTTAATCATGCCGCCTATCACCAAGGTCTCTCCATCTTTAATCATTACCTGAACTTCCGCCTGTTTAGTGGAAATTATCGGTACTTCCGCCCCTTCAAATGTAACACTTCCGGTCAAGTCACTTACTTCGGGAATAACAGTTAAAGTTATATAGCCATCTTTATTAACCGTTGGAGTAACCGTCAAAATAATGCCATACTCAACATAATCCCACCCGGAAACATTCCACCGGCCCGTTTCGTCGGAATAAGAATAACTGGCTACCGGCCACTTTGTACCTACTGTAATTTTTGCTTCCTGATTGTTTAAAGTGGTAATTCTGGGATTTGATAAAACATTCGTATCCGTCCTGGTAGATAGAGCCTCTAAAGTTGCCTGTAAACCGGTGAAATCAAGGGTTCCGTACTGGAAATACTCACTCTCGCCCGTACTTCCGGCAATAGCCGGTAAAGAGCTCCATGTTATAGCATCTTTTCCGGAAACAGGCAAGTCATTCTTCAAAGCAAAATCTGAAGTAATACCAGTAATCTGCCCACTCGCGTCATAAGTATAATCAGCGCTTGGCGTAGGATACACCCTGCCATCAGTACTCCAATTAGAAAACGGAACTGTTGTGGCCCTTTTAGCTCCATCAGCTATAATCCGCGTTTGCCAATCAACACCTAAAACTTCATCCTTACCCAAGGTTGTTTCTATTATCCTGGCTTCAATTTGTATCTGCGGCGTTCTGGCATCCAACTGTTCGATTATACCGGCTAATTTCTTAATATTGCTTCTTGTGTCAGTCATAATAACTTGATTAGTCCTCGTATCAAACTGCATCTTTCCGCGAGAAGACAGCATTTCTCCAAGTGATATTGACAAACTTTCAGCATCAGCATAATTGAGTGAAAATAGAGTTGTCTCCAAATCTTCCAGAGAAAGATTTTCTCTTGTGGTAACGCGAATTATATTCCCATCCCGCTCACAAACATAACCTTGAGTTTTTAAGACGATATCTAAAGCTTTCTCCCAAGGAACATCTTCTAACTTCATGGTTACAACTCCCTGAACCTCTTCTCCCGCGATAATGTTTGTACCGCTTTTGTCTGAAATTATACGCAAAACATCCTTTATATTCGCGTCTTTAAAGTCCATGCTGATCTTTTTGCTGGAGGACTTATTATTCAAAATCGAATATATTTGATTAGCTTCAATCTGCCGGGGAGAAATTTGCTTCGCACGCGGACTTACAGCTTTTACTTCTTGCGAAATGCTAGTCTTACCGCAAAGGACTACCGCGCAAAATATAACGAAAAGAAATAAAAAGTATTTTTTATTTTTCATCATCGGCATTATTTTTATCTTCTCTTAACTTGAAAACCTTTCTTTCCCCTAAAACTTCCACAACAGCACCAGTGCGAGTGATTTCCTTTATAATAAAAAAACCGGTCTGATCATCAACTTTCATAATTTGATTGTTTATTATCACAACCGAATCTCCGGCCGGGTCATATATCACAGCCTGAAGCGTTATTGAGCTGTAATCTACTTCTTTCTTATCGTTTGCAACTGTAGGTTTTTTTTCACTTTCATCCTCCAAATATGAGGGCACAAACGGATCACGCCTTTCATGATTATTATACACGAAACCTGTTGCATATGCAAAAGTATTTAAATACAACAATAGGCCCACTAAGTGCAAAACTATGCTCAAAACTCTACTCATTCTCTTTCGTCTCCGCTGAATCTAATATATAAGTATAAACTACCATCTCGCCTCTATGCTCGAAAGGATTTTTTTTATCTTCTTTAATTTCAAGCCCTTCAATCTTCATAAATCTATCAGCGTTCTCGAGTTTACTAATAAAAAATCCGATATTATGATACCCGCCTTTAAGTATTAACTTAAGTGGAACTGTCACATATAAAGTTTGCTCTTGCTCCCGCCTGATTTCCTGTCTTTTTTCAATTTCCAACAACTTTACATCAGTCTCGGTAGCAATATCCGAAAGGTATTGCAATAAGTCCGGTATATCTTTTTCTGTCGGCAATTTTTTTTCATAATAACTGATATTTTCTTCGATTTCTTTAATTCTTATCTTAGCTTTCTCAATCTTCTCCTTCTGTTTCTCAATTGAGCCGGCTTTAGACAAAAAAGCCCGCTTCTCGAAAATTTGCACTTTTAACTCTTTTATTGTGCCAATTTTTGGAGCTATGGCGGCAAAATAAAAAATAATCGCGCCAACTATATACACAGCTATAACTCCGCCAATTATTTGATAAGTCTTGTTTTCCTTTAAGGCTTTAAGATTCATCTTCGTTATCCGGTAATTCTTTTTGTTTGAAGTGGCAAAAAAGAATAAAGCTTATGTGTTCCACATCTTGGATTCTTCTTTTAATAATCTTTAGTTCAACATCATCAAAATCTTTAAAAAAGGATTCATGATATTTAATATTGTTCATAAAGTTTCCAACTATCGCTTCTTCTTTTCCCTCTTTGGAATAAACCTTACCCTCAATAGTTAACACTTCACTATTCAAATCAAGTCTATTAAACCAAATTCCATCAATAAGTAAATCGCTCAACTCATTGAGTTTTTGCGAGTAATAAATTCTATCCGCCATTAAATAATTTACAACAAGAGCTCTTTCTTCCAGTGATTTAAGCTGTTTCTTATATCCGCCGTATTCATTTTTCAGCACTAAAATTTCCTGCCATCTGGTTTCAACGTTATCAGCCTTCATCGCAACCGCGGTATAACTTTTATTCACTGATATCATCCAGAGAATAAGCAACGATATAAGAATTATTCCGATAAAGATAAATAATCCTTTTGGAACTATTACTCTTTGTTTTTTTAAATCATCCGGAAGTAAATTTATCTCTATCATAATTTATAATTTGCGTAAAGCTAATCCGGCAGCTACAGCCAAATAATCCTGAATAGGGGTTAATGTATCCCTTAAGGACTTGCTCACCACACCTACCCTGTCTAAAACGCTCCATCTATTAACTTCTAAATTCATATTCTCAGATAAGAAATTAGCCGTATATTCATTGATTGCCGCGCCGCCGCTAATAAATATCTTACTAACACCTTCCTCGTATTGGCTTTCATAATAGTCGAAAGATGATTTAATCTCGATTGCCATTTCTCTCACCGCGTTTAAATACACTTCGCTTACTTCCTGTTTTTTATCACCGGGATTTTTTTTAAGTTCTTCCGCCCGGGTTAAATCTATTTTTAAATTCTCAGCGATAATTTCGGTGACGCGCTTACCACCAGCTGAAATATTACGGGTAAAATTAAACAAATTACCACGAATAATATTTACACTGGTGGCTTCACTTCCAATATTTAATAAAGCAATAGTTTTATCGCTATCCTCATTTTTTAAGTTAAAAGCGTTAATTAGGGCAAACGAATCCACATCAACAACCCATGGCCTCAAACCGGCCTTCCGCACCAACTGAATCTTATCATTAATGGTATCTTTCTTAGCCGCAACTAAAAGAACTCCCATGTTATTTTGAACCTCAGAAATAATCTGGCAATCCACATACACCTCGTTTACACTGTAAGGAATGTACTTTTCAGCCTCGTATTTAATCGCACTTTTGAGGTCAGCTTTATTCATTTTAGGTAATTGAATATTGCGAATAATTACGGAAGGCCCTTCTGTAGAAATGTTAACTTCTTTTTGCGAAATTTTCGCGCGTTTAAAAAGACGTTTAAGGGCGGCTAATTTTACTTTCTCATCAGCATTAAACTCAAGCTCCTCAATAGATGCCTTAATTAAACTATAGCTGTCTTTAGATTTAAGAAGCTGTACTACTTTAATGGTTGATGTACCTATGTCTAATCCGACAATATTTTCTTTTGTCATAATAAGGTTTAAATTATAATTAGCCTTTCAGGCCTTTTTTGGCTCTGGGTTGAAATTTTGATATTTAGCAACAGCTATCGTAACTAATATACTAATTAGAAAACAACAACCATTAACTCAATAAGCGTAAATGGCCTTACTCTAAACATGCTTTCACCCCATTAACACTATTTCCCGATGTTATAAATATATCATATATAAGTACTTTTGTCAATTCAAAGCACATCTAAAACCACACTCCCTGGGTGTATTGTTATATTTATATCTACTATATGTAGGGGTTAATATATCATTCACTAAGCTTCAATAAAATAGAGCAAGGCAAATAGCAAATAGCGTATAGCTTATGGCTAATAGCTAAGGGCTAAGAGCAAGAAACAAATAAGAAGTAAGACACAAGGCACAGGTCACAAGATACAAGATACAAGAAACAATAACCAAATAATAACCAATGACCAAATTCAAATAACCAAACAAGAATAGCAACGGTTTGATGATTGATTAGTGAATATTGATAATTGTTTATCTGTGCCCGAAAAGGTATATTTTGTATCTTGATTATTGGTGCTTGTTTATACTTTGCGTCCAAATCATAAGTCACAAGTCACACGTCACCAGTCACAAGAGACAAGCAATAGCAAAGAGACAAAAAGCGAAAAGCAAAAAAAAACAAAAACAAAAGGCAAGAAGCAAGTAGGGACAGGGCTTGCCTCTGTCCATTATAGATAAAAAAATATAAATGACAATAAAATTCTGAACGGGCAACCGCAAGGGGCGCCCTTACATTATTGATTATTTAATAGAAAAAACAATAAAAATAGACCGTAGACCTTTATTAGCGGATAGCGTAGATCGGATAGGAAAAGCAAAAAAACAAAAAAGAGCCACTTTGTATTTCTTTAAAGCGGCTCTTTAATGTATATTAACTCATTAAACTCAATGTCATTTAATCAAGCGGATTACCAGGTGTTACTAAAATGCCAGTCTCACTAATTGAATAGACTGCCGGTGTACCATCACCATCAAGGTCACCGGTTGCTGTAGCTGTAAATCCTGTACCCGCGATTGTAACCTCATACTGATAACGAACTTCACCCTTAGGTTCAAAACCTATATCAGTCCAGCCAGCCATAGTGCTGCTCCACGTAGTTTTCGTACCTGCGGGAACCGTACCGGGATTAGCCGCACAAACGAGATACTCATCATTCTCAGCCTTATATGCTTCTTGGCAAGTCCTAATCGCGCCAAGATTAAGTTTTGCTTCAGCTGTTTTTGCTCTAAGCTGGAAACTAACATAATTAGGTATTGCGATAGTGGCTAATAAGGCTATAATAGCTACAACAATCATCATCTCAATAAGTGTAAATCCTCTTCGCTTTTTCATCTTATTTCACCTCCTTTATTTAGATTGCCCTCATTTAACTCAATAACATTATACCATATACCCAATTAAATGTCAAATCCGCGTCAAATTTCCACCCCATTTTAACTAAATAAATTAGCCATATCAAATATCGGTAAATAAAGAGCTAAAACTATCCCTCCGATAACCACACCCAGGATAATAATTACCAGAGGTTCAATTAGTGAGGTCAAACTATCAACCGTAGTAGTAACCTCATCATCGTAAAAATTCGCGACCTTAACTAACATTTCTTCTAAAGAACCGGTTTGCTCACCAACCGCTACCATCTTAACAACCAGCGGAGGAAAAATACTGCTTCTAGATAATGGTTGAGCGATTGTTTCTCCCCCTTTTACACTCTCAAGAACACCTACGATGACATCTTCAATAACCTTATTTCCGCATGTTTTTGCCACAATATCCAAAGAAGTTAGGATTGAAACACCACTCTTTGTAAGAGTACTCAACGTTCTGGAAAATCTTGCTATAGCAACTTTTTTTATTAATTTACCGGCTATTGGTAACCGGAGTATCGCGCCATCAATTACACTTTTTCCTTTGTCAGTTTTTCCAATCATTGCAAAACCAACTACCAGCGCCGCCATTGACAAAATAACCCAGAGTAAATATTTTGTTACAAGGGCACTAACGCTCATCAATACCTGAGTCGGCCCGGGCAGATCAGCTCCAAAACTAGAGTAGATTTCAGCAAATGAGGGTACAACGCTAACTAACATAAATATAGTTATAGCCACTACAGCTACAACTATGGTAACAGGATAAACTAAAGCGGCTTTCACTTTTTTCTGCAATTTACTGGTATCTTCCAGGTATGTTGCCATGCGCGCTAAAATATCATCCAACATACCTGAAGCTTCACCAGCCGAAACCATATTAATAAACAAAGTTGAAAATGCTTTGGGATACTCGCCTAAGGCCTCAGAAAGACTGCTTCCTCCTTCAACCGCCTCTTTTACTTTAGAAATTATGAGCTTCAAGGCCTTTTTTTCAGATTGTTCAGATAGAACCTCCAGGCCCTGCACTAAAGGTAACCCCGCGTTAACCATTGTAGCTAACTGCCTGGCAAAAACAGCCAATTCATCAATAGAAATTTTTACACTGGATAATGAGGGCATCAAATTAAGAGAAAATGAAAATTTTCTATAAGGTGTTACATTAATTATTATCAATGATCTTTCTCTTAAAAGATTTACAGCCGCATCTTGACCGGGAGCTTCAATAGTGCCCGTCTGATTCTTACCTTGTTTATCTTTAATTGTATATTTGAATTCTGCCATAACTTTTACTCAGAAGTAATCCTTATAACTTCCTCAACCGTTGTAAGGCCCATGAGGAACTTTTGAATCGCATTTTCGCGCAAAGTTTTCATGCCCTTGGAACGCGCGTATTCCTTGATATCATCACTTGACGCTCGCTTGAGTATCATATCTTTAATAGTATCGTCTATCTCGAGAACCTCTAAGGTACCCATTCTTCCGTGATAACCTGTTTGGTTGCAATATTTGCATCCAATTGCCTGATAACCCATAATATCTTTATTCGCGTTAATGCCAAGTTTTTCTAATACTTCTTTAGGTACTTTATATTGCTCGCGGCACTCGGGACAGACTCTCCTGCATAATCTTTGAGCCACCGTTAGTATCAAACTTGAAGATACTAAAAATGGTTCAATTCCCATATCAATTAAACGGGTTATAGCTCCCGCCGCGTCATTTGTATGCAGAGTGCTAAAAATCAATAAACCTGTAAGTGAAGATTTAACCGCGATATCCGCCGTTTCAGAATCCCTGATTTCACCTACCATAATTATATCCGGGCTTTGCCTTAATATAGAGCGAAGCCCGACTGCAAACGTAAGGCTAATCTCCGGTTTAACTTGAACCTGAGTAATACCTTCAACTTGATATTCCACAGGGTCTTCTATGGTCATAAGGTTTACATCGGGTTTATTAATTCTGTTTAATATCGAATAAAGAGTCGTGGATTTCCCGGAGCCGGTCGGCCCGGTTACTAAAATCATTCCATAAGGATGCGCTATAGCTTTGTTAAATGCCGCTAAGGGCTCAGGCAAAAAACCTAATCTTTCAAGACCAACACTTAGATTAGATTTATCCAATGCTCTTAAAACTATTTTTTCACCATATGTAATTGGCAGACAAGAAACCCTAAAATCAATATCTTTCTTCTCGAACTCAATTTCAAACCTACCGTCTTGCGGCAATCTTTTTTCCGTTATGTCCATATTAGACATAATTTTTAAACGAGCGATTAAGGGATTTTGATATTTCTTGGGAACTTCAAAGGCCTCTTGCAACTCACCATCAACCCGATATCTAATTCTTAAAACTTCTTCATAGGGCTCTAAATGAATATCGCTTGCTCTCTTACGCAAACCTTCCGCGATAATCTTGTTTACAATATTTACTATCGGAATCTTTTCATCAATTTCCAGTTTTTGGACCTGGCCTTTTATTAGCCCTAACTCAATATCAACACCCCCGCCTGACTCCTGAAGCATATCAACCACTTCAGCTCCTTCACCACCATAATTACGGCTTATAGCACTCTTCATCTCACTTTCAGATACTATAACCGGTTTTATTATCATACTAGTAAGGGTCTTCAAATCATCTAAAGCAAATATATTTAAAGGGTCGGACATGGCCAATGTTAAGGTATTGCCTATTTTAGAAAAGGGTAAAACCAAATAATGCCTGGCAACTTGTTGAGGAATAATTTTTAAGAGCTCGGGTGAGATTTTCATCTTAGATAACTTGATAACCGGCATATCTAAGTGTTTAGCTAAGCAACTCATAAGATGATCCTCACTTATAACTCCCCGGCCTATAAGAATTTTACTGAGTTGGCCGCCTTCATTTTGTTGAATCTGAATGGCCTTATCAAGCGCCTCTTGAGATATTAGCTGGCTATCTACTAATATTTTTTTTAATTTATCTTCGAAATTAAGCCCTGTCATTTTTTAATCAACCGTCACTCTCAATATTTCCTCTATGCTGGTTACGCCTCTTGCGGCCTTCAGTAAACTATTTTCGCGCAGATTACGCATGCCTTCTTTACCGGCTTGTTCGGCAATTAATGATTCCGGTTCTTTTTTAACAATCATATTCTTAATTGCAGGTGATAAAACAAATGCCTCACTAATTACCGTGCGCCCTATATATCCGGTATTCTTACAATTAGGACATCCTTTTCCTTTAAAAAATTCTCCAATTTTAGTATCCATTTTCTTTTCAAATTCACCGAGTTCTAAATCTTTACGCATGGCATCGGTTACCTTATAAGCCTCTTTGCACTCCGGGCATATTTTTCTAACTAATCTCTGAGCTAAAAATAAAAGACAGGATGAGGTGATTAAAAATGGCTCAACTCCCATATCAATTAATCTAATCACGGAACCGGCGGCGGAAGTTGTATGCAAAGTACTTAAAACCAAATGACCTGTAAGAGCCGACTTAATGGCCACATCCACTGTCTCAAAATCTCTAATTTCACCAACCATAATAACGTCCGGATCTTGCCTTAATATAGACCTCAAGGCACTAGCGAAGGTTAAGCCTGACTCAGGTAAAGCTGTTACCTGATTAATTCCGTAAAGCTCATATTCAACCGGATCCTCAACGGTTACTATGTTTTTTGTAGGTTTGTCGATAAACTGCAGAATAGAATAAAGTGTTGTAGTTTTCCCGCAACCCGTAGGCCCGCAAGCAATTATCATTCCATGAGGTTTTAAGGCATTTGATTTAATCTTTTTTAATACATTATCTTCAAAACCAAGTTTATCAATTTCAAGCGAGACAGCCGATTTATCCAAAACGCGCAAAGCAACCTTCTCACCAAAACTAGATGGCAAAACAGATACTCTGTAATCAACTTCCCGATTTGAAACTTTTGCTTTAAATCTTCCGTCTTGGGGAAGTCTGTGCTCGGCAATATTAAGATTGCTCATAACTTTAATTCTTGATACTAAAGCATTATGAAGAGCTTTAGGAACAGAAGGGCTTTCTTGTAAAATACCATCAATTCTATACCTAATAGAAGTTTTCTTTTCTTGCGGCTCAATTAATACATCACTAGCACCTCTATTTACAGCTTCAGTAAGTATAAGATTAGTTAACCTGACAACCGGTTTTTCACCCATTTTTTTAAGAAGTGTTTCGGTGTCATGAGTCTCGGTTTCTTTAGTTATTGTAATATTTTCAAAGAGCGTGCTGGCACTCTCTTTTAAGAGCGAATCAAATTTACCGGCCGCGCCTTGCTTATAATACGTATCTAAAGCGCTCATAATTTCATCCTCGGAACTTATGATTGGTTGTATAGTAAATTTAGTTAAACTCTTGATATCATCTATAGCAAAAACATTAAGAGGATCGGCCATGGCAATTGTGAGCGTATTGCCTATTTTAGATACCGGCATAAAGATATAACGCCTGGCAAGGTTCTCAGGAATTAGACTAACCACATCTTTGTTAATCTTTACTTTTTTGAGAGATATAGGTGGAATTCCCGACTTTTGGCTAAGGGCGGCCATAAGATCATTTTCATTAACAAATTTTTTGGATATTAATATATCGCGCAGCTTACCACTTTTTTCCTTCTGAATTTTAAGAGCTTCGTCCAACTGATCCTGGGATAACAGTTTTGCGTCAATTAAAATCTGAATTAGATCTTTTTTTAAACTTTCGTTCATTATTTATCCCGCTCCCCTTTTTCTCTATCAACATCTTCAATTTGCCTGGGAGCATTACCAAAGTTATATTTTGAAACATCTGTTTGTTCTGTTTGTTGAGATTTGCCATAGCAACGATCTAAAGCACTTTTTATATCACTTGCCGTACTGACAAAAGGAGTAACTTTGCAGCCGGTTAAATACTCAATATCCCTGATGGCGAAATCATTTAAGGGGTCAGCCATTACAATAGTCAAAACATTTCCAATTTTATCAATAGGCACTAAAAAGTACTGCCTTGCTACGTGCTCGGGGACTATTTTAACGGCCTCTATATTGACATCATAATTCTCCAGCGGCATATATGGAAAACCATATTGATCAGCCAGAGACATGACCAAATCCTGTTCACTTATAAACTTAAGGCTAATTAATATTTGACCGAGAAGCCCGCCTTTATCTTTTTGATATTTTAGGGCTTCCTCCAATTGATCAGGTGTAATATTTTTTTTATCAATTAGAAGTTGACCTAGCTGCTTTTTCATAACTTTATCCCCTGATATAATTCTTTAATTTAAACTTAAGTTTTCCCGATTACAATAACTATTTAAATTTAAATCAATAATAAATAAGTTACAAGTACAAAGTCACAAGTCACAAGTCACAAGTCACAAGTCACAAGTCACAAGTCACAAGTCACAAGTCACAAGTCACAAGTCACAAGTCACAAGTCACAAGTCACAAGTCACAAGTCACAAGTCACA
>DAOVJY010000009.1 GCA_030632085.1 Candidatus Omnitrophota bacterium
AAAAGTTTAGAAATTTTGTTAATAAAATTATCTTTGCCTATAACCCCTGATTTCTCAGTTGCTTTAGTAATTAATATCAGTTCTTCATTTGAGATATCCTCTAATACAAACTTTTTATAATTTTTCCTTCTCTCCTGAAGATTTCGTCCTAAGCTCATATACATTGTGTCCACATCCACTAATTTATCTATTCTACCCTCTGTTTTAAAATTAAAACTTGACCATTTATACATGCCGGGACGCTTAACCATATTAGCCCTTACTGGATTTAGTTCGATATATCTACTACAAGATAAAAGATATTCATCTTTATCTATTAAGCTGCTTTTATACCTCCCCTCCCATAATGTTCCAGTCCTTTTGTAGTTGTCATTGATGTACCTTACATAACGCCTTCCTACTGATTGAATCATCTTACCTAAAGCATCATCCTCTGGCGGCTCTACAATAAGATGAATGTGATTACTCATAAAACAATAACTATAAATTTTACAGTTCGTTTTCTCTTTAGCTCTTCTTAAACATTCAATAAAAAAACGCTTATCCTTATCAACATAAAAGATAGCGTTTCTATTATTTCCACGCAAAATAACGTGATGCGGATATCCTATTAGAACTATTCTATTTTTCCTTGACATAGCTGCAGTATAATTTTAAAATATCCTCCTTGTCAAGAAAAATCACTCTGACCCCTTTTTTAAAATAATGAGCTTCATGCGGTATGATTATTCGTACTTGTCTTGGTATGCAGTTATGATATCAGGTGAAGAAGTTATATGTCAAGATTAAAGGGAGTTGGCCCCTTTATTCTTTATTTAAAACGTTCTCTAAACTTTCGATGTGCTCGGCTCTGAATGTAACTTGTAATTCGCAATCTATAACTATTTACGACATGCGGCTTGTGTCTATGACCTATCAGCTATGAACTATGAGCTACTTTCGCATCTTCTGCTTCAACACTAACCAGAAAAACTTCATATCATCAACCAAATATCTTTTCCATAATCTTTTTGGCTCCATCATCAAGCGCCAGAGCCATTCTAAACCTGCCCTTTGCATCCAGATAGGAGCTCTTTTTACCATGCCTGAAACAAGCTCAAAGCTAACGCCTATACCAATAGATACAGGTACTTGATACTCATCCTTATGCTTGTAAATCCACTTCTCCTGCTTCGGCGTCCCTAAACCGACAAATAAAATATCAGGGTTAGCATCTTTAATTAGCTTAATAATTTTGTCATTCTCTGCCTTATCATTTTCAAAACCAAGTGGCGGCGAATAAACCCCCGCAATTTGGATATCCGGATGTTTATATTTTAGAATTTCGGATGCCTTTAAAGAGGCTCCAGGTCTTCCACCTAAAAAGAATAATTTATATTTTTTCTCTGATGCAACCTTGCATAACCTTACAAATAAATCGGTGCCATTTATCCTTTCTTTAATGGGATTCCCTAAAAATTTACTTGCCCAAATCAGGGGCACTCCATCACAAAGAACAAGAGAAGCTTCTCCATAGATTTTTCTAAATTCTTCATCTCTCTGCAATTTTATAATATGATCAATATTAGGGGTAACAACAATAGCTTGCTCATTTTTCTCGAATAAAAGTTCTATCCTCTCAATGGCCTCTTGCATTGAAATGTTGTTGATTTTAATATTACAAATATTGATTTTACTTAACATTTTCCATCCTTCTCTGAAAACAACCTTTCATAAATCCAATACCCCAAAAAATCAATCCAAGAAAAAAACAGGACTAACAAAAAGAAAAAAGGGGGTCAACTCCCTTTTTTGGGTCTCCCATGGCCTAAACATTTTAATGAACGTTTCAATCTTTTCTCTAACTTTTTAATAAATGCCTCTGTTCCTGCTACCAGGCCTCTTTTTGTCTTTAACCTCACCTCTTTATCCGCTTCTTCATCGACTTCTTTTAAATACTGTTTCCACTCCTCTGTATCCATATTAAATGTCTTCTTTAATGTTCCAGTCCTTTTTTATGGCTCATTGTATAAATACAAGCCTATTTTAAAATGCCAATTCTGTGCGGCGGCCAGAAGATAAAAAAGGCCTTACCTATTATATTGTCTTCGGGAACATATCCCCAATACCTGGAGTCTCGGCTAACAGGGCTATTATCCCCTAGAACATAATAGTTGCCGGGAGGAACCTGTACTTCTTTTTCTCCAAAGGTTCCATTGGGGTAGTAAGTATTCGTATCAATTTTTTCAACACCGGTTTTTTGGTGATTGACAAATACATGGTTATCTTCAATTTTTACTGATTGATTTTCACAGGCAATCAATCTTTTTATAAAATCTCTCTTGGGGTCTTCGGGATATTTAAAAACGACAATATCTCCTGTTTTCGGTTCTCTAATTGCAGGCAGCGTAATATGAGTAAAGGGTATTTTGGGTCCATAAATTAGTTTATTGACTAATATTTTATCGCCCTCTATCAGAGTTTTGCGCATGGAGCCGGAAGGTATTTTAAAGGACTGCACGAAAAAGGTACGAATAAATAAGGCTAATACGATTGCGATTACAAGAGTTTCAACCCACTCGCGAACAGCTGATTTGTTCTGTTTTGACATAACTAGCCCTTTCTTATATTTTTAGTATTTCTTTAAATGCTTCCTGCGGAATTTGTACATTGCCAAATTGCTTCATTCTCTTCTTGCCCTTTTTCTGCTTTTCCCAAAGTTTGCGCTTTCTGGTTATGTCCCCTCCGTAGCACTTTCCCGTTACATGTTTTTTTAGAGCGGATATATTTGTTCTGGCTATAACTTTATTTGAAATGGCAGCTTGAATGGCTACTTGAAATAATTGCCTGGGAATAAGCGATTTTAGCTTATCAGCCATTTCCCTGCCTCTTTGTTCGGCTTTGTCTCTATGAACAATAAAACTGAAAGCGTCATATGTTTTCGCGTTAAACATAATATCAACTTTTACCAGTTTCCCGGGTCGGTATCCAATAAAATCGTAATCAAAAGACGCGTATCCTCTGGTAATAGATTTTATTTTATCGTAAAAATCAACCACGACTTCAGCTAAAGGCAGTTCATACGTTATTATTAATCTATCGTCTCCGAGATATTCAGTTTTTATGTAATTTCCTCTCCTGTTTTTTACCAATTGCATAATATCATTTACATAGTCAAGAGGCGTGATGATAAAAGCCCTTATCCAGGGCTCCAGGATGTTTTTTATTTCCTGGGGGTCAGGGAATTTTGAGGGATTTTCAAGTTCAACCTCTTCGCCGTTAGTTTTTTCTACGCGGTAAATAACACTAGGGATTGAGATTATAAGGCTTACATCAAACTCCCTTTCCAATCTTTCTTGGATGATTTCGGAATGCAGGAGGCCTAAAAAACCGCAACGGTATCCAAAACCCAGAGATTCAGATGATTCTTGCTCAAATGTAAAAGAAGAATCACTTAGTTTAAGTTTTTCAAGAGCTTTTTTTAAACCCGTGAAATCTTTATTATTTTCAGGATATATACCGCAAAATACGAAAGGTTTAATTTTTTTGTATCCCGCCAGTGCTTTCTTGGCTGGAGCCTTTAGGCAGGTAATCGTTTCTCCTACGTTTACCATATTAGCATCTTTGATGTTGCAAACTATATAACCAACTTCGCCGCATTTTAAGTAACTTGTTTTAACCGGTTTCGGATTAAAAATACCAACCTCTTGCGTTTGATGAGATGTACCGGAATTCATTAACTTTACTTTTTGATTGTTTTTGATTTCTCCGTCAATTATCCTGATATATAGAATTACGCCTTTGTAAACATCATAAGTTGAGTCAAAGATTAAAGCCTTTAACGGTTTTTGGTTATCTCCCCCCGGCGCGGGTATCTTTTGAATTATACTTTTAAGAATTTCTTCTGTTCCTATGCCCATTTTAGCGCTAGCCGTCAAAATATCTTCTTCTTGAAAACCAAAAGCATTAATAAGTTGAAGTTTGACATGATCAATATCCGCGTGCGGCAAATCTATTTTATTAATAACCGGAATTATTGTTAGATTACTTTCCTTTGCTAAATAGTAGTTGGCAACCGTCTGCGCAGCTATGCCTTCGGTCGCGTCAACCAGTAAAACAGCTCCCTCTGACGCTGAAAGGGACTTTGAGACTTCATAGGTAAAGTCAACATGCCCCGGGGTATCTATTAAGTTCATGGTGTATTCTTTGTTTGAGTCGTCTTTATAGCTAAACCGGACAGCTGACGCTTTAATAGTGATTCCGCGTTCTCTTTCTAAATCCATGTCATCTAAAAGCTGATTCTTGAAGTCTCTCTGGCTTATGGCTCCCGTAAACTCAAGAAATCTATCGCAGAGCGTTGATTTACCGTGATCTATATGAGCAATGACGCAAAAATTTCGTATTTTACTTTTATCGTACCGCATTAAACAACCCTTCTCACCGCCGCTTTAATTATTTTCGACGTTTTTATATCTGATTTTGATTCCGCGTATATTCTTAAAATTGGCTCTGTGCCCGAGAACCTGAATAATAGCCAGCTACCATCTTCTAAAATATATTTAAGGCCGTCTATATCTACGACTTCTTTAATCTTAGTACCTAATATTTTTTTTACCTTTAGAGGTGAAACGTTATTCATTATTGCTTTCCTTCTATGCTCAGGGTATTTTATATCAACTCTTTGGTAGTGAAACCTGCCAAACTCACGATCTACATCACTCATAATTCGGCCTATTGGTTTTTTGTAAGCGGACATCATCTCAAGGACTAAAAGTTGCGCGAGAATGCCGTCTCTTTCCGGCAGATATTCACTCAAGCCTATTCCCCCCGACTCTTCACACGCAAAGTCAATTTTATCTTTTAACATTAAAGCGGCAAGGTACTTAAAACCTATGGGAGTTTCAAACATTTTTATTTTATATGATTCAGCGACTTTATTTATTAAACTTGAGCATGAAATTGTTTTGCCAATAGCAATTTTTTTATTCTTTTTCTTTATAGCATAAAGTAGTAGGAGCGTAAATACTTCACTTGAATTAATGAATCTGCCATTTTCAGACATAACACCCAGCCTATCACCATCACCATCAGTAACTAAGCCGACAGCATACTTGCCTTGTTTTAAATTTTTTTTAAGCTTTTTTAAGTTGATTTCAATCGGCTCGGGTTTAATTCCATTGAAGTCGCATCTGGGATGATTGTTTATAAATTTCATATTGATGCTTGAGTCTTTTAATATTTCTTTCATTAAACTATCGGCGGCTCCGTACATAGCATCAATAATTATGCTGAGCTTGCTCTTGTTTAATAATGAGAAATCTATGAAATTTTTTACGTGTTTTATGTAGTCTTTACGCAAATCAAGCTCTTTAATCATCTTTTTTGCAAGCGCAAAATGGTAATCTTTTTCTTTTATTGGATTTTTACCTAGAAGTTTCTCGACAGACTTTGTGACTTTGAGATCCGCGGAAGTACCCAGATTAGTTTTAAATTTAATGCCGTTGAAGATAGCTGGGTTATGGCTTGCGGTTACCATTATGCCGCCATCTGTAGATTTTTCTCTGGCCGCTAAGCTCAAAGCGGGAGTTGGAATAAACTCCTTCGAAAAAAGAACATTTATGCCATTTGCGGCTAACACCTCAGATATGGACATGGCATAATTTTTGGACATAAATCTGGTATCATAACCAACGACTATAATTTTTTTTCTCTTTTTACTTGAAGAATTTATATGGTCACTCAAGGCTTGAGCTACGATGCGAACATTTTTATAAGTAAAATCTTCAGCAATAACACCCCGCCAGCCGTCAGTTCCAAATTTTATTTTTTTAGACATTGTATTTTTCTAATATCCTCAGACATATTTTTAGAATTAAACAGATGTGTACCTGCTACTATCATATTAATCCCCGCTTTTACAGCCATTTGAGCCGTTTTGTAATTAATTCCCCCATCGACTTCAAGGTCACCGTCAAACATTGCCTTAATTTTTTCTATTTTAGGCAAGCATTCTTCAATAAAGCCTTGGCCTCCAAATCCGGGGTGAACGGTCATTACAAGTATCATATCAGCTATATCCAAAACTTCTTTTAAGCTTTCAGCGGGTGTTTCCGGATTAAGCGAGATGCCCGCTTTAAGTCCGGCGCTTTTTATATCTTCTAAGATCTTCCTTGGTTCTTTTAGAGTTTCAATATGTACGGTTATTATGTCGCTTCCGGCATCAATGAATTTATTTAAGTATTTTTGAGGCTCCTCAATCATTAAGTGTACGTCTAAAATTAATTCAGTTGTCTTTCTGATATCTTTAACAATAGACGGCCCGAATGATATATTGGGAACAAAGTGGCCATCCATGATGTCACAATGCAAGAAATCGGCTCCCGCCTCTTCGGCTCTCCCTATTTCTTCTTTGAGAATAGAAAAATCCGCGGCTAGAAGCGAGGGGCCAACAATAATTTTTTTATCCATATCAACCCTACCTTTTTTAAGCTTTAGTTTCTAAATTATATACTCTGGCTATATCTTCTAAACTAATAACACCCTTTAATATATCGCGGTGGAACACCAGGGCTGTTTTTAGGTTATTTGCAGCCATTTTATTGTATAAGCCGGTTAAATGTTCGTTCATTTTTACTGAGAGGTATTTATGGCTCATGAATTCTTTTACAGCTTTTTCTTTACCGTTTTGGTGAATCGCGGATATTAAGTTTTGTCTGGTGAGAATGCCGACAACCTTATTAATCGCGAGAACGGGAAAATCCTGCTGTGAGGTTTTAAGTGATAATTCCAGGACTTTAGTAATAGTGGTTTCCGGTGAAATAGTTACATATTCTTTAGAAAGAATATCTTTGGCTGAATAATGGCCTAAAATTAACTTCAGGTTGAGCATTTTTTCTTCCTGAGAAGCGGCTATATATATAAAAAAGGCGATTAAAATCAGGAGAATATGCCCGCTGATAAGGCCAAATAAACCAAAAATAACCGCGAATGTATGGCCGATACTAACCGCGATGCGTGTAGCTTTGGATATACCTATTCTAGATGCTAAAAAAGCCCTTAAGGCTCTGCCTCCATCCATGGGAAAGGCCGGCAGCATATTAAATATGGCCAAGATGGGGTTTACCCAGTACATGTATAATATTGTTGCTTTCCATGTGTCAAAATTTGAATTAGCCGGATTCATTTGAGATAAATTACGCCCAAAAAGAACATATATCGGATAAAAGAGAATGATGGCCAAGGCAATATTAAACAGCGGCCCGGCAATAGCCATTAAAAACTCTTCCCTTGGTTTTTCGGGCATTTTTTCCATTGTGGCTACTCCGCCTATAGGAAGTAAGATTATTGATTTAACCTTAATCTTAAAATGCTGAGCTACCAATGAATGACTGAACTCATGAAAGGTTACACATGTAAATATAAATAAAATAAAAATTATTGCTCTAACGGCATTTAAAGGGCCTTCGGTTAAGTAAACTCCTAAACCCACTAGAAGCGGTAAAAGAATGAAGGTTATATGAATCTTAACCTTAATACCGAAAAGCTGAAAAATGTTCATAGAATTATTCATTACGCGAAATTTCTTACTCGTTTTAATATAGCATTTTTATTTGAGGAAACAGGGCCTATTATCGCTAGATTTAAATTTTCGGTTTTAAAAATATTTTGCGCGATATGAAGTAGTTCATCAGCTTCAACAGCCTTAATTTTTTTAATTATTTCTTTTATATTTATTACATCATCATTTAGTAAAATCTTCTCACCTATCCAGAGAGCGTTATTTATCGTGCTATCCAAATGCAGCACTAATTGACCGCAGATAAATTCTTTCGCGTCTGAAAGTTCCCTTTTGGTGACAAACTCTTTTTTTATAAGAGATAATTCATTGAATATAATGCTAATAGATTCAAGCATTTTTTTGTTTTTTACGCCGGCGTCAATGATAATGGCTCCGGTTTCATCAAATTTTCTTAGGGATGAAGATATCTGATAAGCTAATCCTTTTTGCTCTCTTACCCTTTCAAATAATCTGGACGACATATTGCCTCCCAAAATAATACTTAATACGGAAAGGGCATATCTCGTCCGGCTATTTCTTTTTGGAGTGTGATATCCTAAAAGCAGATGAGTTTGTTCCGTTTTCTTGTTTGATAATTTGGTAGCAGCCTTTGTTTGGCTTGGCTTAAACTGAATATATTTTCCTGAAGGGCGGTTTTTTAATTTTGTATAGATACTTTTAACCTTTGATAATACACGCTCAGCATCAATTTTACCTGATACGACTATAACCATATTGCCGGGATTATAATATCCTTGATGGTACCTTTTAATGGCTTTTCTATTGAGTTTATCAACGCTTTTGCAGGTGCCCGCCAGGGGTTGTCCTAAGGGATGTTTAGGCCACATGATTTCATGCAGTAAATCATGAACATGGTGCTGGGGCATATCTTTGTACATTCTTATCTCTTCTTTTACTATCCCCTTTTCTTTTATGATGTCAGAGTTATTTATCAAGGGATTGAGAGCCATATCGCTTAAGACATCTATTGCCCGCGAAGCATACCTGGGAGGAGTTTTAGCATAAAAACAAGTGCACTCCTCTGATGTAAAAGCATTTAGATGGCCGCCTATGCCTTCAATGGATTGTTTGATTTCAAGCGCGTCGCGATTATCCGTGCCCCTAAAAACCAGATGTTCAATAAAGTGGGAAATACCTAATTCATTCAAACTTTCATAACGTCCGCCGGTTTTAACCCAAACAGATACAGAGGTTGAATTTCTAGCCGGCATAGGAGCAAGAATTAACCTAAAACCATTTAATAAACGAATAAATTTATAATGCATATTAATCATTTCCTGTAGAATCTAAATATCCCTGAAGAATCAAGACAGCTGCCAGGGAATCTATCTTTCCCTTTCTTTTTTTTCGTGAAATATCGCTTTCTATTAAAACGGATTCCGCTAATTTAGATGTTAAGCGCTCGTCGTATGTCTTAACGGAGATACCCGTTTTTTCTTCTATTATTTTAATAAAGTCAATCACAACATTAGCCTGTTTTCCGGATGTACCGTCCATATTTAATGGCAAACCGGCTACAATAAGACCAACTTCCTTTTCATCTATTATAGTTTTTAAGGCCGTTAAATCGTCATTCAGGCATTTTCTCTTTATATAACCATAGCTCTGCGCGATTGTATGAGTTATATCGCTGAGGGCTACACCTATGCGCACTTTGCCTATATCCAACCCCATAAGTCTCATAGCTTATATAAATCTTTTCAATTTTTTATCGCCTGATATTTTCATTACTAATTGCCTAACGTTTTGCATTTTATCTTTTTTCGCGATTAAAATAGCGTCTTTTGTTTGAACAACTATTATATCCTCTAATCCCAGCGTGGCAATTAGCATACCTTTTTCTCCGTATATAATGCAATTTTTTGTCTCATTAGGTAAGTGGAAAGCATTCAGGGTTATATTACCATTTATTTTTTTGATGTCAATTTCCTCAAAACTCTTAAGACTGCCCAGGTCAGACCAGCCAAAATCAGCCTTGATACCAATAATTTTATTGCTTTTCTGCATGAGGCCATAATCTATTGATGTAGTCGATAATTTTTTATAAAGACTATCTGCCGCTCTTAATTTAACTTTATTATTACCCGCGGCTATATAATTAAGAGCCGCCTCATAATGCCGGGGCATAAATCTCTTTAATTCATTTAAAAAGGTTTCTGCCTGCCAGATGAACATGCCGCTGTTATAATAGTAACCTCGTGATTTGATGTAGAGTTTTGCCTTGGTGAGTGTTGGTTTTTCAATAAATTTTTCAATTTTATACGATGAAGTGGCGCTATTTATTTTAATATTTGAGAATTTAAGATAACCGTATCCGCTGGCGGCAAAAGTGGGTTTTATGCCTAGAGTTACCAAGCAGGATGAATTTCGAGCTTCAGAAACAGCGTTTTTAATGTTTGCCAAGAATTTCTTTTCATGAAAAATATACTGATCAGCCGGAACGACAACCATAGTGGAATTTTTACTTATCTGCAACGCTTTTGACGCGGATAAGGCTATAGCGGCAGTTGTGCCCCTGGCCTGAGGTTCTATCAGGATGTTGGAATTTTTAATAGAAGGAATCTGTTTTTTGATATCCTTATCCTGGTTTTTTGAGGTTACGATGAATATATTTTTACTCCCCGCAAGAGCGGCGCATCTTTTGTAAGTTAATTGAAGCATGGATTGATTATTAAAAATCTTTAAGAATTGTTTGGGCCGGTTTTTTCTGGAAAGCGGCCAAAAACGAGTCCCTTTTCCTCCGGCAAGTATAAAAATAAAGACATCTTTATTTGATATCTTCATGAGTAGTTCCTCTCTTATGATATGTTTATTAGACATGTTAAATAGTCAATAACCAAGACGTTCGCGTTCGCTCACTCTAAGAATTAAGACGCTCATTTTATTCGCTCTAAGGATTAAGCTTCTTTTGTTTAATCCCTTATTCTGTTTTCAATCCTTAATCCTGCATTTAAATAGGGACAGCGACCGTTTTTTTCATTTTTTCTTTTAGTTTGGTTATTTGACCCTTCAATGTTACTCAGGGTCAATCCTGAGCGCAATCGAAGGATTGAATTTGTTTTGTTCATTGGTTATTATTTGGTTATTGTTTCTTGTAACTTGTGACTTGTTTCTTGTGTCCTGCTTCTAACTTAATCCTGTTTTTATTAACTAATGGCTTTAACCATCTGTTTAATAAAACCGCCTAAAGCTTTCAGCATATCTTTTTTTGATTTAGCTTTGTCTATTTTTTCGACTATAGCGCTTCCGACAATAATACCGTCAGCAAAAGAAGCAATTTTTTTTGCTTGAGCCGGTGTTGAAATTCCAAAACCCACACAGACGGGCTTAGAGGTCATCTTTTTTAGTTCTTTTACATCTTTTTTTATCGAATCGGGTAGTTCTGTTCTTTTGCCGGTGACGCCGGTTATAGAAACGTAATATATAAAACCCCTGGAGTGGCTTATCGCGATCTTTTTTCTATGTTCACTTGATGTGGGAGTAATGAAGTATATAGTTGCCAATTCAGCCTTTCTGGCAAACATTTCAAGTTGACTGGCTTCCTCGGGTGGTAAATCAGGAATTACTACACCATCAATACCCGCTTTTTTCGCATCAAGTATGAAGCGTCTTATATCATAGCGAAAAATAGGGTTATAATATGTCATCAAGACTAAAGGTATGCTTATTTTTGAGCGAATTTTTGAAACCATCTTAATGATATCAGCTAGACTCACATTGTTTTTTAACGCCTTTTGTGAGGCCGCCTGAATCGTGGGCCCATCGGATAAGGGGTCGGAAAATGGCACTCCCAACTCTATTATATCCGCTCCGTTATTCGCAATTACCTCAAGGCATTCAGATGTAGTTTTTAAGTCAGGATCACCACAAGTAATGTAAGCTATGAACGCTTTCTTCTTTTTTTCTTTTAAATCTTTAAATGTCGCGTTTAACCTATTCATTATTTTTTCCTGTTTTATTGAAGCTTAAAGGCTTCGGCTACTATATCCACATCTTTATCTCCCCTACCGGAAAGACAAAGAATTACAACATCTTTTTTCTTAAATTTTTTTGATATTTTTTTAAGGCCTGCTATTGCATGAGCTGATTCAAGTGCCGGAAGAATGCCTTCAGTTTTAGCTAAGAGGTCAAATCCCTCCAGGGCCTCCTTATCAGTTACAGCTATATATAAAGCTCGATTTATTTTTTTATAGTAAGCGTGTTCCGGGCCGACACCCGGATAATCAAGGCCCGGAGCAATGGAATGAGCGTTTTTTATTTGTCCATTCTTATCCTGCAGAAGATAGCTTTTGGCTCCATGAAGAATGCCTAATTCACCAACTACTAGCGAAGCGGCATGTTTACCGCTTTTTAAGCCGTAGCCGGCGGCTTCAACTCCTATAAATTTCACATCGGTGTTATAAAATGGATAAAACATGCCGATAGAATTGCTTCCGGCGCCTACGCAAGCAATGAGGTAATCGGGCAGTTTGCCTTCTTTTTCAATTATTTGCTTTCTGGACTCTTTACCAATAACACATTGGAAATCTCTAACAATCATCGGATAAGGATGCGGCCCTATGGTAGAGCCGATAATATAATGCGTGCGTCTGATATTTGTCACCCAATCACGTATAGCTTCATTAGTGGCGTCCTTCAGGGTGCAGCTGCCGGAAGTTACCGGAATGATTTCAGCCCCTAAAAGCCTCATCCTGAGCACGTTTAGCCGCTGCCTTCTGATATCTTCTTTACCCATATAGACATGGCATTCCAATTTTAGTAACGCGCAGGCTGTAGCTACAGCTACGCCGTGTTGCCCGGCACCGGTTTCGGCGATAATTCTCTTTTTACCCATACGCTTAGCTAATATCGCTTGGCCAATAGTGTTATTGATTTTATGCGCCCCGGTATGAGCCAGATCTTCTCTTTTTAGATATATCTTTGGGCCTTTTATGGCTTCGGAGAGCTGTTCGGCAAGATATAACGCGGTTGGCCTGCCAACATAATCTTTTAAATAGTAATTGAGTTCTTTAGTGAAATCTTTATCATTCTTATATTTGCGATAGGCCGTTTCTAATTCCTCGAGGGCTTTCATGGTTGTTTCCGGCATGAATTTACCACCGAAAATACCAAAGTAACCGGTTCTGTTGGGCATCGGGATATTTTTTTTATTCATAATGATTATTTCCTTTAATTTTTGAAATGAAATCTTTCATTAAAGCTCGTGATTTTTTACCGGGATGTTCTTCTACTCCTGAAGAAACATCAACCGCGAAGGGCCTGGCGGCTCTTATTGCTTCGGTAATATTTTCAGGAGTAAGCCCGCCTGATAAAATTATCGGTTTATTATATCTTTTTGCCATCCTGGCTATTTTCCAATCAAAAGTCTGCCCTGTCCCTCCGGCAACATCTTTAACATATGTATCCAGTAGAAAAGCATCAGCTTCTTTATAATCATCAATTGCTTTTAAGCTCTGCTCATCTTTTATCCGAATTGATTTAATAATTTTTTTATGAGGTTTAAATTGTAGTAAAACTTGCGAATTTTCCTCCCCATGAAGTTGTATGGTGTCAAAGGGGCAATTCTTAAGGACATCTTTTATAAAAGCCGGGCTTTCGTTCATGAAGACAGCTACGCAATTAATGAATGGAGGCAAAGCCTTAAGAATATATTCCGCCGCTTCAATATTTATCTTCCGTGGTGAGTCGGTGAAAATGAATCCCAGAGCGTCATATCCGCAATTTACAGCCTCCAGGGCGTCTTCAAGATTAGTAATTCCGCATATTTTTACCTTAGTCATCGCAAACTTTCCCTCTTAATTCATCTATTTTTTCTTTAATATTTTCTGAAGCCATAAAGCTTTCACCCACCAATACGGCGTTAATTCCGGCATCTTTTAACTTAGTCATATCTTTAAATGTGCTTATTCCGCTTTCTGAAACTTTAATAATATCAAGGCCGCGCGGAATCAACGGTTTCAATCTCATTGTTGTCTCAAGGCTGACTCGAAATGTTTTTAAATCGCGGTTATTAATACCTATTATTTCAGGATTACACCTAAGAGCTTTTTCCAGGTCTTCTTCGTTATGTACTTCCACCAAAACGCTTAAATTAAGCTCTTGAGACACTTTTAAAAACTTTTCTAACTCATTTTGTTTGAGGATTGCGGCGATTAAAAGAATGCAATCGGCTCCAATGGCGGCCGCTTCATATATCTGATAATCATCAATAAAAAAATCCTTTTGCAAAAGAGGCAAGTTTACCAATTGCCTTAATTCGGTTATATTTTTTTTATCTCCCAGAAAATATTTTTTTTCCGTTAAAACGCTTAGGGCGGATACCCCGCAAGTTTCATATGTTTTAGCTATTTCCTTTATATTAAACTCCTCACGCAAAATTCCTTTTGAAGGAGAGGCCTTCTTTAACTCGGCAATTATAGCGAGTTCGTTACTTTTAACCAAAGCTTTTTTAAAAATATCTCCTCTCGAAGCTCCCTTTATTTCTTTTTTTACAACCTCAAGCGGCTTTATTTTTTTTTGTTCTTCTACTTCGCTGTATTTATTTTTTATAATTTTATCAATCATAACCGGTTGCTTATCTTTTTTAGCTCCTCGAATTTTTTTAGAGCCTTCTTACTGTCTATTGCCTCAGCGGCTATACTTATACCGTCATTAAAATCTTTTGCTAAATTTCCCGCCACTAAAGCGGCCGCGGAATTAAGCAGCACAATATCTCTTTTGGCTCCTTTTTTACCATTTAGAACATCCATGATAATCTTAGCGTTATCTTTAGCGTTACCGCCTTTAATCTCATCAAGCTTGTATGTTTTTAAATCAAAATCCTGAGGTTTTATATCGTATGTTTTTATGCGGCTATTTTTTAACTCTGAAATTCTCGTTTTGCCGGTTATAGTTATTTCATCTAACTTATCTGAAGCGCAAACAACAAAAGCTGACTTGATACCTAAATTTTTTAATACTTTTGCCATTAACTCTGTCAAACTATCGGAGTAAACACCTAAAACCTGACAGTTAGCTCCGGCAGGATTTGTTAGTGGGCCCAAAACGTTAAAAATTGTTCTGATTCCGATCTCTTTTCTGGGGCCAATAGCGTATTTCATTGCTCCATGATAAAGCGGAGCGTATAAAAAACCGATACCTATTTTTTTAACGCACTGAGCTACTTTCTTAGGCTCTAAGTCAATTTTGATTCCCAACTCTTTTAAAACATCAGCTGAACCGCATTCACTTGAAACGGACTTATTGCCGTGCTTAGCAACTTTAAGGCCGCATCCGGCTACCACAAAGGCGCAGACAGTCGAAACATTAAATGTATTTGTGCCTGAGCCGCCTGTTCCGCAGGTATCGATAATTGTCTCTTTATCAACATTAATATCTTCAGCATCAAGGTCAACGCCCGCGCTGACATCAAGTTTTACAGCCTTGCTTCTCATGATTTTCGCGGCACCGGTAATTTCATCTACCGTTTCGCCTTTTAACCTTAAGGCTGTAATGAAAGAGCCTATTTGAGCGTCGGTAGCTTTACCGCTCATAATTTGCTCAAAGACATCTCTTGTTTCCTCTTCAGTCAGATTCTGTGATTTAATAATTTTTTGTAACGCTTCTTTAATATCCATTAGTAATTCCGCCTTATTTAATACTCAAAAAGTTTTTTAGCAATTTTTTACCGCTTTGCGTCAAAATAGATTCAGGATGAAACTGAACGCCCCACAAAGGATATTTCTTATGTTTTATGGCCATAATTTCATTTTGCTTAGTTTTAGCTGTAATGCTTATATCCTTTGGTAAAGTTCCTTTTTTTATGATTAAAGAATGATACCTAGTCGCTAAAAAAGGACTATTTATATTTTTAAAAATATCGCGGCCATTATGATATATCTTTGATGTTTTACCATGCATTATTCTTTGTGCCCGTACAATTTTAGCTCCAAAAACTTCAGCGATACACTGATGCCCCAGGCAAACACCCAATATAGGTATTTTACCCGCAAACTTTTTTATTACTGGCTTGGATATACCGGCATCTCTTGGGCCGCCCGGCCCGGGTGAGATAACTATATAATCCGGCTTAAACTTTTCAATGTCTTTAAGAGATATTTTATCGTTTCTGTATACTTTCAGCATCTGGCCCATTTCTCCCAGATACTGAACTAAGTTATAAGTAAAAGAATCATAATTATCAATAACTAATATCATCTTTTATGAGTCCTTGCGGGTTTTCAGCTAAATCTATAGCTTTTTTCATAGCTTTACTTTTATTTAAAGTTTCAATATATTCTTTTCGCGGATTTGAATCGGCCACAATTCCGGCTCCGGCCTGTATATAGGCGGTTTTGCCTTTAATAACTATGGTTCTGATGGTAATGCATGAATCTAAATTACCGGAAAAACTAAAGTAAGCGACAGAACCGGCATAAGGGCCTCTTTTTTCTTTCTCCAACTCTTCAATGATTTCCATAGAACGAACCTTTGGAGCGCCTGAAACCGTTCCTGCCGGAAAAGTACTTTTTATTACATCAAACATATCTTTTTTTGCCTTTAAAAGCCCTACGCAATCGCTAACCATATGCGAAACATGTGAATATTTCTCAATAAGCATTAGTTCGGGTACGCGCACACTACCAAATTTGCAAACTCTGCCCAGGTCATTACGGCCTAAATCAACTAACATAATATGTTCCGCGACTTCTTTTGGATCTTTTAGTAAATCTTTTATTAAGCGCGCGTCCTTAGCCGCAGTTGCTCCTCTCGGCCTGGTTCCGGCAATAGGCCTTACCTCTACTTTTTTATCTTCAAGGCGTACCATAATTTCAGGCGATGACCCAATAAGCTTAAAATCTTTAAACTTCAAGTAATACATATAAGGAGATGGGTTTACATAGCGCAGGGTGCGATAAATATTAAAAGGCTTTGTCTTAATGCTGGTTTTAAATCTTTGCGAAAGCACAACCTGGATAATGTCACCATTTTTAATATACTCTTTGGCCTTATTAACCGCGGCCATAAACGCTTTTTTCGTAAAATTAGATGTAAATTTTTTCTCCCGTTTTATTTTGCCTGTTTTTTGGGAATTTCCTTTTGGCGATTGCTGAGGTTTTTTAAGGTTTTTTATTATGGCGTCAATTTTCTTTATAGCATGCTCATAAGCCTTTTTTGTGTTATTGCCTTCTATATGAGCATTGGAAACAACCTTTAAGGTTCTACTGACATGGTCAAATATTACGAGTGTATCCGTTAACATCAATATCGAATCGGGAAGCTTCATAGTGTTTTTTGAGATATCCGGCAAATCTTCAATAAAGCGTACCATATCATAACCAAAGTAACCCACTAATCCGCCGCAAAATCTAGGTAGATGCTTTGTTTTTACAAAGGTATATTCGGAAAATATTTTTTTTATTTCATCAATCGGGTTCTCAACTTTGTATTTCTTTACTTTTTTATCTTTAATAATCTCCACCTGGCGGCCTTTGGTTTTTATTACTGTCGAAGGACTGCTGCCCAAAAAGGTGTAGCGGCCTATCTTCTCCTGTCCTTCTATGGATTCGAGAAGAAAGGCGTAATCAGATGTATCAATCTTGCAAAAAGCGGAAACAGGCGTCTCGAAATCGGCCAACAACTCTTTATAGACCGGTACTAAATTTCCCTTTTTAGCGAGTTTTTTAAACGTACTGTAATCTGGATAATAATTTTTTTTATTCATATACTTTATCTGGATCAAAAACTTTTTCTTTTACAATTTTTAAATCTTCAAGATTACCGGTAATTTCCCTAAAAAAACAGGTTCTATAGCCCATATGACAGGCTCCGCCTGTTTGAATTACCTTTATGAGAATAGTATCTAAATCGCAATCAATTAATATTTCCTTAACGGCCTGAACATGGCCGGACGATTCACCCTTCTTCCACTGCTTTTTTCTTGAGCGTGAATAAAAATGGGTATAACCGGTTTCGAATGTTTTTTCCAGCGCTACCTTATTCATATAAGCCATCATTAGAACTTCATTGGATTCGGCATCTTGCACAATAGCAGGTATTAAACCTTGTTCATTGAACTTAATTTTATCAATTATATTCATAGCCTTACAATGACTCCCCTCTTCTTTAAATATTTTTTTACATCTTTAACCGTATATTTATCATAATGAAAAATTGACGCGCAAAGCGCGGCATCCGCGTGAGCGATATTAAAAACTTCAAAAATATCCTCCGGTTTGCCGGCGCCGCCTGAAGCAATAACGGGAATATTGACAGCCGCTGAGACTTTTTTAGTTAATTCAATATCATATCCCTTGTTGGTACCGTCAAAATCCATGCTGGTTAAGAGCAGTTCTCCGGCTCCAAGTGATTCCGCTTTCCGGGCCCACGCGATAGCTTCTTTTTTTGTTCTAACGCGGCCTCCATTAATGTATACTTGCCAGACATCATCTTCCTTTTTGGCATCAATAGCTACTACAATACATTGGCTTCCAAAGCGAGAACTTGATTTCTTAATTAACTCAGGGTTCAAAATTGCCTGTGAATTCAAAGAGATTTTATCGCAGCCGGCGCTTAGCAACTCTCTTATATCATCAACTGTTTTGATGCCGCCGCCAACCGTAAAAGGAATAAAAACACACGCAGCTACTTTTTTTACGATATCAAGAATAATTTTTCTCTCTTCATGGCTAGCTGTAATATCCAAAAAGACAAGTTCATCCGCCTGAGCTTCCTCATATTTTTTTGCGGCTTCAACGGGATCGCCCGCGTCTTTTAAATTAAGAAATTTCACTCCTTTTACTACTCTACCATCTTTAACATCTAAACATGGAATTATTCTTTTTGCTAACATTTATTTAGCCGCCTCAATTGCCTCTTTTAAGCTTAGATAATTATCATATAGAGCTTTACCGATTATAACCGCTTCAAGCCCCTGATTTTCAAGAGTTTTGAGCTGCTTAATATCATTTATAGTTGAGACTCCGCCGGATGCCGTTACTTTAACGTTTGTTTTTTCTATAAACTTCTTTATATTATTAAATCTTATTCCTGACAATGTTCCGTCAGCTTCAATATTGGTATAAATTATTCTTTTTATTCCAATTTTTTGAAGCTCCAGAGTAAGTTCTATGGCGTCAATTTCGGCTGATTTTATCCAGCCGCGCTTCATAACAACACCATTTTTAGCATCAATACCTATAACGATAGACTCTCCAAAGGTTTCTACGGCTTCTTTAAGCAGCTCCTGATTTTCACAAGCCGCCGTTGAGAGGATAACTCTTTTTACTCTGGAATCCAGAACAGCGTTAATATCTTCCAGATTACGGATACCTCCTCCAACTTCTATAGGTATATCAATTTCACTTGCTATTTCCTTTATGATACTTAAATTAACGGGCTTACCTTCAAGAGCTCCGTCTAAATCAACCACATGCAGCATCTCGGCCCCCTGGTTTGCCCATTTTTTTGCCATTTCTACAGGGTCATCAGAGTATTTTGTTTCTTTATCAAAATCACCTTTAATTAATCTGACAACTTTTCCATGGCGTAAATCTATAGCGGGTAATATTATCATTATCTTATCCGGTAGTAAGTGTTATAAAGTTTTCAAGTACTTTTAAGCCTTTTTTTTGGCTTTTCTCAGGGTGAAACTGAGTCGCGAAAATATTATTACTATTAATAGCTGAACAGAAATCAAGGCCGTAATTAGTTTTAGCTATTACGATATCTTCATTTTCCGGTACGGCGTAATATGAATGTACAAAATAAAAGAACTCTTCGTTGTCAATACCGTTAAATAGTCGATTTGCTTTGCCTTTCGCGGTGAGCTCAATCTGATTCCACCCGATTTGGGGTATCTTTAAATTAGGCATCTTAAATTTCTCAACTTTACCCTTTAAGATTTTAAGGCCTTCTACGCCGGGAGCCTCTTCGCTGGACTCAAATAAGAGCTGCAGCCCCATGCAGATGCCTAAAAAAGGCTTACCGCTTTTTATGAAATCCTTTATAGGTTCCTGTAAATTTCTTTTATTTACTTCATCCATGCAATCTGAAAAAGCCCCAACACCGGGAAAAACTAATTTATCCGCTTTTTCAACCTCAGAAACGGAAGAACTTACCTTGACTTTCGCTCCAAGAAACTCCAGGGCCTTGGAGACACTTCTTAAATTACCCATACCGTAGTCTATTACGGTAATCATAAGTCTATAATGCCTTTTGTAGAAGATATACCCTTTCTTCTGGGGTCAATTGAACAGGCTTGCTTTAGAGCCAGTCCAAAAGCTTTGAATATGGCCTCCATTACGTGATGCGGATCATTGCCGCCTTTTACAATGCCAAGATTTAAATTCAAACTGCACTGTTGACAAATAGATTCAAGGAAATGCTCGGCCTCATTTAAGGTGTATTCGTCTTTTGTGTTTGTCTTAACGCCGGAGGAAGGAATATTGTCTCTTTCAGTGTATTCAAACCTGGCTCGGCCGCTTATATCCACTACTGCTCTGACTAAGACATCATCCATGGGCGCGTACGCGTATCCAAAACGATTAATTCCTTCGGCATTTTGCAAACATTCCTTAATAGCTTTACCGAGAGTTATGCCGATGTCTTCATTTGAGTGGTGGATATCTATATTTACATCTCCGGTAGCTTTAATTTCTAAATCAAACATCGCGAAGAAAGCAAAAAGATCCAACATGTGATCTAAAAAATCTATGCCGGTTTTTATGTTGGTTTTACCTTCTCCGTCAATATTAAGCTTCACTTCCACTTCTGTTTCTTTGGTCTTTCTTTTTTGAATAGACTTTCTTTGCATAACCCCTCCTTAAATAGGGACAGCGACCGTTTTTTTATTTTTTCTTTGGCCTAGTTTTTTGTTTTTGCTTTGTGTTTTTACTATGAGCCATGAGCTATCAGCCATCAGTTATATGCCCCTACTTGCATCTGATCCTTACGGATTCAAGGTGCTTTACGAGTCCTTCAACTTCCGCGACCCTTTCAATAGGTTCTCTGACTTTTTCCAAAGCTTTTTTGGTGTAAGAAATAATATGCGTGCTTTTCATAAAGTCGTCAATACTCAGTCCCGAGAAGTACTTAGCTGTTCCGCCTGTCGGTAATACATGAGACGGCCCGGCTATATAATCCCCTACGGCTGTGGGCGTATAGTTACCAACGAAAATTGCTCCGGCATTTTTTATTTTTCGTAAAACCTTATATGGGCTTTTTACCATAATTTCTAAATGCTCGGGGGCAATCTTATTAGCGATATCAACCGCTTGATTTAAATTATCAACCCTGATAATATACCCGCCCTTCACTTCGTTCTTTAATTTATTAGCCAGAGATTTTGATGTGGTAATTAAAATAGCTATACCCATAGCATGTTCCGCTTGAGCCATTAAGTCCGCTTTTACAAAGTCGGGATTCGCGTGATTATTGGCAATTATTACGATTTCGCTTGGCCCGGCCGTCATTTCTATATCAGTGTAACCAAAAACCTGACGTTTGGCCTCTGTGACGTAAATATTTCCCGGGCCTACGATTTTATCTACTTTTGGAATGGTCTTAGTTCCAAATGCCAAAGATGCTATCGCCTGAGCGCCCCCAACTTTAAAGATTATTTCAACTTTTAAAAGCTTCGCTAAAGCTAAAATATGGTCATTTACGCTTTTATACTCATTAGGAGGAGTTACTAAGACTATATTTTTTACCCCCGCCAGCTTGGCTAGCGGCACTGTCATATAAACAGTAGAAACCAATGGGGCCGTTGAAGCCGGTATATATATGCCCACGCTGTCCAACGGGTGATATACCTGTTGCAGTTTAACTCCGTCTTCGTTCTTAATCTTCCAGGATTTTTTTATTTGTTTTTTATAAAACCTGTTTACGTTTTCTACGGCAATCTTTAGGCATTGGATAAATTGAGGATCAATATTTTGGTAGGCTCCATTAACTTCACTTTCTGACACTTTTAGCTGCTTAGGAGTCAATTTAACCTTATCAAACTTTTCAGTATATTTTATGAGAGCGTCATCGCCGTTTAGCCTGACATCCTCAATTATCTTTTTTACCCTTCTCTCAACAAGGCTTCTGTTGGTGTAATATCTACCATAAAGCTTATCAAGTTTTTTTTGGGAAAACTTAATGACTTTCATGTACTATATTCCCCTTTCAACACTTAAGTTAATATATTAGAAATTATTTTCTCAGCTTCTTTAAGAGCGGTGCTGATTTTATTAATCTTGCCGCCTCCGGCTTGCGCTAAACCGGGGCTGCCGCCGCCCCTTGATTCTAAAACATTATTTATATTCATGATAATTTCGTTTGCTTTAACACCTTTCGCGATCATATTATCACTTGCAGCTATTAACAGTTGAGCTTTGCCCCGCGTCTCACAAGCCAGAACAACCGCGGCGTTTTTGTCCTTTTGCCTTATAATATCGGACATAATTCTCATTGAGTTCATGCTACCTTCAACTTTTGAAGTTATTATCAACGCGCTCTTAATCTTTTTAGCTTTAGCGATCAAGCCGTCAACTAAATTTTTGGACTGCTTGGCCTTAAAGCCGCTTAAATCGCTTTTAAGAACTTTGTTCTCTTTTTGTAAATCTTCCAGGGACCGAACTACATTCTTGATATCAGTTTTTAGCAACTCTTTAACGCTGTCTAAAGTTTTTTCTTGGTTTTCTATGAGTTTCAAGGCTTCAACGCCGGTTACAGCTTCAATCCTGCGAATTCCACTAGCTATTGAACCTTCGGATATTATTTTAAAGAGCCCTATTGAGCCTGAGGCATCAATATGTGTTCCACCGCAAAGCTCGAGGCTTATGTTTCCTATAGAGACTACACGCACAACATCAGAATACTTTTCTTTAAAGAAAGCCAGTATGTTCTTCTTTTGGGCTTCTTCAAGTTTCATTTTGTCTATTAAGACAGTCTCATTTTCCTGGATATAACTATTTACGGTATCTTCAATCTTCTTTAAATCATTTTTATCAACTTGTTTAAAATGAGTAAAATCAAATCTTAAGCGTTTATCATCTACGTAAGAACCGGATTGTTCCACGCGCTCTCCTAAAACTTGCCTTAAGGCCGCCTGTAGTAAATGGGTAGCGGTATGATTTTTAGCTATAGATTTTCTCATCTTAATATCAACCTCAGCTGAAATTTTATCCTTTGACTTAATCTCACCGGTAACAATTTTAACTTTATGTAAATAGTACCCGTAAGCTGAGCTGACGCCTAATACTTCAGCCGTTCCTCTTTTGTGTTTGATTACGCCTTTATCGGCAACCTGGCCGCCGGCCTCGGCATAAAACGGTGTTTCTTTTAGAATAATATAACCTTCATCTTTATTCTTTAAAGAGCCGGTTTTTTTACCATTTTTAAAAAGTTCTAAGACGTTTGAGCCTATGATTAATGATTTATATCCTACAAATTTAGTTTTCGGTAATCCTTCAAGCTGATGCTCTATACCTTCTGTAAATATCTCCGCTTTAATTTGTGATTTTTTTCTGGAAGTTTCTTTTTGTAATTTCATATTTTTATTAAAAGCTTTTTCAAATTTATCTTTCTCGAATGATTTTTTTAGTTTAACCTGCGCCCATTCCAAGCTGATTTCTCTTGGGATACCATAGGTATCATGATATTCAAAGGCTAATTCACCGGCCCGAGTAGAATCAGCAGCTTTTTTATTAAATTCAATTTTTTTTGTCGGAAGAATTTGCATAATATCTTCAAATTTCTTTTCTTCCTCCAGGATAATTAGAGCGATACTATCGCCTCTTTTTTCCACTAAAGGATAAGCCGCTTTCATAACTTTTGAAATAACCGGCACAATTTTATTCAATTCCACTCCGGATGCTTTAATTTCAGCCAGTATATGCTTCGAGCGCCTTATGAGCTTTCGTATAACATAGCCTCTTTCTTCATTGGAAGGAACAACTCCGTCAGATATCGAGAAAACAACAGCGCGCGCATGATCAGCTACCGTATAAACCTTATTCATAAGATGAGTATCTATTTTTTTATCAACATGTTTTAAGATAAAGTTTACAATTGGCTTAAATACATCAATTTCAAAATTACTATAGACTCCCTGCATTACCTGGGCCATTCTTTCTAAGCCCATACCGGTGTCTATGTTGTTATTGGGCAGCGGACTTAATACCCCTTTTTTTCCTATCGCGCCTTCTCTTTTATATTGCGTAAATACTAAGTTCCAGATTTCTACAAAGCGCCTGCAGGAACATCCGGGCTTACAGTCCTTTTTGCCGCAACCGTTATTAACACCTCTATCAATAAAGATTTCAGAACACGGGCCGCATGGGCCATTGGGGCCTTTTTTGATAGCATCCGAAGGCCAAAAGTTATCTTTAGCACCAAGCCGTACAATTTTTTCCTTAGGCAAACCGATAACTTTATGCCATATTTCAAAGGCTTCATCATCTTGAAGATATACCGATACCCAGATATCAGCCGGCTTTATTTTTAATACTTCCGTTAGAAACTCCCAGCTCCATTCAATCGCCTCTTTTTTAAAATAATCTCCAAAGGAAAAATTACCCAGCATTTCAAAGAATGTATGATGATAAGGAGTTTTGCCCACTTCATCTAAATCGCCGGTTCTCAGGCACTTTTGACAGGTAGTAACTCTGGGATAGTCAATATTTTTACCCATAAACTGCGCCTTAAACTGATTCATACCGGCAGAAGTAAATAATAGTGTTGAATCATTTTCAGGTACCAATGAATCGCTGGGTAGTATTATATGACCTTTTTTCTTAAAAAAATTCAGGTATTTTGTTCTAATCACATCTGTTTTCATGTATTTAAAACAACTCTCCTAAAACCTCATCTATTATTGAGGTCTCAAATCCCTTGCGGCTCAAATAATCAAATATTCTTCTTTTTGCTATTTGCGAATCTATGCTTTTCTCAAATGTAGCTAAACGCTCCTTGGCTAATTCAAAAGCAAGCTTGCTAAAATCATACTCTTTTAACAGCTTTAAGAGCGTATTATCAATTATATCTTTACTTATCCCTCTTTCTTTTAATTCTATCGAAAGCGCGAGAAGTGCTTTGGGATTTAAATTCATCCTATCTTCTACCCAGCATTTCGCGAAAAACTGATCGTTAACTTCTCCCGAGTCTATTAAATAAGCGAGAATTGCTTCTACATCACTCGCGTTATAACCCCTGAGGATTAATTTATCTCTTAGTTCCCGCGCGCTTCTTAACCTAATCTTTAATAATCTAAAGCTATAAGCCAGTGCTTTTTCGTTAAGCGTTTTAGTCATTACTTTTAATGTTAATATATACCTTTTGCTTGCCCAAAAGATGTTTGTTTTTTCTTTAAGCTACTCTTTATTTTTAATAGCTTCCTTAACCTTTTTTTCAATTTCTTTTAGAAGCTTTTGATTTCCCTTTAAATACTCCCTTGTTTTTTCTTTGCCCTGGCCAAGCTTTTCATTATTATAAATATACCAGGCGCCGCTTCTCTTTACAATTTCTTCTTTTTCAGCCTCGTCTATTATACTACCTTCTCTTGAAATACCCTCACTGAATATAATATCAAATTCAGCAATTTTAAACGGAGGCGCGACCTTATTCTTGGCAATTTTAGCTTTGACGCGATTACCTACGAATTCGGTTCCTATTTTAAGTGAGCCAATCCTCCTTAAATCAATTCTCACGGACGAGTAAAACTTTAGAGCTCTTCCTCCGGGCGTTGTCTCAGGGCTGCCAAACATAACTCCAATTTTTTCTCTGATTTGATTAATAAAGACTACCGCTGTTTTTGACTTTGATATACAAGCTGTCAATTTTCTAAGAGCCTGTGACATTAATCGAGCCTGCAGTCCAATTCGCGCGTCACCCATGGCACCTTCAATTTCAGCGCGGGGAGTTAAAGCCGCCACGGAATCAATAACTATTAAATCCACGGCATTGCTGCGAACTAAAGTTTCTGTAATCTCCAGCGCCTGTTCGCCCGTATCCGGCTGCGAGATAAGAAGTTCATCTAAATTTAGCCCAAGTTTTTTAGCATACGCCGCGTCAAAAGCATGTTCAGCATCTATAAATGCCGCCACGCCTCCTTCTTTTTGAATTTCGGAGATAATGCTTAAGGTTAGGGTAGTTTTACCACTGGATTCAGGCCCGTATATTTCCACAACTCTTCCTCTGGGTATTCCGCCAATTCCAAGAGCTATGTCTAAGCTTAATGAACCTGTGGGTATAGCGGGTATATCAGTAATCGCGTGCTGTCCCATCTTCATAATGGAACCTTTGCCGAACTGTTTTTCTATGGCCGATAGGGCCAATTCCAAGGCTTTTTGCTTCTCATTTTTTTCTGATTTTGGCGCGGCCTTTGCATCTGTTTTAGTTTTTGCTGTTGCCATTTACTCTCTCCCCTTTGTTTTTATATACTTTTTAGTATTAATGAAATCGATTTTTGTAAGTTGTAATGGTTGCAAAGAGTTATTATATATCCGTGGAAGCTATTTGTAAAGTAATATTTACCTTAAAATAGCTCTTAAAATCAACTTTTATAGTTACTTGCCATAAAGTTAAGATTAATATATAATAACATTATGAAAACCAAAATCAAACAAATAAACAAAAAAGTCGCTGCAGCGCTTAAAGATAAAAACTTATCTCTTGCCGCCGCCGAATCGTGCACAGGGGGCCTTTTTTCAGATTATATAACCAATATTCCCGGGGCATCGGAATACTTTAAAGGCGGCATTGTATCCTACTCAAATGAAAGTAAGATTAAAATTTTAAGAGTTTCCGAAGAGTTAGTAAAGAAATATGGTGCTGTAAGCGCCGAAGTCTCGCTTGAAATGGCTAAAGGCGCTAAAAGGATATTTTCTTCAAGTTTAGCTATTTCGGTTACCGGTATAGCCGGCCCGCAAGGTGCCACAGAAACAAAGCCCGTAGGCCTTGTGTATATAAGCGTATCTAATGAAAACCATAACAGTACTACCAAAAAATTTGTTTTTAAAGATGGCAGGTCTTCCGTAAAACTTCAAGCTGTCTATAAAATGCTTTGCATGCTACAGGAGCAACTTTAAGGGGTAAACTGAAAAATTTCCATGGATAAATTTCGTCTTTTTATAGCTATTGAAATACCTTCCAAGATAAAAGAAGAGATCAGTTCTATCGTTACTGTTCTTAAAGAATATAATCTTGATATAAAATGGACATCTATCGATAATCATCACCTCACCCTTGTTTTCCTGGGTGAAATCCCGGAAAATAAAATTCCTCAACTAAAAAAAATCATTGATGAAGTAGCCGGTAATAATTTTGAGATAACAGCGGAAATAAATGATAAACTTGATTATTTTCATCGGATACGCAAGCCCGGAGTTTTATGGATTGGATTTAAAAAAGGCAAAGAAGAGTTGATTTCAATAAGTAGTCAAATCACTAAATTATTATTAAAAAATAATTACACCCTTAGCGATAAAGAATACACTCCTCACCTGACACTCGGTCGCTTTAAATCAAGTAAAAATGTGCGTTTACTAAAAGAAAAGATCAATGCGAAGCAATTTAAAGGGCGGGAATTCAAATTAAAGAAAATCACATTATATAAAAGTGAACTATCTTCCACGGGGCCTACACACATTAAACTCTATGAAGCTAAATTAAAAACATTATGAAATGAAGAATGACGCAGGTATAAATTCCGGCAACTATATCATCAAGCATTATTCCGCAGCTACCGGCATTTTTTTCCAGTAGATTTGCCGGAAACGGTTTTATGATGTCTAAAACCCTAAAAATAATATAACCGCTTATCAAAAAAAGGATTTCGGGGGGCACTAAGAAAAAAGCAATTAGCATCCCGCCCACTTCATCAATAACAACTCTGGAAGGATCCTCCTCGTTATAAATTTCCTCTGATTTTTTCGCAAGAAGGAGGCCGATAACATTGACTGCCAATGTTATTGCTATATAAAGCAAAAAACATTTAGCAATTGCCGCGTATATAAATACAGTCGCTAAAGCGGCTGCTGAGCCGCCACCCAGCGGAATATAGCCAATATGTAAAAAGCTTACCGTCCAATCAATCACCTTATCAATAAATTTTATTTTTTTCATCTTTTAAAATACCTTTTTTATATCTTTAAAGTAAACAACCATAGAGCTCAAAGTAACTACAACCAGGATAATCATAAGAAAATTTACACTATTATACAATAAAACGCTTTGCTTTGAAATAGCCGGATAAAAATCATTTAAAATGCGCCACGCGAATATTATAATTATTACCACAATTTGTAAAACTGTCTTAAATTTACCGGCATCCTTAGCGGCTAAAATTGTGTCATTTTTCAATAGATAAAGCCTTATAAGAGTAATGATTAACTCCCTTAAGCCAATTATGATAATAAAACAAGGTAATAAAAAACCTTTTAAGGTGAATCCAAAAAGGGTTGCTAATATCAATATTTTATCGGCTATTGGATCTATTATTTTTCCAAAAATTGAAACGCTTTGGTGTTTTCTGGCGATATATCCATCAAGGTAATCGCTTATCGCGGCTATAACGAAAATAATCAAGGCGGTTACGTATTTATCATTATAGATGAAGTAAATTATAGTAAACCCCAAAAGAGCTCTTAAAACACTTAAAATATTAGGCAGGTTACTTTTTGGCAACATATTCTCCCACGAGATCATATTCGTAAGTATCTACTATATTAACGGTTACAAATTCACCGATATTAATTTTCTCACCATTAGATCTTACAAAAACCAAGCCGTCAACTTCAGGCGCGTCATATTCACTGCGGCCAAGATAAATATTCTTTTCATCTTCCGATTTTTTATCAATAAGAACTTTAATTTTTTTATTTAAAAAAGATTCATTAAGTTCGCGCGATATTTCTTGTTGTTTTAGCATTAAAGTTTCGAATCTCTTTTCCTTTATTTTTTCAGGCAGTTGATTTTTAAGCTCATAAGCTTTAGTTCCTTCTTCCTGAGAATATTTAAATAGTCCCAGTCTTTCAAAGCGGACCTCATCAACAAAATCCAAAAGTTCCTGAAAATTTCTTTCACTCTCATGCGGAAAGCCAACTATAAGCGTGCTTCTGATAGTGACATCACTAATCTCGGCTCGTACTTTTTTTAGCAGTTTCATTATGCTGTTTTTATTTGATGGCCTCGCCATAAGTTTGAGAATATTGTCGCTAACATGTTGCACCGGCAAGTCAACATAACGGCATATATTTTTGTTTTTTTGATAAGCTTTGATGATTTTATCGGTAAATAAAGATGGATGCGCATACAGCAGTCTAAGCCATTTTATATCTTTTATCTTAGCAATCTCATTTAAAAGCACATCTAAAACAGGCTTTTTATATAAATCCATCCCATAGGTGGTTGTATCTTGGCCTATAAGGATAATTTCTTTAGCCCCATCTTTAGTAAGTTTATGAGCTTCATTTATAAGTGAATCGATTGAGCGCGATCTTAAAGGGCCTTTTATTTTGGGAATAATACAAAAACTGCATGTTTGATTGCATCCTTCGGATATTTTTAAATAGGCGTAGTGTTTAGGGGTTGCTGTAATGCGGGGCATATTTTCCGCTTGAAGGAAATTGCATTCTTTCTTGACCCGGTATACTTTTTTTCCATCAAGAACGTTTTTTACAACTTTATGGATATCCGGATAATAGTCAAAGCCGACGATGGCGTCAATTTCAGGGATTGCCTTTTTTAGTTCCTCGGGGTATCTTTGGCAAAAACAGCCGGCCACAATAATTTTTTTAATAATTTTCTGTTTTTTAAGTTTCACCAAATCAAAAATATATTCGATTGATTCCTCTTTGGCTTCACTAATAAAAACGCATGTGCTTAAAATAGCCACATCAGCTTTTTGGGCATCTTCGGTTATGTTGTAATTATTATCTTTAAGGAGTCCGGCTAAAATTTCAGAATCTACAAGATTCCGAGGACATCCTAAAGAAAGTATATATACGTTAGTGATCATTATATTTATCTTTATTGATGATAGGTTCTTTAGGAACTATAAGTTAATCCCCTCTCGGTCAATGCGAGCCTTGCGGATTCTTTTGTGTTGAGGAATATTTAGTTTTTGCCCGTTAAGCCACGCGCTAATCGCTTCCGGTTTACCAACGGAAAGCTCAAAATATTCTTTAGCCTTCCAGTTTTCCTTGCTATCGGCGGCCAGGAAGTTTTTCATTACAATTTCACCGTCAGATTTTAATTCAATCCAAACTTTTTCCCTGGTTGAAATCATTAAAGTCAATTCATTATCTGCCGGTATAACAGAAACGGTTTTTTGTTCTTTTGTCTCTAATATTACTGCACCCTTCTTAGGTTTAATATTTTTAATTAAAGTTATAAGAGCAAAAATAACAACAATAATAAAAATAAATATAGCGGCTTTTTTGATCAAATTAACGGGAATTTTAAATAATCTTTTTTTAGTTTTCGGTAAGATTACTTTTAGCGGCTCGGGCTCGCTTGTCTTAAGTAAATTATTCTCCTGAGTATACTCCTTTTCAATTGCCATCCCATCAAGCCCCAGAAATTCAGCATATTGCTTTAGAAATTTTCTTACATAAAGCTGATCTAGCAGCGTATCCGCTTTATCATGCTCAAGAGCTATTAGAATATTGGGACTTATTTTTATTTTTAAATAAACATCTTCAATTTCAAGTCCACTTTTTTTCTCTGGCATCTTTTAATCTTTGGCCTATACCTGGCATATCTATTCCCCTTCAATGAAGTTAATGTATTCATCGGGATCCACAAGGATTTCCCTGGGCTTGCTTCCCCGATAAGGACCGACAATTCCTTCAGCTTCCATAGCATCAATTAATCTAGCGGCCCTTGTGTAACCCAATCTTAATCTTCTTTGTATCATTGAGACCGAGGCATGTTTAGTTCCTAAAACTACTTTAATCGCTTCAGGATACATAGCATCTGATTTATTAGCTAAAACATTGCCCGCCTGAGCTCTATCTTGCTCTTTTAAAATAGATTCATTATAAGCTGCCGGTTTCTGATTTTTAATGTATTCAACAATCTTTTCAATTTCGCCATCGGTAACTAAGGGAGCTTGCGCTCGTATGAGCTTGGATGTGCCCGGCGGCAAGAAAAGCATATCTCCCCTGCCCAACAATTTATCGGCTCCATTAGCGTCCAAAACTGTTCTGGAGTCAACTTTTGACGCGACTTTAAATGATATCCTTGTTGGAAAGTTTGCCTTTATAACACCTGTTATAACATCAACAGACGGCCTCTGAGTTGCTAATATGATATGAATACCAACAGCGCGCGATAACTGCGAGAGCCTGGTTATTGTTCCTTCAATCTCTTGCGAAGCTACAACCATAAGGTCGGCTAACTCATCAATAACAACAACTATATAAGGCATTTTTTTATCTTCATCTACTTTTTTATTATAAGCATCTATATTTCTGGCGGTTTCGTTGGCTAATATTTGATATCTGGCCTCCATTTCACTTACAGTCCAATTTAACGCCGCGGATGCCTTTTTAGCGTTAGTTATTACCGGGCACAATAGATGCGGCAAACCGTTATAAGGAGCTAATTCAACCATTTTCGGGTCAACCATTATAAATTTAATTTCATCGGGAGTAGCATGAAAAAGCATACTTATTATTATACTATTTACGCAAACTGTCTTACCTGATCCGGTTGTTCCCGCGATTAATAAATGCGGCATGGTGCCTAAATCGCTAACTACGGGGCCTCCGGCAATATCTTTCCCGAGAGCTAGAGTGAGCTTTGATTTAGCATGAGCGAAAGAGTCGGAAGCCAATATTTCTCTTAAATTAACAATGTTCATTTTGCTGTTAGGCACCTCTATGCCGACTCTGTCTTTTCCCGGAATAGGCGCGACTACTCTAACGCTAATCGCCTTCATAGATAATGCGATGTCGTCGGATAGGGCAACAATTCTTTGAACCTTAACACCGGCTGCCGGCTGCAGCTCATAGCGCGTTACCACCGGCCCTTTATCAATCTGAACAACCTTCGCTTCAATTCCAAAGTCACCCAGTGTACCTTCAAGTATAGCCGCTTGATTCTGCAAACTCTCCCGCGACTCGGCGGTATCTTCATCCGAGGGCTCCCTTAATAAGCTTAATGAAGGTAAATTATAATCACCTGATGAAGCTGAAGACATTAGAGGTTTAAAAGGTTCGTTGGCCTGAGGAGTAATTTTTTTAGCTTCATTTATCTTTATCTTAGCCGCTTTTTTCTTAATTATTCTTTCAATTACCGGCTTAAATAAAGAGGGTTTTTCTTCCTCTTCCTCATTCTCATCCTTAACTCTACCCTTTATAAGGCCCGTCATTTTCTCTGTGAAGGCTCTGATTAAAGGTAAGACGAGAGACTCGGTTGCCAATAATAATGATAATATAAATAACGTTAAAACGATGACATAAGAGCCGAGTTTACCAAAGTACTTAAAGAGCATTTCAGAAAACAATAAACCCGCAATGCCGCCGGCTTTAATTCTTAAGGAATCATCATAAATATATAGTAAACTTAAAAAAGCCCCCGTTGTCAGAAATAAGACTAAAGAACCGAATATTCTTAAGGCAATGTTTTGAGTAAGAACGTTTTTAAACATACCAAAAGCCCAAATAAGAGACAATATAGGTATCAGGTATGCGCTATAACCTACACTAAAAAGCGTAAACCAGGCGAAATATGCCCCCATGGCTCCGGCTAGATTTTGAACCTTAAGATTAACGGCCGATGTATTAAAGGCTATATCATTAGGGCTAAAACTCAATAAACTAATTAAGCTTAGCACGCAAATGGCAATTAGTAAAACTGCTTTGATTTCTTCTTTTCTTAATTCATTCATAGTTATTTAAGTAAGATTACCGATGTTATTCCTACAATTACCGAATATATACCAAAAACCCAAAACTTCTTCTTTTTTAAAGTACCTATTAAGAATCTAATAGATATAATACCTGAAATAAAGGCCGCAAGCAAGCCTGCTATCACGTTTTTAATATCAAGGCAATCAACGGATGCCGACTTAGTCGCGATTTCAAATAATACAGCTGATGCTATAGCAATAACTGAAAGCAGAAATGAAAACGTTATAACTTTTCTATAATTAAGTTGCCTAAAAAGGCCGGTTGATATAGTGATTCCGCTTCTTGATATACCGGGTAAAAGGCCCAAGACTTGACTTAAGCCAATTAAAAAAGCGTCTTTAGCGTTTAAATCGCTCCTTTGATTTTTATTTCTCAATTGAACGTACGACGCTAAAAAAAGTATTAATCCGTTAATAATTAAAAGGTAACTAGCTGTTTTTGGTGAGGTAAAAAGAATATTAATGGAATCATGAAAAAAAATACCTACCATGGCCGCGGGTATCATTGCCAAAAGCAGGTAAAGCAACATTTTTCTTTCTGATAAAAAAATCTTCGCTATCTCCTTGCGAAAGAAAATTACAACGGCAAGCAGCGTTCCCACATGTAAGAAAATATCAAACGTCATTTGAGATTCAGTAAAACCGAAAAAATTATGCAATAAAACCAGATGTCCGGAGCTGCTGATGGGAAGAAATTCCGTAAGTCCTTGTATGATTCCGAAAAAAATTGCGTACGATAAAGTCACAGGTTAAACTCCGGTGTGCCCGAAGCCGCCCTCGCCTCTAAATGTATCTTCAAGCTCGCTAACTTCTTCTATTTCAGCCTGAACTACTTCTTTGATTACCATCTGGGCTATCCTGTCACCTCTTTTAATAAGAAAGGGTTCCTTGCCAACATTAATAAGTATAATTTGAATTAAGCCGCGATAGTCTGAATCAATCGTGCCGGGTGTGTTTAGAACGCTAATTCCGTGTTTTAAAGCTAAACCGCTACGAGGCCTGATTTGAGCTTCATAACCAAGTGGAATATCGATATATATACCGGCGGAAATTAATTTAACTTCTCGAGGCTCTATAGATACTTCTTTTTTAATATCCGCGTATAAATCCATTCCACTCGAACCAATGCTCATATACTTTGGTAACGGTAAATCTGATGTATTTTCTTTTCTTTTAATCTTTAAAGCTATTTTTTTCATCTTCAGATACTTGCTTAATGCTAAGATTCACCCTGCCTAAGTTATCAATTTCTACAATTTTAGCAACTACCTCATCGCCAATGCTGACAGCATCCGAAACATTTTTAACAAATTCGTTGGAAAGTTCGGAAACATGAACTAAACCATTCTTATTCGGAAGTATTTCTACAAAAGCACCGAAGTTTTCGATACGGGTTATCTTGCCTTTATAAAGCCTGCCAATTTCAGGTTCTTCAACTAAACCCTTTATACAATTGATAGCTTTCTCGCTGCTGGCGGGATCGGTCGAAGCGATCATAACTCTACCTTCATCGTTAATATCTATGGAGACTCCCGTATCAGCGATTATCTTTCTTATGGTTTTACCTGATGGCCCAATAACTTCCCCAATTTTCGCCACGGGTATTTGCAAAGTTGTGATTCTTGGCGCGTATTCCGATAATGATTCTCTGGCTTGGGATATAGTCTCATTCATCTTGCCTAAAATAAACTCTCTAGCTCTTTGACTTTGCTCAAGGATTTCAGATATCATCTGTTGAGTTATACCGGCAATTTTTAAATCAACCTGTATAGCTGTAATGCCTTTAGCTGTACCGGCGACCTTAAAATCCATATCCCCGCAATGATCTTCAAATCCGGCAATGTCAGTTAATATTTTATACTTATCTCCTTTAACAATTAAACCCATAGCTATTCCTGAAACGGGACTCTCAATAGGAGCGCCGGCATCCATTAGAGCTAATGAACCTCCACATACAGACGCCATACTGCTGGATCCATTGGATTCAAGAATATCAGACACAATCCTAACCGTATAAGGAAACTCTTCAGCTGACGGCATAACCGGCCTAAGCGCTTTTTCAGCTAAAGCACCATGGCCAATTTCTCGACGTCCCGGGCCTCTCATGGGCCTGGTTTCACCTACGCTAAAAGCGGGAAAGTTATAATGGAGCATGAAATTTTTTGTTGTGGCACCGGCTAAAGCGTCGACTTTTTGCTCATCGGAAGCTGTTCCCAGCGTTACTACCGCTAAAGCTTGAGTTTGTCCTCTGGTAAATAAACCGGAACCGTGAGTTCTCGGTAAAACACCAACTTGAGAATCAATATCCCTTACGTCTTCAAATCCCCTACCATCAACTCTTTTACCGCTTTCTATAATTAAATCTCTCATGAACGTCTTTTGAAGTTCTTCTAATGCTTCCGTGATAGAAGCTTCAGTAATTTCATTTTCTTCGGTTATTAGTTGACTTGCCAATTCATCTTTCAATGAATTCATATATGATTGTCTATCTTCCTTACTATCTAATTCTAACGATTTTTCAAATTTACCTTTAGTTAAATCGCTAACTTTCATTAACAACTCTTCTGAAATAAGATTAAGCTCAGGTTCCAGCTTCTGCTTGCCGATTTCTTTAATCATTTGTTCCTGAAGAGTGATAATTGATTCATTAATAGAGCGGCCGAATTCAATTGCTTTTTCAACGATTTCTTTTGAGACTTGCTTGCCGCCGCCTTCTATCATAATTACACCCTTAGGAGAGGCTACTATAATCATTTCAAGCTCTGCTTCTAAGGCTTCCTGGTAAGTCGGAAAAGCTTTATATTCACCATTAGCATAGATAACTCTGACCGCCCCCACAGGGCCGCTAAAAGGAATATTAGATATGGATAAGGCCATTGAAGCGCCTATCACAGCTAATATATCAGGGTCATTTTCTCCGTCACTGGATTGTACTGTAGCTACAACTTGTAGGGAATTCCTAAGGCCTTTTGGGAACAGCGGCCTAATGGGCCGATCTATCAATCTGGCGCTTAAAATTTCCTTTTCGCTGGGCCTGCCTTCTCGCTTAAAAAAGCCTCCCGGTATTCTTCCCGCGGCGTATGTTCTCTCTTGGTATTCTACCGTTAGCGGTAAAAAGTTTAAACCTTCTCTCGGACTTTTATCCATAACAGCTGTTACTAAGACAATAGTATCCCCATAGCGGACGGTTACCGAACCATCAGCTTGCTTAGCCATTATTCCGGTTTCAATTAATAATTCCTGGCTTCCAATATTCGTTTTAAATTGTTTTGCAGTCATATTTTCCTTATCAATATTAATGTTATGTTCTGATTTTAAGTTTCTTTGTTAGTTCGTTATATATATCTAGATTCCGCTTTTTAAGGTACTGAAGCAGCTTTTTACGCTGACTTACCATCATAAGCAAACCTCTTCTTGAATGATGATCCTTCTTATGGCCTTTAAAATGCTCGGTCAACTGATTGATGCGCTCAGTAAGTAATGATATCTGAACACTACTCGAACCGGTATCTTTATCATGCATTTTGGCAGTATCTATGATTGTCTTTTTCTTATTGCTAGTCAATGCCATTTAGTTAACTCCTCCTTTTCTTTAATGTTGTGCTATACTAACACATCGGTTTTCCTTTGTAAAGCATTAAATACCGGTATTTACATTATTTAAATGCTGACGTAAAAAAGGCTTTTAGCCCTTTTTACATCTTGAGCTATAGCTTTTTGCAGGGCTGGTATATTCTTAAAACGCCGTTCATCTCTGAGCCATTTCACAAAACAAATTTTAACTTTTTTGTGCTCAAAGCGTCCTTCAAAATTTAGCAAATGAAGCTCAATGTGTCTTTTTCTTAGCTGATGATTTACCGTAGGTTTAAAACCAATATTAGCCACCGCGGCATATTTTTTATTTTTAGCCCATGCTGCAACCGCGTAAACACCTTCCGGAATAAGCAGGTTTTCAGATTCACTTATGTTTATAGTTGGAAACCCTATCTCTCTGCCTATTTGATTACCTTTAATAACTTGCCCTTCAATAAAATATTCCCGGCTCAGAAGCTTCTTAGCCTGAGATAGTTTTTTTTGGGCTAACAGTTGCCGTATGTATGTACTGTTTACTATGCGCCCGCCTATTTTCAGCGGTTTAATAACCTTAAGCTTGAAGTCATATAGGGATGATAAACGAGTGAGTAATTTACTGTTGCCGAGGGCATTATAACCAAATTTGTAATCCTCACTGATGACCATAGCTGCTAAGTTTAATTTACCTTTTAAGACTTTCAAAACAAAATCATCGGCTTTTAAGAGAGCAAAGCTGCGAGAAAAATTAATTACCAGGCAATAATCAATCTTAAATTCCCCCATTAAATCTAAACGCTGCTTAAGGTTGTTTATGTAATAAATTGGTTTTTTTTTCCAAAGCTTTTCAGGATGAGGCTCAAAAGTAATGACTAAACTTTTTAAATTCATCTTTTTGGCATATCCGGCGAGGTTCTTGAGAACTTTTCTATGGCCTAAGTGCAAACCATCAAAAACACCCAGGGCAATAGCTGTCCCTTCTTTGATTTGCTTTATAGATGAGATACCGTAAAAAATCTTCAAAGCTCTATAATCTCCTTTATTAATTCTTCCTTTGTTGTCTCTTTAAGGCGTTCGAGTTTTATAGCTTTTTTAACGCTAAATGGTTCTGAGCTTAAGCGGTTTAATTGCCAAACGCATCCACCGCACCCAAGTTCTTGCCCTATATCGCGGCATAATGACCTAATATATGTCCCTTTTGAGCAATTTACCTCCATAATTACAAATGGCAATTCAATTTCTTTTATTTTTATGCTGTAAATTGTAACTATTCTTTCGGGCAAAGAAAACTTCTTCCCTTCTCTCGCGAGCTGATATAGCTTTTTACCATTGCGTTTAACGGCTGAATACCTGGGAACAGCCTGAAGAATCTCCCCTTCAAAACCTTTTATAACATCAGAAATTTTAGTTATAGTTAATTTATCAAAAGCGTGAGTTGCTATCACCTCACCCTCTCCGTCATCGGTGTCTGTCGCGATACCTAAACGACATTTTACATGGTAGGTTTTCGCGGCATTTAAAAAAGAGTTTGATTTTTTTGTTGCGCGTCCCAGCAAAAGAATTAAAAGGCCGGTGGCAGCCGGATCAAGGGTCCCGGCGTGGCCAACTTTTTTTATATTAAATTGTTTTCTAACTAGGCTGACAACATCATGAGACGTTACGCCCCGGGGTTTATCAACGAGCAAAACTCCGTTCACTTCTTTAAGCCTTTTTTGATTTGAACAAGAATTCGCTTCTCAGCATACTTTAAACTGCCCTTAATAACGCAACCGCTAGCTTGCTTATGCCCTCCGCCGCCAAAAGCCGCGGCAATCAAATTTACATCCACAGCTTTATCGGACCTTAAGCTAATCTTTGATTTACCTTTAGCTATTTCTCTTATCAAAACAGCGACTTTAACCGATTTTACGCTTTTGGGAAAATTTACAAATTCCTCAGTATCTTCCGGGAGCGTTTTTGTTTTTTTAAACATATTTAAACTAACAAGCATGGTAGCTATTTCGCCATTATTGTAAAGCTTGAGATTTTTAAGAGCTAGGCCCAGTAGCTGCATGCGCTTGAGAGAATAATTTTGATTTATTTTTTTTGAAACCTCATGAGCGTTAGCACCCGCGTCAAGAAGATTGCCGGCAACAAGTAAGGAAGCGGAAGTCGTATTGGGATGCCTGAAGAAGCCCGTATCCGTAGCAATGCCCACATATAAAAGTGTCGCGATTGTTTTATCTATTTTTTGATTCATTTTAAGACATAAATCATATATTATTTCAGCGCAGGATGACGACTTGGAATCTCTTAGGTTTATAGACTTCTTATGTTTCGGGCCGGGGTGATGATCAATGTAAACTTTAAGTTGATTAGTGATAAGTTCAGAGGCGCGTCCAATCCTGTCTAACGAAGGGCAATCAATTATAACAGCAGCATCAAATTTTATATTAGTTTCATCTGTTACAACTTTTATTTTATCTATGCCGGGTAAAAAATCATACATGGCCGGCGGTTTATCTTCAGAAAAAAGGTAGACGGTCTTTTTGAGCCTTTTTAAGACTTTAGCTAAAGCTAATTGGCATCCCAAAGCGTCTCCGTCGGGGTTAATATGCGTAACAATTAAAAAAGAATTATGTTCTTGGAGCGCCTTTGTAACGGCATTTCTACTCATCTACATTCTCCTCGCTTGGCTCTGACTTGATTCTATCAAACAACTCCTCAATCTTGCGCGCTTCTTCAGCGGTATCATCTTTATAAAAAAATAATTCCGGTGTAAAACGTAAATTAGTTCTTTGTGCTAATAATTTTTTTATAGGTTTAACCGCTTCCTTGAGAATCTTGAGCGCTTTCTTGTCGTCCTCATTACCTATAAAACTCACATACACCTTAGCCTGCTTTAAATCAGGGCTTGCTTTAACGTTAGTAATGGTTATGAATCCAACTTCAGCGGAATCTATTTCGTGCCTGATAATCCAGCTCAGCTCTTCCTTTAAGAGATTATTCATTCTGTTTACTCTTAGCTTTGACATATTTCTATACTTTCCTTTTTCTCATATTCAGAAGCCTGCTAAGTTCGCTTAACTCCTCTATCCTTGTATTTAAGCCCTTATCCAATTTCAAACAAAGCAATTTATCCAGTATTCCACCATAATCCGGCGATGGCTCTAAACCCAATTTTTTTATATCATTACCATTAATTTTAAGTTTAACGTCGCGATAATTACAAATAAAATTTTTGATATAAGCCACCGCGGGCCGGCTTCCAATCTTAGCCATTAAAGCCAGTAAAGCTTCCGATGATGAGCCGCGCAAAACTTTATAAATTTCACTTGGACGCGGCGTCTTCTTCTTTGTAAAATTATTTGAAATTTTTTTCGTGTTTAAATTATACCACTCAATAATCTCCGTATCCGCGTTAGATAGGACTAGATTAGAAGTAACTTTTTTTATTTCTTTTTTATCGAGTTTATCCAAAAGACAAATGAAGTAAACAAGCCATTTTTTTATAGGCTCGTTAGAAACTGTTTGATACCAGTTTATGTATCCGGAAACCTTTCTAATGGTTCTTTTTTCGTTAGCTCCCAGCTTTAACTTGGGATGAATAAAGCGAAATTCATGGAGCTGCTGCATGCGCGTAATTCCTTTAAGCGGGTTCTTTTCTGAGAGAATAGGAATCAGCTCATCGCGAATGCGCTCTCCGGCAACCCGTAAAAACATATCCATATCTACAGCTGTTTTTATAAGGTGCTCTGTTTGTGAATCTATTTTAAAATTATATCTTTGTTCAAATTTTACCGCGCGAAAAATACGCGTTGGATCTTCTACGAAACTTAAATTATGCAAAACCCTTATCTTTTTATCTTTGATATCCTTCCGCCCTCCATAAAAATCTATAAGCTTCGCGAAATTATCCTTATTTAAACCCATAGCCATCGCGTTAATGGTAAAATCCCTTCTTGATAAATCATTTCTGATGTTGCTAAATTGTACGGTTGGTAAAGCCGCCGGATATTCATAGAACTCCGTTCTTGAAGTGGCCAAATCAATTTTAAAACCATCTTTCATGATTAAGATGGCTGTGCCAAAACGGGTGTGAGTAATTAAGCTGCATTTAAGTTTTTTCTTCAGGATTTTCGCGAACTCTATTGCCTGTTCTTCTACGACTAAATCTATATCAAGATTTTTATACCCCAAAATTAAGTCCCTAACGAAGCCGCCTACAACGTAGAGCCGATAATCTTCTTTATCGGCAGTCTTAGAGATAGAAAGTAAAAGCTTATAAATTTCATGAGGTAAAACTTTTTTTATTCGATTGGATAAATCTCTTACATTAATTTTTACTTGCCCGGCGGATAATTGTTTAGTAACAGTATGCCCTAAATTTTTATGTAAAACTTTTAAGATATCTCCCCTGGTCACAATGCCGACCAACCGGCCTTTTTTAGTAATAGGTATACGGCCTATATCATTATCAAAGATGGTCTTTTGCAGTTCCAAAAGAGTATCGTTCTCCTTCAAGGATATTAAATTTCTTGACATATATCCCTTAACTCGGGAATGCCCTAAACCATGATAAACGGCTTTATCCACATCCGTACGCGTTATTAACCCCAAGAGTTTTTTATTTTTTAAAATAGGCAGGCCGCCAATATTGAATTTACTCATTAGATCGCGAGCCTCGTTCACCGTTTCTTCATCTTCAATGGTTTTCACCGGATAACTCATAATATCTTTAGCGGTTGGCTCCGGTTTTAAATTATTCTTTATAAGTTCAATAATTTTTTTCTCCGCCTTATCCATTGAATAACCGCGGATCATACTGGAAGACGCGGAGGCATGCCCTCCCCCTCCAAAATACGCCGCGATTTTATGAACATCAATATACGGAATTCTGCTGCGCGCCAGCATTTGTATTTTTTTTCCAATTTTTACCAGGACAAAAATAACATTGAAATTTTCGATATCAATCAAGTGATGTGTCAGAATTGCTAAATCCGGAATATAATCACTATGTTTTATTGATGCTATGGCAATATTTACGCCGCTAACATCGAAAGTTCTGGTTTGCGCGATAAGTTTAACTAAAAGGCTTAATTCATCTTCGGTTAATTGCCGGCTAAGATAGTGTGATAAAAGATTTAAATTTAGCCCCTTGCCGTAAAGGTGCGAAACCATATCAATATCTTCCTGAGAAGTTGTCCTAAAAGTAAGGCAACCGGTATCTTCATATATACCTAAAGCAAAAAGAGTTGCCTCCAGAGGGTTAATTTTTATTTTTTTCTTAATAATTAGTTTCAAAAGAGTTGTAACTGTAGCGCCAACAGGAAATTTGTATTCCATATCAGCCTTTATATCATCGCCGGTTGGAGGATGGTGGTCAAATATATGAACAATTACTTTTTTATTTGTTAAAACTTCAGCGGCCTTGCCTATGCGTCTTTTTAAACTGGTATCAACGATAATCAAGCGGCTGACCTTTGAAAAATCAAAATACCTTTCATCTTTCAGTTTAAAAATATCCTGGTATAATGAGAGAAATTTCCTGACTTGCTTTTCCGGAGTTCTCGGTAAAATCAGTTCCGCTTCGGGATAGAGTTTCTTCGCGGCTATCAATGACGCTAAAGAATCAAAATCTCCGGAAGTGTGAGTTACAATTAAATCCATTTATTCAACCTTCCTATCCGCTTTTATTTAGCGGTTAGCGGTTAGCACATAGCGTATAAAAAACAATAACCAAGACACAAGAGACAATAATCAAATAATAACCAATGACCAAATTCGAATAACCCAAACAGGAACAACTGTTTGATGATTGATTATTGATTATTGGAAATTGTTTGCCTGTGCCCCATAAGGGTATATCTTGTTTCTTGTAACTTGTATCTTGCCTGTGCCTTATGACTTATAACTTTATACTTTTTTCGCTCTTCGCTTTTAATTTTTTGTTCTTTTATTTTTGTTTTTTTGCTTTTCCTATCCGCTCTACGCTATACGCTATACGCTAAACGCTATTTTACGGCCTTGGATGATATTTTCTATGTATTGATTTTAGTCGTTCTTTATTAATATGTGTATATATCTGTGTCGTGGATATATTCACATGGCCCAACATTTCCTGAACAATTCTTAAATCAGCACCGCGTTCTAATAAATGTGTCGCGAAAGAATGCCTCAGAGTATGAGGGCTTATATCCCTTTTAATCTTCGCTAAACGTACATATTTTTTTATCGTTTTCCAAAAGCTTTGCCGGGAAAGTTTCTTGCCCAGGCGCGATATAAAGAGAGCTTCGCTGGGACATGATTTTCTTATCAGACGCGGCCTAACCTTCATTAAATATCTTTCAATGGCTGTCTGAGCTTTTTTGCCCAGAGGAATAATTCTTTCCTTTTGCCCCTTCCCGCTGCATTTAATAAATCCTACATCCATATTTAAATTATCTACAGTTAAATTACTGATTTCAGAAACGCGCATGCCGGTCGCGTATAAAAGCTCCAGAACAGCCTTATCTCTAACGCCCCACCGGCTCTTTAGGTTCGGTAAATTTAATATTCGCTCAACTTCACTCAAAGATAACACTTCCGGCAATTTTTGCCACAACTTGGGCGCTTCTAAAACGCTCGAAATATCTGTTTTAATATACCTTTCAAGCACCAAAAACCTGTAAAATCCCTTTATTGATGCCAAGTAACGTCCGATAGATGACGTAGATATTCCCGCGTCTTTTTGCCGCATAATAAAACGCGTTATATCATCTCTTGTAGTTAGCTGAATATCACTAATCGCCCTTTTATTCAAAGATTGAAGATACTTATTAAGATCATTTCGATAAGAACACAAAGTGTTATCAGAAAGACCGCGCTCCACGGAAAGGTAATTTAGGAATTCTTCTATTAATCTTTTCATAGAAATGGATTATATTGTTTTTCTCTGCCTATAGTTGTTAGCGGCCCGTGACCGGGAAAAACTTTAGTACTATCAGGCAAGGTAAATATTTTCTCTTTTATTGAACTTATTATTTTATCGTGATTGCCTCTCGGTAAATCACAGCGGCCTACGCTATCGAAAAATAATGTGTCTCCCGAAAAAAGCAAATTTTGAGAATATAAACAGATGCTGCCCGGGGTATGTCCCGGCGTATGAATTACCTTAAGATTAGCTCCGTCCAAATTTATAATCTCATCATCCTGTAACATCTTAATATTTAAATCACCTTCAGCCATCGAAGTATCGGTATACACCGCTAGATTTAAATTAGTATCTTTTAAATACTCGAAATCTTCGGCATGCAGCATAACCGGCAGATTAAAATCATGAATTCCTTCAATGTGATCAATATGGCCATGAGTTACAATAATTGCCTTAAGATTAAGATTCCTATCTGAGATAATTTTTTTGATATCGTTCGTTGGTTTAATAGGGTCTATAATAAATGAATCTTTTGACTCAATATGAGTAATTATATAGCTATTAGTCAATAGCGAACCTTGAACTATTTTAACTATATTAAACTCGCCTTCAGTGTACTCCTCAAAATCAGTTGGCATCCGTCTTTATCCAATTATCTTCAATCATCAAGTCAGAATTAAATTCCTTTTTCACTTCTCTTACTTGTAACTTCAACTCATCTGCAATCTTATTCTGCCTCGGATTAGATAGTGAAAATGATTTTAGCTCCTTGGTAAAAGATGCCATTTTTTCTATATAAAGATTTAAATCGCTTGCCTTGGGCTCCTTTAAAAGAACCTGCATTTCTTTAAGGTTATATAAAGCTCTTTGGGCGGAATTATAAGTTTTCTTGTGATTTTCACCCATACTCGATATCACTTCGTACACCCAAATTTCATAGTAAACCCAATGGTTATTATATCTAACATCAGTCGGATAAACATTATTGGTGCTTTGAAAAATTTGTTTCTCTTTTTTGCTGTTGTCCGTTTTTCTAATAAATTTATCCTTCATTATCGCGCAACCAAATGAACTCACAGAAAAAGTAACTATTAAAATGATATAAATAATTTTACGCATATCCATCTCCTTTATTATCTTCCACCCGCTAATCTGGCGGCTAAAAAGTGCGGCAAACCGGCATCTATAATCTTCTTTTGAGCTAAATGAACTTCATAAGGAACTCTCTTTATTTTAATGCTTTTTTTATTTGTATCGTAAACGCAATAGCATGAATCCGGGTTTCCATCTCTAGGTTGGCCTATGCTGCCTACGTTGATAATGTACTTTTTACCTTCAGTAACTTCAATAGCTTCGGAATCTATGTAATCAATATCACCGTTTTTATCATAAATGATAATAGCCGGTGCGTGAGAATGACCGATAAAACAAATATCTTTTTTTAAATTAGCAAATGTCATAGCTGCCGCGTCTAAGCTTAGTATATAATTAAACTCTTCAGGATGATATAGTGACCCATGCACACAAGTAAAATTATCCATATCCAGTGTTATGGGCAATCTCTTTAAATAGGCTTTATGTCTTTCATCAATAATTTTAGCAGTCCACTTAACCGCCTCTCTGGCATACAAATTAAAATAATTTAGATCAAATAACCCGCATACGGCCCAATCATGATTGCCGGCTATAATATAATCACAAGCTTCTTGAGCTTCTCGTAAACATTCTTTAGGATTCGCTCCATAACCTACGATATCACCCAGGCAGATAATTTTCTGCGAGGTTTCTTTGGCGAGTTCATTTTTTACGGCCAACCAGGCCTCTAAATTAGCATGTATATCCGCGATTATCGCGTATTTCATACAATTAGAACCTTATTTCAAAATCGTGAAAGTTCTGCTTTGGGCTTTGCCAGTCAATATCTTTCTGTACTATATATCCCGCCATAGCCTCTTCAAGATTAATAATAAAATTTACAATTTTATCTTTATCTCCCTGCACTGTAAGTTCCACTCTTCCATCGGGTAGATTCTTAACCCAGCCGCTAAGATGATTAGATTCAGCAAATTTTCTAGCTGTCCATCTAAAACCAATGCCTTGCACGGAACCCTTAAATAATATATGCACTTGCCGCTTCATAAAACTTATTCACCAGACCGGTAAGCTAATAGCTATTTGCTCTTCGCTTTTAATTTTTTGTTCTTTTGTTTTTGCTTGTGTCCTGTGACTTTGCACTTGTTTCTTGTCTCTTGCTTGTGCCCACCAGGGTATGACTTATAACTTATTTCTTGCTCTTAGCTAATTTGGTCGGGGCGACTGGATTTGAACCAGCGGCCTCCACGTCCCGAACGTGGCGCGCTTCCAAGCTGCGCTACGCCCCGAATAAAAACATAACTTACAAAATTAATTCAAACATAGACTTATGTTCGCTATGCTCCATAAATATAGTTTTCATTGAACAGCCTGCGCTACGCCCCGGCGGCGCATCTTTAGTATTTTAACCTATTTATACGGAAAATACAATATATTATTAGAAAAAGTATTGTCAAGGCAAAGTTAAAATATTACCTTTTCAGGGGGTTTAAATATAAACCGACTCTTTTAGCTTTGGAGGTTTTGCATACCACGTTCCACCGCCGCGGTGGAACCAAATTATACAAAGGTTTTATGAGGGAGATTTTAAGAATTTAATTTCTTAAGCCTTCTGGTGGTCTTCCACCTATCGTGCATTCACCACCACTGCCGGGGATATTTTCTTACAAATTCTTCAATTACTTTTAAGTAAAAGGTAAGTAAAAGGGAGTTGACCCCTTTAAAAATACCGCATACCACCTACGAAGTAGTATATTTCACATAATATCCCTTCCGCCGATAAATCAGTTAAAACCTATATCTGCTGCCGGCCCAGCCCGCGTGAGCCCTGAAATCTTCCTTGTATTGGAAGTCATAGTTGACCTCAAAGCTCCAGCCGCCTTCCGTCATAAGACTAAGCTTAGTCCCCATATCAAATGAGTTCCGGGCGGGATCAAAGCCCTCAGTGGCGAATGAACCTCCGCCGCCTGAAAATGTTGCTGTCGTCTCCTGCCTGTCCCCGATGAAATCATAGAGCCATTTGAAACGGGCCTCGGAAACAATGGTACCGCTTTTTATCTTAAAAGGACGCTCAAGCTTGACTCCTAATCCGGACTGGAGCATATCGTAATCCTGGCTCCGGACGTTTAGATTAAGCGCTCCCGCCCCGGTCTCGGTATACTCCTTAAGATGCAGGCGCGTG
>DAOVJY010000012.1 GCA_030632085.1 Candidatus Omnitrophota bacterium
GCGCCGGTAATCATATTCTTGATGTAGTCAGCATGGCCCGGGCAGTCGATATGAGCATAGTGGCGTTTATCTGTCTCATACTCTACATGAGAAATACTGATAGTCAGGCCGCGCTCTTTCTCTTCAGGCGCGTTGTCAATCTGGTCGTAGGCAAAAGCCTGCGCGTTACCCTTAGTCGCCATATATGAAGTAATGGCGGAAGTCAAGGTAGTCTTACCATGATCAACGTGACCGATAGTTCCTATGTTTACATGTGGTTTTGTGCGTTCAAATTTTTCCTTTGCCATCTTTCCCTCCTTATGGATTTGACAATAAAAAACGTATTATACAACATAATTTTTAATTTTGCAACAACTTATCTTGAATATTTTTTGGCACCTTTTGATAGTGGTGCGGTTCCATTGTATATGTTGCTCTTCCTGACGTCAATGATCTTATATCTGTCGCGTAACCGAACATTGCCGCAAGCGGTACGCTTGCTTTTATTATTCGAACATTTTTTTTATGCTCAATCGATTCAATCTGAGCTCTTCTGGAATTTAAATCACCAACCACATCACCCAGATATTCATCGGGAGCAATTATTTCAACCTTCATAATAGGTTCCAGAATAACACCTTTGGCATTACGCAAACCATCTAAAAGAGCTCTGGTCGCGGCAGAATCAAAAGCAATTTCAGTTGAATCAACTTCGTGCGCGGAGCCGCCAACTAAAGATATTTTGATATCCGTTACCGGATAACCGCTTAAAACTCCGCTTTGAGCGGCTGATTTAGCACCGCTTTCAATCGCGGAAATAAAATCCTTAGGTATTAAAGTCCCTTTTAATTTATTTTCAAAGATTACACCGGAATTTTGATCTCCGGGTTCAAGTTTTAAAACTACATGTCCATATTGGCCACGGCCGCCCGCCTGCTGAATAAACTTACCTGTTGCCGTAATGGTTTCTTCAATTGTTTCTTTGTAGGCAACTTGCGGTTTACCGACTTTTGCCTGCACCTTAAACTCCCGCAAAAGCCTGTCAACCAATATCTCCAGGTGCAATTCGCCCATACCGCAAATAACCGTTTGATTTGTATCTTTATTGTAACCCACCTTAAAAGACGGATCTTCTTCTTCAAGTTTAGCTAAGCCTTGATAAAGCTTATCTTCATCCGCTTTAGTCGCGGGCTCTATAGCCATAGCTAAAACCGGCTCGGGAAATTCTATATTTTCCAAGACAATCGGATTTTTTTCATCACAGACTGTATCGCCCGTCTCAGTTCTCCTTAGCCCGACAGCGGCAACGATATCACCCGCGAATACTGTTTTTCTGATTTCCTGTTTATTAGCATGCATCTGCAAAAGCTTGCCAATCCGCTCCCTGTTTCCTTTATTGGCGTTATACACGCTTTCGCCGGACGTTAGACTTCCTGAATAAACTCTAAAAAAAGTTAATTTACCGACATATGGATCAGTCATTATCTTAAAAGCTAAAGCGCAAAATTTTTCATCATCCTTAGCTAATCTTTTCTCAACTTCCTGCGACTTCGGATTTATGCCCTCAACCGGAGGCACATCACTTGGAGATGGTAAATAATTACAAATAGCATCCATTAAAAACTGCACGCCCTTATTCTTAAGAGAGCTGCCGCATAAAACCGGAACCATCTTATTGCTTATAGTCGCTTTTCTGATGACTTTATTAAGTTCCTCAACGGTTATCTCTTTATGGTCTAAAAACTTCTCCATCAACGCGTCATCAAACTCAGAAAGCTTTTCTATTAATTCCTCTCTATGCAATTGAGCTTCATCTAATAAATCCGCCGGTATGTCAGTCTCAACATATTTAAGCCCTAATTCATCTTCATATACTCTGGCCTTCATATTCAGCAGATTGATAATTCCCTGAAAACTATCTTCGGCACCCAGGGGAAGTTCAATAGCATAAGCCGGTGCGTGAAGCTTTTCACGCATCTGCTTAATAGTTCCGCAAAAATCACATCCCATTCTGTCCATTTTATTAATAAAAGCAATCCTGGGAATATTATATCTATCCGCCTGTCTCCAAACTGTCTCTGATTGAGGCTCAACCCCTCCTACAGCACAGAAGATAACAACTGCTCCATCTAACACTCTCAAAGAACGCTCAACTTCTATGGTAAAATCAACATGTCCCGGTGTATCAATAATATTAATCTGTATATCTTTACAGAAACAAGTTGTTGCCGCGCTCGTAATTGTAATACCCCGCTCTTGCTCCTGCTCCATCCAGTCCATCGTAGCCGTTCCCTCATCCACTTCACCCATTCGATGAACACGGCCGCTATAATAAAGAATTCGCTCTGTTGTAGTCGTTTTGCCGGCATCTATATGTGCCATTATGCCTATAATTCTTGTCTTCTCAAGCGCTACTTTTCTCTGCATTTTGCAATATCTATAGTAACCTGTTAAGACAGGCTTAAATTTACCATTTATAATGACTGAATGCCTTGTTGGCTTCAGCCATTTTATGAGTATCTTCTCTCTTTTTAACTGCCAAACCCTGATTATTGCAGGCGGCAATTAACTCTTGAGCCAAGCGGTCTTTAACGGGGCTTCCTTTTTTAGATCTTGAATAGTCTCTCAACCATCTAAAAGCCAAAGAAATACTTCTTTCTTTACTAACCTCAATCGGCACCTGATAAGTTGCTCCACCTATTCTGCGCGCTTTAACTTCTAAGATAGGCCTGACATTTTCAAGTGCTTTATTAAAAACTTCTAAAGGTTCTTTGTTAAGTTTTTTAGAAGCGTCTTCTAAAGCGCCATAAACGATAGATCTGGCCTTTGATTTCTTGCCATCCAACATCATCATGTTGATGAATTTGGTTATGTAAATATTGTTATACTTCTGATCGATTATTAACTTTTTTTTCTCCGCTTTATGTCTTCTCATTAATTTATTCCTTATTTGGGCCTTTTAGCGCCGTATTTCGATCTTGATTTTTTTCTATCTTGTACTCCGGCAGTATCCAAAGTACCGCGAATTATATGATATCTTACACCGGGTAAATCAGCTACTCGGCCGCCTCTTATTGCTACAATAGAATGCTCTTGTAAATTATGTCCTACACCGGGTATATAAGCAGTCACTTCAATACCATTAGTAAGTCTTACTCTGGCAACTTTTCTTAAAGCTGAGTTTGGTTTTTTTGGTGTCTGAGTTTTCACCTGAAGACAAACCCCTCTTTTTTGAGGGCAAGCATTCAATGCGGGAGTCTTATTTTTTTTCTTAATTTTTTTTCTCCCTTTTCGAATAAGCTGATTAATTGTTGGCATATTATTTCTTTTCCTTTTTTGAGTTTTGCTTTAAGTCCATGTTAATTTGGCGATGTTCTCTGAATCCTGTTCCAGCCGGAATCAGGTGGCCCATAATAACATTTTCCTTGAGAGCCTTTAATTCATCATGTCTGCCGGCAGCTGCGGCTTCAGTTAAAACTCTTGTAGTCTCCTGAAAACTAGCCGCTGAAATAAAGCTTTCAGTACCAAGGGAAGCTTTTGTAATACCTAATAATACCGGTGTTGCTTTCGCCGGTGCTTTACCCTTGGCCTTAAGTTTTTCGTTTTCACTTTTAACTTTGGCTTTATCAGCGAATTCTCCGATAAGAAAGCTGCTATCACCGGAATCTTCGATTTTTACTTTTCTAAGCATCTGTTTAATAATAATTTCAATGTGTTTATCGTTTATTTTGACTCCCTGGAGTCTGTATACCTGCTGAACTCCGTTAACCAGGGAGCTCTGAAGTTTTTCTTCTCCGGAAGCCTCTAAAATATCATGCGGATCGGGATCACCATCAGTCAACTGCTCTCCGGCTATAACTTTATCACCCTTATAAACATTAAGACGCTTACCGTGAGGAATTACATAATCAATCTTGTCGCCTTTAGCTGGAACAACAGATACTTTTCTTAACCCTTTCTGAGATTCTTCAAGTTCAATTACACCTTCAATTTCACTGATTATCGCCGGGTTTTTAGGCCTTCTGGCCTCAAAAATCTCAGCTACCCTGGGAAGGCCGCCGGTAATATCTTTGGTCTTAATTGTCTGGCGCGGAATCTTAGCCAACATATTACCGGCTTCAATCTTTTGCCCTTTATTTACTACCATATGAGCTCCGGCTCCTAAAGGATAAAAACCGGCAATTTCATTCTTATCGTTTAAAATTACAATTTGAGGATGGTAATCTCTTTTATGCTCTAAGACCACTCTCTCTAATTTCTTTGTGGTTTCATTTAATTCCTGCCTTACGGTTATATCCGGTTTAATATCTTCAAACTTAACCTTACCGGAAACTTCAGCCAGGATAGGAATATTATAATTATCCCACTTGACAAAAATGTCATTAGTTTTAACAGCTCGGCTATCTTCAATTTTTATCTGAGAACCTTGAGGAACTGTATATCTTTCAAGTTCGCGCCCATGCTCATCATTAACACTTATCTGGCCGTTTCTATTTAAAACCACCGGATTTTTTTCTCCGCGCGGCTTTACAGTTCTAAGGTTATGATATTTAACAAAACCATCATTCTTAGCTCTATGGTATGCCTGCTCAACAATCGCCGAAGCCGTACCGCCAATATGGAAAGTTCTCATAGTAAGCTGTGTCCCAGGCTCGCCTATAGACTGGGCGGCAACAATACCAACAGCCTCTCCGGTTTCGGCATATCTGTGAGTAGCTAGGTTTTCACCATAACATTTAATACACATACCGCATTTCGATTCACAGGTTAGGGCACTTCTTATGGTTATACTTTCTATACCGGCTTTTTCAATTTCATCAGCTTGTTTTTCATTAATTATCCGGCCGGCTTTAACAATGGTTTTATTAGTAATAACATCAACTATATTTCTTAGGGCAACGCGCCCGACAATTCTCTCTTTAAGGCTAACCACAACCTCATCACGCTGAACTATAGCGGAAACGGTTATACCCTTAATAGTACCGCAATCTTCTTCAGCAATGATTACATCCTGGGCGACATCGACCAATCGCCTTGTAAGGTAACCGGAGTCGGCTGTCTTTAAAGCTGTATCAGCCAAACCTTTTCTGGCACCGTGAGTTGAAATGAAATACTGCAAAACACTTAGGCCTTCACGGAAATTAGCTGTAATAGGAGTTTCCAAAATATCTCCTGAAGGTTTAGCCATAAGGCCTCTCATACCGGCTAACTGTCTGATCTGCTGTTGCGAACCCCTTGCACCGGAATCCGCCATCATATAAATAGGATTGAATCGGCCAAGTTCTTTAAATACCTGGTCGGCAATCTTTTCCGTCGCGTGTGTCCATAAGTCAATAATTTTGTTATGCCGTTCACCGTTAGTAATAATACCTTCTTTATATTGTTTCTTTACTTTCTCAACTTCATCTCTTACCTTTTTGAGAATCTCTCCCTTTTTAGTAGGTATATGCAGATCGGTGACAGATATTGAAAGGCCCGCTTTAGTGGCATATTCAAAACCCATAGTCTTACATCTATCTAGAAGTTTTATAGTTTCACTGTGGCCCTTCAATCTATAGCATTCGCTAACTACAGCACTTAGCTTTGATTTATCGAGAACTTCATTTACATACCTGAAATCTTCCGGCAAAGCCATATTAAAAATAACTCTACCGCAGGTAGTCTCTATTAACTCTTCTTTAATCCTGACCTTTATTTTAGCATGCAAAGTTAACTCTTCATCCTGATGTGCGGTTATCACTTGATCAAAATCAGAGAACATGCTGCCTTCTCCTTTGGCGCCTGATTCCTCTGTCGTCAAATAATAACAACCTAAAACGATATCCTGCGTCGGAGTAACAATAGGATTGCCATTTGCCGGAGAAAAGATATTATTGGAAGCCAGCATTATCAATCGGCATTCCATCTGAGCTTCCATAGATAAAGGTACATGGACCGCCATTTGGTCACCGTCAAAGTCAGCGTTAAACGGTGTACAGACTAATGGGTGAATTCTAATAGCTTTACCTTCAATTAAAACCGGCTCAAACGCCTGAATACCCAACCTATGCAAGGTAGGTGCTCTGTTTAATAATACCGGATGCTCTTTGATAACTTCATCAAGAATATCCCAAACTTCAAATCCGGCTCTTTCTACCATACGCTTAGCACTTTTTATAGTATGAACATGGCCGCGCTCTTTAAGCTTCTTAATAATAAAAGGTTCAAACAGTTCAAGGGCCATTTTCTTTGGTAAGCCGCACTGATGCAATTCCAGCTCCGGGCCGACAACAATAACAGACCTACCGGAATAATCAACTCTCTTACCAAGTAAATTCTGGCGGAACCTGCCCTGCTTACCCTTAAGCATATCGCTTAAAGACTTAAGAGGCCTGTTACCGGCGCCAAGAACCGGCCTTCCATGTCTACCGTTATCAAAAAGCGCGTCCACAGCTTCCTGAAGCATTCTCTTTTCATTTCTGATAATGACTTCAGGGGCTTTTAATTCTAATAACTTTTTTAATCTATTATTTCTATTAATAACTCTTCTATATAAATCATTCAAATCAGAGGTAGCAAATCTGCCGCCATCCAAAGGAACTAAAGGCCTTAAGTCCGGAGGAATAACCGGAATTATATCTAAAACCATCCAGTCGGGATCATTGCCGGAACTTTTGAAACTATCAACAATTTTTAAGACTTTAGAAAGTTTTTTTCTTGTAGCCTCTGATTTTGTTTTCTTCGTATCTCTGCGAAGTTTCTGAACCAATTTTGATAAATCAGCTTCGGCCAATAAGTCTTTAATGGCTTCAGCGCCCATCTTAGCTACAAACTTATCTCCATATTGTTCCTGAGCTTCACGATACTTATCTTCACTTAAGAATTCACCTTTCTTAAGTTTAGTTTCACCCGGCTCAATTACCACGTAATCTTCATAATAGATAATTCTTTCAAGCTGTCTAATGTTCATCTGAAGTATCGCGGCCAGCGGTGAAGGCATAACCTTAAAAAACCAGACATGCGTACAAGGCGTGACCAATTCAATATGTCCCATTCTTTCGCGCCTGACTCTCGAGTGAGTTACCTCGACTCCGCATCGGTCACAGATGATTCCTTTGTGCTTAATCCTTTTGTATTTACCGCAATTACACTCATAATCTTTTGTGGGGCCGAATATTCTCTCGCAAAAAAGGCCATCCTTTTCCGGCTTAAGAGTACGGTAATTAATGGTTTCAGGCTTTCTAACCTCACCCTTTGACCATCTTTTGATTACTTCGGACGAAGCTATCTTGATAGCAATAGAATCAAATATATTCCTTTCATCTGCTAAAGAGATTCTCTCAGCCGACATATATTTATTTCTTCCTTTCTGTTTGAACATCCAGGCATAAAGCCTGAAGCTCTTTTATAAGGACGTTAAAGGATTCGGGTGTGCCTGGCTGCAATGTATTTTCCCCTTTAACAATAGTTTCGTAAATTCTGGTTCTTCCAATTACATCATCACTTTTAACCGTCAAAAGCTCTTGCAATGTATAAGCGGCACCATAAGCTTCCAGGGCCCAAACTTCCATTTCACCAAATCTCTGGCCGCCGAATTGAGCTTTGCCACCTAATGGCTGCTGAGTAACTAATGAATAGGGGCCTATACTTCTGGCATGAATTTTATCATCAACCAAATGAATAAGTTTCATCATATATATGTAACCAACTGTAACATCTTGTTTGAACAGTTCGCCATTTCTGCCATCCCTTAAAGCTATCTTTCCCTCAGAAGGCAAACCGGCCTCTTTTAACTGTTTAACTATTTCTGCTTCACTCGCTCCGTTAAAAACCGGTGTCTTAGCATTATAACCGAGAATTTTAGCCGCCCACCCCAAATGTGTTTCTAAAATCTGGCCTACGTTCATACGAGAAGGAACGCCCAAAGGATTTAAAACGATTTCAACCGGCGTACCATCCGGCAAGAAAGGCATGTCTTCCTCGGGTAAAATTTTAGCAATTACACCTTTATTACCATGTCGGCCGGCCATTTTATCACCAACAGATAACTTTCTCTTGCTGGCTACATAAACGCTGACTCTTTTAATTACTCCGGGAGGAAGTTCATCCCCTCTTTTAATTTTGTCGATTTCGCGATCATATTCATACTTAAGTTCTTGTAGTTGGTCTTCAAAGATATACTCTCTTCTTTTGATTTCTTCTTCGAGGCTTTTATTATCTTTTATCTTAAGGCCGCTAATCTTGATATATTCAAGATTCTTAACTTGTTTTTCAGTAATTTTTCTATTGGCTGCTATAATCGTCTTTTTACTTTTTCTATCCGTAAAATCAACTGCTAATTTTTCGCCAACTAAACACTTGAGGAGTTTTTTAATTCTCTGCTGCCTGATCTTGTCTTTTTGTCGTTCAGAATTTTTTTCTATTTCTCTAACCTGTTGGTTTTCCAGTTTCTTTTCTTCCCGGCTCTTGGCTTTAGAGCTTTTTCTGGAAAACTCTTTAATATCAACAACAATGCCCTCAACTCCGGGTGGTACTTTTAAAGACGCGTCTCTGACGTCACCGGCTTTTTCACCAAATATAGCTCTTAAAAGTTTCTCTTCCGGAGACAATTCAGTTTCGCTCTTAGGTGTAACTTTACCAACTAAAATATCGCCCGGAGTAACTTCAGCTCCAACCCTTATTACTCCTGTTTCATCTAAATTTTTCAGGCCTTCGTCTCCGACATTGGGAATATCGCAGGTAATTTCTTCCGGGCCCAACCTTGTATCCCTGGCTTCAATTTCAAACTCTTCAATATGTACAGAAGTATAAACTTCGTCTTTTACAAGTTTTTCACTAACAAGGATAGCATCCTCAAAGTTATAACCTCTCCACGGCATAAAAGCAACCAAAACATTTCTGCCTAATGCCAGTTCACCGTTTCTGGTTCCGGCACCATCAGCTATTACATCACCTTTTTTAACCCTTTGGCCAAGCTTTACAATAGGCCTTTGATTAATACAGGTTGAGGCATTGCTGCGATCAAATTTCTTAAGATTGTACTCTCTATCGCCAATAATAATTTTATCCGCCTGGATTTCTTTCACTATTCCGTCTTTCGCGGCAATTAATACCGCGCCTGAATCTTTAGCGACTCGAGCTTCCATGCCTGTCCCCACTAAAGGAGCTTCAGTCTCTAAAAGAGGTACGGCCTGCCGCTGCATATTAGAACCCATAAGTGCCCTATTGGCATCATCATGCTCTAAAAACGGAATTAAACTTGCGGCTACACTAACCAGCTGCCTGGGCGAAACATCAATGTACTGAACTTCTTTAGCAAAAGCTTCTATAAAATCGTCCTTAAGTCTGGAAAAAACTAATTTACCCGTAAAATATCCCTTTTCATCAATAGGAGCATTAGCCTGGGCAATAATATACTTATCTTCAACATCAGCTGATAAAAACTCAATTCTATTAGTTACGCGCCCTTTTTCTACCTTTTTATAAGGTGTTTCAATGAAACCAAATTCATTAATCCTGGCATAACAACTTAATGAACAAATAAGGCCGATATTGGGCCCTTCAGGTGTTTCAATAGGACAAACGCGGCCATAATGAGAATAATGAATATCCCTGACTTCAAAACCGGCTCTTTCCCTGGATAAACCACCCGGGCCTAAAGCGCTTAATCTTCTCTTATGAGTTAGTTCCGCTAACGGATTAGTCTGATCCATAAATTGAGACAACTGGCTGCGGCCAAAGAAATCTTTTATAATACTGGAAATTAATTTGGAGTTAACTAAATGGTGCGGCATCATAGTTTCTTTATCATAAATATTCATTCTTTCTCTGGCTGATCTTTCAATTCGCGCCAAACCGACTCTAAACTGATTCTGTAATAATTCAGCAACGGTTCTAACTCTTCTATTACCCAAGTGATCAATGTCATCAACTTGGCCTTCACCGTTTTTAAGGTTAATTAAATATTTTATTCCTTTAATCAAAGTTGCCTTATCAAGAGTGCGTTTATTTAAAGATGTATGTAAATCTAATTTTCTATTAAGGATGTAACGTCCAACTTTACCTAAATCATACCTTTTTTCATCATTGAATAGTTTTTCAATTAAAGATTTAGCCGCCTCTTTTACCGGTGGATCCCCGGGCCTCAATTTTCTATATATTTCAACTAAAGCCTCATCAAAAGAGTGGCTTTTATCTTTCTTTAAAGCTGTAATTATTTCGCCTGTATCAGTATCAAGAATTTCCAGGCTTTTTACATTTTTCTTTAATATTTTCTCAATAACTTCCTGGTTTATCGTGTCCCATTTAAGAGCTATAATGTCATCTGTTTTTTTATCTTTTAAGTCACTTGCTAAAAACTTGCCTTTTATCGCGTTTAAATGATTTCTGTCAACTTTTTTAATCACTTTAGTTTCATAAAAAGCATTGATAATATTTTCATCACCGGGATAACCGAAAACTCTTAAAAGCGTAGTACTTAATATCTTTTTTCGCCTATCAATGGTTACATTTAAGACATCATTTATATCAAAGCTGAACTCTATCCAGGCTCCGCGATAAGGAATTATTCTGGCAGAATATAACTTTTTACCCTTGGGATGAATATTCGACTCAAAGCAAATACCCGGAGATCTGTGAAGTTGGCTAACAATAACTCTATCGGCTCCATTTACTATAAAAGTACCGGTACAAGTCATCAGAGGCAAATCACCCATATAAACTTCCTGTTCACGCACTTCCTGATGTACGCGCAATCTCAACTTGGCTCTTAAAGGCGAAGCAAAACTTGTACCTCTTTTGCGAGATTCGTCTTCCGTATACTTTGGTTTTCCTATAGTGAATCTTATAAATTCTAACTTACAGCTACCGTCAGAACTTTCAATCGGAAATATCTCTGTAAAAATTGACTCTAAACTATAGTCGTTATCTTTAACGGCAGTACCGATATTTAGAAACTTTTTATAGGCCTCCGTTTGGATATCTACCAGATTATTCGGCTCTATCCTATCAGGTATCTTTGCAAATAATTTTTGTTTATGCATACTTTTTAACCTACTATCGTTAAACAGTTTATGTAGTTTAACTACTTAATTTCAACACCGGCACCCTGAGCTTCAAGTTGTTTCTTGAGTGTTTCGGCTTCTTCTTTAGTAACACCTTCTTTAACCGGCTTTGGAGCTTGATCTACGAGATCTTTAGCTTCCTTAAGGCCTAACTGGGTAATTGTTCGGACTTCTTTGATTACCTGAATCTTTTTATCACCCGCGCCGGTAAGAATAACATCAAAACTTGTTTTCTCCTCAACCGCGGCGGCGCCGGCTACAGGAACTCCCACAGCCGCAACCTGCATAGCCTGAGCGGAAACGTCAAATTTATCTTCCATAGCTTTGACTAAATCAGAAAGTTCAAGAACACTCAACTTTCCAACAGCCTCAATTATTTCTTCAGCTTTCTTAGTAAGTTTAATATCTTTCGGCTCTTTCTTTTCTTCTACTGTCTGTGTTTTTTTCTCTTCGGACATTGTTACTCCTCCTTGTCTTAATTATTACTTTTATTATTTGGTTGTTCTTCTTGTTCTTTCGTCTCTTCTGCGGCCGCGGTTGTCTTAATAACTTCTTCAGGAGTTTCTTCAGTTTTTACTTTTTCCTGAGTAGTCTCAGTAGAGGCCTCTTGAGACTTTTCATCTTTAGTTTCAGCTTTCGCCTCAACTTCAACCGGGGCTTCTTGCTCCTTTTTCTTAGCAACCTCGTTTACAACAACAACAAAACCTTTTATTAATTGGCTTAAAACACCTACAAATGAAGTTATGGGTGACTTTAATCCGGTTACTAACATAGTCAACAACTCTTTATGCGACGGCAACGAAGCCAATTCCTTAACTTCACCACCGGCTAAAACCGCCCCCTCAATTATCCCGCCTAAAATCTTCAGGCCTTCCGCGGTTTTAGAAAAATCAACCATAATCTTTGAGGCGGCAATAGGATTATCACCGCAAAACACAAATCCTGTAGGGCCATCTACTAAATCAATCAACTGTTTCTTGTCAGCTTTCTCTAAAGCTAATTTACAAAGAGTGTTCTTAACTACAAAATAACTACTCTGATTATCCGCTAATTTAGCCCTCAAGTCGTTTAACTGCTCGCCCTTTATTTTGCTAAAATTAGAAAGAATAATATTCTCGCTGCCCTTAATGCGTTTACTAATTTCATCAACTATAAATTCTCTTTCCAGTCTTCCCATTTTTTTACTCTTTTTTTATTAAATATTAAGTCGGATGCCGCTACCCATTGTAGTTGACATAAAAACTGATTTTAAATATGTACCTTTGACGGTTGCCGGTTTTGCTTTCTCTATTGTTTCAATAACTAAGCGTCCGTTTTCAATCAAAGCCTTTTCATCAAAGGATACTTTACCTATTGCTAAATATATATTGCCGTCTTTAGCACTTTTATACTCAATTTTTCCGCTCTTTAATTCTTTAACGGCTTTGGCTATATCTTTAGTAACCGTACCTGCTTTAGGAGAAGGCATTAACCCTCGAGGCCCTAAAACTCTTCCTAGTTTACTTATATCTTTCATCATATCGGCGGTTGCTACAACCGCGTCAAAGTTTGTCCAACCACCACTAATCTTTTTAACCAAATCATCAGCACCTACATAATCAGCTCCGGCATCTTTTGCGTCCTTAACGTCTTCACCTTTGCAAAAAACCAAAACTTTAACATCTCTGCCGGAACCGTTAGGCAGGACAAGAGTTCCTCTTATCAGCTGGTCTGACTGTTTGGCATCTATATTTAGATTAAAAACCAATTCTACGCTTTCATCGAATTTTGCTTTAGGCAGTTCCTTTAAAAGGGCCGTTGCTTCTTCAAGTGTATACTGTTTATTTTTATCTATTAGTTCAATACTTTGCTTTTGTTTTTTAGTAAGTTTAGCCATGTTTACCTTTCAACCTCAATACCCATACTTCTGGCAGTACCTTCAATAATCTTTACGGCCGCGTCCATATCTCTGGCATTTAAATCTTTCATTTTCGTATTCGCGATTTCCTCAAGCTGAGCTCTGGTAACTTTGCCAATTTTTTCTTTATTAGGCGTACCTGAAGCCTTAGCTAAACCACACGCTTTTTTCAGGAGAACGGAACTTGGCGGACTTTTAATTTTAAACGTAAAACTTTTATCTTCATAAACTTCAATTACAACAGGCAATATTAGACCCTGCCTATCTTTAGTTTTCTCATTAAATGCTTTACAAAAATCCATAATCTTAACACCGTGCTGGCCTAAAGCGGGGCCAACGGGAGGCGCGGGATTAGCCTGGCCGCCGGAAACATGTAATTTTATAATAGACTTTACCTTCTTTGCCATCTTTTATATCCTCTCTACCTGCCAATAATCAAGTTCTACCGGAGTCGATCTTCCAAATATCGCGACAGCTACTTTTACTTTTCCCTTTTCCGGATATATCTCTTCAACAACACCGCTAAAATTAGTAAAAGGTCCTTCTTTGACTCGTAAAATTTCCCCTTTTTCAAAAACAACCTTAGGCACAGGTTTTACCTTCTTTTCTTCCGCCTGTCTTAAAATCGCTTTAATTTCAGACTCTTTTAAAGGTACCGGCTTTCTGCCGGCTCCGATAAATCCGGTAACACCCGGTGTGTTCTTTATCAAATACCACACATCATCCGACCAAACCATTTCCACTAATACGTACCCCGGATAATAATGCCGCTTGGTAATCTTTTTTTTACCGAGCTTAGTTATTTCAGACACTTCTTCAGTCGGAATCAATACCTGATTAATCTTCTTGCGAAGATCTTCGGTGTTAATCTGCACCTCAATATTAGCTTTAACTTTTTCTTCTTTGCCGGTTAACGTATGAATTACATACCACTGCATGGCCATAATTAAATATCCTCGTATAATGTATCTTGTATCAAGACGTTCGCGTTCGCTCACTCTAAGAAGCAAGTCATAAGTATAAAGTCACAAGTCACAAGTAAGAAATACTAAACAAACTCTAATTTTAATCTTTTGATACTGCTCAGGATTGACCCTAAGTAAATTGAAGGGTCAAATCTCAAATATTCTAAACTTTAGGTCTTAATGTTCTTTTTTTTGCCTTTTAATTTTTTGTTCTTTTGCTTTTCGCTCTTAGTTTTTGCTTGTGTCTTGTTTTTTTTGTTTTTTGTTTTTTGTTTTTTGCTTGTCACTTGTAACTTGTGTCTTGTGCCCTGTGACTTGCAACTGGTGTCTTGTGACTTATAACTTGTTTCTTGTTTGTTTTTGTTCTTTTGCTTTTCGCTCTTAGCCCTTAGCTATTAGCCATAAGCTATATGCTATTTGTCTTGGCTATCTTATGAGAATCCCCATCAATTTAGAAAGTACAAAATCGCAAAGCCCGATGAAAACAGCTAAAATGAAAACGGAGCTTAAAACTACCATCGTCGAACTTATTAATTCATCTCTAGTTGACCAAGATACTTTTTTAAGTTCTAATTTAACTTCACTTAAGAAATTGCTTATCTTTTTAAACATAATTTTAAATTGGCAGGTGAGGCAGGACTTGAACCCGCAACCCCCGGATTTGGAGTCCGATGCTCTAGCCAATTGAGCTACTCACCTAATATTACTAATGAAACAACGCGGAACAGAATACCCGCGTGTTTTTTTGTTATAAATAAGACTTATTTACTTTCCTTATGGAGAGTATGCTTTTTGCAGAAACGACAGTATTTTTTGACTTCTAATTTGTCTTTCTGTAACTTCTTGTTTTTGGTTGTATTGTAATTACGTTGTTTACACTCGGTACAAACTAACGTTATTAATTCTCTCATCCTTTTATCTTTTTCCTTAAAGGGTATATAAATAAAAGCCTGGAAGCATTAAATCTTCCAGGCTAATTAAACTATTTTATTATCTCACTGATAACGCCGGCACCGACTGTTCGGCCGCCTTCTCTGATAGCAAAGCGAAGTTCCTTTTCCATAGCGATAGGAGTAATCAACTCTACTTCTACGGTAACGTTATCACCCGGCATAACCATCTCA
>DAOVJY010000011.1 GCA_030632085.1 Candidatus Omnitrophota bacterium
CCTAAGCGGAGACTGTTGTTAAAAGCCGGAATATCCCCGCCCAGGGCGGTGCCCCAGATGGCCGCGCGATAGCCGTTACTTGCGCCGCGCGGCTTCTGATGTATGTACTTCCCGAATCCCTTGCCCCAGGCCTCAAAGCCTTCAGGCCCCCGGCTTCCGGTTGAAACACCTGTCCGGCCGGTTCCTTCGTTACGGGCCTGTATCACCAGGCCTTCCAGTCTATCCGTTGCCGTGCCTGTAAACCGGTTGAGGGCGTTATTACTGATTGCGGTTACACCGTTATCTACGACCGGGGTAACTGTTTCGAGTGCCAAGGCCGCTTGTGAATTACTTAATCCTTCGAGAGTGTTTAAGATATTAGTCATATCACCTGACGGGGTTGAGATATTATCGAGAACACCGCCCGCGGCGGCGGTATTAGAGTTTGCGGCTAAGCTGGAGAAGCCGATCCCGGAGCGGTTCGCGGTCAAAATGAGGTCACCGTCAGAGCCTAAGGCTGTAAACCTGACGCGGGGGTTGCTTGAGGTGATCGTGCCGGGGGTATTGACGCCGGTGCCGGCGGCTCCGTCTATTACCTTGAATGAGGCCTTATTCGGAATATAGACGTTGTCCGTGACCGTTACATCGACCGTGCTTGCCGCGGATACGGCCGCGGCAGAGGCGGAGGATATCCGGCCTGCTGTTGAGGTACCGCTAACCGTTACTTTAAGTTTTGAGTTATTATTCTGGGTATAGACGCCGGTAACATTCAACGCGTTGGCGCCGATGTCAAGTGTAGCGTTGTTTACAACAGCTCCTGTACCGAGAGCGGTTGTAGCGCCTGAGCCGATTTGCAGTATACCAGCGCTGATGGTTGTAACCCCGGAGTATGTATTAGCGCCTGAGAGAGTTAGGGTACCAGCTGTGGTTTTATTAAGAGCAACTCCACCTCCTAATATAGCAGATACTGTTCCGTCTTGCATTTCAAAAGTACCTGTACTTGAAAGTATGCCTGTTGTACCGGTTATAGTGCCGTTTGAAAGCATTACAGTGCCGACACTATCACTATAGGAACCTATGTCAAGGGTACCGCCGCTGACAGTTAGGCCTCCTGTACTGATTACATTGTCTGCGCCATAAGCCAATGTTCCAGCACTTACTGTTGTAAGGCCTGTGTAGGTGTTGGCTCCGGTGAGAGTTGTGGTACCTGTCCCTATCTGGTTGACACTTAAAGTTCCGGCAAGAATAGGCGCAAAGGTATAAGCGGCCTCATTGTGATTAAAATTGACTGTTGCCGTGCCGGCACCACCGGTAACTGTCGCGGTGTTCAGAGTCCCCGCTGTCAGGCCGCTTCCGATATTAAGTGTTCCTGTGGCAGTTGCATTGGAATTGGCCAGGGTAATTGTCCCCGTACCTCCGCCTACGCTCACCGTGCCGCTGTCGGAGATTGTCAATGTGCCTGTGCCTGGCGTGGCAGGATTCATGTTGCCGCCAACAATTAAGTTGCCGCTATTCGTCCATGTGGAATTAGCGCCGTCTACGGTAACAGTACCTGTGCCGCCTGAAGTACTGTAGCCGATCCACGCATCCGTGTTACTTACCGCGCCGCCGTTAGTTATATTCAATATGCCGGTACCGCCGTTGCCAACTTTCAAAGTGCCGCTATTTGTCCATGTGGAATTAGCGCCGTCTACGGTAACGGTGCTTGTGCCGGTATTTCCGCCCAAAACCCCGTTTACACTACTCACCGCGCCACCGTTAGTTATATTCAATATGCCGGTACCGTCCCAATAACCAATAGTCAAGTTGCCGCTATTCGTCCATGTGGAGCCAGCGCCGTCTACGGTAACAGTACCTGTGTCGTAGCGGCCGATATAGCTATTTCTATTACTCACCGCGCCGCCGTTGGTTATATTCAGTATGCCGGCACCAACGTCGTAATAACCAACGTACAAGTCACGCGTCGTAATAACCATAGATGAACCGCTATCAAACGTAAAAGTACCGTCATCAAAACTAACCTGCTCGCTGGAGTTGACGCTATTACCTGTCAGCGCAACGGTTCCCGCGGCAGAGGAAAGATCAAAGGCTACTTCTTCGGTCTGGCTCGGCAAAGCGGATAAGAGGGTAATTGTGCCGATAGCGCCGTTGAAACTGACCGTATATGATAATCCGGATGCATTGCCATCAATTATAGCCTGCCTGAGCGAACCCGCGCCGCTGTCGTTATTGTTGGTAACGGTAAATGTAGCCGCCTCGGCTGTAGATGTTAGGGCTGGACAACAAAGAAAAACAACAACAAAAAACAATACTATCTTTTTCATTTTTTTATTTCTTTCTTTATATGTAAAATTATCATCGTGATTAAGGTTAGCGGTTAAAGATTAGTTCAATTATGCCACAAATTCGCCCAAAAAACAAGTGAATCGCGCTTGCCGTGTAACGGCAAAAAGGACATTTTAACTTTACCCTGGCTATAAAGGGTAATCATAAGCGCGAAAAATAGTGGAAACAAAACCCTCTTTCTGGTATAATATGAATATAAATAAAATGGACTAAAATTGAGAAATAGGAAAATTGAAAAAGAGTTATATTAAAGTAATAAAACAAACAGAAGAAAACAAAAAAAATCTTGCCTATTGGCTTTCAAGACCTGCTAGTGAGCGCCTTGAGGCCGTAGAGATACTGAGGAAACAATTCAATGGAAGCTCAAAAAGATTTCAAAGAACTATTAGAGTTGTTAAACAAATACGAGGTTGAGTATGTAATTGTAGGGGCTTATGCCTTGGCTTTTTATGGATGCCCGCGATATACGGGAGATCTTGATATATTAGTGGCATCTAAGATTAATAATGCCAAGAAAGTAATGAAAGCAATTAATGAATTTGGATTAATTTTAAAAAATTTGAAAGTTGAAGATTTTTTGGTTTCCGAACAAGTAATTCAATTAGGCCATAGTCCGGTTCGAATTGATATTCTTACATCACTTACCGGAGTAAGCTGGAATCAAATTTCCTCCAATAAAATAAAAGGTGAATACGCGGATGTCCCAGTTTATTTTATGGGCAAAAAAGAATTAATAGCTAATAAAAAAGCTTTGGGTAGACATAAAGATTTAGCGGATTTAGAATCTATCGAGGAAAAATAAACTACTTATATTCTCTTATCTTAGTTTTTGAACCGTCGGGTTTGTATTCGTAGAGGATTTTTGAGATACGGATAAAGTGCTCGCCATTATACTGATAAGTACTTTCTATAGCTTCGTTTTCACCTATTATCCAGTTAGTTATAAAGGAAAAATCTCCATTAATTGTTTCCTGACTATAACCGGCTCCTTCCATAGAGCCCAGGTATTCCAATAAATCATCAGTAGATAAAAAGATATAAAAGTGCCCATTGCCATTCGGACTTCTGACAGAATTGTAAGAATCCTTATAATAGTTGAGGTTAACTACTAAAATTAATTCTCCTTTTTCTTCAAAGGGGAATTTTGTAATTGAGCTTTCAGCGGCCAGCTTAAAAACGTTTTTATCATCACTGCTTAGGTGACTCTTTTCAGCTAAAAATCTAAAAGCTGAGAAGTAATTGGTGAAGAACTCTGTCTCAAAAGCCTTTGCGGGAGGTAATATAGAGGCTGTTGAAAGTAAGATTAATATGAAGGTAATATATATTTTTTTGCGCATAAGTAATAAAATACTTTAAAATTCAATTTATCTAACTATAATTATAACGTATAGATACAAATAAGCAAGGTAAAAGTATAAAATAGTCCTTGACAAAAAACTGCTAAAATGGTATATATTTTTACCTAACCTATAGAAAATTAAGGAGTTACAGGGAGTAGTAAAATGCCAAGACAAATCAGTTTAGATAAAGTAAGAAATATCGGTATCATGGCTCATATTGACGCGGGTAAAACTACGGTTACCGAACGTATTCTGTTCTATTCGGGCCGCTCACATAAAATCGGTGAAGTCCATGACGGTGAAGCTAAAATGGACTGGATGAAGCAGGAGCAGGAGCGCGGGATTACTATTACCTCAGCAGCCACAACTTGCCACTGGAATGACTGCCGAATAAATATCATTGATACTCCGGGACATGTTGACTTTACTGTTGAAGTCGAAAGAAGCCTGCGTGTATTAGATGGAGCTGTAGCTGTTTTTTGTGCTGTAGGCGGAGTTGAGCCCCAATCAGAGACAGTCTGGCACCAGTCGGATAAATACAGTGTCCCTAAAATGGCTTTTGTAAATAAGATGGATAGAATTGGAGCTGATTTCTTTGCAGTTTTAAAAAACATAGAAGATATATTAGGGGCTAATGTAATTCCGCTGCAAATTCCCATAGGTGCCGAAGATAATTTCAAAGGTATGGTTGATTTAGTGGAAATGAAAGCGGTTATTTATGACGATGATAGCAAAGGCAAAAATTTCCACCTTGAAGATATACCCGAAGATTGTAAAGAAACAGCTCAGAAATATCATCACATCATGGTAGAGAAAGCGGTTGAATTGGATGATCATTTAACTGAAAAATATCTGGAAGATGAAAGTTTAATTACTAAAGAAGAATTAAAAGCGGCTATCAGAAAAGGAACTATTGAAAACAAAATAGTTCCCGCGATGTGCGGTGCCGCTTTTAAAAATAAGGGTGTGCAGAGATTACTTGATGCTGTTACCGAATACCTTCCGTCGCCGGTTGATTTACCCGCGGCCCAAGGCCATGACCCCGATGATGCAGAGAAAGTTATAACCAGAAAAGCGGATGATAGTGAACCTTTCTCCGCTTTGGCGTTTAAAGTGCAGACAGATCCGCATATGGGTAAATTGGTTTATTTCAGGGTTTATTCCGGTTCTATAAAATCAGGTTCCTATGTTTATAATGTTACAAAGGATCGCAAAGAAAGAATGGGCCGCATCCTGCAGATGCACGCTAACGAAAGAGAAATCAGAGACGAGATTTTTGCCGGAGATATCGCCGTAGGTATCGGGCTGGATCGGACCACTACCGGAGATACTCTTTGCGATACCAATAATCGGATTGTTTTAGAAGCAATAGAATTTCCGGCGCCTGTTATGGCTTTATCCATTAAGCCTAAGAGCCGGGTTGATCAGGATAGAATAGGTAAAGGCCTGATGAAATTAGCTGAAGAAGACCCTACCTTTACCGTAGAAACCGACCGCGAAACAGATGAGACTATTCTCTCCGGCATGGGAGAACTTCACTTAGAAGTTATTGTTGATAGGCTCAAGCATGAATTTAAAGTAGAAGCTGAAGTTGGACAGCCTAAGGTTGCTTACAGAGAGACCATCACCAGCGAAGCTTCCGTTAACCATAAGTATGTCAAGCAGAGCGGCGGCCGGGGCCAGTACGGGCATGTAGTTATAAATATCGCGCCTACCGACACCAGTAAAGGTTTTGAATTTAAAAATAAAATTACAGGCGGTGCTATTCCTAAAGAGTACATACCTTCGGTTGAAAAGGGTATTATTGGAGCTATGCAGAGGGGTGTTTATGCCGGTTTTCCCGTGGTTGATGTAAGGGTTGAGTTGGTTGATGGTTCTCATCATGAAGTTGACTCTTCTGAAATGGCTTTTAAAATCGCCGGTTCAGAAGCCTTTAAAATCGCCTTTCTTAAAGCTGCGCCTATATTGCTGGAACCGACCATGTCCATAGAAATAGCCGCTCCCGAAGAAAACGTAGGGGATGTCGTAGGTGATATTTGCTCCAGAAGAGGTAAAGTTTTAGGTATGGAGGTTAGAGGCAAGCAACAGATGGTCTCAGCTGAAGCACCTTTATCTGAAATGTTCGGATATGCTACGGCTTTAAGGTCGCTTACTTCAGGTAGAGCAAATTATTCAATGCATTTTGAAAAATATACTCAAGTTCCTTATGAGTTGGCTGAAAAACTAACCGAAGAAGCTAGAATTAAAAAAGCAGCCGGTAACAAGTAATTAAGGGAACGGAAGATACGTCGTACTCCCCTTGAGTAATTAAAGCAAGTTTTTTGTTTAGTAAAACGTCAAGATCAATAGGTGGCAGCATCAAGGCTTCTTGAGTAATATTAGGTATTTTTTCTTTAGCTAATTGCCAAGGACCCTTGTTCTCTTTGTAGGTATTTGGTCTTTTGAGATTAAAGAATAGCTGATAAGTATAAGTTTTTTCCATAAAATTATTTCTATCGGTAAAAGTTTCGATTTCATAGAACTCTGTTTCGATCAAGTTATGAACGGTTTCTACGTCAGCCTGGAACCTGTGGGCTCCGGGAGGGATAGTAGCGTGAACTAATTTTGCCTTTTCTATGGCATAGGAGAGATATTATATCAGGTTATTATGTGTCCTTTTATTTTTATGTTGTCATAGGGGTCGTTGATATAACGTTCCCATTCGGCAACACGCTGCCACCGCCAGAATAAGCTCTCATAAGCATAGCTGATATTAGTCGGCTCATAAGCGTGTGTATGATTTTGTTTAATAATATTTTTACGTATCTTTGGTTTAGTTTTTCGGTAACGCTTTGGTTTTACAATATATTGCTGTTTAAAATTCTTAAAAAGCTCTTTTAATTTTAAAAAAGTCTCAAAACGTATTATTTTTATTCTTTTTAATCCCTCGGGGATGGGGGTGCGATGTCTCTTCCCATTTCCAACTCTTTTGATAAATTATTTTGTGTGATTGAGGTTTTTGTGTTATAGTAAGAATTCAAAGAGCAAAATGGAAATTTTCATATTATGTTAAACAAAAAACACCTTATACCCAGGTGGGTAAAATAGAAAGATTGAGACTTTCAAGTAATATTGAGTTCACTACAAAGCCTTCTTGTTCTTATATAAGCTTTTTTCTCATGGAATTTCTAATAGAGGCAGTGTTAAAATAAAAGATACAACAGGGGGAAAAAGTATTAAAGTAACAGTCGTATCAACTACAGCCAGAGTGAAGATTAGAGATATGGAATAATTAAATAGGAACAGCAAAGCTAAAGGTGAATTTATGCGCAGCAAAGGTACGCAATTTGACCCGCAGATAGTAGAAACTTTTTTAAAATGTATTGAAAAAGAAAAAATTTAATTTTTTACAACTTCATTAATCCTTTAACGTATAATGACCGCAAAAGGAGAAAAAAAGTTGCTTGCCAAATTACCTATCATGGTTGATTTTTTAATTAAGGATAAGTTTCTATCAAAAAATCAACTCGACAACTTACTTCAGAAACAAAAAGACCTCAATTTAAGCATACAGGAAATTTTGATTAAAGAAGGCATTTTATCCGAGGAACAACTATTAAAGTGCTTCTCTGAACATTTAGGGTATCGTTTCATAAAAATAACACCTCAGGAAATAGAACCTGATATAATTAAAAAGGTACCAGCTAAGTTAGTTACACATTATAATTTCATGCCGCTTAAAGAAGAAAATGGCGCTATCATTATAGCCACATGTGATCCACTTGATGTTACTCTCCAGGATGAAATACGTCTATTTTTAAAAAAGGAAATAAAAATTGTCCTTGCCAAAAAAGAAGAGATTATACAGGCCATAAGAAAATATTATGGCATAGGCGCAGATACGGTTGAGAGGATGATTATCGAAAGCCAGAACCTCGAGGTTTTAAGTAAGGAGCAGAAAGGCGAGGGAGATATCCGCGATGAGACTATTGACCCCTCCGTGATAAAATTTGTTAATCAGATTTTAGTTCAGGCTATCAGTGATAGAGCGACCGATATTCATTTTGAACCATATGAAGATGAATTTAGGATTAGACACAGAATAGACGGCGTTCTTTACAATATGGCCATTCCGCCCACTATCAAACACTTTGAATCTTCCATTGTCTCAAGAATTAAAGTAATGGCTAATCTTGATATTGCTGAGAAGCGTTTGCCTCAGGATGGAAGAATCGAAGTAAAAGTAGGCCATGAGGAATTTGATTTAAGAATATCAATTTTGCCTACGCCATTGGGAGAAAGTATAAATATCAGGATTCTTACTAGAGGCAGTTTACTTCTAGGATTAGAAAGACTTGGCTTAGAAAAGGAAAATCGTGAAATTTTAAATTCAATCATTCATCGTCCGCATGGAATCATACTAGTAACGGGTCCAACCGGGAGTGGCAAAACTACCACGCTGTACGCAGCTTTAAGTAAAATTAATTCAACAGATAAAAAAATTTTAACCATTGAAGACCCTATTGAGTATCAACTTAAAGGCATAACCCAGATGCAGATTCAGCCAAAAATAGGATTTACTTTCGCCACTGGATTGCGTTCTATGCTCAGGCATGACCCTGATGTAATGATGGTTGGCGAAATCAGAGATTTGGAGACAGCAGAACTTGCAATCAGGACAGCTTTAACCGGCCATCTTGTCTTTTCCACTCTACACACCAATGATGCCGCAGGGGCGGTAACCAGACTGCTTGATATGGGGATTGAACCTTATCTGATTACCTCTTCAGTTGATTGCATTATTGCTCAAAGATTAGTAAGAATAATTTGTGATACTTGCAAAGAAGAGTATCTTCCTGATGAGGATGTAGTTAAAGAGTTGATAGATGAACAAACCGTTAAACTTAAGTCTCCCAAATTTTACAGAGGAAGAGGCTGCGCCTCTTGCAAGTTTAGCGGTTATAAGGGCAGAACCGGCATTTATGAAATACTGCTTATAAATGATGACATTCGGCAGTTAATCATGGAACGTACCCCATCAAACATAATCAAACAAAAAGCGATATCTTGTGGGATAAAGACGCTTCGCCAGGATGGTCTTATTAAGATTTTGAAGGGTTTGACAACCCCTGAGGAAGTTTTAAGAGTTACCCATCAAGATATAGCAGATTGATTTAGAGATGACAGAACGCAGACAACGGACAACAGATTATAGAAAATAGAGAAAGGAGAACAGAAAACAAATTTCTCTGACTTCTGAGAGCTGTTTTCTGGAGAAACATGCCGGTTTTTACATATAAAGCCAAGAAAAATCCAAAGAAAATAATTACAGGCGAAATTGAAGCAGAGGATATTAACAGTGCCATCTCGCGATTAAAAAAAGAAAGACTTTTCCCTATTTTTATAGACAAAAAAGGAGGAAAAGTTTTTCACCGAGCTTCTCCTTTAATTTTTAAAAGCATTGGTTCACGGGATATAGGTATATTTATAAGACAACTATCTAGTTTAATACACTCAGGTTTGCCGTTGGCAAAAGCACTAAATTCCCTTAGCCGGCAAACTAATAATAAACACCTGAAGTCTATCATTGAAGATGTAGAATCTCAGATACGAAAAGGCGAAAGCTTTCACAGGGCTTTAAGTAAACATTCTAAGATTTTTTCACCTTTTTTTATTAATATAGTCAGAGCGGGTGAGGCAGGTGGTATCTTAGATGAGACTCTTAATAGATTGGCTGAGTTAAGAGACAGAGAACAGGATTTGACAAGTCAACTCAGAAGCGCCCTGGCCTATCCCGTATTACTTATTGCAATGAGCCTTGCGACCATTTTTGTTTTATTGACGTTTATTATTCCTAAATTTGTTGAAATGTTTGAAGAATTAGGCCAGATATTGCCACTTCCAACCAGAATACTACTGAGTGTAAGTAATTTTTTTAGTAACTTTTGGCCAGCAGTTTTGATAGTCATAATAGCTATAATAGTAACCTTCAAACAGTATGCCTCTGCCGAAAATAGCGCGTTATTAATTGACAAGGTTAAATTAAGGTTACCTCTTCTTGGAGGAGTGCTTAAACAAATTGAAATATCGCGATTTACAGGCACCTTTGGTACTCTTTTAAAAAATGGCATACCTATACTTGAGGCCCTGGAAGTTACTTCAAAAACAATCAGCAATAAAATTTTCGCAAAGGAGGCGCAACACTTATTAAAAGGGATTGAAAAGGGAAAGAAAATTTCAGGCCTTATGAAAGAAAATAAAATTTTCCCGCCCTCCGTCACTGATTTAGTGGCTGTGGGCGAAGAGAGCGCGGGACTTGAGCAAATATTAATTGATATTTCTGAATCTTTTGATAAAGAGTCGCAGATTAGAATCAAAACATTTATTTCTGTTCTGGAACCTATTCTGATATTAATATTGGGCGCAATTGTAGCGCTTATCGTTATCTCGATGCTATTGCCTATTTTTGAAATAGATGTACTTTTGAAATGACATCAAAATTTAACAGCTTAGCGAAAAATGTAAAGCGCAAAATGTAAAACTACAGTTTGAAACTTAAAATTATCTTGTTTTGAATTTTGGTTTTGCGTTTTTAGCTTGATTTAGAGTTTGGTTAAGAGAATCTAATAAACATTATATAAGGGAGAGGAAAATGAAGAAAAATAAATATAGGGGTTTTACCTTAATTGAATTAATGTTGGTTATCATTATTCTCGGTGTTCTGGGAGCTGTAGTTTTTCCTCGCTTTGTTGGTCGAGCGCAAGAGGCGCGAATTGCCGTTGCCAAGGCCGATATTAATAATAGCCTCGCATTGGCACTTGACTTATATGAAATGGACAATAGTTTTTTCCCTACTACAGAACAGGGGCTTGAGTCTTTAAGGAAAGAACCCGCGGGTTCTTCCACTTCGCAAAACTGGAAAGGTCCTTACATTAAGAAAAAACCGGTTGATCCCTGGGGCAACCCTTACGTGTATACCTGCCCGGGGATAAATAATGACGATTATGATTTATATTCTCTTGGTTCAGATGGCGCTGAAGGTGGAGGTGATGATATAACAAATTGGGAAGAATAGAAAGGGCGTTTACCTTTATAGAGCTTTTAATAGTTATCCTAATTCTTGGTGTAATTTTGGCTATTTCTTTGCCTTTATCTATAAAGTCCTTCCGTAGTCTTCAGCTTGTAGATACTACCAGAAGCATTACCTCTATAATGAGATACATCCAGAATAAAAGTATTCTTGAAAGAAAAATCTATAGCTTTAATTTTGATACCGTGGACTTTCGTTATTCGGTAAGCGTAAAAACAGATGGAAAATTCGAGGAATTTAAAGAAATTAAGACTTCTTTGCTTTCAAAGAAGAGTTTAGGGCCAAATTTAAAAATAGATTCATTAGTAGTTAAACAGGATGATTTTTTAGATAAGGAAAAATCTTCTATTTATTTTTATCCGGATGGAAGCATAGACGAAGCCAGACTTATTCTATGTAACTCTTTGAATGAACAAATTATTATTAAAACTAACCTCTCGGGCAAGGTAAATGTTATTAAAGAATAAACCCCGCACCAGAGAAATCTCGGTACAGGGCAGGCAAAAAGGTTTTTTATTGCTTGAGACACTTTTGGCATTAACTATACTTTCTGTCGGAGTTATTGCCGTAGTTAAAGTTTATAGTGTATCTCTAAGAGCACAGAAGCACGCTCAATACCAGACGTCTGCTCTTCTTTTGGCTTCCAGACTCCAGGAGGAGATAGAGATTGCTGCTATAGATAATTTAAAGGGAGGAGAGCTGATAGGGACAAAATTATTTGAGTGGGTTGTGGATATTGAAACTGTTTATCCTGAGAAATTTAAATTAGTCAGGGTCAAGGTAAAATGGGATGAGCGGTCGAAAGAATACGAAGTTTCTTTTATTAATCTTTATCCAGAGAGTTTTGTAGATAAGATATTCGATAAAAAAATCAACTATTAAAAAAGGATAATTGGTAATTTTAAATTGAGAAAAGCGGGTTTTACCCTCATTGAAATTCTACTGGCGCTTTTAATTTTTACTATCATCACCGGCAGTCTATATTTTAGCATTCACGTAGGACTCGAGTCCATTAAGAGAGGTAAAGCGAATTTTGAAGTTTTTCAGGATCTAAGGATTTGCACCAGAGAGCTCCAGCGTGACTTAAGAGGTCTTTTTTATGAACCGTTGGTTGAATTGGAAACCTTCAGGGGATGCGAGAGTTCTTTTTCTGTTATTTGCTACAAGGTAAGCGGCCTTTATAAAGTTAGTTATTATCCAGGGGGGAATAGTTTTTTTCGTTCTATCCAGAAACTGTTTTTTACCAGAACTAAAGAAGGCGAAGAAATTATCCAGCTATCCAAAGACCGAATTTACGAGCTTTCCAGCTCATTAAAAAAGGTTAATTTTGAGTATTTAAACGCAGACGGCAACTGGCAAAATGAGTGGGATGTTAATAAGCAATATCCGCAGGCGGTTAAAGTTACTTTTTTGTTTGTGGATAATGAGAAAGTTGAGCATGAATTCCAGAATACAATTTCGATTCCCATAGGCAGAAATTATTGGTTGTCAAAAAATGAAGAATAAAAAAGGAATAATTTTGATTTTTGTACTTATGACGTTGACAACCTTTAGCCTATTGGGGTTAGGGTTATCCTTTAGAGCAAGGATTGAAAATAGACTCTCTCAATATTTTACCGCTGAATATGAAAATCTTTATCTGGCTAAATCAAGATTAAACCGGATTATGATTAAAATTGCTCAGGACAATAATAACTATGACAGCTTCGGTGAAGATTGGGCAAAAAAAGAGTCTATAGATTTTGAGGAAGAGGGCAGCTTAAAGATAGTCACAGAAGATGAAGATGGAAAACTGGACATTAATACGGTTACGAATGAGTGGTTGAATAATCTCTTTTTTACTTCAAAAACATTAATAGACCGAATTGTTAAGAATAGGCCTTTTTTGGTCGAAGAGGAAATGTTCTACCTGATAGACTCTGATGAAAAGTTCTTTTCTGCGAAAGAAAAATCAAGTCTATTAAAGTTGGTAACTACTCAAAATCATGATAAAATGAATATTAACACAATCAGAGAGGAAGTGCTTTATTCAATGCCCGGACTCTCCAGGAGTACAGCGGATGCGATTCTTTCTTTAAGAAGAAATGAGGCGATAAATAATCTGGAAGTTTTGAAAAATGTAGCTGGCGTAACAATTGATGAATATCAGACTCTAAATAAAATTTTAAAGACAACCTCAAACTTCTACACTGTAAGAATTCAAATTGATGATAGAAAGAATAGAATGAATAAATCCTTTAGAATTACTTTAAAAAAAGATTTAGAGGCTAAAACAGTAAAAGTAATTCGGTGGCTTGAACAATGAGAAAAAAAACAGTAAATACAATAATAATAGCTGAGAACTTTTTTGAAGCTGCTGCTTTCAATTTAAAGAAAGGCGAGTTATGTCAACAGATTTTTGTCACTGCCTTCTTAAACCCCGCTCAAAAAGAAGCTTCGCCTCAGATAATAAAATCTGCCTGCCAGAAAAAGGGAGTAGAGCTTAAAAGATATTTTTTAGCCGTGATTCCCAGGTTTCAAGTGACTATTAAGAACCTTGAGCTGCCCAGCACAATTATAAGTGAAATTAAACAAATGGTGATTTTTCAATTACAGAATTCTCTGCCTTATAAGGTAAGGGATTTAGTTATACAAAACTTAATATACCCCTCTTCCAAAGAAGGTTATTCGCAGGTAATGTCGGTTGTAGTTCAGAAAGAAATAATTAACGATTTTCTTGAAATATTTAGATTATCTCAAGTTAAAGTCTCTAAAATTGCTCTAAGCAGTACTGTTTTGCTAAATAGATTCAAAACGATTTATAAAAAGGAACCTTTTTTTAAAGATACTAACTTATTAATCAATATTGAAGGTGAGAGTGTTGATTTTGTTTTTATAAAAAATGGCCAGATTCTTCTCTCAAGAGGAGTCTTGTTAAAGAAAGATGATTTTGATGACTCTTTTCTTAAAGAGGCCGAAAAATCCCTCTCACTGTTTAACCATAAGTTTTCAGACAAACTTTGGTTAGTTTTTCTGTGGGGCAGGGGGCCTGATTTAGGCATTCTGGCAGACTCAATAGCCAGGCAAACTAACTTAAAAACTCAGGTAAAAAAGGATGAAAATTTATTAAAAAGTTTGGCGTACTGTTCTTATTCTGAAGAAGAAGACGAAATTAATCTGATGCCGCAGGTTTTAAAAGAGAAGCAAAGACGTTCTTTAAAAAGAAGAAATTTAATTAAAATTGCTATCTCTTCGACTGTCATTATTGTATTTCTGATTCTGGCGCTTTTTTTCGATTTTAAAGAAAAGGAAAAAGAGTTAACTGCTCTTAATAACCAGATTGAGGAGATCGAATCAGATGCTGTTGAAATTCAAAAAAAGAAGATTATAATTGAAAATGCGGCAGATAAACAGACGCAGACTCTTCAATCGCTTGAAATATTGGCAGAACTTTATTCAATAACACAGCCGGGTATTTTCTTTAATTCCCTTATGTTAACTCCTGCTAAATCAGCCGTCATTAAAGGCCAGGCTGAAGAATTGAATAAAATCCTTGATTTTGCGGGCAGATTAGAATCTTCAAGGTTCTTTAAAAATGTAGACGTAAAATATACCAGTAAAAGGCGGCTTAAAAAAAAGGAAATTATTGACTTTGAAATCGTTTTCTTCATTAACCAGCCTTAACTTTTAAACGGAGATAATATGTTTAAATCTTTTAAATTAAATAAAAGAGAGTTGAAATTGCTTATATTGTGCTGTATAATTATCATAGCTACAATATGTTATTTAATTGTAATTGAACCATTTTTTATAAGATATGAATCTCTCAAAGAAGGAACACAGGAGAGAAAAAGAAAATTTTTAAAATTACAAAGAGCTATTTTACTTAAAGAGCCAATTGAACTCTCTTATCTTGAAATCTTGCCGCGTCTTTCGCAGGTTGGTTCTGACGAAGAGAAAAAATCGCTCTTTTTAAAAGAAGTTGAATTAACCTCAAAACGCAGCAGCCTTTATATAACCAGTTTAAAGCCAATTAGTATTTTAGAGAAAGATAATTTCAAAGAGTACTTATTAAGAGTGGAGGCTGAGGGAACATTGCGCTCACTGGCTAAGTTTTTATATAATTTGCCCGAATCTGGACAAATAGTAAGTTTAAGACAACTCCAAATTAGTCGTTTGAGTCAACAAGAAGGCCTGCTTCAGTTTCAAATGAATCTTGGACGGATGGTTATAGATACAAAAGATGAAGAGTAAATGGCTCTATTTTATTCTTTTGGCAGGCGTTATTTTAAGTGCTTTATTGTTTACTTTAAAGTTGAATAAATATTACCGAAAAGATTCAGAGTTTGTATATATTGAGCTGCCTCATTCATCAAACTCATTGCAAAGAGAGTATAAGTATAAACCAAAATTGAATCTCAAGAATATATCTTATTATGAAAATTTATTTAAAAGCAGAAATCTTTTTAAAGTTTTAGCCAAGGAGAAAGAACTTTTACCAAAAAAGGAAGCAGAATTACAGATAGATTTAGAAGAAGAAATTTCTAATTTTGAATTGTTAGGTGTTGCATCCAGCGGCGGAAAATCCCAGGCCATAATTAAAAATAAGGAGTCAGGTAAAATTTTTTACTGCAGGGGCGGTGAAAAGATAGACAGCTTTATAGTTAAAGAAGTCTTATCCGACAGGATCATTTTTAAGCGGGGAGAAAATGCGGCCGAATTAAGACTGTGAATTATGATTAAATTTAAAGTGTTTTTTATAATCATTTTATCCATATGTTTTAGTGCATCTCTTTTTAATGGTGCTTTGTCTCAGGCAGCTCAGCCGAATGTGGAAAATCAGGCTGAGAAGCTTATTTCACTGGATGTTAAAAATATGAATTTAGTAGACGTTCTTAGGCTTATCGCGGACCAGGGTGGTCTTAATATAGTTACTTCTAAAAACGTTAGAGGCGCTATAACCATAAAGATAACGGATGTTCCTATAGAAGATGCTCTTAAAACCGTCCTTGAAGTTAATAGCTGTAAATATGTAAAAGAAGGCAATATTATCAAGATATATACCCATCAAGACCTACAGCAGGAAGAAAGATTTAAAGAACTCAAAACAAAAGTTTATTCCCTTGAGTTTGCTAAAGCCTCTGATTTAAAACCCTTGCTTCTGGCGATAAAGAGTGCCCGTGGGAAGATAGAAGTAAACGCCAAAGCGAATCAGATTATAATTTTTGATATTCCCGATGTAATTGAGCAAATTGAAAACATGATAAAAGAACTGGATAAAGAAACCCCATTGAAGATATTTGAATTAAATTATGCTGACCCCGCAGAAATGCAAACCAAACTTACTCAGTTAATACCCAAGAATGAAGGCGAAATAATAGTGGATGCCCGAACTAATAGCATTATAGTTAAAGCTTCTTCACCGGTTCAAAAGGAAATAGAAGTTTTGATTAAAAAATGGGACAGGCAAAATAAACAAGTGCGGATAGAGGCTAAAATTGTCGAAGTAACACTTGATGATTCTCTTAAATTAGGCATCAATTGGAATTATGTAGTACCTGCCGCAGTTAGTAAAGGAAAACCGTCAACTACAGATTTGTCGGGCGATTTCAATGTAGGTTTGACTGAGGGAGGTATTTTTAAAGTAGGAACCCTCTCGGCAGATGATTATACAGCTACGTTTGAAATGTTGGCTACACAAGCAAATACTGATGTTTTATCAAGCCCGAGGATAACTGTTTTAGATGGCCAAAAAGCAAGCATTCTTGTTGGCAGCAGCGAGCCTTATGTAATTACCAGCGAGGATCCAGTAACTGGTTTTATCACTGAGTCAACCAATTTTATCGATGTGGGTGTTAAGTTAATCGTCACGCCTAAAATAAGCCAGGACAACCATGTTACTATGGAGATACATCCTGAGGTAAGTACTGCCAGGCGTGTAGCCGAAGCTGATAATGCTTTAGCAATCGATAAGAGCGAAGCTGATACCACTCTGACAGTAAAAAGCGGCGAGACTGTAATTCTTGGTGGACTTATGAGACAAATAAAGAAAAAAACAGTAAAAAAGATACCGTTACTTGGCGATATTCCTCTTCTGGGTCTTCTCTTTAGAAACCTGAATGAAGAGAATGTAAAGAAGGAATTAATAGTTTTCATAACTCCCTTTGTAGTTAGTTCAGAAGGTAAGATTATTAAAAATGATGAAGAGGAAAGAATAGAAAGACTTATAAATGAAACAATTTACGAAATAAGAAAGAAACAAAAATATCCAGAAGAAGGTAGTTTTGAGCAGGATTGATTTGACCTCTCTCGTTTACGATAAATTCATCACCCAATAAAAGCAATATCTTCCTCTTGACAGACTTTAGCCTGGGTGGGATAATCTGTTATGATGACAAAAACAGAGAAACTCCTATGAATTTCAAACCCTTCGCATCTTTACTTATTATCTTACTTCTCTTTATCTTTTTAATCCCCTCTTTGGCTTGGTCAGGAGAGTTTACTGCTTTCGGCCCGCAAAGCTACACGCGGGAACCAGGTCCTCCTATAACACTTACAAATAATTTCTCAGTCTTAAATCCCAACACAGAATTTTCTCTGCGCGTATATAATGGCGGGCTTGAAGACACTGAAGCAGAATTAATAAGTAGTATGGTTATCTCTCTAAATGGGACAAAGGTAGTATGGCCCCAGGAGTTTAATCAAAAAGTCACTTTTATTGAAAAAGAACTCACTCTCCGGCCGGATAACACGATAGAAGTAGAGGTAAGAGGAAAACCCGGCAGACTCCTTACTGTCCATATCGTTGGCATAGACAATGAAGCCCCTAACATTCAGATCATCAAACCCTTAAACGCCTCTTTAACCAATACAAACCCCTATGATATTAGATTAGGTTTTAGTGACGGTATCTCAGGGATAAATACCAATAGCCTTAAGATATCCATTAATGATATAGATAAAACCAGCTCTTTTAATATAACCACAACCGGATTCTCCGGCAGTGCTTCCGGAGATATACTCTTGCCTGAAGGAACAAATATTATTAAGGCAGGCATCTCTGACTTTGCCGGCAATACCAGCACAGCTTCTACTTCTTTTACTGTTGATACCACACCACCACAAATCAATATTACCTCACCCATAGACAATGCAATATTCACTACTACACCCATCACAGTTACAGGCACAGTCACAGACAACCTTGATAACAACCCCACTGTTACTGTTAATGGAGAAGAAGCTACAGTCACCGGCGAGACTTTTAGTGTAGATAATATTACCTTAACCCCGGGCAGTAATAGCATTACTGCCACTGCAGAGAATGCAGCTGGTAATACCTCATTTTGCTCTACTACTGTTATTTATACTGTAACACCAGATACCACCAAACCCATTAAGCCTATAGTCTTTGATGAGGGTGAGTATATCAACTCTACTACTGAGCTTTATGCTCACTGGCTCTCTGCAGATCCTGAAACTAACATAATAGACAACCAATACTCTATCGGTACAACACCAGGTGAAACTAACATAGTCAACTGGACTTCAGTTGGTACAGATACAGAAGTCACCCACACAGGCCTTTATCTTGTCCATAACCAGACTTACTACTTTAACGTCAAAGCTAAGAACCAGGCAGACCTATGGTCTGATATAACTTCAAGCGATGGCATTACAGTCAATGCCCATCTACCGGTAATTAACACTATAACACCGGAAGATAACTCTACCTTCTTTACCAAGACCGAGCTTATCATAAGAGTTGATGCCCAAGATGAAGATAATGATCCTTTAGAATATAGATTCCTAATTGATGATAAAGTAGAGAAGGACTGGACTAGTTATTCAGATGAGGCAACCTTAAGCTGGATGATATATCCAACCACCTCTCTTACCCGTAAGATTACCTGTGAAGTTAGAGATGATAAGCAAAGCCAGGCTTCTCAAATTGTCAATTACCTTGTTGAGATAGATACCAATGATACCACACCGCCTACTGCACCAGAAGTTATAACCTCTGAATATTCCAACTCACTTAATAGACTCTCTGCCTCCTGGACATCAGAAGACTATGAGACAGGCATCTTAGAGTTCCAATATGCCATATATACCAACCCCTGCATAGTAGACTGGACCTCAGCCGGCACAAATACCAGCATAACCCATTACGGCCTGGAATTAACCGAAGGCCAGGACTATTATTTTCTTGTAAGAGCCATAAACAGAGTCGGCCTTACAAGCCCTGAGACCCAGAGCCAAAACACCAATGCCACCAAAGAAGTTATCATTAAAATAACCTCACCCCAGGATAATAGCCTTATCACAGAGAATGAATTTACCATAAGAGGCATAGCTACTTCCCCTGAAGGAGTAATTAATCAAATAACCATCAACAACAAACCTATCTCTGTTAATTCAGATGGCACTTTCCAGGGACCTACTCTTGTAGCTCCCGGCTATGCCAAGAGAAAAGGCATAACTGAAAGCGATTCTAATTACATCATTATGTCCTATCCAGGCTCAACTACTATTACAGCCGAAGCCGGCGGCCAAGCCCACTCGATTAAAGTCTACTGTTATCGCTTATTTGTTAATAAAGACGTGAGCGGCCACGCCGGGGGATTTTCATTACAAAGCCAGACCTGGAATAATGATATCTTAACCGAATGTTCCTTCTCGGACTGGCGGGAGCCTGATTATCGAAGCAAACATGGTTATAGTGATGAAGGAAGTGCATGGGCGTACAGATATAATGATGACGAGATGTCCGCGTGGGGTTACTATTATTTAGATGTATGTTATAATACATTCGGTGACCCACCCACAAGGGTTAATTATGCCACTAAGCTAACTATTCATACCCTGCCTAAGATTGAAGAAAAACTCCAGCCTATGATTTTAATCTTTAAAGACTGCGATTTTAACAGCATCCCGGGTTCGCCCATGGACATAGATGTCAATCTCTCCCAATATAAGGTTAACGGTCAATCCCTTAAGGTCTTATATGGCGGGGAGGATTTTTGTCATTATTTCTATACCCCAAACGCCCTCTACGCCGTCTTAACCGATTACCAGCCGGGTAAAAATATGGAACTTCAGATAACGGCTCCTACTTACAACCTTACCGATCCAAATATCACTTATAGATGTTTTGCTTTTAAGGGGATGGATATGTTGAGAACAGATTTAATCATTGATGGCATGGCAGAGAATGAAGAAGAAAATCCCGGTGGATATGCAACAATAAACAACGATGACGATAACAACAATAATGTCCCTGACAAGGACGAATATGGTATAATTGCAGGAGAAGATGATTTAGTAGCGATTTCGCTTTCAACTGGAACTACATCATTAAACGTTGGGCAAGTAACACTAGAGGCTACTGCCGGCTCAAACAAGATTAAAATCTGGGAAACTCCCGTAAAAGAAACTCAAGTAACGCTTCCAAGGACATGGGATTTATCATCAGATACCATGCCACGGGTTTTATATGTTGAGGGAATAGAAGTTAGTGACAGTGCCAGAGATGTTGAATTAAAGCTATCGTATTCTATTGATGGCAGTTCTTTTGCTTTAGATGATAAAGTTAGGGTTACGGTGGTGGGGGTGGAGTTAGGATTTCAGAATTCAAAGATGAGCTCCCCTAAAGTAATTGACCCACAAGATTCTCCCAAGGATGTTCGCATTGGGGTTATCAAAGAGGATAGCATAACTTTTAAGGCGATTTTAACTCCTGATATAACCTTGAAAAATGAACAATATAATTGGTCAGGGGAGAAACCTGGGATTGGCCCAGAGATTTCAGTTATATTTGATACGACCAGTGATAGAAATGAATTTTTGGCAGTTCTTGGAACGACAAAGTTGGCGACCACCACTGTAATTTATGTGCCATCACCTAATGAAACGAGCTGGGGCATCACACATCCGGTTGAGACTTCTATAATATTCTTCTTTTTGAAGCCAGAAGCTGAAAGCTGGGTCAACGCAAATGCAGGTTTGATAGGAGGAGGTCTCCATAACGAAAGAGCTGATGCTGCTCGACATGCTTACTGGAATGTTATCATGACCGTAGATCTTGACGCTGCAACAGCCGAAGGTGCAGCAACGGCACATGAGAGAACCAACCTAGAACAAGGCGGACCACATAATGAAATTGTAATGGATATGGAAAACAATGCGCATGGAAGGTCAATAGCTGGCGGATTGCCACCCGACCCCAACCGGACTACTTGCCAAAACGCTGTCATTAGTGCCTTAAATACAGGGACACTTACTATACTTGATGATTTAACTAATTCAAACGAGATTGGATTATTACAACCTTCTAATCAATAAGGAGAGGAGAAAGATGTTGAAACAAATTTTTGTCGTATTTACAATCACGCTTTTGTTTCTATGTGACATAGCTGCCGGGGAATCTAGGGAGGTATTAGTAATGCCTAAAGATTTTGAAGGAATTTCCATAGGCATGGCATTACCAGATTTTCTTAAGATTCGCCCTCAAGTTCGCCCTGGTGGCCTTGGTCCTACACATGAGCAAAAAGTAGATGTCACCAAACCAAATCAGTCGCTTAGCGAAGGTATTGAAAATGACCCATTATTTAGTCTATCTATGATCGGGATGTATTCTTTCAGAGATGGGAAATTGAAACACATGATAATTATCTGGGTTGGAGATATAGAAAAAATAAGGAAACATCGCCCAGATTTTCTCTCATCTTGCGAGAAAAGATGGGGAACTGACTACCAAAAGAAAATCAAAAAAATCGAGCCTAAAACGAAAAATGAACATTTAGCGCCACTTTTATTATGGCAGAAAGGTAATACGATGATTGCCGTTGTCTGCACATCAGAATATGAAGATAAGACTCTAAAAGAAGGAGCTTTCATGATAAATTTATTCTCAAAGGATGATAAGGAAATCATGGGTATTTTTGCTGGGGAGGAAGTTGATAAAAATGTCCGCAGTAAGCTATTTGATAACATTGGAATTACCCCCTAACAAATAAAAAAATATAAAAATATAAGAATATAAAAATATAAATATAAAGGGGGCAACTCCCTTTAATCTTGACATATAACTTCTTCACCTGATATCATAACTGCATACCAAGACAAGAGATTAAAGGGGACGGTTCTATTTTCTTGACATAAGATAGTAAGCATGATAATATCTCTTTTAAGGTTTAATAGTTTTAAAGGAGATTTTTTATGCCCAGAGGAGCAAGGATATATACAGAAGAAGGGGTTTTTCACATACTCGCCAGAGGAAACAATAAACAGTGGGTATTTCAAAATGAGGTAGATTTTAAGGCATATAAAAGAATACTCAAGCAGCTAAAAGAGGAACAGCCATTTAAGCTATATCATTATTGCCTGATGAATAATCACATTCATTTGATTATAGAGACAAATAAACTAACAGAATTGTCTAAGTTAATGAAAAGACTCAACCTTTTTTATTATAATCACTATAAAAAGAAATATGGCTATGCAGGACATTTCTGGCAGGACCGTTTCAAGAGTTTATTAATAGAAAGGAATGAATACTTACTGGCATGTGGTTTATATATAGAGCGCAATCCTGTTAGGGCAAAAATAGTTGATTTAGCAAAGAAGTATACTCATTCAAGTTATAACTATTATGCCTATGGCAAAGAAGATGATTTAACCGATAGAGATATATATTATGATGAATTAGGAGAAGATGATAAAGAAAGACAACAAAAATACCGGCAGTTAATATTAGATAAAGAGAAAACTATAAACAGCACAACATTCAACCAACTATTTTTAGGAACCAGGGAATTTATAAAACAAATGGAGAAAAAGTTCAAGGTTAATAATACCCGCTTAAAAAAAGGACGGCCAAAGAAGATAAAATAGAATTCCTTTTACACCATTTATATAAAAATAGAACCGTCCCCAGTATGCTACAAAAAAATACTACCTATAGGACAAAGCACTTGGATTGTGGGGGGTTGGAACTTCCATCAGTTTGGCTGGTATGGAGGGGAGGTCTACGATGCCTGCATTAAATTAAATGAGTTAAATCCACGCGTTCCGGTCGTTGAAGATATTAATGGAAGTTACAAAACAGACCTATTTGACTCTGGATATTGGATTCCAGGCTCCCCATTTGCTATTAATAACTTTGATTAAGAGAGAGGAGGAGACAAATTATGTTAAGGAATATATTTTGTAGTTTTTTATTAGTTACTATTATTATTTTACCTTTTTTGTCTTGTTGGAGTGCTGAAGAAAATAAAAATGTTACTCAGATAGAAAAAATGTATCAACCAATCTTAATTGCCGATGGCGATGCAAAAGGACTGAAGGTGAGTAGCTGTAAACCGAGGGGTTGGTGGAAAGGTATATCAAACGACGGAAAGCCAGAAGAGCAACTGGGCTTCATACAAGAATTGTTGGTTAATGATGTGAATGTACGAATCAAGTTTGCACTTTTTCAAGAAGAAGGGGAAGCTGTGAGCGCTGCTGAGTTCCACAGCAAGAATATGGCTGCCATATTCACAAAAGGCCTATGGGAAGGTGCAGGATATCAGGTGTTAGGGGATTCATGCTGGTTTAGTCAGGATGGGCTTACAACTACACTTTTGGTCCAGTCGGATATACTGTGTGCTCTTATTAGTTGTAGTGGCAATGATACAGAAACACAACAGCAAGTAGCACTGAAACTAGCCAGCTTGATTTTAAAGAAGAATGAAAAATTAAAAGGGAAATTAAAAGGGGTCAACTCCCTTTAATCTTGACATATAACTACCTGCCTAATATCATAGCTGCATGCCAAGACAGGCAAAATCGGGGGACACAGTACTAAATCTTATTGACTCCTAACTCACTCCACTATAAAATCAAGAAAAAACTTGACAAAACTACCTATTATGTGTATACTTTTACTTGATAGGTAATAATATACGCATTGGAGGTAGTAAAATGTCCATAAATAAAACTCTTGGGCCAATTAGCGCAAAGATCGTATCGTCCCTATATGAACATAATAAAACTATATTTACAATTGACGATATAATTGAGCTTGGCCTGCTAAGACGTAACAGTGCCTCTAAGCTCATACACGATTTGACAAAGCGAAAGATTACGTCGAGACTCAAATATGGAAAATACATTATTATACCTCAAGAAATGGGCCGGGTTAGTAACTATATCGGCAATTGGTATGTAGCTGGCAGGGAAATAGTCG
>DAOVJY010000010.1 GCA_030632085.1 Candidatus Omnitrophota bacterium
ACAAGTCACAAGTCACAAGTCACAAGTCACAAGTCACAAGTCACAAGTCACAAGTCACAAGTCACAAGTCACAAGTCACAAGTCACAAGTCACAAGTCACAAGTCACAAGTCACAAGTCACAAGTCACAAGACACAAGACACAAGATACAAGAAACAAAAACTAAAAGCGTTTAGCGTAGAGCGTATAGTGAATTAATAAATAATTGTCTTTTTGTTTATTCTCTGCGCCGCTTACTCTGCACTCTTTGCTTTCCACTTTTAATTTTTTGTTCTTTTGTTTTCGTTTTTTTGCTTTTGCTATCCGCTATTTACTATTTGCTATTTGCTATTAGCCATTTGCCCTAAGCTATTTGCTATTTAAGTAACGTTCAATGGACTCATATGCTTTTTTTGCTTTCCTTCTGACATCTTGATTGCTATGTTCCATATATAATTTCAAACTCGGTAAACAAGATGGATCTTTAATAAAGCTCATAATTTCAATAATATTACCAATTGCTTCAACTTCTCTTGTAGTTGAAATTTTATATCTTAATATTTCTAAAGTTTTTTTTGGGTATAGTTTTAAATAATTACTGACATATTGCCGATTAAAATACGCGTCAAAGGGGTCAATTTTTTTATTTACGGATGAAATAACTTTTAACAAAGGTTCCACCGCGGCCTCTTGTGCCGATTCCAAAACACGCATAATTCCAGTTTGCATTTTTCTATCAATTTTATTCACAAATATACCGGCCACAACATCTAAAGCCCGCCTGTCAGCTGCTGCTTCCGCTACCTTCTGAAGTAAAGCTTGACGCGTAGCGGATAAATCCTTTTTTTCATTTAAAACTTTCTTTACCTTATCAAGCAAATACCCCGCGTCATTAAAACTCTTATTTTTTATATAGCCTGTTTCTAATTTTATTAAAGCTTTAATATATAATTCATAAATTTCGGTGCTTTGCTCACTTTCCATAATACCTAAAATAAAATCTTCAATAAATTTTAGCGTTTTCACCGCTTCATTTGAAACTACGATATCAATAATACTGGCTATATTAGAAGCAATATAGAGCCTCACTTCTTGCTTTTCTGACTTTAAATTATTAAACATCTTTTTAATTAATTCAATAACTTCATCTTCTCTTGAATCAGCAAGTAAATCATAGAGAACTTGTTTCACGCTTTCTAAAACATCTTGATCTAAAAAAGCTTCGAAACTTAGCTTTTTAATTTTAGTAATTTTTTCTTCCGAACTTAATTCTTTCCATAAATCCGGTTTTAGTAAATTCAGCATTTGCTCATCAGACAAGTCATTTTGACGAAAATCGGGTTTAACTAAATTTAATACCTTCTCTCTTTTATCTTCCTCCGGTAAAAAACGGCGAACATAATCCTTTAAATCATCAAATGTTAATTTCTTTTCTTTAAATCGCGCCGCCTCCTGCTTCAAGAAAGTTGAAATTTCATCTTCGGACATAGCAACAAAAGCTTTATTCACATCATCGGGAGAAATTCCAATATTTTTTAAATTCTTTTGCCGCAAAATTTGCGAACGCAAATCAGGCTGCAGGCTTAAAATAAACTTCGGCATGCTCTTCTCGTATTTACGCTTGGCTTCTTCATCTTCGGCGGGTACCTCTTCATTAATTTTTTTAATGCCCCGCTCTACAACATTGACCTTTTCGTCTAAAGTCATCTTACCATAATCAATCTCTTGCGGAATCCCTTCAGTTTCAATGGGGCCCTCGGATATAACCTTAGCTAAATAATTGGGGTCTTGATTAAATAAATCTAACATAGAAGCTTGAAGCTCAGCATCCTTTTGGTGTTCACCCAGCATATACTTAATCAACATAACCTCATTAATTTTTCTTTTTTTATCCTGAGGTTTATCAAACCTTTTTTTGAGCATTTTTTCATAATGAACCATATTAATCTTAATTTTATTTACACCTTTGCCCTTAAATATCTTTGGCAAACCTCCCAAGTCTTCAATTTCTGAACTTTTCTTAGCTAATAATAAAAACAGCGTATCCAGCTCTCTTAGAGCTATGCCCCTTTCGAAAGAAAGTGATTGAATTCTATATTCTTTGAGCAGCTTTCCTAAACTATCGGCAATTGCCGCCTTTATTTCGCTGCTTTTTAACTCTTTACCATTAATCAGGAGGACGCTTTCAACTTCTGAAAATGTAATAATACGATATTTATTAAACAACTGTTTAAGTATGTTATAAAACTCACTAATTGAAGTAGATCTTACTTTACTGGCAGCCGGATAAAGACTAAAGTTAACAATCCCCGTTTTTAAGGATATAATCAGCCGTGAGACAATACCAAAATCTTCCCTTTTTAAAGGTTCAGCTGCAAGCGCTAATTCCTCCTCTTCCTCTTCCTTTAAACCGGCCGGTTCCCTTGATAATACTTGCTGCAAATATTGAGTAGCTTCAATCGAATTAAAGCTCTTATCAGCTTTAGCCTGAGCTATTTTAGAGTAATTACTCGCCTTAGCCTCATTTTTTGCTTTCTTAAAATGATAAGCTAAGAGGTTAGCTATAGCCTGTGGATTAGCTGAACTTGTCTCTTCAGCTATTTGAGCGAATTTTCCATGGAGCTTATCACGTTCCCCTTCCTTAACCTGAGCATAAACAACTTCCCATAACAATTTATTTCTAAAGGCGTGTATAGTTTGGCCATCAGATTCCCTTGACTCTATAAGCCTTTCATCAACAGCCCTATCAATCATTTCTTCAATATAACCGGAATTTCGACCCATCATCTTCTGCAGCGGTTTTAAAGTGAACTCTTGCCCTAAAATAGACGCGTTAGACAAAAACTGTATGGTCTCTTCATCCATACTCTTTACTTTTTCTTCAAGTATTTGTTTAACCCCTGAAGAGAGATCTTCTTCCTTAACCTCTTTATACTGCCAAGAACCGCCTTTAAAAAATATCACCCCTTTTTCAACAAGGTGCTTTAATGACTCTTCAATAAAATAAGGATTACCTTCTGTTTTAGCGCAAAATCTTTGAAGAAGCTCCGAGCTAAATTGCATTCCCTCAAAAATCACCATTATCATAGCTTGAGTTTCCTCCGCGCTAAACGGCTTCAACTCAATGCAAATAGTATTCTCATTGGTTTGCAGTTTATTAAATTGTTCTTTCAACTCAGGCGCATGCTCTATTCTTCTTTGAAATTCAGAAGTTCTTAAGGCGCCCGCAAAAGCAATTCTTTTATCTTTGCGATTAACTAACATGTAATTTATCAAAGAAATTGTGGCCATATCCACCCACTGAAAATTATCGAAGCTTATAACGAATTGTTTAACATCGGATATTTTACTTAACAAATTTACCAAGCCGTTGAATAAATTAAATCTGGCGTTCTTTTCGTCAACCTTATTAACATCAACTTTCTTCGAGGTATATTCCGCCAGGGCCGGTTCTAAATCAAAAAGTTGCGCTATCTCTTCATCTGCCAAGGTATCCATAATAGCTTTGGCATCATCTTTAAGAGACTTTAAAAATCTACCAAGGTTAGCCGATAAAACCTGGTATGGTTGACTAGAGATAGTTTCTGTGCATCTCGCCGCAAAACACAAACTTTCTTTTTTAAAAGCATAACTTCTCATCTCTGACTGCAGCCGCGTCTTACCTAAACCGGGCTCAGCAGACAAAAGAAACGCTTTTGAAATATTCTCGTTAAAACATATATCCAGGGTCTGCTTTATTTTAGACAACTCAACCGATCTGCCAATAATCTTCTTACAGGGAAAAATTTCTAAAATTTTATCCCTATTTAAAATGTCTTCAGGCACATCGGCAAAAACAGAAACCTGATTACGCCCGCTCTTCTTGGATAAATATAAAGCTTCATCGGCTCTATATATCAATTTTTCAGCATCTTGGGCATCCCGCGGAAAAATGGCCATACCCAAACTAAGCGTAAGATTTAAATCCGGCTGGCCACCATCACCAACGAAAGAATATTGAGAAATCTTCCCAATAAGTCTCTTGGCAATCTTTAGAGAATCTTTCTCCTCGGTTATGGGGAGTATGACCACGAATTCATCACCCGCATACCTGATAATTTCATCTGACTCTCTAAAGCTCTCTCTTAGCAGATTGGATACTTCCGTCAATACTTTATCCCCTCTTTGATGTCCATAAGTATCATTAACGTCTTTAAATTTATCAACATCTATCATAAATAAAGATAAAGGGTACTCATTTTTCGCGGCTTGCCGGATAATTTCCAGTAAACATTTATGCAGGTATCGTCGGTTGTGTAATTTAGTTAAGTCATCTTTATATATCAGCTCTTGAGCTGCAAGCACATCCTGCGTTACCTGGGACTGGTTTTGTTTTCGGCGCTCTTGCGGCATGTATAATATTAAACCCCCGCTTTCAGCATTCTTTTTAAATCGTCAACTTCACCCGTTCTGGCAATTGCCTCTTCATAGCTTATGTTTTGAGTTCGATATAATTCATACAAACTTTGATTCATCGTTTTCATGCCCTCTTTCTGAGAGGTTTGTATAACCGAATATATCTGATGAGCCTTCTTATCTCTAATTAAGCTTCTAACAGCGGGTGTTAATCTTAACACCTCCAGGGCCAGCACTCTGCCGGTACTATCCGTTTTGGGAATCAGTTGTTGAGCCAAAACAGCTTTTAAAACAAAGGATAATTGCACCCTCACCTGCTCTTGTTGATGTTGAGGAAATACATCTATAATCCTGTTTATTGTTTGAACGCAATCTGACGTGTGAAGTGTGGCCAAAACAAGATGTCCCGTTTCAGCCGCGTTTAAAGCCAATTCTATGCTTTCTAAATCTCTCATTTCACCGATTAAAATTACATCGGGGTCTTGCCTAAGGACATGCTTGAGAGCTTCTGAAAAGGAGTGTGTATCATGACCAACTTCACGCTGATCAATAACCGCTTTCTTACCTTCATAAATATACTCAATGGGATCCTCTATAGTTACAATATGAACAGGCCTATCGTTATTAATAAATTCTACCATTGAAGCCAGTGTTGTTGATTTTCCGCTACCGGTAGCCCCGGTTACCAATACTAATCCTTTATTCTTCTTGCACAAATCAACCAAAACATTAACCGGTAATCCGCACTCTTCAAAAGACCTGATATGAACCGGCAACGCTCTAATAGCCACACCTATATTACCTTTTTGGTAAAACATATTCACTCTAAAGCGCGCCACATCTCCCAAGCCAAAAGACATGTCGAGTTCTAAATCTTTTTCCAGCGTAATCTTTTGCTCTTCACTTAATATGTCATAGACTAAAGATTTAATATCGTCATTTGAAAGTTCATCGTACTCACAAGAAACAAGCTTTTCGTCAACTCTTATGTGAGGCACTGAACCTGCTGATAGATGTAAATCCGAAGCGCCTTTTTTTATGAGTAAATTCAAAATTTCTTTTAAATCAGTTAACTTTGTCAATTTAAACCTCCTTCAAGAAAAGATGCGTTCTTTAGGCGTATATCCTATTGCCTTCCTCCGCCTGACTTTTAGTTAATAGCATTTTAGCCTTGCTTATCAATTCCTCTGAGCTCATACCGTCAATTGGGTTAGACGTTACCGCGCCGCTAATGGTAATGTTTTTGTTAGGCATTTCCTCTTGATTAGAAAATTCAAATTTATTGATCATCTGCCTGACTTTATCAGCTACCAAATGAGCCTCGCGTTTATTCCTTTCAGGTAATATCATTGCAAATTGACTGTGATCAAAACGGGCTACCTTATCAATTTGATCAACATTAGTCTTCAATATTGAAGCAACTCTTTTAAGAATATCCTCAGCGGCTGACTTTCCAAATTTATCTTCATATAAATCAAAATTATTCACATCAAACAATATAAACGAACAAGGCCTTTGGTATGTTATTGACCTCTGTATCTCTTCACTCAATCTCTCTTTAACAAATTTAACATTAAAGAGCCCTGTAAGCTCATCCCTAACGGATAACTCTTCCGTCTTCTTCATTAGCCAATTATTTTCTAAAGCAATAGAAATCTGCTTACTAAATACCGCCATTAAATCAATATCATCGTCGCTAAACGAAAAACTATCTTTGTGATTTCCCAGTATTAACGCGCACTGAACCTCACCATGCAAAATAACGGGAATTACAATGATATTCTTTAGCGCCAATTTATTCGACAATACCTTGGTGATATTAGTCATTTTGTGTTGGACATCCAATGTAAGAGTTTCCCGCTGCTTGGATATCCTTGATAAAACCCCCTCCGAAAAATCTTTCTCGAGGTTCTCTATTTCTTCAGCTTTTAAATTACTAGTCGCTTTAATCCTGACCGCTTTACTAAATTCATCAAAAATAACTAAAAAACTCTTCTCGCAATCCATCACATCCGGTAAACGCTCAATAACCGTTTGAAGTATAATATTCAAATCCTTGGCGCTTGACATAATACTGCTAACCTGAAAAAGCGTTGAAAGAGCTGTCATTTTTTTATTTATATCAAGATTAATCCCGCGAATTCTTTCTTCGTAACCCTTTAAAGTATCAACATTTCTTGTAAGCCTGGAAGCCATCTTATTAATTGAATAACTCAAGTCACCTATTTCATCTTCCCCATTAACGGGAATCTCCTGAAATTCGACACCGTCTTTATAGAGCTTAACCTTTTCCGCCATATTGATAATAGGTTCAACGATGCCTTTAGCTATATATAAACCTAAGACTGTAATAATTATTGTTATTAAAAGAATTACAGATATATTCCCTATAACAAAAAAATTATTATTATAAACATATACACTGATAATTACACCGCAGATCAACAGCGGCACGATAGACATGAGACTAAAGGCAAGAATAAGTTTATACCTTAAACCCTTAGGCATAAAAGATATGGTCTTAAATATATTACGCATTTTAAAATCCTCCCTTTGAAAAAAAGCTAAGTCTATATAGGTCAAATAGTTAATACGTATTTAGAGTATACAATATAAAGGGTTCATAGTCAAGAAAGCTAATTATTGCGCTTCAAACTTGATATTAAAAAGAATGCCTATAAGTACTGAAAAAACAATCATGGCGGAACCGCCATAACTGATATAAGGCAAAGGCAGCCCCACTACAGGCATTAGACCAATGCACATACAAATATTGATGATAACTTGCATGGCTATCAAGACGCATACACCTGTAGCGAGCAGTTTCTTTGACATATTCGACGCATGCATAGCCAGGTCTAACCCTCGCATTATTAAAAAATAAAAAAGAGCTATGATTAGCAAAGCGCCTAAAAACCCCCACTCTTCACCAATGCCGGAAAATATAAAATCTGTGTGATGCTCCGGCAAGAAATTAAGTTGACTTTGAGTTCCGCCCAACCAACCTTTACCAAAAAAACCACCTGAACCGATAGCAATTTTAGACTGGATTATTGTATAACCTGATCCCAAAGGATCGGCATCAGGATTCATAAAAACCATGAGCCTGGATTTTTGATAATCTTTTAATAAAAACCAAAGTAAAGGTGATGCCGCTATGGCTGAAATAAACATCAGCATAATATAACGCAATCTAAAACCCCAGACATAAAGCATGGAAAGAGCTACAGGTATGAAAACTAAAGCTGTACCTAAATCAGGCTGCATCACAATAAGTAAAACAGGTAGGCCGGTTAATATTAAAGCAACAATTATACATTTAATCCCGTTTTCCTGATACTTATATGAAGATAAAAAACGGGCCAGGGCCAGTATGAATATTAATTTCATTAATTCGGACGGCTGTATATTGATTCCGACAAAACTCACCCACCTGCCCGCGCCCAATCTTGGCTGCGCTACCAGTATGACGTAAATGAGCAAAAGGATTCCAACGGCATAAAGTACATAGGAAAAATCTAATAATCTCCTATGGCCGATAATGAGTACAAATAATATCGCGATCAAGCTGAGAACTATCCAAATAAGCTGGTGGCTAATATATTCGGCGTTATTGATTTCCCCTTTACTGAACGAAGCGCTATATAAAGCCAAAAAACCAACAATAACTATTAAAAAATAAGTAAGTGGTAGACTTAGATTCTTATCTTTAAAGTTCATCATTCTCTAAATAATATCCTCTTCTTTCATATAAGAAATTATCTTTTGAGCAATACCAACCGCCTCATATCCCCCGCTTCCGCCATGTTCAATAAAAACAACCATGGCATGCTCAGGAACGTCATATGGGAAAAAACATACAAAACCGGCATGAGTCTTCCCGTGTGGATTTTGAATAGTTGCTGTTTTACCGGCAATATTAATGCCTTCAACTTGAGCTCTTTTACCTGTTCCGGTTTCAGAAACCACCAAATCCATACCTTCGCCCATTGTATCTAAATTTTCCATTTTAAAATTGCATGATTCAATTTTGCCCACTCCCATATTTACATCTTCAATCCTATTCACTAAACCGGGGGTTACAAGATACCCGCCATTAGCAATAACCGAAGCCATTCTTAATATTTGTAATGGTGTAGCTTGTAGATAACCTTGCCCGATAGATAATGAAACAGTATCCCCATCATACCAACGCTCATTATAAAGCTTTTGCTTCCAATGACGATCGGGAACTAAACCCGCTTTTTCCGAAGGTAAATCAATACCGGTACAATCTCCGTAACCAAACCTCCGGGCATAATCACTTAAATTATCAATTCCAACTTTGAGGCCCACCTTGTAACAAAAAACATTGCATGAGTTCTTTAATGCTAATACAGCATTCTGATCTCCATGGCCTTTTCTATACCAGCACTTAAACAAACTTTTCCCGAGCCTGATGTAGCCCGGACAATTAAACTCACTCTGCTTATTTATCGCCTGAGTTTCAAGCCCGCACATAACAGTGACAATCTTAAAAACTGAGCCAGACGGATAAATAGCTTGTATATTACGATTAAGCAATGGGCTATTTTCAGGCGGGCTGCTAAAAATACTTCTAATTTCTTTATTTTTTTCATCATTAGGGTTAATGAATATATTGGGGTTATAACTTGGTACACTCACCATAGCCAGAATCTTACCGTCATTGGGATTCCAGACACAAACAGCTCCTTTTTTCTTTTCGATAAGTGAATATATATAATTCTGCAAACCTACATCTATTGATAAATATATATCTTTGCCCTTTTGAGGTTTTTTATACCCAATTAACCTCAAACGGCGCCCACGGTTATCCACCTCTACCTGAAAACCGCCATCTTCACCTTTGAGATAGCTATTATAACTTTTTTCTATGCCGGCCCTACCAACTAAATCAATGGCTTTATATCCATAATACTTAAGCTTTTTATATTCCCGGGCATTTAGTTTACTCACATATCCCAATACATGCGCCAAAGATTCTTCATATAAATACTCTCTGAGGGGAGCGGTTTGAATAATGGCTCCATTATAGTTGAGATTGTTCTCTTCAATATATAATGCCTGTTGCCGGGGAATATCTTCCGCGATAACTGCCGGGACAAAATAATTAATAGTATTTCGTTTTAAATTATTCCGTAATCTTTTTTCGCTTATTCCCACAACAGATGAGAGATCAGCTAAGAGGGTTTCATTTTTCTTTGCTTCTTGAGGAATGACAGCTAAGTTAAATGAAAGCCGGCTTTTTGCTAAAACATTACCTTCTCTATCATATATATCCCCTCTGGAAGCTATTATCGGATTTATCCTGATGCGATTCTCTTTGCTTAAACTGCAATAATAACTGTAATTAATCACCTGCAATTTAAATAAGCCTATAACAACTATTAGAAATAAAAAGGAAAGGACAATTTTTAAATTTTTTACTTTCATAATTTATGTCATCTTCAGTGGTTTACCGACAACAAAATATAATATATAAAAAGGTATAAGCGAGTAAAGCGCTGCCGGAATAATAAGAGTCTTAAGTGTTAAATAGAATCCGGGAAGCTCAAGATCAATTCTCGCGATAAAGTAATAAATAACATAAGACAAAATGAATGCTCCAAAACTAACTAAAAAAAGTGTCCAATTATCTTGCGTATCAATAACTTTTTTATTAACCTGAATCACCAGAAAGATACAGAAGAAAACAAAAATATTGAGCCCAAAAGGGCCGCCGGAAAAAACATCACAAGCCACACCTGAAAAAAGTGAAACAAAAAAGGCTGTCCGGCCATTAGAAAAAAGACTAAAAAATACAACTAAAGCAAGTACGAGGTCCGGTTTTATACCAAAAATAACAAAATAATTTAAGAAGCTTACTTGGGCTAGTATGCTTGCAATAGTTAAAATAGTAATAATTATTGCTGTTTTTTTAAACATAAAACATCTTCTAAATTGATTAAGTTATATTCGGATCTAACTATAGCTGTTTTATATGTATAAGAAGGATCATAATCAATGCTTACAATTTTGCCTACATATATGCCCCCGGGATAGACGGAACTGCTTGCGGAAGTTACAACGCAATCACCGATAATAACTTTACTATCAAGAGGCAAATACTTCAGTCTGCACAAACCATCATAAAACCCTTCTAAAATAGCCTCATCTCTGGTTCTCTGCACCTTAACGGCAACTCTACTTGCCGGATCGGTAATTAACATAACTCTCGAATATCCCGAATACACATTAATGACCTTACCGGCCAAACCTCCAAAATATATTACACCAACAGCATCTTTGATGCCTACTTTTGACCCCTTATTAAGCAACAATGTATTTCTCCAATTGGAGGGATCCCTGCCGATAACATGACAAGCAATAGTATCAAAAGATAAACTTTTCTTATATTCCAGTAAATCCTTTAGCCTTTGATTTTCAAGTCGGAGTTCATTGGAAGATTTGACCTCATAATGAATTTTAGTTAATTCATCCTTAAGATCTCTATTTTCGATTAGAAGCCTCTTGTGCTGAAGAAGGCCTATCATATCTTTTGAAGAAACATCAGATACATAAAGCGGAAATTGAGATAAGTAAATTATGGGCAGTTTAATTTTTGAGGATATCGTATCCGGAAGGAAGATAATGGAAATTATTACAACAAATAATATTATTATTAGCCAGTTATGATTTCGCGCTGTCACATCCCACTATCCTATGTTTCGTATCTATTAATCTCAGCTATTTTTTTTAGATATTTTATCTCATCCAGCATTTTACCGGTGCCTAAACACACTGCCGTAAGCGGATCATCAGCCACAGTTACCGGTAAACCGGTTTCTTCGGCAAGCAGTTTATCCAAATTACGCAACAAAGCGCCGCCTCCGGCTAAAATAAGGCCTCTATCAACTAAATCAGCCGATAACTCGGGTGGCGTTTTTTCTAGCGTTTGCCTGACAGATTCTATAATAAGAGCTATAGGCTCTGAAAGCGCCTCTCTAACCTCTTCCGAAGTTATTGTCAGAGTCTTAGGAAGCCCGGCAACTAAATCACGCCCTTTTACGTCCATGCTCAACTCCTCATCTAACGGGTAAGCCGAACCGATTCTAATTTTGATTTCTTCCGCGGTTCTCTCCCCAATCATAAGGTTGTAGACTTTTTTCAAATGATTAACAATGGAATCATCCATTTCATTGCCGCCTATCCTTAATGATTTAGCACAGACTATTCCGCCTAGTGAAATAATAGCTATTTCAGTTGTGCCTCCACCTATATCCACGATCATGTTACCGGTTGGCTCTTGAATGGGTAACCCCGTACCTATGGCAGCCGCCAGCGGCTGCTCAACTAAATAAACCTGCCTGGCACCCGCGTGTTCAGCGGAATCTTTAACGGCACGTTTCTCAACTTCGGTAATACCCGATGGAATCGCGACAACTATACATGGCCTAATAAATGTCCTGCTTTTATGAGCTTTTCTTATAAAATAACGTAACATACTTTCCGATATTTCAAAATCAGCAATAACACCATCCTTCATCGGCTTAATAGGAACAATGCTTCCGGGAGTTCTTCCCAGCATTCTTTTAGCTTCTTCACCCACCGCTAAAACTTTTGATGTGCCTTTTTGAATAGTAACTACGGATGGTTCGCACAAAACAATACCATGATTCTTTACATACACCAGGGTATTAGCTGTACCTAAATCTATACCAATATCATTTGAAAAAAAACCAACTAAGCTATAATAAACATCCTTAATAATATTAAATACTTTTTTCATATTTTACCTGCCTTTACTCATTACCAAAATTATAACAAAAAGGAACTTAAATTGTCAAATAGTTTTTATATACTATTACATATACGAGCAGATTAAGCTATGAGCAGATTACGCGACTACCCGCATTAGTTTTTTAAAAAAATTAGGGAACGAGGTTTTGATACAGGCAGTATCTTTAACTTCCGTTGTCCCTTCGGCGACTAAACCGGCAATTAAAAAGCTCATCGCTGTACGGTGATCAGAGAAGCTATTGATTTGCGCGCCTTTTAAATTTGTCGGGCCCGTAATATAAATATTATCACCTTGAACATCAATTTTCGCCCCCATTTTACTCAAGCCGTCCGACATAGACTCAATCCTATCGGTTTCTTTCAATCGAAGTTCAGCGGCGCCCTTAATTAGACTTGTTCCCTGAGCTTGTGTAGCCGCAATCATTAATATGGGTATTTCATCAATTAACCTGGGTATGATATTTCTTTCTATTACAAAAGGTTTCAACTCGGATGACTTGACGCAAATATCAGCTAAGGGCTCAATGGCTTCGGGTGATTTACCTATAATATTTATATCAGCTCCCATTTGACTCAAAACATCCAAGAGGCCGGTTCTGGTTTTATTAACACCGACGTCCTTAATTATAATTTCCGAGTTTCCCGTAATCAATCCGGCTACTATAAAAAAAGCCGCGCTGGAAATATCAGCCGGCACTCTAATATGCTGAGCTTGCAAATTACCGGTCGGATTAATAGTAACTTTCAGCCCCTCAATTTTAATATCAGCGCCAAATGCCTTAAGCATATTTTCGGTATGATCTCTGGATTTAAACGGCTCTGTCACCGACGTTGAGCCGGAAGCACTTATACCGGCCAATAATAATGACGATTTTATCTGCGCGCTTGATACCGGACTAATATAATTTATTCCCTTTAATTTCCGGCCTCTAATTCTCAGCGGTAAATGCCCGGCTTCATCAGGCCCCTCAATATCAGCCCCCATCATTTTTAGGGGTAGGGTTATTCTTTTCATAGGCCTTGAGGATAAAGACTTATCGCCGGTTAAAACACAAGAAAGAGAACTCCCGGCTAAAATACCGCAAGCCAACCTTAAACCCGTACCTGAATTACCAAAATATAGTTCGGATTCAGGTTGCCTTAGAGAGTCACACCCATCGGAATTAATGCGGTAAGAATTTTCTCCCTGCTCTATTATTTCAACGCCCAATTTACGAAATACGTCAACTGTCCAAAGACAATCTTCACTTTTCAAAAAATTATCAATAAAAGTTTCACCCCTGCTAATACTTCCAATCATTATTGATCTATGTGATATAGATTTATCAGCCGGTATAATAACTTCGCCTTTAAGTTGATTGTGTTTTTCTATACTTATTTTTTCCATCTCAAAAAAGGGGCTAGATTAATCTAACCCCTAGAGCGCAAATCCGGTGCTCTTCCTGTTTTAAAGTTTTTTTACCTCATCATCTTCTTGAATTTCACCCTTGAGGTCATCCGGCAAAATCCTCGCTGACGACATATCTTTATATACCTGCTCAACTTCAACCTTGGCTAAAAGTTCACCATCTCTATAAACACCGAACTGTGTACCTACAGTTACGCTGTCCTGCTCACCCAAATCAATAACTATAAAATTAAACTCTTTATTAACTACCAAAACTCTTCCATCACCAACTATTTCATCAGCCTTAACAACAACAGTCCCCAGCTCTACTTCTTCACGCTCCGATGTTACTAAACTGCCGGAACTAATTTTTGCTTCTAAAGCTTTCTTGGCTAATCTAATTTGATTAAGCTTGTTTAGGAGTTCTTCATTTTCAGATTCCAGGCTGGAATATTTACTTTTAAGCCCTGAAAGATTAGATTCGAATTTATCAATTTTGCCCATGAGGCCGGTAATTTCAGAGTTTTTACTTTTCAACTTTGATTCCACTGACCGCCTTTTGCTTTTTTCAGAAATTATCCGATCCTCCAACTGCTTAGCTTCTTGTTTCAGGGAATCTAATTCAGATTGAACACTCTCTATCTGAGTCTTTATTTCATTGTGTTCTTTTTGAAGTTTATTTTTGGCAGTTTGAAGTTGTGAAATCTGTGTGCTAAGCTCGGAATTTTTAGCTTTCTCCTGCATCTGCAAAAACAATAATCCACCGGCCAACGCCGCAAATATCACACAAAATATAATTAAGATTATTAATCCGGATTTTGAACCTTGAGCCATTATCACCCTCCCTTTTTTTGTATCGTAAATTAGTATAACATAATATTATTTCTTTTTCAAGGTGCGTGGTATATAAATCTTTTACAAAGACTCTATATAAGTGCGCATATCATCCGGAACCTTCGATTCAAAGACTTCAAATTCGCCGGATACCGGATGATTAAATCCTAATTTCACAGCATGCAGCATCTGCCGCGAAACGTCCGCCTTAACACCATAATAACTATCACCCATAATTGGGTGATTAATATGCTTAAGATGAACTCTTATTTGATGAGTCCTTCCGGTTTTCAAACTAAGCCTAATAAGAGTTTTATTTTTATATCGCTTGAGGACATTGTAATTGGTTATAGCATCTTTACCTGAATTCAAATCTACCACTCTCTTTAGTCTTAAGCTTGCAGAGCGGCCGATAGGAACATTGATTACTCCTTCATCAAATTCAACAATTCCCAGAACAACTGCTATGTATTCCCTAAGAACAATCCTTTCTTTAAATTGAAGAGTGAGCTTTTGGTGTGTTTTGTTATCTTTAGCAATAACCATTAAACCGGATGTATCCTTATCAAGCCGATGAACAATACCGGGCTTAAGCGGGCCGGCTATATCTGAAAGTTTATCAATATGAAAAAGTAAAGCATTGACCATGGTATGCCCAATACCGTTTGATGGTGGATGTACCGTTAGGCCCGCGGGCTTATCAATAACAGCCAAGTAATCATCCTCATAAACGATATCCAATTTAATATCTTCAGGTAATAAAACCCGGTTATCCTTTGGCTCGATTGAAACACGCACTTCTTCATCAGCCTTTAGAATATGACGCGGTTTTACCTGTAAGCCGTCAATTAGAATTAATCCGTTATCAATCAGCTTGCGAATTCCGCTCCTTGAAATTAAATCTGAGAGCTTATCAGCCAGATACTTATCAAGCCGCATGCCGGCATCTTCTTGAGAAACCTTAAATACTTTTTTTTGCACTTTTTTGCTTCTTTCTCGTTTAAGTTAAACGAAAGAGCCTGATTGCAGCAATTGTTTAAGTTTGAATCAACAATAAATAAGTCACAAGACACAAGTATAAAGTCATACCCTGGTGGGCACAAGCAAGTCATAAGACGCAAGTCGCAAGCAAAATACAAACAATAATCAAGATATACTCTAATCCGATACTTCTAACTTAATCCTTTAGTAAAAATTAAGACGCTAACTATTGTTGGCTCTAAGACGCTCGCCTTGCTCGTTCTAAGAATTAAGTTGCTTTTACTTAATCCTTAATCCTTAATACTTAATCCTGTTTTTTTAAGCCGTATATAAATGATGATTGAAAGGGTAATAAAAAATATACTGATAATCTGGGTTAATGTCCATCCCGGCCACATTCGCCCTAAATCTCCTCTTAAAAAATCAATTAAAAATCTCATAGATCCATAGAAAAGAAAATAAAGGCAAAATATTTGGCCGTTAAACCGGCGCTTCTCATAAATTAGATTTAAAATGATAAAAATTACAAGCCAGGTAAACGAATAATATAACTGCGTTGGATAAACAAAGCATGCTAACTGGGGAAACTTCATACCGAAAACTGAATCCGTAACACTGCCATGGCAACATCCATTTAAAAAACATCCTATTCGCCCTATGGACTGAGCTAAAGCAACATATGGTATAAATATATCAGCCATAGGTAAGAAATTAAGTTTTCGCTTTTTAAGGAACAACCAGCCGCAAAGAATCGCTAGAATCAATCCTCCCTGGTATGCTAAGCCTCCATGTTGAATCATGATTATCTCTAAGGGGTTATCTAAATAATATTTTAAATTCACACCCACATGCAGCAAGCGGGCCCCAATAACACCGCCAATCAAAAGATAAATACTTAAATCGCTAACCAATCCGCTGTCAATGTCTGAGGCTTTGTATTTTTGTGTTATTAAAAAAATTGCCGTTAAAAAACCGAGAGCTAAAAGCAAGCCGTATGAATATACTGTTATGGGACCAAATTCACATATTATAGGATGCACTAATTAACCCCGCAATTTTTCTGATTCTGATTAAATATTATTAAAAAAAGAAGTATGGTGCCACAGGTTATTGACGCGTCAGCCAGATTAAAAACCGGCCAAAATCTAAAATCAATAAAATCAACTACATGTCCAAATCGCAATCTATCAATCAAGTTGCTGAAAGCTCCGGCTAATATCATCGAATAGGCGGACCTGATAAGAATATTCCTGGAGGGAGTTTTAAAAATTAAAACTAAAATAAAGATTATAGCTAAGAAGCTGATACAAACAAAAAAAATATTATTACCGCCAAATAAGCCGAAGGCCGTACCGGTATTATAGACCAACCGCATATCACATATGCCGCAGTCTATATAATTACCGTCGCTTAATTTAATGATAAAAATACGCTTAAGTACCTGATCTAAACCTATGATACCCAAGCTCACCAAAAAAGGAACGACATTAAGAATGACCGTTTTCTTTTTCTTCTTGGTGTTCAACGCACAAATCCGCATAAGGCATAGCCTTTAATCTTTTTTCCGGTAATTTTTTTTTACACTCAGAACAATATCCGTAAGTACCGTCTTTAATCCTTTTTAAGGCATCATTGATCTGCCGCAAGAGGTCTTCTTCACTACTGACTAATCCAATTGAAAAATCTCGATTATAATTATCGGTAGCTAAGTCGGCCATGTGCAATGTGTGGCTTGATAAATCACCGGACGACTCCTTAATGTTCTTAAGAGCATCATCACCTAAATGCTGTATTTGGTTTATTAAAGTTTCTCTCTGTTTCTCGAGAAGCTTACTGAAAAAAACCAATTTTTCTTTTTTTAATTTTTTGTCTTTCATCATCTAAATTCTCCTCGTATAATATGTTTATTGTTTCACTTCTTGTATCAAGACGTTCGCGTTCGCTCACTCTAATTTTTTAGCGTTTAGCGGTTAGCGTATAGTAAATTGATAAATAATTGTCTTTTTGTTCTTTTGTTTTTGTTTTTTGCTTGTGTCTTATGACTTGCTTGTGCCCACCAGGGTATGACTTTGTACTTATGTCTTGGTTGCTTGAATCGCTTCAGCGCATCTGCAACACACCTCTGTTAATCCATCGCGCTCATCTAAACTTTCAACATAACGCCAACATCGCGGGCATTTAACCCCCTCAAATTTTTCCACCGTTACACCTAAATTTTTGTATTCTTGAGAATATTCAACCCTATCGGGCATTTTATTCACCTTAACTAACTTCACCTTAGAAACAATAAATATATCAGCTAAAACCGGCTCATGACTTCCCAACAACCGGAAAAGTTCATGACTATCCGCGAATAAAGTGACTTGAGCTTCAAGGGCATTACCAATTTCTTTATTAATACGCTTTTGTTCTAAGGCCTTTAAAACAATATTTCTAATAACTGATATTTCATTCCAATTGCTTCTGATTCTTTCATTAATCCATTTATCAGGGGTTGCCTTTTCGCTAAAGTTATCAATAAAAATAGTCTCCTTTTTTGTATTTAAAGGAAGATAACCATAAACTTCCTCTGCTGTAAATGGCAAAACAGGCGCGATAATCTTATTTAATAGAACCGCTATGTGATAAAGAACCGTTTGAGCCGACCGCCTGGCCTCCGAATCAGCTGTCCAAGTATATAATCGGTCTTTTAGTACATCAAGGTAAAAGGATGACATATCCACTGTGCAAAACTTATATACTTTTTGAACAACTTTATGTAATTCGTAAACATCATAGCGCTTTAAACAATCATCATAAGCCCGTTTCAGGCAATCGAGAGCCCATTTATCAATCTCTAATAAATTATCATAGTCTACTCTATTCTTTGTGTAATCATAATCATATAAATTACCAATAATAAATCGAAGTGTATTTCTTATCTTGCGATAGGCATCACTAACTCTTTGGAGAATTTCATCGGAAATACCAACATCGTGATTATAATCACTAAAAGCCACCCAGAGCCTTAAGATATCGGCACCCATTTGATTAATAAGCTTCTCGGGCGAGATAGCATTTCCGCCGGATTTTGACATTTTTTTTCCTTTACCGTCAAGCATGAAGCCGTGTGTCAAAACTTGCTTATAGCAGGGTTTTTTTTCTATTGCCATGGCGGTAATCAGCGATGTCTGAAACCACCCTCTATGCTGGTCGCTGCCTTCTAAATATAAGTCAGCAGGATACTCTAAATTATCACGCTCACGCAAAACCGCCTGATGGCTCACTCCTGAATCAAACCAGACATCCAGAATATCATCTTCCTTGCTAAACTTTAACGAAGAACACTTTGGGCACTTATAATTATCCGGTAAGAAATACGCGGCATCTTTCTCAAACCAAATGCTTAAACCTTCTTTTTTAATTTTATCAGCTGTAACCGAAATAATTTCATAATCCAAAAGAACATGCTTACACTTACCGCAATGCATAACAGGAATCGGCACTCCCCAATATCTTTGGCGCGACAAACACCAGTCCGGCCTATTTTGAACCATAGAGGAAATTCTCGCTTTATCAACTCGAGGAATCCACTCAACCTTTTTATTGATCGCGTCTAATAACTTTGTTCTCAAATTGTCGTGATCAATATTCATAAACCATTGCTCAGTTGCTCTAAATATAATCGGTTTTTTACATCTCCAACAATGCGGGTATGAGTGAGTTATATTCGTTTTCAATAATAGACAGCTACTGCTCTTTAATTTTTCAATAATTGCTTTGTTGGCCTGATAAATACCAAACCCCGCGAACTCCCCGGCCGTTTCATCAAATCTGCCCTTATCATTAACAGGCATCAATATCTCAAGTTCATCAAACTGCCCCTTATATTTCAGGTACGCCTGATAGTCATCTTGGCCATGACCGGGGGCAATATGCACACATCCGGTTCCATCCTCATTAGATACATAATCAGCTGTAAGGATAATAGAATCCCTTTCAATAAAAGGATGTTTACATTTTAAGCCTACAAGTTCATCACCGCCGGAAACAGAAACAATTTTTTTATATTTTTTCAAATCAAGTTTAGACAGCAAATTTTCGGTTAAATCTTTAGCTAAAAGCCAAACTTCACCATTTACCTCAATGAAATCATATTGCAGCTTAGGGCTTAAGGCAATGGCGATATTTGATATAAGTGTCCAGGGAGTTGTTGTCCAGACTAACACATAAAAGTCGCGATCGCTGTATCCTTTAAGCTCGCTTAAGCCTCCAATAGAAAGAAGCTTTGAGGTACTTTCGCTATTCAGCTTGAATTTCACATATACTGAAGGACTGACGCGATCCTCATACTCCACTTCCGCCTCAGCCAAAGCGGTCTCACACTCAGCACACCAATTAACGGGCTTCCTGCCTTTGTAAATATAATTCTTCTTTACCAACTCGGCAAATGACCTGATAACCCGCGCTTCATAGACACTATTTAAAGTAAGATAGGGCTTTTGCCATTCGGCAAAAACACCCAGACGTTCAAATTCCGCTCGTTGAATATCCACATATTTAAGAGCATACTCCCTTGCCTTCTTTCTAAAATCAACACGAGAAATCTGATCCTTCGTAATTTTGAGCTCTTTAAATAATTGATGTTCAACCGGCAGCCCATGACAGTCCCAACCGGGCACGAAGGGACAATTATAACCGGCCATAATTTTATATTTTAGGATGATATCTTTTAAAACTTTATTTAAAACATGGCCCATATGAATATGGCCATTGGCATAAGGGGGCCCGTCGTGCAGTATAAATTTAGATTTGTCTTTGTTTGCCTTTTTTATATATTCATATATATCAAGCTCAACCCAACGCTGTAAAATCTCAGGTTCTCTCTTAGCCAAATTAGCCCTCATAGGCATTTCGGTTTTCGGCAAATTTAATGTCTGTTTGTAGTCTTTAGATTTTTCCATGATAAAAAATTAGAACTTTTGAATTAACACGAATAACCACTTCTCAATAAGGCTTAAAAGTAAAATAGCTATAATTGGAGATAAATCCAAACCGCTGCCTCCAAAAACAACTACCAATCTCAAAGGCCTCAGAACAGGCTCCGTTATCTTATGAAATACTTCATAAAAGCGTCCGGAAATATGTGGATTTATCCAACTTAAGATTACTCTGATGATAATTAATAAAGACATTCCGCTTACAAGATATCTCAAAACTACCAGTAAATAAAATAACATCGCCGCACGGACTGACATATTACTTCGAGAGCCCCTTTGACCTTTTTATTGCCGCCTTTAAAGCGGCATCCAAAACCTTCTCCAGTTTCTCTTTTTTTAAAACTGATAACGCGGCTTCGGTTGTTCCGCCTTTTGAGGTCACTTGACGCATTAACTCCTTCGCGTCTAATAAATTTTGATCCAGAAATAAACCGCTCACAAAAAGAGTGTGATTAAACAGAATTTTTGCTTTACTTCTATCAAGGCCGGCTTTATGGGCGGAACTTATAAGAATCTGACTTAATAAAGCAACATAGGCGGGGCCGCTCCCGGATAAAGCCGTTACTATATCCATTTGTTTTTCAGGTACCTCTGTGACTGTTCCAACTAAACTAAAAAGTGACCTGGATATATCTTTAGCTTTTTTGCTTTCACCTTTAGAGTAACATACAGCGGTAGCACTTTGATTAATAAAACAGCCTAAGTTAGGCATAACTCTGACTATATGGCCGTCCTTAAGATGCTTACGCAGAGTCTTTATACTTACTCCGGCCGCGATAGAAATTACAATTTGGCTACTTTTTATACTCTCTCCTATTTCCTTTAAAACAGCCTTAATAGCCTGAGGCTTAACCGCGATTATTATAACATCGACCTGCTTTACAAGTTCCATGTTTTTAGATTTAGCCTGAATACCCAGACGCTTACTGAAAAAACGCAGAGTATCCTTATTAACATCGCTTACAAGCACACATTTAGCACTGATGGCCTTTGAGGCCAGCATACCTCTAATGATTGCCCCTGCCATATTTCCGGCGCCAATAAAACCAAATTTAATCTTTTTAAGGTTCATAACCCCAAAATACCCCTGTGCCCTATCGGGCATAAATAAGTCACCAGTCACCAGTCAAAAGTCACAAGAAACAAAATACAAACAAGTCATAAGTCATATGTCACAAGACACAAGATACGAGACACAGGATCCAAGATCCAAGATACAAGACACAAGACACAAGATGCAAGCCAAAAAAGTGTCCCTATTTATACTATTTATACAACGTTTAAGCTCAGCGGCTTTTTTGCGCGGCAAAAAAGTCCGCTGTAGCGAATTGTTATGTGCTTTTATTTTTCTGTCCTAGACGTTTTATGATAGAATCGTCTATTAATAATTTCATCTGTTGAATAGCAATTTTATTTAGTTTTGCTAATCGTTTTTCCTGAGAAATGTTTTCCGAAATAAATAAAGCATTCAAATTTTCCAAATTCGACAAGCAAATAAGCTGTGAAATATTAGCATAGTCTCTAATGTTTCCTTTTTTGTTTGAGTTTTTATTGTGCCATTTTTGTGCGGTCATGCCAAATAGTGCCATGTTTAAGATGTCTGCTTCGGAAGCATATATATGATTGATTTGACTTTTTGACAATTCTTTAGGAATAAGATTTTCTTTGATCGCATCAGTATGAATACGATAATTTATTTTTGTAAGATTTCTTTTTATATCCCAACCAAGTAGCTTCTGCTCGTCATTTTTAAGTCTCTGAAATTCTTTTATGAGATATAATTTGAATTCTACAGAAATCCAGGAAGCAAATTCAAAAGCGATATCTTTGTGAGCATATGTTCCGCCATATCTTCCAGCTTTAGAGATTAGACCGATAGCATTGGTTGATTCAATCCATTGCTTAGACGTTAGAGTAAAGCTATTTAGACCAGCTTGTTTTTTAAACCCGTCGAATTCGACGGGTTTAAAAGCTGGATTATTCAAATGTTCCCATATCCCCAAAAATTCAATTGTATTCCTGTTCCTTAGCCAGTTTCTAATTAAGTCATCTGTCCTGTCTGGATTTTTGTATCGTGCTATATCGGTAATGCAAATATAGTCTTCTTTCTGTTGGTTGAATATCGCAATCTCTTTACCTTTTACTTTTATTATTGCCATTTTGGCTTCTGTCTTTTTGTTTTATTATAACATACTAAAAGGCCTTGTTATGTTATAGATTTTTATTTATCTTATCAGAAATTTCTGAATCACGGAATGAAAATAGGATTGCCCCTGCCATATTTCCGGCGCCAATAAAACCAAATTTAATCTTTTTAAGGTTCATAACCCCCCCCAAATACCATTTTTTTGTTTTAAGTAAATAAATTTACTGAAGTTAGGGTATCATAAAGGTGTAAGCCTGTCAATTAAAATTTACCCTTTTCACGGTGGGAATGGATTATATCATAATAGCTATAATTTATTTATTTACAGGGACTTATTAAAAATAATCTGTCATAAAATCGTTAAATTTCTGAATTATATATCTTGGGGCTGATAATGCCCCGCTATAAGGAATATGGGGAGGATTTATAAGAGACAAACAAGTCACAAGTCACACGTCATAAGATGTAAAATGCAAGATGCAACATTCAAACTTACCTGCCTTTTTCTGCACCGTTTTCGGCGCGGAAAATGGTTAGGTGGATTGTCTTGTTATAAAGTTAAGCTTCAAATTCACTTCTTGGCAGGCCTGATTGACGAATGATTGATTGTAGCGTCCCGATTCGTATTTCTTTATGATTAAGGATTGGGACCGTCGTAGTTATTCCCTCGGATGTTCATTTTTGCATTACAATATGACTGCCTCGTTGTCTTCTTTCGCTGAAATCATGATTAGCGAGAATTTTACATATATCCCGGCCTGAAAGAACACGTAATTTACCCAACAGCCACCTCTAATTGAGTTATATATACTTCTTCATGAAGCCTGTTTTGTGTCTCCCGCGGAGAAGCGGTTTCGAAAAATAATTGAACTGCTTCAATTAGGTTCGCGCGGGCTTTTTCTATAGTATTTCCTTGGCTTGCTACGTCTAATTCAGGGCACGATGAAACATAACCGTCGCCTTCTCGTTCTATAACTGCTGTTAATTGGTATTTCATTTTATTTTTTACCTCTTTTTGTTTATTTTAACATAAAATTATGCAAATAGCAGTAATTATTCTTAGGTAATTCTTTATGATTTCCGCAAGTTAGTCATAGTGTGTTATAATTTCTTTTTTGTCGCACCATCCCATATTGCTTTTTCCCCTCTGAAAAAAAGATACTGCCATTGAAATAGATGCGATTATCATTAATATTTTCCACATAATTTTCTGTTTTGTTTTAATTTTCTTTCATAACGCTAAAATTGAGTGGCGAGTTTCATGAATCCGCTCCAATGCTTTGTTAGAATTTTATTTCTATATTTTATTATACTACAGTTAGTTATGCTAATTTTTAATTAATTAGAAACGTCCCCTTATTGCGGTATAATTTTAAAATATCCTCCTTGTCAAGAAAAATCACTCTGACCCCTTTTTTACTGGTTTTTACGCAGCGGAGCAGAGTAAAAATCCAGTGCAGTGATTTGTTATACCTCTTCTATGAATAATCCTACTTTGATAATACCTATATCTCTAAAATGTGCAGGTGGTAAACGCTTACCTTCAAGTTCTAAAATCGGCCCAGTTTCAATCCATGGCAGCACATACACAAAGAGATGATTTGGACGGTCAAAATATATTGAGGCAAGCGGAATGTCTATTGCCACCTCTGTTGGGTCGCGCATTGCTCGTGTTTTTGAGGGGATATTGACTGAAAAATCGTTAATTTGAAGAACAAAATTCTCACTTTGACCAGCTCTAATGCCACCATGATAGGATTTGATAACTACTGTCACTCGCAAGTTTGTTTGATTATCGTTAATGCCACTATTTTGTAATATAGAAACTACGCTAAAAGATTTGGCGAAACCGACAGCTGCATATCTGTTGTAAAAGTTTCCATCGAGTTCACTCGATGCAATAAGAGCAGTAGGGCCTAAATAAATAATCTGTTCACTCCCTTGGAATTTTTCGGTTAAAGTTTTGTACTGGGTGTCACCTGGATTTACAGCGAAAGTGTGAAGATATGCTGAATAGTCTAAATCTATTATTTGTGGAGATATCTTGCTTACCAAATATTGACCTATTCTGGTTGGACCAGCTTCATCAGACTTAAATGTTTTATCTTTTTTGTCAAAATATACTACTCCTTTTGCAGGTTGAGGATAAATATCCTGGGTGAGCGGATTATAACTGGTTCCGAATGTGTTTGGATAAACATTATCGCCAAGATGAACATCTGTTTCTTGAAGAAGTGAGAGATACCCCTTTTTCTTTGGTAAGGGATTTTCTACTGAGATTCGGTTGTTATTACCGACAATTTGTTGCCCAGAACCTTGGTTTGAAATATTCGCTTTGCCACCAGAACTTATCAATAAGAATAGGCCTGTGACTATCGCTGCCACTACCGCAAGGCCACCAACAATCCATGCGGCTCGAATTGCTACATTTTTAGTTGCCATTAGACTTTTTCCTTAAGGTATAACGCTCAAGCTCACCTGCCGCTATGGAGCGTAGCGGAATAGCGGTCAGGTGTATGAAGTCGTTAGATTATATTTTATTCATCACGGAAAATTAACTCTGTATGCAATATTCCACTTGCTATTCCATCTAAACCAGGTAAGAGAGTGCGTTCGTTAATTCCGAGCATATCTAATTGTTTAATAATTTCACCTTTTGATTGTTTTGGAACTAACCATTTCTCTCCATGAAGGATGTCACTCTCTTCGTTTAAATAGTTATTTGGTGATTTTGATATATCTTTCCATGGATATCCATGGATTGTGAATAACGCAGATTGTGCTGTCATGCGCGGAGTAGGATTGAATGGATATATAATTCTTACTCCAGGAATTTTCATAGGATCTTTGTGTTTAGATTTAAAAATATCTATATCATCCTTTCGGTCCCGGTTTCTTCTTTGAAAAATCCAGATAGCGCCATCATATCTTTCTTCTTTGTTGGCTGCCCAATAAAGAGCGACCAGTGGATTTGTTGTCCAATCTAATAACCTAACGGGTAGGCCATGATGTCTCGCAAGGATAAGTGCTTCCCATTCATTCAGAATTCTTCCTTGATATTCATAAGTATATCGTTTAAATCGATGTAAGAAATTTAATTCTTGGTCTTCATTAAAGGGTTTGCTCATTTCATACTTTACAAATTTGTGATTAGTTCGGGCTATGGTTGGCAGAAGTCCATCAGATTCATTTGGTTGCCCTCTAAGGTATACTTTATAATTAAAGTTTCCCCTTTCTTTCAAAATATTTTGGGAACACCTTATTTGTTTGTTTTTCGTTTTATTGATAAATAATCTTTTTGTCATTTTTATTTATTTTTAATTTAAATCTAACAATTAATATACGAAATACGTTTTTTTTTAGATATTCAATAGCATGTATATATAATACAACGCAAATATACTACTTTCAAGCTTATTCCTTTGATTATATTCCGCATTTTATCCATAATATAAGGATATACGAAGTCCGTAAAATATGAAGTTTTGGCAAAATTGATCTATCAATAATTTACCCTAACCAACACCACACCACA
>DAOVJY010000003.1 GCA_030632085.1 Candidatus Omnitrophota bacterium
CCAACCTTCTGGCATAACCTGTGATGACACCCATATCTATGTGGCTGACACCTTTAACAACCGCGTCGTCAAAAGGCTGAAGAGCGACCTAAGCTATGTGGCTCAGATAGGAGATTATGGCTCAGGCGATGACCAGTTTAAGTATCCTTATGGCGTTGCTGTTGATGACACCCATATCTATGTGGCTGACAGTAGTAACCACCGCATTCACAAAAGGCTGAAGAGCGACCTAAGCTATGTGGCTCAGCTCGGAACAGGCGGCTCAGGCGATGACCAGTTTAATGCTCCTCATGGCATCACCTCTGATGACACCCATATCTATGTGGGTGATAGTTCTAACAACCGCATCGTCAAAATTGGCTCAGGGGCGACGGAAGCTACCCTCTACCTCGCCATCGCCGCCAACGGCGCCAGGGATATGTCCGGCAACGGCAATGCTGCCATAACCCGCCAGGCAGTGGATACCTGGAATAAAGACACCACCGCCCCGGGCTTAACCGCTGACGCCTACACCCATTCAACTAAAGCGTTAGTCCTGACCTTTAACGATAAGATGGACGCCTCTGCCATAACCTACGGCTCTTTTGAATTAGCTGATGCTGCCGTCGCCCCGGAAACGGCCTATCCAACCGGTAATGCTGATATGACCGGGAATGTGCTTTTGATGCATTTGAATGAAACAGGGGCTAACGCCGAAGAGGGCGGGACAATCAGCGATACTTCCGGCCAGGGCAATACTGGAACTCTTTACACCGGAAGCGACGGCCTGAACAAATCCACAACCGGAAAGCTCGGCGGGGCGATAGAGTTTGATGGGGATGATGATTATGTTAAACTTCCTGATGCAGCAAACCCTGGTATAAGTGCTTATTCAGTTTCTGCTTGGATATATTGGAAAGGAGATAATACTGATACATCAAGAACTTATCAATGTATAGTTATATGCAAGAAAGGAAGTGGTTTAATCTTTTCAGTAATTGAGGAAGGCGATGGTTCAAATCCCAAGAAAATTCAATTCAATAGCGACATAGCAACATATTCTCTTTCTGATATAGAATATAACACATGGACGCATGTTGCTGCAACTTATAATGACGGAGGCACAAATAATATTTATATAGATGGTGCATTGGACAAATCAGAAGAATGTGGAACTGCAACAGCCTCTGACCAAAATAATTATATAGGAACAAACCAGGTGAATGACCATGGATGGTTCAACGGCATAATCGACGAAGTCGCAATATATAACAGGGCTTTATCTCCTACGGAAATTGCAGACCATTACAAAAGAGGGGCCTTGAGGTTGAAGTATCAGGTGCGCAGCGGTTCAACCAATCCGCCGACAGGGAACTTTATCGGCCCTGATGGGACGACTACGGACTATTATGAAGAGCTGGACGATAACTCTGTGACCTTGCCTTCTTTTGATTTAACCAATGTAGCTGACAATCAATATTTTCAATACAAAGCATATTTTGAGACCGATAATTCTTCGTATTCTCCGGAATTAAAATCAGTAGTTGTGCCTGTGAATACTGATGATACGCAGGTTGAGTTTGACGCGGGCGCTTATAATGCGACGCAGTGGGATGGGGTGAACAATTGGCTGGAGCTTGACGCTACAGGTTTGACCAATGGTTCCGGGGATTATACCTCATCAGTAAAGGACGCGGGGAGTGTTTCCAGTTGGGACTCTATTGCCTGGACGCCGCAGAGGCCTACGGGCAAGGAACTGTCGGATAATGCTCCCTCAGCCGGCAGCACCTCCTTCACCTTAACTAGTGCTGACGCAGAGGCCGGCACAGACGGCACCGACTTAACCTTTACCCTGACTGATACTAATAGAGATGTTATTGCCGGGTGGGATGAGGCCGGGATAACCACCCTCTACCTCGCCATCGCCGCTGACGGAGCCAAGGATATGTCAGGCAACGGCAACGCGGCCATAGCCCGTCAGGCAGTGGATACCTGGACTAAGGATACGACTTCTCCTAACGCCCCTACCGGCGCAAGCTTTGCTGCTACAGGCAACACAGTCGTAAGCAATTATATCAATAATACCAATACCGGTTTTATTGTCAGCTTTACCTCTCCTGCCGCTGAATATGAAGGCACAGCCCATCTCTACGCAGGCGGCAGTCTGCTGGCCACAGACGTAACCGTGGCCGTTACGGCCGGCTCCAGCCCATATAACTTAACCGGTAATGCCCAGTCCATCACCGACTTGGGCGCGGACGCGGCTAAGATATTAACCGTTAAGATTATTGATGCAAGCGGCAACGTAGGGGCTGTCTCTAATAATGTGAATATAACCGTGGAGACGGTTGATCCTACTTTTACCATAAGTTATTGGACAGACTCCGGCTGTACTACCAGCGCCTTTAGCGGTGATTATATGAAGACAGGCACCTATTATATTAAGATAACTTCAAACGAAACTCTTAGCGGCACTCCTACTATCAGTATAGCGGCTGAAGGGACGGCCAATGATGTAAGCGCCGCCGCCACAAGCTCTATTTCCGGCAATGACTATGTCTATACCAGAGTGGTTGCAACCGATGCGGCTGCCGTAGGCACTACGGCTGAAATCATCACCATAACCGGCACGGATGTGCCCGGCAACATGGCCGCTAACGCTGATGTTACAGGAGAAAAATACACTGACACGACCGCGCCCGCCGGCGGTAGTATCTCATACGCAGACGGCGGGACCGCCTCTACTACCGCAAGCATAACCATAAGCGAGGGAAGCGATAGCGGCGGCATAGCTTCAAGAGCCTTAGAGAGGGCCTCGGCCGCCTATACCGGTGACACTGCAGGCGGTTACTCTGCCTTTAGTAATTTAACCAATCCGAGCGAGGGGGCTGTTTCTTATGACGATACCACCCTTGCTGTAGCCAATGCCTATATGTATCGCTATGTAATAACAGATAACGCGGGCAACTCCACGACTTACACCTCAGCTTCAGAGGTAAAAGTTGAGGGAGCCATTGCTTCTTATGCAGTTACTAACACTACGCCTCAAACAGCGGGCACAGGCTGGAGTGAGACCGTTACCGCTTTAGATATTAATAATAATACAGTTACTTCGGATTCAACTACGGCAGTAACTATGACTAATACTATATCAGGAACGAGCGATCCGGGACATGCCGGTTTCTATGCCGATGGTAACTATGATACTACCGACGCAACCTATACTTTGACTAATGGTCAGGCGACCATTTACGTCAAAGATACAACGGCTGAGACCATTACCTTAACCGCTACCGATACCAATTTCAAGACAGGAACATCAGGTAATATTCTGGTCAACCCGGCCGCAACCTCTTATTTCACCTTAAGTGAACCGAGTGATATAACCGCGGGCACAGAGGCAACCTATACAGTCACAAGGTATGATGAATATGGTAACTTAAGGACCGCAGGTGTCCAGACTGTTTATCTCTTCAGTGATTCAACAGGTAATGATGAGTTTAGAGAGACATCAGCAGGCACAGGCGTAGTCTCGGTAGACATAGCCGATGGACAGAGCGCCAAGGCCTTCTATTACTATGATGATAAGGTGGGAGACTGGACTATCACCGCCTCTGAGGCCACCCCGGCAAATGGGCCTACAGGCATAACTGATGATACGGACGCCATAACAGTCAGGCATAATACTACAGACCATTTGAAATTCTCCGCTAATATCCCTGTGCCGGGCCCTGGATTTAAGGCAGGAACGGCCTTTCCCTTAGGCACCTTACATGCAGTGGATTTATATGGTAATTTATGTGATGGAGCAAACACAGCCACGGCTTATACCGGGACTGGAATAGAGGCAAAGACAATCGCTTATAGTTTAAGCGGTACGGACGATGCGCCTAACGGCACAGCCGCTGATTCTTATATCTATAGCGTAGAGTTTACCGGGGGTGTATCCACGACTACCTTAACTACTACCCTCTATCGGGCTCAGCCTACTACCATAACGGCTAACGCTACCGACTTATCCGGCACAGATGAAGCCTCTAATTCCATTACTGTTGGGGCAGGCCTGCCTGACCAGCTTTCATTCTCTCAACAGCCTTCTACCACCTGTCTGACCAACGTGGCTTTAACAAACCAGCCAATAGCGGCTGTGGCTGATGAGTATGGTAATACCTGTACCACAGGCTCTGACCAGATAACCCTGGCCGGCTCAATTACTAATGGGGCCGAGACGCCTGTTTTTACCGCGGTTACCAATGGCGCCTTAAGCGCGGATGCCTTAACAGTTGAGACTTCAGGAGGAACAGCCGCTTTCAGCGGAGTAAAATATACCTATCCCGAGCAGATTTACTTAAGGGCTTCAGGAGCAGGAGATTATACCGAGGACTATTCCTATCAGATAACCTTTAGCACTGCCTCTAATGACGGCACTATGGAAGCAGGAATATTGAGTGAGCCGACTGATATATCTTCAATAGTGGATACCTTAGAGGAAAAAGTTGACATCTTTGACTTCAAGATTACCGATTCCGGCACGGACGGCTACGGATTGGTCCTGACCAAGATTGTGATTACCCGGGATACTAATCCGAGTAATCCCAATAAAGATACCACCGGCGGCTGGACCGATTATATTGACGCGGCCTATATAACCGACGGCACAACCTCGAAATTAGCCCTAAGCGTTACAAATGACGCCATAACCTTTGGAGACGGCAATAGCGAAATCTATACAATTGCCAATACGGCAATAAACGGCACAGACGTATCCAGGACCTTTACTCTAAGTATCTATCTCGAGGACAGCCTGCCTATAGGAGCGGACGGACAGACCATCGCCTTTGATATTGATCCTAATGATGATATAAGTATCTATACAATAGATTCAATTCCCATTAGTTCAGGGTTTGCTGTAGGAAATTCTGTTACCGGCTCTACAGATGTTGAGGTAACCGCAACCAAATTTATTGTAACAGGAAGCGTTGCTTCTGTAGCCGCGGGAGCGGAAAGCACCATCTCTATTAAAGCTACAGATGCAAATAATAGTATAGATATGGATTATGCCGGCAGCCCAAGACAAATAGTCTTTAGCGGCGCAACGCCTGCCCCCAGCGTAGCTGTGCCTACTTATCCTCCTACCTGCAATGGCGTGGACTTTGGAAGCCCTACAGGCGTAAACTTTGTCAGTGGAGAAAGCAGTTCAACTATAACAATGCTTTTATATAAGGCCGAAGGCGCCTCAATCAAGGCAACTGAGGGTTCGGTTACCACCTCAGGCGCGGATGCCCATAGTATTATAGTTACCGGCGGTGATGCTTCTGAGTTAACCTGGCATACCCAGCCTAATGATACTGTTGTGGGTAATGCAGCATGGAAGGCATTTAAGGTCAGTGTAACCGATGCCTATGGAAATATCTCACCGGAGTCAAAGACTGTTACAGTTACTCCTACCGGAGCAATTTTCAATTCAGTCACCGGCACAGATGAGGCAACGGCAGTATCAGGCATAGCTACCTTTAGTAATTTCCGGGTTTATTGCGCAAGTTATCCCGGCCTGTCAGTTACTTTGAATGCTACAGCTACTGGTGTTACAGAGAGCGGCGCGTCCAGCGCCGTAACTGTAGTTGAAAGATACAATATTACCATTAGAGTTCCTGATATAGTAACCGGCGGTGACCTGGATGAGCTTACCTTGACTATTCGCGACCCTGATACAGGCGTTGCTGTTACCGGACTTACCAACCCCATTAGCGGCAACAGCCCGTTGACAGATATCTATCTCCCTTACGGCGCCTACCAGTTTAATTTTGAAAAAGAGCTCTACGTAGAGTTAACAGTGAACAAGACAGCAAGCACGGCCGCGGACGGCTCCGATAACAGCTATGATAACAATATTACCTGGGAAGTCCCGATGACCTCTATTGCTGAGTCTTTAGCTGATTATAGAGTATTAACCGACTTTGTTTATAACGAAGATGATGATATATTGTATGTGAGCGCCCGTCTTGAAAGGAGAGGCCAGCAGATCCTGGATACCACCAGAGTAGGAAGTGAATTGCAAACCGGGACTCTAAAAATTTATGACAGTGATGCCGTCACGGCAAAATACAGCGCTTCCAAATCAGCCGCGGATACTCTGGGCAACTATTGGTTTATCATCAATGACGCGGTCACATCTGAGGGCTTTGGCGCCGGCGAGAGCTATTTTGCCGGAATCACTATCCTCTATGGGTCCGGGGTTACAGGAGATGCCAGTGACACGCTTAATGTAACCTATTCAGCCTCAACCACATTTGATATCGGCGTTACCGCGCGCCTGAAGACCTGGACCGAAGCAATAGTGGAAGAGGTCTCCGACGTTAAAACAAAAGTGGGAACAGAAGCCGGCCTGACCAGGACAGCGGTAACCACGGCAACCTCAACTATTACCTCCGATGCAGCCACCAAGGCCGCGGCGACGCAGGCCACGGTAACCGCAGAGGTGGACGATGCCGTAACTAGCCTGGGAAGCACGATTAGCTCAACAGAGTCAACATTATCGGATATCATAACTATAGAAAGCGCCTCGCGTATCCTTAATCAGGAAAGCTACGTCCGGCAGAACGATACCCTGACCATCAGGTATAAGACCACCACCGGGCTCAAACCCGTTATCAGCGTTTACGATGCCGATAATACCTTACGCGTCTCCGCCCAGACTATGAGCGAGTCGGTCTCCGGGAGCGGTATCTATGAATACGCGGTTAAATTTAGCTGGGGCAGAGGCGAGCACACCGTTATTTGTCAGGAGACCACTAAAGGTACCCTTGACGGTATAAATATAGAGGTTATCTCTACAGACCTTGAAGATATTTCTACCACCGCCACCACTACAATGGCCAAGCTGGCCAATATCGATACCGACCAGATATCGGCGTTTTCTGCCAGTGTCGGTTTGATAAATACAGTCATCTCCTCGATGATTAACAATATTGATGAACTGGCTGGGTTAAGCTCGAAATTAGGAGAGTTGGCGGAGAAGACCACCACCACTATCTATAAAGAACTGCAATTAGCCACAGAAAAACTTCAGGAGATAAACGAAGGCCAGGGCGTGAAGATAGAGAGGATGTATGAGTTGTCCGAAGAGCAGTCTACAGATGTAGATTATATCAAGAATAAGACCTTAGAGATTAAGGCCTTGACAGAACTAACTCAGCAGATTATCGAGCGGGGCAGCGATGAACCGATTGTCAAGACCTGGATGGAATTAAGCGGCGAAACGGAAATTGAAACCGTCCCCGCCACAGAGGAGGAATCTGGCTCTACTGCAGAGGGAGTCATCGAGGGAATCCTTGAAGAAATCACAAGTGAAACAGAAGAATAAAAAGTGACGTTAAGAAGGAGTGCTTGACGATGAGTAAAAGCAAATGGATAGTAGTAATTTTACTATGCACTATGGCTTGCGGACTGTGGACTAAGGAAGCCGAATGCAGAAACATCGTCTTAAAGTCACTGGTGGTTAACCCCTCAAAAACCAAGACCCAGACTGCTATGCTCAAGGCCTATCTTCCCAAAGAGACCAAACCAGAAGATATTATTGATTTGGGGGACTTGAAGATAGACTATGATATCACCAATGCCCTTTACTATATATATAAAGAGTTTAAACTCGCGCCCGGAGAAAGCACAATGCGGCAGATAGAGATTAAGGATATCTGGGTGCTTTCCAGAGAGGAAGTTGACTCTTTAAACGTCCGGGCTAAAGAGCTCTTTGAACAGTTAAGGGAAACTGCCTATGTTAAGACAGCTATAATTCAGCAAAGAAATATAAAGAATAAGGTTGCTGATATTTTAACTAGACAAGAAAAGGCAATGGATGCTATCCCTCAGACTCATATCGCCGCATATAGGCAGAATCAAGAGGCCGTCGGTTCAATTAAAGATATGCTTGCCGAATTAGAGAAAATGGTTATTGAGGCCAAGATTATCAGCGGCCCAGCGGCAGGAAGGGTTTCTGTTAGGGCCAGCTGGTGGGTGATATTAGCAGTTATAATTTCACTGGGAGTGCTTTCACTTATTTTCTTTATTATCTGGCACCGCCAGGCGGGAATTACAGTGACTCAAGATAGAAAAAAAGAAGAGATGAAGACCGAAGAACCGCCTTATTCATCAAAGGAGACAAAGGAAAAATAATATAAAGATAGCGTTTAGCGTTGTGCGTTAAAATCTTTTTACGCAATACTCAATACTCAATACGCAATACGAGGAGAGATTCTAAATGAGCGACGAGTTTAATGTATTGATAGTTGAAGATAATGAAAAGACTTTTAAAATTTTAAAGGGTTTTTTGGCAGATACTAATTATAAAATCTTGAGGGCAACCACGGCAAGAGAAGCGTTGAAATTGACTAAAGAGTTCTATTTTATCGCGGTTATTACTGAAATACATATACCTGATATGGATGGAATTGAACTAATCAGGAGGATTAAGAAAATAAACAAGCGGATTAATCTAATTGTCCTCACCACTTCCTCTTTTGTTGACTCTGCTATAAAAGCACTCGAAACCGGTGCCTATGCGTATCTTTTAAAGCCCTTAAGCGCTAAAGAGGTAAGGATAGTTCTAAAAAGAGCAATAGAACATACCTTTCTTTTAATCCAGGCGAGAAAGAAGAAGTATTACCAGGATATGTCTGTTTTGGACGGCCTAACCGGCGTCTATAATCACCGCTATTTTTACGAAATGTTAGAACGGCAAGTCTCCCATTTGCGGCGTTTTCCCCAGGTCTTTTCCCTAATTATGATAGATATCGATGATTTTAAGAAATACAATGATAGCAAAGGTCACTTAGGGGGCGATAAGGTATTGCATAACGCGGCGCAGTTATTTGTCAATTCAACAAGAGATGACGATTTGATTTTTAGATATGGGGGAGAGGAATTTGCCATAATTCTGGCGCAGACCAGGCAAGAATATGCCAAGAAGGTAGGAGAAAGAATAGTTCGAGCAGCAAGGGCTAAACTGCCTGTGACAGTGAGTCTAGGATTGGCTACATTTCCCAATAATGCCCAGACAAAAGAGGATTTAATTAATAATGCCGATAAGGCCCTCTATCAGGCAAAGGGCCTGGGCAAAGACAGGATGTGTGTTTATAATAAGAGTCTGGAGAAATGAAAAACGTTACTATTATCCTGATAATGTTAATTAGTACTTTAGGCCCCTCCGGAGTTATCGCGGCAGTGGGCTTTGCCAGTGTGCGGGCACTGGGACGCAATCCTTCCGCGGCGCCGAAGATATTACTCTCGATGATTTTAGCCTTTGTCTTTGCCGAAGCAATTGCCATCCTGGGACTTTTAATCGTGTATAATTTATTTGGAGGATAATTCGTAGTGCGTGATGCGTGATGCGTATCGCGTATTTTCTCGTATTGCGTATTGAGTATCGCGTGAAAAAAACAAAAAAACAAAAACAAAAGACAAGGTGCAAGTAGGGACAGGGCTTGCCCCTGTCCGTTATAGATAAAAAAATATAAATGACAGGGAAGTTTCCAAGAGAAGAAGTCTATGGTTTATCCAGTCAGATGAATTCGTCGTGTGTTTTGCGTTAAAATCTTTTTACGCAATACGCATCACGCAATACGAAAAAGGAGTTAAGATGTTAATTTGGCAATTAGTTCTAATTCAGGTGACCACATTTGCCCTGATTATTCTATTTTTACGCTGGTTGCTTTATAGCCACATTAGTCGCGCCTTAAAAAGACTGCAGCATCTTAATCAGGAAAACATGGAGAAGGAAAAGGCCTTAAAAGAAGAATTAGAGAGGGCCAGAAAAGGGGCGGAGAGAGAGATTGAAGAAGGCAGGCGGCAGGCCGAAGGTATAAAAAGAGAGGCCCGAGAGGGGGCCGAAAAGGTGAAAAAAGATATGCTTGACCAGGCCAGAAAAGAGGTTAAGCGGCTGATTAATGGGGCAGCAAGAGACTGCCAAAGAAAGAGTGTTGAACTTAGCTTAGAGATGCAGGGGAAAGCGGTATATTTAGCTGCTGATATGATAAGATATATTTTTACAGAAAAGGGGCAGGAAGATTTGCATAGCCAGCTTATTGATGAGTTGCTCGGTGAGATAAAAGATTTGGACAAACAAAAAGTAAAGGCCGAAGGAAGTAAGGCCGAGGTTATTTGCTCGTATCCATTGAGAGATGCCCAGAAAAAGAGTTTAAAGGGGACGTTATCTTCTAAGTTAAACAGGGAGATTTTATTGATTGAGAAGATAGATAAAGAGATAATTGCCGGCTTGATTATAAGGTTGGGGGGATTTGTAATCGATGGTTCTATAAAAAACAAGCTCAAGAAAATACTACCCCTAATGAAAGAAAAAGCGAAAGAAGCATAATTCGTAGTGCGTATTGCGTGATGCGTATTTTCTCGTATTGCGTGATGCGTGATGCGTATCGCGTGAAAAAAACAAAAGAACAAAGAGCATAGAGCTATCAGCTGTCAGTTGTCAGCTTTCAGCAAAAAAACAAAAGAATGACGGAAAAGATAAAGACATACAGAGATTTAGATATTTGGAAGAAGAGTATAGACTTTGTTAAAAAGGTCTACATTATAACAGGGAAGTTTCCAAGAGAAGAAGTCTATGGTTTAACCAGTCAGATGAGACGCTCGGCTATTTCTGTGCCGTCAAATGTGGCTGAGGGATTCAGAAGATACCACAATAAAGAGTTCAGGCAGTTTTTATATATTGCGTTAGGTTCTTGCGCTGAGATTGAAACACAAGCCACTATTTCAAAAAAGCTTGATTATATAAGCAGTGGAAAAGAAAAAGAATTATTAGAGATATTGGACCATATCTCCAGGATGATCACAAATCTTATTAAGAAACTATAAATTCGTCGTGCGTCATGTGTGATGCGTATCGCGTGAAAAAAATTTTAACGCAATACTCAATACGCGCCACGCAATACGAATAAGGAGTTATAATGGTTGAGAGGATGAAAATACCGCCCCTGGAAATAAAGGATACGGGTGTAATTCGAGAGATTAAGAAAGGGATAGTCAAGATAAGCGGCCTTCCCTCTTGCATAAATTGTCAGTTAGTTGAACTGGGGCCCGATTTAGGAGGAATGGTAATCGGTTTTACCGAGAAAGAAACTTTAGCTCTGGTTTTAGGAGATGAAACCGGGATAAATATGGGAGATATCGTATATGGCGAGGAGGGTGTCTTTGAGGTTCCAGTCGGGGATAATTTTATTGGCCGGATAGTTAACGCTTTTGGCCGGCCGGTTGACGAGAAGGGTAAAATTCAGGAAAGCGATTTTTGTCCTATCTTTAGAGATGCCTCAGGAGTAGTAGATAGGGCGCCGATAGATGAACCGCTCTTTTCGGGGATTAAGATGGTTGATACCGTTATTCCTTTAGGTAAAGGCCAAAGAGAACTTATCATTGGAGATAGGGTTACCGGCAAGACCACCTTGGCTGTAGATACTATCTTAAATCAGAAAGCTCAAGGTGTAATCTGCATATTTTGCTGGATAGGAGGTAGTTACTCCGCGTTTCTAAAACTCGTCCAGCAATTGAAAAGAGAGGGGGCGATGGATTATACTATTATTGTTAGTGCCCTAGCTTCTGATTCTCCGGCAGAGCAGTATATCGCGCCTTACACAGCTTGTACCTTAGGGGAATATTTTATGTATCACGGTAAAAATGTTCTAATAACCTATGACAATTTAAGCCGGCATGCCTGGGTTTACAGGCAAATTTCCCTGCTTTTGGAAAGGTCTCCGGGCAGAGAGGCTTATCCGGGCGATATTTTTTATATTCATTCCCAGCTGATGGAAAGAGCGGCAAAGCTAAATGATGAAAAAGGCGGCGGCTCGATGACCTTTCTACCCATAGTAGAGACACAGGAGGGAGATGTTACCGGACTCATTCCTTCAAATCTTATCTCGATGACTGATGGGCAGATTTATTTAGATACCAGTCTCTTTCATGAAGGGTTTAAACCAGCCATTGATTTAGGGCTTTCTGTTTCCAGAATTGGAAGTAAGGTGCAGTGTGAGGCGCTCAAGGAGACATCGAGAACATTAAAAAGAGAATATGCCCAGTATAAAGAATTATTGAGCTTTACTCGAGTGAAAACCAAACTTTCAGCAGAGGTAGAAACCAAGCTAAAGAGAGGAGAGGCATTAAGCGCTCTTTTTGTGCAGGATAAGGGCAGGCCTCTATCATTAGAAGAAGAGATTATTATTTTTTACGCCTTTAATAAAGGGCTCCCTGAAATTTTAGAGGAGGAGAAGAGAGAGAAGTTTCAAAGAGGGATATATAGATATCTGCTTAAAGAACGACCGCGGCTGATCGAGAAACTTGCCAGCCAAAAGGTCTTGAGTGAGGAGATAAAAAGGGAGATAGATGAAGCATTCAGTGAGTTTTTTAAGTCCGAAGTCCGAAGTCCGAAGTCCTAAGTCAAAAAGGAAAGAGACGAAAATAGAAAGATTTGAAGATATACAAGCTTGGCAGGAAGCAGGAAATTTAACTAATTTAATTTATAATGTATGTATTGGACTGCGGACTGTGGATTATTGACTATGGACTGTTCCTGAAAGGAACAACATGTTTCAGTTAACTAAACTACGTAATGAGTTAGAGTTTAATAAAGAGATGGGAGGCATAGTTAATGTGCTGAAAGGGGTGGCCTCTTCTGAATTTTATCGCCTTCAGAAGGCAAGAAAAAACCTGGAAGAATTAGGAGATTGCTTGAAGGACTTTTTTCAAATGGTGAAGATTGCAGAAGTGCGGCATCTCTTTCTTCAAGATTCGACCAGGCCTCCGGCTTTACTACTGATAACTTCGGATGCCGGTTTTTTGGGAAAACTGAACATCTCTATAGTGAATACGGCCTTAGAAGAATATTCAGGAAAGGAAGAGTTAATTGTAGTAGGCAGGCAAGGTGCCAGGTATATAGAGGAAACCGGCAAAAGCTATACGGCTTTTCCGGGGGTTAGCGATGAAGTGGAGTATAAAGAGGCAGAAAGGTTGACAGACTATATTATCAAAGGCTTTTTAGATAAAAAGTTTGGCCGAATAGTTGTTGTCTACCCTAACTTTATCTCTTTTGCTGTCTGGCAGGTTCAGACTTATCAATTACTCCCCTCCAGGTTTTTATTTTGGGATGAGACTAAAGCATCAGAGAGCCAGAACGTCAAACTGCCAAAGCATGAAGGGAGAATTATCGTTGAGCCAAGAAAGACAGAGGTTATAGAATATCTGGTTAGGGTATGGATAAATTATATACTCTGTGGTATCTTTTGGGAAAGCAAGCTTTCGGAGTGGGCTGCCCGGGTGATACATTTAGAAAGAAGTTCTACCGAGCTTAAGCGATTAGATAAAAAATTACACTCTCAATATTTTCGCCTGCTCCATGAGATTAGTGATAAGAACATCAGGGAAATTTCAGCCAGCAGACTGGCTGTGCAAAAAATGAAATAAACTATGAATAAAGGTAGAGTTGTTGGAATTCAAGGGCCGATTGTAATTGTAAAGTTTGATGAAGGTTCTCCCCCGCCTGCTATCTACGAGATTTTAGAGACAAAAACTTATAATGGCCAGCGGGTAGTGCTGGAGGTAATTGAATATTTTACCAAAAGAGCTACTGATGTTGGTAATATTGTAAAGTGTATTCCTTTAACGCATATTTTTGGCTTGCAGAGAAACGCGCAAGTTTTGGCTACAAACTCTGTGATTAAGGTTCCCGTAGGGGAGGAGGTTTGCTCCCGGATATTAAATGTCCTGGGCGAACCAATCGATAAAAAAGGCCCCATCAAAGCAAAGGCGAACAGGCCCACACACAAAAAACAAAGCGCCGCTTTGAACATAGAACAGGCCAGGCAGATAAGGTTTGAGGTAATGGAAACAGGTATTAAGGCGCTGGATCTATTGTTTCCCTTAATCAAAGGGACAAGGACTGGTATCTTAGGAGGAGCAGCCTTGGGCAAAAGCATATTAATTTTAGAGCTTATGCACAATATTATTAAAAAACAAAAAGGCTTTTGTATATTTACCGGAGCAGGAGAGAGAATTAGAGAAGGCAATGAGTTGTATAATGAGCTGCTTAAGCAAGAGATAATAGATAGGTCAATTTTGGTGTTTGGCCAGATGAATGAGTCTCCCGGAGTAAGATTTGAAGTAGTCCATACAGGGATAACATTAGCGGAATATTTTCAGGAAGAAGGGGAGGATGTCCTGTTTTTTATTGATAGCGTTTATAGATTTGCCCAGGCAGGGAGTGAACTTTCTACCCTTTTAGGCAAGATTCCTTCTGAGACGGGGTATCAACCTACCTTAACTTCGGAGATGAGTGATTTTCAGGAGAGGATTCGCTCGGGCAGCCGGGCGGCAATTACCGCTATTGAAGCGGTTTATGTCCCCAGTGATGATTTGACTGATCCGGCGGTAGTATGCATTTTTAGTTATTTAGATTCTATATTAATTCTTTCTCGTCAGCATGTTCAATTAGGCCTCTATCCTGCCATTGATCCCTTATTGTCCTCCTGCTCTTATCTGGACCCTTTAATTGTAGGGAATAGGCATTTTAAAATTTCTCAGGAGGTTTTAAGGATTCTTAATAAATATGAGCAATTGAGACGCATCGTTTCTATCGTCGGGGTAGAGGAACTTTCTATAAAAGATAGGATTTTGTTTGAACGGGCGCAGAGACTGCGGAATTTTCTCACTCAACCATTTTTTACCGCGGAACTTTACACGGGTAGAAAAGGCGAATATGTACCCTTAGAAAAGACTTTAAATAACTGTGAGAAGATAGTTTCAGGGCAGCTGGACAAAAAGCCAGCCGAAGAACTTTATATGATTGGAGCGATATAATTCGTTGTGCGTTGTGCGTGACGCGTATCGCGTGAAAAAAACAAAAGAACAAAGAGCATAGAGCTATCAGCTGTCAGCTGTCAGTTGTCAGCTTTCAGCAAAAAAACAAAAGAATGATAATTCGTAGTGCGTATTGCGTAACTCGTCGTGCGTTGTGCGTTAAAATCTTTTTACGCAATACTCAATACGCGCCACGCAATACGAAGAAAGAGTTAAAAGATGGTAATGAAATTAGAAGAAATGCTTGTTAATAAAGGACTAATTACACCTCAACAGTTAAAGACAGCCTTTAAGGAACAGCAAAAGACGGGTGAGTTGTTAAGTAGAACATTAGTCAAAATGGGATATTTGAAAGAAGAACAACTTTTGCCGGTTCTTTCCGAACAACTCAACATCCCTTATATCAAATTAAAGGATGTTACTGTTGAGCCTTCAGCTATAAAGGAGGTGCCGCCTAAATTCGCCTGGCATTATAAAATAATTCCTATAAAATACGCGGATAAAAAGTTGACCATTGCCATCTTTGACCCTTTGCGTTCATTAAACGATGTGAAAATGTTTTTAGGATGCGAAATTATACCTGTATTAGCGGCTGAAAATGAAATAGTAAAAGCGATTGAAAAATATTATGGAGTTGGCGCGGAGACTATCGAGAAAATTATTGCCAGGACTCCCAAAGAAACCGTTGAGCCTGAGCAGGGGCACGAGAAAATAGTAGATATAGAAAAATTAGCCGAAGATGCTTCAGTAGTTAAATTAGTAAACCAGATAATATTAGAAGCTCAGCAGAAGAGGGCCACTGATATTCATATAGAGCCCTTTAGGGAGAAGATGGCTTTAAGGTATCGCATTGACGGGATACTTTATGAGGCAAATGTCCCGGTGGATATGGTGCGTCTTTTTCCGGCAATTATTTCCCGCATAAAGATAATGTCTAAATTGAATATCGTGGAGCGGCGTTTGCCTCAGGATGGCCGCGCGCTGGTAAAGATAGGGAAAGAGGAGTTCGATTTAAGGATATCCATTATACCGACTCGCCATGGAGAAGGATTGGTAGTAAGAATTCTTCCCGCCAAGATGCTCTTCAGTCTGGAAAAATTAGGTTTGGAACCGGAGGAGTTGAAAGTTATAGAGAACTTGATAAAAAAGCCGCACGGAATAATTTTTGTTACCGGGCCTACGGGAAGCGGAAAGACCACTACATTATATACCTGTCTGAATAAAATAAAAAACAGTAAAAATAAAATTATCACTATAGAAGACCCGATAGAATATGAAATTGAAGGTATCAGCCAGATTCAAGTTATGCCGGAGATAGGGCTCAGCTTTGCCCATGGTTTAAGGAGTGTCTTAAGGCACGACCCTGATATAATGATGGTTGGAGAGGTGAGAGATTTTGAGACAGCAGAACTGGCTATCAGGATTGCTTTAACGGGACACTTGGTTTTTTCTACCGTGCATACAAACGATGCCGCCGGCGGGGCAACTCGTCTCTTAGATATAGGCATTGAGCCATTCTTAGTAGCTTCTTCCGTAAAGGCCTTTATTGCCCAGAGATTGGTCCGGGTAATTTGTCCCAAGTGTAAAGAAAAAGACGCGGCAGTTGGCGAAAAGTTTAAAACGCAAATAGTGGAAGAAATAGCTCAATTTCATCGGCTCTGCCGCGATAATTTACCAAAAGGGAAGCTTGCAAGTATTAAAGAATCTGATATTCATTTCTATAGAGGTAAGGGCTGTGAAGCCTGCAACTTTACAGGTTTTAAAGAAAGGACAGCTATTTATGAAATATTAGTAGTTAATAAGACTATCAAGAAATTAATATTAGAGAAGGCCTCATCTGACAACATAAGAGAAGAAGCTATAAAACGGGGGATGAAGACGCTTCGCTTATCTGGCTGGGAAAAGATTATTGAGGGCTTGACTACACCAGATGAGGTAATGCGAGTTACCCAATTGGAGGAATGATACATAAGTCGTAAGTCATAAAAAGTCACAAGTCATAAGTCACACGTTAGAATGAGAGAGGGATGAGGGACGAAAGGACGTTGGACTCAAATGTTTGGATTTGTTTGAAAATGTTCAAAACATCTATAATTGATATAAAAACTGCGGAGTTTATATTCCACGAGATGACCACCAGCGTTATTTTGCCGGGTGAAGAAGGAGAATTTTCTATCTTAGACTTTCACCAGCCAATTATTTCTTGTCTAAAAGAGGGCATGATTAAGATAGACGAAAGAGAACCTATATTTATCAAGAGAGGTATTGCCGCGGTAAAGGGAAACGAACTTTCTATTTTGGTAGAAGAATAAAATGGCGAAATTCAATTACGAAGCAAAAAAAGGCCCTAAAGAGATTATCAAAGGGACAATTGAAGCTGAAAATCAAAATGCGGCAGTGGATAAATTAAGCCAGATGGGGTATGTGCCAACCCGTCTTATCCCCGCTGGCAAAGAATCTCCCAGAGAAGAATTCTCCGGGCCGGATGTCACTAAGCAAATTAGACCTTTCGGGTTTCTTAAGAAAGTTCGCGCGAAAGACCTGACCATATTTACAGAACAATTGGCCAGTTTAGTTAAAGCCAAAGTCCCGCTTTTAGAGGCAATGAATATTCTTTATGAACAGACAGAAAATGTGGATTTAAAGAGAATAATATCGCGTATCCACAGTGAGATAAAAGACGGCACGACATTATCCAGGTCTCTAAGTAGATATCCTAAGGTTTTTCCTAAGATTTATATCAATATGGTTGAATCAGGAGAAATCGCGGGAGTGCTGGAAGAGACTCTAAAGAGACTGGCTGAATTTAGAAATAAAGAAGAAGAGATAAAGGCCAAGGTAGCCTCGGCTTTAGCCTATCCAATTTTTATAGTAATAGTCGGGATAGCAACTGTATTTATTTTGCTCACGTTTATCATTCCCCGCATGGCTTCTTTATTTAATGAAATAGGCCAGAAGCTGCCTTTGCCCACAAGGCTCTTACTTTCATTGAGTAGCCAGGTTAAAAACTATTGGTACTGGGCGCTGCTAATAGTTATTCTTATAGTTGTCATCCTTAAACGGAGCGGAGCGGGAAAGAAGGAAAAAATAGTTTTTGATAAACTTAAGTTGAAATTACCGCTGGTAGGAAGTTTTATAAAGAAGTCTGTGATGGCGAGATTTTCCCGTACTTTAGCCTTGCTTCTTGCCAACGGCATTCCAGTATTTCAAGCGATAAAGATAACCATACCGACTTTAAGTAATGAAATCATTAAGTTAGAAATAGAATCGGTGCATAAGAATATCATTGATGGAATGTCATTAGAGCAAAGCATGAAGAAATCTTCATCATTCCCCCGTTTTATGATTAATATGCTTGTGGTGGGTGAAAGAGGGGGGAACTTAGAAGAGGCATTGTTGGAGGTAGCTAATTTTTATGAGCGCGAGCTAAATAAGACAACTAAAATAATTACCTCCTTACTTGAACCAGCAATAATTTTGCTGATGGGTCTTGTGGTGGGGTTCATTGTTTTTGCTATGCTTTTACCAATATTTCAAATAAGCTTATATTAGTTAGTAAAGAAAGATTTGATTATTTTATGGAAGAGTGCGATAAATTGGGTAGAAAATTGGATAATTTATCCAAGCCGTTAACGGAGGGAATTATGATTAAGAAACGAAATGCAAGGCGCAAAACACAGAACGCGTTCACTTTAGTGGAATTACTGCTGGTAATAGTTATTATCGCCGGTTTGGCAGCTATGATAATGCCGAGACTCGCAGGACGCTCGGAACAGGCAAAGATTGCTATTGCTAAGACAGATGTTATTTCTAACATGCCATCGGCATTAGACCTTTATGAATTGGATAATGGCAAATATCCAAGTAATCTTCAGGCACTTCTTGCCAACCCGGGTGGGTTAAATAGTTGGAAGGGGCCTTATATTCGAAGGAAACCCATAGACCCCTGGGGCAACACTTATCAATACAGGTATCCTTCAACACACGGCAAAGACTACGATTTATATTCACTGGGGCCAGATGGGGTAGAAGGTAATGATGATGTTACCAATTGGGAAGAGTAGTTTCGTCGTGCGTCGTACGTCGTACGTCGTACGCAAACGCGATACGCGATACGCAATACGCAATACGAGGAAAGGGTTTACTCTAATTGAAGTAATGCTCAGCGTAACTATTTTATCAATAGGTCTAGTTTTAATCCTACAGGGGTTTACACATTCTCTTAATGCCCTACGCATTTCAGAGGATAATTTAAAAGCAACCTTTATGGCCGGAAATAAGTTCGCCGAGGCGCAAATACAGGCTAAGGAAGACTGGGGCGCGTTTAAAAGCGGCGTAGATGAAAAGTTTGACTTTGAGAATGTAGAATATGCGTGGGAGGTGGAGATAGCCCCCGTTGTATGGGATAAAGAAGATATTCCTGAAGAATACGAAACTTTAAATGAAGTTAAGGCAACTTTGACATGGAAAGAAGGAAAGAGAGAAGGCGGAATTCCTCTGATTACATATATGAAAAGCGTAGAAAATGAATAGTTCCGTCGTGCGAAAAACGCAATACGCGATACGCAATACGCGATACGCATTTACACTTATTGAAATACTTGTAAGTATAACGATTGTTTCTTTGGTTGGCATGGCGGTATATTCTATTTTTGCTAATGGAATAAATGCTTGGCGCAGAGGAAATGAAAATAGCAACTATGAGCGAAATGTAAGACTTATTTCCGAAAAGTTCGCCAGAGAATTGAGAAATACCTCAGAGTTTTCTAACATTGCTTTTGAAGGTACAAAAGATTCTATTATGTTCCCAGCTTTGATATTGAGTGAATCCATTTCCGACAACGGTGAAACCGAAAGTTATTATGAAGTAGGCAGGCTTGCTTTTTTTTATGATAAAACAGAAAATGCCCTGTGTAAAGAAGAAAAAACTTTTCCCGAGGCTTTCAGCCAAGAGGAGATCGGTGAAGGCAAGGTTCTGATTGAAGATGTCCGCAAATTAGAATTTAGCTACTGCTACCTTGATAACGCAACAGGGAAGTATAAATGGAAAGAGGACTGGAAAAAAGAGGAGCAGGAGAGCATTCCTCAAGCGGTAAAGATAGAAATGGTTTTAGGGGCGAATGAGGATGATTTTGAAAAGACGATATTTATTCCAATTGGCACAGGAGAGCAGAAAAAAGACGCAGGCAGCAAGATAAAGGAAATCAAATAAAATGAGCTCTAAGGGCGGCAGTATACTAATTCTCACACTTTGGGTGCTAAGCTTTCTTAGTATTTTTGTAATTGGGATGGCCTTCAATGTCTCGGGTCAATTGCGTTTAGCCTCCCACCTGCAGGATAGGTTAAAAATGCAATGTCTTGCTCGGGCCGGTATAGAACGGGCGATTATCGAATTAGAAATGGATGAGGAGCCCGATTACGATAGTTTAAATGAAAAATGGTCAAACAACGAAGAATTTTTTAAAGAGATAAATTTAGGTGATGGATACACGACTGTCAGCTATCAGTCGGAAGAAGGGCTAATCCTATATGGCGCAATGGACGAAAGCAGCACAATAAATATAAACAATGCCCCACTGCAAATACTTAAAAGCATGTTAGAAAATATTGGTGAAGCGGAAAGAGGAGAGGCGGCTAATATTGCCAATGCTATTATTGACTGGAGAGATATAGATAATATTGTTTCTCCCGGCGGCGCGGAAAATAAATATTATCAAGGCCTGGAGTTGCCCTATCCATGCAAAAGCGCTGACTTTCAAATCCCGGAAGAATTGTTATTGGTTAAAGGGATGAGCCCGGAGATATTTTCAAAGATTGCAGGCGTAATTACTGTTTATGGCACAGGTGCAGTTAATATTAATACTGTTGATAGACGTACACTGCACGCATTAGGATTAAGTAGCGAACTTGCCGGGCGTTTAGTTCAATTCCGCCGAGGTAGAGACGAAATAGAAGGGACAGAAGATGACAATATCTTTAAGACCGTTGCTGAAATAAGGAATATCGGCCATTTCTTTACAAAAGAATCCGAGGAAATCAACCGTCTTATTTCTCTTAACGCGCTGACTGTAAAATCAGATGTTTTTAGGATTTCGTCGTACGGTATTTTAAAAAAGGGCAGCCGCAATTTACAAAGAAACATTATTTGTATTGTGCAAAAATTTGAGAAAGATCCCCCGCAAATACTCTACTGGCGCGAAGATTAGTTCGTCGTGTGCCTGTGCCCGTAAGGGTATCGTGCGTGATGCATAATCGTTGTGCGTTGTGCGTTAAAATCTTTTTACGCAATACTCAATACGCAATACGAGAAAGATATTAACCATGAAATTACTCAAGAAAAGAAAAAGGGTTATAACTGTCTTAGAGATAGATGGTGTTTGGCTGAAGATAGTGCAGGCACAACTATTCGGAAAGATAAGGAAAATCAATAAGATTATAGCAGAAAAGATTGTTTCTTTATCAGATGAGAAAATTTCCGAACGAATCAGTAATTTATCTAAAGAATTGGAAATAAATTCAAACTTTTTTGTAGTTTCCATACCACATCAACTCGTAGTTATTAGAAATCTTGAGTTGCCTTCCACAAATCCTGCCGAGATAAAAGAAATGGTAGAGCTGCAAATAGGCAAACAGACACCCTTTACAAAAGATGAAATAATTTATGATTATGAGATTCTAAATACTAACGCGGAAGGATATAGCAGGATAATGCTGGCCATTGTGCATCAGGATGTTGTTAGAAGGTATTTTAAAATATTGGAAGCAGCTGAGCTAAAAACGGAAAAGATAACTTTAAGTTCTGAAGGGTTACTTGCTTGGTACCATTTTGCTTGTGGGGGCGCGGTAATTGATAAGCCGCGTGCTTTGATTAGCGTGGGATATGATAAGAGTGATTTCACGGTTATTTTAAAAAATAAATTAATATTTTGCAGAAATATTTCTGTCGGATTTTCACAACTGCAGGGGTTGATGGATGAAGAAGACGTAAGAAAATTTATTGAAGAAATAAAGCACTCTATATATGCCTACCAGAATGAAACGGTAGATAAAGAAATATCTAAAATTATAATTACCGGCGCAGAAGCGCTTCTTGAACATCTGAATGAAGTTGTATTAAGAGAAAAGCTCGGTTTATCCATAGAGATTATACCCCAACTTAAAAATATTCCTGAAAGTTTGGAATCCATGGATAATTATAAAGTTAGCGCAAAAAATATATCTCTTTCTTCTCTTTTTGGTTTTGCGCTTACCTACCCCGACCAAAAGATTAATTTTATTCCCCCGCAGCTGCGAATAGAGAAAGAAGTGAAAGAAAGAGGAAAAGATTTATATCTTTTTGGTATATATTTGGTGTTTATTTTAATGATTGCCTCAAGTATTTTTTTAGGCAGAATGTATAATAAGGAGCTGTATCTCGCGCAGTTAAAGCGGGAGGCTCTTAAAGTTCGGGAAAAGGTTGATAAATTAGATACTATGATGAAAGAAGTAAAAGGAATAAAGAAACGTACCTTCACGAAAAATTTTACGCTTAATTCTATTTATGAAATACATAGAGTTATTTCACCTGAGATTTATCTGGCGTCGATTAGTTTTGATGGAAAGGACCATTTGACCGTGCGGGGAACATCTAGTACTATGTCCGAAGTTTTTAAGTTGGTTGAAACGTTAGAAGAATCAAAATATTTTCAAAGCGTTAAAACAGAATTTGTCACTACCTGCAAAGTAGAGGGCAAGGATTTGACAGAATTTGAGATTGTTTGCCCTTTGGACATATACTTTAAACAGCAACTAATGGAGAACAAATGAGAACTATTTTTTCAAGATTATCTAAAAGGGAAAAATATATAGTTTATATTTCAATTACGATTATTGTTGCTGTTTTTTTTGATAGAGCGGTGCTCCACCCCCTTGCGAATAGGATAAAAAAGTTAAATAGAGAAATTCTCCTTCAAGAAAAGAGATTAGAAAGGTCTCTATATATATTGTCACAGGAAAACCTGGTTGTCAGCGAACATAAGAAATACACTCAACATGTAAAACAAAGCCGTTCTGACGAAGAAGAAAAATCAGAACTACTTAGTGAAATAGAAAAATTAGCAAGAAAGTCTTCCGTTTTTCTTAGAGATATAAAACTGGATTTGACAGAGAAAATAGGACCTTATAAACAATATACAGTTGCAATAGAAATAGAATCAAAAATAGACTACTTAGTAGACTTTATTTATCAAGTAGAAAATTCGCCACGTTTGCTTAGGGTAAAAAACTTTTACTTAACTCCAAAGAAAAAGAAATCTTCAGTCTTAAAAGCTCAGGTGACAATTACAGAACTTTTGATTGTTTCCAAAGATGATTCATCGCTATAATTCAAAATTTAATTCTTTTGGGGCTGAGGAAAGTCGTAATGCCCTCAGGGGCTCAAATCCTCTCTCCGCCACCGTACCACATAGGGTACGGTGCGCGCATTGTAACAAAGAACGTACAGCATAGAGCTTAGGATAAAATAAAAAGCTTTGAAAGGAGAACCCAAAAGGAGCGGGGCTTTGGCTATTACCTTTTGTTTTTTATCCGATTCTTGGTTTTGGAGATGCCGGCTATTCACCGGTTGTTCAAGTGAGCCAATCACAATAATATCGTTTATAAGGCAGAACAATCTAAAGAAGTTAAAAAATGTTGACCTTTGGACATTGATACTATATGATGTTCCATATATGAAATATTTTGAGGATATACATGGTGGTGGATAAGAAAACAAAAGATCAGGCTCAGATAACTTTTTAGGCGAATATCTATTGCGGGGTTTGAATGACATGCTAATGATTTACCACAACAAAATAATTAGCACTAAAAAAAGAAAGAATTAATGAAAGCGGTGAACAATATCCCCACATTAAAAATCGGTAATTTAGAAGCCAGGGTTCCTATAATCCAGGGAGGTATGGGGGTCGCTATTTCAGGTGCTAATTTGGCCTCTGCGGTTGCAAATGAAGGAGCTATAGGGGTAATTGCGTCTGTTGGCCTGGGGATATTTAATCATGAGGTAGAAACCAGCTTCGCGGAAGCCAATAAACAAGCCTTAATTAATGAAATCAGGCGAGCCAGAAGCATGACTAAGGGTATTTTAGGTGTTAATATCATGCTTGCTCTTACTGATCACGCCAAACATGTAAGGGCGGCAATCGATGAAAAAATAGATATAGTTATTCTTGGCGCCGGACTTCCTCTAAAAAATTTTGTAGATATATCAATCAGTGAACTTAAAAAATTACACACAAAGTTTGCACCCAAAGTTTCTTCTGCCAGGGCCGCGGATCTTATTTTTAAGTACTGGGCTAAAAATTACAATCATGTGCCTGATGCTCTGGTGGTGGAGGGCCCTTTGGCTGGAGGCCATTTGGGTTTTAAAAAAGAAGACCTTGATAAGCCGGAGTTTTCTTTAGAAAAACTGGTTCAAGCTTCCATAAATTGTCTGAAGCCCTACGAAAAACGTTTTAAGAAAGTTATTCCTGTAATTGCTGCCGGAGGTATTTATACAGGTGGAGATATATATAAGTTTCTGCAGATGGGCGCGCAGGGAGTCGCTATGGGTACGCGCTTTGTGGCTACGCATGAATGTGACGCGGCTGATGAGTTTAAGCAAATGTATGTAAATTGTAAGAAGGAAGATATTACCGTAATTGATAGTCCGCTAGGCTTACCCGGAAGGGTTATTATTAATAAATTTATCACTGATGTGAGAAGCGGCCTGAAAAAACCCTTTGAATGTCTATGGAAATGCCTTAAAATGTGTGATTATAAAAAAGCTCCATATTGTATTGGCCAGGCTTTGTACAATGCGAAAATGGGGAACCTGAAGGATGGTTTTGCGTTTTCAGGAGCCAACGCTTATAGAATAAAAGAAATCGTCTCAGTAAAAGACCTTATAGAGACGCTTTTAAAAGAGTACAAGCTTGCAGCCGGAGTATAAATGAAGTTAAAAGCGATTTTAAAATATATAATGTAAAAAATGCCGGCTCCGGAGAAAGTGATTAGGAAGGCATTAAAATGATGATATGGATAGAAAGATTTAAAAAATTATTGGCGGTAAATAAACCCAACGGTTGATTTTGCTGTTTAAATAATAATATAATAGCCCAAAAAGAGGGTATGAAGTGAGAAAATGTACTATTTTTATTTTAGGTTTATGTGTAATGCTTTGCGGCTGTTCAAAACAAATTTCGACTCTCTTAGATGTGGCCAAGAGTCAATCTGAAGCCCACAGACAACTCAAAACGGAGACTATATATTTTAATAACCTTAAAACAGCCATAGAAGAAGGCCGAATTAAAAACGGTATGTCCGAGAAGCACATACAAAGAATTATTGGTGAACCAATGCTTATTCAGAGTGAGGCTGACGGAGAAAGATGGGTATATAAGCCGGCTGAAGCAACTTTCTTTGATGATAATAAGATACACCTTTATTTTAATGAAAACAAACTTTTAACCAAGTACAAAGTTTTTGAGCCCGAAGAGTTAGAAAATAATAATTAATAAAGCGTTTTTTATTGGCAAGCGGTTTTTGCCTAAGCGCTTACCGCGCACAAAACATCACCCAAAATATTTTTTATTAAAGTTCCCTCGATTAATTTAGATACTACAGATGAAGAGAGTACGCAAAATAGGGATATGAGGGGAATCGTAAAACATAAGATATCAAACAATGATAAGATTTCTAGTAAGAACATTCACAGTTTTTTTAATATTTGTTGTTTTGCTTGCAGGGGCGCTGTATTTTGTTGATAAAGAATATTTGCTTAAGAGAATACTTGTTGCCCTTCCAACCGATACGCCTATTTCATTAGGACAAGTGAGTTTATCAATAGATGAAGCCAGCGATAACACGCTTTATGGTTTTGAAATGGTTGATAAAAGAGACTCCCCCATTCAAAGAACCATCAATGCCGAATATGCCCAAGTTAACTACGATTCCAATGAAAAAGTGATTAATATCATTCTTCATAAGGGCACAATTAAAGAGAAAAATCTCAAAAGTACTGCTGAAGCTACTAGTCAAAGTTTCGATCAATTAGTAATTACTCTTGATCCGGGAGAGATTAAGAGTAAATTAAAGCAGTTTCATAAGCAAAAAGACAGTTTAAACCCATCAAGCTAACCTCCCCGGAGTGCTTGACAACTAATAGTGAATAATGTAGTATAATTAAACTACATTTTATATGAAACTTATATCTGTTTATAAAGCTCATGATGAGTTCGAAGCTATTTCTTTAAGAGATCTTCTTGAAAAAGAAGATGTTCAGGTTGTTATCCGGTCCCGGCAAATACCTATGTACGATGGTATTATGACTATGGCAGTCGGATATTGGGGTGACCTCTTAGTTAAAGAAAAAGAACTGGAAAAGGCTAAGGAAATCATAGAAGGTTTTTTATTATAAGCTTACCAAATTATGGAGAGGTGCCTGAGTGGCCGAAAGGAGCCGCCTGCTAAGCGGTTGTTCCGTTACAAGCGGAACCCTGGGTTCGAATCCCAGCCTCTCCGCCAGTGTTTTTAGCATACTTTAAAATCTCTTCACAAACACACCGAATTCATCATAACCTCTATATTCTTCAAGCACATATAACATCATTTAATAGCAGGCAACATCAGTTATTAACATAGCTGTATTGCCTATTTTTTTGTATTAATGTGGTGAAAATGTGGTGGAATTTGAAATATTCAATTGATTTTCCTTTTGGATTTTTTTTGTATATATGGGTAGATGTTATCTTTATCAAAGAGAGCACCAAGGCCATTTTGGTTATGTTTGATAATAAAAAAGCATGGTTTCCAAAAGCCTGGATTGTGAGAATTAAGCACGACAAAGACAGCAATAAGGCGAAGATTAAAATATCTGAATATTATTGGGCTAAAAAGTTCGAATAATAAGCCAAAAAATCTTTGATTTTTATCAAAAAATATGCTATCTTGAACACAGATAAAAAAAGAAGCTCGTCTATTAATTGTTAGAAGAAAGAATAAATTATGAATTTAATTAAAATTTTTATAGTAATATTCGGGATTTTATCAATCATAGGGATTATTGTAGCTATATTGTGGGCTATCAAATCCCCACCATTAATATCAAAATTAAATTTATCTTCAACCCAAATGAATATATTTATCAATATTATTATCATTTTTGTCATGGTCTTAACAATACTAATAATCATAACTTATTCTAATCAGCAAATTATTGAAAACCAAAAATCAACAAAAGAATATATTGAAGCCTTAAAAACAACCACGCAAGAACGAATATCTGAAGCTAAGAAAATTACAGACTCGCAGCTTCTCAAGATGGATGAGCAAATTAAAACAATCCAAAATGAAACAAATCGCCAGATACGGATAGAAGAAAAATGGACGAATATTAAAAGGAAGCAATTGATAGAATCTTTAATTGAAGAAATCAAACAAAACCAAAGCATTTATAGTAGGCTCGAAAAAGATTTGGAAGAAGATCCTGTCAAATCTAACTTCCAAAATTTTATTACTGTTAGTTTAGAAAAATGTTTGTCTGATTCCCCCATTGATAATGAAGAAATAAACCACCATATATTAGGTTTGTATTATTGGATAAAAGTACATGACAACAAGTTGACTGCCTCTAGAACGCCCAGCATAACATCTGAATCACTAAAAGGTATTCTTGGGGCAGTTGTAAAAAATTATAAAGGAAATGAAAAAAGCTATACTGGCTTAGTAAATTTATTAAGCGAATATATAAAAACAATAGAAATAAAAGAATAAAAAACCTCTAACAATTTCATCCACCTGACCATTACCCTCGTCGCTTAGCGTTGCGTGTCCCGGCGGGTGATGTTGACGTTATATGAAAGAGAAAATAATGAAGAATATAAAGATTATAAGCTTAATAATTGCAATCATAGCAATGATACTACTTTTACACTGCAATATTAGCGATAAAGAAAGTTTATATACCAGCATAGGGGGTACTTTCATTGGGTTTTTGGGAGCTTTTCTAATATATCAAGTAGGTATTATGATTGATGAAAAGCGGAAAAAAGAATTGGAAGAAAAAAACACTAAATATATATACCAACTTTATAAAATGGAATTAGAAATGAATATTAGCCACATAAATGGTTTGATTAATAAAAGATGGACACCTTTTTATAAATTGAAGACTATAACCAGAGATAAATTATGGGGTGAATTAGCAAGCTATTCCAAAGATTTAAATCTGATGCAAAAACTCAATATTATCTATGGCGAATTTGAACTAATAAATAATAAATTTGACATTATGAATTCTGTAAGAATACATCAAAAAAATACTATAAATCAGGCTGAACAAGAACAATTGGGCAAGGAGCTTGGAGAACAACTCGAAGGGTGCATTGGTTTAGGCAAAAACGTTATTCCTATAATCCAAGAAGGCATAGAAATTTTAAATCAACAAATAAAAAGATAACCATATAACAAGTCAATGCACCCGACTTTTTCTCGCCGCTTCGCTCTGGGAAAAGCTGGTAATTTCCAGCGTTAGATGAAAAATATAATAACAGAGATTTGATATGGCCTATTTAATGCATATTGGTTTTGATAATACTTCTCGGCTTTGTAGAAATGTATACTACTTTGAATATAAAGGAATTCGGTATAAATTAATTCAAAATAACATAAGAAAATGGTGCGATGTTCTTTTGACGATAATACATGAAAGCAATAACAAGGTAGATCAAAATAAAATATATATGAATGCATCGGAATTTTTAAGTGCATTGGGTTGGGAAAATGAATCAAGGGTAAAATTGAGACATTTAGGTGGACCAGGAATACCTGATAATTATAAACTTAAAAATGCAAAATGTAGGTCATTTAGCTTTCCCGAAGTACCATTTGTAGGATATATAATAGGATATAATATCTGTGTGATTCCAAAAATTGAGACAGAAGAGCAAAGAAATGCTCTTATGCTTTTTCGAGAAGCTTTTAGCTCTAATAATAACTATCTAGCATTCTTATTTTATTGGCAAGTGTTGGAAGTGGCGAAGGGTGACGCAATTGGATGGGTAAATAAAACACTCAAGAAAAATAGAAATAAAATTAGATTATTAAATGATGAAATAGAAAGAGTGCCATTAAATGGTAAAAAACTCGGGAATTATTTATATGAAGATTGTCGTAATGCAATTGCACATATAAAACGTAAAAAATATGGACAAACTAAAATAAAACTTGACACCCTAGATGATAATAGCAGAATTGCAATAAGCACTCTGGTAATTAGAGAATTTGCAAGATATTATATTAAAAGTAGACTAGGCCTTCAAAAGAATATGTATTTAGTGCGAAAAAATGGGAAAGGGTTTCCATTTTATGCAAATGAAGAATATACAAAACACAATAGATGCAAGATAGCATATAAATGATTAGGGTTTCATTAAATGCGAAAGAAAAAACGGCAGTAATAACTAAGAACATCTAATAATTTGCTCCAACATTTGATTTTGAACGTTAGCTATCAACTATATGGTGTCATCGGAGATAAAGATATGAATGTGCCTAATTTAGAAAGAGTAATAGAAACTTTTATTCCAATCACAATACCCAACGAAGCAACGTCGTTACAAATTTGGCAACATTATTTGAATATTCTTAGGTCAAAAGTAGAACCATTAGTAAAAGATTTGATGCAAAGAAGACTCATTGATTGGTATTCATTTCTAGTCCATAGCAGGCAAAGCGGTGTTCCTATAAGTGAGGATGATAAGGGTATCTACGTACATTTGAGAGTAGAACTTTCCGCATTAGCAAGTGAGCAAGAATTACGGAAACACCTCCCTCCTTTTTGTCGAATGACACAAAAGATGGTGACACCAAAACCTCCTTCACTAGATACCATTGATATACAAGCGTTAAGGGATGAAAAAATTGAGCAAGGGTGGAAGGTTTTAGGCGAAGCATCCGAATGGGTGTTGCGGATGCTGAATTCCCATAGCCCAAATAAACCAGTTCCAGCACAAAATGTGGCCCAGTTTTTGCACTACATTGGAAATCAATTATTTATCAAAGCTGTTCAAATTCCTATGCCGTGAATGGGGAAGATATATTTAATTAAGGCACCCAACAACTCCTTGCAGTCGGTCTCGCCATCGCTCAATGGTTGAGTTCGGCCGTTAGCCGAAAATAAGAACATGAGCACAACCGACATACTGACCTTATTAGCAATAATTCTAAGTGCGATCGCAGTTGGATTTGCGGCCTATCAAGCAATTCTGAATCGAAAGGCTTTGGTAGCAGCAAGGAAATCAATTGAAATGTCTACTAGAACAAGACACATCGAAATGTTACCTAAGGCAGGTTTCGCTATTCACGTAGATATGAAATTATCGAATTGGATATCTGATTTGAGTAAGGTAATTGAATTATCGCAACAGGCTATGGGTAACAAAGATGACGAATTACTTAAGGAATTAGCAGGGAAAGGCTTAAAGTCACCTGATCATTTAGTTGATAAATTCATGTATGAGAAAGCACCACCTTGGTTGTCCGAAATCTATATTAGTTCAGCGCAATTTTACTATGATGCAAAAGCACCGCAAGTTGCGCTTTGGGGATTTTCATCTGAAGCCGGCAATTATTCATATATACCTAGTTTTATTGAGCGGTGCGAGGATTCGATTAATCATATTCGTCAGTTTAAAAGTTATTTAGATGATATTGTACCAAGAGCCTATCTTGAAACACCGGCCAGCATAAATGATGATAAATTCATCGGCTAACAAATGGCTGAACAACCTGACGGAAGGTTACTGTAATTATGAATAAGATAAATCGCTGGGGTAGAGGTGCTTCCGTAGCTGGCCATACGTTATGAGTAAGAGGCAGTGCCCTTTTAAAGAAAAAAACTTGACTTTTATCTAATTATAGCGTAATGTACATTACAGAAATAAAAGTGGTGCGTTCGAAGGGGGAACCTCCACGTTAAAAAAAGTAAAACCTTCATAGCTTTTTGCTATGAGGGTTTTTTGTTTTTACAGAACAATATTTTCTGTTGAGATTTTAAAGGAAAGGTGGTAAAATTATGCCAAAGATAAAAGATTTACCAAAAGACCAAAGACCAAGAGAAAAATTATTGAAATATGGGCCAGAGTCTTTGCTCGACAAAGAACTTTTGGCTATCTTAATCGGACACGGGCTTAAGGGCAAATCTGCCATAGAAATGGCAGAAGAATTATTAACAGAGTATAAAGACCTCAAAGGGTTAGCAGGGAAAAGATTAGATGGGTTTATGAAAATTAAGGGCATAAAAGAAGCAAAAATTATTAAAATCGCTACTGCATTTGAAATAGCAAAACGAATTTATTTTACATAAATGAATATGTCAAAAAAAGAAAACAAAACGACAATAACCGATCCATTTCAAAATAAAAAGCATATCAATTATGCTCTTGTGGAATCTACGCGTCCGATGATGTATAAAGCTCTAAAATATTGGGGCAAAAAGCCGCACAATATTTTTAGAAAGTACATCGAAAATTATACAGAGAAAAATGAGATAGTACTTGACGCTTTTGCGGGAAGCGGTATTGCCCCATTGGAAGCAATACAGGCAAATAGAAAGGCTGTTGCGATAGATCTCAATCCTATATCCACCTTTATGATTGAAATACTTGCTAAGCCTCTTAATTATTCAAAGTTCAGAAAATATTACAGCGAAATTTTAACAAAACTTAGCGAGGAAGAAAGAAAATTAGGGGTTTTTATTACTAAATGTGAAAAATGTGGAAGCACTGCTAGGGTAATAGGTATTCATTGGAATGGCGATACGCCAATACTTATAAGATATGAATGTCCATGCACAAAAGGAAACCAAGGCAAAAATCCTGATAATTTTGATATCCAAATTATTAAGAAATCAGAGAAATTAAAAATTCCTTATTGGTATCCGCAAGATGAGTTTCCAAAAACAGATTTTTTCAAATCAGTTCGAAGGGGAATTGGTGATCAATATTATAAGCTTTGGACCAAGAGAACGCTTTATTTGCTATCATTTTTGTATAAAGAAATTGAGGATATTGATGATGAAGAAATAAAAGATTTTTTGAAATTTGCTTTTATTTCAATGATTCACCTTGTCTCAAATATGGTTTCAGCAAGAAGACCAAAAAGCAAAAGACCAGATTCTGGTAGTTGGGGAAGACCAGCATTTATTTTGCCCAAAAGACACATGGAACAAAATCCAGTTATTTTGTTTCAAAGAGCTGTTGAAGATAGGCAAGGCGTCATAAAAGCAAAAAAATCATCAGAAAAATTACTTGCAAACAAGGTAAAAATAACAAAAAACTTTCAAGAATTAGCTAACGACAAAAAAGATAAAAATTTACTCATTTTGACGATTGACACTCTGGATTTATCAAAAAATATTCCAGAAAACAGCATTGATTATGTTATAACAGATCCGCCCTATGGTGGACTAATCCAATACTTTAGCTTGAGCAGTCTTTGGGCAATCTGGCTAAAGCATAATAACAAAAAATTTGAAATTCCCTATGAGGATGAGATAACTATTGAACACAAAAAGGATTTTGAACGATATCATAATCTTCTCACTAAAGCATTGCGCGAAATTTATAAAGTCCTCAAACCCGGGCACTACTTAACTCTCACTTTTCACAACAGAGAAATTAATGTTTGGAACTCTGTTATTAAGGCTGGTGCGTATTCAGGATTTGTTTTTGAAAAAATTTTATATCAACCAAATAAACGAGCTTCGGAGGCAGGAGTTGCTATGCCTTACGGTAGCGCAATAAGCGATTATTATTTGCGATTTAAGAAACCTGAAAAAGCGGGTGTGTCTGATCATCAAAAAATGGATAAAGAAGAATACGAAAGAGTTGTCGTCAAAGCCACTAAAGATATTATTGCATTAAGAAGTGAACCAACAGAAATGACTTTTATTTTGAACGGTATTTATACCGAGTTATTTTCAACAGGAAGATTTTTTGAGGGTAGCCACGACGATATTGTAAATATTCTTAAAGAAAATATCGGAAAGGTATTTGTTCTTATTGAAAACAAGGAAGGCAAACTCGGGCCCAAATGGTGGTTAAAAAATCCAGAGGATATGCTTTTCAAACAAGTACCTTTATCAGATAGAATTGAAAAAGTAGTGCTTGATATGTTGCGTGGAAATATTAAAGTTACTTTTGATGAAATTCTACAAAAATTATTTATCACTTTCCCGAACGGGTTAACACCTGACGCAAAGGGAGTTATAGAAGTATTGAAAGAATATGCAACGACGACTGGAGATGGTCGGTGGCGATATAAACCAGAAGTAAATTATAGAGATTCTGAGCACAGCGAAATGATTTACTATTTATCCGAAATCGGCAAAAAGGCAGGCTATAAGGTTTGGATTGGGAGTAAAGAGCAGGGCGATACTTTTAAAGATGAGAAACTTTCAAAATATTGTACTGTGCTAAATCTTAAACTTTCCGGATTTTCCGATAAAGAACTTCGCCGAATCGCAATGATAGATGTCCTTTGGTGTGACGATACTTCTGTTAAATATGTTTTTGAGATTGAAAATAGTACAAGTATTACATCTGCGATAGAAAGAGCTTCGCATATTCCGGAAGAGTACGATGTAAAAAGATTTATTGTTATACCAGAAGAAAGACAAAAAATGCTTGAGAGAAAAATGAATGAGCCGATGTTTCAAGAAGGGTATAATAAATATAAATGGCAAACTATTCATTATGACGCATTGAAAGATTTTTATAATCTTCACAAGGGCGGCAAAACACTTAAACGCGATGATTTGTCTAACTTAAAATAAATTTATGTTAAAAAAGAATCCTCAAAAAAAAGCAAAATACGACAAACGTAACATCCTCAACGATTTAACTGGTAGGGATTGGTTGTTATTAACCAAAAGCGTTTGGATAAGCGAAAAGTGTGCTGATGATAAGTTCGCGTTTCAACATCCAGCTCCTTTTTTAATCAATGATATTAAAAAACTGATTAGATTTTTTACTAAAAAAAATATGACAGTGCTTGATCCGTTTTGCGGTTCAGGGACAACCTTAGTCGCAAGCGCGCAAGAGAATAGAAAAGGAATCGGAATAGATTTAAGTAAAAAATATTGCCAAATGAGCCGAAAACGCTTGCAAGATTTAAAGTTGAAAAAAAATCAACAAGTAGTTTGCGGGGATTCTCTCAAAAAAATATCTCAAATTAAAGGGAAGATTGATTATTGCGTAACTTCGCCACCGTACCACAATATTTTAAGACATAATGGCGGTGGGTTGAGGGAGGCCAAAGCAAAAAATATTAGAAATGGTGCAAGAATTGGTGTTGAATATTATTCCGATGACAAACGGGATTTAGGTAATCAGGCGCAATATAAAGATTTTCTCGCGCTATTAAAAAAAGTAATGATAGAGATTTATAAAAAATTGAGGGACAAAAAATACTCCTCAATAATTATTAGTGATTTTACTGTAAATAAAAAAGAAACAAATGCAAGCGGTGATGTAATTCGGTTCATGCAAAACATAGGTTTTAGTTTTGAAGGTATGGTTGTGCTTGTTCAAGACAATAAGCCCCTTTATCCTTTTGGTTATCCTTATGCCTACAAAATGAATCACCATCATCAATATATTTTGAATTTTAGAAAACTATGAACAGAGTTTTACTAACAAAATTAAAAATAAAAAATTTAGGACCCATTAAAGAAGATGAAATTTCTTTTAATAATTTTACATTCTTTGTTGGAAGAAATAATGCTGGGAAGTCACATTATCTGAAAGCAATTGAATTATTACTTTCTACAGGAATAAAAAAAGAACAAATTTCTAAATTGCAACACGACAAGAATCAGCCGATTGTTATTGAAGGGGATTTTAAAGGTGTTAGTGATTTTACCGATTTGGTAACAGTAAGTAATCACAGACAAGCAATTGAGAGCGCAATAAAAGATGGGATGTTCAAAATTGTTTCTGTGTTAGATTCTGAATCAGGCGCACAGCTGGGTATTTATAAAGAGGATGGTTCTTTGCATAATCCGGGTGGGTTCTCTGGTAATCTATTGAAAGTTTTACCGGATATCATATCAATCCCCGCGACAGCAGATACTGTACAAGAGCTAGCTGATAAATCAACTACCGCTTTAGGAAAACTAAAAAAAGAAGTAATGAGTTCCTTTTTTCAAGAGCTAGCAAGCAAAACAAAAACTGCTTTATCAGACTTAGATGATTTTTTGCACAGTCAAGATGAGGGGGTTCGTTCTAAAGCGATAGCTAAATTTGAAATAGGATTAAAAGAAGAATTCACGGGAGAATTTAGTGATATTGTACCTTCAGTTGAGTTTGGTTTGCCAGATGAGGCTGTAATTGCAAAGGGAATGAAAATTTTACTTGATGATGGATATAAAACAGAGGTCGAGCAAAAAGGACATGGTTTACAAAGAGCAACATTATTAGCTCTTTTGAAATTATTAGCAAAAAGTGGGAAAAAATACCAAGACCGCCCTGCCCCCATATTTTTAATTGGAGAGTTAGAATCTTTTCTTCACCCCTATGCTCAGCGCGAGATGGCAAATGCTTTAATTAAGATGATGGAACGGTATCAGATAGTAACAACTACACATTCACCATTTATCGTTACTCCAGCAACTATTGAAGGTTACCGCAGAGTTAGAAAAACCAAGGAGAATGGCGCCAAAAATATCGCCCTAGATCCTTCAAATGTTGATGTGAGTTTAATCAAACGACATCTTGAGCGCCGTGGAAATCTTGAGGGGTTGTTTGCCGATAGGGTTATTTTGATCGAGGGCAGCCACGATGAAAATTTCTACGAGCGTCTAAAAACAATTTTTAATATTTCTTCTCCACAGGGAAAATTTACACTTTTCATCAAGGCCGACGGCAAGAAACAATTAAGACTTGCTAGAAAGTTTTATCAACAGATGAGTTTTGATGATATTGCTGTAATATGCGATTTAGATTATCTCTTTAGTCGCGATGTAGAGTATCTACTCGAGAAGTTGGGATTAGAAAAAGAGTTGCCTAATAAATTTCGTGAACATATTGACTGGCAAAACGATAGAGAGTCAAAGTTAGAGTATATTGTGGAAAAATTAAGTGAGAAAGGAGAGCCTAATGGATTTGGTGACCTAATCCAAGGTTTACAGGACAAAAGAATTTTTGTCTTACGTCACGGTGCACCAGAAATGTATTACAAAAATAACAAAGGAGAGAAGAATGGCTGGGTTCATCTCAATTCACAAAATGATTTGTTAGAGGTGGAGTATTTAAAGAAATTGATAAAATTAGTTTTAATGTAACCATCCTCACACACCCACTATTTTGTATACCGTCGCCTTCTGAAAAAATTTTGGCAAAGCCAAAAGGCAGGCAGGCAAAAAGAAAAGGAGATCCGATGGCGGATGAATTTTTGCCCATTTTCCAGTTCTACGAAGTAAAAAGCCGAAAAAATAATAAAAAAACTACTTGACAAATAGGTTAAGTAATGATATAGTTAAATTAACAAGGTAAAAGAGTTCTTTCAAATGACTATTGATATTGGAAGTAAATTAAAGGCGAAAAGAGTGCAGATGAATTTCACTCAGTTGGAACTTGCAACAAAGGTTGGAGTTAGCGAGAGTTACATCTGCCAGATTGAGAATGGGAAGATGGTATCGATCAAAAAGCTTGAGCAAATAGCAAACGCGGTAGGGTGCAAAGCAAAAGATCTTCTCTAGGATATTTTTTTAATTTGAAACTTGACAAATAAGTTAACTAACATATATTTTTTGCCCTATAACTTTACAAATAGGTTAAGTAAGGAGGTGAGAAAATGATAGAGATCAAATTTAGTAGGCAGCAATTGACAGAATTGGATAAAGAAAGATACGCGCGAATTCTTAAGAAAGTTATTACTCAAATGTCGAACCTGAATAAAAGTGCTAGCTTACCAAAGAAAATTATATTCACGGAACTAAAAATTATTTTTATGTAAGAAAAGAGAGAAATAAAGTGCTAGAAAGCGAAATTTTATTTGTAGAAGATATTTCTAGATTGTTTAGCATTTCACAGAATACCATTCAAAGGAAAAAATGGAGAAAACAAACAGGAATGCCTTTACATAAAATAGGCAAGAAATTGTGTGGGTTTAAGCGCGAAATTGAGGAGTGGGCTAAGTCTAAATGAGAAGAAAACTCCCAGGTGTCAGAGAAATAATTAAGGGGGATAAATACGAAGTCAACTATGTAGTTGCTGGCAGGAGATATCAGTATCGCATTAATGCCGCATCTCTTACTGAAGCACACAACAAGAAATTAGAAGATATGGCAGATAAGCGTAAAAATATATCTACGCTATTAGATAATGGAGAACGTCTTAATACCGGATTTTCTGACGCCTGGGAGAGATTATACGCTGATTTAATTGCGGATAACCTACCCAGAAAGACAATACAGCATTACGCCAAGACTTATAGTAGGATGTTTAATGAGTTTATAAATTTAAGATTTCCGGATTTGATGAATTTCGGTCAGCTGAGCTTACCGTTCTTCCGGGAATATAAAAATTACTATGTTAATAATCTCAATAGACCTAGGGGCTGGAGAGCAGAGTTGATATTTGTCAAAGCGATAATAAAGCGCCTCTACGCCTTGGGTTATTGCAGCAAAGAGCTCATAGACAGCTTAAAGGAGATAAAGAAACCCCGGGCTGTCAAAAAGGAACACCCCCATATACCTAATAGCAAAATAAAGGAATTGTTTCAATATATAAAAAATAGCAGGCCAGATTATTACTATCCTTTGTATTTTATTAGTAGGACAGGCAGAAGAATTAATGAGACAACGCTTATAGAGCGGAGAGATGTAGAATGGAAAGGGTTTAGCCCTGCAAGGCTTAATATAAGAGCCGAGACTACAAAAACGAAACAAAATGCTCCTCTTGCAAATCTTGACCAAGAATTAAAGCAGGTTATAAGCGAAGCATATAAGGCAGGTTTAAAATGCAAGGAGCCTTATTTATTTCTTAATATGTTTAACAGAAGATGCACGCCCAGCAAGGTAAGGGAATGTCTTAAAGGAGCAAGTAAGCAGATTTTGGGAGTGGAAATTACTCCTCACTATTTCAGGCATAGGTTTTTAACAGAATGCGGCAAAGCCAATGTACCTATCGTGGATGTTATGGCTATTTCTGGCATTAAGGATATAAATGTTATAGTTAATTATTATAGTCACAGTACAGTAGAAGGACAGACAAAAGTGCTTGAAGTTAGCAGGGTTTGGTGATACAATTATGACGAATTTATGTGGTGGAGGATGTGGTGAAAGGAACATTTTGAATATAAAAGTGTTCGAATCCCAGCCTCTCCGCCAATATAGCAAAGAGCCTATAGCATAGAGCGTAGGACAAAGATAGATTGCGCAGCCTCTCCGCCAGCATTATGGCATCTTATCCTTTGATTCTAAAAAGCCTAATATGAATTATTTTAAATAGGCTTTAGGCCATAAACAAGATATTATAGGTCAATAGCTATTTTTTCTCTTGCCTCAAACTATTAGGTTATGTTATGATAAGCACTAATAAATTAAAAAAAATAGATAAACAATAGAAGGATTAGAATTGTGGACCAGATTCGAATGTTCTGCAGCAAAACCGAGCTTTCTAAACGCCCTAATATTAAATACGCTAAAACGCGACATAGTAGAAGTCCCCGCCTTAGCTATCTTGTGACATCAATCCTGACGATTTTAGTTGCAATTTTTGTTTTAACTAAGGTAGTTGCTGCAGCACCTTCCTTTTTGAATTCGGAACAAAACGATATAAATTACTCCTTTAATCTTCTGGATGCCGGCATGAAAGGGGTGTTCAATATTGGCCCCGGACAAGGCACTGAAAAACGTTCATTCGATGAAACCATTGAGAAAAACGTTTTGAAATTCGGCTACTCGATACCCAAAGGGTCAGTTATGGGCGTTTGGTCACAGAGGTTTCCATCTGAGTTAGGAGCGGACGCAGTGGATGCGGTTAGGATTGGCGTCAAGGTGCCGAATCCTGAGCAGTTGCAGCAAGTGTTCGTAAAGGTAGAGATCAAAGGGGAAAAGGCCGTGCAGACTATCCCGCTTCATCTTGAACTTGGCTGGAACTCTATTCGAGAATCTATCAACTGGAACACGATAGGTAATCTGAAGGAAGCTGTTTTTGTAGTCAGTCCAATCGGCGGTGGTGAGTCGGTGGAGGGGACATTGTATTTTGATATTGATTTCTACAAGCTGACGTCCTTGCAGAAAAATTTCATCTTCGTAAAAATTAGCTTGGTCTTTGTAATCAGCTTATGTCTTGCCTTAGTGAGCGCCTTTCTTGGTGGGCTGTTTGGCCGAAGTAAAAGCGGCGATTCTTCCTCCTTCGCTTTTCGAGCTTCGCAGGACAAGCCGGAGGTACCGACTCTATCAAGGCTTAAGCGAGATTTCTTCTATGGCATAGTGGCTGTATTGATTGCAGGAGTTGCGTTTTGGATCTACTCCAGAGGCTCAATAAGTCCCTTGGAAGCAGGTTTTAGTCTTACTTTTCTGGTTATAGGGTTAATGGGCGCGGTAATTGCTGAAGTTTTGAAATTCGGCCTCACCGGCAAACATCTTACACCTCGTGAAGTTTTTCAAAATATTCTCGTAACAGGTTTCATTGCGGCCGGGTCAAGTAGGTTAGGAGTTTTACATGCTCCTTCTACTTGGACTGAATTATTTATGTTAAACAAAGTTATCGCAACGCTTGCCTTCTTGGTGTATCACATTTCCAACGCCTTCTCGCTGGCATCTAGCGGCAAGCATACGAAAGCTTTTACAGGAGCATTGATTATTGGGACACCCTGCCTTTTAAATTGGTTGATGTTGTTACAAAATGTAATCCTTCTACAAACACTGGCAAGCAGTATGACTTTGGGGCTGCTTTCCGCCTGGCCGAAAATTCTTGAGATTATAGGTCGAGTTTTTGTCGTGTTTGTTTTCAATGAAGCTTTTATAAATGGAATGAGTTTTGCCACTAAGGGCAAGATGCTTAAGGCGTCCAAGGCTCACCTGTTTATTTTATTGGTTTCTTTAGGTGTTATCATAGCTCCAATGATTGCGGATCTGGGATCAACTACAGCTGTCGCCGGACTACCGGTAATGCTTAGAGCCATCATTGCTATTTTAACAACCATGCTATCCTTTGCGGGGCTCTGGGGAGAAGTGTATCTTATCACAGGAGTAGCCCTGGATGGCGGTTATCACAGGGCGCCTTCATGGAGGAGTGTCTTTAGTCATGTTACCACAGGCATGAGAAAAGGTATGGTATACAGCGGCATTTTGATAGCGCTTCTGTATGCGTTAAGTATGGTCTTGGGCGCACGCTTCACGCAGACAATAATAAGCTCTTTACCGATAATGATTGGAATTCTTGCCGGTGCATTGATTTTTCCATTAATTAAGACTATTATTGAGACGTTTGATGGCAGCCAACCGTTTTCCGAACGTATGCGGCATAACTACCGTGATAAGACCTTATATGCCAGAGGCGCAGTTGCCGGATGCGGATTTGCTTATGCGCTTACTCACGATTTTTTTCAACTAAACATGTCTGATAGGATCATATTTGGTCTCATCGTTGGCCTTATCGCATCCGCGGGCGTGAGTATCTTAAGGGATTTCACGTATGCTCGCAGAGGCCAGGGGCGAATCCAGACATGGAAACTTTATTTTACTGACGCGCTCTTAGGTGCTTTTATTGGAAGCGCCTCAGCATTCTATTTGGACTCTTTTCAGGTGCCGGTGGTCGTTGAGAAATTCAAACTCTATACGAATGCCGGTTTTTCTGCGAGGGAGTACATTACCTATCCGCTGGTTTGCAAGTGGGGCCGCATTGATTTGGGGACGTATACCGGCGGGACAAAACTTCTTTTTACCGAATCTTTAGCCGGTGTCATCAACTGGACTATTGCTGCAGGGCTGTTCGCCATAAACAAGGTATTTTTACAGGCGTTTTTTGAGAAACACACAGCCCCGATTAAGTTCTTCTTCTCAAAGGCGGGTTTTGCTCAGTTAATCGAGCATATAATCTATGTCTTGCGGTGGGGGTTGTGGATGTCGCCTATTATATGGACCTTCTTGCGCATGATGCCGGATCCAACCTGGTACAACCAGGACGGGGGGATTCGCACCCTGTTTGCCATTTACCATGACGCGACGATGTCTCCCGGGGCATTTAGAGCCTGGAGTCTGCAGATTTTTATTTATATTCTGGCGTTTGACTTCTTCCGGGTTCTTATTTGGATGGATCACATGGGTTTGCGCGTTGCCACATTAGTTAACTTGAGCTTCATTGGCCTGGACAGGCTTGATGAACGAATTGCGCGTTTCATCGGCCCGGCGGCAGCACAACGCTACATCCCGGAGGCCGTTAAACGTTTTTGTACATGGGGACCGTTACTTATTCCTTTCTATCTTCCGCGCGGGAAGGCGTGGGATTATGCGTGGAGCACGTCAGAAACTATGCAAAACGCTATGATAGCCAAAGGCGGGGGAATGTTTGCTAGTATACAAGCTCTTACTCTACCCCGGACACTGCTTCTTACCGGTTGCGCCGTCTCGGTTTGTACGGGAATTTCTTTTGTCCTGCGGTTATTGCAGTGTCGATCTCGCAAGCGGCACGTTAAAACCTACGAGTTACATAACAGAGAATACAGAGTTATCCTTAAGGAAAACGGTGAAGTATACAGTGAGGTTGAACACAAAAAAGTCGGGGTTTTCCCCATGACATACGATATCAGCCGGCGTTCATACGATACCATAGATCCTTGCGGCAGAATACTCTATCTCGTAGATACATTAGAGTGGCGCAAGAGCGCAAAACGCTGCTGGCCAATCATAGGGAATTTCCCAAAAGAGAGATTTGAAGCGTCTCGCATTGAAAGCGGTGATAATTCTCTTAGGGTGGTTAACACCACTAATGGTATTAGAACGACAATTAATATTAGTTTGCCGGAAGGGGAGACGACGGCGGAACTGTGGACGATTACAGTTGAGAATCTGACGAATACGTCGCGCAAACTAAAGATTGTTCCCTATCTGGAGTGGGTGCTCAACGGAGGCCTTCATGATAGATTTCATACACAATACGTTCGATTGTTTCCTGAAATGGAATATGTAAGTGGAGTTAACGCTATCCTATCCTGGCAGAAAGGTACGAAATCTATGGGGATTTTGGCAGTGGATGCTTCTCCGGAAGGATATCTCACTTCGCGTATGGATTTCATTGGCCGCGCCCGTAGCATTTGGAGGCCGCGGGTATTGGAAACACTAGACTTCCTGGATGCCCAAGATGCGTCCGCCTATCCAACATTTGATCCCATTGGGAGCTTAATAATAAATGCTACGGTTAATCCAAATGCTTCTAAGACGGTTCGTCTAGTGATTGGCTATGCTAAAAACAGAAAAACTGCTCTTGATTTGATTGATAAACACCTGAAGCCGCAGGCAATTGAAGCAACGACCTTAAAAAAAGTGAAAAAGAAGTCAATGTTGATTGGCCATGGTGAAATCCTTCCAGGAACACCTCAGCCGTATTTTGAATTTATTGATAATGGCAATAAGCTTTTGGTTCATACGCCCTATACGCCGCGGCCTTATGATCACGCGATGTCGAATGCCCTCGAGCATTCTGTTATGGTAACCAATCGCGGACTCCATACATCCTGTAATGGTAATTCACAACAGAACCGCCTGACGCCGGATTGGCCTGATACGGTTACAAAAGAAGTACCCACGGAAGCGATTTATCTATATGACACGGATAGCGATGAATGGTATTCTCCAACGCATCACCCGCTCAACGATCACAATGCTAAGAATAAATCAGAATTCGGCGTTGATGGAACGGCGGTATTTCGTATGACGGCAGGAAGCCTTTCAACGGAGCTTACGGTATTTGTGCCGCCGGATGATCCAATGGGCGTCTATCTCTTAACCGTAAGAAATAATGCGGATCATTCTCGAAGAATACGGATTGCGTCATACTTTCAGATGGTGCTGGAATTTCAACCCGAAAAGACAGGATCATTACAGGTGCGCCATGACAAGGCATTGAGCGCTTTGTTTTATTATAATCCGCGTAATATGTTCCGTAAAGGCTGGGCTTTTGCCTCGATGTCGATACCGGCTGAGTGCATAGAAACAATGCGTGGCAGATTTTTTGGAAGGCAGTGCGGCGTTCGTCATCCATTTATGGTAGAACATGGTAAGCCGGATGTAGCACAGTTAACTGACAGGAGGCCAATTGCGGCTTTTCTGGGAACCTTGGATATTCCTGCCAATGGCGAGAGTACGGTTGCTATCATCCTGGGGCAGACTGATAAACGCAAAGATGCTGCCCGCTTGGTTAAAAAATATAAAAGAGTTGAAACAGTTCGAGAAAGTCTTAAGTATACCCGGAATTGGTGGCTTAGCCTGATGCAGACGGTAGAGGTTAAAACTAATCATCCGGAATTTGACCAGCTTCACAACTGGCTTAAATACCAGACTCTTGCGGAGCGCATTTGGGCCAGACGGGGATTCTATCAAACCAGCGGGGCCTTCGGTTTTCGGGATCAACTCCAGGATACTGTGAACCTGATCTGGGTTGACCCGGCCTTGGCGCGCAAGCAGATCCTTTTGCATGCGTCTCACCAGTTTCTCGAGGGCGATGTATACCATTGGTTCTTTACGTTAACTGATGGGCGAACAGCATTTTCCTGCCGGTCGCACGCTTCTGATAATCCGCTGTGGCTGGTCTGGGGCGTAGTTGAGTATGTCAGAACTACAGGTGATTATTCAATCCTCAATGAGATGACGTCGTATGTATGGAGTGAGTTTCCTTTTGCGGATCTTCCTAAAAATAAGACAGGGCTGGGGCACCTTTTTCACCGCTCAACCCGGCAAGATTCTGTTTACAAACACTGTTTGAAGTCGATTGACCTTGTGCTGGAAAAACGCATGGGAGCACATGGGTTGCCGCTTATAAGAACGGGAGATTGGAACGACGGATTGGATGAGATTGGAAGCGAAGGCAAGGGCGAGAGTGTATGGCTTGGATTCTTCCTTTATTATATTTTGAAGCACATGGTTAGTATTATTGAAAGAAAAGAAGGCGCAAGCCGCAGGAAACATTACGTCAAGAAGATGGAGGAGCTCAAAAATGCCATAGAGTTGACCTGGCGGAGCGACCGGTATCTGCGGGCCATTCATGACGACGGCACGGAGATTGGCGTCAAAGACAGCGGTATATGGGAAACCGATGCCTTAACAGCGGCGTGGGCAGTTATAGCCGGCATTAATCATGAGAGAGAAGTTATAGCATTTCACACTGCCTTAGGTGTTCTTGAGAAAGAAAATCTCGTATTACTCGGTTGGCCGGCACTTCATGAAGACAGTAAACCATATCTTGGCAGAAGTAGTAAGTATCCTGAGGGTGTGCGCGAGAACGGCATGTATTGCCATGGTGCTCAATGGCTTATCAGGGCGTCACGAATCCTGACAGAACGATATGAAGAGCAAGGAGATTATGCTAAAGCGAATGAATATCGGGAAATTGCCTATCGGCTGTGGCTTAAGATTACGCCGATTTCTCATACAACACCACAGGAAATTGAAATCTTTGGTGGAATGCCAAACAAACAACCTGCTGATATTTTAACCAACTTCGACCGGGGACGAATGATCTGGCATGGCTACACAGGTGCTGCCGGCTGGCTGTTGCGTCAAGCTTACGAAGGTGTAGTAGGAGCGTCTTTGATCGATAACGAGCTTATTCTGCCGGCTGATCTTGATAAGCCAAGAGGCAAATTGAAGGTAAGCAGCATGCACAGAGATGTGGGAAAAAGCCCCTTGAAGCTCAGGCGGCCGCGTTAATTTTGGAACCCAGATTTTCATGCCGGTGCCAACTAATATAACCTTATCGGGTTAAGTTACCTCCTTCCAAATTGACAAGCTTTTATAGACAATATTCTTGCCGATCTTTAAAGCTTTGGTTATTTATTTGTGAGTCATTCCCAGTAAGACCCTCCTTTAAATGATCGGGAGGGTTTACCCTTCCGGCTAAACGCAATTCACTTGCTTTTTTGGCTAATTTTTGGTATAAGTAGATGTGTTGGGCGGGTTGGATCTTAATATGAGCTGGTATTTCAGCAGTGGTTTGAATTGGTCGCAACCGCGTCCGCCGCTATAGAAAAGAGCATAGGATAAAAGTAAAATGTTTTGGGATGAGAAACCAAAAGAAGATAAAAGACGCCTTTAAGAAAAACAACATTAGCATACCTTCCCCCCAAAGGGATGTCCATATATTTAAGGAAGAAAAGTAAAAAATTTATAATAACAAAGCCTAAACTTTGCTTTGATTTTCAGCCCACGCTGTGTTAATATACAACCCATCTATAACAAGGAGAGTAAGTTATGCCAGATACTTTTTTATTAACTATTATCTTTATAGCTTTAACTACTATGATTACGGCCTTTGTCAAGGGAAAGAGCCGAGATAGATGCTTGATAGACTTATCAGGTGATGAGATTGACATGGAAATGATTAGCGGCAAGACTGTGTGGGGGCGCCTAACTGTAGAAAGCACCGGCTTGGAGTTTAGCTATGGCGAGCCTAATAAAGATAACGATGGCCACAAGGAGTATAGCTTTTTGCTTTATAAAAACGAATATTCCCAGATACAGAATTTGATTCTTTATCATGATAAATTGGATGAAAAAAGAAGAGAAATACGTCAAAAAGAAATACAAAAAACGCACAATCCTAATTTTTTAAGGCGCAACAAGAGAAGAGTGAGGAATTTCTTTGCTACTGTAAGAGATGCCATCATGGAGGTAATTAATCTTTTTATTGGCCAGGCAAAAAAACTTTCTCCGGCGCAAGCAATCTCTGGCGGCCAGGATAAATATGTTAATGAGATGAAAAAGGATCTTTTTGGTTTATCAGCCACAGCCTTCGAACCTCTCTTAGAGAAACACATAGGTAAAAAAGTGGTTTTGGAGTTTTTAAGAAATGATAAGGTTGAAGAGTATGTTGGGGTCTTGAAGGACTATACTGCCGAGTTTATTGAAATATTGGACGTTAATTATAAAAAAGAAGGCCAGGAGGCCAGAAAAGCTGACTTCGTGGTTCCTCGGTCGTTGGGTTTAGTAAAGCACCTGGCGGAAGATAAGACAATGCGCCCATAGCTTGCATGAATACGCAACTTACAGAATGTAATGAAGGTAAGTTGCTGTGTGAATGCATCCCGCACCAGACGAAGTCTTGGTGGCGGGATTGTTTTGGCTGGAGTAGAAAATTCACAGATGCGCCCATAGCTTCCCCCTTAGCTAAAGCTTCGGAGGACAAGACGCTATGGCTGGAGTAGAAAATTCATAGATGCGCCCATAGCTCAATTGGACAGAGTAGCGGTCTACGAAACCGTTGGTTCCCCGTTCGAATCGGGGTGGGCGCGCCACCGTACCATTCGCAAAATATTGCTCAGGTACGGTGCTTGTCCAGTACCTGATGTGGTACTGGGCACGCATTGCATTAATTTGGTATAGGGTACGCTTTGAAATTACTAAATGGTACGGTGGTCCCGTACCCGAAAGCATTTGAGATGGATGATAAATTTTATATACAGGAGGCCATCAAAGAAGCCATAAAGGCTTTTGAAGCTGATGAGGTGCCGGTGGGGGCGGTTATCGTTTATAAGAATAGGATAATTGCCAGGGCGCACAATCAAATAAAGACCTTAAAAGATCCCACTGCTCACGCCGAAATGATAGCTATCACCCAGGCGGCTAGCTATTTAAAAAACGAGCGGCTTCTTAATACGGCTATGTATGTAACTCTTGAGCCCTGCGCCATGTGCGCGGGGGCTTTAGTTTTAGCCAGAATAAAGAAATTAGTTTTTGGTGCTAAAGATGAGAAAGCCGGTGCGTGCGGTTCGGTAATTGATTTGACTAATAACAAAAAGCTCAATCATAACTTAATTGTAAAAAGCGGTGTCTATGAAGATGGGTGCCGCAAAATCTTACAGGAATTCTTTAAAAAGAAGAGAAAGCAGAATTAGCTATTTAATAAACATTAGTAGATTGTAATTAGCAGTTAGTTGACAGTAAGTCATTTAACGATTTTATTTTGCTATTAGCTATAAGCTATTAGCTATAAGCTAATTAATAATACTTAAGATCTCTCACCCGTCTTTGACGAGTTCGAGATCCAATTTGTTTGTTAAAATTGTACAAATTGGAGAGATGCGAGAGCGGTTGAATCGGCACGCTTGGAAAGCGTGTGTACTTAACGGTACCCTGGGTTCGAATCCCAGTCTCTCCGCCATTCTGTTTCGCTAAGCTATTTTCATGTTTGGCTTCGCAGGAATTGACATAATAGATAAACTCAATTACCTCTCGTTATCTAAAGTAATATCGTCAAAATAGATTTCCCCTGAACTTCTCCGTCCGGGCGCAATAAAAAACATAATTTTATTGATATGCTCCTTATCAACAGCATTCTCAGATAATTTAGACAAATCATACACTAACCGGTTCCATTGATCCTTATTAACGGCGCTTGCAACGCTAATATCTTCCTGATTATTTTCATTGTTATAAAGCTTCGCAAGAACGGATTCACACCCAAAAAGATTTATTTTCAGGTAACGATATTGCTTTATATTCAAAGGTTTTTTAAATCTCAATTCAACGCAATCCCAATCGCCTTTATCTTGATATTTTATCTTTAAAGAGCTGCTTCCTTTAAGTGCTTTTTCTTTTGTGATCTCTAATATAATAGTTTCTGAAGAAGCTTCCCATGAAAGGGGATACAACAAAGGTGTTTCATCTTCAAAACTATCGAGAGATAAGCTTTTTTGAACACTCTTTACAATTACGGGGCCAAACGAAACGGGTTTTGAACGATTTCCCGCTTTATCAATAACCTGTACGGCAAAATAATATTTACCTTTATCCGGCACTGAGAGGAAAATATTTTCATTTTCTTTTGCAAATGAAGCATAATATACATCCTGCAATTTTTTTAACTTTTCAAAAGTTGACTGGGCGCTTACAGGAACCGCAGAGTATCTTATATCATACTGCAACGCTTCTTCGGGCTTCTTAAAGGTAACCTTGCACACAGCGCTGTCTTTAATATTTGATACACTAAGACATGTAACTTCACGTGGATTTTTACAGGCTTGAGAATAAGTCAAAAATATTCCGTCTAAATAAATTTTCTGTCCCGTTTCTCCTTTTTCAGGGCTGATAAGCAAAGTAATACTGTCTATCACTTCCATATCTATATCTTTTATTGCCTCTATCGAATAAACATATCTTTTCCAGCTGGCAGAATTATTGAAACCGGTGGATTTAATCTCCATTATTCCGCCTTTCGTATCGGCTAATGTAATAACAATCTCTTCAGCATTTCTCGCCCATAAAGAAATATATTTGAAATTCGAAAAGTCTTTAAGCTCAGGGCTTACGGACAAAATAACATCTTCGCCTTCTGCTGGTGTTATTTCCAAAGACCTGTTGCCTTCCATAGATATAGCATCATTAAAACCTGCTGTTGCCCTTTTATTCAAAATTTTATATGTTGAATAAGAGTTTTCTGAATCATCAAATTCGAAATCTTCAATAATTCCCACAAACCCTATTTTTTCCATTGCTTCTTGAATATACTTATTTCTCATAAAATACTTCCATATCAACCCCGACCTGAAATTTTCAATCATCACTACTATAGGGCCGTTATCAATACCAAGGTAGGAGCCTTCGTACCAGTCCGTTTTCAGGTTGAAGGCATCAATAAATCCATACCGCCCCCAAACATCATCTTTATAATTGGCATAAAGATATTTCAGGGTGTTTACACACTTCTCGGGGGTAAACACAATTCCTCCGGCAATGGCATGCGGTGTAATTGTGCCATCCTCAAAAAGCTCTCCAATGGGGCCGCCGTACCCGTCATAACCAGACATTGAAATGCAGGATGAAATTCCCCAGAGCGGGTTTTGATAATTATCAGAACGCAGGCAATAATCCTGCTGGGCCGAAACGGCATACCTTGAGTTCCTGAAATAGTCAGCTGCCTGATCTTTTCTATTCCTCAAGTCAAACCAGCAATGCATATAGTAATGAAAAACTATTCCCGGAGGAGTTGTCGCGATAATCCTCCGGCCATTATAGTCTTGCCAGTTATAGGTTGATTGACACGCGTACCATGAAGAAACAGGAATCGGATGCGAGGGTGACGCAATAGCAATCAAATGAATTAAGAACGAATTATCTCTATATCCCTTATATCGCGGAACAAATCCGCCTTCCATTCCCCATGAACTTCCTTCTCCAAAAGGAACATATCCCATCGATATAAAATCGTGCCTGTTCCCATCGTTATCAAACATAAATTTATCCCACTCGCACGCCCGGACAATTTCATCACCTATTCTTTCAATTTCCGTACCCTTAAAATATTCCATGACGGTAATAACACCCGCGATAAATTCGGCGGTATCGGCAGTTGAAACACAGTCCATCTTATTAAACCATTTCCCCGTTCTCATATCAACAAAATGGAAAAATAACCCAAATCTCCCCTCAACAATAAAATCATCAGGATCTGAAGGATTTTTATGAAAACTTTTTAATGTTCTCAGCACACGTTCATAAGCATCTTCATATGAAATCCATCCCCTGTATTCCGCCACACATATTGCGGAAAGCCCCCAGCCCACTGAAGCGACACTGCACATGTTTGACTTTGTACCATCCTTTATTAAACCATTCTCGGGATTTACTTCTTCCCAAAAATATGCGAAAGCCTTCTTTTCAACCATTTCTAAGAAACCAATGTCTTCTTTAGGCAGAATCATTTTGGAAGTTTCCTGAGCGCTGGAAATTCCCAAAACCGCAATAACAATACTAATAAGCGATATAACAATAATAGTTATTTTCCTTAACATAGCCGCATTTCTCCGGTAAATGTTTTCTTTAAGAACGCAGTCCTTTATTAACCCCGTGTAGTGAAAATACCACTTACAAATAGATCTGCTAAAAGCACCTATCGAATATTTAGGTTCTCACGCGCCATATGATAACTACAGCATATACCACGCCCAAGTGTCTTCTTATTGTCACGCCAATAGTGTATTAAGTATTTCTTAATTAATCAAGGAAAACTTTTCATCTCTGTGAGTAGTGCATTAAAAGGTCGCCCCATTTAATACCTCTTTTTTGCGTTTTTCACTTGACACAAAAGCAAAGAGGTATATAATAATAATCTCAATCGTTCTAAATTTCACGATTAGACTATGAAAAATATTTCACGTAAGACAGTTGATAGAGCGCTTATTTATATAAGAACTCTTGATCACTTAATAAAAGAAAAACGTTATCTGGTTTCGTCAAAGGATTTGGCCTTGATTACCGGCATTAGTGACGTGCAGATACGCAAGGATATATCCAACTTCGGCAAGGTCGGAAGGCCGAGAATAGGATATAAGACGGCTGAGCTGAATAAAACCTTAAAAGGTTTTGTTCTGCAGGAGAATGTTGTTCATGTGGCGCTCTTTGGCGTGGGGCATCTGGGTACGGCTATGTTGAGTTATCCGGCCTTTAATGAAGACAACATCAAATTAGTTGCCGCCTTTGAAAAGGATAAGAGCAAGATAGGCAAAAAGATAAACGGCGTCAAGGTTTATTCTGTAGAGACGGCTCCAAAGATTATCAAAAGAACGCACGCCGATTTAGGGATAATTGCCGTTCCCGCCTCTCATAGCCAGGAGGTAGCGGACATTATGGTTTTATCCGGCCTGAAGGGTATAGTGAACTTCGCGCCAGCATCAATCAGCGTTCCTAAAAGTGTGAGTGTTAAAGATATTGATTTTACAATAGAACTTCTCTCACTCTTTTGCAATAATTTGCAATAATTAAATATAGTATAATGATATATAAAAACAATTAATAGGAGATGGTTATGGTAAATGAGTGCGCGGTTCCAAAAAAAATTATTAAGGGCGGTAAAGAAGTGATGGTTTGTGATGAAACCCGCTCAAGGCTTCTTCCTGTGCTGCAGGACATTCAGGATAAAAAGGGGTACATATCGGATAAGAATATGCAGGAAGTAGCAGATATGTTTGGCATTCATCCGGTTGAAGTCTTTTCTGTAATTACCTTTTATTCCTTTTTATCAGAGAAGAAAAAAGGTAAGCATATCATTAGGGTGAGTAATTGCGTTTCAAACGTGATGGCAGGCAGTGAGAAGATTGTCAAGGAGTTTGAAAAGGTACTTATGATCGAAATCGGCCAGACAACCAAAGACGGCGAGTTTACTCTTGAGAGAACCAGTTGTATTGGTATGTGTAATGAGGCGCCGGCTATTATGGTTGATGATAAATTGATAGGGAAAGTAACCCCTCAAAGGGTAAAAAAAATAATCCAGGAGCAGAAGCAATGAAAGTAAAAGACAAAAAAACAAAAGAGTTGCCAAAAAGGCAAGGGTTGGTTATTTTTAGTGAAATTGAAAACGGGGCAGGATTAAAGAAAGCCCTTAAAATAAAAAAAGAGCAGGTTGTTGCCGAGATAAGCGCCTCAAATTTAAAGGGCAGAGGTGGAGCCGGTTTCCCCGCGGGGCTAAAATGGAAGTTCGCGGCCCAGGAAAAGGATGAGCAAAAATATGTTGTCTGTAACGCGGACGAAGGGGAGCCGGGTACTTTTAAGGATAAGGTGCTCCTTTCTGAGTATGCTCCGTTGTTTTTGGAGGGTATGGTTATCGCGGCTTATGCCGTTGGGGCCAAGCAAGGTTTTGTTTATTTGCGAGGAGAATATAGATCGTTTGTGCCGGCTTTAGAAAGTGAGCTGAAAGAGATGAAAAAAAACAATCTCCTCGGTGAAAATATCGGCGGTAAAAAGGGATTTAATTTTGATATAGAAATTCGTTTGGGCGCCGGGGCTTATATCTGCGGCGAGGAAACAGCTTTAATAGAATCTCTTGAAGGAAATCGCGGTGAGCCGAGAAATAGGCCGCCTTTTCCGGTTAATACCGGTTATAACGGCCATCCAACGATTGTCAATAACGTAGAAACATTCGCGGCAGTAGTTCATATAGCTGCCAAAGGAGCGGACTGGTTTAAAGTGATAGGAACGGAAAAGTCAGCCGGCACAAAGTTATTGAGTGTCTCCGGTGACTGTAAAAAACCGGGGGTTTATGAGGCTGCCTACGGTATTTCAATAAAAGAGATACTTAAAATGACTGACGCCAAAGATGTCAAAGCGGTGCAGGTTGGCGGTGCATCGGGAGTTTGTGTACCTAAAAGTCAGTTTGACCGCACAATTGCTTATGAAGATTTATCTACCGGCGGCTCCATTATCATTTTCGGCCAAAAAAGAAATCTACTTGATGCTGCTGAAAACTTTCTTGAGTTTTTTGAGGAGGAGTCCTGCGGGCAGTGTACGCCGTGCAGGGAAGGAATTCCGGTATTAATAGAGGCCGTCAAAATGTTAAAAAAAGGAGAGTGCGGCAAGGAATACTTAAAAGACATCCTTTCTTTATGTGAGACGATGCAATTAGCTTCAAAGTGCGGCCTGGGACAGTCTTGCCCCAACGCCTTTATTTCTATAATAAATAATTTTAAGAAAGATTATGCTTTATCAAAAAACAGTAAACAGGAGAAAACATTCAATGGATAATAAAAAACCATTCGCGGAGGATACGTCCAGAGCTCCCGTAAGCCAGAGAACCCAACCGGTTAGTGAAGCGGACAAGAAGGCTTTGGGCGCGACGGTAAAGATTGTAATTGATGATGTAGAAATTACGGTGCCGTTGGGCACGACTATTTTAGACGCGGCTAAAGAGGTTAATATTAAAATTCCTACGCTTTGCCATCATGATGACCTTTGTCTGGCAGGCGTTTGCCGTATGTGCGTGGTTGAAGTAGAAGGCGAACGAACCCTTCAGGCGGCCTGTTCGTATCCTATATTTCGCCCCATTAAAGTAAAAACTTACTCTCCAGCTGTAAGGCGAGCAAGGAGAAACATTATTCAGCTTAGTTTAAGAAGGCATTATGGAGAGTGTTACTCTTGCGCCAGAAACAACAACTGCGAACTGCAGACGCTGGCCAAGGAGTATGGAGTAACGACATATAAATTCGGCCACGTTAGCGAGCCGCTGTATGAAAAAGATTTCTCGAGTCATTCTCTTGAACGCGATATGAATAAATGTGTTTTGTGCCGCCGTTGTGTCAGGACATGTATTGACTTGCAGGAAGTTGGTGTACTGGAAGCGGCTTATAGGGGATCCGAGACTAAGATTGTAACTTATTTAGACAAACCGCTTACGGATGTAATCTGTATTAACTGCGGCCAGTGTATTAACAGATGCCCGACGGGCGCCTTAAAAGCAAAGGATCCTTCGCAGGCAGTTTGGGATGTGATAGAAGATCCCACTAAACATGTTATTATCCAAACAGCTCCCAGTCCACGCGCGGCTATCGGAGAAGAGTTTGGGCTACCAGCTGGCACAAGTGTTACAAAAAAATTGAATACCGCTCTTAAAAGAGTAGGATTTGACAAAGTTTTTGATACTAATTTTACGGCTGACCTTACTATAATGGAAGAGGGCACCGAACTGCTTTTGAGATTAAAGAAGGTTTTGGTAGAAAAGGATAAAAATGTTAAGCTTCCTCAGTTTACTTCGTGTTCTCCCGGTTGGGTGAAATACATAGAGCACTTTTATCCGGAGAAACTTGGACATGTATCAAGCTGTAAGTCTCCTCAGCAAATGTTTGGGGCTATTGCCAAGACATGGTATGCCGAGAAAAATAACATTGACGCGAAGAATATCGTCAGTGTTTCTCTTATGCCTTGCTCGGCTAAAAAGTTTGAGTGTGAGCGGCCGGAAATGGACGACTCCGGATTTAAGGACGTAGATTATGCCCTAACAACGCGTGAGTTGGCGGGGATGATTAAGGAGTGTGGTATTGATCTGCCGAACCTTCCTGATTCAGACTTTGATGACCCGCTTGGTATTGGCTCGGGCGCGGCCTTGATATTTGGAGCGACCGGCGGTGTTATGGAGGCGGCCTTAAGAACCGCTTATGAGATAGTAACAGGAGAAGAAGTTCCTTTTAAAAAATTAAATATTACCCCGGTAAGAGGTATGGATGGTATCAGAACTGCCGAGATTCCAATTAAGAAAGCTGTTAAAGATTGGAAGTTTTTAGAAGGCGCGACACTTAAGGTGATGATTGGCCACGGTACGGCAAATGCCAAGAAGATAATGGATATGCTTTGCGAAGGCAAACTTGACGGTTATCATTTTATTGAGATTATGGCCTGCCCGGGTGGTTGTTTAGGCGGCGGCGGACAGCCTATACCTACGAGTCCTGCCATTAGAGAGGCCAGAGCTAAGGCGATTTATAAAGAAGACCAAGGGCTTCCTTATAGAAAATCTCATGATAATCCGATAATAAAGCAGATATATAAAGAGTTCCTTACCGATGGGCCGTGCGGGCACAAGAGCCATAAGCTATTGCATACTTCTTATACCGCGCGCGGCAAGTGGATAGGAAAGAAAAAATAAGAAACATCGTATAGAAAGTAAATTAAAGCGGAAAATTAAATTCCTGCGATAAGGGCTTGGGGTTTAAGTTCAAGGGAAGTAAACGGGAACATTATACCCGGCCTTATCGTAAGAAAAATGGATAAGGCCGGGTTTTTGTTTTGGTAATGTCAAAAGTTGTGTGAAAAGAAGCAATAAAATAACCAAGGTACAAGAAACAATAACCAAATAATAACCAATGACCAAATTCAAATAACCAAACCAAAGCAGAAGCAACTGTTTGATTATTGGATATTGAAATTTGAATATTGTTTGCATCTTGCTTGTGCCCGTAAGAGCATATCTTGGTTATTGGTGATTTAAACTTAAATAATTTTGACAATACGTTTATTTTATAGGGAGGTAAATATATGGATAAGCGATTGGGGTTTGTGGGAATAATTTTAGAGAACAGAAAAGAAAAAGCGCCCTTGGTAAATGAAGTGCTTACGTCATACGGAGATATTATTATTGCCAGGACAGGATTGCCCTATAAAGAAAAGCACTGCAGCGTAATTACGCTCATAGTTGACGCGACAACTGATGAATTGGGAGCTATAACCGGAAAACTTGGAGCTATAGAAGGCGTCTCCGTTAAAGCAGCCCTAAGCAAAGGAAAATAAGATGAAGAAAACGCCCAAATCCTTAAGATTGCAATTGGGTTTATTTGGAAGAACTAATACGGGCAAATCGAGTTTTCTTAATATGGCGGCCGGGCAGGATGTAGCTATTACGTCAAGCACGCCGGGGACGACTACTGACGTTGTCGAAAAATCTATGGAACTTTTGCCTGTGGGGCCGGTTGTATTTTTGGATACCGCGGGAATGGACGATGTTTCAGAGTTAGGCAGTTTGCGTATAAGAAAAAGCCGTAAGATACTTGACAGAGCTGATATTTACATACTAATTGCCGAGCCGGATATCTGGACTGAGTATGAAGAAACCATATTTAAAGAAGCCGGGATTAGAAAAACTCCGGTTATAGTAGTTGTAAATAAGGTTGATCAGAAGAAACCCGGTGAATTATTTTTAAAAAAGATTAAAGAAAAGACAGAGATGGTAATCTTTTGTTCAAGTATTAATCTTGAGCAAAGGGATGATTATATTAATCCCCTAAAGGAGTATATTATCTCGTGCTGTCCGGATGATTTTATTAATCCGCCGGCTATTATCGGGGATTTAATTCCGCGTAAAGGTATCGCGGTTTTGATTGTGCCCATTGATAAGGAAGCTCCTAAGGGCAGGATAATACTCCCCCAGGTTCATACTATAAGAGATAATCTTGATAACAATCAGGCATCAGTCGTAGTAAAGGAAAGTGAATACCCAAAAATACTTGATAAATTTAAGAAGCCGGTTGATATCGTTGTTTGTGATTCTCAAGTAGTTGATTATATGGTTAAACATACGCCGGAAAATATTAAATGTACAACATTTTCAATGCTCTTTTCGCGTCATAAAGGCGATTTAAAGGCGGCGGTAAGAGCGGTTTCTGTGATAGATAGTTTAAAGGATAGAGATAAGATATTAATAGCTGAGGCTTGCAGTCATCATCCGATAGAAGATGATATAGGCAGGGTAAAAATTCCCCGCTGGCTCAAAGAATACACGGGAGTTGACCTGCAAATAGATACCTGCGCGGGCAGGGATTACCCGGATAATATAAGCGATTACAAGCTGGTTATTCATTGCGGCGGCTGTATGATTACCAGAAGAGAAATGCTAATGCGCATTCAAAAAGCCAAGGAAGCCGGTGTGGGAATTTCAAATTACGGAGTAGTTATTTCATATTTACATGGAACTTTAGAAAGAGTGCTGAGTCCATTTAAAGACGCACTTTGGATTTTACAAAAAGGAGCAACAAATGGAATTAAATAATACGGATACTGCCGGTTGGATCAAAAATAGAATTAAGCAAGACGAGATAGATAAATATCTTAAAAATGGTAAGGATTTTATTAATGATGATTTAATTGAAGCTACAATAAAGTCTAACACGAAACCGGACAAGAAGATGGTAGAGGACATCATAAGCAAATCCCTGGCAATTAATGCTCTTAGCCTGGATGAGACAGCTTATCTTTTAAATGTCGAGGATGCTGAACTGTTATCTATGATGCAAGAAGCAGCTTTAATAATTAAGAAAAAAGTTTATGATAATAGAATTGTAACCTTTGCCCCTCTATACATGTCTAATATATGTGTCAATAACTGCCAATATTGCGGTTTTAGATATTCTAATCAAGAAGCCGATAGAAGGGTTTTAACACAACAGGAAGTCAGAATGGAAACTGAAGTCCTGGCCGGTGAAATAGGACATAAGCGGCTCATTGTGGTTTATGGAGAGCATCCGAATACCGACTATGAGTATATAGCGGATACTCTTAAGACCATATATAGCGTTAAGGTGCCCACAAAAAACGGTTTTGGGCAAATAAGAAGAGCTAATGTTAACGCGGCACCTATGTCTATTGAAGCTTTGAGGTATCTGCATAAAGTTGGCATTGGCACTTATCAGGCTTTTCAGGAAACCTATCATCATAAAACCTATGAGGCCGTGCATCCGAAAAATACTATTAAGGGAAATTATAAATGGCGTTTATATTGTATGCATAGAGCCATGGAAGCCGGGGTTGACGATGTTGGCTTAGGGGCCTTATTCGGGCTCTATGATTGGAAGTTTGAGGTTATGGCCTTGATTGCCCACGCCCATGAGTTAGAAACTGCTTTTGGTATCGGGCCGCATACTATTTCATTTCCGAGGCTGGAGCCGGCTGAAAATACTCCATTTACTAAAAACAGTAAATATATGGTTAGTAATAATGATTTCTTAAAATTGATTACTGTTATAAGATTAGCTGTGCCTTACACAGGTATGATTATTACAGCCAGAGAGTCGCGTGAGATGAGGACTAAATCTCTGAAATTAGGTATAACTCAGACTGATGCTTCAACTAAAATAGGTATCGGGGCTTATGCCGCTCACACTGATGACCAGCAGGGCAATAAACAGCAATTTTATTTAGGAGACACCAGGAGTTTAGATGAGGTTATAAGAGAGTTTGCTGAATTGGGTTATATCACCTCTTTTTGTACTGCCGGTTATCGTTGCGGTAGAACCGGTAAATGCATCATGGATTTACTTAGAACGGGAGCTGAAGGTAAATATTGTAAACTTAACGCCGTTTTAACATATAGAGAATGGTTAGACGATTTTGCCAGTGAAAAAACAAAAGAGGCGGGAGAGCGAGTAATAGAAAAAGAAATACTAGAGGTTAAAAATACTATGCCCAAGGTATATAATCAATTTATGGAATATTACAAAAGGATTAAAGGTGGAGAAAGAGACATCTATTTCTAAAGATATAATTATCGTTTTTAATCAAAAAGCCCAAGAGATAAAGGATAAATATTCTCTTAATTTACAGTTAGTTGAAATTTTCGGCAGTCGGTGGTCTTATGTGGCTGGTTATATAGATAAAAACCGGGTTAATTTGCCGCCGGTTAAACTAAAGCTAACTGATAAAATCGGGGTGCTTATTTATAACGGCAATCAAACCTCACTTGTTTTAGAGAAGATTCAAAGTACGTTATTAGAAATAGTAAGATGAATAAAAGCCAAATCATTAAATTTCTAAAAACCCAAGATATTAAACCTCTAATTAAAGAAGCCGATAGAATAAGACGCCTTTATTGTCATGATGAAGTTTTAATTAGGGGGCTTGTTGAATTTTCAAACTACTGCGTAAGGGGTTGTCTTTATTGCGGCTTGAGAGCGGCAAACCAAAAAGTAAAACGCTACCGAATGCCGATAAAGGGTATTTTAGCCGCAGCCCGGGTAATTGCCGATGAGGGCATTAAGACTATAGTATTGCAGTCAGGAGATGATTTCTTTTATACCAAAGAGAAAGTAGTAAAATTAATAAAAGATATTAAAAAGATAAATAAAGGCACGGCGCTAACCTTATCAATTGGAGAAAGGCCCATAGAGGAGTATAAAGCCTTTTTTGATGCCGGAGCTGACAGATATTTAATAAGGCACGAAACGGCTAACTCTATTCTGTATAAAAAAATTCATCCTAAACAAAGTCTCGAAAAACGTAAAGCTATTTTGTATAATTTAAAAAAGATTGGCTATCAGATTGGCTGTGGCGGTATAATAGGCTTGCCGGGGCAAACCATAGAAGATTTAGCGGAGGATGTTCTTTTCATAAAAGATATACAGCCCGATATGGTTGGTATGGGGCCTTTTATTCCCCAGGATGATACACCCTTAGCAGGCAATAAATCCCCGACTGAAAAATTAGTTTTAAAGATGCTGGCCTTAACTAGAATAGTTACTAAAAACGCGCATATACCGGCAACAACGGCTCTGGCAACCCTTGATCAAAAACAAGGTTACACTCGAGGGCTTAAAGCCGGTTGCAATGTCATTATGGTTAGCTTTACACCGGATTTATATAAGATTAATTATAAAATTTATAATAACAAGGAATGTACTGATATAAAGAATGCCAGGGAGGCAATAAAAAAAGCCAAAAGGACAATGTCCTTTGAGCGTGGCGATTCCCTAAAAAAATAGTATGAAAAACTTAAATTCCATCCTAAAACGCATTGACTCTCATGATAACGCGGTTTATTTAGAAACCAACCGGTATGATAAAGACAATAAAACAACTTTGTTATTTTTAAAACCAAAAAAAATAATCACTTGTGTTGATGGTAGGAATTTAAAACAAAAAATAGAAGAGATAGAAAAAGAAATTAGTAAAGGCGGTTACGCGGCCGGTTTTTTTAGTTATGAAGCCGGTTATTTTTTTGAAGAAGCCCTCTCAGGAAAAAGAAAATATAAATTTCCTTTGCTATGGTTTGGAATATTTAAGAAACCCCTCATAATTAAGCGAAGTTTAAAAGAACCGCTAAGAACCCCGGAAGTGTTTTTAGAAGAAACAAGCTTCAATATAAATTTCAAAAGATATCAAGCGGATATTAAGAAAATAAAAAAGCATATAGAAAAAGGTAATGTTTATCAGATAAATTACACCTTCAAGGATAGGTTTAATTATCCGGGTAATTGGTTAGATCTTTATCTAAGTTTAAGAAATTCGCAAAAAGTATCTTACTCGGGCATAATTAAATTTAATAATCACGTTGTTCTTTCCTTTTCACCTGAGTTATTCTTTAGAAGAGCCAAGAACATTATCGAAACCCGTCCTATGAAGGGAACTTATAAGCGCGGTAAAGATATAAAAGAAGATAAGTATAATATGCTAAAGTTAAAAAATTCCACAAAGGATCGCAGTGAAAATTTGATGATTGTAGACCTTTTAAGAAATGACTTTGGCAGGATTTCAGATGCCGGTTCTGTTAAAACACAAGAACTTTTTAAAGTTGAAAAATATAAAACCTTATTTCAGATGATTTCTATAGTGAGAGGTAAACTTAAAAAAGATATATCTCTCTATGAGCTATTTGAAAGTATTTTTCCCTGCGGCTCGGTTACCGGAGCCCCAAAAATACGTGCCATGCAGATTATCAGAAACCTCGAAAAGGAACCGAGGGGTATATATACCGGTAGTATCGGTTATTTAACGCCCGAGAAAGAAGCTGTATTTAATGTGGCTATCAGAACCCTGGTTTTAGATACCGATAAGAAAAAAGCTGAAATGGGCATTGGAAGCGGTATAGTTTATGATTCCAAGGTTAAAAATGAGTTTAAGGAATGTCTTCTAAAGGTCGATTTCACTAAAAAGGCACTCTCGGATTTTAGATTAATCGAAACCATGCTTGTCAAGAAAAATAGAAAGATATACCTTTTAGCGGCTCATTTGAAAAGGCTAAAAAAATCTTTAAATTACTTTAATTTTTGTTATAATGAAAGCGTTATTAAAAACAAGCTTCAAAAGTATCTAAAGAAACTCAATAATTCAAAAATATACAAATTAAAATTACTGATTAGCAAAGACGGTTCTTTAATAATTAGCCATAGCCCTATAAAAGAGAGCCATCATAAAGGCCTGAAAGTGGTTATTTCCGGCAAAAGAAGCAACTCCGATAATATTTTTTTATATCATAAGACTACTAATAGGAGTTTTTATGATAATGAATATAAAAAAGCCATGGAAAAAGGTTTGACGGAGGTCTTATTCTTAAATGAGAGAAGTCAAGTGGCCGAAGGAGCTATATCTAATATAATAATTAAAAAAGACAACTGTTATTATACTCCGCCAGCTAATTGCGGTCTTTTAAGTGGTGTGTACAGGCAGCAGTTAATAAATAAAAAAAATTTTCCTCTTAAAGAAAAGATTCTTTACAAGCAAGATTTATTGAGAGCAAATAAGATTTTCATTTGTAACTCCGTAAGGGGTTTGAGAGAAGTTAAACTTATATCGGGATATTAATGACATATCAGGCTTTTGCCCTAAAATGGAGGCCAAAAACCTTTAGCGAGGTTGTAGGCCAGGATCATATTACCACTACCCTGGAAAATGCCTTGAAAGCAGACAGGATAGCTCACGCTTATCTTTTTTCGGGCTCCAGAGGCACAGGTAAAACATCTACAGCCAGGATACTGGCTAAATCTCTTAATTGCTTAAAATCTCCGGGGTCCAAACCCTGCAATAAATGCCAGAACTGTTTTGAAATAGATAAATCCAATAGCCTGGATGTTCTTGAAATTGATGGTGCCTCAAGGACGAAAGTTGAAGACATGAGGTCACTTCTTGAGAATGTTAAGCTTTCCCCTTCAAACAGTAAATATAAAATCTATATTATAGATGAAGTGCACATGCTTTCAACCTCTTCTTTTAACGCGCTTTTAAAAACATTAGAAGAGCCACCCGCGCATGTTAAGTTTATCTTTGCCACCACTCAACCGAGCAAGATTTTAGCCACGGTAATTTCAAGATGCCAGCGATTTGATTTTAGGCGCATTACTACTAAAGAAATAGCCAATAAATTAAAAGACATAGCTAAAAAAGAGAAAATAAAAATTAATGATGAAGCGGTTTTTGCCATTGCCAGATCGGTTAATGGGGGCTTGAGGGACGCGGAGTCATTGCTGGATCAGATTTCGTCATATACAGACAAAGAAATAGCTGTTGATGACGTAAATAATATTTTAGGGGCGGCAGGCAAAGAAGTAATTTTTAACCTCACCGATTGCATCATCAAAAAAGATACCCAGAAGGCTATTTCAATAATAAATGAGCTTATTGTAAAAGGCGGAGAGATAGCCGTTTTTCTTAATGAATTTATCTCCCACACGCGGGATATGCTTATTGCCAGGGAAATAGACAGTTGTAAAGATTTAATTGATGCTGCCGATGAAAGCATTAAAAAGATAAAGGAGCAGACGCAATCATTCACCCTAGAGGAATTACTTTATATTTATAGTCTGCTTTCCAGAGCCCGGTATGATATTCAAAGGGCGCCCTTAAGCCGCATTCCGGTGGAGATGCTTTTTATTAAATTGACAGGTGACTTTGAAAAAGTCAATGTTCGAGAATTGTTATCTAAAATTGATGATATTGAAGATAAAATAGATTCAAACGACAGTCAACCTCTGATACAGGAAAAAATACCGCTAAAACCTGAAAAAAAAATCATTATAAAAGAAGAGAAAGCGGATGAAAAAGAAATGCCGGAAGATATCTATGATGAGTCTGAGATGGCTGCCTTCGATTCCGGCTTTAATCGGAATGACTTTAAGTCTACCTGGGATAAAGCTTGCCAGGTTATAAAAAGAGTTAAAACATCCATAGGGCTTTATATATCTGAAGGTGAAGCGGTAAATTTTGACGGTAAAGTTATAACTATCGGTTTTTATCCGGGATTTGCTTTTCATAGGGAAAACTTGGAAGATAAGGCTAATAAAAAATTGGTTGAAGATACCTTCTCAGAGTTGCTTGGCAAAAAAACAACAATAAAGTTAGTTGATATTACCACAAGGAAAAAAGAAGTTGCCCGAAAGGCTAAAAAGGCGGAATCTAAAGCGGAAGCGCCGGAAGAAAAAGCGAATGTAAATAATCCCATAATTTCTTCCGCTCAGAAGTTATTTGACGGGTTGTTTGTAAAAAAAGAGAATAAAGGATATTCTTCATAAGGGATTTTTATGTCGGCATATACAAAATCCATAGAAAAGCTTATCAAAGAACTTTCCCGGCTTCCGGGAATAGGCCCTCGTTCGGCAGAAAGAATTACTTTTGCTATTCTTAATGACAAAAAGGTTGATGCCTTGGGTTTGTCTGAAGCTATCAGTGACGTAAAAAATAAAACCGTACATTGTAAAATTTGTTTCGCGTTATCAGAAGGAGATATCTGTAATATCTGCGATAATGAACAAAGAGATAAAAGTATTATCTGTGTAGTAGAAAAATCAGCTGATATTTTTGCTATTGAAAGAAGCCATGAATATAAAGGGCTTTATCATGTTTTAGGAGGTAAATTAGCTCCTCTGGAGGGCATAGGGCCAGATCAGATTAAGGTAAAAGAATTAATAGAAAGGCTTAATAAGGGAAAAACAGAGGAGGTGATACTAGCTTTAAGTTCTGATACAGAAGGGGAAATAACGGCATTGTTTATATCCAGATTGCTTTCAAAAAAGAAAGTAAAAGTAACAAGATTGGCTCAAGGTTTGCCTGTGGGAGGCGATATAGAGTTCGTTGATGAGATAACTTTAGGCAGAGCTCTTGAGAATCGAAGAGAAATAACTTAAATATTGACAGAAATAATCTAAGTTGGTATAATTTTAACCCTAATTGGAAAAGCCATGGAAATCGAAGTTTACAAGAGTAATGACAATATGTATGTCGCGGCCTGCCCCGAGTTAGAGCTCTTTTCTAAGGGCAGAACGGAAGAAGAGGCTATAAGAAGATTAGAAGATTCAATAAGTAGGCATTTATTAGCTCAGGAAAAAAGGGCTAAAGCTCAGGACGACATAAAGGATACGGCAAACTTCTATAGCTTGCACCATCCTCAAATACATTAAAAAATTCCTCGGCCACGCTCGTCATCGCAAGTATGAAGCTTGCTCAGGCGTTGCGGGCGAGTGGCGTGTACTTGAAAACATGTTTTATACTTATGTACTTAAAAGTGACAAAGATAATAAATTATATATAGGATTTACTACTGATATAATTAAATTCCTCGGTGGCTCAGTTGGTAGAGCGGGTGACTGTTAATCACTAGGTCGTAGGTTCGAGTCCTACCCGGGGAGCCAACATACCCCAATGTTGATAACACAACATTGTTTATGATAGAACAACCTGAAAAAGGAGGTGATGTGTAATGAATAAGATAATATCTTGGATATTATCTAAGATTACACCGCAACTCCAGCCTCCTCGATTTAAAACCCGGCCAAGTAAATAAAACTCTATTTACCGTCGGATACTTTTAAATAAGGAATTCTTAGGGTTGTTTTGAAGGATGTTTTGCTTTGGAAGAGTTAATGCTCTAAGCCGAAGTTCTGTTTTATTATTGAATTTCATAGAGGATAAAAGGCACAATAAAGTGGAGGTAGCAGATACCTTTAATGGAGCTTTCGTTGAAGCCTGCTACTAAAACATCCCAAGTTTAAATGTAAGCAACTTCATGCCATAACGCAAAACGGAGACATAACTCTTATTTCTTGTACATTTATATGAAAAAAGCACCTATAAAAAAATCCATTAAATTCGATTTGATAAATAATGCCAGAAGCTCCTTAAATCATGCTGTTGCCCATCTTACTAACTTAGATGGAACAAAAGAAGATGATCTTAAGTTTGCAATTCGGGATGTTGCACATGTTGTTGAGCTTTTGCTTAAAGAATGCTTGAGACGTATTCATCCAGCTTTTATCTGGCAAAATGTCGATAAATATCCCTCAGAAGCTCATACCGTGCACACAAATACGGCGGTTAGAAGACTCTTAAAAATAGGCGGCATCAATTTAGATGAAGAAGATCAACAAACAATAGATGCCTGTAGAAAATTTAGGAATAAGGTTGAACATTATGAATTTGAATTAAATACCAAAGAAACAGAAGTTATTATAGGAAGGATGTTATCTTTTATATTTAATTTCTCGAATAAGCATTTAGGACTTAATTTAGAAAAAGAATTTCGTAGTGATGATACATGGAAAGCACTTATTGAGATGTATGAATTTTGGGAAGCGCATCATGTTGGAGTTGAGAAACAGCTAGAAAATGAAGGGAAGCATGTTGTTGAATGCCCTTCATGTGGGGCAATAACATTTGATCTTGAAGTAGGAGAATGCGCCTTGTGTGACCATACAGAGACAATGGTCAAATGTGATATTTGTGATGAAAAAGTGCTGGATTCAGAAATTGAAGCATGTGGAGATGCTGATATGGGCGATGAAGTTCTTGTTTGCAAAAGCTGTATAGAGGCTCAGGCAGAAGCTTATTATGGAGAAGGATATTGATAATGGGTTTATGTGAAAATGGATAAAACAAAGCTTAAAACAATAAAATCCCTCACTGCCCAATTTGAACAATTCCTCAAAGCCTGCAAAGGCGAAGGCGACACTACCATAAATGATGTCCTTAAGCGTCTTGAAGATCTAAAAAAGGAAACTTAACTCCAGGCGTATAATACACAATTTCAATTTCTTCTTCTTTTATTATAATCTTCTCAATAAACTTCTTCAAAAACTCTCGTTTTTCTTGAATATTATTGCCTATAAAAGTTACTTCCATTTCTTTTCTAAAATTATCTATCATTGTTCTTGAGATGTGTATTGGCCGATGCCGGCTATTTAAATTCTCATAATACGCTATTTCTTCTTGAAGAGAATCTTTTTGACTTTTTAATTCTTTTAACCTCGGAGCAACAAGGGCTACATCAATAATCCCACTTTCAATAGCTTCATACTGTCTCATAACACGATTATGCAAATCGCTAGCTTTTTTCTTAAGGTCTGTTATTTTCATCCAATAGTCAGTTCTTAAAGATTTAGCAGCTTGGTTTATATCATCAACCAAATTTTTCATATTCTCATCTGAAAAAAGAAGATCTTTTACTCTTTCAATTATTTCGTTATCAAGTTCATCCGCACGCACTCTATAACCGGAACAAACATCTTTACCCTTTTTAGAATAAGTTATACAGTTGTAATAGGCATATTTTTTATCTCTGCCATAGCCGGTCACGCCATAAGTAGCATTACATTTACCGCATCTCATTAGACCGGATAGAAGATAAGAGCTTGAAGTCACTCTTGCTGGTTGATTTTTAGGTTGCCTTTTTTCAATAAGTCTTTGTACTTTGTTGAATAAATCTTCGCTTATAATAGCCTCGTGAGTATTTTTAATAATAATCCACTGGTCTTTTGGCTTAAATTGCTTGCCGTAAGTTTTTTTATCCCTTTTATTAAATACTGTCCAGCCGATGTGCGATTCATTCCTCAATACATTTGCCACAGTGGATTTGCTCCAATTGCCGCCTGATCGTGGTTTATGATCATGGGTATTAAGATAAGTAACAATATTCTTAAGTCCATTGCCTTTGACGTATAATTCAAAGATAAGTTTAACTATTGCTGCTTCAGATTCATTGATTTCGTATTTTGTTCTTTGATTTTTATTTTCATCATAAATATGCACATTTTTATAGCCGAAAGCTGCATATCCGCCATTTCGGTAGCCTTTCCTGGTATTTTCAATTAATCCTCTCAAAGTCTCTTGCCCTAAGACAGCGCTGTAAAATTCATCAATAACCTCAATCATTCCTTCCATTAATTGTCCTTGAGGTGTATTATCTATTGGCTCTGATATTGAAATAACTTCGACTCCGCGCTTTTTTAACATAGCTTTATAGATGATGCTATCTTGCCTATTTCTTGCAAATCTGGATAATTTCCAAACTAAAATAGCTTGAAACGTTGGAAACTTTTTCTTAGTTTCTGCTATCATTTTTAAAAAAGCCGGCCTGTCAGTTGATAGAGCGCTTTCAGCTTCATCTATATATTCTTTATAGACTGCCATGTTATGCTTTAAGGCATATTCATGAAGAAGTCTTAGTTGAGATGGTATGCTATTATTCTTATCAGCTTGTTGGTTACTTGATACGCGAGCATATAAAGCTACTTTCATTTTGCTACCACCTCCAATTCTTTTTGTTCAATGACGATATAATTATCTGTGTATATGGCTTGATTTTTAGCCTTGTTTGCGAAAAAATGAGCTAACTCTTTTACTTTAGATTTATACCACTGCTCAACAGAGGGGTTATTATTTTTACTTATAGTCTCTGCAATCTTAACGTTCATTTTTCACCTCCAGGTCAATTGTGTTATAAATTCTTATATGGATATTGCAGGTTAGGTTATATTCTTTACTTAAAAGCCTAACTATTCTGCACATCCTTAATGCCATAGGCAAAATAAAGGGAAGAGAGGTACGCATCTTTTGCCGGTCCAAAATATTTATTCTCTCTTTGACAAGCGAAATATGTATCATGACAGGCCTCCTTTCGGTTATTTACTTTAAACTTTTAAAGTAAAAGGATAAAAAATATATGGTTACTTTAAAGTTTTCAAGTAAATGTTTAAAAAAATATTACTTTTCATATCTTTTAATATATTCGTCTACACTTTCCTGTGAAAAAAACTTATATTTTCCTGCAACAGACTCCGGCTTTATCCGGCCTTCTTTTATGAGCCAGTGTATACCCTGGGGTGTCTTGTTTAACATCTTTGCAACCTCTTTAACGGTTAATAATTTTTTCTCTTCCATACAACTATAATGGTAGCATATTACTTTAAAGTTGTCAAGTAAAATTTTTTATATTTTTATTTATTTGGTAAATATTTGACAAACGCGCCAATAAGTTGTAGGATGTGACCAATACCTCTAAGGAGGTGGTGCTTTATTTCAAAGTTTTTGTCAAAGGGCCCAGGTCTCACTATAGTCACATAGCTCACTGGAATGAAAATTGAATTGGTTTAGGAGTTGGGGCCCATCAAAAAGCCAGACCCATTAAATTATAGGACGTGGGCTATGACATGTCCTATTCTTCTTGACACCTTTCTTGAAAATCAAATATATCACAATCAAGAGGATACAATACCTAAGTAATTGACAAAACACGACTACTTTGCTAAAATTAATCCATGCCAAGAATAGCAAGAGCAGTAGTGTTAAATTACCCTCACCACATAATCTAAAGAGGTAATAGAAGGCAAGAGGTATTTTTCGAAGAAAGTGATTATAAAAAGTATTTATACTTGATTAAAGATAATTCTGCATGCTTTAAATTAAAAGTATTATCTTATTGTCTAATGTTTGATCACATGCACTTAATAGTTATTTCTCAAGAGAAGGATAGTTTTGCCCAGGGCATTGGAGAAACTCACCGCAGTTACACCAGATATATGGTATTAAATCCAGTTGAAGCAAAAATCGCAAAGTAAGCTAAGGAAAGGACTATGAATGGTTAAAAAAGCGGAAGAGGGCAGGCAAAAAAGCGAATGTTTTGCTTAAGCCTAGTTTAATTTTATTTGACTTTATTATATTAACCAAGTATAATTAAGAGGAAATGAAGCAGTTTGAATCAAGCTTATTATTGGTATATAGTAGTGAGGTAATTTTAGGGTTATTATTATCGTTGCTGTTTTATTTTATTCCATTGGTTTTTGCTATGTTACATAAAGTTAGAAATTAATATGCCTACTCAAGAAAATAATAAAAGAGAAAATTTTTTAAAAGCTTACGCAAATCTTCCATTAAATACACGAAAAGAAGTCATTCTCATTTTAGATTTAGGAGAAAAAAAACAACCTATTACTTGGGAAGTTGCTTATCTTGAAATAAGAAATAATACGCAGGAGAGTAAAAGAATTTTAGAAAAATTAGAAAAATTAGGATTAATTTAATGGCAAGGGAAGAAGAATTAAAAAAATCAGGAAAAATTTCAGAAGATCTCAAAAATTTAGTAATTTATAGGCTTGACACTCTACCTTCGGATAAAAAAATTTCTATTGGTTCATCTGGCGAGTTTTCTAAATCCGAATTAATTGAGCATGTAAAAAGAGGGGATGGTATTGGGCAACAAATCGCCGATATTGAAATAACCTTTTTAAGAGCTTTAAAGGATGGGACTTTGTTGGAAGATATGATCCGATTAGATTGATGGCAGAATTATATGGCAAAAACACTACTAATTACAAGACCAGAGCATGATTGTGCAACTATCTATCTTTCCAAATGGAGCAAAGAAATAATACAAAAAGCAAAAAAGAAAGGGCTTTGCGTTATAGATCTTCACCGTGATAAGGCAAATAGAGATAGAGTTGTTGGAACTTTAGAAAAAACAAATCCTAAATTAGTCGTTTTAAATGGTCATGGAAGTGAAAATTCTGTTAAGGGCCACAAGGATGAGGTTATTTTGAAGATCGATGATAAGAAAGCCATTAAAGATAAAATTATCTATGCACGTTCTTGTAAGTCTGCAAAAAAATTAGGACAAAAAATCATTACTAATGGAGCAAGGGCTTATCTGGGATATACTGAAGATTTTATCTTTACATATAGCGTAAACAAAACATCTAAACCCCTAGAAGATAAAGAGGCAGCTTTGTTTTTAGAACCCTCAAATCGCATTCCTCTCTCTTTGCTAAAGAATCATACCGCAGGGGAAGCTAACGAACAGTCAAAGGGATTGTTTAAGAAAAATATTGAAAAGCTGTTAGTCGAAGGCCCTTCTTCCGAGCATTATAGTGCTATTAGTTATTTATACTGGGATATGATTAATCAAGTTTGCCTAGGAGACAAAGAAGCGGTTCTTGCATAACTTTTTGCTACTGATTGTTACAATGTGCCTACCCGAGCAAAATTTTTTTCGGTAACAACTTATCTCCAAACAGTAATGCTTAATTATTCCCTGAGTGGGTATTTAAACAAGTGTTAAATTAGCTTCTTCAAATAGCACTTTTATAATACTTAAATCAATTTCAAGGCTAATATCCCTGTTGCGAAACAAGTCATATATGGGGAGCCAAAATCAAAAAAAGGTCCGCTCATTAATTTGGGCGGATTTTTTTATTTTAAGGACAAGAGAGCGTAAGCCCAAAAAGGGGTTTTAAGGGGAAAATTATTATTTTGCTATTGACAGAATAAGCAATGTATGTTAATATACTGTTCGTATGTTAAATATGTTTACTTATTTTTAAAGGAGCAAACAAATGAACGACAAGAAGGAAAGATTTAAAAGGTTGGCAACAAAAAGGACTAATACTATCCTGCAGAAAATTAAAGTATTAGGAAATTGTTCCAATAGGCAGATATACGACTATACCGAAGAGCAAATAAATAGTATTTTTTTTGTAATAGAAAGAAAAGTTAAAGAGGCTAAAGCAAAGTTTCATTTTTCGAAAGAAGATAAATTTAAATTATAAGATTAGGAGATTACCATGGATACAAAGAAACTATTTTGGTCAATATTTAGCGCCAAAGATGAAGCTGCATTACATAATATAGTTTTACGGAATGAGTTGTTAAGTAATAATCATAATTGGTTTCCCTATGGTGGCAGAGATAAAAATGACAGAAGTAATTTTGGTACTTTTGAAAATCAACAAAGTAATCCTGTGCCGGCATTAATAGAAAAGGTAACCAATTCCATAGACTCTCTTCTATTAAAACAATGTAAATTAATGAAAATTGACCCTAAGTCAAAAGAAGCTCCTTCGAATATGGCTATCGCGGTTGAGAAATTTTTCGATATAAAAAATGGCGATTTTAGTGAAATATCGCAATCTGGGCGGAGAAGCATTGCAGAAGATATTCAGGTTATAGCTGAAGGTGATAAGCAAATGCCCAATTTGTTGATATATGATTATGGCGAAGGCCAGCATCCAGACGACTTTCATAAGACGTTTCTGTCTCTTTCCAGGTGTAATAAAACAGATATACCCTTTGTGCAAGGAAAATATAATATGGGATCCACTGGAGCAGTAATATTTTGTGGAGACCATAGGTATCAGTTGATTGCTTCAAAATTATGCAACGAATTAAATACAAAAGCATCTAATGATTTTGGTTTTACTTTGGTAAGAAAACACCCTTTAACTGAAGAAGAAGAGGGGCGCTTAAAAAGTAGTTGGTATGAATATTTTACTATTGATGGAAAGATCCCGCGCTTCAGTATTAAAGAGATAGATTTAGGCTTATACAAAAGAAAATTTACAACAGGAGCTATCGTCAAGCTATATTCTTATGGATTACCTAAGGGCTCACGATCATATGTTACGTGGGATCTTTGGAGAGATTTTAATCATTATTTATATCATCCGGCTTTACCTTTTCTAGTTTATGAAAAAAGGTGGTCAAATCAAAAAACTCCATCTAAGCCTGTATTGGGTAACAAAATCAGACTAACGCTTGATGATAGAGACAAGAAGGAGGATGAGAGTCTCACTATAACAATTTCGGATTCTAAAATAGGTGAAGTTCCAATAGAGACACATGTTTTTAAACAACATGTTGACCAAAAGGAATTCATTAATAACAAAGCTGTGGTTTTTACGCAAAATGGCCAAGTTCATGGATTTTTGACAAGATCATTTATTTCTAAAGTCCTTGGTTTTCCTTTATTACGGGATCATATGCTAATACAAGTTAATTGTACCAAGATTAAAACATCTGTTCGCCAAGATCTCTTTAAGGGGTCAAGAGATAGGTTGAATGAAGGCATAAAAACAGAACTATTAATAGATAAAATTACTGTTGCATTGAGAGATAATGAAAAATTAAAGCTGCTAAATCAAAATCGAAAAAATAGAATATTGAGAGAAAGCACTGAAGATAAAAACTTACTGGCAACCGTGCTAACTAATCTTTCCATTGATAAAGAAATAATGAAGTTACTTAAAAATAATGAGGAATTTAATTTATTTAAGAAACTAAATAAATTTAAGAAGGAAGATAAAGCTGATAAGCAAAAAGAGAACAAAAAAGCAAAATATATTTCCAAAAGGTTCCCATCTATATTCAAAATCAATATAGATGAAAATGGCTTCGGGAAAAAACTAAAAAGCGTTCCTTTGGGTGGGAAGGGAATAATTAGGTTTGCGACAGATGTTGAAGACGAATATCTTTTTAGACCTAAGGAAAAGGGAGAATTGGAACTTGCTGTTCTCGGCATAAAATCTAATGGAGGCGGCGGAGATGATGGCTCAAACCCTTCTAAAGTAGAGGATATATTCGATATTACTAAAGCAGGGCCAACAGACAATTCAATAAAAATTACATTTGAACCTAAAGCCAATGTGAACGTTGGCGATGAAATCGAATTAAAAGCTCGACTATCTTCTCCGAGCGGAGATTTAGAATCAATATTTTGGGTACGGATTATAGATCCGCAACAAACAGGTCAAAAAGTTAAAGAAAATAAGGAAAAAGATAATATTGCACCCCCAATTCCTATTAGAGTTTTTGAGTATGCAGAAAAAAAAGAAGATAAAACGTGGGAAGATTATGGCTGGGGCGGCAATGATATAACTAAAATTATTACATCGCAAGTTGGGAAGGGTGAAACAGCAATAGAAGCTATAGCAGTTAATATGGGTTGTTTTGCATTAAAGAGATTCCTTTCTAAGAAGCAGTTTAAAACAGAAGAAGAAATAAGAACAATTAAAAACAAATTTTTCATAACTGTATATCTACACAGCCTGTTTCTATACAGCATTCTTGATAGAATAAATAAAGACGAAAATTGTGACACAGAGATAGATCCAGATGATATTGTTCCGATAATTTTTAAACCTTATAGCAACTTTCTTCTTTCTTCGAGTATGATTGAAAGTTTGATATAATATACAGAGAAATACAAAGATAAAGAGAGAGGCACCTTTTTATTTATAAATAGGAGACAAAAAAATGAAAGAAAAATTGTGTTCTATGGTGAATAGGGAAGTAAAATTAAATCATCAAACGTTGAAAGTAGAAAAACAAAACGCGAAAGCTTTAATTGAAGGCTTTTTGAAAAAGTCTGAACCCAAGAGGTGTTACTCCTCTATATTTACCGCTCATTTAAGGGCAGTGTCACTGCAAAGAGATTTTCGTTGTGTACCAAAATTATTAACAACATTTAGGGCGGGCCCTAGGGCGATATATCCTTTAAGTTATATTGGCGAGAGTTTGCATGCTGAAGGATATGCGACGAGCGGAACACACATTGCAATTTTAGATCGAATTTTTCATATAGAAAATAATATGAAAATTTGGGAAAACTTATGCAATAACGGCATCTTCGACATATGGGAACCAGAAGCGCCTTATAATAGTCTTCGCGAAAAAGACGGACTTCGCGACAAAATTGATCCCATGATTCTCTTGTTAAGAATATTTGAGATTGATAAAGATTTTAGTGATGAAATATATTTAGGTAGATATTCAGACAGCATTGTAGGGAGTCGCGTTAGAATAATTTGCCCTATAATACCAGCTGATAAAGATGATAAATTTAGTGCTGATTATGACGGAACTTACTACTTCAAAGACATTATTGAAAAAATAAGAAACGGGATATCAAATTACTTAATTCAAGAAGAAAAACTGTGTGATACTTCTAAAATGTATTAAAGGTTCCACCGAATGAAAATCGGGAAGATACAATACTTAAATGATCAAGAATGCAAAAAAGCGGGAGGGCAGGTTCTTTGGGAAAGGGTCGTCCAAGATTGATTGAATTTCGTTTCCCTTACGGATATACATCTTTGCAAGTAGTTGCATTACTTGAGATTTGATTTTTGAAGTGATAAAATATAGGATAAATAAGGCTTATAGCCTGTAGAAACATTGAAGGGGGAGGATTTGATGAAAAAAATTAAAACAAAGATGAAAAAGCAAATTACCAAAGCGATAGGAAAGCAGTTTAAAAAGGTTATTGCGAAGAACGTAGATGCTGCTGACCCAAGCGCTTTAAATGGCGCTGCAAAACTGGCAGAGGAAATAGCTTTAAAGACTTTTGGTATAAAGGCAACTGCAAATGCAAAATCTAAAATGACTACATCAAAAACAAAGAGCAAAGAATTTAAAATAAAGATTAAGGGTATGGAAAAAGCAGCATGGGATGCTTTAAAGGGAGCAGAAATAGATAAAGCCCTTAAGGAGCGATTAAAAGTAGAGGTACGCTTTACTTACAGATTTTAACTAAGTGATTACAAAGCGTAAGGCATGAAAAAAGTTCGTTATCTTTTAACTGTACATCAAACCAAGCAGATACAGTAAAAAATAACCTCTTTTCTATAATTCTAGGAGGAGCACAATATTTAAAAAAGTCCTAAAAGTTTAATGGGATGTTTTTGCCTTTTTTGTTATCAACATCGTCTAGTCCGGGGAGCCAAAATTTAAAAGGCCGCATGAAAGTGTGGCCTTTTAAATTATTAACCTCTGGAAACTTGACGAGAACCTACGACTTGAAGAATGGTTCTGACCGAGCAGAGCGAGGAAATGCCGAACAAGTTATTTAAATTCGGCGCCTACCCGGAGAGCAAACATTTGTAACTTATTTATTTTAAATAAGGTACAATAAGCATACCTTTCTATTTTTAGATGGGCTTTTTCTTTGGTTTGCTGTAAAATTTAAAGATTTATAAGTAATTAAGTTAATGGTATTGAATTTAGTGATTAGTGTGGTATAATTGGTATAGATGGAATGAGGAAATGTACTAGACAAAAAGTTCTTGACAGATTGAATGTTATAAGGTAATATTACTTATCATCCCAGCGAAGTCTCGTATTTCGTTGGCCCCGAATTCCTTAATGGATTCGGGTTTTTTTATATATAAAATGGAGAGAAAATGTGAATAGAGTTGCTGTTTTTGTTGACGGGTTTAATCTTTATCACGCCTTGGACTGTGATTTAGTATACCATAAATATAAATGGTTAGACCTTGAAAAGTTTTCAAAATGCTTTACTTTACCTGGAGATACCCTTGGTGATGTTTTATATTTTACTGCATATATAACTTGGAACTCTCAAAAATTAGCTAAGCATCAAATTTATATCAAAGCTCTGCAATTAGTTGGTGTCACTCCTGTCTTTGGAGCCTTTAGAATGAAAGATACTGTTTGTCGAATATGCCATAGAGCATATAAAAAACCTGAAGAAAAACAAACAGATGTTAATATTGCGATAAAGCTTTTTGAAACTGCAATATCTGATACTTGGGATACTGCTTTGATTGTATCTGGAGATAGCGACCTTATCCCGGCTATACAAGCTGTTAAAAGAACCTTTCCAATCAAAAGAATAGGCATTGTCATACCAATTGGGAGAAGAGCGGAAGAATTGAAAAAAGTTGCAGATTTTCATAGTAAGGTAAAGCAAAAACATTTAAAAACCTGTCAATTTAATGATGTTATAACGCTTAATAATAATCATACCTTAAAGCGTCCTGATTCTTGGAAGTAGTTTAAATGAAAAAGGGCAGTTGTATTTCATAGTTAGTATGCAGAAAGTTGCGAATCTCGTTCAATGCGGGGAGCCAAAATTTAAAAGGCCGTGTGAAAGCGCGGCCTTTTAAATTATTAACCTCTGGAAGATTGACGAGAACCTTGTGCCGTAAGGCACAGGTTGAGCGACCGACCGCAGCGAGGAAATGCCGAACAAGTTATTTGAAGTCGGCGCCTACAAACTTAGCATTATATAGCTTGTTTAAGCGTTTATTTACTTACTCACGTTGATTTCTAAGCATGCTTAGACGTTTCTCTTGCAGTCCTCAGCATTCTTATTGCTTTCCTTTTAACTCTTGCCATAGCCGGTAAGGCGGTATCAGGGGTAGGCTTAAAATAGTGACAAATTAGTAGAAATAGTGTACAATACATGCTCGTTACATAGTAATTAATAAAATGAAGATGTTTAAAGACCGCTAGGTTTAGAAGCATTTGCCTAAGTGGTTTTTATTTTTTAACACAATTAAACAAATAAACACAAAAGTAGGTTATTAGATTATGATTTCAGCTAATGGTGTATCGTTGCGTTATGGAAAACGCACTCTTTTTTTAGATGTAAATATAACTTTTTCTCCCGGGAATTGTTACGGGTTGATTGGTGCCAATGGTTCCGGCAAATCAACATTCTTAAAAATACTCTCCGGGGAAGTTGATTCTACAAAAGGTGATATTGCAGTTTCTCCAGATAAACGGATCTCTGTTTTAGAACAGGATCAGTTTGCTTTTGACGAATATACCGTATTAAACACAGTTATTAGGGGACATAAGAAGCTATATGATATTATGATAGAAAGAGATGATATCTGTGCTAATGAAAATTTTTCCGATGAAGATGGAATTCGTCTTGCGGATCTTGAAGGTGAGTTTGCTGACTTAGATGGGTGGAACGCCGAACCAAACGCGGCTAAATTATTAAGTGATCTAGGAATTCCGGAAGAATTTCATGATTTGCAGATGAAGCAGCTTGAAGGAGGACGAAAGGTGCGCGTGCTTTTAGCGCAAGCACTATTCGGTAATCCAGACATCTTGTTGCTTGATGAACCTACTAATCATCTGGATGTTGAAACGTGCATGTGGCTTGAAGGGTTCTTGTATAATTTTGAAAATATAGCTATTGTTGTTTCGCATGACCGTCATTTTTTAAATAAAGTTTGTACTCATATCGCGGATATTGATTATGGTAAAATTCAGTTGTATCCGGGAAATTTCAGATTCTGGTTACAATCAAGTCAGCTTGCATTAAAACAACGTAACGATTATAATAAAAAGACACTTGAAAAAAGAAAGGAACTTCAGGTATTTATAGCTCGCTTTAGTGCTAATGCGTCTAAATCTAAACAGGCAACTAGTCGTAAAAGAGCTCTGGAGAAACTTACTCTTGAAGATATAAAACCATCCTCTAGAAAATCTCCCTATATTAATTTTAAGGTTGAAAAGGACGCTGGTAATAACCTCTTAAGTATAAAGGGACTCTCAAAATCAGTAGATGGTGTAACTATGTTTAAGGACCTCTCTATAAAGATTGAAAGAAATGATAAGATTGCTTTTGTTGGATCACAGAACCTTATCAAGTCAACGCTCTTTCGTGTTTTAATGGGTGAGACTCCTGCTGATGAAGGTACTTTTAAATGGGGGGCTGCTACTTCAAGAGCATATTTTCCTAAGGATAATGCTAAATACTTTGATCTTGACCTTAATATTGTTGAGTGGCTTAGGCAATATATAAGAGCTACTGATGATGCTTCTGTACGTGGATTTTTAGGACGTATGTTATTTTCCGGGGAAGAATCTTTAAAGTCAGTTAGGGTATTATCCGGAGGGGAAAAGGTCAGGTGTATTCTAGCGCGTATGATGCTGGTGCAGGGCAATGTATTGATCTTGGATGAACCAACCAACCATTTGGACTTAGAATCAATAGCATCTCTAAATAAAGCCCTAGAGGAATTTCCAGGAACAATTCTATTCTCTTCTCATGACCATCAGCTTGTGCAAACTGTTGCCAATCGTATTATTGAAATTACCCCCCATGGTTTTGTGGATAGGGTAATGACAACATATGATGAATATTTGTCTGATAAATCGGTTAAAAAGCAGCTTCAGAAACTCTACCCTTAGCCTCATTCCGCCCTTTAAAATGAAAAATTGTGAATCTTGTCTATAATGAAAAAATGGGTTACACCTATTTTTAAATTATTAAACTCTGAAAGAAGGAACTTTTATGCTAAAAGTGTCGATAATATTTTACACTATCAGCTTGACTTTTTTGTGTGTAAAAAAATCAAACAAATGCTTAATGCATAATTTAGTTGACAAATAGAGAAAAATAGTAGATGCTATATACAGTAGTAAATGAGGGAATTGAAGTTTTAGTCTGCAAAAGAACAAAAGTTTCGTGTTGCGATTTTTTATTTCTGCCGTTATTTACTAAAATTTTGGAAGAAGGAGGTACAGTAAGTAATGGCAACAGGAAAAGTTAAATGGTTCAGTGATCAAAAGGGTTATGGTTTTATAACGCCGGATGACGGAAGCAAAGATTGTTTTGTTCACCACAGTGTAATTCAGGGTGATGGCTTCAAAAGTTTAGGCGAAGGCCAGGCAGTCGAATTCGAAGTTGAAGACGGCCCTAAAGGTCCACAGGCCACAAAAGTAACAAAAATATAAGTAAAAAAACAAATAAAGCCCGGTGAATTATAGCCGGGCTTTATTTATTTGTGCTCCGTTTGTCCTTTGTAACTCGAAGAGCGAAAGAGGAGAGGGATATTAGGGAGGCGCAATTTAATAATATGGTGTGTTGAATGGGATATAGAGAAATTTTATTAAAGCTGCCCACTGATTACATAGAGGCCCAGCTCAGAGAAAAAATCGAAGAAGAACTCGGAACAAAAGAGTTTTTATATCAAATTAAAAGAAAAAGCCTTGATGCCAGAAGAAAAGGTAATATTCACTGGCAAATTTTGGTTTCGGCCTCATCAGAACAAATTAATGGAGAAGCTCCTGTTGTACCCCCACCGCTAAATATTCCATATCGAAAAAGAACAGAGAAAGTTCTGGTTGTTGGAAGCGGCCCTGCCGGATTTTTTTCGGCATTCGTACTTCAAAAAGCGGGCTTTAATACAACGTTGATAGAAAGAGGCTCGGATGTTAAAAAAAGGGCCGAGGGAATCAGGGAGTTCGAGAGAACCGGCCTGTTTAACTCTGTGAGTAATTATGCCTTTGGTGAAGGCGGCGCGGGAACATTCTCCGATGGGAAGCTTACCTCAAGATCCAAACATATTTTACGGGAAAAAGAGTTTATAATATCAAGTTATATTGATGCAGGCGCCCCCGAAGAGATAAGGTATATGGCGCACCCTCATCTTGGAAGCGACAATCTTAAAAAACTTGTCAAAACACTTAGAGAAAAGTTTTTGAATATCGGAGGGAAAGTTTTTTTTGAAACACAGTTGGAAGATTTAAAGATTGAAAATGGAAGAGTATCTGAGGCGGTAACAACTTCAGGTACATTCGTCGCTGATGAGTTTATTGTCGCGCCGGGCCATTCCGCCTATGAGACATATCGAATGTTAATCAAAAGGGGAGTTGGATTTCGTACAAAAAATTTTGCCATTGGCTGCAGAATAGAACATCCTCAGGAAATTATTAACCAAGCTCAGTGGGGACAAAAAAGCCTGCCGGGAGTCAAGGGTGCTGAATATCGCCTGACATCAAGAGGTGCCGGCGGCCTGTCGGTGTATACATTTTGTATGTGCCCCGGTGGACGTATTATTCCCGCCGCGGCCTATAAGAATACAAATATAGTAAATGGGATGAGTCCGTATAGTAGAGATGGTAAATTCGCGAACGCGGCTTGTGTGGCGGGAGTTAATTTGGACAGGTTAAACGGTAGGCCAACATCGCCTCTAGAAGCTCTTGAATGGCTGGGAGGCCTTGAAGAACGGTTTTATAAATATTCAAATGGTTTTAAAGTTCCGTTTTGCGGTATCAGGAATTTTATTAATAAAAAAGAGAGTTTGACTATTGCTGAGACAAGCTATCCTTTGGGATTGAAGCCGGCGGCGTTATGGGATTTACTGCCTGCTGAAGTAAGCAGCGCGATTAGGCAAGGGCTTAAGGATTTTAGCAGAAAAATAAAAGGATTTGAAACAGGCTCTATTATGGGGCTTGAGAGTAAAAGTTCGTCACCTATTCAGGTTTTGCGGGAAGAAAACAGGCTCTCAATCGGTTTTAAAAATCTTTATATAGCGGGAGAAGGCAGCGGCCGTGCCGGCGGCATAATATCAAGCGGAGCTGACGGTATAAAGGCGGCTATGGCTATCATAGGGAAAGATTAGTATATAGTTTATATCAATGCTTTTTTCTTTATAATACTCTTCCCTTGACAAATGTACCAATTATGATACACTTAGAAAAGATGAAGATAGAAAATCATTTACCAGTTTTATTTTATAGAACCGACACAGGAAAAGAACCCGTGAGGGAATGGTTACAATTTCTATCTAAGAAGGAAAAAAAGCTAATAGGTGAAGATATTAAAACTGTTCAATTCGGTTGGCCGTTAGGAATGCCGTTGGTGAGAAAATTAATTCCCGGAATATGGGAAATACGAACGCAATTAGATAATAAAATTTCACGGGTTTTATTTACCATTTATGAAAACCATTGTGTTCTTCTCCATGGATTTATTAAGAAAACACAGAAAATACCAAAGCAAGATTTAGATTTGGCTATTCAACGAATGAAACAAGTAAAAAAAGGCGGCTAATTATGAAAAAAAAGAATAAGCATATAGGCAGTAATTTTGATAATTTTCTCCAGAAAGAAGGTATATTAGAGGAAGCACAGGCCGCGGCCGCTAAAAGAGTTATTGCGTTTCAGATCCAAAAGATTATGAAAGAAAAACACATCACTAAAACAGAGATGACGAACCGAATGCATATAAAAGGCCGTATGCAATTAAATAGATTGCTTGATCCAACCAACAAGTCTGTAACCCTTTTGACGTTAGAAAAAGCTGCTACCGCGCTTGGTAAAAACTTAAAAGTTCAGTTTGTCTAAATTTTTTCAATAAAAAAATAAGTGGCGCCCAATTAGCATAGAGTATAACCGTATTTCTAATGCTTGTTTTTTTGTAATGCGTCCCCCACACAAATGATTACAAAAAAGTTTTTACAGCAGTCCTACCCGAGGAATCAATTCAACACATCCTCGCGATAATAAATTGTAGGTTGTTTTTATTTAAGTGTATAACGATATAAAAAGAGAAAGTATATGAAAGATAAAAGTATAGTAGTTATAGGCGGCGGGCCGGCCGGGATGATGGCGGCTATTAGAGCTTCACAGCTTAAGTGGAATGTTATTTTAATTGAGAAAAATCAAGAGTTGGGCAAGAAGCTTCTTTTAACCGGTAAAGGGCGCTGTAATTTGACCAATGCTTCAGATTTAGAAAGTTTTATTAAGAGCTTTTCGGGCAACGGTAAGTTTTTAAGGGATGCTTTTAAAGCTTTTTCTAATTTGGATTTGATAAATTTTTTTGAAAATAGGGGAGTAAAACTAAAAACGGAAAGGCAGCAGCGTGTTTTTCCGGCAAGCGATAAAGCCATAGATATTCTTGATGCTTTACGAGGAGAGTTAAAGAAAAATAAGGTCAAAATACAGTATAATTCGGAAGTTGAAAATATTGTTATTAGAAATAATAAGGTTGATGGCATAGAAGTTAAAGGTAAAAAGAGTATTTTATGTGACGCGATTATTTTAAGTACCGGAGGAGTTTCGTATGCTTCTACGGGTTCTTCAGGTGAAGGTTTAAAAATGGTTGAGCGGGTAGGCCATAAAATAATTAGTTTAAGGCCGGGGTTAATTGGGTTGATGACCAAAGATAAGTACCCCCGGCTTTTACAGGGCCTGCCCCTAAAAAACATTAGAATAACATTTTCTGATGGTAAGAAGAAAATAACTTCTGAAATAGGGGAGCTTATGTTTACTGACTTTGGAATATCCGGGCCCCTGGTTTTAACATTGAGCGGGCCGGTAGTTGATTCACTTAAAGCAGGTAAAAAGGTTTCAGCTTTTATTGATTTAAAACCGGCTTTATCGGAGAAACAAATAGATGCCCGCTTTTTAAGAGAATTTAAGACAAACCCTAAAAAAAGTATTAAGTATTTTCTTGGGGGCATGTTGCCTTTGCGGCTAATAGATATCTTTTTGGAGATGTCTGATATAAGCCCTGATAAAACCGTTAGTCAAATCACCCAGCAGGAAAGAAGAAAATTATTACTTTTATTTAAGGCATTGCCTCTTGAAATATCTAAGCCCAGGCCTATTAATATGGCTATGATTACCAAAGGGGGCATTTCCTTAAAAGAGATAAATCCCAAAACGATGGAGTCGCGCCTTATAAAAAGGTTATATTTCGCGGGAGAGATTATAGATGTTGATGCTAATACCGGCGGGTTTAACTTGCAGTCCGCCTTTTCAACCGGCTATTTAGCGGGCGAGAGTGCCGCTAAATAAATTTTTTATTAATTTTATGGTGTATAATGAATGCTAAAGATATCCAAATAACTAACGGAGGTAGCGATCAGTATGAAAACTGTCTATCTAACCAGAGAAGGTTATGAGAAATTAAGAGACGAACTGGAATATTTACAAACGGTTAAACGCAGAGAGTTGTCCCGGGCCATAGGAACAGCCAGAGACCATGGAGATATAAGTGAAAACGCTGAATATGATGCCGCTAAAGAGGAACAGGGCCTTAATGAGCTAAGGATTGCAAAATTAGAAGGAAACTTAACCCATGTACGTATAATTGACGATGAAGATCTTGCTTCAGATGAAGTTTTGATAGGGGCTACGGTTAAATTAAAAAATTTAGATTCCGGCGATGAGTTAGAATATACTTTAGTCTCAGAGATAGAAGCCGACTATGATCAGGGTAAGATATCCGTAACTTCTCCCGTAGGTAAAGGCCTGATAGGCCATAAAGAAAAAGAAGTAGTTGAGATAGAAGTACCGGTTGGAATTTTAAAATACAAGATACTAAAAATATCGAGATAAAAAGTATCTGAAAAACTCCCCCAATTTTTGTTTTTTCAAGCCTGTATGCTATAATTCAATTAATAAAAATTTTTAATATTTCGAAGAAAAAGAATTTCATATTCTAATGTGAGGGCATTTTTTTTACATCTAAAACGGTTTTTTTCTTACATCTTTTAACAAAGGAGTGTGTTTATGAGACCTTCAGAAGAGAAGAAATATGAAAGCTTAAGCCCTTTTGAGTTAAAGAACAAACTTATCGGAATGGCTGAGACACGCCATGAGAAAATGATGCTTAATGCCGGCCGCGGAAATCCCAATTGGCTGGCGGTGGAAGCCAGGGAAGCCTTTTTCAGGTTCGGGTTATTTGCTTTAAGGGAGTCAGAGAAAAACTTGATTAAAGCCGGTTTTGGCGGTATGGCTTCAAAGAAGGGTATTGCTAAAAGATTTGAAAAATATGCCTCAGTACATAAAAACGAAAGAGGCATGGCTTTTTTGAAGAAGGCGTATGCTTATGTCAAAAAAGAGCTTAAAATTAATGGTGATGATTTTATCTTTGAATTGGTTGATGGCATCTTAGGCGACCATTATCCAACTCCCGACAGAATGCTTTCTATTTGCGAAAGAATAGTCCATAGATATTTAGAACAGGAGATGTGGAAAAACAATAAAAAGATAGGTAAATTTGACTTATTTGCCACTGAGGGCGGCACAGCAGCTATGGATTATATCTTTACTTCCTTAATGGAGAATAAACTTTTGCATAAACATGATAAAATTGCCCTGGGTACTCCTATATTTACGCCATATTTGGAAATTCCCCGACTAAACGACTATGAATTTATAGAGCTTGAAATTAAGCAGGACGAGAATAAAATGTGGCAGTATTCAGACAAAGAAATTGATAAACTAAAAGACCCCAAAGTCAAAGCTTTCTTTTTAGTTCATCCGTCCAATCCTACCTCTATGGCCATGCATCCAAAAACTTTAAAGAAAATAGGTGATTTGGTAAAAAATAAAAGGAATGATTTGATTCTTTTAACTGATGATGTCTACGGCACTTTTGTTAATGATTTTAAATCATTGGCGGCGGTTGCTCCGAAAAACACTATCTTGGTTTATTCATTTTCCAAATACTTTGGAGCTACAGGTTGGAGACTGGGCGTTATAGGTATGCACGAGGATAATGTATTTGATAAAAAAATTAAGGCATTACCTAAAATTCAAAGAAATAAACTGTATAAAAGATATAAATCTGTAATTCTTAATCCAAATAAAATGAAGCTTATCGATAGAATGGTTGCTGATAGCCGTTCGGTGGCTCTTAATCATACGGCGGGGCTTTCGACTCCGCAGCAGGTTTTGATGACCATGTTTTCCTTGTTCTGCCTGGTGGATAAAAAGAATGTTTATAAAAAGAGAGCCCAAAATATTATAAAAGAAAGAATTAAAGATTTGTATAAAGGTGTTGGGATACCTCATCCGGATAATCGTTATGATGCCCATTACTATGCTACCATTGATATACCTGTTTTGGCCCGGAAGAGATATTCTAAGGAGTTTAGTAAATATCTTATAAAGAATTTTGAACCTATAGATTTTGTCATGAGATTGGCTGAGGAAAAATCTGTTGTTTTATTAGACGGAGGTGGTTTTGACGCGCCTAATATGTCAGTCAGGGCTTCTCTGGCTAATTTACCGGATAAAGATTATTTAAAAATAGGTAAAGCCATAGATGAGCTTTTGGCGGAGTATTATGGAGAGTGGCGTAAAAACAAGAAATAAATAAAAGGAGCACTTTTATGTGGCAGGATATAGTAAAAATTTGTCAAGCTAATCCGCAAATAGTTATTTTTCTGGCTGTGGCCATTGGTTATGCCATTGGCAAATTAAAATTTCGAGGTATCAGTCTCGGAGCCACTACAGGTGTGCTTATAACCGCTTTAGTCTTAGGTCAAATAGCCATAGATGTACCTGCCATATTTCAGGCGGTATTTTTTGCTCTTTTTATGTTTAGCATCGGCTATAGAGTTGGGCCCCAGTTTTTTGGAGGCCTTAAGAAAGAAGGCCTGCATTATTTAATGATATCTCTTGTGGTGGCGGTTTCAGGCCTGGTGATGGCTATTATTTTAGGTAAAGCCTTTGGATTTGATAAAGGCACAACTGCCGGCTTATTAGGCGGGGCTATGACTCAGTCCTCAGTTATTGGGACAGCCCAAGGGGCTATTAACCAATTGGCCGGGATAACAGAAGCCCAAAGAAGTTCTCTGGATAGCAATGTGGCCGTGGCCTATGCCATAACTTACATTTTTGGAACGGCGGGTTTAGTTGTTCTTTTTAGAATTTTACCTAAGATATTAAGAATTGATTTAAAGGCTGAAGCTAAAATTGTAGAAAAAGAACTTTCCGGCACAGATGATGACACCGAAGAGACTGAATTTTTCTCTTGGCATAAAAGTCTTGATATGCGGGCTTATAAAGCTGTAAACAAAACAGCTATAGGTAAGAAAGTATCAGAAATAGAGGAAGCATTAAAAGGCCAGTTAGCTGTCGATCGCTTTAAAAGAAACGGCAGGGTACTAGATTCAACTCCTGATATGGTTATAGAAAAAGACGATATACTGGTTTTAGTTGGCAGAAGGACTGAGTTTCCGGAAGCTACAAATATAATTGGGCCTGAAGTTGATGATAAAAAAGCGGAAGATATTACCGGAGAGATTCTAAGTGTTTGTGTGACCAAGAGGGAAGTTTTCGGCAGGAAATTAGGTAGCTTTGACAGAAAAATTACCCACGGGGTTTTTTTAAAAAAGATTACCCGCCAGGGGCATGAAATACCCATCGCAAAAAACACAATTATAGAAAAATGCGATGTTTTAGAGATCGCAGGTGCCAAAGAAGATGTTGAACGTTTAGTTGACCTCATTGGTTATCCGGAAAGACCCACAATAGAGACTGATTTAATTACTGTGGCCGCTGGATGTTTTTTGGGTACCCTTGTAGGGTTATTGGCTTTTAAGGTTGGCGGAGTCCCTATAACCTTGGGAGTCGGAGGGGGAGTATTGGCCGCCGGTTTGGTTTTTGGCTGGTTGAGGTCCGTTCATCCGACATTCGGGCAAATTCCCGGTGGGGCTCAATGGATATTTTCAGATTTAGGCCTTAACCTTTTTATCGCCAGTGTTGGTTTAAGCGCCGGGCCGCAGGCTTTAGCAGCTCTTAAGACCACCGGCGGTTCATTGTTTATAGCTGGGATGATTTTAACTTTATTCCCTATTGTAATGGGACTTATTTATGGTAAAGTTTTTCTTAAAATGAATCCGGCCCTTTTATTCGGGGCTCTCTGCGGAGCGGAGACGGTAACGGCTGCTCTAAATTCTGTTAGAGAGGTAGCCGACAGCAATGTTCCTACAATTAGTTATACGGTTTGTTATGCTTTTGGTAATGTAATTCTTACCATATGGGGCAGTATTCTTATTAATATAATGTAGAATTAATTACACCCTTTTTTACAATATGGATAAACCCCTCAAATTAGAGAGAGGATTATTTTTTAGAGGTTAGTTTATGATTTGGTATGTTTATCTTTTGGTCTGCAGTGACAAGTCAATTTATACAGGCGTAACTCCCGATTTAAAAAGGCGCTTAAGGCAACACAATGCCGGTTGCGCGAGTAAATATACCAGAAGCCGCCTTCCCGTAAAAATAGTATATTTTGAAAAACACACCTCTAAGAGCAGTGCCTTAAAGAAAGAAGCTCAAATTAAAAAATTGAGCCGCAAGAGAAAAATAGATTTATATTGTACCTATATAGAATCAAGGAATCTGTTTTTGTTATGACATTTATGATTTTGGGCCTGTAGGCCATTTTTTCATCCTTCTTTTTAAACTTTTTTACGATTCGCAGGTGAAAAAAATAACATAAAATTTAGTTGACAAATTATAAATTATCAGCTATAATTTTAAAACAGGTAAACAAGAGCACGTGGTTTTAATCGCAGGGGCAGGAACGTTCGCCTTGCGATTTTTTCTATTTTGCTGAGGTTTGCTAAGTTATAGGGAAAGAGAGGTAACAATTAACAATGGAAAATGGTACAGTTAAATGGTTTAATAACCAAAAAGGTTATGGCTTTATTAGTCTTGAATCAGGTAAGGAAGTATTTGTGCATCATAGCGCTATTTCAGGTGACGGCTTTAAGTCTTTGGAAGAAAGCCAGAAAGTTGAATGCGAAGTACAGAATGGCCCTAAAGGTGAACAGGCTGTAAACGTGGTTAAAGTATAACCAAAAAAATCATATAAGGCTCGCAACGATGCGGGCCTTATTTTTTTGTCTATTTTTAAACCCCTTATCACAAAAAAGATAAGGGTTTATTTTTTACAATTTTTTAAATAACCAATGAATATGATTAATAATTTTGACTTTTAAGGCTCCCTTTGATAAAATATGCTGGAGGGATTTTTTGTCTATTACCGTGAATTATGTATTATCGCGGTACTATTAATTTTGAAAGGGGAATCATGAAAACAATATTATCAGTAACAATCTGTTTATTTTTTCTGGCCAGTTTCGCGCAGGCTTCTTCAATGGATGATAAAGGGGTGCGTAAAGCACCTAACGTATATTGTACGATATCCAGTATGGATGAACTGCCGGAAAGACGAATAGAATTAAATAATAAGGTTATAAAATTAAAAATCACAGCTTACGAAGATCTTACCCAATTAACCGAAGATTTATATACGGCCCGAGTTTACACTAATAAACGTTGGAATGAGTATGCTGAGGCAGTTTTTAATGCTTGCGGCAAAGAGTGCATAAAGGATTTGGATAAATACTATGGTGACAAAGGCAGATTTACTTCACATACTATATACGCGATAGTTAGTTATGAAAATGATATTCCGAAACTTGATATATTAGGCAATAAATGCCTTAAGGATTTTAGAGACAAGAGTAATTATAGTTGGAAGTAAGAAGAATGCTACAATGTTTTTTATAAAAAATAAATAGCAGGAGGGTCACAATGTCACCTAAAGCCGTCAATAAAGGAATTGAAAATTTAAGGAAAAAAGGGAGTAAGATTTATTCTGAGGGGCCGCAGATGCTTCCTAATATTTCCCTAATGCTGGCCGGGGGAGTAATTAAAAAAATCAAGGACTGCAAGAAACCTTTTATAACTATAGTCAATTCATATACAACCCAAGTGCCCGGACATGCCCACCTTGATAAAATCGGAGAGATCGTAAAAAGTGAACTTGAAAAACAGGGAGTTAATGTCTGGTATACCAATATCGGAGGAGCTATCTGTGACGGTATAGCTATGGGACATTTTGGCATGAAATATTCCCTGGCTTCACGTGAACTTATTGTTGATCAGATAGAGACTATTATAGGGGCACATCCTTGTGATGCCTGGATAGGCATAGGAAACTGCGATAAGATTGTACCCGGTATGTATAATGCTATGGCTAGATTAAATATACCGGCTATTTATTTAAGCGGCGGGCCGATGTTAGCCGGTTGTGGTAATACTGACTTAATATCGGTTTTTGAAGGAGTTGGGGCTAATTCAGCCGGTAAAATGTCAAAGAGCGAATTAGAGCACCTAGCTGAAGTTGCCTGCCCCGGTTACGGCAGCTGTTCAGGTATGTTTACAGCTAATTCCATGAATTGTTTAGGTGAGGTTTTGGGTTTTGCGCTCCCCGGAAACGGTACTATAACAGCCACAAAAAAACAAAAAGGCAAAATAAGACAGTTTAAGCTTAACCCCAAGAGAGCAAAATTAGCCAAGGAAGCCGTTCATACTCTTATTAAATTGCTAAAGAAGAAAATTAGGCCACTTGACATCTTGAAGAAGGAAAATATTGATAACGCGTTTATCCTTGATATGGCTATGGGCGGTTCAACTAATACAATTTTGCATGTTTTGGCCTTGGCGCACGAGGCCGGCATTGAGTATGATTTAAAACGTCTTAATGTGCTTTCAGAGAAAACTCCTAACGTTATCAAAATAGCACCCTCAAGGCCAGATGTTCATATAGAACACGTCGATAAAATAGGGGGTATGGGAGCAATATTAAAAGAGGTTTATAAAAATTCAAAAGCCCCAATTAAAATTAATGCCAAAACAGTTTATGGAAAATTAAGTGATTATGTTTTAAAATCTCCTAAGCCGGACGGAAAAATATTAAAACCGGTTAAAGATGCTTTCTCAAAACAAGGCGGATTAACACTTTTATTTGGGAATATTTGCAGAAAAGGCGCTGTTTTAAAAACCAGTGGTGTAGATAAAGATATGTTTAAATTTAAAGGTAAAGCCATGATATTTGATTCCCAGGAGAAAGCTCTATTTGGCATATTAAAAGGTAAAGTTAAAGATGGTGATGTGGTTATAATTAGATATGAGGGCCCCAAGGGAGGCCCCGGCATGCAAGAAATGCTTTCACCGACCGCAGCCATAAGAGGAGCCGGTATAAAAGCAGCCCTTATTACCGATGGCAGATTTTCCGGCGGTACCAGAGGCCTTTGCATAGGGCATGTTTCTCCTGAGGCGGCAGCCGGAGGTGAAATAGGGCTCCTTAAAAAGGGTGATTTAATTGAAATAGATGTTTTAAAAAGAAAAATGAACGCTCTTATTTCAAAAGAAGAGTTTAGCAGAAGACGAAAAAGACAAAAAACATTTAAATCTAAAGTTTCAGGCGGTTGGTTAGCCAGATATTCCCATTTTGTAACTAGCGCGGATACGGGGGCGGTTTTAAGCAATCCCGCCAAAAAATAGTAATAGTGATTTAATTTAACAAGAGAGTATGTATGGATAGAAGTGGGACGGTCTTTAAATTATCACTATGTATTATTTCGTTTAAAATCCACAAATAGCGTATATGAAACTCAAATTGCATAGAATCATTGTTTTAGATAAAGAAGGGTCAATGAATGATTAAAATTATCAGTCTTATTGTCGGGGGCGCGTTAGGTACAACTTTAAGGTATTTTTTCAGCGGCACAATTTACAGGCTGACGGGATCTGATTTTCCGTATGGAACCCTGGCGGTTAATGTGGCTGGATGTTTTATAATTGGTTTTTTAGTTTCAATTACTGAAACAAAGTTTATTTTAGGGCCCAACAGCAAGGTGTTTTTAATGATTGGTTTTTGCGGAGCTTTTACAACTTTCTCAACTTTTATTTTAGAGACGGCAAATCTATTAAAAGACGGCCAGGCATCCAGAGCTTTCTTGAATTTATTAATAAGCCTGATTATAGGTTTTGTTTTTTTGAGAGCAGGTATGATTATGGGAGGGGTGCTATAGGGCAATGATTTTATTAATGTTTGATTATGCTAAATAAAATATAGAAAAAGGTGTATTCAAAAAAGGAGATTTGCCATGCAATATGAAGTAAAAGAGACATTAGATGAGTTCTCGAGGCTGATGAGTGATATTAATAAGGCCATTCCCGAGGAATATTCTGTTTTCATTAAAGAAAAAGAAGCTATTTTAAAATCCGGTAAATTACCCGAAAAAACAAAATGGCTTCTACTTCTAATAGCTAGCGTTACCCAGAAGTGCCCGATATGTATTTCCAGGGCAGTCCAACATTGTCTGCAAGCGGGGTGGAGCAAAGAAGAAATGTTAGAGGCCTGCATGGTGGCTGTTTTGGTTGGTGGTTCAAGTGTTATGACCTTTGTGACTTTGATGAATAAGGCCATTGAGGAGTTTGGAGAAGAGTAGAAAAGAATTCAAGTCCGACACCTTAATGATGGGAGTGAAGTTTTTGTGTATCATAGCGCCATTGAGAGTGAAGGCTTTAGAACATTAGAAGACGGCCAGGAAGTAGAGCTGGAAGTATCCGACACTCCTAAAGGAAAGCAAGCTAGTAAAGTTACTAAACTATAGTTTTCTAGTATAAAATCAACAATAATTAAGGCCCGAAGCATGAACTTGCGGGCCTTATCTTTTTTCTATCTTATCTTGACATCATAACTTTTTTTTGGTATAGTACTTTTTGCGTGAAAGTAAACTAATAATTTTTAAAAAAATAAGATTAGCTTAAATTATTGTTAAACAATAAGTTAAAACATATTAAAAGGTGATTTTTATGGCACATGTAATAGTAAAAGGCGATGATTTCGAGAGGGCTTTTAAGCAGTTTAAAATCCGCTGCAAAAAAGAGGGTATTTTGAAGGAATATAGAGAAAAACAGCATTATACTAAGCCTTCAGAGAAAAAAAGGAAAAAAATAAGTAAAAAAAGAACATAAAGAACGATATTTGAATCATTTTTAATGGGAAATCTTTATAAGATTTCCCTTTTTTTATCTTTATATTTAATTTAATGCGTGATATATTAAAATTAAATGAAATTCATAGTAAAGATAATTTGTGTATGTTCAATTATTGTTTTATTGTTTCAGGCGAAATGCTTGTCCGATAAATTGATTTTAACGGATGAGACGACCTTAAGTGTCATTATTATCAATGAAAATGAGTTTGAGGTAGAAGTTCTTTTAAGTTCCGGCCCCCTAACCTATAAAAGAGATAATATAAAAGAAATAATAAAAGAAAGCGATGAAGAAAACCAGTATTTAAAAAATATATTTAAATCTGCTGAGAAAAAGTATTCAGAACTGCTTCTTAATCCTTCCCGGCCTAAAATAAATATTAAAACACAGGTGAAAAAAACAATAAAAACAGTTGTTATTAAGGGTTATAGTTATATTCTGTATTTACCTGAGACTTACAGCGATAATAATCTCCTTCCGGTAGTTTATGTATTTGCTGATGATGAGAATCAACTTGAAGATTACATTGAGTTATCTGAAAAACTTCAATTAAGTATAGTTTTTGTAAATACTAATAACAGATCTAATTTAATAAAATTGAGCGGGGAAGCATATGCCGTTATTTTAGATGTTTTTTCAAGGCTGTCCTTTGACCCTTCAGCTCAATATGTAGTTGGTATCTTTAATAATTCACAAACCGCATTTATGGCTGAGCGTTGTTTTAAAGAGCAGATTGCGGGAATTTATTTATGCTGTGGCGACTTAGGAGTTGTATATAGCGATTGGTATCAAGTTAGAAAAAATTTGATGATTGCCAGGGCATACGGCCTATATAATAAGGCTTTAAAGAACAGGCTTATTAACGATAAAAAATTTCTCGGAGCTTATGATGTAATAATAAAGGACTGGGTTTTTAAAGGAAAGCGCGCTCAGCCGCCGGCGTTAATAACAGAGGAGGCATTTTTATGGCTTATTGATAACAGAAAAAATGCTCTTCAGATTGATATGCGTTTAGCTAAACAATTAACTCTTAAGTGGCGGACTGATTATAGCCTGGGCAAAGGGTCATTAGTTTTTGAAGAATGCCTTTTGACTGAACTTAATAATTCCTGTACCTGGCAGGCATATCAAGCGCGTAAAATGATAAATGAAATTTTAGCCGATTATAAGAGCTTTTCTAAATATAGATTAAAAAAATTGCAATATTCGAAAAACCTTGAGAACTATTTTTGTCAAATTGCCTACGCGTCAATTTTATCGGGAGATGTAAACCGGTTAAAATCATCTTTAAAAGTTTTTGATAAAATAGGCTTAAGAGATCCTGTTTGGGCAGCTAATTTAACTATTGCTTTTATGATTAGTCCACATAATCAGACGCGCAGCGTCAAGGCGGCTTGCGGTTTATTAGAAAAAGCTATGGCTTATAATAAGAAAAACGCATCTCTAAAATTAATTAGGGCTGCTATCTGCATAAAAAATGATGATTATGATGGAGCTAGCCGTATGCGCCAGGCTGTAAACAATAATGATTTAAATTCCAGAGAAAAAGTTGTTCTGTGTGAAATAGCAGCTTCTATAGCCCAAAGAAAAGACAAACTTAATATGTATAATTGGTATAAATTAATGAGGTTTTAAAATAGGGCGGAGACATAACTATGCATTCTTCGGGGCAACTATTAACATCTGATAAAGTAAAGATTTCATATCATCACTATCAAAATGGATTTGAAAAGGTGATAATTATTGCCCATGGATTTAGTACCAGTAAAAATAATAAAATTTTCAAAGATATGTCAAGCGGGCTTGCCGAGAAATTTGATGTATTTATATTTGACTTTAGAGGCCATGGCCAAAGCGAAGGTATTTTTTATTTCTCAAGTAAAGAAGATAAGGACTCAAAAGCAGTGTATGATTTCTTAGCTCCTAAATATAAAGAAATAGGCCTTATTGGTTTTTCATTTGGGGCGGCCATATCAGTTAACAGCCTTATTTATCCTAATCCCGTTGATTCATTTATTTGCGTGAGCGGGCCCAGCGATGTTAATAAAATTGATTTTGATTTTTGGGCACTGGACTGGCAGGAGGAGATTATGTATGCTTTTTCTAAAGAAGGCAGAACGGGTAAAGGTATCAGGCCGGGGCCGTTTTGGCTTAAGAAGAAAACCCCCTCGGAGTCAATTAGAAAAATGAAAATTCCGGCTCTGTTTATTCATGGTAGCCGTGATTGGGTTATTCGCCCGTGGCATTCAAAGGTTTTGTATGATAAGTGCGCGTCAGAGAAAAAGCGGATTAAAATAATAAAAGGCGGCCTTCACGCGGAATATCTTATGAGGGGGTTTGAGGTAGAATTTATGGATTTAATTAGCAAGTGGTTTGAAAGAACGCTATAATTGAAGAATGAAAGTTAGTATTTTATGTTAACTCTTTAATTTTTTGTGGTAAAATTAAAGTAGAGGGTAAAATTATGAAAAAAATTCTTGTAATTGAAGATGAAATTGATATCCAAAAGATTCTTACCGAAATATTGACAGCAAATGGTTATGATATTATTTGCGCGGGCGATGCCGACCTTGGCTTGCAGCTTGCCCGCAAAGAAACCCCTGACCTGATTATTTTAGATTTAATACTTCCTGTCGGAGATGGCCTTTCAGTTTTAAAGAAAATACGGCTTACATCGCATACGCGCTTTACTCCTGTCTTAGTTCTTACCGGAATGGATGATCCAAAGTATAAAGAAGAACTTTATAAAGAAGGCATTCAGGGTTATCTTACAAAGCCTTATAATATTGATAGCCTTTTATATGAAATCCACAGAGTTTTTATAGATGAAACGGATGAAGGATGAATGTTCTAATTGATGTTTCACTAAAATAAAAACGTAAAAATTGAAATCTATTCCCGTGGTTTTGTTGAGCGCAAGCAACGTGAGTACTATGAGTGAAATAGTTGATGAGTGTAAGGCAGATGGTTATTTGGTAAAACCTTTTGATGTGGAAGACCTAATAGAGACAGTTAATCGTTTTATTGTTTAATTTTTGTTAATGGAAGGATTTTATTATGGAAAAAAAGAAACTCATTTTTGTTGTTGATGATGAGGAGGATATGCTGAAAGGACTTGATAAAATACTAAGTGAAAATAACTATAGTGTTATTACGGCTAACAATGGTTATGATGTTCTAAATATTGCAAAAAAAAAGAAGCCGGACCTTATAATTTTAGATGTAATGATGCCCGGGGTTGATGGAAGTGACGCGGCCGCGACATTAAGAGAAAATACCCAGACAGCAGATATTCCGATTATTTTCTTAACCGCTCTATATTCTAAAGAAGAAGAAATAAAAAAAGGTAAAATAATCGCGGGAAATGTTTTTTTGTCTAAACCTTTTGAAATAGAAGAGTTACTTAAAAGCATAGAAGATGTCTTAAGCGGTAGATAAAACCGTTTTGGTAAAATGAAGAGAATCAATTTATTAATATTCATTATATGCCTTACAATCATAGCTTCTTTCTTTATGCCTTGGATAGCGGGAAGCGGTTCACTGGCTAAACCTCTTGATGATAGCACGTCTATAATTCAAAACATTGAGCCGACAGGGCTGTTTAGAGTTATGGTAAAAACAGCCAAAGGAACCGTAGACGCGGCAACGGCTCTTATTTCACCTATTAATTTAGATCGAAAACTTAAGGGTTATGAGATTCCCATAGCTGATGAAACAGAAGGTTTGAGGCCTAAAATATACTTAATATATATTCTACCCCTTATAGCCCTAATAGTGTTTTTTGCGGTTTTAAAAAGAAAGCAGACATTTGCGGGTAAAATTTTCAGATTTGTTTTTGTTATCACTATAGCTTCTTTTTTATTTATTCAAGTAGAGTCCCTTAACAGAGAAAGGTTATTTTTAAAAATAGAAGCGCTATATGGTTTTTTTCTTACTTTATACGGGTATATGGCTTTAAGCATCTTAACTTTTTTAAAGATTTTTTCCCGCCAAACAACTAAATCTCACAAAAGAAAAAGAAGAGTTTATAATTAATCGCGGCAAAGCACATAATAAAAGTAATTATTGAACGTGGGCTGGGAAGCATACTTCTTGACGCATTTTACTTTACAGCTCACTGCCTAGGTATTATAATACTTATATATGCTGGGAGGTAATGAGTATGGCAAGAGAAAAAATTGGTTTAGTGATATTTTTTGGTTTAGGTTTAATAGCGGGTTTAATTTTGAATTTTAATATATTTGCTTCAGAAAATATCCAGGGGTTTGGAGATGTTGTAGTTACCGAGGAGCTTGCAAAAATCAATGTAAAACTTGACACAGTTTTAGACAACCAAGAACTTATGGCTAAAGAATTAAAGCGAATTTTCGCAAGAATCCATTGAAAAAAATTGACTTTTTGAGAGTACTAATATATTATGATTTTAAATACATAAACAAGGTGGAAAAATGGTAAATCAAACATTCATATTAATAAAGCCTGACGGTTTAAAAAAATCTCTTACAGGAAACATTCTTACCCGACTTTCTGAAACTAAGTTGGAAATTGTGGCTTCTCGAATCGTAAAGGTTTCCAAAGAGTTAGCTGAAGCGCATTATTATCACATGAAAGACAAACCTTTTTTTAATGAGCTAATGCGCTATATAATGGGCGAATTGCATGATAGGCGCAAGGTGATGGCGATGATTTACTGGGGCGATAACGCCATTCAAAAAGTTAGAGATTTGTGCGGCGCGACAAATCCGGAAGAGGCTGATTCTGTATCTATAAGAGGAGCTTACGGAAGAATAACAACAGCCGGTGTTTATGAAAATGTTATTCATACGAGTGCTAATTCAGAAGATGCCCAAAGAGAGATAAAACTCTGGTTTGAGCCCAATGAAGTTATTGTTGATATTTATCCTACAAAAGAAGTTGTAGAAAATAATATTAAAAGAAGAATCTGGGCTTAAAGTTACCAATCCCCGGACCGCGTAATTTCAAAAAAAAAGTGAAAAATAATAAAAATTTTTTTGATTATATAAGCCTTGTTACAGAACTGGGTTTATCTGTTGTTATATCCATATTAATCGGATTATTTGCCGGCCTCTGGCTTGATAGGAAATTCGGTTTTAAGGGCATTTTTACAATAATTTTACTTATTTTTGGTGTAATAGGCGGATTTATTGCCGCTTACAAACTTATTAAGGAGCTTGATAATAAATAATGGAGCGCGTTAAAGAAATGGAATTAAAAGTTTTAAAAATGGCCGCTATTATAGCCGTTATACCGGCTGTTATTAGTCTGCTGATAGACAATTGTTTAACCCTGGGCGTTGTGGCGGGGTTTTTTATGGGAGTTGTTTATTTTAAAATATTAGTTTTTTCAGTTAGCCGTTTAATGGCTGGCAATAATTCCGGTAGAGTAAAGATTAAAAGTATTTTTGGATGTTTGTTAAGATTTTTAATTTTAGGGATTTTTTTCTGGTTGGCAACCCTCAAGGGTAGCATCTTTTTTGCCGGTAGCGTTGTTGGTTTTTTTAGTCTTAAAATCTCTATTTTCTATTTGGGGATTAAAAAAGGAATTTTATGCGGGACTTAGTTGCTTTAAACGTCTACAGTTTTAATATCCCTTATCTAAATATAATAGTGGATATTAATCCGGTTACGATTATCACTACATGGGTTATTATAATTGTGATATTTATTTTGGCGAAAATTTCAGTATCTAGATTATCTATGGTGCCAACACGGGCCCAGGCGGCAGCTGAAGGCTTGTATGCCTGGTTTGATGAGACTCTGGAAGAGTCTATGGGAGAGGCGGGAAGAAAATTCATACCTTTTATAACTACACTTTTCATTTTTGTTTTATTTTGCAATTGGTCTTCTTTGATCCCTAATGTAAAATCACCGACAAGTGACATGAATACCTGCTTTGCTCTTGGTGTTTTGGTTTTGATAGTTTCTCACGGTTATGCTATAAGGAAAAAAGGATTAAAGAAATATCTTAAGTCATATTTTCAGCCGACACCCCTATTGTTTTTTTCAAATGTTATTTCAGAGATAAGCAAAGTTCTTTCGCATAGTTTGCGTTTATTTGGAAATCTATTTGCCGGCGGTTTACTTATTGCTTTAGTACCTATTTTATGTGTGCAGCTTTTTAAATGGTGGGGTGTGCCTCTGGGTATTCTAGCTATGCCACTTTTAAATGCTTTTTTTGGTCTTTTTTTAGGCGGTGTTCAGGCATTGGTTTTTACATTGCTGGCCGCGGCGTATATTAATGTCATAAGTAACTAAAAATAAAGGAGGAATGATATGGATGTAGTATGGGCGGCGGAAACAACAAAACAGGTACAGCAGACAGTCCAGGCGTCTGGAATTGATTCAGCTACTTTAATTAAGGTTGCGGCTTTATTGGGAGCCGGTTTTTGTATGGGAGTTGGAGCTATCGGAGCTGCTATCGGTGAAGGTTTTATCGGAGGCAAAACTGTTGAGAGTATGGCTCGCCAACCGGAACTTCAGGGCGCTTTAACCAGGACTATGATTTTGGCTGATGCTATTGCCGAGACAACAGGTGTTTATTCTTTAATTGTTGCTATTGTATTAATCTTTGTAATTTAAAAAGGATTTCTAAATGAACATTAACGCGACTTTAATAATTCAGCTGGGAAGCTTTCTGGTTTTAGTTTGGCTGCTGGGGAAATACCTCTATAAACCGCTAACTGAATTCCTCGATAAGCGCGCTGGTCAAGTGCGGCAAATTATAGATGAAGCCAAGGATGATCAGCAAAAGTCTCGAGAGAATCTTAGTGAGTCAAAAGCTCGTTTGGATGAAGTTAGGGATGAGATTTTGCAACTTAAAGCGGAAGCGGACAAGCAAGCGGATTATCACAGAAGACAAATAGTCGATGAAGCAAAAAAAGAAGCCGAGCATATAGTAGCTCGTTCCAAAGAAGAAATTGAAAAGCAGGCCAGGGAGGCCAGAGAAGAAATCAAAAAGCAGGTTGGTAATCTTTCGGTGGATATTGCCGGAAAGATAATTGAAAAAGAGTTAAACGCTAAAAATCATGAACATATTATTCGTAACGCGATTGAGCAAATAAAGAAAAATTAATTATGCGCGAAGAGATTATTGCCGGCGAATACGCCAAAGGTTTATTTATATTAGCTAAAGATTTGAATATTAATGGGCCTGTTTTGGAAGAGCTTAAGGAGGTGCTTCATGTATTTAGAAATCATAAACGCCTCATGCTTATTTTTAAAAATCCTTCTATATTAAAGAAGGATAAGGTGGCCATTATAAATGAAATATTAAATAGAATAAACTGTAAGCAATTGGTTCACACTTTTTTTAAGTTATTGATTTATAAAAACAGATTTGGATATCTAGATAATATTGTAAAAAGCTATACTCAGTTTAATGACGTATACACCGGGCATGAGAACTTATTGGTTGAGTCAGCTGTTAAATTAGCCCATGATGAACTTGAAGCTATTAAGAAAGCATTTGCCATGATTACAAAGAAAAAAATTAAACTTAATGCTATAGTTAATAATTCTCTTGTGGGTGGTTTAAAGATTGCCTATAAGGATAATATATTTGATGCCAGCATAAAAGGCTATTTAGAAGTCTTAAAAAAAGATTTAATGTTAAGTTAGTCATGTGAAGAAAAAGGACTCGCTATGAAAAAGATTAATTCAAATGAAATAAGTTCGGTAATAAAAAAGCAGATTGAACGTTTTCAAGGGAAGATTGAAGTAAAGAAAACCGGTTCTGTGGTTGAGGTGGGAGATGGTATAGCCCGCGTTTACGGCCTTGAAGATGTTATGGCCAGTGAAGTTTTGTTGTTTCCTAATGATACTTACGGGATGGTTCTAAATTTGGAAGAGGATACTATTGGAGCGGTATTATTTGGTTCTGATAGGTTTATTAAAGAGGGCGATGAAGTTGTAGCTACCGGTAAAGTGGCCGAGGTTCCGGTTGGTGACGCCCTTATATCTCGAGTTGTCAACGCTCTTGGGATACCTATAGATGATAAAGGGGATATTGCTACCACAAAAACACGTCAAATTGATGTTGTCGCTCCCGGTGTTGTTGATAGGCAACCGGTTAAAGTCGCTCTTCAAACCGGCATAAAAGCAATTGATTCCATGATTCCCATTGGCCGGGGCCAAAGAGAGCTTATTGTAGGTGATAGACAAATTGGTAAAAGCGCCATTTGTATTGATACCATAATTAATCAAAATAATAGTGATGTTATTTGTATTTATGTAGCTGTTGGCCAGAAAAATTCTGAAATTGCAAGGCTGATAAAGCGGCTGGAGGACCACGATGCTATGAAGCATACGATAATAGTTGCAGCCTCGGCCAGTGATCCGGCGCCTTTACAATATATTGCTCCTTATGCCGGAGCCGCAATAGCTGAAGAATTTCGCGATAACGGGAAACATGCTCTTATTATATATGATGATTTAAGTAAACACGCTCAAAGCTACAGGCAATTATCTTTGCTTTTGAGGAGGCCCCCGGGCAGAGAAGCTTATCCGGGTGATATATTTTATTTGCATTCCAGGCTGCTTGAAAGAGCTGCTAAATTATCAGATGAGCTTGGCGGGGGTTCGTTAACAGCTATTCCGGTTGTAGAGACTCAAGCAGGTGATATTTCAGCCTATATTCCAACTAACCTCATTTCAATTACTGATGGCCAGATATACCTTGGAACCGACTTGTTTCACCAGGGTGTTAAGCCGGCCGTTAATGTTGGTTTAAGTGTATCCAGAGTTGGCGGTAATGCTCAAATACAAGCCATGAAGCAGGTAGCGGGCCGTTTGCGTCTGGATATGGCGCAATTTAGAGAAAAAGAAGTTTTCGCCCAATTTGGTACAGAGCTGGATAAGGCAACTTTGCAACAGTTGGAAAGGGGTAGAAGGTTAGTAGAGATATTAAAGCAAGGCCAGTATAAACCCATGAGCGTAGAAGATCAGGTTGCGATAATCTATTGCGGTGTAAATGGTTTACTTGATGATATTCCCACAGAAGATATCAGGCGATTTGAGGAAGAATTTTTAAGTCATATTAAAGACAAAGTTAATGACATTTTAACATCAATAAAAGAAGAAAAACAAGTTTCCGAAAAGACGAAAGAAAAAATTAAACAAACAGTTAAGGAATTCAAATGTTTATTTATTCTCTCTGATGATAAAAAAGACGAGAGTTCCGAGGAAAGTAAAGATGAGGTAATAAAGGAAGAGAATAAGCTTCAAAAAAGTACAAAAGAAGATAAAAGCAAGAAGAAATAATTTATTATAATGCCTAATAGAAGAGAGTTAGAAGAAAGATTTATATCGGTAAAAAAGATAAAGCAGATAGTTTATGCTATGGAGCTTATTGCCCGCAATCGTCTTAGGCGCGTAAGAGATAAAGCTTTTTCCGGCAGGCCTTATTCTGAAAAAATAGCGGATATTCTAGTGAGCGTCGCGCAAAAAAGCAGTGACCTGGCGCACCCTTTGCTGGTTAAGCACGCTCAAATTAAAGCTATTTGCCTGGTTACGTTTAGTTCTGATAAGGGCCTTTGTGGAGGGTTTAATAATATTATTACGGAAGCGGTAAGTGATAAAGTTAATCAAGCTCAAGGTAAAGAAATTAAGATAATATCAGTAGGTAAAAAAGCTTTAACGCACTATAAACGTAAAGAGTATGATGTTATAGCATCCTACGACGGACTTGAAAACAATAAAGAGCTTGAAATAGCTCAGGCTATCGCGTCAAAAATTAGTCATATGTATAAAACTAATGAAGTTCAGCAAGTTGTGTTAATTTATAATAAATATAGAGAACGTTTAATTGGAAGGGCTGTTTTAAAAACCGTGCTTCCTGTTGAGCTTGAGGCCGCTAAGGATGACACGAAGGAAAAAAAATTAATCTCCGAGCACTTATTTGAACCTTCCAGGCAGGAATTATTAAATCAGTTATTACCCCAGTATATTACAAATCAGCTTTTTCAGGCGGCTTTAGAATCTAGAGCCCAAGAAGAAATGGCCAGGATGGTAGCTATGAAGCAGGCTTCAGATAGCGCCGATGAAATGATAAGTGATTTGGAACTTGAATACAACAAATTAAGACAATCTCAGATAACATCAGAGATTATAGAAGTAATCAATGCTTCTTAAAAAAAGGAGTTTAGGCTCATTATGACGCAGACTACAACCACTAAAGGAATAATAACCAGGGTCATAGGCCCGGTTGTTGATGTAGCTTTTGAGGATGGTAAATTACCCGGAATTAATAGTGCTCTTAAGATTGTTGATGAAAAAAGAAAAATTAATATGACTTTAGAAGTCCATCAACATTTAGGAGATAATATAGTCAGGTCTATCGCTTTTTCTCCGACGAACAGACTCATCAGAGGTATGGAAGTTATAAATACCGGCAGTCCGGTAATGGTACCCGTAGGAGAAGAAACTTTAGGTAGAATTTTTAATGTTACCGGTGATGTGATTGATAAAGGGGACGTTTTGTCTAAAAACGTTCTTTTAAAATCTATCCACCAGAACCCGCCTTCGGTTGAAGATCAGGAAACAAGCTGGGAAGTTTTTGAAACGGGAATTAAGGTTGTCGATTTATTGGCTCCATTTCCAAAAGGCGGGAAAGTAGGCCTTTTTGGAGGAGCCGGTGTTGGCAAGACTGTTATTATTATGGAATTAATCAGGAACATTGCCGAAAAACATAAAGGCTTTAGCGTGTTTTCAGGTATCGGAGAAAGAACCAGAGAGGGAAATGATCTTTGGCTTGAAATGAAACAGTCTAAAGTTTTGCCTCGGACAGCTCTTGTCTTCGGACAGATGAATGAACCACCGGGAGCCAGATTTAGAGTAGGTTTAACGGCTTTGACTATGGCTGAATATTTTAGAGATGAAAAAAATATGGACATCCTTTTGTTTATTGATAATATCTTCAGATTTGTTCAAGCGGGATCGGAAGTTTCAGCCTTATTGGGCCGCATGCCTTCAGCTGTAGGGTACCAGCCTACTCTAGCATCCGATATGGCTCAACTGCAGGAAAGAATTACCTCAACAAAAAAAGGATCGATTACCAGTGTTCAAGCTATTTATGTCCCGGCGGATGATTTAACAGATCCGGCGCCCGCGGCCACTTTCAGCCATTTGGATGCTACCGTTGTTCTTTCAAGAAAAATGGTGGAACAAGGCATTTATCCGGCCGTTGATTCGCTTGATTCAACATCGAAAATACTGGATCCAAATATAGTAGGCCCGGAGCATCATAAGATAGCTCTTGAGGTACAAAGAATATTACAGAAAAACAAGGAGTTGCAGGATATCATTTCTATTTTAGGAATGGAAGAGCTTACTCAAGAAGATAAAGTTATTGTTTATAGGGCGAGAAAAATACAGCGTTTTCTTTCTCAACCATTCTTTGTTGCTGAAGAGTTCACTGCTCGAAAAGGAAGATATGTTCAGCTTAAGGATACTATAACCGGATTTAAGGAAATAATAGAGGGCAGGTGTGATGATATACCGGAACAAGCTTTTTATATGACCGGAACTATCGATGAAGTTAGAGAAGCGAGTGAAAAGTTAAAGAGAGAGTTTTAATATATGGCAATAAGAGTAGCGATTGTAACACCTGATAGAATTTTATATGAGACAGAGAAGGCGGACTTAGTGGTTCTTCCGGGTAAAGTTGGGGGGTTTGGTGTTCTAAAAAGACATACGCCCTTGCTTTCTGCTTTAAAAAAGGGTAGAATAACCATAAGGGAGAATGGAGCCGGTAGAGAGTTTGAGATAAGCGGAGGTTTTGTGGAAGTTCTCCCCGATAAGGTAACCGTGCTGGCTGAGTCCTAAATCCTCTGTATTTTTTTAAAAGATTATGGGGAAAAAAAGTAGTTTTTTTATAATTATTCTGGTTCTTTTTTTTGTGGGAACCATAAATTTATGTTATGCTCAAGATAGACGCATTGAGTTAATCGACATAAAAGTAAGTAACTCCGCTGATCGCACTCTTATAGATATAAAAACAAACCGGCCAGTAGATTTTCTTCATTACAATCTTAAAAACCCGCCTAGATTAGTTATAGATTTTATTGGAACCAATATATATTCTCAAGAACCGGAAGTATCAATTTTTGTACATGGTAATATTCGTGAAATTAAAAGCGTTTTATATTCTACTTCCGGAGAAGATCCAAAAATTGATTCGCTGGTATTTAAATTTAAACCAAACGTTGCCGTGAGAATAAAAAAGGACAAGAATAGGATATTTCTTCAGGTTAAAGAGCATAGTGTTATATCTAAAATCAATGATTTCAATAATACTAAACGTATCCGAGCCAACCTTTTAGCTAGTCGGATAGCTGAGAATAAAAAAACAACTTTTATGGCCGGCGGCAGTCAAGAATTTTTTGTTACGGCTGACGGATATTCACAGGTTAGTGACTTTGTTTTGGCATCCTCCGCGGATAAGATTACATCCGCGGGTTATTACATTTGGGCTCTTTATGAAGCTTCGATTAAAGAAAAAATGCGGGAATTTACAGCGCTTGATGATATAGTTTTTCTTTCCGCTAAAAATAATAATCAGGAAAATTTCATAAATCTTGCAAAAATAACTTCAATGCAAAAAGTTTCCACCGGCATTAAGGCAAAAAAAAATAATTATAATTCATCAACCATAAGGATGGGTTTTAATTTAATATTAATTGTTAGTTTAATTTCTCTTGTTGGCTATAAAATAAAACGGCACGCTAAAGCAACGTTACATCAAAGACAACTGCCGGATGTAGATGAAATTCTTTCAGATGCCAGGCTTAAACCGGTTGATAGATATAATTTTAAAACCAATCAAGCGAGCAGCAAGGATAACTTATTAGAAAAAAGAAAATATGCCAGGTTTAATTTACCGGATGATGATATTCTTACAATTTATATGGATGTAGAAACGGAAGGTTTTGATAAAATAAAGACAAAAGCGCAGAATATAAGTTTGGGTGGTATTCGCATAGAGATAGATGGCAGGATTAGATTACCGGAAATTCTCGAACTTGAGTTAAGATTGCCTGATCACGATAAAGGCAGTGAAATGCTTGCTCGAATAGAATGGGTTAATTCAACAAGTGATAATGCCTGTTCCTATGGACTTTCTTTTATGATGTTTGGTGAAAACGAAGAGAATAAACTTAAAGATTTTCTAAAGAATAACTTCTAATTAAAGTGGACAATAAAAACGGAACACTATTTATAGTAAGCACTCCTATTGGTAATATTAAGGATATTAGCGTACGGGCACTTGAGATATTAAAAGAAGTTGATATAATAGCCTGCGAAGATACCCGCCACACATCCAATTTGCTAAGGTTTTATAATATTTCAAAAAAACTCATAAGTTATTATGAGCATAATAAAAAATATAGAAGCTCACAGTTGATTAAATGGCTAAAAGATGGTCAAAATATAGCTCTGGTTAGTGACGCCGGGACACCGGCCATAAGTGACCCGGGTTATTATATAATACGTTTGGCTCTTAATGAAGAGATTAAGATAGAGGTTATTCCCGGAGCTTCCGCGGTATTATGCGCTTTAATTGCTTCCGGTAAGCCCACGGATAAATTTATTTTTGAAGGTTATTTACCAAGAAAAAAAGAAGCGCGAAGAAAAAAATTGAGTGAGGTGCTTAACGAGAAGAGAACATTCATATTTTATGAATCTCCCCATCGCTTGCAAAAAACACTTGAAGATATGTGTTTGATTATACCGGACGAAGACATTTGCATTTGCAGGGAACTTACAAAAAAATTTGAAGAAATTGTTTGCGATAAAGCGGAAAATCTGATAAAAAAATATAAAGAGCGGAAACCTAAAGGGGAGATAGTAATAGTTATATGAACATAGCTGTTTTTTGCTCAGGTAACGGTAGTAATTTACAAGCCATAATAAATTCTATTAAGTCCGGTAGGGTTAAAGCTAAAATAAAATTGGTGCTTTGCGATAAGAAGGAAGCTTATTGTCTTAGAAGAGCAAAAAAGGCAGGCTTGAAAACGGTTTTTATTGACCCAAATTTATATAAAAGCCGCCAAGCCTTTGATGAAGAAGTTATAAAGTATCTCAAAGAAAATGAAATCAAACTAATAGTTTTGGCCGGGTTTATGCGCATATTAAGTAATTACTTTGTGAAAAAATATCGCAATAGAATATTGAATGTTCATCCGGCTCTTTTACCGGCTTTTAAAGGCGCCAGAGGTATTAAGGATGCTTATAAGCAGGGGGTAAAAGTGACGGGAGTAACTGTTCATTTCGTTAACGAAAAACTTGACAGCGGGCCTATAATATTGCAAGATGCCGTTAAGGTTAAGACGGATGATACTCCAAAAAGTCTTGAGTTAAAAATACACAAATTAGAGCACAAGCTTTATCCTAAAGCTATTGATTTATTCGCAAGAGGCAAACTTAAAATTAAGGGAAGTCTAGTGAAAATATTAACCTTAATTTTTTTAGTGTTACTTATGAGTATAGCCCCATTGCCAACCATACAGGCGGAAGATACATTTGTATGCAGGGATTATTCAAGTTTACCCCCGGAGTTTTCTTTAGACCGCATTTACAGTGGCCATGAAAATCCTGAAAAAGAGTGGGATGCTTTTTTTCATGAAGACTCCCCTTCCGAAAAAGAATTTTGGAGACCGTTAACGGAAGATGAACGCGCGCAAAAGAAAAAAGAATTAGCTTACACCTCGGTTAAGGCCGCGGCTGAATTTTTTGATTCTATTTATATGCCCTATGTGTCGGCCGGTTTGTTTAATATTATTGGAACAGCTTATCAGATTGACGCGTATCAGCAAAATCTGAAAAAGAAGCATGGATTTAGTTTTGATGTTGATGTAGATGATCTTGAAGTGAATGTAAGATATGAAAGGATGTATTGATAAATGGCGATTAAATTTGGAACATCCGGGTGGAGGGCAATTATAAGCGAAGAATTCACTTTTGGCAATGTGCGGCTATTAAGTCAAGCTGTCGCCAATTATTTAAAAAAAGCAGGTTTAGCTAAGAAGGGCATTATTATCGGCCATGATACCAGATTTTTGTCTTCTAACTTCGCGAAAGAAGCCGCTAGAGTTATTGCTTCAAATAATATAAAAGTCTATTTTCCTCAAAGATCAACCCCAACCCCAACCATTTCACATGCTATAGTTAACAAGAAATTAGGCGGCGCTATAATTATTAGCGCGAGTCATAATCCCGCTATATATAATGGGTTTAAGATTTCAGCTGAGACCGGGGGGCCCTCTTCTAAAAAGGCAACCAAAAGCATCGAAAAAGAAGTTGCCGGACTTAAAGATAAAGATGTAAAAATTAATGATTTATTAATAGCCAAAAATATCATAAGTTATGATCCGGCTCCGGCTTATTTTAAAAAATTGAAGCAAGTTTTAAATATCGCCAACTTAAAAAAATATAAAGTAAAAGTCGCGGTAGACTGCATGAATGGAATAGCAACCGGTTATTTAGATAAATTCTTAAGAGATTTGGGTTACAGAATAGAAGTGATTAATGATAAGCTTGATCCGGTTTATGGGGGCAGGAATCCTGATCCTTCTCCTGAAAACCTATCTGAATTAATTAAATTAGTGAAAAAAAAGAAATACGCGATTGGCCTTTCGGTGGATGGTGATAGCGATCGCTTCGGTGTTATTGATAAAACCGGGGAATTTATTATACCGAATAAAATTATTGCTTTAATATTTTACTATTTAGCTCAAACCAGAAAGAAAATGGTAAACGTTACCAGAAGTGTTTCAACCACACATTTAGTAGATGAGATAGCCAAAGACTTTGGTTACAGTGTCATCGAAACTCCCATTGGCTTCAAGTGGGTAGCCGAGCAATTGCTTACCAAAAAATGTCTTTTAGGTGCGGAAGAGTCCGGTGGCCTTTCTATGGCTGGTCATATTCCGGAGAAAGATGGGCTTTTGGCTAATTTTTTGGTTGTAGAAGCTCTAGCATATTTTAAGAAGCCTTTAAAAAAGGTTTTAGATGAAATTCATCGTAAATACGGTTATTTTTACAATGAAAGAATTGATTTGAAAATGAGCTGGGATAAACAAACAAAATTTATGGAACGAATAGCTAAGAATCCCCCTAAGTCTATTGCCGGCGTTAAGGTTAGAGAGATAAACGCGCTGGATGGATTTAAGTTTATTTTAGAAAATAATGATTGGTTGATGTTTAGGCCCAGCGGAACAGAGCCGATGGTGCGTTGTTATATTGAAAGCAGGACAAAAAAAGGTTTTAGCGCTTTAAAGTCTCAAGTAAAACGGATGATTTGAAGTTTTAGGTAATTAATTTAAAACCCGCCATTTCATTTAAGAAAGTGGCAATTTTTTTGTTTACTTATAAAAAATTAGGCAACTCTTGAGAGCTGTTCTGAAAAAAAGCGATTGACTTCTGGTTGTTTTTGATATAAGATTAGTAAAATTAAAGGAAGGAATTAATGCGGTTATGTCCAGTTCATCAATAATCAAGCATGTAAAGGCGCGAGAGATACTTGATTCAAGAGGTAATCCTACTGTAGAGTGTGACATTGTGCTGGAAGACGGTTCTTTTGCCAGGGCAGCGGTACCTAGCGGAGCTTCAACCGGTGAAAAAGAAGCTGTTGAGCTCAGAGATGGTGATAAAAACAGGTATATGGGTAAAGGTGTCTTAAAAGCGGTTGATAATGTAAATAAGGTTATTGCTCCGGAAGTTATCGGTAAAGATGCTTTAACGCAGAAAGACATTGATCAGTTGCTTATTAATTTAGATGGCACCGCAAATAAAAGCAAGCTTGGTGCTAACGCGATTCTTGCTGTATCATTAGCCTGTGCTAAAGCGGCCGCTATTAGTAAAAAACTGCCGCTTTATAAATATATCGGAGAAGATGACGCGAAAATCTTACCTATACCTTTAATGAATATAATAAACGGAGGTATGCATGCCGATAACAACGTTGATATTCAGGAGTTTATGATTATGCCTATTGGTGCCTCAAGCTTTAAGGAAGCCCTTCGTATGGGCGCTGAGGTTTTTCATAATCTTAAATCGATATTAAAAACCAAGAAGTCAAATACAGCCGTTGGCGATGAAGGCGGTTTTGCCCCTAATTTGGAATCTAATAGTGAGGCCTTGGATGTAATCGTTGAAGCTATAAAAAAGGCGGGCCGTGAGCCCGGCAAGGATGTAATGTTAGCTTTAGACGCGGCGGCGTCCAGTTTTTATAAAAATGGTAAATATATTTTTGAAGGTAAGGATAGCTCTTCAGATGACATGATTGCCTATTATGAAGAACTGATAAAAAAATATCCTATTGTTTCAATAGAAGATGGCCTGGATGAAGCCGATTGGGAAGGCTGGGATAAGATGACTAAGCAGCTAGGAGATAAAATTCAAATTGTAGGTGACGATTTATTTGTAACAAATCCTAAAATATTCGCCGAAGGCATTAAGAAACATATTGCCAATTCAATTCTAATTAAGGTTAATCAGATAGGAACGCTTTCTGAAACCCTTGAAGCCATAGAGATGGCAAAGATGAATGATTATTCGGCTATTATTTCGCATAGATCGGGTGAAACCGAAGATACAACTATTGCTCATATAGCTGTCGGCACAGGTACGGGCCAAATAAAAACCGGCTCTGTTACCAGGACAGATAGAGTTGCAAAGTATAACGAACTCTTAAGAATTGAAGAAGAATTGGGCGATGAAGCCGTTTACGGCGGCAGTTTATGGAAAAAAGAGATATAATTAAAATAAGTTTAGTATTAGCTATTTTATTAATCTTATTGGTGCCGCGCTTTTATAAGCTGCAAAGAAATAAGAATAAGCTCAGGACACAAATTCAGCTTCAAAAGCAAAGAATAGAGCAGCTTAAAAAAGAAAATACGGCTCTAGGAGAAGAAATACAGTTGTTAAAAGAAGACCCTGATTACCGGGAAGAGGTTGCCCGCAATGAAATGGGCCTTATTAAAAAGGGCGAGATTATTTACCGTACGTCGCCGGAAAATTAAATTTTTTGATAAGATTAAGTGTCGTTCGCGGGGTGGAGCAGCCTGGTAGCTCGTCGGGCTCATAACCCGAAGGTCGCCGGTTCAAATCCGGCCCCCGCTACCACTTATAAGGAGGTAGATACTGGTGCCTTTTAGCGTGGCTTCAGTCATCAAATTTTTTTACCGCAAACCTCTCGAAAGGCGTAAATATTTACGCTTAGATATTCGTATACCTGTTTACTATTTCGTTATTCCTCAAGATCAAGAAGAAGAAATTAAGAAAAGCGCGCGTTATCACGCCCACACTAAAAATTTAAGCGGGGGAGGATTATTGCTTGAAGTGCCGCTTATTCAGGATGAGTGTTTTTTTACGACCCACTTAATAAGGATTGAATTTGAACTAAAAAAAGGCAGTAAACCTCTAAGCGTTATTGCCCGTATGGTGGCCGTGGAGAAACCGAAACACGCAAACAACTATTATATGAGATTAGAGTTCGTGAAAATTACCGATGAAGACAAGAAGAAAATTATTAATTTCGTTACTCATAAAACGAAGTAAGAATATGATAAAGTCAAAAAGAGATATAATAAATAAAGCGGGAAAAATTAAAATAGCGGTTGTTTGTTTACTTTTATTGTTAAATGGTTGCGGCCTTTTAGGAACGATTATTCAGCTAGCGCCTCTGGCCGCTATTTTTGTCTATTATTCAGCTCCCAGCGAAGTAAAAGATAGTGAATTTGCTTGTCTGAAAACCGTTGAATATTATAGGCAGAGTTCCGCGAATCAGAACGCCGTAAAAACCAAAAGCGAGTATTATATTTGCTTAGTTAGTATTGATGAGGGTAGCGTAAGAGAAGTTGTTAAATTGCCGGATAACGGTGATTATAATTTAGATAAGGCCGTTATTTATTTCGCGGAAAATAAAATATGTTTAGTTTTGGATGAAGCGCAAGGAACTTGGCAAGCGGAATTAGACGGCAGTTCTTTTAGAAAAGTATCTGATGAGAAAGTAATACCGGCTAAGTACATAAGAAGCAAGGCTAACTACGCAAAGTTACCGGCACCTGAAATCAAAGAAGTAACCCTTCCTTAAATCCTGAGATATTTTCTGGAAAAACCCACAATAAAAAGAGGCGTAATAAATATGCCGCATAAAGATTCAAACATAACAACCACTTTTGTGAGGCCAACGGCTGTTACATCTCCAAAGCCTACAGTTGAAAAGGTGATAACGCTAAAATAGAGAGCGTCTGTGAAGCTTGGCCTGGAAATTATACCCTCATTAATGGAATGTCCGAGGCTATAGGAAATAGCTGATATAAATATAATAATCACACAAGCTAAAAATGTTCTTGAGGGTTTTTCTCCGTGGCCCCAGACGAGGTAAGAAAAACCAAGCATGAGCCACAAGAAGAGTCTTTTAAAAGATGAAAAAACCCCTTTCTTCCCTTTTGATTTTGTTATCTGGTGAATTTTATTAGGTTTAAAAAGGCGATATGTAAGGTATTTTCTATAAGCTTCTTTGGATTTATAAAGGCAATCGGATAAATTGATTAATTCGCGGTCTCTTTCATAATTAATAGCAGCTTGTTTATATAATAAGGAAGCATATTCAAAATCACCACAGTTGATCGCGTCTGCCGCGGCACGTTCATATAAAATGGCAGCGTTATGAAATCTTTTTTCGCCCGACTTAATTGACCAACAGCTCGCGGCCAGAGTAGAGCAAAGAGTTGCTTCTTTAAGGTTATTCTTTTCTCTATAGAGATGGCCGGCTTTTCTAAATAAAGGGTAGGCTTCAGTGTATTTCTCCTCAGAGAGTAACTTGTTTGCCTTTTCTTCCAATAAACGAGGGTCGTTTTTCATAAATACCTATTATGCCTGAAATGGTGCCGGAGGTGGGACTCGAACCCACACGAGGGGTTGCCTCACGCGATTTTGAGTCGCGCGCGTAAGCCAATTCCGCCACTCCGGCGTTCAAATTTAAAATACCAGAAACAATTCCATATTATAAAGCAATTATGAAGCATTATCAATCTAATTTTTCCTTTATTAATTAAGAAAAAATTGACAATTTAAGAGGTTTACGATACAATTATACCAATATATTAAAGAAAATCACAGAAAAAGAGAATAATCGTATATTAATTGTTATATACAGGAAAACAAGAAAATGAGCTATCTGAATATTGATGATACTGATCAAAAATTGATTGCGGCCGCGACCGAAGTGATTGAGAAAAACTATTTAGAATTCCGGCATACGGTCGGCGCGGCGGTATTGTGTTCGTCCGGGGAAATATACACTGGGGTTAATATTGAATCGTGTGGATACGGTCCATGTGCTGAACCTATCGCTATTGGACGCGCCATAAGTGACGGTGAAAGAAAAATTGTAGCTATTGTTGCTGTAAGCGGCCAGTCCGAACCCCATGCAATTATGCCGCCATGCGGAAATTGCAGGCAGCTTTTATACGATTATGCTCCTGATTGTTGGGTCATAATTGTTCATAATTCAAAGATTGTTAAAATCAAGGCAAGAAACTTAATTCCCGATGCTTACGGGAATTTTAAATAGCATATAATCAATTAGTCCAACTGAGCCCTCGACTACGTGTTTCGAATTTGCTTAGTACTTCGCTCAGGGTAGGTGAATTTGAGTGTTAGGTATAAAAAAAAAGGATAATTGTACATTAATCGTTATGAAAAAAATAATGAATAAATATCCAAAACGAAAACAAATTCGATTAAAAAATTATGATTACGCGAATAATGGATATTATTTTATAACCATCGGTTCAAAAAACAAAGAAAATATATTTGGTGAATATAATAAATGCGTAGGGGAGGGGCTTGCCTCCTCCCGTAATAATATACAATTATCAAAAATCGGTAAAATTATTGATAAACAATGGAATGATATACCCAATCAATGTAATAATATCGAATTGGACGAATATATTGTTATGCCTAATCATATTCATGGTATTTTGATTGTTAATAAAAATGATATCAATAAACGGGAGGGGGCAAGCCCCTCCCCTACGATATCAAATATCATCGGTTCGTTTAAATCAAAATGTTCCATCGGATATTTAAAATATATAAAACAAAATAATCTTGATATTTCCGGACAAATATGGCAGCGGTCGTTTTATGACCATGTTATCAGAAATGAACGTTCGCTAAATGCTGTAAGAGAATATATTTCGAATAATCCTGAAAACCGGGAAACGGAAAACTTCAAGATTTAGCTCATATTGAAAATCTGGGATAATAGAACAGCCTCTCCTAATAGCCCCATCCATAAAAATAACCAACTGTTCCACCGCCGCGGTGGAACGAGGTTTGAATTGACGAATACATTAGAATATGATACAATACAATCGAATACAAAAAATAAAAAAAGGAGTTGAAGTATGTCTAAAGTGATAACATTACGATTATCGGAAGAAGAATATAAAGAAATATCAGCAATGGCTATGACAGAACACCGTCCTATTTCTAACTTTATTACAACTACCGTTCTTAGAGAAATAGAAGAATCGTGCTTTATTGATGCTATTGAAGCGGCCCAGATAAAGTCAGATAAGAAGCTCTTAGGGAAGTTAAAGGCGGGGCACAACGACGTCAAAGGGATGAAAGGTCAATTCGTTGACTAATTTCAAACTATTTGAAACAGCCCAATTTCTAAAAAATCTTGAAGGAGAATTCGGCGGGCAACAGAAACGGATAAAAAGAAAACTTAGAAGTTACGTTTATCCCCAATTAAAACAACAACCCCATTTTGGCAAAAACATAAAAAAATTAAGAGATTATAAGCCGGAAACATGGCGATATAGAGTAGGTAATTATAGGTTTTTCTACGAAATAGACGACCACAAAAAAATTATCTTTATGATATCCGCAGATAATCGCGCGAATGCTTATTAAAACTCTTATATTTTTTATCACAAAATACATAAATTCTAAGAGCCAATCAAGCGAATCCCGAAGTGACGAAACCGCTGATTTTCGTCTTGGATGCTGTGTTGCGTGATTTTGTGTGTGTATCGAATTGCGGGTGGTTTTGTGCCTGCACCGAACCCTATGTGGTTCGGTGGTGGAGCTGAGGGGGCTCGAACCCCTGACCCCCACGCTGCCAGCGTGGTGCTCTCCCAGCTGAGCTACAGCCCCAATTAAGTTATAAGAAACAAGTATAAAGTCATACCCTTATGACTTGCAACTTGATTTATTTTTAGTGCCGGTAATTTCTATCTTTTACTAACATACCATTTGAAGACATTAAATATAGCATCCATTTAGTGCCTTGTCAACGATTTTTAACCGGAATGTTTGTCAATTTGCCTTGACGATTTAACGTTATTTATGATAATATTAGACAAATGTTATACAAACGTCTATAGAGTTTAAATAATATGAAGTTGGGAGCCCATATATCAATCGCGGGGGGTATTTTCGAAGCTGTAGCCAGGGCCTATAAAAGCGGTTGTGATTGTATGCAGATATTCAGCCGCAGCCCCAGAAGCTGGCAGGCGCCGGCGCTTGACAGGGACGATGTCAAAGAGTTTATGAAGAGGAGAGAAAAAGCAGGCATTACTCCTCTGGTTATTCATTCCCCCTATCTGATAAATCTGGCTTCGCCGGATAAAGAACTTTATAAAAAGTCTGTTAAGAGTTGTATGGAAGAGCTGAAAAGGGCGGACCTTTTAGGGGCGGAGTATTTTGTAACTCACCTTGGTTCACATAAGGGCACCGGGGTTAAGGCCGGCATTAGCAGATTTGGCGCGGCGCTTGATAAGATATATAAAGAGTTAAATCCCGGAGTTATGATTTTGCTTGAAAATACCGCCGGAGGCGGCAATAACATAGGAGGCAGCTTTAGAGAGATTAATGAGGTGATGGAAGCCTCAAAGCATAAGAAAAAGTTGGGCTTGTGCTTTGATACCTGTCACGCTTATGCCGCCGGTTATGACATTGGGCATAAGAAGGGATTAGAAGACACCCTTTTTGAGATTGATAGTTTAATGGGCTTAGATAAGTTAAGAGTGATACATCTTAATGATTCTAAGGGTGGTTTAGGCTCTCACCTCGATAGGCACGAATATGTTGGTGGAGGAAAAATCGGAACAAGCGGGTTTAAAGTTATTTTAGGCCATCCGCGGTTAAAAAAGCCGGCTTATATCATTGAAACACCTAAGAAGGGCCCTAACTCTGATCCTCTGAGCATAAAAAAAATCAGGAAAATCTATGGAAAATAAATATCCACACCACGAAATAGAAAAAAAGTGGCAGCAATACTGGCGGGACACAAAGCTTATGAATATGGATGAAGCATCCCAAAAGCCAAAATATTATTGCCTTATGATGTTTCCTTATCCTTCGGCAGCATTGCATGTGGGGCATGGCCGCAATTACATAATTGGAGATGCCGTCGCGAGATATATGAAAATGAAAGGTTATAATGTTCTTGCTCCAATGGGTTGGGATGCCTTTGGTTTACCCGCGGAAAACGCCGCCATTAAGAGCGGCATTCATCCCAGGGAATCAACATTCAATAATATAACTAAAATGAAGAGTCAGCTTGAAGAATGGGGAGTTCTTTACGATTGGGACAGAGAAGTAACTTCATGTGCGCCGGATTACTATAAATGGACACAGTGGCTTTTTTTAAAGCTTTATGAAAAAGGACTAGCTTATAAAAAAGAAGCTGCGGTAAATTGGTGCCCCGATTGCCGGACAGTTTTAGCCAATGAGCAGGTAGTTAACGGGGCCTGCGAGAGATGTTCGGCTGAAGTTCAACAAAAAAAACTTAAACAGTGGTTTTTTAAAATAACAGATTATGCTCAAAAACTTTTAGATGATATTCAATCGCTTAAAGGTTGGCCTCAGAGAGTTAAGACAATGCAGGCGAATTGGATTGGCCGTTCGGAGGGAGCATATATTGATTTTAAGGTTGAAGGTTTAGATAAAACGTTGACTTGTTTTACAACCAGGCCGGATACGATTTTTGGAGCCACCTATATGGTTATGGCTCCTGAGCATCCTTTTATTGAGGATGTATTGCAAGTATCTGAAAATAAAGATGAAGTAATAAAATTTTTAGCGAAGATTAAAGGCCAGAGCAGTTTTCAGAGGCAAGCGGAGCAAGTTGAAAAAGAAGGAGTTTTCAGCGGGTTGTATGTGATTAATCCCGTTAATCAAGAGAAAATTCCGTTATGGATTGCAAATTATGTCATTTATGGATATGGGACCGGTTCTGTAATGGCCGTGCCGGCTCATGACCAAAGGGATTTTGAGTTTGCTAAAAAGTACAACCTGAATATCAGGTTAGTTATCGATAGTCCAAAGGATTCTCTTGACGGTTCTTTAATGAAATCGGCATACGAGGATGTTGGAGTTTTGGTTAATTCAGGTAAATTTGAGAGTATGCCTTCAGATAAGGCAAAGAAGGCGATAACATCCTGGATGCAAGATAAGAATATGGGCAAAAAGGCCATAACTTATAAATTGCGCGACTGGCTTATTTCAAGGCAAAGATATTGGGGCGCTCCCATTCCTATTATATACTGTGATAAATGTGGAATTGTACCTGTAAAAGAGAAAGATTTACCGGTAGAGCTTCCGGATGATATAGAATTTAAACCTACCGGAGTTTCTCCGCTTGAAGACAAAAAGGAGTTCATTGAAACGACTTGCCCTAAGTGCGGTGGCGCCGCCAAAAGGGAAGCTGATACAATGGATACTTTTGTTGATTCAAGTTGGTACTACCTGAGGTACTTATCTCCCGGGAATGAAAAGATAGCTTTTGATAAAAAAGCGGTCGATAAGTGGCTGCCGGTAGATCAATATATCGGAGGTGTAGAGCATGCTATATTGCATCTTTTATATTCCAGATTTATAACCAAGGTTTTATTTGATATAAAAGCTGTTGGTTTCAAAGAGCCATTCGCGAATCTTTTTACGCAAGGCATGATTATAAAAGATGGGGCTAAAATGTCCAAATCTAAAGGTAATGTTGTTAACCCCGATGAGCTTATTAAGAAATACGGGGCTGACACTGTAAGAGTTTATACTTTATTTATTGGCCCCCCGGAAAAAGATGCCGAATGGAATGACCGGGCCGTTGAAGGAGCTTGGAGGTTTTTAAATAAAGTCTGGCGTTTGATGTATCAAATTACGCAAGGGGGAAGCTCCCTTATTACCGATGAAACATTAATCACGAGCCTTTTGGTAAAAACTAACGAGGTTATAAAGAAAGTTACCTTTGATATAGAAAACTCTTTTCATTTCAATACGGTTATAAGTTCAATTATGGAATTAGTTAATTCAACTAAAGAGGTAGTTGATAAACAGGCTGAATTGAACAATCTTAAAGATGAAGTAAAATCTGAGAGTTCATTTGATGCCGGAAAAACTCTACAAACAATATGTTTACTTTTATCGCCTTTAGCGCCGCATATTTGTGAAGAGATGTGGCGTAAAATGGGGCATGAAGAGAGTGTATTTTTGTATTCTTGGCCGGAATATGATAAGAAAGCTTTGAGCTTGGGGCAAGTGGAGATTATTGTTCAGATTAACGGTAAGGTGCGTTCCCGGCTTAATTTTAATAAAGGTATAAGTGATGAGCAGATGAAGAAGTCTGTTTTAGAAGATGAAAAAGTGAAGAATCTAATAGCAAATTCTATAATCAAAAAAGTTATTGTTGTTGCCGGTAAACTTATAAACATAGTAGTGTCCTGATTTTTATGCCATCTCAAATATGTAAACTTTTATGTTAAATCTCACCAAAGAAGAAAAAATTGCCCTTTTATTTTTAATTACTTGCTTCATAACAGGTATTCTTATTTTTCACCTTAAGCAATGTCATCTTTTAGGTTTTATTACTTCTGAAAATAAATCAGGGCAAGCTACCGTATCAGAAAATATAGAGAGACGCATGAAACAATTGAAGACGGTTAATATTAACACCGCTTCCGAAGAAGAATTAACGTTTTTACCGGGCATAGGTACTTCGACGGCTGAGAAAATAATTATATATCGTAAAGAGCATGGTTTTTTTAATTCATTAAATGATTTAAAAGCGGTAAAGGGAATAGGTGATAAAAAAGTAGAAAAGTTAAAGGAATTCGTTATTTTTTAATATGACAGAAGAGACTAAGAAAAATTTAAAAAAAATAAATAGGCCTTTTTTCTTTATAGGCTTATTTTTGGTTATAGGTATTGCCATAGGATGTTATTTATCAGTAAACATTCTATTATTATACTTAATATGTTTAGTGTTTTTGATTTTGTCTATTCTGTTTATTAATAGGCGCTTTTTTTATTTATTATTTGTAATTTTATGTATCCTCGTGGGTATATTAAGGTATGACGCGGCGGATATTGTCGCGGATGATAATATAGCTAATTTAATAAAATCTCAAAAGGACATAAAAATAATCGGCTATGTAATTGAAGTTCCGGTTTTTAGTAGAGATCGTTACGGCAGAGAAAGATGTAGTTTTAATTTTAGAGTTACACATATTATAAATGATCATTGCCTTGAAGTTTCCAGTGGTTTAGTTAAAGTTAGTAGCTTTAACCGTTTTAGTAAAAATTTTGAATATGGTTACGCCTATGCTCTTGAGGGTGATTTTAAAGCGGTGAGTTCTCTTGAAGGCGCGCGCTTAGAGGGCTATAAAATATACCTTAAAAATCGCTATATTAATGGATTATTTTATAATAATAAAACTGACGCCGCTATAAAGCTTAATATAAAACCCAAAAGAAACATTTTATATTTATGGTCAATGAATTTAAGAGCGAAGCTGATGAATAAATATAAGCAGCTTCTGGATGAACCTTATAATGGTTTATTGGGGGCCTTAATTCTGGGCGAGAGGGCGGAAATAGATGAGAATATTTTTAATTTTTTTATTTCTTCCGGTTCAGTCCATGTTTTGGCTATTAGCGGCCTCCATGTCGGTATAATAGTTCTTTTTCTGATTTTTATTGGGAAGATTTTTGGCCTTAATCGCAATCAGGCTTCAATAATATGTATTGGATTTTTGCTATTTTATTGTTTTCTAAGCGGAGCGAGAGTTTCAGTTGTTAGGGCTTCAATTATGGCCGGTATTATTTTGGGAGGCTGGGTGATAAAAAGGGATTCTGATATTTATAATAGTTTGGGTTTAGCCGCTTTTTTGATACTGATGTTTAATCCGTACTACTTATTTGACATTGGTTTTCAGTTATCGTTTATATCGGTTTTATCAATTGTCTATCTTTTTCCTAAATTAATCAACCGGGTGCCTCCATTATTTAAAACGACTAAATTTACAAAGTATTTCGTAGATGGCCTTTGTGTTAGCTTGGCGGCCAGTATCGCGGTAGCTCCGCTATCATTGTATTATTTCGAGAAGGTATCAACTGTCGGAGTTTTTACAAATTTAATTATGCTGCCTCTTTTAAGTTTGGTCCTGATGCTGGGAGTAATAGTGAGCTTATTAAGTTTTATATCTATGCCGATAGCTAAAATTTTCGCGGAAACGTTATGGCTTTTTTTATCTTTCATGATGAAAACCGCTCAAGGATTTGGTAATCTGCCATTTTCGATAATAGAGTTTACTAATTTTAGGCTCTCATACGTTCTCGGGTCTTATTTGCTATTGATATCTATGGCGCATATTGACATATTATCTAAAAGAATAAAGGATAGATTATTGAACTCTTCAATTGAATAATAGGCTGTTTTATGTTATTTTAAAGTTATAAGGTGAATTTAGCAAAAAAGAGGCCGATAAAGAAATGAAGAGTTTTAAAAAGTATGCTCCCAAGGGTGACGAAGACGCTTTCGCGATTATAAAAAAGAGTTATCTAACGGTGAAGTTTGCTAAATGAAAAATGAATTTTTTCAGGTTATCTATATAGTTAGTATTCTTTTTTTTCCGTTGGCTATCGGTTATAAGCTCAGGGGTAAGCTGATCAGTCAGGCGGATAAGGTATCCAAGCTAATTATTATTTTCCTTACGAAATCTATCACTCCTTTTATTGTCATGTTTTCTTTCTGGGCGCTTGATTTGAGCAACGCGGCTATTTTTACTTTACCTCTTTTAGGTGTGGTTATTACTACCTTGGCTCTTATTCCAGCCGGTTTTTTTTCTAAGATACATAAGCTAAGCCATCGGCAGGCCGGCAGTTATATTGGAGCCGCTATGTTTTCAAATATCGGATATACTCTGGGAGGGTTTATTGCTTTTGTTCTTTATGGGGAAATTGGTTTTGGCCTAACTGTTTTATACTGTCTGTTTTTTAAACCTTACTTTTACACCATTGGTTTTTATATGGCTGAGAATTACAGCGCGAGAAAGGCAACCGGGGTCAAAGATAATCTAAAAAGAATATTTACCGAAGGAATACGTTTATTTCCGCTTTTAGGTTTGGCGGCAGGAGTTATTTTGAACCTGCTTAACTTAAACAGGCCGCTTTATATCGGTGGTTTAAATGATATCCTGATACCGGTTACTACTTTTGTTTATATGTTCGCTATTGGCTTGACTATGAATTTTAAAGCGATAAAAGAATTCAAATCCCCAGTGCTTTCAATGAGCTTTATTAAATTTATATGGTCTCCTGCAATAGGAATCTCATTTGCTTATTTCCTCAAATATCAAAATATTATGGGAGGCCTGCCGCTTAAAATTATCGTTATTGAGTCATTTATGCCTTGCGCTATTGCCAGTTTAGTATTGTCTTCACTCTTTAATTTAGACCAGGATTTAGCTAATTCCTGCTGGATATTCACTACGCTTTTACTTATACCGCTTTTGCCGGTACTATTGCTGATTTTATCCATTTTATAATAATTAGGGACACATCCTAATTATTAAAATGTGTAATTCACGAAAGTTGACACAGTGAAATAGTAGAAAAATTTTAATTAGGATGTGTCCCTAATTATTAAAATTATCTTATTAATACTGGGGTTTTTCATGGCAAGTTCAAATGTATCAGCCCAGGATATTCTCAAAGTTGATCTGGTGGATGAATATAACCTTTATTCCGCGAATAAAATTTTGATTACTACCTATATTGATGGTAAAGATGAGGTGATGGCGGCAGTTGCCGGACAGCAGGAAGCGGCCCAAATTAGACTAAAAGATAAGGGAACAGATGTATTAGCTTCCTTCGCAGCCGGTTACATGCTTTGGGAATTATTATAGCTAAAAAATGGGAACCGCGAAAAAATATGAGGTAGACATTTTTATCTATACAAGGAAAGAAATAGAAAAATGAAAAAGATAGTATTGTTTTTTCTTGTTGTCTTTTTTTGTTGTCCGGCCTTGACATCCACAGTCGAGGCGGGTACGTATACCGTTACTAACAATAATGACAGCGGCGCGGGTTCGCTCAGGCAGGCTATAACCGACGCCAATTTAGTCGCGGGAGCGCATACGCTCGACTTTAGCGGCGCCATCGGCACAATTACCCTCTTATCCGCTTTACCGGACCTGACCAAAGTAGTAACCTTTGATCTTTCCCTTGCCGAGGGAACCGTTGTGCTGACAGGTGATAGCAGCGGCTCTAGCGAGAAAGTTATACTCTATGACGGTACCTTTACGTTTGATAGCGGTTCATCTATGGTTATTACGGATAAAATGACTGTTGGTTACCTTGGTTGTACCAGCACGCTGAATATAAAAAACGGCGCTGCGGTGAGTAACACAACTGGCGAGATCGGATGTAACTCTTACAGCACAGGTATTGTTACTGTAGATGGCGTTGGCTCCACATGGACGAATAGCGGTAATTTGGGTGTTGGTATGTACGGTAGTTATAGCACCGGCATACTGAATATAACCGACGGCGGCGCGGTGAGTAATGCAAATAGCCATATCGGCGAGGGCAGCAATAGCAGAGGTACTGTTACCGTAGACGGCGCTAATTCCACATGGACAAATAACGGTGATTTGACCATTGGTTCCGGCAGCGCCCCCGGTACGCTGAATATAACCAACGGCGGCGCGGTAAGTAATACAGATGGCTATATCGGTATAAACAGGGACGCAACAGGTACTGTTACCGTAGACGGCGCTAATTCCACATGGACAAATAACGGTGATTTGACCGTTGGTTCCGGCAGCATGTATAGCCCCGGCGGCACCGGTACGTTGAATATAAGGGATAACGCTATTGTAAACGTAGGCGGGGGCACGGGGACAATTACCCTGGCCAATCTCGCCGATTCTTACGCAAGCGCCACAGGAACACTTAATATCGGAGCCGGACTGACAGCGGGGACTCTGAATGCCGCAACCGTTACCGGCGGCGGCACGGCAACCGTCAATTTTAATCACAACGAGGCCGCTTATACCTTTGCGCCTATTCTTGCCGGAAGTTTAAGTGTCAACCAGATAGGGACAGGGACCACGACCCTCACCGGCGCCAACACCTACTCAGGCCTTACAACAGTAAGCGCTGGAACATTGGCTTATGGTGCAGACAATGTAATCAGTACAGGAGGCCTAACTGTCAGCGGTGGTACCCTTGATGTAGGTTCCTATAGTGATACTGTCGGTACTGTAACGCTTTCAAGCGGCACTATAACTGGTACAACGGGCATACTTTCAAGTACAGGTACTTTTGAAATGCAAGACGGAACAGTATCCGCTATATTAGGAGGTGGAGTTGCTCTTAATAAAACCACAGCTGGCACCCTAACTCTCTCAGGAGCTAATACATACTCCGGGGTTACAACCATCAGCGCTGGTACACTGCAAATCGGCTCTGGCGGAACAACAGGTAGTCTCGGTACAGCCGCCGTTACAAACAACGCCGCCTTGCTCTTTAACCGCAGTAATAATCTGAGTGTATCCAACGTAATCTCCGGTAACGGCACATTGGAAAAAGCCGGCGCGGGTATACTGACCCTCACCGGCGCCAACACCTACACCGGAGCTACAACCATTAGCTCAGGCACCTTATCTATCGGCTCAGGCGGAACAACAGGTACTCTCGGCACAGGCGCCGTTGTAAACAATGCCGCCTTGCTCTTTAACCGCAGTAATAATCTGAGTGTATCCAACGTAATCTCCAGTAACGGCATATTGGAAAAAGCCGGCGCGGGTATACTGACCCTCACCGGCGCCAACACCTATACGGGAGGCACAACGATTAGTGCAGGCACGC
>DAOVJY010000013.1 GCA_030632085.1 Candidatus Omnitrophota bacterium
AGCAACTTTGAAGGAAGAGCCCATTATTAAAGAATATATTCTCGAAGGAATTATTTACGATCAAAAAGCCCCTTCCGCTATTATTAACGGCAGAGTCATGAAAGAATCAGATAAGTTAGGCATCTTTCGGCTAGATAAAATTAGCAAAGATAAGATAGAGATGATTAACATCGAAGAGAATAGCAAAGTGACTCTTTCCCTGCCTTAACCCGCCATGCATTTAAACACTAAGAATGAAAAAATGTCAAAAATATTAACACGGAAGAATAATCGATTAAGAAATTATAATTATTCTGATAATGGTTGGTATTTCGTAACCATTTGTTCCAGGGGAAGAAAAAATATATTTGTAGAAATCAATAATAAATATGTAGGGGAGGGGCTTGCCCCCTCCCGAGACAATACCCCTGTTCAATACAAAGATAATATAAAATTATCAAAAATCGGTAAAATTATCGATAAACAATGGAATGATATACCCAATCAATATGATAATATAGAATTGGACGAATACATTATTATGCCTAATCATATTCATGGTATTATGATTGTTGATAATCAGGTAGAATTACGGGAGGGGGCAAGCCCCTCCCCTACAATATGTGATGTTATTCGTTCATTTAAATCGAAATCTTCCCTGGAATATTTAAAATATATAAAACAAAATAATCTTGATATTTCCGGTAAAATATGGCAGCGGTCGTTTTATGACCATATTATCAGAAATGAACGTTCGTTAGACGCTGTAAGAGAATATATTTCTAATAATCCTGAAAACTGGGAACAGGATATTGAAAATTTATTGAATCTATAAGGCGCTACACCCGACTATTATCCGCCGCCTTTCGGTATCGGCTATCAGCAGGTGAGCTTAGATGTGTTATGTGCAAAAACTGGAAATATAGCTGGTGTTTAAAACTACCAATAGGAATAATTGCATACTGGTTTATTTTCTGAGAATTACCATTAATTTTATTCCAGGATTCAGAAATCTCTGATAAAATGAATAAAAATTCATAACAAACCGGAGAATTAAAATGGCCAGACAAAATCAAACGATTGAAGTTAAGGGCTCAAAAATACAACTCATAAATAAGAATAAACAGGATTATATTTCTCTGACAGATATGGTGAAATCATTTGGGGATGAAACAATTATCTACAATTGGATGCGGAATAGAAATACTATTGAATTCTTAGGTATCTGGGAGCAAATTAATAACCCTGATTTTAAACCTCTCGAATTCGATAGGTTTAGGCGAGAATCAGGGCTGAATAGGTTTACAATGTCGCCAAAGAAATGGACACAGGCAACTAATGCAATAGGTGTTTTTGCCAAATCAGGTCGTTATGGCGGTGGTACATACGCGCATAAAGATATTGCTTTTGAATTTGGATCTTGGTTAAGTCCTGAATTTAAGCTGTATCTTATTACTGAATTTCAGAAATTAAAAGAAGAAGAAAATAAAACAAGACATCTTCAATGGGATTTACAAAGAACCTTGGCGAAAATCAATTATCGTATCCATACCGATGCAATAAAAGAAAATTTGATTCCGCCAAAAGTCTCAAAAGACAAAATAAATATTATATATGCAAATGAAGCAGACTTACTCAATGTAGCATTGTTTGGGAAAACGGCAAAAGAATGGCGTGAACAAAATCCCAATAAATCAGGAAATATCAGAGATCACGCAGTGTTAGAGCAACTAGTGGTTTTGACAAATTTAGAAAGCATCAATGCCATGCTTATTGATAAAGGATCTGGCCAGACAGAGAGGTTGAATATATTAAATACAATTGCTATTACACAAATGAAATCACTTGTAGGGAATAAGCATATTAAAAAGCTAAAATAAAAACACATAACATTGATTCGTTGCGGCGGATGCTTCGACGCGCGACCTTCCAGATCTTGCTCAGCATCGCTGAGCTCAAACGTTATCAATCTCTTCGTCTTTCCCGTTCATAATGCAAAAAGTACATGTTGATGAGTGGGCATCTAATCCGATATTATGTTCCATAAGGGCCTTCTTTTCAATGGTTTGGAGATTGCTTCGCTGCGCTCGCAATGACAGGTGAGGGAAATATGCGGGGATTATGCTAAATATATTTTAAGGTGGAGCTCTTTTTTCTTTAGCTTTACTAAATCGCCTTTTTTTATAATATATTTATTGTTGGTTTTAAGGATTGTTTTCTCTTCTAAAAATACAGATTTTATCTCGAAGGCTTTTTCGTTTATTCTTCCTGAAGAGTTTCTTTTTTTAAGGGGGTTTATATAAGAGAGGTTAATTGTTGCTCCGGCGTGAGCGTATTTAATTTGGATATTGTTTTTAAAGAAATCCCGAGGCATAAGTTTGGGGGTTAAGACAATGTCACCGAGAATAAATTGTATCCCCAGTATTTCTTCCACCAGGGTATAGATATACCAGCTTGCCGAACCGGTAAGATAGAGGTAGAGGCCGGCTCCGGAATTATTGAAATATTCCGGAATTAAAGGATATATTTTTGCCTGGGGAGCAATAGCCATCTTATAAATAGAACTTAGGGCTTGAAAGCCTTCTTTTATAAAGCCGCGGCAGTATAAGGCCTTAGCAAGCATTACTACCATATGGTTAAAGAACGCCCCGTTTTCCTTGTCGCCGTAGGAAAAAGAGTAAGCTCTTCCTAAGTCAAGGAGAGATGAGCCAAAGTTTGTGTTAAGCCTGAAACCACCCGAGGTTTTATCTTGAAGGTATTTTTTTATCGCAATCCAGATTTTTTTAATCTGCTCCGCATCAGCTACTCCGCTCATTATGGCAAAGACGCAAGAGGCCAGCCCCATTCTTACCTTTCCTTTGATTACCCCTTCTACACGCCTTCCCTTATTATCATAGTAACCATTAAAAAAACCTGATTTTAGCCACTCATATTTGCGCAGCCAAAGGGATAAGTGTTTACTTTTTCTCTCTAAATCATAGATTAACTCATCAATTTTGACCTCTTTTTTTTGTCCGCTTATATTTCGGGAAACTTTAAGATATTCTTCTAATCTTCTTTGTTTTGCTCTAAAGTTGTTGTAGTCTACGGGGTTATTTAACTGATCCAGGAGAAGAGTTAACTCTTTCATCAGAGATACCTTCTTTGTTTTTTTCTTTAAGTGGGCCAGGAAAGAACATATATAGTTTAGATTATGGGCATACATAAAGCTAAAAGTAACACTTTCTCCTTCCTCCGCAGCCATGTCCAGCCCGTCATTCCAGTCAGCGTTTTCCAGACGAATAGTATTATGTTTGCCAACGTTGAAGAAAGAAGTTAAATGTTGAACCAAAAGGTGTTCTAGGATACTGCCTTCATAAATTTTGCCTTTATTATTTCGCAGGAGAAAATCCCTGCCTGCACCGAGGCTTCGGCAGGCAGGTTTTTGGCAAAAATTAGAGTCTGTTTCTTTTGCTCTCGCCAGGAGATGATCTCGAAAGTAAGCAGTATTTTTATTGAGGATGGCTAAATCTCCGGTTTTGTTTATGTAGAGGCCTAAGGTAAGGAGAGGCCAGATGCCATGGTCAGACCAGACCCTGCTTATTTTGTTTCGGTCAGAGATAAAACTTCCTTTTTTGGTAATTATCGTAGCATTTGAGCCGTCAACTCTTATTCCTTTGAAGCTATTTAAGAGGAGAGTTTTTGCTTTATTCGGCTCATTAAGTGTGAGGGTTAAGGCATCCTGCCAGAGGTCCCGCCAACCCCTGCCTCCTTTGCCGTAATCAAAGTGGGGCAGGAATGAACAGCCGAATAGCTTTCGCAATGTTGGCTGCAGTTTTACCCAGAGAAGCCAGTTGTTGAAGTTTCTGTCTTTAAAATCAAAATCTACTTTGGAAAGGTAATTCAACCAGTATTTTTTTGTTTCATCCAGGCTCTTTTTAATTTTAATCAATGAATTCAATTTACTAAAGGTGCACATTATTCTTTGCCGGGAGTCTTTACCGGGGCCGGAATCAATCCCCATAACAAGAGTATAATTTACAGTCTCGCTTTTTTTTAGTTTTCTATCTTTAAATCTAAATGCTGCTGCAGCCTCTTTTCCCTGGAATTCGGGTTTGAGTTTATTAATTGGTTTTACCCCTTCTAA
>DAOVJY010000005.1 GCA_030632085.1 Candidatus Omnitrophota bacterium
CTCATTTTGACCGCCGACCGCTCCGGGATCGGCTTCTCCAGCTTAGCCTTGAACTCCAACGCCGCCGCGGCGGGCGGTGTTCTCGATAATATCTTAACCCCGTCAGGTGATATGACTGATATCTTAAACACTCTCGAAGGATTAAGTAATTCACAAGCGGCCTTGGCACTCGAAACAGTTACTCCGCTTGTAGATAACGGTGTAACCGCAATCAGTAATAACGCCCTCAACCGGTTTACAGGCACGGCAACGGATAGATTAGAAGGCCTGGTGATACAGGCCCGCAACAAAGGAACCGGTCGGACAGGTGTTTCAACCGGAAGTCAGGGGCCTGAAGGTTTTGAGGCCTGGGGTAAGGGATTTGGAAAGTACATACATCAGAAGCCGCGCGGGTTAAGCAACGGCTATCGCGCGACCATCTGGGGCACCGCCATGGGCGGGGATATTCCGGCATTTGACGAAAAAGTCCGCCTGGGCCTAAGCGGAGGTTACGCGCAGAGCGGTATCAACTCAAAGGACAACAGCGGCAGAACTGATATAGACAGCTATTCGTCTATGCTATACGGCGGATACACGCAAGGAGAAAATCCCTTCTACCTCAACGGCGCTTTTTCCGTCTCTTATAACAGATATAAAAGCTCAAGGCAGATAGCTATCGGCGCTGCCATAAGAAGCGCGAATTCGGATTATGACGGCCGGCAGTATTCGGCGCTTGTAGACGGAGGCTATACTTTCAAATTAAAAGAACTGCGCCTGACACCCATCACCTCACTGCGGTACACGCGCCTGCATCTTAAGGAGTATACCGAAACCGGGGCGGAGGCGCTTAATCTAAACGTCCGGAGCCAGAATTACGATATGCTCCAGTCCGGATTAGGCGTCAAGCTTGAGCGTCCTTTTAAGATAAAGGGCGGTACTATTGTTTCCGAGGCCCGTTTCAAATGGCTCTATGATTTCATCGGGGACAGGCAGGAGACGACATCAACATTTTCAGGCGGCGGAGGTTCATTCGCCACTGAGGGCTTTGATCCCGCCCGGAACTCATTTGATATAGGGACTAAGCTTAGTCTTATTACGGAAGGCGGCTGGAGCTTTGAGGTCAATTATGACTTCCAATACAAGGAAGATTTTAGGGCTCACGCGGGCTGGGCCGGCAGCAGATACAGGTTTTAACTGACTTATCAGCAAAGGTATATTATGTGTTACAGAAAACGGCTCTTTGTTGCGTTGATCGCGGCGTTTTGTTTTTCCGGGTGCGCTACCGTACCATTTCCTTCGGGCCGCGGTATCGCGGCGCGCGATATAGCTTTTGAAAACGGATTCTCAAAGGTTATTATTCGCGGGCATAATTTCGCCCTTATTTCTTTCGTAAGGATAGAGAAAAAAGGTGAGCCGCTTGTTATCTATATTGAAGGAGACGGCTTAGCATGGAAATCCCGCTCGCGCGTCTCTTTCGACCCCACCCCCACAGATGATCTCGTAATCTGTCTTGCCGCCTTAGATTATTCAGCGAACGTGGCATACCTTGCCCGCCCGGGACAGTATAGCTCATTGGGCGCGTCGCGATGTGATATGAAATACTGGACGGGAAGCCGGTTTTCGGAAGAAGTAATAGAAGATATGAATATGGCGGTCAGCCGCTTGCGCGAAACAGCTCACGCGCCGTCGGTATCGCTTATCGGTTATTCAGGCGGCGGGGCTGTGGCGGTGCTGGTCGCCGCGCGCAGAACTGATGTGGCGAGTTTACGCACGATCGCCGGTAATCTTGACCATGAAGCGGTTAACAAATTCAATGGTGTTAGCCGGCTCAACAATTCCCTTAATCCTATTGATTTTACGGATGAAGTTAAGAAAATTCCTCAGCGGCATTTTATCGGTTCTCTTGATAGAGTTGTCCCCGAGTTTATAATTAAGTCTTTCGGAGAAAAGGAAGGTAATAAGGATTGCGATTGCATTACCGTCCTAGAGGATGCTACTCATAAAGACGGCTGGCGCGAGCGCTGGAGAAAGCTTTTACTGATACCGTTTAGTGATTTAACGGAGCAACCTTATAGAGATAATTTTGACTTTTGATCGTGTTGCTGATTGTGGTAAAAAACTATTGGATACAACAAAGCTAAAGATAGATATCGGCTGACTTTTTTTTCCAGATAAACAATTTATCTTCCGGCCTTACCCGAGAAGAGACTTTCAGGCCAACGATTTGCCCCTTACCGGCTTTTTTAACTCTCTTGTAATTTACTTCTATTTCACTTACTTTAAAAAAGGAGGCGGGAGTCTTGGGCCCGCTAATTAACACTTTATCACCTATATTCAATGCGCCTACCCTAATAATTATTTCAGCTACGCCTATCTTATTAAAATATTTTCTGACATCACCTAAATAAATCTTATCATATTCCCTCTCCACCAGCCCCCCACCGGAAGGCGGCTTTTTAAAATAAAACCCCTTGGAAAAACTTCTGTGATAAACACCTTCGAGTCTCTTTTTAAGCGCTCTTTTAAGTTTTAGTGTAAGCTTTTTATTAAAGTAAGCGTCTATAGATTCTCTATAGGCGGCTGTAACTTCTTTTACGTATTCGGGCTGGCGCATACGCCCCTCTATTTTAAAAGTTGAGATACCGGTTTCTATTAACTTATCAATAAATTCTATGGAACATAAATCCCTGGCGCTAATAATATAATCTTCTCCAATAATATATTCCGCCTCTTTATCTTTATCTATTATAGTATACTCTCTTCTGCAGGGCTGTAAGCATTTGCCGCGGTTGGCAGATTTTCCAAAGGTACTTTGAGACAAAAAACATCTACCCGAAATACTTACACACATGGCCCCGTGAATAAAAGTCTCTATCCGGCAGTTAAGCTTATGTTTTTCTATTTTTTTTACAATATCTTTTATTATTTTAAGAGAGCATTCTCTGGCTAAAATAATTTTCTCAACTCCCAGAGAATTATAAAACTTGACCGCTTCAAAGTTAGACACACTTGCCTGAGTAGAAATATTGATATTTAATCCGGCTTCTTTAGCTAAATTAATAACTGCCGCGTCCCAACAGATAATTCCGTCAACCTTAGCTTTTTTTGCTTCCTTAATTATTCTCTTAACTTTAAAAAGCTCATTATCATAAACTAAAACGTTTAAAGCCAGGTAACCTTTTAAGCCGCTGTCATGAAGCTTGTTCATAACTTTCTTTATCTCTAAAATATCAAAGTTAGAGGCTTCATGGCGCATATTAAGGTTTTTTATGCCGAAATAAACGGCATCAGCCCCGGCCTCGATAGCGCTGAGCAAAGAACTCATGTTCCCCGCGGGAGCTAAAAGTTCCGGTTTATTAATATTCTTTTTTGTAATTTTGCTTTTCATTTTTTCTCTTAATTATTCAATAAATGCTAAAGGGTGCTTATTTAAAAAGCACCCTCATTATATTAGTTTTCAATGATTATTTAAGTTATCCGCTATTTTAAATAAGCTTTTATAATTTTTTGTTCTTCAACCGGCTTATCACCCGCGCCCAATGGAACATTTTCAATTTTCTCAACCACATCATAACCATTTATTACTTCACCAAAAATAGTGTGGTGCATATTAAGCCAAGGCGTGGGTACGGTAGTAATAAAAAACTGACTGCCATTAGTGCCGGGGCCGGAGTTAGCCATAGCCAGTATTCCCTTTTTATCAAAGGTTACCGCCTGGCTGCACTCATCTTCAAAAGGCTTGCCCCAAAGGGACTCCCCTCCGCGGCCGGTGCCCGTTGGGTCTCCGCCTTGAATCATAAAACTCTTTATAACCCTATGAAAGATGATTCCATCATAATAACCTTTTTCCACTAAACCGATAAAATTCTCACATGTCTTGGGAGCTATCTCAGGGTGTAATTTAACTTCTATATTACCCTGGTTAGTCTCTAATACTACAATCTTTTCTTCCGCCATGAGGCCTCCTCCAAAATAAGTTAAACATAAAATAAAACCAATAATAAAAATAAACTTCTTCATTATCGCATCCCCTTTTTGATTAATTAATGATTAGTATAGCAAAACCTTGAGATAAAATCAACTAAAGCCTCTGGGAGCAAGAAATCACTGCTTATATTTTATAAGATATGATATTATAATATTAGATCAGAGATAATAATTTAACTGTTGTCTGGATAAAAATTGGAAGGAAAATAAAATAATGTTTACTCAAAGAATAACTCCACGCTTTGGAGAGACAGATGCCTTAGGCCATATTAATAATACCGTCTTTCCCTGCTGGTTTGAACAAGCCAGGAAGCCGGTATTTCAAATCTTTAATCCTGATATGGCTTTTGATAAGATGAATTTAATTTTAGCTCATACGGAATTTGATTTTTTAGTTGAGACTTATTTAAAAGATGAGGTTGAAGTAAAAACTTACGTAGACAAAATTGGAAATACTTCTTTTACTCTTTTGCATGAGGCCTGGCAGGAGGGCATAAAAAAAGCTACCGGTAAAGTGGTTATGGTTTACTTTGATTTTAAAACTAAAAAACCGCTTTTAATTCCCGAGCAATACAAAACTATACTTAAAAAACATTTCAAGGAAGATTAGTTATTATTTGCTTTTGCTTTTACTTGTGACTTGTGACTTTGTACTTGCATCTTGCCTGCCAACTGCCCACAGGCACCACTAATATCAGTTCCTTTTGAAACTCTCAAAGTAACATTAGCATCAAGTTGCCTTAAATACTTCATAAATCTATCAACCACTTCTTTTTCCGGAGCTATAAAGTTTTGTGCGGCTACTTCATGATAACGAATCAGATTTATAGTAGCCCGAAGGCGGCGGGCTATACGAGCTAAGGCCTCAGCATCTTTTTTTGAATCATTAATCGATTTTATAAGGATATATTCCAAAGTTATTTTCCTGTTTGTGGCCTTGTAATAATTCTCTACTTCATCAATAAGTTTTTTAAGCGGATATTTCTTATTGACGGGCATTAGGCGGCTGCGCAATTTATCATCAGCGGTATGAAGTGAAATTGATAAATTTATCTGCAGTTTAAGATTTTTAAGTTTTTTTATAGCCGGAATTATGCCACAGGTAGAAATTGTAATTCTCCTGGCGGCAATATTAAGGCATTTCTCATCGTTAATTATTTTTACGGCCTTTACGGTATTCAAATAATTATCCAGGGGTTCGCCCATACCCATAAAAACTACATTGGTTATGTGGAAATTTAACTTATGATTAAGGTAGGTAATCTGGCCTGTCATCTCTGAGGGTTTGAGATTTCTAATAAACCCTTTTTTGCCGCTGGCACAGAATTTACAGGCGAATTTGCAGCCGGCCTGAGTGGAAACGCAAACAGTCTCTCTGCCGGCAGCTTTAATTAATACAGTTTCAATAAAGTTGCCGTCTTGAAGCTTAAAGAGAAATTTCTGAGTACCGTCACGGGAAATTAAGCGTTTAGCTAATTCCAATTCTCCTATATAAAAAGAATCAGCCAGTTTTTTTTGTAATTCAAAAGGTAAGCTGCTCATTTGAGCAAAGTTTTTTACAGCTTTCACATAAAGCCAGCTTAAAATCTGATCAGACCGATAAGCAGGTTCTTCTAAAATCAAAAGCTCTTTTTTTAATTCTTCCGGTGTTAAATTTTTAATATTTTCTTTTTTCATAATAAAAGACAAAGCCGGGTATTATAATTTTACCCGGCTCCGCTCATCATAAATCTTTTAAACTATTAATATTTCTTTAAGCTCTTCATTAATCTATCAGCATACGAAGTCGGCTGAACTGTCTTTTTAATTAAAATATCATTAGCTGTCACGCCCCGGCCATAGACATTTTTATTGGCACTTTTATTAAATTTGATGATAGAGCCGTCTAGCTTAAGGCCGATAAAAGCCCCACGGCTTCTTGAATAAGAAAGTATGCCGCCTTTCAACTGGGCGTCTGTAGCCGCGGCCGCGTCTCTACCTAGAGGGCCGGCTGAAATAGAAGCATCGGCTCCAAGCTTAAACTTACTTTTCATTAAACCATCCAGGCCTCTTTCGCTCATAATAAGCAATATGTTATCAGCCGCTTGGCCGCCTATCTGCCAACCGAAAGAACCGCCTTTTAAATTAAATATTGCCGGAGCGCTCCAATTACCGGTCTTCTTGTCTTTGGAAATAATAACTCCCTGGGCATACTGGCCGCCAATAACAAAACCGGCTTCAATTGTATTAGGAAAAATTGCGATAGCGTAGCAATCTTCTACTAAACCGGAAGGAATACCTTTTTCCGGCATTTGCGTCATTTCTTCAAACACTTTGGCACATTCGACAATCATATTGTCCCATTTATCCTGGGCGAATGCCATTGCAGACAAAGAAATAATGCACATTACCACCAAACAACAGGAGATAAATTTTTTCATCAAAACCCCCTTTTTTTAGTGATCCCCGCCGCGGCGGGGAGAATTAATCCCGAAGCTTAAACCAAAAAACTCGCTGATAATTTTAACTTGTTTAAGCGAGGGAATGCTCCCTTATTATATTACACCTTAAAAATACCCGGCGTCAAGAGATATTAATTGCTTTTAGGTATGGTTTCGCCTTTTAGTATTTCAGGTAAGGGTAAAGCATCAATGCGAATACCGCCGTCGTGTTCTATTTTTATTGTATAAATGGTGCCCGGGACAAACATAGTCCCCGGAGCTTCTATCTGAGCGTTTTTTATACCTATCCTCCGGGCTTTATCCGGATTTAAAGCATATTTCCAGAATTTTTGCCAAAGTTTCTTTTCGTAATCAGACTGAACTGAAACTATCTGATACCCCTGAGGAACTTTGTTTACAGGCGTAATTTCAAATTCCTGGGTATTAGGCCCATCAAGCATAAAAACCTTCCAAAAGATATAAGCACTTTTGCCTTTTAATTTATCTTTATTCCTAATGTTAATATCATCAAACCTGATAACCAGCGACTGGAACTGGATTACATTACCTGAGAAGGTAAAATATTCCGGCACCATGGGCTTACCCGTGGAATCATATTCCAAAAACTTTATGGTTGTAAACTTCCTATTAGACTCTTCATCAAAATGCACATCAGTTACCAGTACCTCGGCAATACGGCTTTCAGCCTCCAGGCGCTCGATAATCTGTTTTAAAACCTTGTTTTCATTTACATATTTCTGATAGAAATTATAACCGTATATCCCAAGAATTATAATCAATAAAGCCGCTATAGGATAAATAAGTTTTTTAATAAAATTCATCTTTGCTTCCTCTAGCCCCTCATCTTTTTATAAATATTTATCAACCCGTTGGTCGAAGAATCATGAGAAGTAACTTTGTCATTTTGCTTTAACTCCGGCAGGATATTCTTTGCCAACTGTTTGCCCAACTCCACACCCCACTGATCAAAACTAAAAATATTCCAGATTACTCCCTGAGTAAATATCTTATGCTCATAGATGGCAATCAGGCAGCCTAAGATATAAGGAGTAAGCTTCTTGAAAATTATAGAGTTCGTGGGCTTATTGCCTTTAAATACCTTATAAGGTAAAAGTTTTTTTATTTCATCTTCCGTTTTGCCCGCGCCCTTTAATTCCACAATAACCTCTTCTTCATTTTTGCCTTTCATTAAAGCCTCGGTTTGAGCAAAGAAATTAGATAAAAGTATCTTATGGTGTTCTCCTAAAGGATTATGACTTATGGCCGGCACTAAAAAATCACATGGTATTAATTTAGTTCCCTGGTGGATAAGTTGATAAAACGCGTGCTGGCCGTTAGTTCCCGGCTCTCCCCAGATAATGGGCCCGGTTTGATATCTAACCGCTTTAGCGTTCCTATCAACATATTTACCGTTACTTTCCATATCACCTTGCTGCAAATAGGCCGGCAAGCGGTGTAAATATTCATCATAAGGAAGCACAGCGTGAGACTCGGCTTTGAAGAAATTATTATACCAGACACCCAAAAGAGCTAAAATCACCGGTATATTTTTATCAAAAGAGGTATTCTTAAAATGTTTATCCATAGCATGAGCGCCTTCTAAAAACTCAATAAAATTATTAAAACCGATAGTGCAAGCTATAGATAGCCCGATAGCTGACCAGAGGGAATATCGGCCCCCAACCCAGTCCCAGAACCTGAACATATTACTCTTATCAATTCCAAACTCAACAACTTTTTCTTCATTAGTGGAAACCGCTACAAAGTGCCGCTTAATATATCTTTCATTTTTAGCCAATGACATAAACCAGCGCCTGGCTGTGCGGGCATTGGTCATGGTCTCCCGGGTGGTAAAGGTTTTTGAGGCAATAATAAAAAGAGTTTTTTCAGGATTAAGGCCCTTAAGTGTTTCGGCTATATTCGTGCCGTCAACGTTAGAAACAAAGTGAGTATTAATTTTTTTCTTTTTATAAGCCTTTAAGGCCTCGGTAACCATTACCGGCCCCAAGTCAGATCCGCCAATACCAATATTTACAACATCACTTATAGGTTTATGGGTATAACCCATCCACTTGCCTAAAGATACCTTGTGGCTGAATTTTTTTATCTGATCCAGGACATCATTAACCTCGGGCATGACATCCGCGCCATCAACTTTAATGGGCGTATTGGAGCGGTTTCTTAGGGCGATATGCAGAACCGCCCTACCTTCGGTTTCATTAATCTTCTTACCTGAATACATCTGTTTTATGGCATCTTTAAGTTGTGTTTCCTCGGCAAGTTTTAAAAGTAAGCTCATTGTTTTTTCGGTGACTATATTTTTTGAATAATCAAGCAGAATATCTTTAAAGACGAGTGAAAATTTAGAAAATCTCTCCGGATTATTTTCAAAAAGTTGTCTCATGTGGATATCTTTTATTTCATTATAATGTGCTTCCAGCTCTTTGAAACTCTTGGTTGCTGTAGGGTCAATTTTACTAAGCATAGTTTCTCCTATTTAATAATCTCAATTCTCACTTTGGTTATTCCGTCCTGCACCATTTCAAGGTGTTTGGCGGCGGCAACCGACAGGTCTAAACTCCTGCCCCATATATAAGGGCCGCGATCATTAATCCTGACAATCACCGAGCGGCCATTTTTCAAATTAGTTACCTTCAGGTGGGTACCCATAGGTAAGGTCTTGTGGGCGGCCGTTAGGCCATGCATATCATATACTTCCCCGCAAGCCGTGATCTTACCATGAAAAGCCTTGCCGTAATAAGACGCTCTTACCACCCAACCGTTATATTGATGATAAATAACAGAAATCATGTGGATAGTTAAAATTATAAGCACAAAACTCATTCCAGCTAAAAGAAGCCTTCTGTTTTTACCTATAAAAAATTTGTATTTTTTTAATATATCATCCATAAACAGGTTATTATATTTTATGCCCTGGAGCGTAAAAAGTCAATATGCTCTTTTTTTTGAGAAAATATCTGACAACCGGTTACACCACCGCCGCGGTGGAACATTCCACCGCATAGGTAGAACTATAGCCACAAATCGTTGATTCTATTTCGTAATTTGTCTATAATATCTATGATATACGGATTTCGTAAAATAAGGAGTTTTTGGCAGCCTTTATAGATAAAAAAGTTAAGTGGCCGCCAGATGCCCATCCCCATATTCTTTCAAAGGAACATCATCATCCGGCGCCCTGTACTATAACTTACTAATCTAGTGTATCACCGCGGCGGTGATACATGGGTAAATCAGAAAAAAAGTGTCTATCTCCTTTTAGCCTTATTTAATTAATATTGCATTCTCTGATTTTGAAATGAAGTTGATTCATTGTTCGAGGTTTCGCCTCGAACATAATCCATAGATAAGTGTTCTGTCTCCGGAATTTCGATAGTTTATTATTCTACACTATTTCTGGTAAAAAGTCATAAAAAAACCCCCGAATCGTAACTCGGAGGTGGCCAGTGAGATAAACTCACTGGGGATGATAACTTGCTTCTATTTAAAGTGTACATGTTTTTATCTATAATGTCAATAGCCTATTTTTTTATATATCATCCATAAACAGGTTATTATATTTTATGCCCTAGAGCGTAAAAAGTCAATATGCTCTTTTTTTTGAGAAAATATCTGACAACCGGTTACACCACCGCCGCGGTGGAACACGGTTAATGCCTCTTTTTTTGTGATTTATTTAATTAATCCTTGAAAAAAAATTAAATCTAGTAAATAATATAAAGGTCCATTCAATTTAACTAACTCTTTAAAAAGGAGTCAAATTATGTCTGTAAAAAAGGTTGTCTTACTAAGGCACGGAGAAAGTACTTGGAATAAAGAAAACAGGTTTACCGGCTGGACTGATGTTGACTTATCCGAAAAGGGCGTCGAAGAGGCCAGGACAGCTATTAAAACTTTAACAGATGAAGGTTTTACCTTTGACGTCGCCTACACATCTGTTTTAAAGAGGGCTATCAGAACTCTTTGGATAGTTCTTAAGGGTATGGATCTTATGTGGATACCTGTCTACCGCTCCTGGCGGTTAAATGAAAGGCATTACGGCGCCTTGCAAGGCCTAAATAAAGCCGAAACTGCCGCTAAATATGGCGATAAACAAGTTTTAGTCTGGCGCAGAAGTTACGATGTGCCGCCTCCGGTATTGGAAAAATCAGATGAGCGCTATCCTGGAAATGACCCGCGCTATCAGGGCCTGACAGAAGAAGAATTGCCTCTTACTGAGTGTTTAAAGGATACGGTAGCCAGATTTGTCCCTTACTGGGAAAACACTATAGCCCCGGTTATAAAAGAAGGTAAAAAAGTTATTATTGCCGCTCACGGCAACAGCCTGCGCGCTCTGGTAAAATATCTGGATAACGTGCCTGATGAGGAAATCGTAAAACTAAATATTCCGACGGGCATCCCGTTAGTTTATGAACTGGATGATGATTTAAAACCTATTAAACACTACTATCTGGGAGACCAGGAAGCCATCCGGAAACAGATATCAGCAATTGCCAACCAAGGCAAATCAGTTTAGGCTATAGTAATCTCTTTATCTAAGTAAATATCCTGAATGGCGTTTAATATTTGAATGCCTTCTTTAAGCGGTTTCTGGAAAGCCTTTCTTCCTGATATTAAGCCCATACCACCGGCTCTTTTATTAATAACCGCTGTCTTTACCGCCTGCTCCAAATCATTCTCGCCTGAAGCGCCGCCGGAGTTAATTAAACCGATACGGCCCATATAACAATTAGCTAACTGATACCTGGTTAAATCAATGGGGTTATCAGTGGTTAATTTATCATATACAATGGGGCTGGTCTTAGCGAAATTAATAGCCGTAAACCCGCCGTTATTGGTTGGCTGTTTTTGTTTAATAATATCAGCTTCAATAGTTACACCCAGGTGATTAGCCTGGCCGGTCATATCAGCTGCCGTATGATAATTGACACCATCTTTCTTAAAACCGTCATTTCTTAAATAGCACCATAAAACAGTAAACATACCATACTCATGAGCTCTTTCAAAAGCTGCTGAAACTTCTTCTATTTGCCTGCGTGATTCTTTAGAACCAAAATAGATGGTGGCTCCGACACCGACAGCGCCCATATTATAAGCCTGCTTTACGGAAGCAAACATTCTTTGATCAAAAGTATTTGGATAAGTTAAAAGCTCACTATGATTAATTTTGACAATAAAAGGTATCTTGTGGGCATATTTACGACTCATAATACCTAAAACACCTAAGGTGGAAGCTACACCATTACAACCGCCTTCTATAGCCAACTCAATAATACCTTCAGGGTCAAAACACCTGGGATTAGGCGCGAAAGAAGCCCCGGCTGTATGTTCAATGCCCTGGTCTACCGGTAAAATAGAAACATAACCGGTACCTGCCATGCGGCCGGTGTTAAAAAGCAGCTGCAAATTCCTCAAAACATTGGGTGATCTGTCGGAATTTATAAAAATCCTGTCTATAAAATCAGGCCCCGGAAGATGTAAGTCTTCTTTGGCAATAGTTGCGCACTTATGCCCTAAGAGCATCTCGGCATCTTTTCCTAATAAACTCTTTACGTCTGTCATAAAATAAAACCTCCTAAATTTAATTGTGTTGTGTTTGGGCTATTCTACTACAAATTTTATTTTCGTCAATATTTTTTTAAAAAATAATCAGTTTTTACTAAAGATTATACGACGGGCAAATTAAGGCGCTTATTTGAGTATGTTAATTATTTGATGCAGCTCTTTAACGCTTTTAGCTGAAAACCCCATATTTCTAACAGACCTGGAGTAACGTATCTCTCTTGCATACCAGGAGAAATGTTTTCTAAACTTCAAAACACCAATTTTCTCTCCATAAAATTTACAGCACATAGCTAAGTGTTTTTTCATTACTTTTTTAAGCTCACCAACGGAAGGCCCTTGAAGAATCTTACCTTTTTTTAAGAAATATTCTATTTCTTTAAAAATCCAGGGATTACCCAATGAACCCCTGGCCACCATAATCCCATCGCACCCCGTCTCATCAAACATCTTTTTAGCCAATCTGCCCGAAAATATGTCCCCGCTGGCAATTACCGGAATATTAATAGTTTCTTTAACTTCTTTTATAGTTTTATAATCTACCTCGCCGCCATAGCCCTGCTGCCTAGTCCTCCCGTGAATAAATACAGCGCTTAAGCCGGCCTCCTCCGCCAACTTAGCTATTTTAACCGCGACCAGATTATCTTCCGCCCAACCGGTCCTTATTTTTATCGTAGCCGGCCTATCACCAAAACGCACCAGGATATCCATTAAAACTTTCAAGCGCTCAACATCCTTTAGCAAACCCGCTCCCTGGCCTTTTTTAGCTACTTTGGGTGTCGGGCACCCGGCATTTAAATCCACCGTCTCATATTTATACGATCTTAATATAAAAAGAGTTTTCTTGAGCACTTCGGGATCATCGGCTAAAAGTTGAACCCCTAAAGGGTGGTCTCTGAAATGACCCCTTAAGAGTTCTTCGGTTTTAGGTTTATTATTAATTAAAGCCCTGGTGCTCACCATCTGGCAGTAAGCAAACTTACAACCAAAACTCCTATTGAGCATTCTAAAAGGCAGATCGCTAACATCTGATAAAGGAGCTAAAATTATTTTGGGAAATTTAATTTTTTTAACCGGCATAGAGTTTTGTACGTTTTAGCAAAATTGTCAGAAATAATAACAAAAAATTACCCTTGATGTTTCTATAAAAATATGCTAGTATATAGCAAAAAAGTAATAGAAAGGGCTAATATGTTAAAGAGAAACCAGGTATTACTCAACGATTGGATGGTAGTTCATACAAAAGCAATTGCCAAAAAATGCGGCATCAGTTTCTCTGAAGTTATCAGACTACTTGTCTGTCTTCAGGCTTCTTCACACATTACCACACTTTATCCTGAATATAAATGCAAAATTAAACGTAAGAACATAGCTAATATTATCAATTCTGCCAATAAAAAAGAAAATTTAGACCCGAAAGACCTTCGTAAATTTCTCTCAGATATATATTTTGAATCCCGCAAAGCCATGGAATTCTGGGCCAATCAAGAAGAAAAAAAGCAAAGCAAAAAAGGAATATAAAACCGGCTAAAAAGGCAAAAGGCGGCTAAAACCTTTACTTATTCCCACTAACACCTCTTCGCCAAGGCCCAAGCCCGTATCAATTGTTTTGGCGGTAGTATTTAAAGTAAGCCGCGTAGCACCTCTTATGGTACTCGCGAGGCCCCTTTCAAGAAAAGTTATATCGAATCTGGCCAGTTTGGCTATCGCTGTTCGCGTTAGAGCCCTGACAATAATAAGTTTGGCGAACTTAGCCGGATCATCTATATTCGTATACCTGTCGTTAACATTAACATTCCAGGTTTTAGTATATGGTTTGCCTCTGAACATTTTTGTATAATCTATATAAATAACTTTGTTAATTTTAAGGTCCAGAGTATCAATTCTAAATTCAAACTCCTTGGCATTAATATCCGGCGGAGGCTGAATTTGCCCTTTACTAACTTTCTCGGCTTCTTCAACAACCTTAATTTCCTCTAAATTTAACTTGCCTTCTTTATCTTTTATTACATAAAATTCTCTTAAGTGCAACTTCATATACTCAAAATGCAAATCTCTGTTAAGGCAAGCGTGGGCATCATAGTTTATATAAAGCTCCGGCACATCAAGCATGATTTTTTCTTCAAAACCCGAAGGATTTAAAACTTTTAATTCTTTGGTTTCTACCGTCGTTGTTGAAAGCCCGACAATCATGCTTTGCATAGAAACATCAAGCCCCAAAAGCTGCTTTATGTCTCTTTCCAAAAGATACTTGGCGATAACATCCTTGAAGATAGTTAAGGTCATAATCAAAAATAATGCCACAATAATAAAGGATATAAGAGTTTTAATCAAACCTCTAAAAAATCTCATTGATTATCCTTTCTTTTTTAAACAACTTTGTTTTTTAATTTGCCAATATGCTCTATTTCAACTTCTATTATATCATTTTTCTTCATGGGGCCTATACCTGAGGGAGTCCCGGTGGAAACTATATCTCCGGGCAAAAGCGTCATCACGCTCGATATAAATGAGATTAATTTATCAACTGAAAATATAAAATCTTTAGTCGAAGAATCTTGCTTTATCTTACCGTTTAAGTAAGCCTTGATTCTCAAATTAGAAGAATTTAGGTTAGTTTCCACGAAGGGCCCAAGAGGGCAGAAAGTATCAAAAGACTTAGCTCGAGACCACTGGCCGTCCTTATTCTGTAAATCTCTGGCAGTAACATCATTAAGGCATGTATATCCCAGAATATATTTTTTGACGTCTTTAATTTTTACGTCTTTTGCTTTTTTTTTGATTACAACAGCCAACTCAGCTTCATAATCCACTCTATTAGATGCCTTCGGGTATTTAATTATTTCATTTGGATTAGTTAAAGTGGTTGTTGGCTTAAAAAATATAATCGGCTCCCGGGGCGTTTTCATGTTGAGCTCTTCGGCGTGTTTTCTGTAATTTAAACCCACTAGAATAATTTTACTTGGTGTAGCGGGCGCCAAAAGTCTCACCTTATCTAAAGGTATTATCCGAGAGGTTCTGCTAATCTTTAAATAGGGGCCGTCTTTTAAAACAGTAATTTTTAAATCATTATTAATTATTCCCCAATATTCTTTCTTTTTATACCTGAAGCGGGCTATTTTCATTTTTTTCTCTATTTAATCTCGATATTAAAAAAACTACAGGACGAAGCATAAGTTATTTCAGCTAATTCCTCTTTGTTAACATTCTTCAATTCTGAAAGTTTTTCCAGCGTTCGAATTACATCTTTAGGTTCCGAAATATAACTACCGCTTCGCGGGCGGTATCTAACCGGGGAGTCGGTTTCAAGTAATATTTTATCATTCGGTGTTTTTAAAACTACTTCCTGAGCTTCCTTAGAATATTCAATAGACGGTGAAATTGAAATATAGTATCCTTTACTTAAAATATCTTCTAAGATATCCGGGGGGCCCGTATACCAGTGGAATAAAACCTCGATTAAATTATACTCCTTTACCATTTTAAAACAATCGCTCCAGGCCGCCCGAGAATGAACAATTACAGGTTTATCAAGTTTCTTAGCTAGAGCAAGCTGTTTTCTAAAAACTTCTCTTTGAAGATCCCTTCCCGGGCCCTCTTCTTTAGCTTCTTTATACCAGTAATCTAACCCTATTTCCCCAATAGCCGTAACAACATCTTTATGTTTTTCAATTAAGGCGTAAACTTCTTCAAATGAATCCCTTTGGGGTTTGTAAGGATGCATTCCCAGGGCCATATACAAATCAAAGTTTTTAATATTATTATATATTTCTATGATTTCCTTATTAGAATCTAAATCCAACCCGGCAATTAAAATTTTATCGACGTCTTCCTTTTTAGCCCGTTTAAGAGCACCGGCGATGTCATCAATTTGATTTAGATGTACGTGCGTATCAAATAATCTCATTTAAGATAAATTTTTACCTCTGTGGCTTCTTTAGCCAAAGTAAAACTGCTATTTGTTATTTTAACTTCGGCATCAGCATCAACTTTATCGATATTATCTATTGGAAATCTGACCTCATAGCCCCCGCTGGGAGGAGTTTTAGTATTGATAGTTAATTTAAGATATTTATCGCGCGCGTGACTTTCTAGTTTAATGTTTATTGAACCAAAATAAGTAGCGGCATTTTTTAATTCGATAATTTCACCATCATCCAGCCATTCTCGGGGAATAGCTGAGAAAAGAATAAGTTTGTCGTTTTTTTCTCTTAAGAGAACATCTCGCAAATGCAAAATATAATGAGCCGCGCTCCAGGTATGGGGCACATCTCCAATTATACCCTGGGCAATTTCATAAAAGCCTTCTTTATTTTTTCTTGAAGGCATAGCCTCCATCCACCCACCGGGACAAGACTGATGTTCAACATGCCAAAGTAAACTTTTATAAGAAGTATCCTCCATATCCAGATAAATACAGGGGTGTGATATCTTGGCGTTATATCCCCAAAAAACTTTTTCATATTCCACAAACCAGCCACCATCATAACCGGAAAAAGAACCTGTTTTTTTCCAGTAATGTTTATAAGAACGCTTAAACTTATCTTTAGGAATTTCTACCCCTAACGCGTCTCCCGGAAATAAAGCCGGCCGGTGAGCCCAAGCCATCTGGGTTTCTCCCAGTATTCTGCGATCCAGATCAACTACTCTCATTTCTTTAGGCCAAGAGTCCGCGAAGCCGGGCATATAATCCACATTCTCATTGCTCATAGATTTATCAATGCTCTTTAAAATGCAGTCTCTTAAATTTTTGTACTCCTCGCTGTAAAACTCCGCGTCTTCTTTCTTATCTAAAATCAAAGCCGCCTTATGGGCACATTTAAGGCCGTTAAGCGCCCACCAGTTATCAACATAAAGGTGTGCCGGATGTTTAAAATTATCCTGACTGCAAGCAACCGGAAGCAATCCAAAGAAAGCTGTATTTTTTAATGCCTCGGTAAACTGCGGCTCCCTTATCTGATGTATATAATAAGCTAAATCTCTCATCTGCGGATAGACTTCTTTTAAATATACCAAATCACGATTAAAAAGATAATGTTCATAGAGGCTGAATATATTTCCTCCTAAAGCATCAAGATAGCCATCGTCTTTGCCTTTATTAAATTTAAAATACGGTATGGCTTTAGTGACTACCTCTTTAAGGCCGACTCTATCTAAAGCGGAAGCCAAGCCCACTGAATCATGCAGAGTAAATTCGCGGTAATGATACGGCCCCGGATGCAAATCATAACCATCCATGCAAAGTAAAATATAATATATAGAAGAATAAAAGCAATCCTGAAATCTTTTATCCGGCAAAGTAAGCTTCATGGGAATTTTATTATCCCAGTATTCAACTAATGATTTTAGCTCTTTATTAAAATCCGCGGATGCGATTCTATTCAATGAGATATTCTTGTCTTTTCCTACTGAGGGTGTAATAAAATTAAATTCCTTTTTGCCGTTTTTTTCTAAATTTAGGCGATATTCGAAAATAGCAGCATCAGCTTCACAAAAAGGTTTTAATAATTTATCCGTTTTAGCCTCTTTTACATTTGTTGGAGCTTGCTTAACATATACCCCCGCTTCCCCATCGACCATAATAAAGTTTTTATCCTTTAGTCTAACTTCTTTAATAGCTTCTTTAGCTAATTCACTTTTTTGTATAATTAAAAATAAAGAAATATTTCTTTTCCCGGCTGTATCATTTTTTACTGTTAGCTTATAGAAAGTTAAAAGGCCTTGCATATCATCAAACCACCTGGAAAACAAGGTAGATTCAACAGATAAGTCATTTGCCTGCCAGTTAACTATATTTACAGGATAACCACCCTCTAAAAGACTCCAGGAAACAGGCAAAGTCTGAGGCGTGCAAAGAACTTCATTATCATGGTCATAGATAAAATACTGTAATTTAAAATTGTGCGGCAAAGCGTGAAAAGACCCGTCTCTACCTGTGTATACCTTGTAAGGAACGCCCAAGTCTCCGGCTAAGCCTCTAATCATATTAAGCTTGCTTGATTGGGCAAGCTCCCGCCATTGCTTAGGCTTCAATTCAACTATACCAAACCCTTTTTTAGACTCGTTTTTTTTACAACTAATATTAATAAAACGTTCATTTATCATATTGAAACTCATGAGCTCTTTCCCTCCGCGGCAATTATCATTCTTTGCGATCGGTTTCCATTTTTTTCCATCTTTTGATGTCTCTATTAGATAACTCGCGGGATAATCGTTGTCCCATATAATCTCAAGGCCGCCTAAGTTTACAGGTTTTAAAAATTCAACCTTAAAAACTGCTATCTTGTCCTTAGTATACCATTTTGTATTATAATTGGCATCAAGCGCTTTATCGGCTTTATAATTAGCTAAACGTGAAGTAGCTTCTACTTTTACCTCTTTATCCAAGCCCAAAACTTCAACTTCCCAAAGTGAATAACCCCAAGCTGTTGCCCTTTTTAGACATTGGATTTTGATAAAACGCGCTTTTTTCTTGCCAAAATATATATCATCCACGCCACCGTCGAAATTTTCCCGCTTAAAAACACGCTGCCAATTTTCACCATCAGTTGACAAAAGCACCTCATAATTTCCGGCATGCGCAACTTCCCAATAAAGCATCAGGCCGACTATCTCCCGCTCCCGGGAAAGGTCTATCTGAAGCCACTCGGAATCCGAGAACTTACTTGACCAACGCGTCTGTCCATCACCGTCAAAAGCGGCTTCAGCCAAAAAACCATCTTCGTTACTGGATGATGTAACCGACGCTTCTGAAGCTGAAAAGCTTGCCAATAACAAAAATATGAATACTATAACAATGATTATTTTATTTTTTATAAGGATCATTTATTTCAAATACCAGCTCCCAAACAGCCCTTGGCCTCTGGTATTGCTCCGGGTGTGTCGGCCTCGGATGAATACCTCCGTCACGCCAGGCCTCGGGAGTATTAAACCAATAAGCTGTTGTTTCTTCTTCATAGGTTATGTAATAAACTCCGTAAGCCGTCTTTAAAGCTTCTTCTTTCAAACCGGCGTGGTACATAGAAGCTGACAAGTAATAACTGGAACCGGTCCAGATTTCTTCGGCCTGTTCCTGAGAACCAATATAGCCTCCATCTTCCCTGATACCATTTATAGCCCCGCAGTCACCTATGCCATCGCCATTAAAGTCTTTTAAGGGCACAACATTTCTCTCAAAAACCTGCTTTAAATGAGAGACAAGCCTTTCTTTGGGAAGAATGTCTTCTAATCCGTAACACTCGCAGTAGCGTTGTCCGTTTAAACCGTCGGCCATAATAGCTGTCGGGAATTTAGATTCCGTATCTATCCGGTAATATCCGCCTTTTTCATACCAAAGTTTTTCATCAAGGCTCTTTCTGGCTTTTTTAAGCAGTCCCTGAACTTCGCTTAATATAGAATCTTTAAGTATTATGGCCATTTGTTCCATGGCTTCCAAAGCGCCTACCCACAAACCACCGCATAACAAAGAAGTTCCCCAAAGCCCCCAGGCATCATAAGTATTATCCGAACCCGAGTTATTAGGCAAGCCATCTCCGTCAGTATCAGTCTTTTTCATATAGCCGTAGGTAGCTTTACAGGCATCCCAAGCATATTTAAGGAATTCTTTATCTTTATATAAATAATAATATCTCCATATCTGCTGGATAAACTTGGAATGTAAATCTTTCCAGTGCATCTTGTTGGTGCCGTAATCATCCCAGGCAAAATATGGATTTCCCCGCGGCCCGCCGCAGTCATGGGGAGTCTGATTCTCAGGTTCATTTAATATCGCGTCCGCCCACGAGATAAGCGTCTCCTTCTCTATCCGCGGCCAGAGCTTGGCGTAGATAATAGATGAATAGTGACGAACGTCAAAAGTATTACAAAAAGGATACATCATGCATTCCATAATAAAGTGCTTATTGTTATCCGTACGTTTAGCCGGATATTCTTCTTTATGGCCTGATTTTAGGCCGGCTTCATAAAAACAGCCGCCGAATTGAGAGTAGTAGAGTTCATTAAAAGCTGTACACTTCAGCCATTCAGGGTAGTCTTCATTTTCAATCACAGGCTTCATCCAGGCATCCATTTCTTTTTCCCAGTCGGCATAGTTGTTAAGCGCCTCGGAGGCAATTTCAAAGCTCTTATTACCCTCGCGCCCAAAGTGCTGTGTGTACTTTTTCCACCACTGAGTGCCCTCGCCCGGCTTGGCGGAAAACTCACAGACGGGATAATCCCAGGTCAAAGCAAAAGGGACCGTCTTTTCTTCATTGGGATTCAACTCTATTTTAAAACAGATAGCCGCCGCTGAATTCGAACTGTCAAGTGCCTTGCTGCTTAAGGCGCCGTCCTTCTTAAAGTCATCCCAGACATCCCGGCCGTCTTTTTCCTTATCCCAGCTGGTAACGTATGAAACATCCATTCCGTCTACCTCTTTAACTGCCAGGCACCACTCGGTATTTTCTGTTTCCGGTGTATTCTTGGGGCTGTTAGCTTTTAAAACAATACCTTTTACTTGTCCATTTTCTTTAAATTCATTTTTATAACCCGTTCTCGTCTGATACTCAAAAGGAGGCTGGCTCCAGGTAAACATTAGCGACAGGTTTATTTTCTTGTTTGTCGGATTCGCGAACTTCCACTTCCAGACAGCGACCGGATATGAGGTCTCTTTATAGTTGTGAGCAATAATAGGTGAATAGAATTCACTGGCAACATCTGAAACAAAACAGTCGTAGGTTGTCCAACCTTTTGGCTGAAGAGCAAAGTACCTTCCTTCACCCTGCTTCAATTTATCCCAGCCTTTTTTTAAATCTTTGTTGGTTGACAGGCACCGTACCTTTGCTTCTTCTTCGCCCACCTTTTCGTAGAGATGAAAAGCCCCCCCAGAAAGCCACTTTTCATCATAGCCGGCGATTTTAAGCGCCCAGGGGCCGAAAGAACCGCTTATACTGTACATAAAAGAGCCAGCGCCAAACCCGCCCAGGGCCACGCCTCTGTCCGGACTGGAGGAACAGCAGCCGGACGGCACATCACCCAAATAGCGGTTCCATGCGCATGGCGGTATTGAAAAAAGTTTTTTTCGGGAGGCACGCGTATCCGCCTGAGGGGTTACGCGAATAGTCTTTGAAAGCTTGCTTTCGGTTTGAGGATAGTCAATGGCCTTTATCTGGTAGTAGTATTCCTTATCATTGTTAACATCGCCGTCTTTAAACTGCGAGTGCGGTAAAACTTCGCGGTTTATTTTTTTTAACGCTCCATCCTTTTTACCGGATCTATAAACATTATAACCATGAAAGTCGTCTTCGGTGTTATCGTCCCAGTCAAGAAAGACTGCCTTGTCCCTGCTAAGAGCAGTCAGGCCTACCGGCGCCGCCGGAATTTTCCCGTCATCCTTCATCTCTATAATAAAATGGTAAATAGAGTATCCCCACAAAGCGCCATGCTTGATGCCGTACATCCTGACATACCGCGATCTTTGCCGGCCGACATAGACAACATCGGTACCACCGGCCCCCTTATCCTCTTTAAAAATGGTTTTCCACTCTTTGGCATCGTCAGAAATTTGAATTTCATACTTTTCTCCAAAGGCTGTTTCCCAGACAATAGTAACCACATTGAATTCAACGGGCTTCTCGGCATCCACATATATCCACTGCGGGTCTTCATATGATACAGAAGCCCATCTTGAAAGAGGATCGTCGTTTAAAATATTTTCCGGCCTGAACTCAGAATTGTTTTTCTCAATAGAAGACGCGAATACTTTCATTAAATATTCCCCCGATGAAGTTAATTATTCTCCAATAATTTTTACTAAAACTCTTTTCTTTCTCTGCCCGTCAAATTCCCCGTAAAAAATCTGTTCCCACGGGCCAAAATCAAGCTTACCTTTGGTAATAGCCACAACTACGTCACGCCCCATTACCGAACGCTTCAGGTGAGCATCGGCATTGTCCTCGCCAACATTGTGTTTGTAACTTGAAACCGGCTCATGAGGAGCTAACCCTTCCAGCCATTTGTCCATGTCATAATGCAAACCGGACTCATCATCGTTAATAAAAACACTAGCCGTGATGTGCATGGCATTCACCAAGCACAGGCCTTCCGTAACACCGCTTTTTTCAACTAACTCCTCAATTTGAGGGGTGATATTGATAAATGCCTTTTTTGTTTCCGTCTGAAACCACAGATGCTCTGTAAGCGATTTCATTGTTCTTCTCCTTAATGAGACCACAATTTACGTTCACTATGTTCCGTAAATTGTATGGTCGAATTAACTCCGAAGCTTAAAGGTAAATTATCAAAGAGAATTTACCTTTGTTTAAGCGAGGAGTCTGTCAACTTCATTCACAAAACTCCCGATCGCCTTAAGAAATTCATCTTTTGATTCAGTATAACAGGTCGCGTGCTCACCAAGAAGCTTCACAAATTTTTTAGGTTTTGGCGCTATATTAAAAAGTTTTACAGCCATTGCAATATCAAGGACTTCGTCATTGGCTGAATGTAAAAAAAGTTTTGGTACTTTAATCTGATTGATTTTCTTTAAAGAGTCAAACTTATATGAAAAAGCGAAAGACGGTAAATATGGATAGCGCCTGGCTGCCACGTCTCTTGCGTTAGATAAAACCCCTTCTAATATAATAGCTTTGCTGTCTTTTTTGGCGGCTAAATCAACCGCGACCGCGCTACCCAATGAAGAACCGAAAATTATAATCTTATCAGCATCAATTCCGCGAACATTCCTTAGATAGGAATAGGCGGCTTCGGCATCCAGATACAACCCTTCTTCGGTTGGATGCCCCTGACTTAAACCAAACCCTCTATAATCCATCATGAAAGTATTAAAACCCAAGGACCTGACAACCATCATCTTATCAAGCCGGTAGCTTATATTACCCGCGTTACCATGAAAGAATAAAATAGTATCTTTTGCTTTATCGTACGGCAGATACCAGCCGTTAAGTTTTACGCCATCATCCGTTTCAATAAAAACATTTTCATACGATAAGCCCATATCCCCGGGATTAAGCAGAATTTCCTTTTCCGGAAAGAAAACCGTCTTTTTTTCCAGGTGTTTTACGTATAAAAAAAGCCATAAAAAAGCAAGAACAACAAATAATAAAAAATAAAGCACTTTATTCCTTTGTCCAGATTCTTAAGTTCAAATTTAAGTCTTTCACTATGCCTGTCACCAACTCTAAGTCCTGATAATATTCGACAACTTGTGAAAAATCAATCAGGCTTTTAAAAACTCGGGGTTCAAACAAATCTTTCGCGAAAGCTATAGCCACATATATTTTTGAACCCACAAATGATAGAAACACTTTTCTACCCGTTTTCTTCTTGAAATCGACAATGCGTTTCATGAGGCTGGTAGATAAAATATAACGAGCCTCTACTTGATCCTCTCCGTAAACTACAAATTCTTTTTCAAATTCGGGGTCTTCCAGCTTGATTAGCTGCCCCCTGGAAGCATTCATCTTCTGCAGGAAATTGCCAAAACTCCCAAATAAACGCTCTGCCGTATCCGGCAGGACGATCGTAACCCCTTTAAAATATTTATTAAAATCCCCCACGAAAAACAGGCCTTTAAAAATCGTATGCCAATGCCTATTGCCTTTTGAATCCCTGGTTTCATATTCCGAGTGAATTTCCGAAAATTCTATCTTGGTTTTACCCAGCAGGCCGCTGACATAATCATCCCCTTTATGCCTGTCCGGGTGCCTGTTAAAAATTTTACTTTTAATGAAATCACTCGTGGGAATATAGGCGTTTCTCTGATATTTCAAATTAGCATCAATAAAATGGACAATATTCTCAATTACTCCGCTTTTAAAATTCTTTACATAATCATTCACCAGCCATTTATATATACCGACAACCGCCGCGATAGCTATAAAACCTCCAAAAAATATACCTTGCGGCGGAACCTTAATCGCAAAAAGTAGTATTAATATGCCGATAAACAAAACAATAACAATGCCATTAACAAGGCATACTTTTTTTAATACCCGCTTACGTTGTTCTTCCAGCTTTAAAAGCTTGGGCATTAATGCCGTATTGTAATAATTCCCTAATTCTTCTAAGCTTCTCATATTGCTTTATATTGACTCACTTTTTAAAAAGTTCTTTGACGTTGACGTTTTTTCTCTGAGCTTCCGGAATTTCAAAAAGATTTCTTGTAGCTAACTTCATCATAGAAGCCATGGCATTCGTAGGAAACATTTCGACGGCATTATTATAATCGGTTACAACCGCGTTATAAGTACGCCTGGCCGCTGAAATCTGTTCTTCAATTTCATTCATAGACCTCTGAAGCTGCATAAAGTTTTCATTAGCTTTAAGTTGCGGATAATTCTCCACAGCCACCATAATACCGCTCAAGAGTTTGTTCATTTTGTTTTCCACGTCAACTCTTTGATTATCGCTAACATTACCGGATACCGCCTTAGCTCTTAGCTCTGTAATTTCAGTTAACGTACCTCTTTCGTGCTTCATATACTGCTGGACGGTTGAAACCAGATTTGGAATCAGGTCGTATCTTTTCTTTAAAAGCGTATCAATTGAAGCAAAAGTATTATTAACATTATTCTTCTTGCCAATCATGGCGTTATACAACCCCACAAAGAAAAGCACACCCACTGCAATAATAACAATAAGTACAATCATCTTCATACCTCCTTAATGAGACCACAATTTACGGAACATAGTGAACGTAAATTGTATGGTCGAATTAACTCCGAAGCTTAAAGGTAAATTATCAAAGAGAATTTACCTTTGTTTAAGCGAGGAGTCTATTAACTTCTCTAATTAACCCCCCTGCGTGCTTTCTTTAGAAAACAAGGGGGGATATACGCTCAAATTATTCTTTTAACTTCTTCATGATACCATTTTTGAGAGATTCCAGCAAAAAAATTTGTAAATCTTCTTATTGATAAAGCCTCTTCTTTTCCTTTCAATTCTATCTTGTAAAATCGAAGGAAAATTAAAAATTATCCAAAACCTTGCTTTTATAAATAAACAAAACATCTCAAAAGCGCCTAAATTCTTCAAATATTTATATCCTTTACTTTTTCTATTAAAAATTTGATGTACAAAAATGCAAAAAATTTTGAAAATGAAAAAAACTTCGCCTAAAATGATTAGGTATAGTGGATAATTTAAAATTTCATTTAACATCCTATTTTTTTCGGAATGAAACATTTTTAACTTAGAATACTTTCCTGCTGTTTTTGAATGCTTATGGTAAACTACAGCATTTGCAATAGACACGCCTTTATATGACTTACAATTCAATCGAATACCTAAATCTACATCTTCATTGTAAGCAAAATATAACTCATCAAAAAATTGCTTGTTTTTAATTTTTACATTTTGAAGACTCTTATTTAAATAAATAGACCCCGCGCCACAAGCGCTAAAAATCTTTCTTATTTTATTTGTACCGTTAAATTTATTGTACCGATTTTTTGAAATCGCCGAACCATCTGGATAAAGAATATCCTCATCTGTACATATTATATCAGTGTTTGGATAGAACATTATCCTCGATGATCCAAAATCAGCATGAGAAGCCTTTAATCCTCCAACGAGATTAGTAAGCCAATTTTTATCAACTATGCAATCATTATTTAGATTTACAATGTATTCAAAATCATAATCCTGCGCCCAATTTATCCCGTCATTATTACCGCCGGCAAATCCTCTATTTGTCTCGTTTTGGATTAAATGAAGAGCTGGAAACATTTCTTTCAACCTGATTCCTTCATTATTAGCTGAACCATTATCCACCAAAACAACTTTATAATTCTTGTACTCTAATTTTTTTAAAGAATTCAGGCATTCAACAGTATCATCAAACCCATTCCAGTTAAGAATTATTATTGCAACTTTGGATTTTTTTTGCATAATTATTTATCTAAAAACCTCGTGAACAAATTTTTATATGCTCTCTGTCCTAAAAAAGAAAGGATAAACAATACTAAGCTTGTAACATAAAAAGGATACTCCATTAGAGCTTTCATCAAATATTTTCTTCCCTTTTCTATATTGCCATATAAACATAAATAATGGGCTAAATGTATGTATCTTTTCGCCAATGCTTTTTTATTTTTTTTAAACTCATCAAAGTGCTTATTTAAAATATATTCCACAGCTATTATTAATTTTTCATAATCTATACTTATACTATCGCTTGTATAATAAGCATTTACTAACGGCTCCTTCAAATATTTAAAATCATAACGCTTTGAAATCCTAATCCATAATTCCCAATCCTGCAGGCAGGGAAGCGATTCATCAAATAATCCAGTTTCTGAAAAACACTCTTTTTTTACTACAGCAGCCGGAAGAGGAATAAAATTCCCCATTAGAAGCGCGTTGTGTATATTTCCTTCTTTCTTAAAAATCTTATTGGCCGGCACATAATTTTTTTTATCACTCTTTATTCTCCATATTCCTGTATAAATAACGCCGATTTTCGACGATGTAGTTTCAAATTCTTTCATCTGCATTTTTAGTTTTTCGTGATGCCACTCATCGTCAGTATCCTGAAAGGCAATAAACTCCCCCTTTGCATTATCTATCCCGATGTTTCTGGCAGCAGCAGCCCCTCTGTTTTCTTCAAGTTTAATATATCTAATCCTTGCATCATTGCAATCCTTTACCACCTCTTTCGTTCCGTCAATTGAACCATCATCAACAACAATTACCTCAAACTCTTTATATGTCTGATTTAAAAGACTCTCAATGGCTCGTTGAAGTAAATGTGCTCTATTATGAGCCGGAATAATAATACTCACTTTCGGAGTTTCATTTTTTCTCATAGCGCACACATATTACCTTTAGCATTTTATCATTGTGTAAAGTCTATTCGTATTTTTTAAATATCTTTACTAACTTGGTTTCCATTGCATCCCAACTGTATTTTTCTATACATTTTTGCCGGGCATTCCGACCCATTTTTTCTGCCTCTTCAGGATTATTTAAAATATCTTGGGTGGTTTTTGCCAATTGTTTTGGGTGTTCTGGATCCACAATCCAACCGCACCCACCCAAAATTTCAGGGAGATCAGACACTCTGGTAGCAATTATCGGTTTGGCCATAGCCATGGCATCAAAAACTTTTGCCGGAATCTGGGCAATTGTTGCCGAATTCTTTCTCTGGGGAATAACAACAATATCAGACATTGATAAAAACTCTGGAACGCTATCAAAAGGCTGTAAGCCAAACTGCACAAAGCGCCTGCCTAAAAGACTCCTAGCTTTTTTCAATAACAAGCGGCAATAATCGTTATTATCAACACCCACAAGTACCAATACAACATTTTCATTTTTTATCAGGCTTACCGCCTCTATCAGGTCCTCTATGCCTTTCCAGACCCTTGGAGTACCAAAGAACATTGCCACCTTCTTCTCCCTGCCTATTTTATACTTATCTCTTACTGAATGCTTATTAAATTTAGCGGGATTGAATAACTCTGTGTCTCTGGCGTGCCAGATTATCTCTCCACCGAATTTATTCTGCAGATACCGGCTTGAGACGGTTATCTCATCAGCATGCTTAACCAGCTTTTCCATAAACCAAGCACTCAAATATGATCCCGTCCGATAAGGAAAAAAAGTATTTTTTACAAACATCTTTATGGAATTCTTTAAAGGCAAACTTTTATACGACTCTACAATAAATGCCAGGTCATTGTCTTCAATATCAAGAATGAGGGGCTTTTTGTCGAAAAGCTTCTTTGCCAGGCCTGCTCCAAAACTCGTCAGGAGAGGTTTGGACACATAGACAACATCTCCATCTATCTTTTTGGCTAATTCCCCAATTTGCAGATAAGGTTTAAATATGCCGCAAATCTCAACGGATTTATATCTTATGCTTTTATCACCAACAACAGGTTCCCAGATTCCATCACCAAAAACAGGCCCAACAATTTCCACCTCATAATGTCTTTGGAGAATTTTAGCTAATAAGTATGCCCTACCGAGGCAGTTGTGGGACAAATCTGGAGTTAGGATTGAGATTTTCATGGGCTGTCGCTCTTTGATTTTTTGCAAACAACGATAATATAGCGATATTCCTTTTTAGATGAAACTTTTTCTAACTCTGGATTTCCTCTTCCTGGATCATATATTATAGGTAAAACTTTTCTCGCTATTCTTTCAAAAAGGGGTAAGAAGAGCAGCCTACTTATTGATCTTTGACCATAAACTTCTAAAATTTTAAAATAACGGCCTAATGCTGAAACAAATTCCCCAGTTGAATATTCCTTTACGTGGAAAGGGTTATCCGGATGGTCGTTAATTGACCTACCGGGTGATGTTAATTTTCGATTTGGGCTTGAGATAATAAGTAAACCTGTTGGTTTTAAAACCCTCTTTAGTTCCATAAATGCTTTTTCTTGATTTTGAACGTGTTCAACGGTTTCAAAACAAGTAATCACATCAAAATAATTTTTTGGAAAATTAATATCTAGTATATTTCCAACTTTAAATTCTAATCCCTTTATTTGATAATGAGTTTGTGCAAAGTCTATGGCCTCACTTGAAATATCTACACCGGTGGTCTTTACAATTTCACTATCGCAAAGGATCCGTGACCCGTATCCAGTCCCACAGGATATATCCAAAACCTTTTTCCCTCTAACATATCTACTCGCAAATTTATAGCGCGCAACATGATCTACCCATATTCTCATAGGAGTATTTCCTTCAATAATTCTTTCGCCTGTAAATATTAAATTGCATTTTTTTTCTACATGATCACGAAAAAACATTCTTATATTTATCCTTTATACATTCGACTCTTATGCAGGGCCATTCTTTGGCATGATAATCTCGCGCATTTTTCTTTTCAATATTGGTAAATCTGCACTCTTCTAATGCTCTTCTTAATCTTTTGAAATTATACCCAAAGAGATGATAGTCTCCTTTAAATCTTTGTAACCCAAAAATACCATCTAACTGTCTTTCATCACCCTTCAAATACTTCGTCACGATTTCATCAAAATCGGGGCATTCAATAATTAATCTTCCGCCAGGAATTAAAATCCTACACCACTCTCTCAAGGCCTTTGACAAATCGTGTCTTGGCAAATGTTCAACGACATGATAAGTTTCAATCAATTCTACTGAATTATCTGGATATGGTAATTTATTTATATAACAAACTAAATTTGTAGCTGTTGTTTTTCTCAAGTCAATATTTATATAGCCTTCAAAATAACGACTTCCACAACCTAAATGCAATTTTAATGGCTTTTTATCTTTTATCCCAAATTTGTATTTCCACTTAATTAAAATAGATCCTATACTACGCCGAATTGCATTTAATAAACTTGAACTGTAATAAGCTTTACTTAGCTCACTTGCTTTCTTATATAATGAAGTTTTGAATCGCCTATCTATCCCGATTAGGATTCCTTTGATAAAGGTTTTAATCATGCTATCTCCTTAATTTGCCAAATATGTTTTGTAGTTCATGCCGCATTTTATGCCCTGTCTTTATATCTAACAAGTATACAGTCATAAAATAAATGCTGCTATATAGAGCCATTATTATAAAAAATTTGACAATACCATTACTGTCTGGCAATAAACCATGCCCCAGAAACGCAACAAAAATCATCATAGAAACACCGGTAGCGGCTGGAGACATTCTCATAATAAAATCTTTATATTGAGACTGTATAATTTGTTTTGTTTCTGCAATGATTAGTATTAAAGCTAATATATTAGGTATAACAACCGCCAAAGATGCTCCTAAAATACCCCATTGAACAGTTAATGGATAAATAATTACTGCCATCGTGATTAACTGAATGCTAGAAACTTTTGTCTGAATCTTTGGTCTCCCCACACTATAAAGAATCGGGCCCATTGTTGCCCCGATTGATCGGGTAACCCCAAATACAGACAACGCTTGCATTGCCGGCACCATCGGCATCCATTTTTCTCCTAAAAATATTTTAGTGAAATCAGGGGCCAAAACAAATATTAAAGCAGCTGCCGGAAAAGATAAAAATGCCGTAACTTGTAAAACTTTCAAATATGCTTCCCTTAATTTGGGTATGTCATTTTGCAATTTAGAATAGGCTGGAAAAGTTACTTGAGAAATGATATGCGTGATTTCCGTTGCCGGTATATTGGAAATTCTGTATGCCATCTGGTAAAAGCCGAGGGCGGCTACGCCAAGCAATTTTCCTACAAAAATATCATCCCCTTGGGTAAGTAGAAATATTAGTATACTTGAACCAAAAACCCATTTACCAAAGCCAAAAAGCCCCCTTGCTTTTTTCAAATCTCTGCTTAAGCGAGGCCTGTAAGAATGTATTAAATAGCTGACAAAACATCTTACTGCGCTTCCTGCCACCAAACCAAAAACAAGAGCCCAGACACTTTTCAATATTAAAGCGGCTGAAACCGCTACTATAAAATCTGTCAGAACACCGCTTAATTGATAAACAAACTGTTTATTAAACTCCAATTCCTTTTGAAAATAGATAACGCCGATGTTTGTAAAAGACTGAAATAATATCGATAGTCCGATAACTCTGATTATCAACGTTGCCGTGGGAGCTTTGAAAAAAATTGCTGCATAGGGCGCGGCAAAATACAAGACAACAAATAAAGCAATTCCGCGCAGAACTAAAACTGTCCACGCGCTATCAAGATAAGTCTCAATATCGCCCTTTTTCTGAATTAAGGCCTGCTGAAAACCTGTCTGCGAAAACGTCTCTAATGTTGCCATGGTTAATAACGCAATTCCCATTAGGCCAAAATCATGGGGTGCAAGAATGCGGGCAAGGATTATAAGCCTACCCAGATTAAAGAGTTGCTGGACTATTCTGAGTAAAAATACCCAAAGGCCACCTTTGACAACACGGTGAGATAATCTTCCTTTATTTATTTGTTTGGTCATAATTGGGTTAGTTTCATTATAACTTCTTTTACTCGTTTTCCTATTACCCTCTCACTACACATCTCTTTATAAACACTATAGCCGTTGGCAGCAATATGTTTGCGTAAAGATTCATTTTTATTTAATAATACTATCGCGTCTTTGAGGCTGTCGGCACTTGCTCTCTCGCATAAAATCGCATTTTCTTTATTTAATAAGAGCTCCTGTGAAGCTAAAGTATTTGAGGTAATTATAGGTTTTTTCATAGCCATCGCTTGAAATACCTTATTCGGGATAACGCGATTCGCCTTACCCGACGACCCAAAAATACCTAAACAAATATCAGATTCGTTAATATATTGCGGCAATTCGTTATACTTTACCCAGTTTACCCAATTAATATTTGATATCTTCAGCCTATCGGCTAATTCCCTTATTTTTTTATACTCCTGGCCTACGCCTATCATTGTAAATTCAATGTTCTTTTCTTGTTCAAGCAATTTTGCCGCCTCAATAATAAAAGATATTCCGTGCAGCGGAATAAATTGGCCATAAAATAACACTTTAAACTTATCTCTGCCGTTTCTCAGATTGTTCTCTTTAGGATAAAAAATTGTCTCTTCAGCTCCAACAAAAACTCTGGCAAATTTATCGTGAGTGAATCCGTAAATTTGACAAAAATATTCTATATGCGCCTCAGTATCCAAAAGCACTTTATCAGCCATGCGGGATGAAATCTTATCCAGAAAATAACAAAATTTTGCTATTATATTATTTGGTGATACTATTTTTCTATCATTTACAACCGTATCATATAAGGATAAAAAGGCATCAAAAATTAATGGCCGCTTTTTAATTACAGACAATAGTTTAGCAACAAACATATCAATGTATCCAGGATACCCAACAATAATAACTTTGTGTTCTTGCAAACAAAAATATTTGAATATAAGTTTAATATACCCGGGTATAAAGTTTAATAATATTCTTAACTTTGAAAAAATACCTTTTAGTTGACTTTTATCTTCTGTGTTTTGCCAAATATCGACGTGGCATTCATACACTTCAATACCACTTTGCCTTAACCCCTTAATAATTATGCGATTGCGCGGCTTATTATCATATGTGCCAAAATAACATACTTTCAAAATTAACCTTATTTCTCTCTTGTTTTTTTGCAGTATTAACTTTTAAACTAATTATTACATATTGGAATAATAACGGATAATATCGAGGCATTAGTCTCTTTTGTCATTTTTTATTTCTCTAACTTTCATTAAAGTATCTTCCGCGATTCTTCTGGTGCTGCAAACAAGGTCTGTTAACAGTCCCAGCATAGTAACCAGAAAGCCAACAGTAATGAGAATGGAAGAAATAATTAATGACTGGATATGGCCGGAGGGATTTAAGCCCGTAACATAGAAATATAAAAATCTCAATACAAAAAGTACGCCCAGTGAAACGAGTATCGCGCCGGTAGTCACAAAAACTCTAAAACCCTCATAGGCAACATAAACTTTAATAATCGTTGCCGTTGATCTTTGTACGTAATGAAAAATACTCGTAAAAAGGCGGGACTTTCTTAAAGGGCCGTTAGTTTTCACGGGAACGTCTTTTACCACCAATCCCTTTTCTCCCGCCTGGATAATAGTCTCAAGAGTATAGGAAAAATCACTCACGATATTTAATTTCATTGCCGCTTCCTTTGAAAAAGCCCTGAAGCCGCTGGTTACGTCCTTAATTTTAAGCCCCGAAAGACGTGAGACTACCCAGCTGCCTATAAACTGTAAAACGCCCTTGATAAAACCCTGACGGCCGGCTTTTAAAATCTCTCTGTTACCAATAACAATATCAGCTTCTTTATTTATAATCGGTTTAATCAAATCCGGAATAGAACTGCCGTCATATTGATTATCGGCATCTGTATTGACAATAATATCAGCTCCCAGCCTGAGAGATTCTTCAATCCCCAACTTAAAGGCATAAGCAAGGCCGGTATTTCTGTTAAGGCGAAGTATGTGCTGAACACCGTTTTCTCCGGCAACACCAGAGGTATTGTCAGTGCTCCCGTCATCAATAACCAACACCTCAACTTCATCAATACCTTCAATCTGCATGGGAATACCCTTTAGCGTCACAGGAAGGGTTTTTGCTTCATTTAAACATGGAATTTGAATAATAAGTTTCATAGTTTTACCTCCTTATTTAATATGTCTAATAGACATATTAAATAACCAATAACCAAGATACAAGTTACAAGATACAAACAATTTCCAATAATCAAGCTACAAGATACAAAATATAAACAATCATCAATAATCAAACAGTTATTTCTGTTTTGGTTATTTGAATTTGGTCATTGGTTATTATTTGATTATTGTCTCTTGTTTCTTATATCTTATATTTTAACTCAACAATCCCTGAATAATCAACTCTACAGCTTCCTCTTCAGAAAGGCCCCTGGCCATTAAGGTCTGAAGCTGCTTGGAATCAACGCTGCCAATAGCCGCCTCATGGGTTACGTGAGCCTTGGGATCTCTTACTTCTACAATTGGAACAGCGCTGGCAATAGCTTTATCCTGCACAATTTCCTTACAGTCAACATGCCCCCTGGCAAACGGTGCCGTAGCTATTAATTTATTAAATATTTCAGCCTGAGCATTTTGCCTTAATGCCACCCTGGATGTCAAAACACCTCTTGCCCCTTCTCCTTCAAGCAGGGCAGACTCTCTTATTTTTATAATATCATCTCCACTGCCGTTTATTTTAGCGGTCATTTCCATAACACTATGAGCCAGGCAGGTTGTCTCATAATCAAGGTCTAACTTACCAACCCTACCACGTAAAAGCTCAAAATCGGTTTTAAAACGGGCATAATCAGAGAGCATAACTCTTGCCTTGGGGACCACTTCCACTCCACCCGAATCAGCGTGGATATGCTTTTCTAAATAGGTATAACTGGCGTGCTCTCCGACTTTTATCTTACCATCCATCAAATGCCGAACTTTTATGGCATTAGGAAAAATGCAGTGGGCGATAATAAAAATTGAAGCACCGGCTTTTATATCTATATCAAGAATTATTCTTTGCACACCTTCTTTTTTAAGCATTCCAAAACACATATGAACCGGATTCTTAATAACTGTGTTTTCCTCAAGAACTATCTTGATATCTACTCCGTCTTTTATTTCTTTAGGAATAACATTTAATCCGGGTAAGCTTTGTGAACTGATTACCTTATCGTGACTAATGGTTAAATGGGCTGTATTTGGATCATTTAAATCCGTATCTATATGAGCGGCTTTATATAAAACCAGGGCATCGTTATTTGGCATCATTCGCCTCCGGCACATTTTGATGATTGCAAGGTATACATTTGCCCTTAAAATATTTACACATACCGCGGCCGCTGCCCTTTTCCATTAAACGCCCACAACATAATAGAAAAGCATCTTCGGCGTGTTCTAGAACTTTCAGGCTGTGGGTAATTAAAATAACTGTAGAGCCTTTTTTCTTCAAAACTTTTATGGCATCAAATATCCTCTCTAAGGATTCAACATCAATACCCGAATCAGGCTCATCCAGCATAACTATTTCCGGCATCATGGCTAATATAGAAGCTAACTCGACCTTTTTTCTCTCCCCGCCGCTCAAGGTTTTATCTACTGCTCTTTTTAAATAACGATCAGGCTGTAAGCCAGACCTAATAAGTGCCTCCTCCGGCTTGAGCCCTTTTTCAGGTGAATAAGCGGCCTTAAGAAACTTCTCTACAGTCAATCCTTCATAACGAGCCGGTTCCTGCCAAGCAAGGGTGATACCCAATTTAGCCCTCTGGTCTATACTTTTATCCTTAAGAGACTCCCCGTTAAAGATAATATCTCCTTCAAATTTACGATATCCTTCAAGCCCCATAATAGTAAAAGCTAAGGATGATTTGCCAGCTCCGTTAGGGCCAACCAAGGCATGAATTTTGCCCGATAAGAATTCCAGATTAACATCATAAAGTATCTTTTTATCGTTTAGAGTAAGACTTATATTTTTAAGAGTTAGAACACTCATGCTTTATCCTTTTCAACTTATAAATTATCCTTAAACGCGCCTTGTTTTGACATATATTATATGATACTATAAATTTATGTTAAAGCAAATAAGAAAAAAAATCGACAAAGAAATTGAAATATTTTTTAAAAAAGATAAGCTTGCTCTTGATTTAGCTAAATCAAACTTTTCTTTATATAAAGAATTAAGAAAATTTTCCTTAAGTAGCGGCAAACGTATCAGGCCATCATTATTCGTTCTGGCTCATGAAGGGCTAGCAGCTAAAAAAACGAAAAATATATATAAAACCGCTGTGTCTTTTGAACTCCTGCATGATTTTTTTCTTATACATGATGATATTATTGACCGCTCAGACTTAAGAAGAGGAGTTCCCAGCATCCACAAGACTCTCTCTTGCGTTGAAACGAAAACTTCTACAGGCTTGGGGCCAAATGGCAGTGATTTGGCTATTATAGCAGGTGATATTTTATTTTCTCTGGCTATGAGGGCCTTTTTATCATCTAAAGCATGTTCAAAAAATAGCCTTAGGGCCCTGGATAAATTTATAAGCTGCTCTTTTTATACAGAAATAGGTGAATATATAGAAATGCTTGAAGCAACAAAAAGCATTGAAGACGTAAAAAAGGAAGATATTTATAAAATTTACGAGTTGAAAACAGCTAAATATACCTTCTCTTATCCTTTATCGATAGGAGCGGAACTAGCATCGGCCCCGGAGAAAACCATAAAAGGCCTTTTTAATTACGGTATTTCAGTTGGAATTGCTTTCCAAATAAATGATGATGTCCTTGGCCTTTTTGCTAATGAAGAAAAAAGCGGAAAATCATCTTTCAGCGATTTGAATGAAGCCAAAAAGACATTGTTGGTTTGGAGAGCCTTTCAGGCTGGCAGCCTGAAAGATAAAAAAACAATAAAGCAGCTGCTTATTAAAACTAAAATTAATAAACAAGACCTATTTACAATGCGTACCATTGTTGAAAAAACCGGATCACTTGCTTACGCAAAAAAAGAAATAAATCGTTATTTTTCTAAATCTCAAAAATTCCTTCTCACTTTAAAAATGAAAGAAGCGCAAAAGCGGGAATTAAATCTTTTTACAAAACGCATCTTAGGTGTTTAAAATGAAAGTAACCGTAGCTAAATCAGCCGGGTTTTGTTTCGGAGTGAAAAGGGCTTTAAAAATAGCTCTTCATACCGCTTCTTGTGAAAAAAATGTCTACATGCTGGGAGATATAGTTCATAATGAAGACGTTGTAAAAACTATTTCTGAAGCGGGGATAAAAAAAATAGCAAAACTCTCGGCCGGTAAAGAAAAAACCCTGCTTATACGAGCTCATGGAACCTCAAAAGAAACTTTCAAAAAAGCCAAAAAACTAGGTTATAAAATTGTTGACGCTACCTGCTTGATGGTTAAAGAAATCCACAAAATAGCTATAAAAAAACAAAAACAAAACTACAAAATCATTGTTATAGGCGATAAAAAACATGACGAGGTAAGAGGTATTACCGGCCAGCTCAAAAAAAAGGCTTTGGTGGTCGACTCTTTAAAAAGCCTACCTTCTAAAGCAACTTTAAAAAAATATAAAAAAGCTGCTGTGGTGGTCCAGTCAACCCAAAATATTGAAGAGGTTAAAAAAATTATTGAAAAACTTAAAATACATATACAACGCCTTGAATTCTACAATACTATCTGTCAACCTACCAGTAGTAAACAGCAAGAAGCCAAAACACTTTCTCTAAATAATGACATTATGCTTATAATTGGTTCCAGAACCAGCGCCAATACAAAACGCCTTTATGAAATTTCAAAATCTCTTAATGAAAAGAGTTATTGGATTCAATCACAAAAAGACATTAAGAAAAACTGGTTTTCAGGAATTAAATCAGTTGGAATTACAGCGGGCGCTTCAACTCCAAATACAACCACAAAAGAAGTTGTTAAAAAAATTAAAGAGTTAGCTGGTTAATTTTCCCTTTAGCCATAAAAGCCTTTACGCTTTTAGTGAACATGTCTTTGGTTTTATAGGGCGGAGGAAACCCGGCTTCTTTTAAACGCTTAGCAGAATATATCCTGTCTTTTAAAAAAAACCCGACCTTTTTCCCCAAGCCGGGAACACATAAAAGTAACGGCTTAAAAATTACCGGCAAGTTCCAGGATTTCGCAATCTTACACTCAGAACTTATAATATCAAATATCTCTTTTACGCTTAAAACATCTTCATCGACTACAAAAAAAGATCCTTCTAAGAAATTATCATTATCTAAAGCATGAATGATAGTTTCAACTACATTTTTTACATATACCAAGTGAAGTTTTTTTACCCCTTTATCTACAGTAAAAAGTAATCTAAATTTCAAAAGCCTGTATAGACTTTTGAGCATGTGCGGTTCATCCTGGCCATAAACCATGCAGGGCCTTAAAATAACTATTTTCAGGCCTCTTTTCCTGAAGGCCAGAGCAATTTTTTCAGCTTCTATTTTTGACTCCCCGTACGGACAAGTTGCTTTATAAGGCAGGCCTTCAGTTAAAGGTATTTCCGTATTACCGCTAATTACAGCTACTGAACTAAGATATATAAAACGGTCGATATTCAAATTCTGCGCCAGTTCACATATATTTTGCATACCTAAAACATTAGTTTTATAAAGAAGTTCCTTATTATTACCAACATAGGCAGCACAATGTATAATTACATCAATATTATGACGAAGGATTTTTGTTAGGGTATGTTTTTGGGTAATATCGGCATAAATAAATTTTACGCCTAAAGGTTCAAGCTCTCGCGCTTTTTTATCATTTCTGACCAGGCAGAATATTTTGTAATCATGTCTCTTGGCTAGTTCCCGCGTTAGATATCCGCCAATAAATCCTGTAGAACCTGTTACAAGAATATTCATGAATTTTTCACCTTAAATATATTATGCGCCTATTACTTCTCTATGTCTATAATTTTTTTTAAACAAAACCCCCGCTTCTCTTTTTATAAAAAACGGGGGTATTTCTAATTAATAAATCTTATCTGGTAATTATAAGCTCGGCATCATCAAAAAAGACTTTACCTGTACTGCCCCTTCCTGCTCCATCCGCGTTCCATAACAAGAGAACAAACTTGGCTAAGTCCGTTCCTTCGGGCGCTGTGATATTAATTTTTACTTTTTTCCAGTCGTTTGTACCGCTTAATCTACCGGCTTCCTCGGCCTTTATAATCTCGCCTCCGCGCCAGAATTCCAACTTGAGTATTGCTTGGACTTCTACCCCATGCTTACCGGCAAGATTTTCGGTTTTTATCCATACACTGCCGCTTAATTGATCTCCCGCGACAACCCCATTAATATCCTGCGCTAAACCTCCCACGATAAAAGGGCCGTTAGCATCGTTTAGGGTTGGAGCGGCGCTGAATCTCCCACCGGGAGTGTGATTTTCAAGCGTGCTGGTTTCCCCTGTAACACACCACGTAGACCAACCGCCGATATTACCACCTTCAAAGTCTCCATTAGATAGCTCATTGGCTCCTACAATGGTTATTGAAAGTAATAATATTGTAATGACAAAGCTGATAATATACATTTTTTTCATTGTCTCTTTCTCCTTTCTATTCCTGACAAGAAACTATTATTTTCGCCGGAATACTTTTAATTTTTATTTTTTTTGTTTCATCAACCTTAACCGACCTGCCATTAACTTTTGCCGACAAAACATCCCCATCAAAAGGCACCACAAATATTAAATCGTTAGGACAGCTAATGTTTCCTGTGATATCGCAGGTAATTGTATAGCGGTTTTTCCTAAATATAAAAGTCATGAATTTATTAAGAGATATTTTAAGGCTATAACTGATATTGCCATAATAAGTAGGCAGGTTTTTAACTGTTATCTGATTATCTTCAAGCCAATTATCATCAATGCCTGCCGCCAGATACAAAGTATCATCTCTTTCATAAACAAAAAGGCTTCTTATAAAATTAGCACATATCGCCCCAATCCAGGTATGCGGCATATCACCTATATATTGAGGCCTTTCTATTAAATCATGAACTACCTCTCCCCAGTGATTCCAGTTGAGCGGCCTTCTATCTCTTAAAAAATAATTCATCATAATAAGAGCTTTTTCTTTCTCGCCCAACATTAAATACGCTGTAGCTGTTCTTATTTCATAAGGAGTATAAGCACTTTTAGCTCCTTCGGGGAGCCGAGGGAGAAGAGTATCCTTATAATATGTATCTAAGGTATACATTAAACCTATATCCATAAGATAGCTATCTTCTTCCGCGGGCCAAACCGATATAGCAGTTGAGGTCGCGTCAAAGTCAGCTTTTTCAAAACAGCCGGGAATATTTTTTATACCTCTTTTTTCCTGAATAAGCTTAATGTTATTTATAAGATTTTTTCTTAAATCATTTTCTTCCTTCTTCATCCAGGCAATTTGATCCTCCCGGCCTAATTCTTTAGCTATATATTGTCCTTCTTTTAACCCCTTTAATGTCCAGAAATCGTCCCAGAGACTATGTTGAGCCGGAAAATAACCTTCGTGGCTGTTGGATTCAGGTAAGATGCCATAAAAATATGTATTTTCGTATTGAGGGGTTAGTCTTTGTTTTCTTAAGTTTTCAGTAAACTTAAGTGCTTTTAATACACTATCAAATTTATCTTCTAAAAATTTCTTGTCTTTTGTAAATCTGTAATATTCTGATATGGCAAAGACATAAGCCCCCTGGCCATCCCATTCCGTCCAGGTTTCAGCCCAACCGGGCATTTGGCCGTTTCTTTCTAAAATACAGGGGAGTTCTCCATCTGGCTTTTGACAGGTGCTTATCCAATCAAGATACTGCCTAACCTCATCAAAATACCCGGCCCTCAAAAGAGCGGCCGCCATTACAGCCCCATCTCTTATCCAGGAGCGTTCATAATTTCTAGCGCCGGGTTGCAGAGCAAAATCGTCTCTGTTAATTAAAAGATAAATTATATTTGATTTAAATACATCCACAACTTCTTTTTGAGGAATATCTATAGTTATTTTACTTAATTTATTATCCCAATAGTTAATTGTTTCTGAAAGAATTTTGTTATAGTAAGTAGAAGCGTCAGCGATTTTTATGTTCTGCAGCTCGGATGTATATTTGCGGGGCATATAGAAAAATATATCCCGCGCTTTACCGGCAGCTAAATTGAATTCAAAACAAACCGCGGCTGTAGCCAATTTTTTAGCATCAAAAGTTGTTTTCTTTAAAGGAAGCTTACCTTTAGAAATATAATCAATTATTTCTCCGTCTTGGCTTTTAATAACCCCAGCGTTTTTAGGCTTGCTTAAAATAATCAGAGCGTCTTTGCCATCAATTCTAATTACTGCCGGGTCATTATTGATTTTACAGTCAATATTTGATATTTCGCTCATACCGCCATACTGCCAGGGGGGATTTAGCTGTACGGGCCTGATAGCTAAATAGACTTTTCCTTTTTTAGTTGACGAAGTATCGTTCTTCAGCTTATACCAGGCATAAGTAACAGGCGCACCCTTTTCGCCGTGCGCAAAGAGTGTTTGTTCTAACTTTAAACCGTTATAATCCCAAACCACAGAAGCTATGGGAAGATAGTTTTTCTTGAGCTTTTGATCAACTTTGCAATCATAAGCTGTGATTAATTTATTATCAATATATATGAAAGGCATGATACTGAAACCGTTTTTATACGGTTCAATAGTTCCATTCTCTGAAATAAGGGACTCGTTAACATCAGCATCCACCCCAACAACCGTCCAATATTCCTGCTTTTTATATAACCACTTAGGGAAATATCCGGGTAAAGATTCTTCAGCTAAAACTTCGTAATATTTCTGCGGAGTCGCGTGCTCGTTTTTTCCTTTTATGAAAACTTCGCATAAAGAATATCCCTTCGCGCTTGGCTTGTTACACTTAATTTTTATAAATCTCACATCAACGGGATTAATATAAATAAGGTCTTTACCGCCGTTGGGTTTTTTGCTTTTATAAACTTGCTTCCAGTTTGTATTATCGCCGGAAACAACTATTTCATAATCAGCGGCATAGTTTTTACCCCAGTTTAATTGAAAACCTCCAACGGGCTTTACTTTTTTGAGGTCAATGGCTACCCACTGATATCCTCCTTCACTTGTCGTCCAACAGGTCGTTATATCCCCGTCCATAATATTTGATACCTGCGCGCTATTTCCGGATGAAACAACTACCAGAGGAACGTCTTCGGAGCTTTTTAATTTAATTTCAAATATGGAAGCTCCCCATGAAGTTGCCCTCTTTTGACAGATAATTTTTACATAGCGGGCTTCTTGGGGCTTAAAATAGATATCATCCGTTTTGCCGTCAGCTCCTTTTATCTCAAAAACGACCTTCCAATCTTTGCCATCTAAAGAAAGAAGCACCTGATAGTCCTCACCAAAGGCGGCTTCCCAATAAATAATCACACCCGATATAATTTTAGGTTGGTCTAATTCCAATAAAAGCCATTGCGGATCGGAAAACTCACTACTCCAACGCGTAGCCATATTGCCATCAATCGCGTTCCGGGGCCCAAAATTCTCCTGGACAGAAGAAGAGGTCGCTTTAATTTCAGAAAAGGCACACAGAGGCGCCAACAAACAAGAAAAGATTATTAATGCCGTTATCGTTCTTAAATATCGCATTTGTTAACTCCTTTGTTATTTATATTAACTCTTATTTCCACCGGTAGACTGTCAAAATATATGCCTTCATTTAAAAAGTCAGTATATTGTTTACCATTAAGAATTACCTCGTAAGCTCCCGCCAAATTCAACCGGAGCTTAAGAAGGAATCCTTTGGGAGGAGTCGCGTTTCCCGCGACATGTATTTGCAAACTTCCCCCTTTTTCCTTTATTGAATAACTTATATTTCCATAATATGTTGGAAAATCTCCAATTGATACCTCCGCTTTTTCCGTAATCCACTTCTCAGGTATTCCGTGCCCCAAAACAAGACAACCGTCTTTTTCATAAACAAACAAACTTCTAAAAGAATTAATATATATTGAAGCTACCCAGCTATGCGGTAAATCACCGATAAACCACGGTTTGCGATCATCGCTTAATGTCCCTTCCGCCCACTGATTCCAGGCGCGCGGCCTTTGCAAATCAAGATACTGCTCAAGCATTCGTATAGCTTTATCTCTTTGATTAAAAAGAACAAAAACTTGAGATATCCTTAACGCATATGAGGGATATGACCAATTAGACTTATTTTTTAAGGTTGGTGAAAACCGGTCCGCCCAAAATATGCCGAACGTATTCAATAATGACGCTTGCGGTAAATATTTTGACTCCTCTGTCGGCCAAACGGCAATTGCTGTTGAAGGCGCGTCAAAATCACCTCTTTCCGCGCAGCCGGGTATATAATTAATTTTATCTAATTCCTGAACTAATCTAATTGAATCATATAAACATTTTCTAAAACTTTTTATTTCTTTTTTAGCCCTCTCCGCCAGTTCATCTTCCCCTAAAATTTCAGCTATCTTCCGCGCGTCACTCCACCCCCTAAGGCCCCAAAAATCATCCCAATAACTATGCACCCCCGGAGGGGGAAAATAACCTTCATGACTAACAGACAAAGGGAAGATGCCATAAAATCTTTTTTTATCCGCGGTTTGATATTTATCTGTCAAATTCTTCTTTCTCAACTTCTCCATACAATCAAGAACGCGCGCTACCACAGGCAACTTGCCTCTAAGCCACTCTTCGTCCTTTGTAAAATAATAATACTGTAAAACACTAAAGATATACTGCCCCTGACTATCATACTCCTCATAAACACTTTCCCACGCGGGGTCGGGCGTGTTTTCCGCGATCATAATAGGAGGAACTTTGCCATTAGCTTTAACATAATCGCTAATCCAATCAATATACTCCCTCACCTCTTCCTTGTAACCCATTCTTAAAAGAGCGGCGGAACTTACGCAGGCATCCCGCATCCATGATTTTTCATAAGCGCCGGAGCCGGCTTGAAGCATAGGACCATCTCTATTAATAAGAATGTAAGCCAAACTGCTTCTTATTGTTTTTAGCATCTTTTCATTCGGTATCTGAATACTTACTTTATTTAATTTTTTTCGCCAATAGCTGGTGGTTTCTTTTTCCATGGCGGCAAAATCCTCGCAAAGGTCAGCTTTTTTACATAATTTTACAAATGAAGAGTTTGCTTTTAGTAAGTCACTTGTTGTAACTTTATTATTCTTTAAAGATATAATAAATAAATACTCCTGTGCTCTTCTTTCGTCTAATACAAAATCATATTCTAACGCCCCCGAAGCATAACCAAACGCGTCTTCAACCAACTTCTGAGAATTTATTTCCCCTGTTTTTATTTTATCAACAATATCTCCTTCAATATAAGCTGAAGTATCAAATTTATCCGGAGCTTTTAGAGCAATAATTCTATCTTGTCCATTTATACTTATGATATTATTTAACCCGCGGAGATTAAGGCTTTTAATCTCTGCCATACCTCCCGCCCATTGCCAAGGCGGATTTACCTGAAACGGCCTTATAGTAAAAAATAATTTACCTTTTAATTCACGGTTGCTTTTATTTTTAAGAATGTAGCGCAGGCAGGCATAAGAATTACCGTTCCTTCGCGCGGCAAAGATTTCCTGAGAAAAAGTTAATTCCTCATTCTCCCAATTAACTCGCGGGATAGGCAGATAACCATCTTTTAGAGATTGCGTAATTGCGAAATCAGGAGAAGCCAGGAGCTTATTTTCTAAATATATAAAAGGCATCAGAGATGGGCCGCGATTGTATATCTGAATCATGCCGTCTTCACAAATAGTGGCTTCGGCCTCGCCCCCATTAGTTCCGACAATTGTCCAATAAGCTTGACGGCCGCCTGTCCATTGAGGATAATATTTTTTCCGCGAAGGTTTTGCTTTTCTTTGATAATAACTTTGAGCATCAGCTCTTTTTTTGAGTAACTTTAAACATGAACCATTTTGAAATAATATCATCGGGCGTTCATTGATCCCTCCCGCTCCCCAAAAATCAAACACTCTGATTGTAAAATTATTTATTTCACCGGGATTTAAATAATCTCCCAACAAACAAGCTGTTATGGTCCGGCACATACTGGTAGATTCACAAGACATGCTACCAAACGCTCCCACCCGCCGGCCATTTATAAAAAGTTCATACGCGTCATCCACGCCGCCAAACATTATGCCCGGCTCACAGCCCGCCCAATTCGCGGGAATAAAAATATCATTCTTATACCAGGCATAGCCGTCATAGTCGGCATAGCCCTGCTCATCCCAAAATTTTCCAGTTTCTATTTTCTGCCAATCGTCTACGGAATAATTGCTTGAAAACCATTTGTCTTTAACTCCGGTATTTTTTGGGTCTGTTTTAAAAAACCACTCTCCCTCTAAGGATATAATTTCCCCTGAATTAATCTTATTCAAATCACTAAAACCAACTCCCTCGGGGCATACTTCAAAAAGCGAATACCCCCATTCGGTAGCTCTTTTTCTGAAAATAATTTTAATATACCTGACTCTGATTTGTCCAAACGAAATTTCCTCACAGCCGCCTTTTCCAAGCGTTTGGTTATAAACAACCTTCCAGTTTTTATTATCAATAGAGACAGCAATTTCATAAGAAACGGCGTAAGCCTCCTGCCAATATAATAATAAACCCGTTATTTCTCTAATTTCACCAAAATCCAATAAAAGCCACTGCGGATCGGAAAACTCACTGCTCCAGCGAGTGGCCATGTTGCCATCAACCGCGTTTTGGGGGCCAAAATTCTCCTGAACAGAAGAAGAAGTAGTTTTAATTTCAGAAAAAGCACATAGAGGCGCCAATAAACAAGAAAAGATTATTAATACCGTTATCGTTTTTAAATATCGCATCTACGAGTTCCTTTTTATCTATATTACACTATTTACTTGTTCTATGGCGCGAAAAATTTAAAGACTAATAAATAATTTAATTCTTTTAAAGATAAAATAGATCCTGCGGTAATTCAAGGTTTTCCTTCTACGCCTTGCGTAAAATCAGCGCTGCTTAAAAAATTGGCTTCAGCTGCTACCGGCCAGCCAGCGGTTAATAATAAAGTTAAAACAATTATTATAAATAAAGCTTTTTTTATTAGTCTACCTCCTTTTGTTTTTTTGTTTTTTTTTATCTATTTAATACTCTCAATAAAAGAGCCGGTTTTAGGGGGCATTAGTAGTATTTTTTCAACCTAAACCCCGTGAGGACATCTATGCAAACGTGTGAATAACTTGTCAAAAAAACACTCCCCTATTTAATTGAAGATTCTCTTACAATTAATTTCGATTCGAGGGAAATGTCTTCAACGGATCGCTTTGGATCATTAATAATTTTTAATAATAAATCAATGGCTTTCCCTCCAATATCTTGTTGCGGCAACCTTATGGTGGTAAGAGCTGGAGTAAAATATTTACCAGCTTCCAAATCATCAAAACCCACAACAGCTATATCTTCAGGTATTTTGAGGCCTCTATCCCTTATTGCATTTATGGCCGCAATTGCCATTAAATCATTAGCACAAAAAACAGCATCAGGTTTTTCCATATTAAGACATAATATTCTCTTCATTTCTTCATAAGCCTCATTATAGAAAAAATTTCCTTCTCCAACTAGACGTTTGTCAAATTCAATATCATGTTTTTCCAATGCTTTTTTAAACCCTTCAAAACGCTCAACACCGTCAACCGACATCATTCCGCCGTTAATAACCGCAATTCTTTTTCTGCCTATATTAACCAGATGATCAACGGCTAATTCAACAGCAGAATAGTTATTAATACCAACAGCATTAACCATGCCGCTGCCGATAAATTTATTTAAAAACACAAATGGGATTTCTTCTTTTTGAAGCTCTTTGATATTGGCTGGTATTTCTTTATGATAAATAACATTATAAATTAAAACACCATCGACTAACCAATTTTTGACTACTTCAAGATATGATCTGCTTTCTTCCAACCAGTAATCTGTAGAGAAAAGCATTAGTCCGTAATTAAGTCTGCGGCAGGTATCAGAGATGCCTTTAATAATAGGTGCAACATGGAGGTTAACATCAGGAGTAATCAAAGCAAAGGCATTAGTTTTACTTTTTACAAGGCCTCTAGCAATAAGATTTGGGCGGTAGTCTAAATCCGCCATAATTTTAAGAACTTTTTTTTTGGTCTTATCACTTATAGCAGGATTTTCGTTAATAACTCTTGAGACCGTTGAATGATTAACGCCTGCTTTTCTGGCTATGTCTTTAATTGTGGTTCTTTTTTTCATAATATTTACCTAAATTGGTAACGTGTGCATATATAAGATTACCAATATAAAGCGTTTATGTCAAGATAAGAAAATTGATTTTATACTGCAATAAGTTGTCGCTGCATTTTTTGGGAGGATTTTTGAGGTTGTTTTTAAATATTTTTAACTTTGGTCAAGATAAAACCTAAACCAATAATAAATATAATTAAAGTTGCCGGTTCAGGAATAACTCCAAAACCACCCGTTTCAGGGCTGCCAGATAGGGTTGTTAATTCCGCGGGAAGCCCTCCTCCCGCCCCAACAGCACCCAGGCCGCCTAATAATATATCATTTAGGGCGCCTTCTATGCCGGCTTTTTCAATGTTTAAATTAACATCAAATAGTATTTGATTGTTCTTCCAGATAGGAGAAGCAGAACCATCAATAAGAACCAACGGAGCAAGCTCTCCGCTAATTATTGCCTTAAAAGTTATTAAATCGCCATCTTTAGCGCCTTCAATCTTTTGAGTAACGGGATCATCGCCAAATATTTGCATTTTGTATTTTTTGGATGAATCTATTGTAGATAAACCGATACACATTTCTCTGCCGGCCGCAAAAGTAAAGGCTCCTATAACACCATGCTCTCCAATCGGAAAATTACTAATTTGTCCCTGAAAGGTCGCGCTATAATCTGTAGGGCCGTAAGACAGAGTAAAGCCCGAAGCTGAGTTGCCGGCATCCGGGCCTAAAGAGTTAAAAAAGAGATTGGCCGCTTCTGTTTCAGCAAAGAACAAAAGCATTAAGAAGAAAACAGCTAAAATTATAAACTTCTTGTAGCGCATTTTCGCTCCTTATTGCAAGATCCTCGCGGAGCCTTCTTTTACCGATTAATTCAGGGCAGCAAATTCATCCAATAATGTCAAATAGAAAAATTTGTTAAACGTTCGCGTTTTATTATTGTATGTTTTTAATATATGTTTTATTTTCTATTTTAATTTTCGACGGTAAAACCTTAAACATTAAATCACCGTCAATTAAAGCTGCCGGTTTTCCGTTAAGTGTTATTATTTTATCTTTCAATTCATCAGGCAAAGGAATTATAAATCCTTTTGGCGGTTTTGCCGCGCCATTTAATTCAATACTTATGATGTTGTCTTTTTCTGTAATACTATAGGATATATTTCCATATAGGGTGGGTAGATCTTTTACAAAAACTCCCTCACTAAACCAAGCGAGGTCAACCCCTGCAGCTAAAATAAGTTTGCCTTCCAGTTCATAGGCAAATATAGTCCTGACCGCGCTTATATAACCTGTACCGACCCAGGTGTGGGGCATGTCTCCTATATAAGAAGGAGCCCTGTTTTTAGCATGTACAACTTCCGCCATATGATTCCAGGCATAAGGCCGAACAGAATCTTCGGTAAAATATCTGAGCATTATTAATGCCTTGCCCCTATCTCCCATACGAATAAAGGCGTCTGCCGAGCGAACTTCATAAGGTGTAAATGTAACCTCGCCGCCCGGTTTTAGGCGTTTAGTAAAATCATTAAAATATTGATTAAATGTATTATCTAAGTAAGGTTGCGGCAAGTAATTTTCTTCCCCACAGGCCATAACGGCTATAGCTGTTGAAGTAGCATCAAAATCACCAAACTCCACACAGCCCGGTATATACTTTATGTCATTGTCCTTTATAACCTGCTTAATAGAAGCGTAAATATCTTTTCTAAAATCTTCTACTTCTTCTTCGAGCCACTTCGCGTTCCTCTGATCATTCATTAATTCAGCTAAATACAGGCCATCTTTGAATCCCCTTAATATCCAAAAATCATCCCAATAGCTGTGTTTAGCCGGAAAATAACCCTCGTGGCTGTTAGACAACGGAATAATGCCATAATAAGCTTTCTTCGCGGGATCGTTTATATATTCCGCGGTCATACGCTCTCTTCTAAGCTCTCTTGAAAATTCAAGCGCCTTGATCACTTTAGGATAAGCCTGTTTTAGATAATCATAATCATGCGAGAAGTCCACATATTGCCTTACAGCAAAGACAAATTCTCCCTGAGCATCATATTCCTGGCCTTCACCGGTTTTATCCGGATTGAAGCCTACAGGATGCCCCCCTTCAAAAAATATAAAAGGTACATACCCATTATTGGCCACATGCGGGGTAATGGCATCAAGCCAGCTTTTAACTTCATCAATATAAGCCATGCGCAACAAAGCAACGCTGGTCATAGCTCCATCTCTCATCCAAGAGTGATTATAATTTCTGGCACCCGGTTTAATCCAGGGGCCATCCTTATTTAGAAGAACATAAGCAATGTTAGTTTTCATAACATTTATAAGCCGTTCTTCCGGAATATCAATGGTAAATTTACTCAATAAATTACTCCAATAGCGTCTTTCTTTTTCCATTTCCTTTTTAAAGAATCTGTCAGGATTTGCCGCTATTTTTTCAAGCAGTTGATTATTGGAACTCAAAGGAAAGACTACAATCACATCTTTATAGCTTCCGGGTTTTAAATTGATGTCGTAAACCGCGCCAAAAGATACCCTGCCCTCGCCGTCTGAAGCTGTAAGCGAAGACGGTACTTTTCCTTTTTCAAGATAAGAAATAATATCATCGTTATCAAAATTAACAGCTCCCATTTTTTGAGGCTGTGTTACCAAGAAACATTTAGCTTCCCCGTTTACTTTTATGAGAGACTTCTTATCCCTCTTGATACATATGGCCTCTTTTATGGGGCTAAAACCGCCCCTTTGCCAAATTGGATTAACTTGTATGGGCCTGGCGGCTAAAGCTAATTTGGCCCGTAAATCATTCTTCTTCTTGTTGGTTAGTCTGTATCTTACCGCCGTATATGCTTCTTTGGGCTCACCAAAAGATATAAGCTGAATATTAAGATTCCAATCATTATTCTGCCAGCTTACCCAGGGAAGAGGTAAGATTTTATCTATCAATCCCTGGCTGCACTTACAATCCTCCGCTGTATACAGCTTGTTATCCGTATAAATAAAAGGCATAACGCTAAATCCTGATTTATATGGTTCAATGGTGCCTGTTTCTGTAATGAGGCTTTCTTCGTCGCCATCAACAACTCCGGTTATAGTCCAAAATTCCTGAATACGCCGCAACCACATAGGATAATAGCCAGGCTTGGCATCTTTGGCAACCGCCTGATATTCTTTTAAAGCCGTAGCTTGTTCTTCTTTACTTTTTAACTCAATTTCAGCTAATTGAAACCCTCCTGATTTTTCATTTGGCTTAAGACAATTAATACGTATATATTTAACCGGTTTAGCTGAAAAATAAACCCAGTCTTTATTACCATTTCCCTTTTTTGTCTTAAATGCTTCTGCCCAATTTTTACCGTCTTTTGATATATCAATTGAATAACTTTTAGCGTAATTATCCAACCAGAGAAGCTGCAGGCCCCCAATTGTTACTGTTTTGGGTAGTTCAAAAGTAATAACGGCTTTATCTTCCCGGCTTTGCCAATAACTGCTTTTGTCGCCGTCCATAGCAAGCTCGGCAAAACTGGCCTCTGTTGTATTATCAGCCTCTGCCCGAGGGCCATTAGAGCCTTCATGAAATTCAATTTCCCAGAATGAAAAACCCCAACCTGTTCCTCTTTGGATACCATTAAAACGCAAACTTTTTACCAATTGGGGCGTAAAATAAATAATATCTGTATTGCCGTCGCCATCTTCCGTGCTATAAACAGTTTTAAATTCTTTTCCATCTTCAGATACATCTATTTCATAAATTTCACCATAAGCTGTTTCCCAGTGGAGCGTTAGGCCGTAAAGCTCTTTGGCTTTCGGAAAATCTATCTGCCAATACTGATCATCTTCAAAGGAGCTGCTCCAGCGAGTACCATAATCGCCATCTACCGCCTTCATTGGGCCCATGTCACCGGCACCCGATGATGCCCCTATAACTGCTTTTTTTGGAGGTTCTTTATTTATGGCAACTTCCCAGAGAGAGTTGCCCCATTCAGTAGCTTTTTCATTAAAAACAATTTTTACATATTTGGCTTTTTGAGGAAGATTAAAGACAATGATTTCCGAAGCTCCGGATCCTTCTGTCTGATGATGCGCGTCTATCCAATTTTCAGCATTATTAGATAAAAAGATATTGTAATCCTTAGCGTAAGCCGCCTCCCAGTACAATAAAATGTTTTTTATTTCTTCTTCCTGCCCTAAATCAATTAGAAGCCATTGAGGATTTGAAAACTCACTGGCCCAGCGCGTTTGTAAATCGTTATCAATCGCTAGCGCGGCTTTGAAATCTTTTTCGCTGGATGAAGCGCTTATCTGCCACTCAGCGGCACTTGCCGCATGAAAACAAACAACCGCGCAAATAATTGTTAAAACTATCTTCTTAATAATTCCCACAATTATCTCCTTATTATTTATTTTATCTTTGGGTGTTCTTTGAGTTGTTCTACGGGCAATAGCATGGTTTATCTTTGATGCGTAAATAAATTTTTATCTCACAAAGATGTCATACCCTCTTTGAGGAGGCTGCTTTTCTTCTTTTGAGATTTTTGGCTTGGCTGTTTTCGTTGTCGCGGAAACTGATTTTGCTTTCGGGTAGGCTTTTTTTACTTCTGTTTTTTTGATTTTGGTTTTCTTTGTTTCATTTACATTGTTGATAAGCAGATAAGACCCTTCAAATGTATAGCCTCGTTCAATTGATTCCTCTTTTTTAGTTTGTTTTTTAGGTTCATTTGTTTCTTCGCGTTGCCGCCAACTTTTTTTAACAATTTTATCTTGTGCTGATTTCTCTACATTTTTTTGGGAAGTATACTTCGGTTTATCTTGTGTTTCCTTTACGTCATTAACAACTAAAGAGGAACCTTCAAATACATATCCTTTTTGAATTTCGGTTGTTTCCGGTTTGGGCATTCTTGCGCGTTTAATCTTTTTAACCCTGGGTATCTTTTTTGCTTTAGGTTGTTTTTGTGTTTTGATTTGTTGCGCCGCTTTTTTTGTTTCTTTCGTTTCTTTCTTCGGAGCCGCCATCAAATCATAACCTCTTTTAATCTCGGAGCCGCTATCGGTTTTTTCTATTCTCCGGGTTTTCATTTGCTCTCCGGCTTTGCTGTCACTTTGGCGGATGTACTTTTTCATATTGGGATGGCTGGTTAAATCAAGGGCTTCTTGCCATTGCTCTCTGGCCTCTTTGAGTTTTCCCTGCTTGTACAACGCGTTGCCTTTCTCAAAATATAACCTGGCTACAGTTTCTCTTTTTTCGTTTTCTTTTGTTATCTTCTGATTTTCTATTTCAAGATCAACCCTGTCAATGTTCCCTTGGGCCTGTTTGATAAGTTCTTTTAAGCTTAATGTATAACCGTCGTTACCATTATCATCGCCGCCCGCGATAGCTAATCCCGCTAAAGACATGGTGAATATACTTATTAAAATTAAAGCTAATATCTTTTTCATTTCTCCCCGCTCCTTTGTATTTCATTTATTATATTCTGCCAGAGCTTTCGAGCATCTTCTAATCTTCCTTCCCGGCAATATTTATGGGCTAGCTCGTCTTGTTCTTTTAACTCCCGCTCAAAACAGACTTTCTCTTTAACATAGTCCTTTTCCTGAATATATAAAGCTCTGGCTTGATTATACACCTGAGCGTAAAGCAGCCTGGCCTCTTTTAGGTAGCCGTCTTTTTGTAATTGTTTGGCTTTTTTAAGTTGGCTATTAAGTTCTTTAATTAGAATATCGTTTTTCTCGGCGCGCTCAAAAGCCCACTTATCTATATCTTTCCTGAGTTGTTTCTCTTTGGACTTATCTTTCTCTCTCTCTGACCTGTCGTAGAACTTACCTGTCACCCTGATAAAAGGCCCATGAGATGTGTAATCAAGGTGGGTTAAGTCGTCATTAAAGTCGGTAAAGTTATAACCCAGGCCTAATTCGGCGTAGGGGCCGATTTGACGACTGATCTCCAAGAGAGCGCCTTGTTTGTAATCTTTGGCTTGCTTTTGTTTTAAGAACCTGTATTCGGCTCCTATTTTCCAGTTGTTATCTACAAAATAGTTTAGCCTGTTGACACTTAAAAAGGTCTGGCTTTCGGTAAAATCAAAACCTGTCACTCTTTCATCAGTCATTTTAAGGGCTACTTTTTCTACCAGCTGCCATTTTCTCGATAAGTCATAGGCGCCCTCAGCAGCTATAACATGGGCTTTTTCTTCTTCTATGTTTTCATAGTCATCCTGTGATGAAGGTGAATCATTCCTTAAATATGTATATTTACTAAAGAAGTTCAACTTATCACAGGTAACCGGCCTGTAAGCGGCCGCTAAAGAAAATTCCTGATAGAGGCCTTGTCTGGTATCTGCCGTGGTGTTATCGCTTTGAGACAGATTCGCCTTGGCGAAAAGAGTCGTGTTTTCGTTGGGTTTTAACTCTAGGGCATTATAAGAGAGATACTGCCTGGCATTCTCCCGGGACTTATCAACTCTCAATTCCAGTTTACTGGAGGCTTTAAACCAGTCATTATCAACATAACTTCCGCCTAAACTTATAGCGTTTCTTTTTGTTTGGGTGCCGTCTAAGTTTTGAACCTCGCCGCGCTCAAATTGAACAAAACCGGCGGCCTTATCATTAATATCACCTGATAAGCCGAGGATATTAGTATTGGTCTTTTCGCCTTCTAATAAAGATTTTTCTTCTTCCATTTTGAATTCCATGCCGTTTTCAAATTTTCTTTTCGTTCCGGTAACCTGAGAATATTTTTTACCTTCTAACTCATCGTGGGAGACGGTATAGGTGTGATATATCTCATCGCCCTCATCGCCTTTGGCCCGGGTAGTTAAAGAAAAACTATTATCGGTAGATGAGCTGCCGAAACGGCCTATGGCATAGTCACCTAAAACCTCTAATTTATCAGTTATGTTATAACTGGCGCCCAAGTTGGTAGCCGCGCCCTTGGTGCCCAGGGCCTGTTTAGCCCTTAAGGTCAGGTTTTCATTTATTTTAGTTTGGATACCGGCCGTTGTCTGGTTGTTAGTCTCGCCCTTCAGGGTGGTTTGCTGCCCCAGAGATAAAATAACATCTTCGGTTAATTTATAATCGGCCTTTAAAGCCAGAAGGTCTATGTCCGCGTTAGATTCAGACTCATAGGCGGCAATAACGCCTTCGGCTTTCTGGTGGCGGTATTCGCCGGTAAATTTTAATTTTTCTAGTTTATGAGTAATCTGAGCTGATGTAGTCTGGGTTTTATTGGCGCCTACCTGCAGGGAGCTTTGAGCGTTGCCGCCATCTATGAGCTCCTGGGTATCATGGCGTAAAGCAATGTGGGTATTATCCGTCAGGTTATAAGTTAATTTACCACCGGTAAGCTCTTTACCTTGTTCCTGCGCGGTGCTTATGGAAGAAAAGTTATCTTCAACTTTCTTATAATAAGCCTCAAGGCCCAGATCTTTGATTATATAGGAACTTAAACTGAGGCCATAGGCTCTTCCTCTGGCGGCTTCATCGCTTAGAAGCTCGCTAAAAGAAAGGCCGCCATCGGTAGAGATATAGCTGGATAGTTCTTTCGAGCGGCTTTCGGCGTATTCGGCGGTAATGGTGGTTTTATCGCCCAGCCTCAAAGAAGCGTCTGTGCCGGCTAACTGATAGTTGTTGTCCACCTGTTCTTCTTTAACATAGGTACCGCCCACCGAGAGATAGTCGCCCAGCGCCTGTTCAACGCGGCCGCCATAAATACCTCTGTCATATTTGTCTTTTGTTTCATATTCATAGTCTACAGTTACATAGACGGGATTACCGTTAAGTAAATAGTTTGAGATAATAGTATCTGACTCGGTTATATGCGATATTGGCTGCCAGAAGATAATCCGGCCGTTATCATAATCTATCTCATAGTCAAAACCTTCGTCCTGCTCCATAGCGGCCAGAACAAGGCCGCTTATCTTGTCTCTGACTTCAATGGTTATCTTTTCAGACCCCTCTATAACTCTCTTATGTTTAAGGTAGAATAAGGAGCCGCCGGTCCCTAAAAACTCAACGTGGGCCGCTTGCTGCTGAGCCCTGGCCTTAAAGGCGATTAAATGGGTTAACGGTTGTCCGAACTTAGTTTTAGAAACTGACTCATAGTCTAACTTGGCGCCATAGAGGCTGCGTTTAAAGCTCGCTATATCGGTATCGGTAAAGTCGATTACATAATTGCCCCAGGTAAATGAAGACTTATCCCATTCAACTAATAAGTAGAGAGCTCCCTGGGTTTGGGTGGCTTGATAATCAATAGTTGAGGTATCTCCATAAATTGGGTAATATTTATCCGGATCTAAATTGCGGAAGAGTTCTTTTTGTTTGCGGTCTGTGTCCAGACTTGAAGTGATTAAAAACTTGCCCAGGATTTTGCCTTTTAGATAGTAGGCCAGTTTGCCTTCAGACCAGAAGCCTTCCTGATACTTATCGTCATGCCGGATGGGCTCTATGCTACCGGAATGGAAGGTGTAGCCCGCCTTGGCGTCTCCCATAGCTATAAAGAAAAGATAGCTGTCGTTGACTGAGAGTTTTTTAGTGGTAGTTACCTGTTTGCCGGCGGCATCGGTTCCGCTCACGAAAACTTTATGCTCTCCTTCCGGAATTATTAATTCATATTCGCTGTTTTGGTTTTGAGTTATAGAATCGGCATCAATTTTTTTTCCATCAACATAAATAACATCTACCGGGTTTTTGTCGCCTGAATAATTAATAACTTTTGTTTCAAAAATCTCTGTATTTTTAATTAAAAGAGTGTCGCCTTCAACTTTAATGGTTTGTTTCTTGAGAGAGTTTCCGGCGGCTTCTTTTTTAAGCCACTTGTTTTTCAGCTTTTCTTCTTTTGTTTTTGATAGCTGAGAGCTGACAGCTGATGACTGATAGCTGACGACTGAAAGCTTCTTTTCTTTTGTTGTATCCTGCCTGCCATTTTTACCAGTTACGATCAAAACATATACATAATTCCTGTTAGATGTTAAATGCTGAACGCTGGATGCTTTTGCGTCGGACGTCCGGCGTCGGACGTCTAACTCTCCATTCCAATAAACGGGTTTATTTATATTAAAGCTGTCGCCTCTAAATATCTTCACTATTTCTCTGGTGTCTTTGTCTAAAATCTCTATCCGCCATCTTTTAATAAATAGCGAATAATTCGTAAATATTCTAAATTCATAATCAGCTTTCAGCTTTCCTTCTTTTGTTTTTTTGCTTTTCCTATCCGCTATCCGCTCTACGCTATCCGCTATTTGCCTTGTGTCTTGTGTCTTGTGACTTATAACTTGTGATGGGTATAAACTCACATTAAGCCTTGGTTTGGCCGTTTCCTTTTTCTGTATTATTTTTACTTGTGACTGGTGTCTTGTGTCTTGCCTGTGCCCGTCAGGGTATGACTTATTTTCAGTGTTCACCCCAAAATTTACCTTGGCCAGTAAACCGTTGGTTATATCTACAACAACAACTTTATCCGTAGTTAAGTAAGCGCCTTCGGGCAGGGTGCTTTCATCTAATCTAAGGAGATGCCTTCCGGGCCTTACGGCCGGAATATGATATCTGCCGTTTTTATCGGTGGTGACTACGGTGCCGTCCTCCATAACAATCCGGACATAGGCAATACCTGATTCCGAATTGATAGATGCTGGATGTCCGATGTCCGACGATAAAGCCCCCTGCTTTCTGTTTTTGTCGGACGCTATTTTTTTAGTGAGTTGATTAGATTGTTGGTTTTGGCGGCTATTTCGTTGCACAGATTCAGTAAATCCTTCGCCTTTCCATCCTGAAGATACTGAAGTCGAACTGCTATTTTGAGCAAGGTCATTACTTCGTACAGGGAACCCCTTGCTTGATAAAGGAACTGAATAAATACTTTGTTGTGATAACAACCCTTCCCTTCCGCTATGTTCAACGGTACTGAAACTACCGCTCTCTGTAGTTGAGATATCATGCCGAATTATTCCTTGTTTGGAAAATTCTTCGTTATTTTGTAAATTTTCTCTGTTAGTTCCATCCCTTTCTGCCATACTTCCAACTTCTCGAATTGATACTCCATTTTTCGCTCCTTTTTGACATCCGACATTCGACGTCGGGCATCTAACATTATCTTGATAGCCGTTTTCATTCTTATCCCAAAAGACCTTACCGATAAGATTACCTAAATCAAAGAGAGGGTCGAGGGTTATCTTGACTGTGGCCGAGTCTTTATTGGAGATAACCGTCTCGTCGGAGTATCTGGCCCAGGCCCTGTTTTCATAGTTGCCCTGGGTAACGCCGGAACCTATTATCAGCTGGTACTTTAGGGTTCTGGTTGTTTGAGCATTAACTGTGCCTATGTCGAATAATAAGGCGGTTGAGCCTTTAGGGTTAACGGGTATATTATCCAGGATGGCTTTGCCGCTTACATACTTAAAGCCTCCCGGAATCCTGTCTTCTAAGAAGACGTTTTTAACATCTGTTGAGCCGATGTTCTTGATGGTGACGGTATAGGTGACGATATCGCCTATGACGGCCTCTTTTTTATTAGCTTCCTTCTTAATTTTCAGCAAGAGGTTGTTAGAGTCCATGGGGTGATCCATCTCTATGATAACCCCGGCGACGGTAAAGACCTCTCCTTTAGAGCCGGTGACTATCACCCTTCCCGTAGAAAAGGTTGTCTTTTTAGAAGGATATGTATACCCCGGGGCTTCCACGGTGATATAGAAGTTGGCGTTGGCGCATAAGAAGCTGTAGGCGCCATCGGTGCCTGTCGTCTGGGGGTTAAGGTCACTGCCGGCTATGTCTGTCCCCGGCACGCAGAGCGTACCGTTCTGATTATAGATAGTTACAATAGCGTTAGCTATGGGTTCGTTGGTGGTTGAATCAAAGACGATACCGAAGGGATCGGTGAAACTATAACTAACAACGTCGCTGGCGGTACCGGCAACGGTAACGGTTAGATAGTTAGTGCCCTTTACAAGCGAGGAGGTATAGCTGGAACTAACTATGCTCCAGGTACCATCCGCGGCGGTAACAGTAGCTGCCACATCCGTTAAAAGCAGGTTGCCGTCGGCGTCCCAGGCTGAGACTGTCACATTTTGCCCCGCTAATCCGGAACCTGATAAAGCGGGCTTTGCGCTGCTGATCTTATCTCCGTCAACAGGTGAAGTAATCGTCGGAACTTGATTGGTGGTGGTGGGAACTACTACTGTAACGTTAACAGGAGCGCCTAAAGTAGCCCCGACATCCGCCCTGATATTATTAGCTCCCGCGGCCAGAGTAGCGCTATAGTCGGCCTGCCGTACTATATAATTACCGTTGGCATCGGCGGTTACCTGAGCAACGGTCTGATAAGCGGCGGCTCCAACCGTGCCTTTTATAGTTACCGTATCACCCGCTCCGGAAGAACCTCTTATGGTTGGCTGTTGGCCAACGGTCTTGGCCGCTTGAGGTGTTGATATCGAAAGGTTTTTAAAAACCCAGTTAGCGTTATTATTACCTGAATCGGTTGACGCATAACAGGTTGTTGTATTGGTGTTGGCATCCGCGTCTTTTACATCAACGAAGCTAACCGTCTGGCTGCCGTTAGGCAAAGTGATGTCCCACTTATTACCGGCTGAGGTTGAACGCAGGGTAACTAAACTTCCGCTTGTTCCGGTTAAGGTTAGGATGTTATCTACCGTTTGGGTGGTACCGACGGTAAAGTTAATCTGTTTGTTGGACGTGGTACAGCTTAAGTTATAAAATGTAGAGCTTCCCGAAACAACTGAAGTCTGAGCGCTATCATCAAAGACAACCGTACCGCTTGAGTGAACGAACGCGCCGCCCGAACGAGCAAAGTTACCGGCAACATTAAAGTCGCCGCTTGGAGCGGTTAATGTGCCGCCGGAAATAACAACATTACTGTCGGCATTTATCGTGCCGTTTAGCGCATTCAATGTTCCACCGCTTACGGTAAGATCGCCGCTGGTTTTCAAATTTGAAGATGTTGTAAATGTTCCCGCCGAAACTGATAAAGCGCCATGGTCAGTCGTTCCTGTCTCGAATTGATTTGAGATATTCCAGCCGCCTCCGGTCAGGCCGCTTAAATCTAAGGTGCAGACATCGCATTTAAAGGTTCCGGATGAAGTAAATGAACCTGTATAACCACCGGTTACAGTAAAATCCCCCTGGTCTAAATCAAAGGCGTCAAGAATGCAAACGTTGTTCGTGGCGTTAAAGATAACATCGTCGTCTGCGGCCGGGGCTCCATCTCCTACCCAGTTTGCCGCTGTAGTAAAATTGCTATTACCTCCGCCACCATCCCAGACATAAGCATCTGCAGTAAGTGAAGCATCATCAAACTTACCGGTTTCACTGACCGCAACGCTTCCAAATATAACCCTGACCTTAGCTGTATTTGCGGGGGCGGTTCTGGTTAAGGTTTTCTGAACCCATGAGGTAGTTACAGTAATGGTGATTTCATCGTTGGATATCTCAACGTCGCCGCTGTCAAACCAGATAAGCTTCATATAGAAACTGCCGGCGAGAACGCCGGCATCTCTTAATGTCCAAAGCGTATAAGTATATTCAACCCCTTCTGCCGCATTAACCTCCTGATAGGCTTCACCTGTTCCGCCAGCTACGAAATCAGCCATAGCCATGCCATAGGTGCCGCTATGATTAGCCCAGTTTTCTCTTTGAGCACAGCCCGATCTTGTCCAGTTATCAGCGTCGGGGCCAAGTGGTGCAGGATTCTCAAAACCAGGATTTAACAGCAGGTTTCCTGTTGCCGCATAAATATTACCGGGCGCGAACAACAAAAACGCCCCCGCCAAAAATAAAAAGATGGGAACAATCCCCATCTCTCTTTTAATAGAAAACGCACTCCTAAAATAAGTTACTACCCTTAACAAGCGCCCGACAATCATTCTGCTTCCTTCCCCCAAGGATTTTGTTTTAAAGCCTTTAAATATTTATCTGTATTAATTACTCTTTAATTACCTACCCATAATTTTTTTTAATTTTTCAATGTCACTCTCGGTGTATTCGCGCCAGCCATTAACACCATTTCTTCTCGGCTGCGGGAAAACCCCGCTTTTTTCATAACGAAAAACGGTTCTCTTAGAAACTCCCAGGAACTTCACAGCGTCGCTAATCCTATAAATTTTTAAAGGCTTTAAAGATAATAAATTCTCACCCTGATAGTTTACCATAATTATTAGCAAGTATACACGATACTGGCAGGCTTTGTCAATGGTTGGCACGATTTAATAACATCAAAACATGCGCATATTTTTATATAAGCCAATTTTTTAATAAAGCAATATGCCGATTAGCGGCTTGAGGTATCAGAAAACAGGTGGGTTACATAAGGTACAGATAACAATAAATTATGTACCTATCGTAACTATTTGGTAAGGATTTTGATAAGACGATCAAGGTCTCTGTTGCTGTAATAATCAATTACTATTTTACCTCTTTTTCGTCCTTTGATGATTGAAACTTTGGTGCCAAGATTATTTCGGAGACTCTCTTCCGCGGCCTTTAGGTAGGAATCAACTTCTTTGACTTTTTTTGGCTTTGTTCCGCTTGCGGTATGTTTTTTAACTAATAACTCCGTTTCTCTTACGGATAAGCCTTTTTTTGCAATATTTTCAACAAGTATTATTTGTTTGTTCGCGCTCTCGATGGAAAGTAAGGCTCTTGCGTGCCCCATTGAAACTGTTCCACGTGAAACATAATCCTGCACTACAAGCGGTAACTTAAGCAAGCGTAATGAATTAGCAATCGTTGATCTGTTCTTGCCTACAGCATCAGAAACGTTTTCTTGAGATAAGTTAAACTCATTTATAAGGCGTTCGTAAGCGTGGGCTTCTTCTATAGCGTTGAGCTCCTGCCTTTGTATATTCTCAACCAAAGACAACTCTAATGCTTCTTTATCCTTAACGTGCCTAATAATAACAGGTGCCTTTGCTTGCCCCAGCTCTTTAAGTGCCCGATACCTTCTTTCACCTGCTATTAATTCATATTTTTGCTCTCCCGCGCCACTTCTTAAAGGGCGAACAATTAAAGGCTGTACTATTCCCTTCTCTTTTATCGATGAAACAAGCTCTTCATGCTTGGAGGCATCAAAATTCATTCTTGGCTGAAATCTGCCCGGCTCAAGCAATTTAATGTCAACTTCTTTTATTGTCTGTTGAGAGCCTTCTGCTTTTTTGGGTATTAAGGCCTCAATTCCCCTTCCAAGCGCTTTCTTCTTCATGTTAGGTCTCCGTAGTTATTAACAAATTATTCAACTAAACAATATTTGTAGTTGCTCTCATAAATAAAAAAAGGCTTAACACAAATATAACAGCCAGTGCAATTGCTAAACAAGCAAGGCCATTGCCCTTTCTATTATTCAAAGACGTGTCGCGAAACGCTAAAACCGCAAACAAAAAGGCGAGCACGGCCTTCTCTGTACCCAGAAACTGCACATAACAACTTAAGCCTAAAAGTAGGGCAGCTATAGCAAAAGCACTAGTCTCTTGTGTCTGGCGAGTCAAGAACTTCCTCCTGAGCTAATTGTTCATAATCACTTTCAATTGAAGCAGTTACGTCCATATTTCTTTGTAGAAACTCTTCTGTTAGCTCTTTATACTTCTCCGCCCCCACCGAACCCTTATCATACAAAAGGACCGGCTTTCCAAATCCGGGCGCCTCGCTTAACCTGATGTTTCTTGGAATTACGCTTTTAAAAGTTTTTTCCGGAAAATGTTTTTTGATTTCATCAATTACTTCATGTGTAAGCTTAGTTCTAAAGTCAGCCATAGTTAAAACAACCCCGACAATTTCTATTGCCGGATTTAAATTATTCTTTACTAAATCTAAAGTATTCAACAACTTACTCAAGCCTTCAAGTGCGTAATATTCACACTGCAACGGCACCAAGACCATGTCACATGCGGTTAGAGCATTTATAGTTAAAAGTCCCAACGAAGGAGGCGTGTCAATAATCGTATAATCATACCTCCGCTTTGCCTCTTCGAGAACTTTTTTAAGCTTGTATTCTCTTGCAATTGTTCCCACGAGTTCCACTTCGAGACCGGTTAAATCAATATTTGAAGGAATGATAAATAAATTAGGTAGGTGTATGTTCTTAACGATGTTGTTTAATTTTGCCTTTTCGAGCATTAAATCATACAAGCTCTCTTTTACGGTTTCCTTGTTAACACCTATTCCGCTAGTCGCGTTTCCTTGCGGATCCGCATCAACAATAAGTGTTTTTTTGCCCGCAAAAGCCAAAAAAGCGGCAAGGTTGATGGCGGTTGTGGTTTTCCCAACTCCACCTTTTTGATTACATATGGTTACTATTTTACCCATTAAGTTTGTTTTGTTTCACGTGAAACATTTTTTTGAGGCTCCTTAAGAGAAACCTTAACTTTGGCTTGTTTTGACCCCTTCATACCAAAAAGGCCCTTGTTGCCTTCCACCAAAACTTTTACTTCTACGCAATCACGCTCAACTCCAAGCTTGAGGAGTGCTTTTTTTATCGCATCTTTAACTGTGACGCCTTCAATATCAATAGACCTCATCTTTCTATTCATTATACATCCACCAATATTGTTTTTTCAAGCTTTTTTTGTATTATGAAGTGAGCCAGAGCCATTAAAGCGGTATTGACCGTCCAATACAACACCAACCCCGACGGCAGGCTATAAAAAATAAATCCAAAAACTATCGGCATCATAATCATCATTTTTTGTTGTTGCTGTTCCTGGGGGCTCTTTTCACCACTACCGCTCCTGGCACTCATGGATATTTTCTGCTGAACCACCATCGCAATCATCATTAATACAGGAAGCAGATTAAAGTTGTCGCCCAAAATAGGCAGCGTTCTGCCAAACGAAAATAATGCGTCCGGCAATGACAAGTCCTTTATCCATAGAAAGTTAGAACCTTTTAACATGGGAGATCTGGCCAGCGTCACATATAGAGAAATAAATATGGGCATCTGTAAAAGCATGGGTAGGCAGCCGCCCATAGGGTTTACATTGTGCTCTTTGTAAAGCTTCATCATCTCTGCCTGTAATTTTTTCTGGTCAGCTTTGTGTGTTTCTCTTAATTTTGTTAGGTGAGGCTGAACGGCCTGCATGTGCCTCATTGACTTAACGTTTTTATATGTAAGGGGATACGTAAATATGTTTATTAAAATTACAAGGAATATGATTGCAACTCCGTAACTACCTGTTAAATTATAAAAAAAAGTTAATACTTTTATCAACAACTTACAAACAACATTTAACTTCCCATAATTTACAGCTTCGCCCATGCCGAGTGGCACCAGGTTTTTCTCCATCGTGGGGCCGGCATATAACATATACTGATGAACCGCCTCTGATCCACCCGGAACAATTACCGATTCAACGCCAGCACCTAAAGACCAGTCGTCTTGGTCCTTTGAGGCACCTTTGGACCACGATAAATATGTATAACTTATGTCCTGGCGTGGTGTTATGATGGCTGAAGAGTGTGTGTTTCTTAAAACGGCCCACTTGGGATTTTTAGCAAAATTATATACTTCCCCGCTTTTGGCGGCTTTTATCGCGTCTTTTGTTTTAACCCACAATAAATTTTTTCCATCATAGCTTCCCGCGTTTAAAAAACGCTTGTCCAAAACTGATGAAAACTGCAGATTAGTTGCTGCTGCCAGATCATACGAAATAACTTTGTCGCTCTTTGATTTATTGGAGAAAGTGATATATAACTGTATATCATAGTTAGAGTTAGAAAAAATAAATCTTTTTTTAATTTCTAAATCTTTGTTGGCTTTGCTTATTAATGTAACTTCGTTTTCTGTAATTTCAACAATCTTAAATTCGACAAGCTCTTCGCTTGAGCCCTTTAAAATCAGCTCCAGGGTTTTTAGAGCGTTTGGGCCCGCTAGCAGCAGGGGTTTTTCTGAAAACCCAGCATCACCATTTCCTTTAATCCAGAGCTTATTTATCCCCGCGCTGGCGGTGGATAATTCCGCCTTAAGAAAAGCCGTTTTAATTTCAACTATCTTTTCATCGCTCTTCTTTCTTTTTGCTGTTTTTTCTACTACCGGTGACTTAAGGGGCTCTACGGCCGTTTCTTCGGCCACCCTTTCGTTTGTGCTTTTTTTAGCCGGTTTATTTGTAGGCGTTAATAATGAATAAGCTCCCAAGATGGCCATGATTAATACAATGGCTGCTATAAATCTTTTTTGATCATTCATTCCTTAGTCTCTTTTCTTTTATTTTAGAGGATCGTATCCGCCCGCCGAAAAAGGATTGCATCTTACTATCCTTTTTACTGCCAACAACAAACCTTTGCTCAATCCATATTTAGAAATAGCTTCGGTGGCATATTGACTGCAGCTGGGATAATATTTGCAGCACGGTGCTTTAAACGCTGTTAAATAGCGTCGATAAAACATTATTATCAGCAAAAGTATTTTTTGAAATAGGCTACTAAATTTATTCATATTGCAGACAAACAACGAGCGCCTTTATAACGCCCGCCACTTTTATTTTTCATTTTATGCCGCTAGTTTTTTTCGGCCTTTTTGTCTTTTGGCCTTAATTATTTTTCGGCCGTCTCCGGTCTTCATTCTCTTTCTGAAACCGTGTTTTCTTTTTCTTTTCTTGTTTGATATTGGCTTTAAATTCTTTTTCATAGTGCAACGATTATAACATAGTATTGTTTTAAGTCAAGTTTTTTTGCCTTATGTTTTAATGGGGATGCGGGGAGGTATAGTAAGTGTTTTTTTTATTTGAAAATTTTTCTTGAATAAAGTATTTGTTTTGTTATAATGCAACAAGATGGCAGGCATTAGCGCGTGTGGCCTGTTAATAACTTGTGGAAAACTTTAAAAAATTTTTAATATGTCAGAACTTCTATCAAAAGATATTTGGACTCAAGTCAAGGCTGTTCTAAAAGATAAGCTAAACCCTCAAAGCTTTAATGTTTGGTTTGCGCCTACAAAATCACTTTCATTAGACAATAACGTTTTGCGCGTAGAGGTTCCCAATAAGTTTTTTAAAGATTGGCTCGAGGAACATTATAGCCAGATAGCAACTCAAACCCTAAGCGCCTTAGCGGGCAAAACTTTGGATGTCGTTTATATTATCAGTAAAAGTAAACCTATTTGGCTTGATGATGACGCTCCTAAAACAGGCAGCCTCATTAAAGACAAAACGTCAGCGCTTAACGCCTTTAACCCTAAATATACCTTTGATAACTTTGTTGTGGGCGCTTCAAATCGTTTTGCTCACGCGGCCGCGCTGGCCGTTTCAGAGCGTCCTGCTGAAGCATATAACCCTCTTTTTTTATATGGGGGTGTCGGCTTAGGAAAAACCCATTTAATGCAGGCGATTTGCCACCACATTTTAACTAAAAATCCTCAAATCAAGGCTGTTTATTTATCAAGCGAAAAATTCACCAATCAATTAATTGATGCTATTCAAAAAGGAACAACCCTAAAATTTAGAGAAAAATATCGTAATGTGGATATTCTTTTGGTAGACGATATTCATTTTATTGCCGGCAAACAGAGCACCCAGGAAGAATTTTTTCACACATTCAACGCTCTCCGAGAAGCGCACAAGCAAATCGTTATTTCAAGCGATAGGCCCCCAAAAGAAATTTCCACCCTTGAAGAAAGGCTCGTTTCTCGCTTTGAGGGGGGATTAATAACCGATATACAAGCACCTGATTTTGAAACCCGGATAGCAATCCTAAGGAAAAAAGCTGAAAAGGAAGTTATTAACGTTCCCAACGAAGTCACCGCTTTTATTGCTGAAAAAATAGATAGTAATATTAGAGAATTAGAGGGCGCTTTAATAAGGGCCGTAGCCTATGCTTTATTAATAGGCGAAGAAGTAACCCTTGATTTAACTAAAGAGGTTTTAAAAGACACTCTGGCTGCCGGGCAAGAAAAAAGAATTACAATTGATTTAATACAAAAAAAAGTTGCCGAGTATTTTGATGTTAGGATTTCAGATATGAAAATCAAAAAAAGAACTCAAGCTGTTGCTTTTCCTAGACAAATTGCTATGTATTTATCTAGGGAGCTAACTGATAATTCTCTTCCGGATATAGGTGAAGCGTTTGGGGGCAAAGATCATACAACCGTTCTTCACGCTTACAAAAAAATATCTAAGCTTATATTGGAAGATGTGGATAAAAGAGCTACTATTGATAGGATAACCTCTGAATTAAAGAGGCATTAGCTGTTAATAACTTGTTAATACTTTCTGTTTTTTTTGTTTGTTACTGTTTTCTTGTTAATTAAAGTTACAAACTGTTATTGTTTTGTGGATATTTTATTGATGTAACTTATTATTTAATAGTGAGTTATAATTATATACACATATTCACAACGTTATGATTATTACTATTAATTTATTAATAAATATATAAAAGGAATAATGATATGGAACTTACCGCCTTAAAAGCCGATTTAATAAAAGCTACGCAAATAACTCAAAATGTTATTTCTAATCAAGCAGCACTTCCCATACTATCTAATTTATTATTAGAAGCAAAAAACGATATAATTAAAATAATAACAACAGACCTGGATATAGGAATAAGTTATTCATTTAAAGCGGATATAATTAATGATGGAGTAATAACTATACCGGCTAAGAAGTTTTCGGATATTATTAAGGAATTGCCCAATGAGGAAGTTAGGATAATTGTAAAAAAGAATAACATTGTAGAGGTGAGGTCTGCTAACGCGTATTTTAAATTAATGGGCATAGCAAAAGAAGAGTTTCCTAAACTACCAACATTTGTAAATAAAGAATTTGTAACAATATCACAAAGTAGACTTAAGAAGATGTTAGAGATGAGTTTTTTTGCTATATCAAGAGATGAAACAAGGTATGTTTTGAATGGAGTTTTGATAGAGCTAAAAGAAAACCACATCAAAACAGTAGCAACGGACGGAAGAAGGCTTGCTTTAATAGAGACGCGGGGAAACTTCCCTCAAAAAATAAATAAAAAAATAATAATACCTTCTAAAACGGCACAAGAATTAATGAGGAACCTAAATCAAGAAGGGGAAGCGAGAATAATATTTTCTGAAAATCAGGCGTGTTTTGAATTTGATAATATTATTTTAACTACCAGATTAATAGAGGGAGAGTTTCCGGAGTATAATAAGGTTATACCAAAAGAAATAAAAGGTAAAATAAAGATAAATAAAAGTAATTTATTTAAGGCGATTAAAAGAGTAGCCTTGTTTACAAACCCCGATTCAGTAGCAATAAAACTAGATATAACAAAAGATAAAATAGTTTTATCTAAAAGAACGCCGGATTTAGGTGAGGCAAGGGACGAAGTAGAGGTAAGGTTTGAAGGTAAGGAGATGTCAATTGGTTTTAACCCCAACTATCTAATAGATATATTGAAAGTTATTGATGAGGATGAAATTGAGGTTGAGGTTGTGGATCCTCAGAAACCGGCAGTTATTAGGAGAACAGGTAAATTTGTCTTTATAGTATTACCTATGCAATTAACATGAGAAAAGAAGAGATATTCAAAGAAACCATTAATAAAGTCATGAGCGGCTTAAACGAGAGATTGACCAATAAAAATAAAAGCATAAATAAGGCCTGGAACGAAACGATAGATAAAAATATAAAGAAGCACACCAAGGTGGTAAACGTAAAAGATAAAGTATTATATATAAAGGCAGAGAGTCCAGCCTGGATATATGAAATAAAAAGCAAAAAAAAAGAAATTATTAAAAAAATTAACCACTTTCACACAAAAGAAGTTTTAAAAGATATAAAAATAAAACTCGGAGACATATAATATGCCCCCAAGGAAAAAAGAAGAAAAAAAAGACATGAAAAACAAAAAAACAGAAGCCCACAAAAGCTATGGAGCGCAAAACATACAAGTTTTAGAAGGCGTTGAGGCTGTCAGAAAAAGACCGGCTATGTATATAGGGGATACATCGGTAAGCGGCTTACATCATTTGGTTTATGAAGTGGTTGATAATTCAATTGATGAAGCTATGGGGGGGCACTGCGATAAAATCCAGGTAATTGTTCACGAAAACAACAGCGTTACTGTTTCGGATAACGGACGAGGAATCCCCGTAGATAAACACAAAACAAAAAAAATGCCCGCGGTTGAAGTTGTTATGACAACCCTACATGCCGGAGGTAAATTTGACCACAGAGTATATAAGGTGTCCGGGGGGCTTCATGGAGTTGGTGTGAGTGTTGTTAATGCTCTTTCTGAGTGGTGTGAGGTTGAGATTAGAAGGGAAGGAAATATTTATCACCAGAAATACAAAAAAGGCCACACAGCCAGCAAGCTGACAGTTATTGGAAAAAGCTCCAAGCGCGGAACAAAAACGACCTTCAAGCCGGACAAAGAGATTTTTGAAACAACTGTTTTTAGTTATGATACGCTGGCTAAGCGCCTAAGGGAACTTGCTTTTTTAAATAAAGGCATAGAAATTTCCATAAAAGATGAGAACGGCGACAGGGAGGATGTTTTTAAATTTAACGGCGGCATCATTTCTTTTGTAGAATACCTTAATAAAAACAAAAATCCAATTTATAAAAAAGTGATTTATTTTGAAAAGGACATAGAGGGCTTCCGAATAGAATTAGCCCTTCAATACAACGACGGTTACGCCGAAAATATATTTTCATTCGCGAACAATATTAATACAATCGAAGGCGGGACGCATTTAAGCGGCTTTAAGTCCGCCCTAACAAGAGCCACCAATCAATACGCAAAAAACAAAAATCTCTTTAAAAACAACGCCCCTTCTCTTTCCGGAGAAGACGTTAGGGAGGGACTGACGGCAGTCATTAGCGTCAAAATTCCCGACCCTCAATTTGAAGGCCAAACCAAAACAAAGCTGGGAAACAGCGAGGTTGACGGGCTTGTCGCGTCAGCGGTTAACGAATTTTTAACTAATTATTTTGAAGAAAACCCAGCAGTAGCCAATAAAACAATTGAAAAATCACTAACCGCTTCAAGAGCGCGAGCTGCGGCCAAAAAAGCCAGAGAGCTTACCCGCAGGAAAGGCGCCCTTGAAATGTCCGCGTTGCCCGGAAAGCTGGCCGATTGTTCAGAAAAAGATGCCGAGCTGTGTGAGTTGTATTTGGTTGAGGGCGACTCAGCGGGGGGGTCGGCAAAATTGGCCAGGGATAGGCGCTATCAGGCGATTCTACCGCTTAAAGGTAAAATCCTCAATGTCCAAAAGGCTCGCTTGGATAAAATGCTTAATAACGACGAAATCAGAACCATTATTACCGCTCTCGGCATTGGCATTGGAGATGAGCTTGATATTTCAAAGCTCAGATACAACAAGCTGGTTCTGATGTGCGATGCCGACGTGGACGGTTCTCACATAAGAACGCTGCTTTTAACCTTGCTTTATAGACAAATGAAGGAATTAATAGAGAAAGGACATGTATATATAGCGCAGCCACCCTTATATAAGATTAAAAGAGGCAAAAGAGAAGAATATGTTAACACTGAAGAGCAGATGAACAACATTCTTATTGATATGGGACAGGAAAACACATCTTTGTATAAATTTAAAAACAAAAAAAGAGAGCAAAAACCCTTTACACCCAAACAGTTCAGCGATATTTTAGCTCTTCTCTTTGAGCTGGAGAGGCTGGCTCATAGTATATATAGAAAGGGAGTAGATTTATCGTTTTATATCAAAAAATATGACCAAAAGACCAAAAAAATGCCTATTTATATGGTTAAAGTGGAGGGTGAATACCAATTTATTTATACGGACGCTGAGTTGGCCATCATCGCGAAAAAAGAAGAAAAGAGCCGCGAAGGCGCCGAAACAGTAGAAGGCCATATGAATGGAAATGGGGATAGCTCCCAAAAGCTCGATTTAATAGAGTTTTACGAAGCAGAAGACATTCTTAGCATAAAAGAAAAGCTCGAAAAGTTTGATATAGATATAAGCCTGTACGAAATGCGAGAGAAAGAGGACAAAAACAAAGAAAAGCAGAAGCGCGCACCCAGCTTTGTGCTGATAGCCGAAAGCGGCAAAGAAAAGGAACTTTTTAGCTTAAAGGAAATGATCTCGGCGGTTAAAAAAATTGCCAACGAAGGCATGTCGGTTCAAAGATATAAAGGTTTAGGAGAAATGAACCCCGATCAACTCTGGACATCAACTATGGATCCGGAAACCAGAACGCTCCTTCGGGTTACCCTGGAAGATGCTGTTAAGGCGGATGAAATGTTTACGATTTTAATGGGAGACGCGGTTGAACCCCGCAGAGAGTTTATCGAGAGTCACGCAAAAGAAGCCAATATAGATATTTAAAAATGAAAAGAAATAGGAAAAAATAATGTATACCAAGGGCGAAAAAATAATTCCGGTTTATATTGAAGACGAAATGAAAAGCTCATACATTGATTATGCGATGAGCGTAATTGTGGGCAGGGCTTTGCCCGACATTAGAGACGGCTTAAAACCCGTACATAGGCGAATACTTTTTTCAATGAAAGATCTTTCGCTGTGGCATAATAAGCCCTATAAAAAGTGCGCTAGAATTGTTGGTGATTGTCTGGGCCGCTTTCATCCCCACGGCGATACAGCTGTTTATGATGCCCTGGTGAGAATGGTTCAGGAATTTTCATTGAGGTATCCCTTGATTGAGGGCCAGGGTAACTTTGGCTCTATAGACGGTGATCCGGCCGCCGCAATGAGATATACTGAGGCAAGAATGCAGGCCATCACGAATGAGATGTTAAAGGACCTTGAAAAAGATACGGTTGATTTTGCTCCTAATTTTGACAACTCTCTAAAAGAGCCCAGGGTTTTGCCGGCAGCTATACCAACATTGCTTATAAATGGCTCTAGCGGTATCGCGGTCGGTATGGCCACAAATATACCCCCGCACAACTTGGGCGAAGTTGTTGACGCGATTATAACTGTAGTTGATAATCCGGAAACTAGCATTAAAGACTTGATGAAAATAATTAAAGGGCCGGATTTTCCCACCGGCGGCACAATATGCGGCAGAGAAGGAATAAGAGCGGCATATAATACGGGACGTGGGCGCATAAAATTAAGAGGTAAGGCCTATATCGAAACCTCTAAAAACAGCAGAGAAGCTATAATAATTTCTGAATTACCGTATCAGGTAAATAAAACTAATCTTGTTGAGCAAATTGCCGCTTTAGTTCAAAACAAAAAGATTGAAGGCATCAGCGACTTAAGAGATGAATCTTCAAAAGAAGGCATACGAGTAGTTATTGATGTTAAAAGGGGCCACCCGCCGCAGGTTATTTTAAATCAATTATACAAGCATACTCAAATGGAGACAACGTTTGGCATCATTATGCTGGCGTTGGTTAGTAATCAACCCCGAGTGCTCAACCTTAAAGAAGTGATTGAGCATTTTATTAAACATCGTATAGATATTATAACCAGAAGAACGAAGTTTGAATTGGCCAAAGCGGAAGCCAGGGCACATATTCTCGAGGGACATAAGGTTGCTCTTAAAAACCTGGACGAAGTTATAAAAATAATTAAAAAGTCAAAAACGCCCGCCGCCGCCAAGGAAAACCTCATCAAAAAGTTTGTTTTCAGCTCTATTCAGGCGCAAGCGATTCTTGAAATGCAGCTTCAGCGTTTAACCAACATGGAAGTAGAAAAAATAGAAAAAGAGTATCTGGAATTACTTAAAACTATAGAGAAATTAAAGTTTATTCTTGAAAACCCCAAGAAAGTGCTGGGGATTATCAAAGATGAGCTGAGGGAAATTAAAAAAAAATACAACGACGACAGGCGAACGGATATAGTGGCAGCGGTTGATGAACTTGATGTGGAGGATTTGATCGCTAACGAAAGTATGGTTATGACCATGAGTCACGCGGGTTATATAAAGAGAATACCGGTTTCTTCTTATAAAAAACAGAGACGCGGCGGTGTGGGCGTCATTGGGGCTCAGTTGCGGGAAGAGGATTTTGTAGAGCATCTCTTTATTGCATCAACGCACGATTACATCCTTTTCTTTACGGATAAGGGCAAGGTGTATTGGTTGAAGGTTTATGGGGTGCCGCAAAGCACCAGAACAGCCAAAGGAAGAGCTGTGGTTAATTTATTGCAATTGACCAAAGACGAAAATATCACTTCTTTTATACCCGTGGTGGAATTTTCAGAAGATAAATATTTGGTTTTAGCTACAACAAAGGGTATAATTAAGAAAACAAAATTATCATCCTATAGCAATCCTCGCAAGGGTGGCATCATCGCAATTACACTCAAAGAAGACGACAAGCTTATCGCTTGCGGAGTTACTGATGGTAAAGATGAGATTTTGATGGCCGCGCGCATGGGCAAAGCAATAAGGTTCTCCGAGTCTCAGGTAAGAGATATGGGCAGGTCGGCCGCTGGCGTTAGAGGAATAAAGCTTAGCGAAAAAGATACTTGCATAGGCATGGAAATAGCCAAAAAAGACGCGGACCTACTTTCCGTTACGCAGGAGGGATTTGTAAAACGCACACCCATAGACAAGTATAGAAATCAATCTCGCGGAGGCAGAGGCGTTATCAATATAAAAGCTACCAAACGCAACGGTGAAGTTGTGGCTATTAATACAGTTGATGACAAAGATGAGTTGATGGTAATAACTTCCGGCTCAATGATAGTCCGTTGCGCCGTTAAAGACATAAGATCTATTGGCCGCAACACACAGGGCGTTAAACTTATTTCGTTAAAAAATAATGATAAAGTTGTGGCCGTTGCTAAAATTGCATCAGAGGAAGAGGCAGAAAAAGAAGAATAAAAAGGGGGAGCATGACAGAGGACGCGATAAGGATTATATCTAATGCCTTTATTATTTGCGGATTATTTCTCTTTGCCTCCGCTGTCGCTTTGGTTATTATTAGAGAAAGGTATAATAGAAAAAGCAACGACCCTTTTAAAACAAGCGAACAAACAAGCGTCAAACAAAAAGAATTACGACACCTCAAAAGGGCTAATTACGAAAAAGACGTAAAATACAGCCATGCAGAGCCTCCCTACGCCGAAGGTATTGCCAAGGGAAAAAACTTGCATCAATCGGGCGCAGGCCTTATGATGCCAATTCACGCGAAGGTAAGGAGCGGCACAAAACTTGACTTGGAATTATTTTTAGACGGCAAGAAAGAACCCTTGCGAATTACAGGAGAAGTTGTTTGGACAGAGGGCCTGGAAGACGAAAAAATGGAAAAGCTTTCGTTAATATCCGAATTCTTCGCGAGGCGGGTGGGTGTAAGATTTAATGATATGAATGAAGAAAAGAAACAGCGAATTAAAATAGCTATTAAAGGTATAATCGCGGAAAGTAACACAGAAGATGCTTGATTTAAAATTTATAAGGTCCAACCCTGATACAATAAAGAAATCCTTGGCAAACCGCAAAGTAAGAATTGATATTGATAAACTACTTTCTCTTGACCTCAAAAGAAGGCAAATGCTTCAGGAAACAGAAACCCTAAAAAACGAAAGAAATATAACGTCAAAAGAAATAGGTGAGTTAATAAAGCGTGGCGAAAAGGTTGAAAGTAAAAAAAATGGCGTAAAAGCTTTATCCCAAAAAATAACAGAAATTGACGACAATGTGGAGGGTTTATCTGTAAAAATTGATACAATCGTACATGCAATCCCAAATGTACCTCACAAAAGTGTACCGATTGGGCCTGATGAAAAAGCTAATATCATCGTAAGAGAGTGGGGCGTGATAAAAAAACCCGCTTTTGAACCAAAAGATCATATAGAATTAGCCCAACTGCTTGATATTATAGATTTTGAGCGAGCAACAAAAGTCGCGGGCTCCAATTTTTCCTTATATAAAGGAGATGGAGCGCGCTTGGTAAGGGCTTTGATTAATTATATGCTGGATGTCCACAGCGGAAAAAATGGTTATACGGAAATATGGGCCCCGGCCTTAGTTTGTGAAGAATCAATGTTTGCCACCGGACAGCTTCCAAAGATGGAAGAAGACATGTATAAGCTTAGGGATGATAATTTATATTTAGTTCCAACGGCTGAAGTTCCGGTTACGAATATGTATCGCGGTGAAATAATAAATGAAAACGAGCTGCCCATATGTATGTGCGCTTACACCCCTTGTTTTAGAAGAGAAGCGGGGTCTTATGGTAAGGGCACCAGAGGGCTCATAAGGGTGCACCAATTTGATAAAGTTGAATTGGTGAAAATCGTGTTGCCGGAAAATTCAGACGACGAATATGAAAAACTTCTTAAGAACGCGGAGAGCATTTTGCAGGCTTTAAAGTTGCCTTATAGAGTAATGGCTTTATCGGCGGGGGAGTTAAGTTTTGCGGCAGCTAAGTGTTATGATATCGAAGTTTGGGCGCCGGGAGCGGGCCGCTATTTTGAAGTTTCCAGCGTCAGTAATTTTGACGATTTTCAGGCAAGAAGAGGAAACATCAGGTATAAAGACAGCAAGACTCAAAAAGTAACATATGTTCACACGCTAAATGGTTCCGGCGTTGCTTTGGCCAGGACGATAATTTGCATATTAGAAAACTATCAACAGAAAGACGGTTCTGTTGTTGTTCCTGAAGTTCTGAAACCTTATATGGCTAATCGGGACCGCATAAAACCAAGCATAAATAAATGATAAAGCGCACGTTTAAAATGGCATTAGGCATCCTGATGCTGCCCGCCTCGTTTTCCTTTGGCGCCAACCTTTTTAAACAAATATCAAATATTTCATCTATTGGAAACATAGAACATTATTTCTTTTGCGGAATTACCGCGTATGCAATTTTGCACATTGTTTTTTTCAAACCGGTCTATATTTATGTGTTGGGGCACGAGTCCATGCACGCTTTGGCAACGTGGATATGTGGAGGCAAAGTAACATCGTTTAAGGTGTCGTCTTCCGGGGGAAGCGTTGAGACAACCAAGCCCAATTTTTTTGTAGCTCTGGCCCCGTATTTATTTCCTTTTTATGCCATTATCGCATCACTTGTTTTTGGCGGGCTTTCTTTGGTGGTTGATATTTCGGCATTTCTCAACATTTTTGTTTTTACGTTAGGCTTTACTCTTATTTTCCATTTAATTATGACTATAGAGATGGTTAAGAAGAAGCAGCAAGACATAGCGGAGACGGGGTATATTTTTTCAATTAATTTTATATTCATTTGCAATTTGGTCATATTTGCTTTTATATTGAGCGCGCTTTTCAGTGATGTAAATTTTACAAATTTTATAATGTATTCCATCGTGGACACAAAAGAAATTTTTTGCACCACCTTCAACCAGCTTTTTAATTACTAGCTTTAATACACCATGTGTTTATTGGCGCATAGCGTAGAGCGCGTAGCGGATAGAAAAAGCTCTAAAGGGGCCCAAGCGTGCCGATGAAGTATTGGGCAAGGGTTTGTGATGATGTGGCTAATCGGGATTTATATTAAAAAAGCCAGCATTGACAAAGTGCCACCAACCTTATATAATAAAACTCCACTTAACTTGATTAATAACATTTGAGATCTCACACCCGCCCTTGGCAGGTTCGAGATCCAATTTGCTTGTTGAAATTACACGTAAAAGATCTCTCGCCCGTCTTTGGCGAGTTCGAGATCCAATTTGCTTGTTGAAATTGTACAAATTGGAGGAGTGGCTGAGCGGTTGAAAGCGGCGGTCTTGAAAACCGTTGTGCCGAAAGGTACCGTGGGTTCAAATCCTACCTCCTCCGCCAGTGATACCAATTCGAACCTTTGCGTTTCTCGTCTAAGAGCGCAAGGGTTTGAATTTTTGTATGGGCGACATAGTACGGCTTGAATTTCTTTTCGCCGCTATGGATAATCTGATAAAAGTCTGAATCCTCATCAGATATTGGCTCAAGCCGAATTGGCCCAAGAACCTCTTTAAGAGCCAGGCCGGCTGTAACAGTATTCTTATTCAGTGTTTCGCGTAATCTCTCAAGTCTTAAGTTAATCCATTCCTTTGCAGGCGCCTTAAAGGTATTCTGCTGCTGAAATTCCAACGAGACAATTTCCTGTTTTAGGCTTTCACTCCTCTTTTCTGTTTCATTTAGAGCCTGTGATACTGATTTAGAAAAGTTTCCTATTTTAATGTAGTTAAGATAATTTTGTAGTTCAGATAGAAGCTTATCAAGCCGCGATTTCTTTTTTTTAATCAATTCAGGCACTTCATTCAGGCCGGAAGTAACAAGCTTTTCTACATTTTTATAAACGTAGCTTAAATTTTCAGCGGTTAATATCTTTTGCTTTAACTCTGAGATAATGGTTTGTTCTATTCTTTTGCGCGGCACAAGAAGGTTATTATTGCAGGTTTTTCTTCTGGCGTTATAGCACCCGTAATAACCGCTTCCTTTTCCGCTAATAAGGACGATAGCTCCGCCGCAGATATCACATTTCATTAGCCCTGAAAGTAAGTAATTGGGACTGCCATACACATAACTTCTTTGCTTTGTTTGACTATTTTTTTCATTTTTTCTTATAGGCCATGTTCCCTTGATTTCTACCCATCTTTTTTGAGCCTTTCTCCATGTTTCCTTGTCAATTATAATTAATTCTTTTTTAAATATAGACAATTGTTCTTCTTTTGGGCGAGGAACCTTTTTTATTCTTCCCGTTATAGGATCTCTGAGATTTTTGTACTTTCTCCATATCCATAAGCCGGTATACTTTTCATTTTTTAAAATTCTACTTATAGTTGATATGTTCCATCCACCGGGACGCCCTCTTTTAGTTGGAATCTTATTTTTGTTAAGGTCCCGCGCTATTTTATTTAAACTTTTTCCTTCAATAAAGTTTTTATATATATCGCTAACAACATCAACTTCAGCGGGATTTATTTTATGAACCATTCCTTCGTATTTAGGCTGCCCCTTCTTGTTTAGCTTTAATTCACCCGAGGGCTGGGTGTGATAGCCATAAACATGCTCGCCGGTGCTGAAACCTCTTATTTTTTGCCCCTCTAAGCCGCGCATTGTCTTTTTCTTAAGGTCATCAAGATATAACTCATTCATAAGCCCCCGTATATGAATACCTAATTTAGAATTTTCATCATCTGTTACAATGCCATCTGAAACAGAGATTATTTTAATTTGAAGGTAGTTAAATTTAAGCACAAGTGTCAACATTTGATGATTGCTTCGAGAAAGACGGGATAAGTCATCTACCATAACCGCTTCAAATTCCTTATTTTCAGCAGCTATTTGCAGAGATTGTAATGCGGGACGATTAATAATAGAACCTGAAATTGCTTCATCAATATAGATATGTCTATTTTTAACACTCATATCGTTGTCACGCGCGTAATTTTTACAGACTCTAATTTGATCATCAATGCTCTTTTCACTTTGATTTTCAGAAGAATACCTTGCGTATATTGCTACTTTCATTTTAACCCCCCTTAATGACTACATGATTTACGAAAATCTTTGATTTTCTTAAATCGTTTGTAGGAATTAATCCCCCCTGATTTGTTTTGCGGCGCAAAACATGTGGGGGATATAAATTATATCAATTTGTCAATTTCAGCACCTATCTTCATTTGAAAAAGTTTCAGGATTTTGTTTGGCTATGCTGATGTATTCATCGGCAATTATAGAAGCCGCAACATCCAATAGTTCTTGAACAGAGAGATTATCAGCCCAGCTTAAATTTATTGGTTGAATTGTTGGATTATTTAGCAGTTTTGTTTTCACTAAAAAACCTCTTGATATTAAAAAATCCAGCGTTATAATAGCATTATAAGGAAAGCAATAAATTAATAGTTATCTAATAATATAATAATAGCATTATATTGATAGTATGTCAATAGAAATCATCAACAATTTTAAGTGCACCTAAAAGATTTATATTGATCCTGAAGTCGAAGGCTGAAGGATCTTAGAATCTAAAGTGAGGGGATTATGCTTTCAAAAAACATAAAACAACTAAGAAAGAAACACAATTTATCTCAGGAACAGCTTGCCCAAAAAGCGGGAATTACTTACAGCACGCTTATTAAAATAGAGTCGGGGGCAAACAAAAATCCTACGCTCGAAACTCTAAGAAAAATTTCTAATGTTTTTAAAATTAAGATAGATGAGTTGGTTGGGAGGTAGTAATTGGAGAAGGATAGGTATGAGTAATAAAAAATTATATTCAAACGCTATTCGGAACTGGCCAGAGGAGGACCGGCCCCGAGAAAAGTTGCTCAAATACGGAGAACATACGTTGAGCAATGCGGAATTAATAGCCATTCTTATCAGAATAGGCACACCGGGCAAAAGTGCTGTTGATATTGCTCGGGAATTATTACAAAAATTTAAAACACTGCGTTCCTTAAGCAGTATGGATATTACAGAATTCAGACAAATAACCGGATTAAAAGACGCTAAGATCACTCAGATAAAAGCAGCAGTCGAATTAGGAAGAAGATTGATGAGCGAAGAAAAGGCCTTTATCGGCACTGTAAAAAAATCGTCCGATGTGGCTCATTTTCTTATGCCGCTTATGCGGGATTTAAAAAGAGAGTGTTTTAAACTCTTATTGCTGGATAAAAGGAACAGCATCACCAATATCCTTGATATTGAAAAAGGCTCTGTTGATAAAGTAAGTCCATCAATACGTGAAATACTTCATGTCGCCATAAAATTTCAGGCTCCAGGGCTTATCATTGTTCATAATCATCCGTCCGGCGACATTGAACCAAGTGATGCGGACAAATCCTTAACCCGTGCATTAGTTATCGCTGCTTCATCAATGGAATTGCGCGTATTCGATCACATCATTGTTGGAGAAAATCAACATTTCAGCTTTACTGATAAGGGATTAATAGAAGAATATGAAATGCTGGCAGTAAGTAAAATATAAGAGGAGGGGCCAACCGTGACAAAATTATCAAAAAGGGACCGTAAAAGAATCAGCGAACTATTGCGGGCTGGCGAAGGAATCCCTCTTGATTACAAAAATATTCTTTTCCCTCCGGAAAAGAGAGAATACGAGTTAGTCTATGCCGGCAAAGAAAGGGAAGAAGATATCCTTGCTGATACTATGGCCGTTCCTCTTCAAGCAGTGAAAACTTTTGGAAAAAACGGTAAGGGTTGGACAAATAAACTTATCTTTGGTGATAACCTCCAGATTATGAAAAAGCTACTCGACGATCCAGAGGTAAATGGCCGAGTAAAACTGATCTATATTGACCCCCCGTTTGCTACGAAACAAGAGTTTCGGGGAAGCCAGGATCAAAAAGCATATCAGGATAAAATCGCAGGGGCAGCGTTTATTGAGTTTTTAAGAAAACGGCTCATTTCTCTTAGAGAATTGTTAAGTAAAGATGGTGCAATTTTTGTTCATCTCGATTACCGCAAAAAACATTATATAAAAGCAATAATGGATGAAGTATTTGGAGAAAACAATTTTAGAAATGAAATTGCTGTAAATAGAGTGAAAAAGAATGTCAGAGAAAGAGAACTCGTGAAAAAGCTAAACGAGGAGTTTGATACAATCTTATTCTATTCAAAAAATGCATCATTGTTGATTTTGCCTCCAGATAAAGAAGATTATAAGCCTGATAGGTGGCATGCTTTTGATGCCGCAGGTTTTAGAAATGGAATGGATTACGAAATATTTGGTTTTAAGCCAGCAACAACCAGACATTGGCATTGGACAAAAGAAAAAGCCTATGAAGCAAAGAAAAATTATGAGGTGTGGAAAAGCACGCTTTCAAGCAAAATGACTCTTGGAGAATATTGGGTTAAAATGGGGCAAAAACTTAGATTTGTTAGGCCAAGTCAAAATACGAGGAAGCCAGAATATTTTATTCCGGCTACTGAACAAACTCTTTGCAATAATTTGTGGAATGATTTATCAGCATACTCTTTTCAGCATAGTTACCCGACAGAAAAAAACGAAAAACTTCTTAAACGAATTATAAATATGGCTACATCAAAGGGGGATATCGTACTTGATGCTTTTGCCGGTTCTGGTACGACGTGTGTAGTTGCGGAAAAGTTAGGCTGCCGTTGGATTGGTATTGATTGCGGCAAGCTGGCGATTTACACTATCCAGAAAAGAATGCTTAACTTGAAATCTGAAATCGGCAATAAAGGAAAAAAATTAAATCCCAAACCGTTTACGCTTTATAATGCCGGTCTTTATGATTTTCCAAAGTTAAAAAAACTTCCCTGGCAGGATTGGCGCATCTTTGCCTTACATCTTTTTAATTGCCACGACGATAAACATACCGTCTCAGGCATTGAGCTTGATGGTTACAAAGGAAGGACAGATGTTCTTGTTTTTAATCATCAGCAAGACGGCGGCGTGATTCTTGACTATGGTTTTATTGATGATTTACATTCCATGCTTGGCTCAAAAACAGGTAAACAATTTTTTATTATCGTGCCGGCGGCCAGTGTGACATTCTTGGAAGACTACATTGATAGGGGCAATACTCGTTACTATGTTCTGCGTATACCGTATTCCATAATAAACGAATTGCATAATCGTGCCTTTGAAGCCATAAAACAGCCTATTGATGAAACCCAGGTCAACGATACCGTTGACGCCGTGGGTTTTGATTTCATCCGGCAGCCAAAGGTAGAATGCGAATATTTTACTAAAGATGATACTGCCACCATCAAAATAAAAACTTTTAAAAGCGAGGCAATGACCAAAGGAGTGAGCATTCTTAGCAATAGAGAATCTCTTTCTATGGTAATGGTAGATTTCAATTATGCTGGTGAAATTTTTAATTTAAAAAAAGTGTATTACGCCAGTGAGATAGAAAAAAATAAGTGGGGAATTCATCTCCCTGTTGAATCAATTAAGAGCCAGCTTATGATCATTTATCTGGATATCTATGGCAATGAATACCGCGAGATTAAAACATTAAAAGATTTTAAACCCTTTGAGAATAGGAAAAAAGTAAAAGGGAGAAAATAGCGTGCCGGATCAAAAACGATTTCTTAACCAGGATTTAGTGTTAAGGGTTACTGAAAACATTAATCTTTCTGTATTTGATATTAATAAGTATGAGGGTTTCATTGATGCTCTATGCGGTGATCGCGACTATCAGAAAGAAGCTATCCGAGCAACCCTTCGCTATCTACTCGGTGATCAATACCGCAATCTTTCCGCCCTTGCGGAAGAAAATCTAAAGTCTAATATAATCTTGCAAGATTTATATGGCTCATTTAATGAAATGAAAAAACACCTCCAGTTTTCCAATAAGCTTTCCTGTTCTCTGGACATGGCCACCGGCACCGGAAAAAGCTATGTAATCTACGCTATTGCGCGCATTATGCTGGCTGAAGGTGTTGTGGATCACGTTCTTGTGGTGTGTCCTTCCACCACCATAGAAACAGGTCTTATGGAAAAATTTAGACTGCTTTCTGGTGATGCGACATTACGAGATCTTCTTCCAGACAACTCTATCATTAAAAATCCCCACATTATCAATGCCACCGAAAGCATAGCGACCGGTGCAATCTGCGTGGAAAACTGCCATGCTCTTTATGAACATGTAAAATCATCCATCCGCGAAAGCCTTGCCGGAAAAGGAGAGCGTACACTTATCGTTAATGATGAAACACACCATGTATACAATCAAACCGGGAAAGATTTCAAAAAATGGAAAGAATTTATCCTGGAGAAAGAGTTTAATTTCAAATACATCGTGGGACTTTCTGGAACTTGTTATATCAATGATGAATATTTTACTGATGTCATCAGTCGTTATTCTCTTAAGGAGGCTATCGAACAAGGCTTTATAAAAACAATTGATTATGTTGCTCAAGATACATCTACTACCCAGAATGAAAAATTTCAAAAAATATATGACAACCACATTGAAAACAAAAACACCAAATACCGCTTAATAAAGCCTCTTACCATTTTAATCACAAAAGACATCCGCGCCTGCAACAAACTTGCCGAAGATTTAATAAAGTTCCTTTCAAAAAAAGAAGGCATTTCCGTAGACGATGCTTCTCAGAAAGTATTAGAAGTAACTTCTTCGCCAAAACACAAAGAAAATGTTTGTAAACTTACAGAAGTAGACAGAAAAAATTGTCCTATAGAGTGGATTGCCTCAGTAAGTATGTTAACCGAAGGTTGGGATGTAAAAAATGTTTTTCAAATCGTTCCTCATGAAGAACGCGCTTTTAATAGTAAACTTCTTATTGCTCAAGTACTAGGACGGGGCTTAAGGATTCCGGAAGTGTATCTTGGCCAAAGACCGGTGGTTACCGTATTTAATCATGATCGCTGGTCTAGCAGGATAAAGCACCTTGTTGATGAAGTGCTCGAAATAGAAAATAGAATCTACTCCTATCCCGTAAAAAAAAGACCTGACTACAACTTTTATATCCACCAGATTGATTATGCCCGTTTAAAAGAAACCGAAGAATACAAACAAGAAAAGGAATACGAATTTAAAAAAGGGTTTATCACCTTCATCAGGCAAGCCCCAGCGCTTGAACGAGAAACAGAATATATTCGCGTAACCACACAAGAAATCAGAAAAAAGAAGACGCTTGTCACATACAAAATGTTCTCCATAGAAGAAATTGCCGAACAGATATATAATCGTTTTAGATCAATCGATATGGAAACGGCCGTGTCAGATATGCCCACTAACTATACAAACAAATACAGCATCGACTGGTTGAAAGTCCTCATTAAGAAATCTTTGGAACGTATCGGCGAGAAAGGTAGCCAGGTCAGCGATGAAAACAGGCAAAGGATATACCAGGCATTTGGCGTTCTTCATCGATCGGCCGCCAAAGCCGTCCGTTATAAAATGTCCCCAAAGGCCTTGGTTAAAATTAAAACGCAGGGGCGAAAAAAGTGCAGTGCTGGTTTTGCGTCCTTAAGGCGCGGCGACGCTACTATCTTCTGGGACGATAATTCAAAAAACCTGTGCGCAGAAGAAGACATAAATTTTATAAAAGAACTCAAAACTCAAAAAGACGAACTTCCTGGCAGCGCAATGCAATATGTATCAAATGCCTACCATTTCAAAACCCCTTTAGGCATTGCAATCGCCAGCCATAAACCAGAACGCCTTTTTATCCGCGGACTTGTCAAGGAGGAAAACGCCAAAATAATTGACAGCTGGATCAAATCAACCGATCAAGAATTCTATCCTATTGATTATTCATGGAGAAAAGGAGAGCATCCTAAACGTGCACGTTTCAATCCGGATTTTTTTATTAAAGTTGGCAAGTCCATCCTTGTGGCAGAAATAAAAGGCGATGAAGAAATCAAAGATCCTTCTGATGAAAACAAAGCAAAATATAAAGCAGCTAAAAGGCACTTTGCTATCTTGAACAAGCAACAATCAGAGTTCAACTATTTTTTTAATTTCTTAACTCCCGACGATTACGACTACTATTTCAATCACCTGCGTAAAAAAAACTTTACATTTAACTCAAAACTCGATGCAGAACTTGATAAAAATGGTAATGGCAAAAAATAACCTGAAGGGAAAAAGGGGGAAATGGGAACAGGCCTAATTAATATTGCTAAAATAATTGACAGGAATTTTAGAAAACAGTAGCCTTGGTAAAAAAAGTAATTATTGTGTCCCCGGATTCTGCAACGAACCTTTAAATGGTGCGGTTTAATATGACAAAAAAGTTGGTGCAAAGACAATTTACTGTTGTTGACCTTTTTGCGGGAGCAGGAGGATTGCTTGAGGGATTCAGGAGGAAAGGGTTCAATATAATTTCTTCTGTCGAAATGAATTCCCATGCCTGCGATACGCTCAAGACCAGACATACTTATTGGGATTATAAGGTAAAGAAAAAGCAAAGCGCATATTGGGATTATGTGCAGAAAAAAATCACCAGAGAAGTATTCCTGAATGGTTTGCCGGAAAACGCAGTTATAAATGTAGAGATTTCTCCCAAAACTATAAATGAGATTTCTCGACGGATTAGAGAGCAAATGAAGGAGATGAATGTATCTTCTATTGATGTTTTTATCGGAGGTCCTCCCTGTCAGGCATATTCCCTTGTAGGGAGAGCGCGAGACCCCAAAAGCATGAAGGATGACCCAAGAAAACAGCTATATAAGCACTATGTTCAATTACTGAAAAAGTTCATGCCTGAAGTCTTTGTGTTCGAGAACGTGCCGGGAATACTTTCAGCTGATGGTGGCGCATTATTTGAAGAGGTAAAGAAATATTTTGGAAAAGCAGGATACGTTGTTGAGCACAAAAAGCTGATTGCTTCTGACTTTATGGTTCTTGAGAACAGAAAAAGGGTTATATTAATTGGCTGGAAAAAGGATCGTGATCTGAAATATCCAGAGTTTAAACCCAAAAAACATGATTATCTTACAGCAGAATTATTTAAGGATTTACCTCCACTAAACCCCGGAGAGGGTAGTGATGTTTCAGAGTACGTTAATAACGTATCAGATTATCTGAAGAAATCAAAAATTAGACATATAGAGCCCGTGCTTACGCACCACGTGACGAGGCCAATTAATGATAATGACAGAGAGATTTATAAAGAAGCTCTTGTTTTGTGGGAAACAGAAGGGAAAAGGCTTAATTACGCTGATCTGCCAGAGAAACTAAAAACACATAAAAACCAGGCTTCGTTTCTTGACAGATTCAAAGTAGTAGCCGCTAATGAAGCAGCATCACACACAGTTGTTGCACACATCGCAAAAGACGGACACTATTATATACATCCAGACATCAAACAGCTAAGGTCAATAAGCGTCCGAGAAGCAGCACGAATACAGTCTTTTCCAGATAACTACTTTTTTGAGGGTCCGAGAACTGCAAAACTTGCCCAGATAGGAAATGCAGTGCCACCGCTTATGGCAGAAGCTATTGCTGGTAAGATAAAGGAGATGTTGAAATGAAGGGAAATAAATTTCGGACACGTGCCAGACTTATTCAACAATTAGGTCTTCAGTTAATCAAGAATGAGGGTATTGCGCTTTTGGAATTAGTTAAAAATTCTTATGATGCAGATGCTTCATTTTGTACAGTAGAAATGAATAAGGTTAATATTCCTCAAAAGGGTTCTATTGTTATTACAGATGATGGAGAGGGGATGGATGACGATATTTTACGCTCTGCCTGGCTTGAGATTGGGACAAGTCACAAAGAAGAATTAGCCTCTAATCCGGAAACCAAACGTACAGACAAATTCAAGAGATTACGTTTAGGAGAAAAGGGAATTGGGAGACTTGGAGTTCATAGATTAGGGAAGTTTATAAAAATTATTACTAAAAGGGGCGAATATGAATATGTTCTCGAAATTGATTGGGACAAATTTGAGCAAAAAAAATATATAGAAGATGTTGAGATTGTTATAAAAAGGCGTACTCCTGAAATCTTTGAGAAAAAAGAATCAGGGACAAAGATCATTATTACTAAATTACGAATTGCTTGGACACGAAAAAGAGTGCGTGAGTGTTGTAGGGCAATCACTTCTTTAAATTCCCCTTTTCAGGACAAAACATCATTCAAGGCAACTCTTAATATTGATAATAAAGATTGGATAAAGGGATTGCTTGATTTTAATAATATTAAAAAATATAAACTTTTTGAGTTTTCAATATGCATGGAAAAAAATGAGATAACAGAATTCAATTATAAATTTATTCCGTGGAGTACAATGCCTAAGTTAAAAGTGAGGCATATTACCAAGGATAACAAAGAAATAAAGTCTGTGCTGAGAATGGTATATAAAGATAAGGAAACTAGAGAATATCAAGATATAGATTTGTCAAAGCATAAAATTGGTCCAGTTCAATTTAAAGGTGTGATCTTTGATAGAGATGCGCGTGTTTTAGAATTGGGAGTTCAAGATAAAAGCGGTTTAAAGAAATATTTAGATGCAAATGGGGGTATTAGGGTTTTTAGAGACAATATGCGCGTACTGGATTATGGTGAGCCAGGGAATGATTGGCTTGACTTGGGCGGAAGACGTGTTAATGTTCCAACAAAAAGAATAAGTAATAACATTATAATTGGGGGAGTTTTTCTCAATCGTGCTAAAAGTAGTGACCTTAAAGAAAAAGCTAACAGAGAAGGGTTCCTTGAAGATGATGCTTATGATGAACTTGTTAAAGCAGTCCTCTATGCAATAGATAAGCTTGAAACATTCAGAAAGACAGATAAAGATTTATTAAGAAAATATTATGGCCCTCAAAAAAATATTGAGCCAGTAATCACATCAATTGCAGAGCTAAAAGATATTGTTGAAAAAAATGTTAAAGAGAAAAATGTCCAGAATACGATCAATGTATACCTTGACCGTATAGAGCAGGATTATGAACGAATTACTGAAAGCTTAATTAAAAGTGCCGGAGCTGGATTAAATCTTATCGTTGTGATACATCAGATAGAGAAAATAATTAAAGATATTAAAGCTGCACTTAAAAGTAAGGCGGTTAATAAAAGTATTTTGGGAAGAGTTGAAGATCTTGCTTCTCTTGTCGAAGGATATAGTATTCTCATAAAAAATTCTGAAAAAAAAGAGCGCAACTTAAAAGGTATAATAAATCAGTCATTATTTAATACAAAATTTCGCTTTGAAGCGCATGGCATAAATGTTAGGAAAGAATATGAGTCAAAAAGAAAGGGATTTGATGCTATTTGTTCGGAAGGACACGTTTTGAATGCCCTGATGAATCTTTTTGATAATTCTATATGGTGGCTGGGATATTCAAAAACTAAAAATCCAGAAATTTATATCGATGTTTCTGATGCAGTGCCTGGGGGCTATGTAAGCATTATTATTGCAGATAATGGCCCGGGTTTCTCAATGCCGGTAGAAGAGCTTACGAAACCATTTGTGAGTAATAAGCCGGGAGGTATGGGAATAGGACTTCACCTTACAAATGAAATCATGAAGTCTCTAAAAGGAAGATTGGTTTTTGATGTGGAGGAGTATTTTGATATACCGTCTAAATATAAAAATGGTGCAGTAATCGCTCTGGCATTTAAGAAAGAGGAGAAATGATGCAGTTATCTAAAAATGGGAAAGTTGTGATTGTCGATAATGTTTTTACAGAAGCTAAACCTTTACTTGATGTTTTAAATATGAACCAAATCCCCTATTTATATTTTGATGGTAAGGTTGATTCTTTACCTGAAACTCCTTGCAAAGGGATTAGATTTGTTTTTCTTGATATAGCTTTGGAAGGAATGGATGGCGCAGATACAAAAACAAAAGCTTCAGCAATCGTAGGGATATTAGAAAAAATTATTTCGAAGGATAATGGTCCTTATGCGATTATTTTCTGGACAAAACATCCCGAAGTTATTGAAAGAACTCTTAAAAACTGTCAAATAAGGGGAATAAAGCCTGTAATTTCACTTGATCTAGATAAATCAGAATGTAAAGAAGGTGAGACGTACTCTCTTAAGGCGATTTTAGAAAAATTAAAAACAAAGGCAGAAAAATTGGGTCCATATAGTTTATATATAATGTGGGAAAATATAGCTGCTGATTCAGGGACTGAATTTATTAACAGTTTTGCTAACATCTTTGAATTTGATGATAACTGGAGTGAAAACACAAGGCATCTTTTTTATCGTCTATATAAGGCTTATACTGAAAAAAATGAGGTTTCAGATGATAAAGACAAGATATTGTGCGTTCTGCAACTCATTAATCGAAGCTTTAAGGATTTGCTAGATAATAATACTGTTAACTGTAGAGAAAAATTAAATTTATTTGAATTCCCATCGACTCCTACTGACGAAGAAGAAAAGAGGACTTTTTCCCAGAAAATCAATGAAATAATTTCCGATGAAATAATCGCTAAAATAAATAATAGTCTTTTTATTATTGATAATCCTGATTTCTCGCAATTATCCACAGTTGTTTTTAAATATGCTGACGAAGAATTGAAAAATATTTTTTTGGATAAATGTTTTGAAAAGATTTCAGAAGTAGCTAAAGCATCTGCCCAACTTTGTCGTCTTGTGATAACACCTCAATGTGATATATGTCAAGATAAAGCCATATTGCATAGAGTCCTGTATGGAATTATTTTCAACGAAGATGATGCCACTAAATGTAGAAAAGGGCCGTTATTTCCTTTTGGTCCCTTTTATTTCCATGATAGTTCCAAGTCGATAGTTTTTCACTTGCAATCAATAACTACTTGTAAGAAAGATGAATTGTGTTCTAAAGAGGTGTTATTTGGACTACGAAAAGATTTATTTTTTGATATACAGGCCAATTCTGCAAATCATGTTAACCGACATGGTAATTTTGCAATAAAAAAGCAATTTAAAATATAACGTGGTTATTGTGCATGTATTCAACTTTGAAAATAGTGTCAGAAATAAATTATTTTTATGGTTTAAGAAAAATGCACGTTCATTTCCATGGCGAACTATTAAAGACCCCTATCGTTTGATGGTTGCCGAGTTCATAAAAAAAGGGGTCAGAGTCATTTTTCATTCTGGTAGATAAATGTTGTATCGCCAGATTTTCGCATGTTCCCAGATTTATTGGGATGTGTCCCTATTAAAATGGAGATAGGGGGCGATTCTATTTTAAAATAGTATGTGTTTTGATAAAAATTAATTTAAAAGAAGTGTAGAATCAGAGGGGACACAATACTAATTTTAGTAATAAAACAGAAGGCAAATAATAAATAGGTATCGTGTCACCAGATTTTTAGAAAATACATAATTGTTAGGAAGAATTTCCGCAAAACAACTTTGTCGATAAAATATTTTTCCAAAAAGCCAAGTATTTATTCTTTATATTAAAACGACTTATCAAGCAAAAGCTAGCTTCAAATTCACATAATGTCTGATTATAGGATCCTGAGGTTCTTATTTATATTTTGTTTCCCTTTATCTAACTCCGTTGTATAATAAAAAGAAAAATGGAGGAAAAATGTATATAAAACGAATCGTTATAAAGAATTACCGAAATTTAAAAGATATAGACCTTTCCTTTGGCGCAGGGTTAACTTGTATTGTAGGTGAAAACAATTCTGGAAAAAGTAATTTTTTACATGCAATACGGTTGGCCTTAGACATGAATCTGCCGTATTATGTTAGACAGTTAACAGAAGATGATTTCGCCAAAGAAGTAGACTTCAGCGTGCCACAACAGATTGTGGTAGGAGTACAATTTACGGATTTTTTTTCAGGTGCAGATGACGATAAGGTAAAGGAGCACGCTCTAGCGCAAGAGTGGGGTTTGGACGGGGAAACAGCACAAGTATGTTATCGGTTTAGACCTAAAGGTTCAGTGCGTAGGAATATAGCTTCTGGTGAGCGTGAACCAAAAAATTTAACCATAGAGGATTATGATTCAGAACTAGTAGCTGGGCCGATAGTTTGTGAAGACGGAGGCACAAAAGATTTGTCAGAGGTTTGTTGGGACGATGATTTTTCAACAGCTGTAAAATTTAATAGGCTATCAACGTATCGAGTAGCATTTTTACAACCTATTCGAGATGTTGAAGATGATCTGCGCCGACAAGCACGCTCCCCATTGTATAAGCTGATAAAAGTATCGGATATGTCTGATGAAAAGAAAAAAGAACTAATAAAAAAGATAGATGATGTAAATAAAGAGATATCATCTGAAGCGGAAATCCAACAAATTGCTCAAGACATAGATGATTCCTTCAGTGCAGCGGTAGGCTCTATATTTAAAATGAATACAAAGATAGGCATGATGTCGCCAACCTTTAGAGACATCACCCGCTCTTTAAAAATTTTACTGTCCGGACAGGGGCTGGAAGAGGCGAATATTTCTAGAAATGGGTTAGGGTTAAATAATATTTTATACATGAGTATGTTGTTGGAATATTACAAGAAACAAGGGGAGCAAGAAGATACCGCTGGCGAATTATTGTTGATTGAAGAACCAGAGGCGCATCTACATCCCCAACTGCAAAGAGTCTTGCTGGGAAGATTAGAAAACAAAGAATGTCAAATAATCACGACCAGTCATAGTACGCATATTACTTCACGTGTGGATTTAAATGAAGTGATAGTTTTTACGCGAAATACGGAGTATGAGATATCAGCTAAAAGATTGAGTGATAACAATTGGTCGTCTGATAACGATAAGGATGATTTGGAGAGATATATAGATGCTACAAAATCAGTTTTGTTATTTGCTAAAAAGGTTATTCTGGTAGAGGGAATGGCAGAAGTTTTCCTGATTCCTTTTTTAGTGAAAAAGATCAAAGAAATAGATCTAGAAGAGCATGGCATATCAATAGTTCCCATTCACGGCGTTCATTTTTCTTCATACTTAAAACTTTTTGGAAATGAAGCTATAAAAAAGAAATGTGCAGTTATAACCGACGGGGATCTAAGGCCTAGCGATTCATTTAATTCGGAAGAGGGGGATTTCCCAAGAGTAGATTCTTTGAGAGATTTTGAAAATGACTTTGTAAGGATATTTCATTGTGGAACAACATTTGAAATAGAAACCGCATCTCCCAGCAATTTAAAGATGTTCGCAAGTTCAGCTAATGAGCTAGGAGCGCCGCGAGTGGCGAAAGATCTAATGGAAAGCTATAAAAAGAAAAGTGAATTATCTGCGAAAGAAAAACTAGAAATGAGTAAAAAAGTTTTGAACACCGCAAAAAGGTTTGGTAAGGCACGATATGCACAGATATCATCACGGTATTCACAGTATGCCGAAGAATTACCGACATATTTAGATAATGCAATTGATTGGTTGATAGATGAAGCTGACTAGAGAACAGGTAAACGCTGTAAAATGTAGTAGCAATGTTGCTTTGGAATCTTGTCCAGGAAGCGGAAAGACAAGAACCATTGTGGCGAAGCTTTTAGAATGCCTGGATGACGTCAGACAAACTACAAGAATGATTAGTTGTATAACATATTTGAACTCAGCTGTAAATGAAATTAATCACAGATTAAGTAGTTGTATAACTCATGAAGAGCTAGAAGATTATTATGAGATAGGAACGATACATTCTTTTTGCCTGAGGAATATCTTTCGGCTAAATTATTGGAGGATAGATAAGTTTTCAGGAGGGTTTGCGATTATAACGCCAGACGATGATGAGTATAAAGAATTTGTTAGCAATATTATTGAGAATAATTCTCTCGACCCAAAATCATTCGATGACTTCAGCTTTTTGGTGAGAGAAGGCAAGATTTCGGGTAGGATGTCAGATAAAGCCGCAAAAGAGTATTGGGAATATCTAGATGATAATAATTTAGTGGACTTTAACGATATAATATATTATTCAGCATGTCTAATACGGGAGAATGAATATATTATCGCTGGTCTCTCAGCAAAATATGCATGGATTTTAGTAGATGAATTTCAAGATACATCTATCCATCAAAAAGAGATCCTCAAAGCTATTTCAGATTATAAAAGGACAAAGTTTTTTATTGTAGGGGATCCCTGTCAATCGATTATGGGTTTTGCTGGAGGAAGTTCGCTCTTAATGAAGCAGTTTTCAAAGGAGATAGTTGCAAAGAATGATTTTTCATTAACGGGTAATTTCCGGAGTTCCAGTAGAATAATTAATTGTGCTGAAGAATTGCTTCCTCGTGATCCAAAAATGGACGCAGTTGGAGAAAATAAATATTATAATCATAGCCCATTATGGATAAGAGCATGTGATTCCTTTTCTGGAATAGATGAATATTTTCTTCCAGCAATTAAGGAACATAATATTTCTTTAGGAGAATGCGCAATTTTAGCTCCAAATTTTTATATTTTCTTAAAGTTGGCTCCTAAAATGAGAGAAGCTGGCATATCTATACTTGGTCCAGGATCACGCCCATACCGTAGGTCAAATCACATAATAGCTCCTTTAATTGAAGAGGTTTGCTTATTTATAGAAACACAGGACATAAAACAGATAAAGATTATCCGATATAAAATTTTGGATGTAATTACTATATGCGAAGATAAAGTGGACAAAGATTTCTTTACGTTAAAAGGTGATATTGCTATCTTAAAAATATTGAACGCAGCAAAGAACTTAAAGAACAAAAATGTAAATGCTAAGCAATTTATTGTATCTTTTTCAGAAGAAATTGCTTCGTTGTTGCATGAGAGAGGATTCATAAAAAAAGAGGCCATAAGTCATATAGCGACCTCTGGGAAAGGATTAGTTTCTGATATAGAGGAACATTGTTCTGGCGATCCGTATAGTGGAGACAATTTAACTATAGAAGATTTAAGCTTATTTAGTATCAATTCTGAGAGCATTAAATTATTAACCTTGCATAGGGCCAAGGGGAGGGAGTTTGATGCTGTAGCTGTAATATGCGTTCATGATGGATTGATTCCTTATGGCGCCCCTTATGCTGGTAGCGATGAGGAAAATGAATCAAGGCGCTTATTTTATGTTGGCATGACAAGGGCTCGTAAATTGCTAATGTTTTTTACAGAGGTGAGGAACCTTAGGAGTCCTTCTCGTTTTCTGACAGAATTATTCCCAGCTGGTCCACACATAATAGCTGACGTCTAATTATACCCACACAATAAAAACTTGTATATAGAGAGATAATGAGGAAAAAATCTATTTTCCTTGATTTTCTATTCGTATTTATTATATATAACCGTCTCTTTTGTTCTCAAAGTGATGATACTAAGAATTCCAGAAGCACAATATCTAACTAACCAACAACATTTTTTTTAACATAAATTTCAAAGATACCGTTTCTTAGCCTTGTCCCATGTATTTTTGACTTCGGGATCCAGATTTTCATGCCGTTATCTACCAATATAGCTTTATCAGTCTCATGTAAGATGCGGACTTGAATCCAGATGTATTTTTCGTCAGGGTATAATAGTCTATAAATGTTGAATGGCCGGGGCATAGGGTTATCTCCTTTTAAATTGACAGGCTTTTTTGGCAGTATTCTTGCCTATTTTTAAAGCTTTGGCTATTTGCTTGTAAGTCATTCCCAGTAAATGCAATTCACTTGCTTTTTGGGCTAATTTTTGGTATAAATAGATTCGTTGGGCGGGTTGAATCTTGATATGAGCCGATATTTCAGCAATAGTTCGAATTGGTTGCAACCGCGTCCGCCATTATAGCAAAGAGCCCGTAGTGTAGAGCGTAGGGCAAAGATAGATTGCGCAGGGACGAGAACCCAAAAAAAGGATTTTAAGGGAAAAGATTGCTCCCTCTCCTCAGGGGTTTAGGCTTCTACTTTAAGGTAATTAAATAGCGCGTTCCTCGATTTTTTGCAAAAATAGGAGGTGCTTGATGAAGCAGTTTTTTAAATGTGCGATAGGCGCAAGTGTGGTTTTATTTATGTTAATTTCCGGGGTATGTGCCCAAGATCAAAACCCGATTGCGATTTTCTACGGCGGCTTAGCTGATATTATTCAAGAAAACATGAATTCACCGCAGCAATGTGTTGCTGAAGCTGAGAGTTTTATTGATGTTAATATCGGCCCTCTCCAGAGAGCTATGCAGCGGGGCGCGCAGATGTCTCGATCCGACAGCCACAAGCAAATGGATGAAAGTCAATTCCAAGCCTCTCTGGAACAAATGGGCAAGTTGATGTCCCAAGACGGCGGAATACAAGCCATGAATAGGTATGTGGACGCCATTACTATTTTTGGAGACAAGTACCCTGAGTACGCAGAACAAATTATGATTAAACTAAACAGCCATAGCCAAGAACAATTTCAGGGATTTAAGGATTATTAGCCAGGGTAAATATAGGGATACAATGCTTAATCATCCAACAACGCTTTCCTAAATGAGACCTGAAGAAAGGATTGATAGTATGTACAGACCGGAAATAAAAGCATTAGATTGCACCATCAGGGACGGAGGCCTCATTAATAATCACAACTTTGACCATAAATTCGTCAAAGAAGTTTATAAAGCTATTTCCGCTTCAGGGGTAGATTATATTGAATTAGGCTACAAGAATTCTAAAGAGCTTTTTTCGTCCAATGAATACGGTTATTGGAAGTTCTGTGAAGATGACGAAATTAAAAAGATTAAAGAAGGAGTTGAGTCAGATACAAAAGTAGCAGTTATGGTAGATGTTGGCCGAGTTAAATTGGATGACGTAAAACCGGCCTCCGAAAGCCCGGTTGATATGATCAGAACAGCTACTTATGTTAAGGATATTGATAAAGCCATATTTATGGCTAATCATTTTTATGAAAAAGGGTACGAGACTACACTTAATATTATGGCTATTTCTCGTGATAGCGGTCCCGAGCTGACAGATGCCCTGGAACAGATAGAACGAGAAAGTAATGTAATAGCTGTGTATATAGTTGATAGTTTTGGTGCCTTGTATCAGGAAACAACCGAAGAGTTAGTGAAAAGATATAAAAAAATCCTTAAGAACAAGGAAGTCGGCTTTCATGGGCACAACAACCAGCAACTTGGTTTTGGTAATACCATCGAAGCCATCATTCATGGAGCGAACTATCTTGATGCCACAGTTTACGGCATAGGGCGCGCTGCCGGCAATTGTCCGCTAGAACTATTGGTTGGTTTTCTTAAAAATCCCAAATTTGATATACGGCCTATTTTAGACTTAATTGCAAAAGAGTTTATTCCTTTAAGAGAAAAGCTGGAATGGGGATATATTATTCCTTATGCTATTTCAGGTATGATGGGCGAACACCCAAGGGCCGCTATGGCTCTTCGAAAAAGCGACAAGAAAGAAAATTACCGCGAGTTTTATGAAAGCCTGACTAATACAGGGCTAGACTAACCATGGATATAAATCAGTTCAAGCAACTTCCTATCATGGGAATATTGCGCGGAATTGATGAAGAATCTATTACTCCCCCTACCGAAAGCATTATTTCTTCAGGCCTCAAGACGGTTGAAATCACAATGAACACTACTGGCGCTGCATCTTTAATTAAAAAGATGGACGAGTTCGAGATCCAATTTGCTTGTTAAAATTGTACGTAAAATATCTCTCACCTACTTTTGATAGGTTCGAGATCCAATTTGTTTGTTAAAATTGTACAAATTGGAGAGATGGCAGAGCGGTTGAATGCGGCGCATTCGAAATGCGTTGTGCCGAAAGGTACCGGGGGTTCGAATCCTCCTCTCTCCGCCACCGTACCACGTAGGGTACGGTGCGCGCATTGTAACAAAGAACGTACAGTATAGAGCGTAAGATAAAAGTAGAATGTTTTGGGATGAGAATCCAAAAAAAGGGCTTTAGGGGAAAAGATAATTTTCCCTTATTGGCGAAGTTTACTTTTTCAGCGGGAGGAAAGAAAGTATTAAAAGGAGGCAATTAAAATGAAAAGATATGGTTGGATGATTGGATGAACTGTAATTTTCAGTGCAGGCATGATGATGGCAATAGAATATGTTCCTGAGAATGTTTGGCAACAGGTTGTACAAACGTTGAATTTTACAAATACATTGTTGCTTGTTTCAGTAGTGTTGCAAGCTGGGATTTTAGCGAACTTAAAAAACTAAAACTATATATCTGTAGGAGAAAAAAACTTTTTAGGGCTTGGAGAAAACATGAATGTTTATTTTGAAACTGATGAGGGAAAAATTTTAATAAGAGATTACATGCAGGCATTTCCTATAATCCAAGTAAAGGGCGTAACGTTTATTATATCGATAGTTGCATCAATTTTTGTTTCAATAGGTATTGTTTTATTTTTTCACGTTTTGTAGATAAATAGTTTTTGTGTCCACACAACACCAAAACAACGGCAAACAAAACATCTGACCGGTCTATTTGCTTGACATTATTTGTTACATTGTGTATGGTTATTATATACGTTGTAACAATTATACAACATATGGGTATTTTCTAAAAACAAAAAGGGTAGGGGGTGAGCTATTATGGCGAAGGAATCTTTTGGAGATTTGCTAAGGAAACTAAGACTAAAAAAGGGATATGGGTTAAGGTCGTTTGCAAAGAAAATCAACTGGCTTCCATCTAATCTCAGCCATTTGGAAACTGGAAGAATTAATCCTCCGAGAGACAAAAAAATGCTGTATCATATTGCAAAAGCACTTGATCTTAAAAAGGGTTCTAAAGAGCAGAATCGCTTCTTTGACCTTGCGGTGGATGATGTGCCAGATCGACTGCCTGCTGACATAACAGAGTATGTGAATGAACACTCTTTAGCTCCTGTTATGCTAAGAACAGTCGCTAATAAGAAGCTTACAAAATTTCAGATTCAAAGATTGATTAAAGATATAAAAAATATGTAGAATGAAAAAATCTAAAATTCAAATCTATGATGTCCTTACCTTAGAAGAAATCGCAAAGGCTTTTCTAGATAAATATGATAACTCAGACAGTCTTGAAGTTGATATAGAATATATCATTGAAAACAAGTTAGAATGGAAAATCATAGGTGTTTCTTTCTTAAGGGAAAAGTATTGTATTGAAGCATATTTTAATAAAAATAAAGAACTCTATGTTGATTCATTCCTTATGGATTCTAGGGAAAGGAGATATCGTTTTACTTTAGCTGAAGAAGTGGCCCATCATATAATTCATCGTGATATATATGCACAGTGTGCTAATTTGGAGGAGCATCTCGAAATATATGGTAAAATAACAGCAAATGAATATCACAGCATGGAAAGAAATGCTAAGTATTTAGCTTCAGCAATAATTATGCCTAGTATTTCATTTGAAAAACAAGCAATAAAAATTTGTAAAAAAATTAATAAGAAAGAATATGAAACTAATCAGGAAGTATTGTATAAAATAGCATTAACTTTATCAAATGATTTTAATGTAAGTGATGAGGCTGCAAGAATAAGATTTATAAAATTAGGATTGCAGCAAAAACTAATAACCCTATAAATTATAATTTTGTGCCCAAATTGTGCCCACACAACCAAAACAACGGCAAACAAGCCTATTTTTGTAAATTGTAATCACAAGCGCGGCTGCGTAATCTGTTCGAGGCGAAGCCTCGAACAAAATACATAAAAAAATAAAAAGCTTACAGCTATCAGCTTTCAGCAAAGATAGCGTTTAGCATAGAGCGCGTAGCGGATAGGAAAAGCAAAAAAACAAGAAATAAGAAACAAGTCACAAATCGGAAAACAAAAGAACATATCCGAAACGCGGCGGTTCAGATACAGGCCAAAGAAGAAATGAAAAAAACGGTCGCTGTCCCTATTAAAACTAAAAAAATGAAAGTTTTATTTCTCACAATCCTAATTGGCCTGGTACCTTTGATTGTTTTGGCTGAGCAGCCCGATATTACAACTCAGGTTGGCCCTGAACGTTCAGAAGAAACTGAAAAGCCTGAGGGCTCAGACTTAAGCATGGAGCAAATAATGCAAGAATTAGAACGAGTAAAAGAACAATTAAAAAATGTTGGAAAGACACATGACCAATTAGAAATTGACCGCCGGAAATTAGGACGACTTATCATAGATAACAATGAGTTTTTCACTCTCAGGGTAATGGAGAATATCGCCACAGCCTGTAAATTGTTTCGCGCGGATCAAGAACTGCAAACTTTTCCCAGAAGATTTAGAGATTTAGAAGATTATGTTTCCGAGGACATAATCAATGCTACCAATTCCTCCAAAGCTATCCACGGGTATTATTATCAATATAATTTTATAAATAAAGATAGATTTAGGCTAAAGGCCATTCCCGCTACTAAAGGTAAAACGGGAGAGAGGACATTTGTTTTTGATGACGCGGGCGGCATTATCAACGAGGAGACAGGCAGACCCGTAAGTCTAAAGAAAGAGAAAGACAAACAAAAATCAGGAGGAACAAAATGAAAAATATTGTAATTTTATTAATGCTTGTTTGTTTTTTTGCTGTAACTGTTTCTGCCGGTGAGTATTCAAAAAATTACACCTTTGTCCATAATTTAATTAGTTGCTTGGATAGGTTAGAATTAGCTGCCCAGCGTAGCATTGAGGATGTAGAATATGAATCGATATCACCAAATCTTTATAAGCAGATATGTTACTTAAGAGATGCAAAGATATTTATGAAGGCAGGGTTAAAGAACAGAAAAAAGGCGATTAAGGCCACTGCTATGGGGATGTATGTGGATATTTCTGAAATAGAAGGCGCTTGTAAGAATTTAGTAAATGTTTTAAGTGAACCGACGCCGGAGAATATGCCGGAAATATCCGGATATTCTTCACAGATAGGGGCGGCGTGGAATAAAATTTTCCAAACCAGTAGTCTCGCTCTTTGGGTTATTGCCAAGCCCGCGAAATCTAAAAATCCTAAAGGAAAAATTCGCTTTATTATCTCCAAAAAAGAACGACAAGAGCTGCTTAGATATCTTAATGAAAGATTTGGAAAAAAGTTTAAGGAATATGACAAATTATTGAGTCAAAAAAATAAAGGCGTAATTGATGAATTTAAACTTACAATTCCTGTTTGGTCGGCATTACATTTGCGCTCGCTCTTAACTCAAGAAACATATGAACAAGCCGCGGAAAAGAGCAGATACGAAACCCCTTGACACTGCTGAAGGCGGGCTTCGCTTGACAAAGTTTATTGTATATGCTATAACTATAACATATACTAAAAATATAGTGGTGAGCTAACTCATCAACAAAAAATTAAATGGAGAATGGGATGTTGATTTCTTCACAGGAGATTGTTGAAAAACATAATATTTCGTATCAGACGCTAAATTACTATACAGGCCTTGGCTTTTTGGTAGTGAGAAAGAGAAGGGGTAACGGAAGGCTGTATAATCAGGGAGAGGTTGAAAAAAATTTAAAGAGAATTGCAGAATTAAAAGATCAAGGCTATCCCTTGAGACTTATCTGTAAGATGCTGTAAAGGGCGGCTGTTACAAAAAAAGCAATGCGTAAAATATAACATTTTTGCGGGGAGCAATAATTGAGAGATGAGTTACTATAAAGTATTGGGTTTAGAAAGAGAGCCTTTTTCCACTAGTCCAGACCCGGATTTTTTCTATAAATCGCTGGAGCATAAGACCGCTTTGACTAACATATTGATAGAGATTAGATTAAGGCGGGGATTAAGTATTATCCTGGGAGATGTGGGGACCGGCAAAACCACTCTCAGTAGAAAACTTTTCCAGCTCTTGGCTTCCCGGCAAGACATTGAGTTCTATATGGTTCTCGACCCCAGCTATGATACAGAATATCTGTTTTTATTATCGCTGCTCAAAACATTTGGTATTGGAATTGACATCGCCAACCCTACCATCCTCGACCTTAAAGAAGAACTCAAGCGATTCCTTTTTCAAAAAGGGGTCAATGAGAATAAAACCGTCGTTTTGCTTATTGATGAAGCCCAGAAGCTCAACCCGATGTCCCTGGAGGCATTGCGCATACTTTTAAACTACGAAACCAATGAGTTTAAATTACTTCAATTGGTGCTTCTGGGACAGATGGAAGTTCTCCCCCACCTCATCAACACCAAAAATCTGATGGATAGGGTTAGTTTAAAATATACACTGGGGCCATTTAATAATGAAGAAGAGACTAGAGAAATGATTGAATTTCGCATAAGGCAGGCCGGTTATAATGGCAGGGAGAAATTGTTTCTAAGGGAGGCTTTTAAAGAAATACACAAACATACTAAAGGTTATCCGCGCCGCATCGCTTTTGTTTGCCACAAAGCCCTAAAGAGCCTGGTAATGAAAAATAAACCAGTTGTAAACACTGAAATCATAAAAGAAATTATTAATTCCGAGGCAAAATTAGGATGGCAAAAAGAAGAATTACTCCTGAAGAACAACTATTAAATTTAATAGAGAAAAAAGACAAACCAGGGGCTGTTAAATTTAAGCGGAGAAGAAGTTTTTTATTGGGTTTTGCTAACCTGGAGAGCTTGCGGCTGTCTTTGGGCAGAGGCATAAAACAGAGTTTTGATGTATTTAAAAGTGGTTTAAGAGAGCCAAATCTTAAAGTACTGAATAAATTTTTTTTTATTTTCTCGTTTGTTCTCTTAAGCTATTCAATAGCAGGTTTTGTTTTTGGCCGTCCAAGCATAGAGAATGTTTATGAAAAGATTCAGATCCCGCAAGAAAAAGAACTAGAGGAAAAAGTAACGCCTCCGGCGCGTCCGTTTTTGCATTACTTGAATATGGTACGCAGGAGAAATATTTTCAACCCCGTAGAGCTAAAAGAACCCGAAAAAGCCGAGGTTAAAGAAAAGCGATTACAAGAAATAGCTAAAGACTTAAGCCTTGTAGGAATATCCTGGGATAAAGAGCCTATAGCTATGATTGAGGATAGAGCGGCGAAGAAGACTTATTTTCTTAAAAAAGGAGATTCGATTAACAAATTTAAACTCGATGACATTTTAATAGACAGGGTTATCTTAATTCTTGAAGGAGAAAGGATTGAGTTGATGTAACCTGTTTGGTAGCTGGTTGCTGATTATCATTTAACCAATTATGAAAAAGATAATTTTACTATTATTAATACTATTTGTTGTAGGCTGGGGGGCTAGATTAGTCCGCGCGCAAGCCGGGGAGCCTTTAAATCTTAAGCAAATACGAGGTAAGCCTTTAAAGCCCGATGAACCTCTGAGCCTCAAGCAAACCAGTTTCAGTATGGAAGAGGGGTTGGCCAAAAAAGTTTCCCTGGATTTGCGGGGCATGGATATTGTAGATACTATAAAATTTTTATCGATGAAGGGTAACCTGAACATCGTAATCAGTAAAAATGTTGCCGGCAGGATAACACTATTTTTGAAAGATGTAACTATTGGCGATACTCTGGAGGTAATTCTACTTACCAATAAGCTGGCCTGCGAAAAAAAGAAAAATATAATTACTATTATGACCGAAGCCGAATATGAGGGACTTTACGGAAGAAAATATGTCGACAAAAGAGAAATCAAGACATTCAAGCTTAAATACGCCTTACCTTCCAAGGTGGGAGCGGCCTTAGAGAGCCTAAAAAGTACCATCGGTAAAGTTATTATGGATGATGCCACGGGTACCATGATTCTCATCGATACCCCTGAGAAGATAGAGGAGATGAAAAAGACCGCCCTCAATCTCGATAAAGGGCTTGTGGAAAAAGAAATATCCACCACTTCTCAGATATTTGAACTGGAATATGCCGAAACCGCGACCATTGAAGAGAAGATATCGGCAATGTTAAGTGAAGGTATAGGTTCTGTCCATTCAGACGAGAGGACAAACAGGATTTTAGTGCATGATTTACCCAATAGGCTCAAAGAGATTGAAACGATGGTTGCCGCCTTTGATGCCAAGACTAAAGAGGTAGTAATTGAAGTAAAGATTGTAGAGATAACTTTAAATGATGAATTTGCTATGGGTATGAGTTGGGAGCAGGTATTTAACGCAAGCACAAGAAATGTGAATCTTTTAGGCACCTTTCCTATTACTTATCCCACAGGCGCGACGGGTCAGCATAACAGGATTGCTATAGGGACCTGGAAGCCGGGGTATTATATAGATGAAGGAACGGCTGACGAAAAATGGTACGGTGGAACTATGGATCCTCGTCAGACCGATCAAGCCTTGAATTTCTTGAGATCGATTGGCAAAGTAAAGATTATCTCATCTCCTCATATTGCTGTCTGTAATAATGAAGAGGCCAAGATTATGGTGGGCACGCGCCAGCCCTATGCTACCAGCACAATCTCCCAGAGTGAGACTACCGCCACAACTTCCTGGAGCGCGGAATTTGTAGATGTAGGCATAACCCTTACCGTTACCCCCACTATTAATAAAAGCGGTTTTGTAAGAATGCGTATCAAGCCGGAGGTAAGCACCCTGACAGGTTGGTTTGAAATAGTCGACGACGCCGGCACCGCGCAAATCCGCCTGCCCGAGGTGGATACCTCTAATGCCGAGACAGATGTCCTGGTTGAGGACGGCCGTACGATTATCATTGCCGGGTTAATCAAAGACACAGAGTATAAACGTAGAAAGAGGCTCCCTATTCTGGGTGATATTCCGATTCTGGGAGGTTTGTTTGGTTCAACATCTACCGGAGTCATCGGCAAAGAATTAATTATATTTATTACTCCCCGCATCATCACAGGGGGGGAAGACCTGCTCTATGTGGAAGAGAACGAAAAAGCTAGGAAACCAAAGAAAAAATGAACAAGATTAGATTATTTAGTATTGTTTTCCGGACTGTATTAGTTATAATTCTTGTCAGTGCAGCCGCGGTAAGTTTTATAAATTATAGCCGCAAGATGAACAACGAAGTAAAACTCTTAGAAAGAGATTTAGAAAAGACTAAAGGCGAACTTCAAAAGCTAATCAGGAAAAGCGCTTTTTTGACTGTAGAGAATAAGGATTTGAATAGGGAGTTCCTTTCACTGAAAGAAAACGTTACAGCCATGCAGCAGGCCAAAGATATGCTGGGCGGCCAGATTGAGGCGTTGTCTTTGGAAAAGAAAAACATAGAAAATAAACTAATAGAATCAACACTCTTGAACCAAGAGCAAGTTAGTCTTAAAGAGAAAGATTTTCAAAAAAAGTTAGATTTCGCGGAAGAAGAATTTCTAATTCAGGAAAAAGCCCTGGCCGGACAAATAGAGGGCTTCAAAGTAAAGTTAAAGAATTTAACCAAAGAAAATGAAGTGCTCATCACCATATTAAAGAAAAACGAAGAAAAACTGAGCTTCCTCCAGAAGAGTAAAGCGCACATTCAATTAAAGCAGGCACAGAAGCGGCTAAAGCAAAAGGCAGCGGAACTAGGTAAGGAGATTGAGAAAAATGAAGTGCTTCTCATCGAGGCAGAGGAAAGCGAAAGAGAGAAAAGCGGGCTCCAAAATCAATTAAAGCAAGCGCAGGAACAGCTAAGAAAACAGACAGCGAAATTTCATTATAATTTGGGGCTTGTTTATGATGAAAGCCGGCGGTATAAAGAAGCCATGGCTGAATATAAGAAGGCCTTAAAGATGGTCTCGGATGATCCGGATATCCACTATAATTTAGGTGTTCTTTATGATGAGCACATCAAGGATAAAAGAAAAGCTATAAAGCATTATCAGGCTTATCTCAGGCTTTGCCCCGCAGCCGAAGATACCTATAAGGTAACATACTGGGTTGAACGGGCAAAGCAGGAATTAGAATTTCAGTAAACCGCTTGAGGGTTATTCTCAACCGGCAGTCTTGACATTCTATTGAAGGCGTGCTATATTTTAAGTAAATATACCTTACTATTCGCAGAAAACGAGAACAGAAAAACTAGGGGAATTTGTGAGTAAAAAGTTGGGGAGAAAAAGGACAAGGTGGGAGATTATAGGCAGCATAAGTATATTCTTAGCTGCCTTTTTTTATATGAGCACCTGTCTGGCTTTCCCTGAATCAGCCACCATTAAATCCGCCCTTGTCTGGCGCACGGATGCCCAGGGCGATTTTATTTTTAGTCCACTTAGTTCAGCCGGCACCTATGAGATTAATCCGGCTTATGTTGCGCAGGGGCAGATTGAAACCATAACCGCCAGTTGGAAATTTAAGGGCGAGGTACGCTTGGAAGTCAGCGCTGATGAGGGCGTTCATTATACCTCTGTAGTCTGTGGTGTGCCGCTTACCGCCGGCTTCGTGAAGGGCAACCGCCTTAAATGGCGGGCAACTCTCTCGCCGGATAGTGAGCTTACAGAAGTAAGACTCGCCTATACTGATACCACAGGTGTTATGGGTACCTTTGGCGAACCGCAGCTTTCCGGATTTAAGTTTCGCAAATCTTTACTTTACAAAATCAGCAATGCGGAAAATGTAGAGTCAGAGGAATTTAATTATCAGGTTCAGATAAAAGTGGGAGAATCAGCGGGGGCAGATGCCGACGTGCATTGTGATGGAAATATTAAAGCGGACTTTAAAGATGTCCGCTTTACCTGCTGTGATGGCGAAACACTCCTTCCTTATTATATAGAAAGCATAGAAGGTTCATCTCCTAACCGCCTGGCCACAGTCTGGGTTAACATTCCCCAGGTTCCCCCGCGGGGAGTAAACATCTATATCTATTACGGAAATTCAGCGGCCGAAGATTTATCTAACGGCGGGGAGGTCTTTGATTTCTTTGATGATTTTAATCAGGATAGTTTAGATGCGGAGAAATGGAGCGCCGGACAGGAAGGTTATGCTTTTTTATCCAATTCACAGTTAAGGTTAGGGAGCGTACAAATTTTTTCTAAGGATTACCAGATTAAGGATGGCATAATTGAATACAGAGCCAGGGCAGGGGTTGGTAATGGGATTTGTGCTACCGCAAGAAGCGAAAAAGATGATTTCGCGGGAAACACAAAGCAGATTGCCTATTCTTCGACCTATCAGGGAGCAGAGCACTGCCTGGCAGTCGGCGATATCGTCAAGGTAAATCAAGCGGAGGCTATTACTCCCGGCACAACCTACGATTATCGAGTAATTCTTGATGATACCAATTTAACCTTCCAGAGATACAGTGAAGGCTATCAACAGTTACAAGCAGAAGCCACTTATAATGACACAGGGGGACTGACCCGCGGCAGCATTGGCTTGAAAGCCGACAGCGGCTGCATAAATTATTTTGAGTGGGTGAGAGTAAGAAAATATTCTCCTTACACGATACTACTGGATAAACAAGCCGCGCGACAAGCAGTGGCTGAGCAAGTAGAGGTACCTGATTTTGTCGGAGTGGAGTTAAGCGAAAACGGCAATCTCATCTTAAAAGATGATTATACCGAAGGACAGTATACCTCAAAAGCCGTATCTTTAGCTTTTGATACGCGCATCATGATACCTTCGTTGTGCGTCGTGGGTGATGCGTATTGCGTTAAATCTTTAGATATCTCCACAGACAATGGTAGAACATATAAGACTAATTGCGCAAATGGCACGTTTTATTACGCCTCCAGAGGAGATTTTTCCGCGGGCGATGAATTGCAGTTTAGATTAGAGCTTTTACGCAGGAAAGAAAAAACTGCCCAGATAGAAGAAGTAACCATTGATCACCGGCCTGGAAAAATTCTGGTTATCTCTCCTAATGGCAAAGAAGCCTGGAAGCCGCAAACCACTAAACAAATTACATGGACTGCCTTAGAGTATGAGCAAATCTATAAAATGAAAATAGAGTATTCCTTAGATAAAGGAAAAAGATATACAACTATTATAAAAAGCACAGAAAATACCGGAAGCTATCTCTGGGATATACCCGAGGATGCTGTAAGTGATAACGCCTTAATTAAGGTATCCGATGCCTATAATTCCAAAGTTTTTGATACATCTGATATGCCTTTTTCAATCTCAACAAAAGAAGTAACCCCGGAAGGAATTATAATAGAAGAATTACTCTTAACAGAAGAAGAAGTTAAAGTCTTTAAAAAACTCATTGCAAGGCGCAGGCCTCGCGGCGCTCAAGCTTATGATGTAGTGATTAAGTTGGGTGACAATTACTCGCCTGACCCTGAAGAGGACGCCAGCGCTTGCTATAAACATGGTGATATTGTACTAGTAAGGCCCACAGGATATCAATGGGGAGCGGAAGAAAAGAAGAAGTTCCTCATTATTCAGCTCTATCTCACTGAGAAAGAAGCCCGGCAGATAACCAGGCCCAAAGAGATAAACACAGGCAGGGTAGATGAGTCCGGCAGACCCATTATGAAAACCATTAAAAGAAGGGCAAAGTGGATTAACTTAGAAAAGTTCTTTGGTCTTTCAAAAGGGGAAGCGTCAGATATAAGTAAGAAACGTTCAGTTGAGAATACTTTAAAAGGTAAAACTTTGAAGCCAGAACTGATTGAGGAGAAGTAAGAAAAAATGACAATAAAAGGTACTCGTCCCTATTGAACAAAGAAAATTAGGATGTGTCCCTAGTTTAAAGACAGAGACAGGGTTCAATTTTTAAAATATAAAGATATAGAATAGTGAATGGAAGATGAAAAATAGATATATAGAAAAATTAAAACAGTTGACATTAGCTTCATTAGAAGGAGAGAAGGTAAAGGTGTTCCTTTTTGGCTCCCGGGCCCGGCAGGAGCATTGCAGGACTTCAGATGTTGACATAGGCCTGATACCTTTTGGCGAGTTAAATAAAAGAAAGCTGCTTTTTCTGAAAGACAAAGTAGAAGAATTAAATATTCCCTATAAGGTGGAGATTGTGGATTTTTCGCAGGTTTCCGCTGATTTTAAAAAGGAAGCGACAAAGGGGGCAGTAGTATGGAAAGACTGGAATTGAGGTATAGTGATACCTTGAAAGCCCTAAGCACCCTTAAGGATATTCTAAAAGAGCCGTTTTCCATGATTGTGAGAGATGCCGCAATTCAGCGCTTTGAATATACCTTTGAGGTTTTCTGGAAGTTTATTAAGGAATACCTAAAGGAAAAAGAGGGGATTATTGCTAATTCCCCCAAGTCCTGCTTTAAGGAGGTTTTTTCTCTGGGGATTGCCAGTGAAGATGAAACTGTGGCTCTTCAGGAGATGACTGATAAAAGAAATGAGACCTCCCATACTTATAAGGAAAGAGTTGCTCAGGGAATTCATGAAAAGCTCCCGGAGTATTGCTCTCTTATGGAAAAGATTTTGCAGAAGATAGATGATAGAAAGCAGAGTGAGAAATTTTAACGAAGCAAGAAATCTTAGACGATGTGAAGAATAGCAGGAAAGAGAATGCACAGTAAAAAGATACAAGGGGAAAAGACTCAGGACGTTGGACATAGGACTTACTTGTGCCCGTTAGGGTATAAAAGGTGTCTGTCCCTATTAAGCATAAGAGAAAAAAGTGGTTAAGGAAGCAAAAGAATTTATAGAAGAAATTGAAAGGTTATTTAAGAAAATTAGGATGTGTCCCTAATTTAAGATAAAGACAATGAGTAATGTAATCAGACATATCAATAATGCGGGCAAGGTAAAGATTCTCCTAATAATTTTAGGAGCATTGGTGCTCTTTGTGTCTCTTTTTACATTTGTTTTCCATCAAGCCTTTGCCCAGACTGATTCTATCCGCATTATTCGTAAGACTTATCCCATAGATTCGATATCCCGCGTAAACGCGACCGGTGTGGTTACGGTTACGCTGGAGGCGGCATCTCCGCACGACAATCTCAAAGTAGGCCAGAAGATTCGCGTTTGGGGATGCACCAATGCAAATTTCAATATGGCCGCCGGTACCAACGCGGCTATCACCGAGGTAACAAGTACCACTGTGTTCAAGTATGTGCAGGCCGGTGTTGATGAAACTGAATCCACAAGCCCGGGTTCAGTGGGTGGAGACTATACCCTGCTTTCCCTCTGGGTAGCGGGAGAGCAGAAGAATATAACAGCCGCGGGTACTAATGAGATAGCCATAGCCGAATGCTACAATGACTGGGCAAGCGGGTTGGATGATACGGTAAATATTGACGGCTTTACCACCGACTCTACTCATTATGTTAAAATAACTGTTCCTGTAAGTGAAAGGCATGATGGGACGGCGGGCAGCGGGTTCTTTATTGACCCTACTACTGAAGGTACTGTTATTACTATTTCAGATAATTATACAGTTGTAGAATGGGTGGAAATTACTGGTTTTACTGTTGCTGATTTTACTTACGCCTATGCGATTTATATGGGTGATAATGCTGGTGTAACTGTTCAAAACAACATAATTCACGACCCAGCCGCAGGAGTAAATAAAAGATATGTAGGAATTACTACAACCGGTACAACAGCTTCTCGTAATGTTTTTAATAATATAGTATACAATTTTACTGGCCATGATATAGATAAAGGAATATTGGTAGGTGACTGGACTGATGGGCAGGGTAAAGTTTATAATAATACGGTATATAATATCGCTGGTAACGGTATTGAGGCTGAAACTAACTATACTGACGCAAGAAATAATATATCTTATAATTGCGGAACTGATTTTAGTGCGGGAAGTCATGCATTTAGCGCAACCTCCGCCTACAACTTCTCCAAAGACGATACCGCTCCGGGCACGAATTCCATCCACGGCACTACAGACGGCAAGACTCCTGATTTTGTCTCTATTACTGCAAGCTCAGAGAACCTTCATATTCAATTAACCTCTGATGCCAGAGGCGCAGGTACGAGCTTATCAGGAACTTTCACCATTGACATTGATAACCAGACCCGCGCAGGCACCTGGGATATCGGGGCGGACGAGATAATAGATACCACTGCACCAAGTTTAACTGCTGACGCCTACACCCACTCCAGCAAAGAATTAATCTTAACCTTTGATGACAATATAGATACCACAGAGACAACCTCTGCTTCATTTGAATTAGCGGATAGTGATTCAGGAGGCAATTCCTTCGCCCTGACTGAGACAGCAACAGGCGCGGACGGCACCGCCCTGACCTTTACCCTAACCGACGCCCATAGAGACACTGTAGCCGGCTGGGATGCGGCGCTAAAATGGGGCGGGGGCTGGGCGACTATGGGAGGGCTATCTTCCGGCTCAGGCGATGACGAGTTTTACTCTCCTTATGGCGTTGCTGTTGATGGCACCCATATCTATGTGCTTGACAGCCGTAACCACCGCGTCGTCAAAAGGCTGAAGAGCGACCTAAGCTATGTGGCTAAGATAGGAACCTCCGGTTCAGGCAATGACAACTTTAGCCAACCTTCTGGCATAACCTGTGATGACACCCATATCTATGTGGCTGACACCTTTAACAACCGCGTCGTCAAAAGGCTGAAGAGCGACCTAAGCTATGTGGCTCAGATAGGAGATTATGGCTCAGGCGATGACCAG
>DAOVJY010000006.1 GCA_030632085.1 Candidatus Omnitrophota bacterium
ACGTTGAATGTTACCGGCGTCTATACTCAGAATAATAACTCAAAACTTAAAGTAACGGTTAGCGGTACCTCAACAGCAGGCCGGATATCCTCCGCGTCTGCCGCGGCCGTATCCGCGGGGAGTACGGTCGATGTAACGGTTACGGACAACATCTATATTCCGAATAAGGCCGCATTCAAGGTAATAGACGGTGCCGCCGGCACCGGCGTCAATGCCCCCGGCACGATCACCTCAAGCAACCCCCGCGTCAGGTTCACAGCCTTAGGCTCTAACGGTGACCTCATTTTGACCGCGGACCGCTCCGGGATCGGCTTCTCCAACTTAGCCTTGAACTCCAACGCCGCCGTGGCGGGCGGTGTTCTCGATAATATCTTAACTCCGTCAGGTGATATGACTAATATCTTAAATACACTGGAAGGATTAAGTAATTCACAAACAGCCTCGGCGCTTGATACGGTAATTCCCGTTGCGGCTGATAACAGCGTAATTTCTACCAGTAATAACGCCCTCAACCGGTTTACAGGCACGGCAACGGACAGATTAGAAGGCCTGGTGATACAGGCCCGCAACTCTGGGACCGGCCGGACAGGTGTTTCAACCGGAAGCCAGGGGCATGAAGGCTTTGAGTCCTGGGGTAAGGGATTCGGGAAGTACATACATCAGAAGCCGCGCGGGTTAAGCAACGGCTATCGCGCGACCATCTGGGGCACCGCCCTGGGTGGGGATATTCCGGCATTTAAGGAGAAGGTTCGCCTGGGCCTAAGCGGAGGTTACGCGCAAAGCGGTATCAACTCAAAGGACAACAGCGGCAGGACGGATATAGACAGCTATTCATCCATGCTATACGGCGGATATATAGATGATACGAAGCCGTACTATATAAACGGCGCTTTCTCCTTCGCTTATAACACATATAAAAGCTCAAGGCAGATAGCCGTCGGCACCATCATGAGAAGCGCGGACTCGGATTATGACGGCCGGCAGTATTCAGCGCTTGTAGACGGAGGCTATACTTTTAAATTAAAAGAACTGCGCCTGACACCAGTCACCTCACTGCAGTACACGCGCCTGCATCTTAAGGAGTATACCGAGACCGGGGCGGGAGCGCTTAATCTAAACGTCCGGAGCCAGGATTACGATATGCTCCAGTCCGGATTAGGCCTTAAGCTTGAGCGTCCCTTTAAGATAAAAAGCGGTACTATTGTTTCCGAGGCCCGTTTCAAATGGCTCTATGATTTCATCGGGGACAGGCAGGAGACGACAGCAACATTTTCAGGCGGCGGAGGTTCATTCGCTACTGAGGGCTTTGATCCCGCCCGGAACTCATTTGATATGGGGACTAAGCTTAGTCTTATTACGGAAGGCGGCTGGAGTTTTGAGGCCAACTATGACTTCCAATACAAGGAAGACTTCAGGTCTCACGCGGGCTGGGCCGGCAGCAGATATAGATTTTAACCGACTTATCGGCGGAAGGTATATTATGTGAAATATACCACTTCGCAGGTGGTATAAATTAGACAAAGGTTTAGCTAATTCCTGCTGGATATTCACTACGCTTTTACTCATACCGCTTTTGCCGTTACTACTACTGATTTTATCCATTTTATAAATTGCTTATTATATAGCCGACTTGACAAATACAAAACGAAATGATATTTTTAAAAAAGATGATTTTATGTTTAAATTAAGAAAACATGAGAAAAAAGAACTGGTCACAATTTGTGACCGGTTAGAACTTCTTAAACATTCCATAATGATTAGATTTAAAAATAGAGTCATTTGGTATAAAAAAACGAAACCTTTACTATCTAATAGGATAGCTGGCGGAAGTTTTTTAGGGAAAGAGTTGGTTATTTTCATTATTTGCTTGAAGCGTGAATGTACTGACTTGACAAGAAGCTTACAGTTATGGTATAGTGAAACCATAGAAGGTTACTTGCCTGTAAAGTGGGCTTATATTTTCAAAAATGTTTGGAGCGTTTTCTCATGGAAGAAAATCAAAGCGGCATTGAGAGACGTAAATTTCAGCGTTTTAGTTGTTGTATGCCATCTCAGTGTAAGCAGTTAGGTAATATTAAAGATGAGGTTTTGGGAGCTCTTACAAAGGATGTAAGTGAAGGCGGGGTGAGGTTGGTAACTGAGGGCTTTATTCCTGTTAATTCTCGCATAATTTTAGTCTTATCTTTTCCTTTCAAGGATCAAAATGTAAAGACTGTCTGTAAGGTTGTCTGGACCAAAAGGTTTGAAACTATCTCAAGATATGACTTGGGTATTGAATTCATTGATATGACCACCAAAGGCAGAAACGACATTTCTCACCTATTAAAAAGCAGAACGCTAGATTAATTTTTCACTTTCTCGCGGTTTGTTTAGGTTTCTTGACAGTTTATTGTGCCTGTGGTATATTAGAGCCGGTAATTACAAGAAGCCAAAAAGCCTTATGAAAAAAAATTTCATTATATTTATTTTTGTTTTATTATGTATATTTATTGGTGTAAACGAAGCGGCAGCTTTTTGGGTCTGGACACCTAAGACTCAAAAATGGATAAACCCTAAATATGCTCCCAAAGACACCCCCGAAAAACAATATGATTACGCGATGGGCTTTTATGAGCGCGGTGAGTATAAGAAAGCGGCTGTTGAGTTTGAGAAGCTGATAAATAATTTTGAGGGGTCTTCATTGGTTCCTGACGCCGGATATTATGGAGGCCTTTCATTTGAGAAAGACAAGGATTACTATAAAGCGTATTTACTATACAACAGAGTAATCAGCCAATACCCTAACTCTAAACGCAACCCTCAAATAATTGAACATATGTATAATATAGGGATTCTTTTTTTAAATGGTGCTAAAAGAAAAATTATGGGGTTTGAAGTTTTACCCGCCCTGACAACTTCCCAGCAGATATTTTTAAGCATCATAACTCACGCTCCATATAGTGGTTATGGTGATGATGCTCAATTCCAATTGGGCCAAGCCTATAAGAAAATGGGTAATTATAGTATGGCCGTTGAAGCTTTCGAAGATTTATTAAAGAAGCATTCTGATAGCTCGCTTACGGATAGAGCTCAATATGAAATAGCTATATGTTCTTTGCAGGCCAGTAAACCGGCTGCTTATGAGCAAGAGACAACCGAAAAGGCGATTAAAGAATTTGAAGATTTTATGGATGAGTCGCCTCCTGATGACTTAAAGCGGGAGGCTCAGGAAGCTCTTATTGAGCTTCAGGGTAGAAAAGCGAAACATGATTATGATATAGCCAAGTATTATGAGAGCCGCAGAGAATATGTCAGTGCTTTAATATACTATGAATTGGTGGTTAATAACTATCCCAAGACAGAATGGGCAAGACTAGCAAAGAATCAAATTAAGATAATCCAGAAAAAAGTAAACGGGAAAACCAAATGAGATATTTTTATACTACGCTACTTTTAATGTGTTTATTTGTATCCGGTTGTGGTTATACAGCCGGGTCTCTAATTCCTTCTCACATTGATACTATCTATATTGAAACGTTTAAAAACAAAACTAACGAGCCGAATATTGAAATAGTTATAACTAATGCCGTTAAAGATAGATTTGCCTGGGACGGATCGCTTAAAATTAATAATAAGAAAGATAATGCTGATTCGATGCTTCAGGGAGAGATTATCAAATATGAAAAAATTCCGGTGGCTTGGGGTAAAAATGATGAAGTTGAAGAATATAGGTTAGTATTAACCGTAAACCTGGCTTATACGGACTTAATCAATGATAAAGTAATGTGGCGGGAAGAGAAATTTAAAGTTGACTCGGAATATTATACAACGCTTAAAGATCAAAAATTCACAAGTATCAATCTCAATAAGGATGACCTAATTGAAAACGCGGCTAAAGAGTTAGCTTTTGAGGTTGTCTCGCGTACGGTTGAAGGTTGGTAAAGATGCTCGCGGGCCAAGTTTATCTCGTTGCCGGAGATGAAAGTTTTTTAAGAGACAAAGCTATTCGGAAAATTAGATTTGACCTTTCTAAGGAAGTTACCCCTTTAATTTTTTATTCAGATGATACAAGCATAAAAGAAGCAGTTGATGCTTGCAGATCAATGGATATGCTTACGGAGAATCTTGTAGTTATTTATAAGGGTTTTGAAGATATCTCCACTCAGGACAAGGATATTTTAAGTAAATATATCCGGAAACCTAATCCTGCCGCGTGTCTTATAATTGAAGCTTCCGCGCGTTATATTAATGGCAAAAAACCATACAATAAACTCCCCAAATTTAAAGTAGTTGAATGCAATAGGCCGCGAATAGGGCAACTTGGCAATTGGATAAATAAGATAACCGAAGATAAAGAAAAAAAGATCGAAAGTCAGGCCGTTGAATCATTAATATCTAAATGTGGAAATAGTCTTAAAGGTATAAGTGACGCGATAGAAAAACTGTCTTTATATGTGGGTGAAAGTAAAATTATAACTCTTGGCCATGTTCAGGAGCTGATAGGTTTTGATGCTGAATATACAGCTTATAATTTAATTGATGAGATTTTTAAGAAAGATATCGGAGAATCTCTGAGAATTGCTAACAGAGTTATTTCTAAAGAGAAAGATATCTTTGGATTAATGGGGCTGATATCGTTTCAGCTAACACGTATATATAAGGCAAAAAACTTACTTCAAAAGAAAGTCCCCAGACAAGAGGTTCTTCGGGAGTTGGGCATTTATAGTTATCTGGCAGATAAATTCTTAAAACAGGTAGAGAGGTCTAATAGTAAGACTATTAATAAGGCTATAAGCCTACTGGCAGAAACCGACCTTAACTTCAAAACACGACCCGGAGATTATAGGAATAATTTTGATTCGTTAATAGTTAGGCTGTGCGCGCTGAAATAGTGCTGTTCAGTTTTTTAGTTAGGCGAGAAGCTTTACGGCTGGCTTTATTCTTATGAATTATTTTTTTGGAAGCGGCCTCATCAAGTTTGACCATGTATTTCTTAAGATAAGTTTTAGCTTCATCAAGCTTATTATCAGTCACTAAAGCCAAGTATTTTTTGTCTCTGGTTTTGAGCTCTGAAAGCACAGCCTTATTTCTGTCGTGCCTTTTTTTATTCTGCTTTAGAGACTTAATGGTTGATTTTCTGTTTGGCATTTTTACTCCTTTAAACTATAATCTTTTTATGAATGGTTATTATAACAAATATTAATTTTTTGTCAATAGTAAAACAAAGGACTATCCTGAGGGCATTATTAAAGGATAGCCCTTGATTACAGTGATTTTTTAAAGATTACAGTGATTCTATCGAAATTTGACAAGGAAGATGTTTATTTTTAATAGGATGCGTTAATTTTTTGCAATAAATATGGGAAAGCTTCTAAAACAATGAATGATAAAACCGCTAAAGAAATCATCGGGTTTTTCAAAAAAATTAACTGAGTTTGCTCTAATGAAGTTAAAACCTACTAAATCACTTGCAAAAAAAGAAACACGGATATAATATATAGGCTATATAACGATATATGTATAGTTACTTTGTAGATCGCACAAAAGCTTACTTTTGGTTAATATGCTTTTTTGAAATGATATTATGAAAAAATCTGAAATTTTAAAAGATCTTAATCCCCGGCAAAAAGAAGCCGTTGTTCACGAAAAAGGGCCTTTGCTTATTATAGCCGGGGCCGGTACCGGTAAAACAAGAGTTATCGCCAAGAGAATAGCTTACCTCATAGCTTCAAAGAAAGCGGAACCTCAAGAAATACTGGCTTTGACTTTTACGGAGAAAGCGGCGGCTGAAATGGAGGAAAGAGCGGATATTTTAATTCCTTATGGTTATGCTGATATATGGGTGAGCACTTTTCATGCTTTCGGTGAGAGGATTTTAAGTGAGAAAGCCATGGAGCTGGGCCTGGATACTAACTTCAACGTTTTAACGGCTCCGGAGCAAGCTATTTTTATTAAAGAGCATTTATTTGAATTTCCAATGGATTATTATCGGCCGCTGGGAAATCCTGACAGTTTCATTAAAGCCTTAGTAATTTTATTTTCTCGTGCCCGCGATGAAGATATAGGCCCCCAAGAGTATCTGGCCTTCGCGAAAAAATTAGCAAAACAAGCTTTAAAGAGCCCAAAAAATGAAGAGCTTCGCGAAAGGGCAAAAAAGGAAATGGAAATTGCTCTTTGTTATCAGAAATACCAAGAGTTAAAAGCTCAGCGAGGTATGATTGATTTCGGAGATCAGTTTTATTTAACTTTACAGCTTTTCAGAAAACATCCTTCAATCTTAAAAGAATATCAGAAACGTTTTAAATATATCCTGGTCGATGAATTCCAGGATACCAATTACGCCCAATTTGAACTAATTAAACTTTTGGCCGCCGAGCATAAAAATATAACCGTTTGCGCGGATGATGACCAGTCTATATATAAATTCAGAGGCGCGGCTATCAGTAATGTATTAGGTTTTCTAAAAACGTATAAAAAAGTTAAAAAAGTTGTTTTAATTAAGAACTATAGATCTTCACAGGTAATACTTGACGCGGCCTATATGCTTATTAGTCATAATAACCCCGATCGTTTGGAAATAAAGGCTGATGTTAATAAAAAACTTAAAGCTCTTACGAAAGGTAAAAAACGGCCGGAACATTTTCATTACGATACGATATCACACGAGACGGATGCGGTAGCAAAAATGATTAAAGATAAGGTGGAGGGCAGTGAAGATGTTTCATACGACGATATAGCTATTTTGGTACGTTCAAATAATGACGCTCAAAGCTTTTTACAGGCGCTTAACATGCTTTCTGTTCCCTGGCGTTTTACGGGTAATCAGGGTTTATATTCAAGGCAAGAGATACGCTTAGCTATTTCATTTTTAAAGATTATTGCCGATGTTAAAGATTCGGTTAGCCTTTTTTATTTAGCGAGCTCCGAAATATATAATCTTGATATGGTGGTATTGAGTCTGTGTAACAGCCTGGCATCCCGAAGAAATATGGCTCTTTATGAGGTGTTTAAAACGATAAATACTATGCCTGAGTTATCAGAGATTTCAGCTAATGAATTAAAAAAGATAAATCGTTTAATCGCGGATATTGAACACTATCTTGAAGCCTCCAGGGATTTACTTAGCGGCAACATACTTTATATGTTTTTAACGGAAACAGGCTATCTGAAAAAACTTACATCTATAGAAAATAGTGAAAATGAAGCTAAAATCAAAAATTTAGCCAGGTTTTTTGAAATTGTGAAAGAGTTTAGCGCCCTAACCGATAAAGACAGAGTGTTTACTTTCATAAAACACCTGGAGATGTTAATTGCCAGCGGTGATGATCCGGCGGTAGTAGAAGCCGATTTGGATATTGAAGCTGTCAACGTGCTAACGGTGCATAAAGCCAAAGGTTTAGAGTTTAAAATAGTTTTTATGGTTAGTCTCATTAAAGGAAAGTTTCCCTGGCCGAAGAGAAAAGAAGCCTTGAGGTTACCCGATGAATTAGTTAAAGATATTCTCCCTATGGGAGATTTCTTTCTGCAAGAAGAGAGAAGATTGTTTTATGTGGCTATGACCAGAGCCAAAGAAGAACTATATCTGACTAGTGCCAGAGATTACGGAGGCAAAAGACAGAGAAAAATTTCAGTCTTTATTTTAGAGGCTTTGGATTTACCGCAGATTGATATTGAACCCTTTAAATCCAGTGCTTTAGAAGTTATAAAGAGGCATATTCCTAAAGCCGAAGAGCCGCAAGTCAAAACGCGAAACGCGCAGAAAAAACTGATTAATCTTACAGCTTATAAAATTGACGATTATCTAACCTGTCCGTTGAAGTATAGATATATTCATATATTACGAGTACCGATATTGCAACACCATAGCGTAATTTACGGTAAGATATTGCATGAAGTAATAGCCGAATATTTCCACTATAAAATGAATAATAAAAAAATCAGTTTAAACGAAATTTTAGACTACTATGAAAATATATGGGTTAATGAAGGCTATCTAACAAAAGAACATGAAATGGAAAGATTTCGGGATGGGCGCAAAACGATAGAGAATTTTTATAAGAGAGAAAAGAGCGCGAAGAAAATGCCAAGCTTTTTAGAAGAACCCTTTAAATTTATTATAAACAACAGCCGTATATCAGGCAGGTTTGACCGCCTGGATGAAGATAAAAATGAAGCGGTTATAATTGATTATAAATCTTCAAATATAACCGATCAGAAAAAAGCTGATAAGAGGGCTAAAGAAAGTATTCAAATGAATCTTTATGCCCTGGCATATAAAGAAAAAAAAGACCGCTTACCCGATAAGGTCGAGTTGCACTTTTTGGGGTCCGGGCTGGTAGGAAGCGCCGCGAAAAACGAAAATGATATAAGTAATATACAAATAATGATTGATAAAGTTTCAATCGGCCTTAGGCGGCAGAATTATAAAGCCAAGCCCACATATATGGCTTGCCAATATTGCCCTTATAAACAGATATGCCCGCGCACACTTAAATAGATAAAGATGAAGATAGAAGTAAAAGTTATAGCAAACGCGTCAAAAAACACGGTTAAAAAAGAAGCCGATATTTTGAAAATTTACGTTACTGCTCAACGCGAAAAGGGTAAGGCTAATAAGCAGGTTATTAAATTACTGGCCCAATACTTTGCTGTGAACAAATCGTCTATAGAAATTATAAAGGGAGAACGAAGCGGTAAAAAGACAATTTTAATTGAAAATATCAAATAGGATGAAAAATATGAAAAAGAATGATAATATAATTGTTTTTGATATAGAAACAAGAAATACTTTTAGTGATGTTGGCGCCATGGCCCATGAGGGGCTGAGGTTATCAATTATGGTGGCTTATTTATATAAGAATAATTCTTATGTGGTTTTTAAGGAAGAAAACATAAAGGAATTCCTGGTTTTATTAAAGGAAGCGGATTTGATTGTTGGTTTTAATATAAAAGGCTTTGACTTGCCTGTTTTGCAGAAATATTTTAGTGAAAGCTTGCAGGATTTGCCTATTTTAGATATTATGTATGAGGTAATGTATAGCTGCGGCAAGAGGTTTAAGTTGGATTATTTAGCAGAGGGGACTTTGGGAGCGAAGAAAACGGCTGACGGCCTTATGGCGGTAGAATTTTTCCGGGATGGGCGCATTGATGAGCTTATTGAGTATTGCCGCCAGGATGTTAAATTAACCAAAAATCTCTATGAATATGGAAATAAGCACGGTTATTTAATATGTAAAAAATATGGAACTTTGCAGAAAATTCCTGTATACTGGCATAAAAGGTATGATATTAAGAAAAAACTTAAAAAGGCCTATGATTCTAAGAAAAAAGCGGAAATACTTTATAAAACTTATAGGCAGCCTAAAAGCCTGAAAAGAGTAATTGATATTTATTCAATTGAAGCCGAAAAAGTAATCGCTTATTGTCATTATAAAAAGTCTTTAAGAACTTTTAATATAAATAAGATAGAATCTGTAAACATTTGTGATAACATATATGAAATACAGAAAAATTTGGTTTTAGAGAAAGAAAAAAACACATAAGAAAGGAGATGCAGTATGCCGTACGATAAAGAACTGGATAAAGAGGTATTTAATGATTCAAAAGAATTTGGTAACACTAAGCTTGTAATTGGGGTTTATTCTTATAATAATGCGGACCCTAAGCTTCAAATCGCCAGAGAATTTAAAAATACTGATAATGAATGGCAGTATTCTAAATTAGGCCGTTTGACCAAAGAAGAGGTTGAGAGCGTTTTACCTATAATTAATAAAGCTCTTGAATTAATGTAAGAAGCAAATATATAATCAAATTATATCTATATGTTCCTGAAAGGGTATAATTTTTGAGGGCGCTGATTTCATTTTGAATAATTTTTTTAATCAGCGCTCTTAATGCAGCTATTGATATATTAAAGGTGAAAATGATTAATGAGTAATTACAAAAGAAAAACCAAGATAATTTGCACTCTGGGGCCGGCTGTGTTCGATAAAGCAAAAATTGAGCAGTTGATTAAAGCCGGTATGAATATAGCCCGCCTCAATTTTTCACATGGCGATCATGAACAACATAAAAAAATGTTTAAGATGGTTAGGGAAGCCTCTAAGAAATTAGGAAAACCAATCGGTATTTTGCAGGACTTAGAGGGCCATCGCATTCGCGTGGGTAACTTCAAAGGTAGTGAACCTATTGAACTGAAACCGCGGCAAATACTTGAAATCTCATCTTTTTATAAAACAGGCTGCGCGAATTTAATCACCGTTTCTTATAATGGATTTGAAAAATATTTAAAAAAAGGTTATGAGATATTTATAGACGACGGCAATATTTTCCTAAAAGTAACGGAGATTAAAAAAAACTGTGCCAAAATTCAGGTAATTTCCGGAGGGGTGCTTATGCCCAACAAGGGAATTAATGTACCTGAAGCGAATTTTAAATTTCCGGATATATCTCAAAAAGACAAGAAAGATCTTGAGTTTGGTTTGAATATGGGTGTTGATTATGTAGCTCAATCTTTTGTCAGGTCCGCTGAAGACATTATTACTGTTAAGAAAATTATGAAACGCAAAAAAAGAAATATTCCGGTTATCGCGAAAATAGAGGATTCCAAGGGGCTTGAGAGGATTGATGAAATTATTGAGGTGTCGGACGGTATTATTGTGGCTAGAGGTGATTTGGGCGTTAGCATGTCTCTTGAAAAGGTTCCTATGCTTCAAAAAGAAATTATTCACAAATGTAACCGCCGGGGCAAACCGGTCATTACAGCAACGCAAATGCTTGATTCTATGACGCACAATAAAAGGCCTACAAGAGCGGAAGTGACTGATGTGGCAAATGCCATAATTGACGGAACTGATTTAGCTATGCTTTCCGGTGAAACCGCCATGGGTAAGTATCCGGCCGGTGCTGTAAGTTATATGGATAAAATTATAGTAAACACTGAAAAATGCCTCGATTATAATAAATTGCTTAACAGAAAAGAAATATATCCGGGGGATCATGTTTCGGAGGCTGTAGCTTATAGCGTTAGAAGCTTTGCTCAGTTAATCGATTTAGATGCTATCGTTATTTATACGCGCACAGGCCTTACGGCTGAGATGGTGGCTAAATTTAGGCCCTATGATCCTATAGTGGCTGTTACGGAAAACAAAAAAGCAATTTACAAACTGCTTTTATATTGGGGAACAATTCCTGTTTTAATAGAGAAAAAAGTTAAAGAACCTGAAGATATTTTTAAAATCCTACTAAAGAAGAAAATAATCAATAAATCTAAGTTAGTTTTATTTACAAAGGCCATAAATCCCAAGGGAAAAAAATTCGGCTCTTTTGAAGTTTTCAGGGTTTAAAAATATGAAAGAAGACCTTAAGGAAAAAATAGCTGATATAGCCAAACGCCTCAAAGAGGCAAGGGGGTATCTTTGACTTAAGCGCTAAAGAAAAAAAGATTGAAGAACTGCAAAGCGCTATGGCTGATGGTGATTTCTGGAGTAATATGGACAAAGCTCAGGGAGTTTCCAGGGAGTTGAAGGGTTTTAAGAATATTGTTGGCCTTTGGCATAACATGAATGATGAGGTTGCCGATTTAGAGGAGTTACTGAAAATAACCGATGAATTCGACTCTGAAAGCATAAAACAACTCAAAAACGATATCGAGAAACTGCAAGCCTTTTTAAATAAATTAGAAATGACCCGTTTGTTGGGCGCGGAGCATGATAAGAGCAATGCTATTCTCAGCATACACGCCGGTGCCGGCGGGACAGAATCATGCGATTGGGCTCAAATGCTTTTAAGAATGTATACGCGTTGGGCGGAAAATAAAGGGTATACTTGCCAGATGATAGATTTACAGCCGCACGAAGAAGCCGGAGTTAAAAGTGCTACATTGATATTTAAGGGAGAATATGCCTACGGTTATTTAAAGGCGGAAAGAGGTGTTCATAGATTAGTCAGAATTTCCCCTTTTGATTCAAATAAAAGAAGACACACATCTTTTGCCTCGATTGATGTTATTCCCGAGATAACCGAGGAAATTGAGATAGAAATAAACCCGAGCGATTTAAAAATTGATACCTATAGAGCGTCGGGAGCCGGCGGCCAACACGTAAATGTAACCGACTCTGCCGTTCGCGTTACGCATATGCCAAGTAATATAATAGTCCAATGTCAAAATGAACGTTCGCAACATCAGAATAAAGCCACGGCCCTAAAGGTATTAAAAGCCAAATTATACAAACTGGAAAAAGAAAAACACGAGCAAGAATTAGCCAAGCATCATGGTGGTAAAAGTGAAATCGCGTGGGGCTCACAGATAAGATCATATGTTTTACACCCTTATAATATGATTAAAGATCACCGTACAAATACGGAAACAAGTAACACGACAGCAGTTTTAGATGGTGATATTGATATTTTTATTGAGGCTTTTTTAAAAAAAAGAAAGTAGTTATTCCGATTTCTTGTTTTTATATACGCTTCACGCTATCCGCTTTTTGTTCTTTGCTTTTTGCTCTTGCTTGTGACTTATGATTTGGACGCAAAATATAAACAATCACCAATAACCAAGAAACAATAACCAAATAATAACCAATGACCAAATTCGAATAACCAAACTAAAACAAGAGAAACTGTTTGATTATTGGATATTGAATATTGTTTGTTTCTTGCCTGTGCCCTGTAAGGGTATATCTTGTGACTTGTTTTTTACCTGCTTAATTATCCCGGTTAGTATAATTTTAGACCATTCTATAGTTGATTATTTTAAACTCTTTAAATACTCTAAACGCTTTTTTAAAAATTAAGCTAAATTGACACATTTAAACTACTGTGTTAGAATCTATTCTATATTGTAGAAGGGAAATAGGATGATTGGATTTTTATTAAGTAAGATAATTGGAACCGCTAATGAGAGAGTTGTAAAGCGGATTATGCCTATCGTGGATAAGGTCAATTCTCTTGAAGCTGATATATCTAAATTAAGCGGCGAGGAATTAAAACATAAAACAAGCTTATATCAGCATAAGCTTTTTGAAGCTAGTAAAGAATTAAAGGAAAAAATAGCCTCCTTAAAAAATCAAATTAAACAAACTTCCGCGGAGCAAAGGCATCATCTCGTAGCTAACCTGGATAAACTGGAGGATCAACTGATTTCCGGGAGAGAGGTTATTCTTGATGAAATATTACCTGAGGTTTTTGCTGTTGTAAGAGAAGCGGCTAAAAGGACTATTGGCCTGAGGCATCACGATTCTCAGCTTATCGGCGGCTATGTTATTCATAAGGGTAATATTGCCGAAATGGCTAACGGAGAAGGTAAAACTTTAGTAGCTACCCTGCCCACCTACCTTAACGCTCTTTGTAATGAGGGAGCCCATGTGGTAACTACCAACGATTACCTGGCCAAGCGCGACAGTCAATGGATGGGGCCGGTGTATGAATTTTTGGGTTTTTCCGTTGGAGTAATCCAGCATGATATGAATCCGGTGGATAAGAAAAAAGCTTACGCCTGTGACATTACCTATGGAACTAATAATGAATTTGGATTTGATTACTTAAGAGACAATATGGTGGTATCTAAAGAACAGATGATGCAGCGGGGTTTTTACTTCTCTATTGTTGATGAAGTTGACAGCATTCTGGTTGATGAAGCCAGAACGCCGCTTATTATTTCAGGGCCGGCTGAAGAATCAACTGATAAATATTCCCAGATAGATAAAATAATACCCAGGTTAAAAGTGGGTAGTTATGATGAAGAGACCAAAGAAGAGTCGGGAGATTTTGTTATAGATGAGAAATCTAAAAATTGTTATCTGACAGAACAAGGTGAAATAAAATCAGCCGAACTTTTAGGCCTTAAGAGTTTGCATGACATTGATACCAGTGAGTATAAACATCATGTTAATCAAGCTTTGCGGGCGCATAATAACTTTAAGAGAGATAAGGACTATGTAGCAAAGGACGGCGAGGTATTAATTGTGGATGATTTTACCGGCCGCCTTATGCCCGGCAGGCGTTGGTCGGACGGGTTGCACCAGGCGATAGAAGCTAAGGAAGGCTTAAAGATAGAACGTGAAAATCAGACCTTGGCGACAATAACTTTTCAGAATTATTTTAAAATGTATAAAAAATTATCGGGTATGAGTGGTACCGTAGCTACTGAAGCCACTGAATTTGACCATATATATAACCTTGAAGTAATTACTATTCCGACAAACTCCCCGATTATAAGAAAAGATTTACCCGATTTAATCTACAGAAGCCAAAAAGAAAAACTTAACGCTCTTTGTGAGGAAATAATTGAAAAGAATGAAAAAGGCGCGCCGGTATTGGTGGGCACAATTTCAATTGAGAAGTCTGAGAAAATAAGCTCTGTATTAAAAGCTAGAGGCGTAAAGCATAATGTCTTAAATGCCAAATACCATGAAAAAGAAGCTTATATTGTCGCTCAGGCCGGTAAATATAAAGCGGTAACTATTGCCACCAATATGGCCGGCCGTGGAACTGATATTAAGCTTGGAGGAAATGCTGAGTCTATGGCGGAAGAGATACTAACTCAGCAAGGCTTAGACCCTCACAGCGAGGAATATGGCAAAAGAAAGCGGGAGCTTTTAGTTAACTTTGTGAAAGAAGTGGAAGTAGAAAGAAAAAAAGTTATGGATTTAGGCGGGCTTTGTGTTTTGGGAACTGAACGCCATGAGTCCAGAAGAATTGATAATCAGCTCAGAGGGCGAACCGGTAGACAGGGTACACCGGGCGAGTCAAAATTTTATCTTTCTTTGGAAGACGATTTAATGCGTATTTTTGGCTCAGATAGGATGATAAGCGTGTTGGATAAATTAGGCATGGAAGAAGGCCAGGTTATCCAGCATAAATTTATCTCCAGCGCTATTGAAAGGGCACAAAAAAGAGTTGAAGGTTATAACTTTGATACAAGAAAACAACTTTTGGAATATGATAATGTCATGAACCAGCAGAGAGAAGTTATATATGGGGAGCGCCGCAGAGTCTTAGAGGGAGATGATTTGAAAGAGCACATCCTGGACATGTTGGATGATGTTTTAGGAGAAAAAGTTCAAATATATCTCGCCGATAATGTATTACCGGAGAATTGGAACATAAAAGGCTTTAAGGAATGGCTTCTTTCATCTTATGGTATTGATGCTTCGGGTATTGATTATCTTAATGTGAAAGCGGGTAAAATTAAAGAGATGGTTTTTGATAGCCTTAAGAAAAATTACGATATGAAAGAGGCGGGTATAGGCCGGGAGAAAATGCGTTATCTGGAAAAAGTTATTGTGCTTCAAACGGTTGATGCTAAATGGAAAGATCATCTTTTTGCCATGGATGATTTAAAAGGGGGTATAGGCCTGCGCGGTTATGGCCAAAAAGATCCTTTGGTGGCTTATAAAAAAGAGGGTTTTGAGATGTTTTCTGAAATGATAGAAAGCATTAAAGATGAGACAACTAAAAATGTACTCTTAGTGAGGCCAATTGAAGATTTTAAGGCCAGATCGGTTTTTACATCTTTACCTCAAAACTTTAAGCATTCGGAATTAGATCAATTTTCCCAAAAACCTATAAGACAGGATGATTTTACTCAGAAGCCGGAAAGCACTAAGAATATGCCGGCCTCCGGTGATATAATTAAACCGGAAGCATATAAAAGAGCCGAAAAAAAAGTGGGTCGCAATGATCCATGCCCTTGCGGCAGCGGAAAGAAATATAAGAAGTGCTGCGGGCGCTAACTTTTAAATTGCTATGTTTGTAAAAAATAATATATTACGCTTCTATGCCGTAGCCGCCTTTTCGGGGATACTTTTAGCGCTTCCTTTTCTTTTTGCGCAGCTTTGGTGGCTGGTTTGGTTTGGCCTAATCCCACTTTTAATTCTAATTGAAAAAGCGCCAACTTTTAAAGTAGTTGTACGCCTGAGCCTTGTTAGCGGCCTTACATTTTTTGCAACCTCTCTTTACTGGCTTTATTATACATCTGTGATAGGTTTGATTATTGTTGTCGCGTATTGTTCGTTGTATTTTGTTTTTTTTAGTTCAGTTTTAAAATATATTTTAAATAAAAAGAAGCCGTCGGCTTTTAGCTCCGTCTTTATTACCGCTTCAATATGGGTAGTGTGTGAATTTATAAGGTCCTATCTGTTTACGGGTTTTGGATGGAATCAATTGGGTTATAGTCAATTTCAAAACCTGCGCCTAATTCAAATAGCGGATTTTAGCGGTGTTTACGGCGTGACTTTTTTGATTGTATTAATTAACGCTTTCTTAAAAGATATCATTCTTTCTTTTAAAGAAATCATTCTCTATAATAAAAAAGCGGTGATTAATAAGGCCGCGTTAGGTTTTATATGTTTAATTATGATACTGGCCGCTTACGCCTACGGAGATATAAAACTGAATCGCGAATTATCCCAAGAAACTATTCGTATTTCGGTAATTCAAGGTAATATTACCCAGCACCAGAAATGGGAAACTTTCTATCGCGATATGATTCTCCAAAAATATATACGCTTATCCAGAATGGCATCAATAGATAAACCAAATCTTATAGTTTGGCCGGAGACAGCCTTGCCGGGATATTTAGAAGAGTATAACTTATATAAACAAGTCAGTGATTTTGTCAAAGATGTTAATATTCCCGTTTTAATTGGTGCTCCCAGATTAGATAGTTATAATAACGCTTATTATAACAGCGCGGTTTTATTTTCAAGACAGGGCAAGGTTTTGAACGTCTATGACAAAATTCATTTAGTACCTTTTGGTGAGTATATACCCTTAAAAAATGTTTTCGGTTTTCTGCTTCGCTATTATGAAATAGCCGGTTTCGCGAAGGGTGAGATTTATACGATTTTTACCCTTGATGACGCTAATTTCGGGGTTTTGATTTGTTTTGAAGATGCTTTTGAATCTTTGGTGAAGACGTTTGTTTCCCGCGGAGCCGATTTTATGATAAATATTACGAATGATGCCTGGTTCTATGATTCAGCAGAGCCCAGGCAGCATCTATCAGCTTCAGTTTTTAGAGCGATTGAGAATAGAGTAAGTTTTGTAAGAGCCGCTAATACGGGCATTTCCGGTTTTATTGACCCCTATGGGCGAATTATTTCTAAAGTGAGTAAGGCGGGCAGGCAAGTTTGCGTTGAAGGGTTTGCCACAACCGATATCCCCGTAGTTAATCGGCGCTCATTGTATACTCGTTTTGGAAACCTCTTCGCGGGCCTTTGCTTCTTTTTTCTTCTTTTTTACTATTTATTACCCGCCCGAAGATAACCTTAACCTACCTACAGCTAAAAGCATTAGAGCCCTTTATATACTATTGACACTTAAAGACCTTTAATATATAATCAATTACTAAGGAGGATTGCATTTAAATGGAAAATTTGAACGAGATTATTCAGCAGAGATTACACAAATTACAGGAAATTAAGGATAAAAATATAGATCCCTATGGCCGAAAATTCGAAAGATCTCACAAGGTTAAGGAAATTTTAGACGGGTTTGAGAAAAAAGGGGAGCTTCAGGTAAAAAGTTCAGGCCGCCTTATGGCAATAAGAGGCCACGGAAAGACATCATTTGCCGATTTGCGCGATGAGGATGAAAAAATACAGCTTTACATTAAAAAAGATATACTCTCGGAAGATGATTTTTGGCTTTTTAAACATCTGGACATAGGAGATATTGTCGGAATTGAAGGCAGAGTTTTTAAAACTAAGATGGGTGAGACTACAATTGAAGTGAAGAAAATTGAATTGCTTTCAAAATCTTTAAGGCCTTTACCGGAAAAATGGCACGGGTTAAAAAATGTTGAGGCCAGATATAGACAGCGCTATGTTGATTTAATATCTAATCAGAAAGTACGCAAGGTATTTAAAACGCGAACTGAAATTATTAATAAAATTAAGGAATATCTGGATAATCACGGATATCTTGAGGTTGAAACACCGATGATGCATTATGTTCCGGGTGGAGCCGCCGGCAAGCCTTTCAAGACGCATCATAATGTATACGATATTGACCTTTACATGAGGATTGCTCCGGAACTTTATTTAAAAAAACTTTTAGTTGGAGGGTTTGAGAAGGTTTATGAAATAAACCGTTCTTTTCGGAATGAGGGTATTTCTATTAAACATAATCCAGAGTTTACCATGTTGGAAGTTTATAAAGCTTATAGTGATTATGAGGGGATGATGGATTTGACGGAAGAAATCATTACACACGCGGCCGAAAAAGTACTCGGTACGCTTAAAATTAATTATCAGGGCCGGGAAATTGATTTAAGTCGCCCCTGGAGGAGGCAGTCTTTCGCGGAAGCTCTAGGCATTTCTCCTGAAGAGAAAGATCCCCAATCCTGGAAAAAGATTTTGAAGGAAAAATTTAACTTGGATATTGAAGGTAAGATCAGCCGATCGGCACTATTAAATATTGCCGAAGATTTACTTGATGAGCAGGATAAAAACAGGCCTGTTTTTTTCACTGATTATTTTTCCGAAGTCAGCCCCCTGGCTAAGACCAGAAAGGATTGCCCTTTATTAGCTGAACGATTTGAACTTTTTATCGGAGGGCTGGAAGTGGCTAATGCCTATTCGGAGTTAAACGACCCCCTTGAGCAAGCGCAAAGAATTAAAGACCAGCAGCAGGATGATAAAGATAAGCTGCATAAAATAGATAATGATTTTCTTTTAGCTTTAGAATACGGGATGCCTCCGGCAGGCGGCCTGGGTATTGGTATAGATAGGTTGGTAATGCTCTTAACCGATAAAGCTTCAATTAGGGAAGTGATACTTTTTCCTCTATTGAAACCGGGAAAATAGCTAAGGGCATAGAGCAAATAGCAAAGGGCAAAAACAAAAGAACAAAAAATTAAAAGCGAAAAACAAAAGACAAGATACAAGTCACAAGAGCAAAGGGCTAATAGCGTAGAGCGAAGAGCGTAGAACGGATAGGAAAAGCAAAAAAATAAAAACAACAATAAATACAGACTTTTGGCTGATGACTGGCAACTTGTGACTGGTGACTTTGTACTTGTGTCTTAATTCTTGTAAAGGATTATATGAAATTTGAACTTCAAGTTGCCCTTAGGTATTTAAAGGCGCGGCATAAAAGCAGATTTGTTTCATTGGTTACTTTAATTTCAATTTGCGGCGTAGCCGTTGGAGTTATGGCGCTTATTGTAGTTATAGCCGTTATGACCGGTTTTGACGATGACTTAAGGGAGAAAATTGTAAGTGTAAATCCCCAGGTTTATATTCAGCAAGCCAATGGTATTGAAAACCCCGATGAAGTTATTGATAAAATTAAAGGCATTGAGGATGTTGTAGCCGCTAGCCCTTTTATTGAGGGGCAGGCCTTATTTTTTCAAAATAAATATGCTCAAGGAGTACTCTTGCGGGGAATTGATTCCCAGAGAGAACCCAAAGTTACCCGTTTAAAAGAATATATTATTACCGGTGGATTACCTAATAGTAAACAGGCAATTTTAATCGGCAGCGAATTGGCTAAGAACTTTGGTTTAGCCTTAGGGGAAGAAATTACGGTAGTCTCCCCGGCTAAAAAAGGAAAGAAACATCAGTTTATAGTTTGTGGGGTTTTTACTTCAGGTATGTATGATTATGACGCGAATCTGACCTATACCAGCATAAGTAATGCCCAGGAGTTTTTTGATATGCCTTCTACGGTTAGTGCCGTTGGAGTGAAAGTTACTGATTTATTTAAAGCCGGCGAAGTTAAGCGGGAAATATTGAAAACTCTTGGATTGCGCTATTGGGTCAAAACCTGGATGGAGGTAAATAGAAATCTTTTTTCTTCCTTGAAGCTTGAGAAAACGGTTATGTTTATTATTTTAGCTTTAATTATCTTGGTAGCTTGTTTTAATATAATTAGCACTTTAATTATGATGGTAATGGAGAAAACCAAAGATATAGGCATTTTAATGTCATTGGGGGCTACCAGGAGAAGCATATCTTTGATTTTTACATTAAGCGGGCTTATTATAAGTACGTTAGGAACAACCCTGGGCGCCGCGGCAGGATTTTTGATTTGTTATTTATTGAAAACTTATAAATTTATCAAGCTTCCCGCGGATATATATTATGTGGATACATTACCGGTCCAAATTCAGTGGAGTGATTCATTTTTAATTGCCTTATGCGCTATAGCGATTTCATTTTTAGCTACGCTTTATCCGGCCTACCAGGCGTCACGTTTAAATCCGGTGGAGGCCTTGCGCTATGAGTAAAATGATTTTAAGCGCTAAGAATATTCATAAATTCTATCCCAGTGGAAATGATAAATTGGAGGTTTTAAAGGCTGTAGATATTGAAATTAAGGAGGGTGAGATATTATCACTTATAGGCCAGTCCGGGGCGGGGAAATCAACTTTGCTTCACATTTTGGGAGGCCTTGATACTCCCAATGAAGGCCGGGTATTTTTAAGAGAAGACGAAATGTATAAATTAAGTGATTCTAAGCGGGCAATACTGCGGAATAAATATATTGGATTTATATTTCAGTTTTATCATTTATTGCCGGAATTTACAGCCTTGGAGAACGTTATGATGCCGGCCATGATGTCGCGAGTAAGAAATTTTAGTACAAAAGATTTAATTGAAAGGGCAAGGAGTTTAATTAATCAAGTAGGTTTATTATCAAGAAAACACCATAAGCCGTCTCAACTTTCAGGCGGAGAGCAACAAAGAATAGCTGTTGCCAGGGCACTGATAAATAAGCCGGAATTGGTACTATGTGATGAGCCAACAGGGAATTTAGATTCTGAGAATTCAAAGAAATTAATGAAGCTTTTAAAAGATTTGAATAAAAATAATAATCAAACTTTTATGATAGTTAGTCATGATGTGGCAGTAGCTGAAATAGGTGATAGAATTATAAAAATTGATGACGGCAAAATAGTGGATTAGGAGGTTTTTTAATAATGGGACTTAAGATTTTTATGAATGGACAACTTGTGGATGAAGACCAGGCTAAGGTTTCGGTTTTCGATCACGGCCTCTTATATGGTGATGGAGTTTTTGAAGGTATTCGTAGTTATGATTGTCTGGTATTCAGATTAGACGCCCATGTTGAACGGCTTTATAAATCAGCTGAGGGGATCAGGCTTGAAATACCTATGGGTAAAGAAGAGATGAAGAAGAGAACGATTGAAACTTTAAAAGCCAACAATATTTCTGATGGCTATATTAGAACAATTATTACCAGAGGAAAAGGTGATTTGGGTATCAATCCTCTTAATTGCGGCAAGCCTTCAATAATTATCATTGCCGATAAGATAAGTTTATACCCTGAGGAATTCTATGAAAAGGGCCTTACGATTATCACCGCTAAAACCAGGAGGAATTCCAGTTTCGCTTTGCCGCCGACTATAAAGTCATTAAATTACTTAAATAACATTTTGGCCAAAATTGAAGCTACAGACGCGGGTACGGAAGAAGCTCTTATGCTGAATGTTGAAGGGTATGTTAGTGAGTGTACCGGAGATAACGTCTTTATGATTAAAAACGGTAAACTAATTACCCCGCTTATAGAATCAGGAGCCCTGGAAGGTATTACCCGAAGGGCCGTTATGGATATCGCCGAAAGTAAAGGTATTAAGGTTGAAGAAATTATGATGAGGCCGCAGGAGCTTCTCGAGGCGGACGAATTTTTCTTAACGGGTACGGCTGCTGAAATTGTGCCGGTTATTGAGCTTGACGGTAAGAAAATAGGCCGGGGCGGAGTCGGCGAGATGACAAAAATTTTTATTGAGGATTTTAAGCAGCTAACTAAAACAGATGGAGAAAAATATGCTCTGTGATATCTGTCACAAGAAGCAGGCAAGCATTCATGTAACTGAAATCATTAACGGAGAAGTGAAGGAACTGCATATATGTGATACCTGCGCTCGTGTTAAAGGAATGATTAAAAGCAGCAAAAATTTTGGTTTAGCTGACTTTTTAGCGGGGCTAACTGATTTTGGAATAACTTCGAAAGATGCCAGGGAGGTGGAAGATTTTGACTTAAAATGCCCGGCTTGCGGGCTAAGCTTTGAGGACTTTAAGAGGATTGGTAGATTGGGCTGCGCGGAATGCTATGATGCTTTTGAAAAAGGGTTAGCTCCCCTTTTAAGAAAAATACACGGTTCAAACCATCATGCCGGCAATATGCTTAAAGAAGCGAATAAAGATAGTAAAACAGCTGAGGAAGCAGGTAGTATTGATGAGTTAGAAGAAAAATTAGAAGTTGCCATAAAAAATGAAGAATTTGAAGAGGCTGCCCGTTTGCGAGATATGATCAGAGGCAGAAAAAAGAAGAAGATTTAAAATGCAATTAAATGATTTATTAAATCAAACAAGTGAATGGCTTAAGGCTACAGGAACTGAATCTGAAATAGTAATGAGTTCGCGTGTTCGCTTTGCCAGAAACATTAAAGGCCTGGCGTTTTCGCATTGGGCGGACGAGAAACAAAAAAAAGAAATTTTAACTAAAACAAAACAAGCTCTTCTTAAAAACAAGTACCTTAATAACTCTCTTTTTTTGGTTATGGATGAGCTTAATGATTTAGATAAACAGTTTCTTGTTGAGCGCCATTTGATTAGTCGTGAATTAACCGCCGATGGCGGCTGTAAAGCGGTGGATGTTAGTGAAAAAGAGTTGTTCTCTATTATGATAAACGAGGAAGATCACCTGCGGCTTCAAGTTATGCGGTCGGGCCTTGAACTTAAAGAGTCATTGCGGCTATTAGATAAACTTGATAGTGAGCTTCGGCGTAATTTTGATTATGCTTGTAATTCGAAATGGGGTTATCTGACCGCTTGCCCGACAAATGTTGGAACCGGTATGAGAGCGTCTGTTATGATTCACTTGCCGGCGCTGGTAATGACTAAGCGCATAGGTAAAGTTTTAGAGAGTATTGGGAGAATAAATTTAGCTGTTCGAGGACTTTACGGTGAAGGAACAGAAGCCTCCGGGAATTTTTTCCAGATATCCAACCAGATAACCTTAGGCCATTCGGAGCGGGAGCTGGTCGACGATATTGACAGGGTTATAAAACAAGTTGTTGAATATGAGAAGGCTGCCAGAGAGTTGCTTTTAAAAAATAGTAGGCATCAGCTTGAAGATGAAATATGGAGAGCTTACGGTATTTTAACTAATGCCAGAATTGTAAGCAGCCTGGAAGCTATAGGGCTTTTATCAGCGATTAGGTTGGGAGTTAATTTATCAATTATCAATAAAGTTGATATTAAAAGTATTAATGAATTGTTTATCACTACCCAACCGGCGCATTTGCAGAAAATTGAAGGTAAGGATCTCAATCCTCAGGAAAGAGATCTTAAAAGAGGCGATTTGTTAAGAAATAAACTAAAATAATATATTTGGAGGAATGTTATGGCAATGTTTGAAAGATTTACCGAGAGAGCCAGAAAGGTAATTCTTTTTGCTAAAGAAGAAGCTAGAAAATATAACCATGATTATGTGGGTACAGAGCACATACTTCTGGGGCTTTTAAAAGAGGGCAAAGGGGTCGCGGCCGCCGTACTTAATAATTTGGGGCTGGGATTAGGTAAGATTACATTAGAAATTGAAAAATTAGTACGGCCGGGCCCGTCTACTAAAATCAATGGTGATGTTCCTTTTACCGCCAGGGCCAAAAAGGTTATAGAGATGGCTATGGATGAGGCTCGGAGTTTGGGCCATAATTATATAGGAACTGAACATCTTCTCCTGGGATTAATTGCTGAAGGCGAAGGGGTTGCTTCACAGGTTTTAATGAATTTAGGTTTGGATTTAGGGCGGGTACGCCAGGAAGTTATGAATCTTTTAGGTTCAGCTACTCCGGGTTTTGGAGATTTCGGAGGTAGTTTCGCGAGTAAGCCCCAAAGTAAATTTTCTAAAGGAAAAATACGCCAGCCCTCAGCTGATAAAACTCCCGCTTTAGATGCTTTTGGCAGGGATTTAAGTAAATTAGCCAGAGAGAATAAATTAGATCCTGTTATCGGAAGAGAAAAGGAAATTAACAGAGTTATTCAGATATTAAGTAGAAGAACGAAAAATAATCCTGTTCTCTTGGGTGAAGCCGGTGTTGGTAAAACAGCTATTGTTGAAGGTTTGGCTCAGAAAATAGTAAAGGGTGATATACCTGAAATTCTCAAAGATAAAAGGGTTATTATTCTTGATTTGGCTTTAATGGTCGCCGGCACTAAGTATAGGGGCCAGTTTGAAGAAAGAATAAAAGCCGTTTTAGATGAAATTAAGCGGACAGAAAACGTAATTATTTTTATTGATGAATTGCATACTCTGGTAGGAGCGGGAGGAGCTGAAGGTGCTATAGACGCGTCTAATATTCTTAAGCCCGCCTTATCCCGGGGTGAGATACAATGTATCGGAGCAACAACATTAGATGAATACAGAAAAAACATTGAAAAGGACGCGGCTTTAGAAAGAAGGTTTCAGACCATTATGGTGGCACCTCCGAACATCAAAGAGGCTATAGAGATATTAAAAGGCCTTAGAGATAGATATGAGGCGCACCATAGAATTAAAATATCTGACGAAGCGATTGAAGCGGCTGTTAATCTTTCAGATAGATATATTAGCGCTCGTTTTCTACCGGATAAAGCTATTGATGTAATAGATGAAGCCGGCGCCAAAGCCAGGCTTTCCGTTATGACCGTGCCTTCCGATTTGAAACAGCTGGAAAAGAGTATAAAACAGTTGAATAAAGATAAAGAAGACGCGGTTAATAATCAGGATTTTGAAAAAGCCGCTAAGTATAGAGATGAAGAAAGAAAGGCTCGAGAACAATTAGAAAAAGAACAACAGGAATGGCGCAAAAAAAACGCGGACAAAGAAGTTGAAATTACCGCGGATGACGTAGCTCAAATTGTTGCCGACTGGACAGGTATTCCCATATCCCGCCTTGAAGAAAAAGAAACCGAACGTTTATTGCGCATGGAAGAAGAAATTCATAAGATAGTTGTGGGCCAGGATGAAGCGGTCTCAGCTATAGCTAACGCCGTCAGGCGCTCAAGAGCCGGTTTAAAAAATCCCAGGAGGCCTATCGGTTCTTTTATTTTCTTAGGCCCTACCGGTGTTGGAAAAACACTTTTAGCCAGAGCCTTGGCGGAATTTATGTTTGGTGACGCGGAGGCTTTAATTCAGCTTGATATGTCAGAATATATGGAAAAATTTAATGTTTCCCGCCTTGTGGGAGCGCCTCCGGGATACGTTGGCTATGAAGAAGGCGGACAACTCACGGAAAAAGTCAGAAGAAAACCTTATTCCGTGGTTCTTTTGGATGAAATTGAAAAAGCCCATCCCGATATTTTTAATATGCTGCTTCAGGTATTAGAAGATGGCCGGCTTACGGATAGTTTTGGAAGGCAGGTTGATTTTAAAAACACAATAATGATCATGACTTCCAATATTGGAGCTGACTTAATTAAAAAAGGAGGCTCTTTGGGTTTCAAGGTTGAGAAAGAGAACTTAACTTATGACGATATGAAGAGTAAGCTTAATGAGGAAATAAAGAAAACGTTTAAGCCGGAATTTTTGAATAGAATTGATGACGTTATAGTTTTTCACGCCTTAAGCCGTAAAGATCTTGAAAAAATTGTTGATATTGAAGTTAATGAAGTTAAAGAAAGATTAAGGGAACAAGATGTTAATATAGAGTTAACTAAAGAGGCCAAAGAGTTTTTAATTAAGAAAGGTTTTGATGTTGTTTTTGGAGCCAGGCCGCTAAAAAGAACTATCTCCAAATTTTTAGAAAATCCTTTGGCGCAAGCGCTGCTTAAAGGGGAAATTAATAAAGCTGTACCGATGATAATTAAATGTAAAAACGAGAAATTAGTTTTTGAAAATAAGTCAAAATAATTTTGATGAAACATATAATAAGTAATAGTACGCTCAAGCGAGTTCTTCTGGTAAGTCTTTTGCTGGCTTCCGCTTTTATCTATATTATTTCTAAAGAGCAGAAGCTGCTGAATGAGTTTAGAATATATCTGGAGTCGGAAGTTGGACAAGCGTTATCAAGAGATGTCTCTATAAAGGAAATTAGAGGTGGGATAATTACCCCGATTGTTGTTAATAATCTTAGAGTAGCGTACAGTGAAGATAGGCCCCGGGAGACTTTATTAAGCATACAGGAAATAGAAGTTAATAAGAGAATATGGGATTTACCCTTTATCAAAACTCATATGCCCGAACCTTTGATTATGCGTGTAAGAGGAGCTACTTTATTTGTTTTTGGAAATCTGGGGCCTAAGATAGAAAATCAGGAAGGCCGGATAGTTCTTGACCGCGGCAGTGAAACTTTAACCATTGATTTATCTAATGAGTATTATAATTTTATAGGCCGTGCCGCTAATATATATAAAGATACGCAGGTGAATTTAAAGCTTAAAATTAATTCAAGCATAACACGCGGGACAATTTCCGCGGCCGGGGCCTACAATTTACCTAATATTGAAGCTGACCTGAATCTTTTCGGTTTGACTTCACTTTCGCTTAACAACATTGTTGAAATTGATGCAGGCAAAATTTTATTTGATAATTTAATTATTCAGGGGCAATATTTAGTTCAAGGAGAAATTGATGTTGATAAAAAAGAAGCCCTGGTTGTAGTTAAATCCGAAGGAGAAGAAAGGATAAAATTCGCATTAAGCTCTTGCGAAGTGGATAAGTACAGAGGTTTACTGGAAATTAGTCATTTAAAAGTAAAAGAATCGGATGTAGATGGTAGTTTGGTTACTAATATATCCGTTAATCGCAAAGATTCAGGTATAATTGATAATATCAAAGTTGATTTAAAAACTAATACGCTTATACTGGACTATCAACCGGTTGTTGATATAAATGGAAAATTTTATTATGAGGACGATAAACTCGTAATCAGCTATTTTAATATGGGAGATAATCTAAGTATAAAAGGATGGATTAGTTTATACGAGCCGAAAAAAATAGATATGAGCGTGGAATTAAGAAATCTGAATTCGGAAGTATTAAAAAATTATTCTTTTGCTCCCGGTGATTTTAATTTTAGCGCGGTGGCTGATTGTAAAATTGATATACAAGGAGAATTACCTAATCCGTATGTTAAAATACATTTTACAACCGGCCCGGGCTCTGTAACGGATATTGAATTTGAGTCTATAAGAGCAACAATCGACGGAGAGTACCCGCTTTTATATTTTCGTGATTCTCGTATAAATCGCGAAATTGGCCATTTGATTATCGAAGGCAGATTGGATATGAGGAAATTGAATGAGGGCACTTTATTTGATGATATGGTTATTAAATCAGACAGAGAAACCATTATTTGGGAAGGTTGGGATATAACCAAAAAAAAGATGGATAACGAAGTTACTCTCAGGAAATCAATAAGTGAAGATATAAGCATTTGGTATAAAAGCTATCTTAAAGATGAAACCAAATCCGAGGAAAGCAGTAAGGACACTATTGAATTGGAATATGAGATTTTAAAAAACAAGTCACTTAAGATGAAGCTTAATAAAGAAGAGGAATTTTTTGGACTTGAAAACAAGATTAAATTTTAGTAAAAAAAATCTGGAGATATCCCTTTTAATCAGTGGACGCAGGTTTTTGGCCGCTTTATGCTACTTAGGGGGGCTATCTATTCTTGCGGGCAAAACTATCGGCGCGGTTTTTACCAATTTTGTGCGCAGGAAATTAGTTATCGAACAGCTGAATAAAGTTGGCGTAAATAGTATCTTGATAGTTTTTCTGGTCACTATATTTACCGGGATTGTTTTAGCTCTGCAAAGCGCCTATGCCCTAAAGAAATTTGAAGCCGCTATTTATATCCCGGGTATGGTTGCTTTATCGGTTACCAGAGAACTGGGACCGGTTTTAACCGCCCTGATTATTGCCGGCAGAGTTGGCGCTTCGATGACGGCTGAAATTGGGACCATGAAAGTAACTGAGCAGATAGACGCTCTTGAATCACTGGCAACCGATCCGGTGAACTACCTGGTTGTTCCCCGTTTTGTCGCGTTACTCATTGCTGTTCCAATTTTGACCATTTATGGTGATTTTATAGGTGTTTTGGGAGGTTATTTAGTTGGAGTTACAAAGTTGAATATCAGCCCTCATCTGTACATGAATTTAACAATAGATTCATTGGTTTATAAAGATGTATTGACGGGTTTAATTAAATCAGTTTTTTTTGCCGCGGCGATTGTTATTATCTCATGCTATGAAGGCATGAGGACGGTTGGGGGAGCTGAGGGTGTCGGCCGCTCAACTACTATGTCGGTTGTGATGTCCTTTGTTTTAATATTAATGCTTGATTGCTTCTTTACGGCATTATTTTACTTTGTATTTCCTTGAGAAAAATGATAGAACTAAAAAAAATAAGTAAATACTTCCAGAACAACAAAGTTTTAGATAATTGTTCACTTACAATTAATAAAGGTGAGACAATGGTGATTATTGGCCGTTCCGGTGTAGGAAAAAGTGTCCTTTTGAAGCATATTATCGGGATACTTCAGCCGGATTCGGGAGATGTTATTGTTGACGGGCAAAGCGTCCCGCGTTTAAAAGCTAAAGACTTAAATAAGTTGAGACTGGAAATTGGTATGCTTTTTCAGGGAGCGGCCTTGTTTGATTCAATGACAGTTGGCGAAAATGTCGGGTTTTTATTGAAAGAACATACTTCCGCCGCCAATGAATCAATAGATAAAAAAGTTGAAGAATCTCTGGCTATGGTAGGTTTGCACGGCATACAGAATTTGATGCCGGTTTCTTTAAGCGGAGGTATGAAAAAAAGAGTCGGTTTGGCCAGGGCTATATGTTCACAAAATTTAAAAATTGTACTTTATGATGAGCCGACAACAGGCCTTGACCCGATAATGGCTGATGCCATTAATAATCTCATCATTTCGCTGCACGATAAACTAAATACTACTTCTATTGCTGTCACCCATGATATGAATAGTGCTTACAAAATAGCCGACAGAATAGCCATGCTCTATAAAGGTAAAATTATCGCTGTTGGAACTCCTCAGGAGATAAAGAAAACAAAAGATCCTTTTGTGAAACAGTTTATTACCGGGGATGCTCATGGCCCAATAACAGAGCATCGCGCGGCAGAGAGCTACGAGCTTTCTTAAGTTATAATTTTAAAAGGAGGGCGTTATGCCTAAATCAAATACAGAATTAAGAGTGGGAATATTCGTGTTGGTTGGTATGTTTGTTTTTGGATATATTATATTTTCCATTGGAGATTTTAGTTTAAGGAGAAGCGGCTATTACATTCAAGTTAGATTTAATGATATAGCCGGTTTAGATGTAGGCGCGCCCGTTGATTTAATAGGTGTAAAAGTTGGAGAAGTCAGGACTATTAACATTATATATGACAAATTACTGGAGAAAAAAATAGTTGAATTAAATCTTTGGATAAAAAACGGCGCTGTTATAAAAAGAGACGCGATTGCCCGCCTGAGGCGCGCGGGGTTGATGGGCGAACAATATGTTCATTTATCTTTGGGCAGTGATGAGGCGCCATTATTATCCGAGGGCGGCACTATTTACGGTGAAGATATAATTAGTATTGATGATGTTACTAAAGAAGTTTTTCTGACTACTCAGGAATTTCAAAAAACGTTGAGTTCTGTAAATGTGGTGGTTGGTGACGCTAAGTTCCGCTCTGACTTAAAAGAGATTGCTCATAATACAAAAAAAGCGACGGAAAACTTAGAGGATTTAACGGCCGATTTAAAAGCTAATCCATGGAAATTATTTAAAGTTCCAAAAGCCAAGAGTCAAGCCGACTCCGCGAAAACTTCCAATGGAAGTTACATATTTCAGGAAGGAAGATAGGTGTCGAAAGCGAAAGTTTTTTATACTTGCGGTGAATGTGGATATCAGTCAGCCAAGTGGTTGGGCAAATGTCCCGAGTGTAACCAGTGGAATACATTAGTTGAGGAAGTGGATTTAGCGGATAATCAATTTTTTAAAAGCAGAGAGCAAAAAACAGAAGCACCTATCTCTATCACAAAAGTAAATGTTGAACCTGAAGCCAGAATACCCTCGGATATAGCCGAGTTTGATAATATTATCGGAGGCGGTTTAGTAAAGGGTTCTGTGGTTTTAATTGGGGGTTCGCCCGGTATCGGTAAGTCTACTTTGCTTTTGCAGATAGCTCAGAAATATGCCCAGGGCGGAAAGAAGGTTCTTTACGTCAGCGCTGAAGAATCAATTAATCAGGCTAAGCTTAGAGCTCATAGAGTCGGCTCGGAAAGTAATAATCTTTTTATAGTTAATCAGACTAACCTGGATGTGATTATTGAGTTTTTGAAAAAGACGCGTTTTGAAATAGTTATTATTGACTCTATTCAAGCACTCTATAAGGCTGAGGTAAATTCAATTCCCGGAAGCATTAGCCAGGTGAGAGAGTGTGCCGGAGAGTTAACTTTTTTAGCTAAATCGAAAATATTTTCGTTATTTTTAATTGGGCACATTACCAAAGAAGGAGCTTTAGCCGGACCTAAAATATTGGAGCATATGGTTGATACAGTCCTTTACTTTGAGGGTGAACAGCATCACAATTATCGTATTCTAAGAGGGGTAAAAAATCGCTTCGGAGCAACTAATGAAGTAGCTATTTTTGAAATGAGCCAGGAAGGCTTAAAGGAAGTAAAAAATCCTTCAAACATTTTTATTTCAGAAAGAGCGGACAACATTTCAGGCTCAATAGTTGTGCCGGTTATTGAAGGCTCCAGGCCGATAATGGTTGAGATTCAATCATTGGTTAGTTATTCAGGTTACGCGCAGGCGACCAGAAGAGTAACAGGGGTTGATTATAATAAGGTCAATCTCCTGATAGCCGTTCTTGAAAAAAGAGCTAAATTAAAGTTAGCCAATAAGGATATATTTGTAAATGTTGCCGGCGGCGTTAAGATATCTGAACCCGCATCGGACTTAGCGGTTGTCTTGGCAGTTGCTTCCAGCCTGAAAGACATAAAGATACCAACTGAGCTCTGCGCTTTTGGTGAGGTTGGTTTAGGTGGAGAGGTTAGGGCTGTCAGTTTAGCTGACAAACGAGTCCATGAAGCTTCTAAACTCGGCTTTAAAAAATGCATTATACCGACAGTTAATGCCAAGCGGCTTACCCGGAAAAAAAGTAAATTAGATATTATCGAAGTAAGTACCGTACTTGAGGCATTAAATGTCATTTAAGTAAGCATAGGTAATGTTAAAGTTGTATAAAAATTTCAAGATATACCCTGACGGGCACAAGCAAGAGACAAGATACAATAACCAAATAATAACCAATGACCAAATTCGAATAACCAAACTAAAATGATGAAAGAATTTGATTTAGAAAAGAGAACTACTAAATTTGCCAAAGCTGTTATTAGATTATGTAAAAGATTACCAAGAAATCCAATAAATAACAGATTAGTTGGACAGGTTGTTGGAGCGGCAGGTTCTGTTGGGGCTAATTACAGAGAAGCTAATGATGCTTTAGGTAAGAAGGATTTTATTCAAAGAATGAAAATCGCGAGAAGAGAAGCAAAAGAAAGCCTTCACTGGTTAGAATTGATTTTAGAGTCCGAAAGAGATAGAGAGTCAGAAATTAAATCTTTAATTAAGGAAGCCGGTGAACTCAAGAAGATACTATCTTCTATTATCGCTAAATCACAATAATGTTTGGTAATTGGTTATTGAATATTGGTAATTGTTTGTACCTTGTAACTTGGTTATTGGTGTTTGTTTGTTTCTTATGACTTGTGACTTGTGACTTGTATCTTGTGACTTAATTATAGGATTAACATAGGAGGTTTTTTGATGACGCTATTTTTTTTACGTATTCTTTTTCTTATTGCCGGAGGGTTAGTTGGTTACCAGTCTTTTTTTGTTCTTTGGGCGCCGGATAAAGGTTATCTGGGATTGATTGCCGGGGTTGCGGGGGCGCTCTTAATTATATTGAGTGAACGCGTTAGTAAAAATATTTCCCTGAGAGGGCTGTCTTCCGCTGTTTTCGGTTTAGTTCTGGGGCTTTTAGTTGCCTGGCTGATTCGAAGCCTCTTTGATTTGATACCTTCTTTAGATCAGAATATAAAATATATCTCCGGATTGGTTATTACTGTAATATTAAGTTACTTAGGTATCGTTCTTTCAATGAGAGGCAGAGACGAATTTAATATTATCATTCCTTATGTTCGCTTTAGCCGCCAGGATGAGCAAGATGAATTTCTGATTTTAGATACTTCAGTTATCATTGACGGTAGAATTGTCGATATAGCCCGGACCAGGTTTTTAAGCGGTAGTTTCATTATCCCTCATTTTGTTTTAAGAGAGTTACAGCATATCGCGGATTCGCACGACCCTTTAAAACGCGCCAGAGGAAAAAGAGGGCTTGATATTTTAAATAAATTAAAGAAAATTCCTAACGTTCGAATAAAGATACACCAGCAGGATTTTCCCGATATAGCTGAAGTGGATCATAAATTAGTGAAACTGGCTAAAGTTTTAGAAGCGAAAGTTTTAACAAACGATTATAATCTTAATAAAGTAGCAGCCATTCAGGGAGTAACCGTTTTAAATATTAATGAATTAGCTAACACCCTTAAGCCGGTAGTCTTGCCCGGAGAAGAAATGGATATCAAGATAGTTAAAGAAGGTACCGAGCATAATCAAGGGGTGGGTTATTTAGATGACGGGACGATGATTGTAGTTGATAATTCAAGGCATCTATTGGGTAAGAATGTTAGAGCCACAGTGACCAGTGTCCTGCAGACAACGGCCGGCAAAATGATATTTGCCCGTATGGAACAGCAGGGGCGTAACGGTAAGAACAGAAGGTAGGCTTTTATGAAAGTTGCCGCTTTGTTAGTGGCGGCCGGTTCTTCAAAAAGGCTGCCGGCAAAAAAAAGAAAACCATTTATTAGGCTGGCCGATAAGGTTATTCTGGAATACAGCCTGGAAGTTTTTTTAAGAAACGCTTCTGTTAAAGAAATAATCATAGCGGTTAATAAGCTTGATGTAGATGAAACTGAGAAGTTATGCCTGAAGCATAAAAACACGAAGTCAATCAAGGTTATTCGCGGAGGAAAGAAGCGCGTTGATTCCGTTTATAACGCTTTGTCACATGTTGATAAAGTAAATGATTATATCTTGATACATGACGCCGCCAGGCCTTTTATAACAGAAAAAATAGTCAAGCAGGTTCTTTTAAGCGCGAAAAAATATCAGGCGGCTGTTTGCGGCAGGAAGGTTACATCCACAATTAAAAAGAGTGATAAAAACAATTTTATATCGGCTACTTTGGATAGAAGCAATGTGTGGGAAATACAGACTCCCCAGGTTTTCAAAAAGACATTGCTTATTAAAGCATATAAGGTGATTGATTTGAAGAAAGAGTATACTGATGACGCGGCTTTAGTTGAAACTTTGGGGAAAAAAATTAAAATAGTGCCCGCGGATAAAAATAACATTAAAATTACGACAGTTGATGATTTACTATTAGCTAAGAGCATTGTAAAAACAAGGAAGTGAATTATGCGTATTGGATATGGTTGTGATTATCATAATTTAATTGAAGGCAAGGAACTTATAATTGGGGGTATTAATATCCCCTATTTTAAAGGTTTAGATGGTTATTCCGACGCCGATGTTTTAATCCACGCGATTTGTGATGCTATTTTAGGAGCTATGGGTAAGGGTGATATTGGTGAGCATTTTCCCGAGGGACACCCTGAGTATAAAAATATATCAAGTGTGATTTTACTTGAGAAAGTTCTTTTATTGCTTGATGAGTACAAGCATAAAATAGTAAATATTGATACTTTGATTATTGCCGAAGAACCAAAGATAGGGCCATTCAAAAAGCGCATCAGAGAAAATTTAGCTAAAATAATGAAGTTGGACGCTCAAGATATAAATATAAAGGCAACAACTAAAGAAGGTAAAGACGCCATTGGCCAAAGCGAAGCTATCGCGGCTGAAGCCGTAGTTTTAATAGATAAAAAGTAAATTTAAAAATGAGGTAGAAATATGATATTTTTTCAAGTATTGATATCGTTACTAATAATTATTTTCGTTGTTCCTTTTATACTGCTTCTAATAGCAGCGGCCTTTTTTGCAAAGGAGATTAAGGCTGTTTTTGAAAGGGATCCGGCGGCTGCTAATTATTTTGAAGTTTTACTTACTTATTCGGGCCTGCATGCCATAATTCTGCACAGAGTAGCGCATAAACTTCATAAAAGTAAAGTGCCTTTTCTCCCCAGGTTTATATCTCAATTTTCCAGGTTTATTACCCATGTTGAAATTCATCCCGGCGCTCAAATAGGGCGGGAATTTTTTATAGATCATGGAACAGGGGTTGTAATCGGAGAAACAACTATTATAGGTGATAAAGTGACTGTATTTCAGGGAACAACCTTAGGGGGAACGGGCAAAGAAAAAGGTAAACGGCATCCAACTATAGGCAGCAACGTGGTTGTGGGAGCCGGTGCCAAAGTGCTCGGTAATGTTAAGATTGGCGATAATGTTAATATCGGAGCAAATGCCGTGGTTATTCGTGATGTTCCGAGTGATTCAACGGTTGTGGGTATTCCCGGGCGTATTGCCAAAAAACAAGGCAAGAGAGTTATGGGAATAAACATTGATTACAGCAACCTCCCCGACCCCTTAACGGAGCGGCTTGAAAATTTACAACACGAAATCGATGTAATTGAAAAAGAAATACAAATACATAAAGAAGAAAAAAACAAATAAAAATAACAAAATGCCCATATTTATATACAATTCACTCAAGAATAAAAAGCAGGAATTAAAACCAATTAATCCTCCCAAGGTAAGCATGTATGTTTGCGGAGTGACCGTGTATGATAAGTGCCACATAGGCCACGCCAGAGGAGCCTTTGTTTTTGATGTAGTTAGAGACTATTTATCATATAAGGGGTATGAAGTCACATATGTTAAAAATATTACGGACGTAGATGATAAAATTATAAATAAGGCGGCTGAATTGGTTGAAGAACACAAAAAAAAAGGAGTGGAAAAGAACCTCAATGAAGCCGTCGAAGAGATTACATCCTATTACATAGATGCCTACTATAAGGACATGGATGCTCTGGGTATTAAAAAAGCGGACGTTGAGCCCAGGGCCACAGAACATATTGATGATATGATAAAGATGATTGAGGGGCTTATTAAAAAAGGATATGCTTATGAAATTGATGGTGATGTCTATTTTGACGTAAGAAAATACAAAGACTATGGCCAACTTTCCAATCAGAGCGTTGAAGAGCTGCAGGAGGGAGTTCGCAAGGAAGTTGATAAGAAAAAGAGAAGCTCTCTGGATTTCGCGCTATGGAAGAAAGTAAAAGAGAATGAGCCATATTGGCAGAGTCCTTTTTCAAATGGAAGGCCCGGCTGGCATCTTGAATGTTCGGTAATGAGCATTAAATATCTCGGTAAAAACTTTGATATTCATGGCGGCGGAAGGGATTTAATATTTCCTCATCATGAAAATGAAATAGCGCAAAGTGTCTGTTATACCGGCAGCCCCTTTGCCAATATATGGATGCATAATGGCTTACTGACTATTGAAGGGCGGAAAATGGCTAAGTCACTGGGCAACTTTGTAACTATTGAAGATATCATTATGAAATATCATCCGGAAGTTTTAAAATTATTCTTCTTATCAAGCCACTATGCCAGCCCGGTGGATTTTAGTTATAAAAAAATGGATGGCATTAAAACTTCTAGAGAAAAATTTTATATTCTCTTTGATAAAATAGACAGGTTTGAAAGCGAGTACCAAAAAAATATAAATGAGAATTCAAAAGAATTTCTGGTGGGTAAATTGCATGAATTTTCAATAGCCCTTGATAAAACAAGAAGTGATTTTGAGAAAGCTATGGACGATGATTTTAATACCCCTTCCGCATTAGCCGCTTTATATGAGATGGTAAATATTGCTAATAAATTAATAGCAAATTCAAAAATAGATACGTGGCATAAAATCCCCTTAATAAAAAGTATTAAATTTAGCCTCAAAGAACTGGGGGATGTTTTAGGGCTATTTAAGATTTCTGCCAACGGAAAGGATGAAGACGATATGGAAAGCATAGGTAAAGTAATAGAAATATTAATAAATTTGAGAAATAAAGCCAGAAAAGATAAGAACTTTGAGTTAGCCGATAAGATTCGCGATGAATTAGATGCTGCCGGTATAGTCATTGAAGACGAGAAAGACAAGACAATTTGGCGCAAAAAGTAGGCGCCAACCCGCCGGTAAAAATCTTAAAAACTACACGAATATATACAGAATAAAAGCAAAATATTACGCTTGACATTTTTGTATTCAAGTGCTAAACTACATTTACGCGCTAAATGATTATCAGATTTTGAGGATAAAAGCTATAAAGCAGCTATATAAATAAAAAAAGTTATTTGCCCCCAGCATAATGTTGAGGGATTGATATAGCAACAAGGCATTTTAAAGAAATGCCAAAAAAACAAGGAGGTGTAGATATGAGGAAAGCGCTATTTTTTAGTTTAGTGCTTATAGGAGCTATGATTATAGCTGCTACAGGTGTGGCTGAAGCTAATTTGCTGGCCAATCCTGGGTTTGAGAATCCGATAGGTAATAGCGCACCGGATTCATGGATGGGTTTACGTGCTGATCCTATGCAGACCTATCCTATAATGACTAATTCAACAGCAGAAGCTTATTCTGGAAACCAGTCTGGTATGATTCAATTAGGAGCAACTACCAATGTGTGGGCTGGTTATGGCCAGGTTTGTTCATTGGCAGCCGGAGATATAGTAGACGCTAACGTTTGGGTAAAAGGTGTTAGCGCAACTCAGGCAGCCGCCAGATTAAAGCTTGAATTCCGGAGGTGGGATACTATCCAAGGAAAGATGGTTACCATTAATACATCAAGAACCGAGCCAGCGATTAATCCTACAGCTTGGACGCAACTCACACTATCGAATGTTACAGCACCAGCTTTAACGGAAGAGGTATTAGTCAACTTATTAGTAGAAAATTCTACGACACCTGGTGGAGCTTTTTACTTTGATGATGCTGGCTTAGACGTCGTTCCGGAACCTACCAGTTTATTGCTTTTAGGTAGTGGATTGGTTGGTTTGTTTGGAATTAGCAGAAAAAAGAAACGTGCATAAAAACTAATATAATTTATTAGTTGTTTTTAAGATGATAGCCCCTACGGTAAGAGTTGAATTTTCATTTAATCAAAGTGCAATTCACGTGCTTGCCATAGGGGTTTGTTGTTTTTAACGGAATTTGAAAACCTTATATATTGTGTTAAAAGGCCTTAAATACATACTACATCTTGACAAAAGCCCTTTATATAATGTATAGTATAAATAAGATTTAAAAAGCTTTATATCCTTTGGGGTTTAGTTATATTACCTCCCCAAGGAAGAGGAAGGTTTTTTGCGGTTTTTATTATGGACAATAGAAAAGTATTAATAATTGATGAAAGCTCAGGCATTGCTGAAAAATTAACTCCTTTATTGCAGGAGCAGAAATGCCAAGTTGCTTTAGCTAACGGCGGCTTAGCCGGAATTAGGAAGATTTACGAAGAAAAACCCGATATAATCTTCTTATATGCTTCAATAAACGAGCTTTCCACATATCAAATTTGCAGCCTTCTTAAAAATAATTGTGATTTTAGGGATATACCTTTGGTCTTAATCGGCAGCAATAAAAACGATACGTTAAATCTTTTTAAGATTAGAGAAGGTATTGCTGATTACATAGATGCTTCCCAGGATTTAGATCGTATTAACCAGCAGATTAAAGGTATTATTAATAAATACAGTCAGAGTTTTGTAATTTCAAAGAGTTTCCGCTTAATTGAAGAGCTGAGCAGTAATGTTAAAAGTCTTCCGCGTTTCAAAGAAGCAAACGATATTGATATAGATGATTTTAAACCGGTTTTAAATGAAATTGTGCATCAATTTACAGCCGTACTTGAATCCGAAGTGGGTTCTTTTATGGTTTTAGATGAATCTCAAGGATATTTAACTATTAAAGGCGCCACAGGCTTAAGCGAAGAAATAGTATCCAAGGCGCAGGTTAAACTTGGAGAAGGTATATCAGGCTGGGTGGCAAGCCGCAATCGCCCCGTTCTGGTAACCGATATAGAGCAAGATAACAGGTTTTCACGCCTTAACCATAATCGCTATTATACAAAATCGCTTTTAAGCGCCCCCCTTAAATTAGGTAAAGTAAAGGGTGTTATTAATATAAACAATAAGAGCAATAAAGAGCCCTACAACGAAAAAGATTTAACCCTTTTAAGTATGTTGGTTAATCATTTGAATTCCACAACTGAAAATTCAAAACTTTTTGACGAAATTGAAGGCGGCAGAAAAAAATTAAAGAAGTTGGAAACCGATAAAAAGATATTAGTTGAAATTAATACATTACTTGATAAAGAGTTGCAGGATATTAGGGTTTCATACGAAATAAATAGAATATTAAATTCAGATTTAGATTACGCGCAAACTATAAACGCGGTTATTGAACTTATTGAAAGCAGTGTTGATTATCATTTCTGCGGGCTTTTAATATTAGATAACAAACAAGAAGCCGAACTTATGGTTAGCATAAAGTATCCGGCGTCTGAATCCGATTTAGCGGCCTTTAAAGCTAAAACCATTGATACTTATTACCAGTTGTCCGGATATAACATCCTTCTTGAGAAGATAGCCCTTAACCGTACTGACGGGCCGGCGATATTAGTTTCAAAAGATAAGAAGAATAAAAATGTTATTAATAGTTTTCATGCTATTCCGTTGAATATGAAAAACAAGAGTATAGGCCTTTTAGCGGTTAGTCATTCAAGGCCTGAAGCATTCGGTGAGGATGAATTAAAATTGTTATCTAATATCGCGGAGCATTCAATTTTAGCCATTAATAACGCCGCATTACATAACAGAATTAAAAAACTTTCTATTACCGATGGATTAACGGGATTATATGCCTACAGGTACTTTCATGATAAACTTGAAGAAGAGCTTCGGAGAGCTCAAAGATATCAGGAGCAGCTTTCGGTAATTATAGTGGATATTGACGGATTTAAAAAAATCAATGATACTCATGGGCATTTAGCGGGAGATATGGTTTTAAAAGAAGTATCTCAGATATTACGCAATGTCTGTCGTGAGGTTGATATTATAGCCAGATATGGCGGTGATGAATTTGTTCTTATTTTGCCGCAAACAGAGAGGGAAGGTTCTTTTTATTTAGCGGAGAGAGCTAGAAAAACCGTTAAAAACTACGATTTCCAATCACCGGGGCATGAGCCGATTAAGTTAACTGTCAGTTGCGGCGTCGCTTCTCTTATACCAGACATAAAAGACAAAGAAACTTTAATTAAAAAAGCCGACGATGCTTTATATCGCGCGAAAAATGAAGGTAAAAACAAAACCGCTTTAAACCAAATATAAAAATATGAAAAAAAATAAAGTAACGTTTATCATTGTAGTTTTGACATTAATATTTATAAACAGTAATCTTGGCAGCGCTTATCAGGGCCTTGTTTCAGTGAGTGCTGAGAATGAAGAGCTCACTAATGTTTTATATAAGTTAGCCGAGGATTATGATTTAAATATTGTAATCAGTAAAAGTATAACCGGTAATGTAACGGTAAAATTAAGCGATGTTACGCTTGAAGATGCCCTAACAGCCATTCTACAGCCTAATAATTACGCTTATTCAATTGAAGCTAATGTGGTAAGTGTTTACAGCTATGCCGAGTTTCAGCAGATAGAGCGCTTCAGCCCTTTAATTACCAGGGTGTTTACATTACAGAACATAGATGTTTCATCTTTAAGACGAACTTTCCACTCAATGAAATCGACTCGCGGTAAGATGGAGCTTAATCTAAAAGGAAATCAGGTTATCATAACCGACACACCCGATAAAATAAAGCAGTTTGAAAAAGTTCTAAAAGAATTGGATACAAAAAGAGAGCTCAAGAAATATAAACTGAGATACGCTAATGCCTCAGAAGTAATTGATAAAATAGTTCAACTTATCCCTGAAGACAGAGGGGATGTGTTCTTAGATGAAAGAACCAATAGTGTTGTTGTCAGGGCGGCGGCACCTTTATTGCAGAATATCGATGAATTAATAAAGGGTTGGGATGTTCAACCTAAGCAAGTTTTGATTATAGCCAAAATACTGGAAGTTACTCTTGATAAGAATCAGAAGTTTGGTATTGATTGGGAGTATAAATCGCCTGATACAGCTAAAAAAGGGGATCCGGCACAAATTGATTTAAAAGGCGCTTTTCCGGTTAATTTAACTGATGGAGGTATTTTCCAGATAGGCACCTTAAATTCAGATGATTATCAGATAACTTTAGAAATGTTAGAAAGTCATACTGATACTGAAGTTTTATCAAGCCCCAGAGTTGTGGTCATTGATGATCATGAAGCTAATATATTAGTCGGTAGCGAGGAACCGTATATTACAACTTCAACCGACCCTGATACAGGCTGGGTTTATGAAGAAACCAAATTTAAATCTGTAGGCCTGAAGCTCGTTGTTACTCCTAAGATAGATGAAGACAACTATATAACTATGAAGATTCATCCGGAAGTAAGCAGTGCCAGGCGTGTGCCGGAAGTTGATAATGCTTTAGCTATTGATACAACACAAGCTGATACAACCATGATGGTAAAAGATGGTGAGACTATCGTTTTAGGCGGCTTGATGAAAGACATTAAGTCAAACACCGAAAAGAAGATACCTATTTTAGGTGATATACCTATTTTAGGTTGGTTATTTAGAAGTACGGAAAAGGAAATTAAGAAAACAGAAATTATAGTATTTATAACTCCTCACATTCTTACAAGTGAAAACAGAGAAGATATGAGTCGCAAAGAAATAGAAGGGGTTATGGAAAGATCTCAGACTACCTTCAATTTAATATGTGAAGAGGTTGATTTTGAACAAGAAGAACCGATATTCTAGTTATGCCAAAAACAAATTCCAAAAAACAAGTTACTCTCAAGGATTATTTTTTAATAATCTTCTTACGTAAGAGATTATTTCTTTTACCATTTCTTATTATTTTTTTTACCGCCTCTATAGGCAGTTTTTTTCTTCCTAAGTATTACCTTTCGTCTGTATTGATAAAAGTAGAAGAACAAAGGCCTATTAATCCTTTGGTAACTGATATGCGTATTTTTTCAACAGAAAAAGAACCAACGCTGGCGGAAAAAATAAAAACGCTTAGCGAGGAAATTTTAAATTACGAGCGATTATACCTTCTAATTAGAGAGTTAAAGCTCTATGAAGGCGGGGCTCAAGATTTATCTTCTTTTGAATCGCTCATAATGAATCTTCGCAAGAGAATAAAAATTAAAATGAAATCCCCTGAAATTTTTGCCGTAACTTATGAAGATGAAAATCCTAAAATAGCAAAAGAAGTTGTTAATACACTTATGAGTATTTTTATTGAAGCTAGTAAGGAGCAAAAGAAGAAAGAAGCTCGCGTTGGAGTTGAGTTTGCAAGCGCGGAAGCAAAAATATATAAGGAGAGGCTTGAAGAAGCGGAAAAGCGCTTTGAAGCCTATCGCAAAGAACATACGCTTGAATTACCGGGGATTGAAATGGACATGAATGTTCAGATGCTTGTTAATTTCCAGACACAATTAGCAGGTGTCAAGATGGATATTCTCAATATTCAGGAAGAGATTGATAAAATAAATAGACAGATATCAGGCGAAGAGCCGGTTATTATTTCACAGGATTTATTAGATTTAAATCCTATTGTTTTAGATTTAAACGATCAATTGTACCAGCTTCAGAGCCAATTAGAAAATTTATTAATAGTAGACCCTGATTCTGAGGATGTTTATGAGATTCAAAGAGCTATTGAGGATGCCAGGGAGAAGTTGCAACTGGAAATTCAAAAACATGTTAATGCTGAAACTCTAAATGATAATCCTTTATTTTATCAAAGATTAGTTCAAAAATTAAGAGATGTGGAACAAACTAAACGGAGACTAAAGGACAGAGAATCCGAATTAACGCAATTGGTTAATAAATATGAAACTCGAATATCCTCGCTGCCGGAACAGGAAGCTAAGTATAGCCGTTTGAGACGAGATGTAGAGTTAAATGAACAAATTTATAGAATGCTCAAATTAAAAGAGGAAGAAAATCGTTTGACAGCGGTGGAATTAGAAAGAAGGGGAATTAACTATGAATTGCTGGAAAAAGGAAGATTGCCTCTTAAGTCAGCCAAGCCGCAAAAGTTGATATTAAGCATTGTAGCAATTTTTTTAGGAATGCTAAGTGGTTTAGGTTGTGTGTTTATCGCGGAGTTTGTTGATAGGTCTTTTAAGAACGCGCAGGATGCCATGGAGTATCTTGATATGCCTTATCTTGGCTCTGTTAATAAGATAACTACCGAAAGAGAAATATCCAGGATAAGACGAAATAAAAGAATAATTACTTGCATGATAATAACCGGGTTTATGGGATTAATAGTTGCCGGGATTATATCAACTGTAAGTGAAAATCTTAAAGTTAAAGAGGAAATTGCCAGACAGGAGCAGGCTTTAAATGAGTGATAATATAGAACATTTAAAAAACGCGGCTGACAATAAGATCAAAAGTATCGCTAAAGATGAAGTTTTACCCGCGTATGTTGCCAGAGAGCTTGATAATTCCGGAATAGATGTCAGGATTATGTCTTATCATGATCTCAAATCTTCCGCATGCGAAAACTATAGGGCTATATTTACTCATCTAAAGAATAATTTAGACAAGGATAATTTTAATTTAATCGCGGTAACCAGTTCGCAGCAATATGAAGGTAATACTATCGCCCTACTTAATTTGGCTGTAGTAATAGCCCGAGATTTTAATAAAAAAGTATTAGTTGTTGATGCTAACCTAAGAAAAGCTTCAATTGATGAACTAATGAACCTTAAGTCAAATGGCGGCTTAGCAGATATTCTCGCCTCTGATTTAGATTATAAAAGATTAATACACCAAACTCCCATTTCGAATTTATCAGTAATTACCGCCGGCAAAGAAGCTCATAATTCTGTGGAGCTTCTGCATTCTTCCAGGTTGAAGGATTTTTTAGAAAAAACTAAAGCGGAATTTGATTATGTTCTTTGTGATACCGCGGCACTCATTCCTTACGCGGATACAAAAATATTAAGTCCTTTGGTTGACGGTGTTATTCTTACTATAATAGCAAGGAAAACCAGAAAAGAAGTTGTTGATAGAGCTGAAGAAATCTTAAAGGAACTTCATTGTCGACTTTTTGGTTTTATCCTGACAGACATAGAATATCATATTCCCGAATTTCTATATAAGTATTTGTAATAATTATACTTAAAGGGGGAAATAAAAAACCAATGTTCGTATTTTAAAGAATTTTGGTTTTTTTTAAAGGTGATTAAATGGGAACCATCAGACGTATAGCTAAAAATACCGCGGTATTAACAAGCTCAGAAGTAATCAATAAAGTTCTTTCTTTATTTCTATATATTGCTATCGCGAACTATTTAAAAGATTCCGGCTATGGTAAATTTTCTTTTATTATAACTGTTCTTGGTTTTTTTCAGGTTATCGCGAATTTTGGCCTTGATAAACTAACCATAAGAGAAGTTTCGAAGTTTAAAGAAAAAACTCACGAATATGTTGCATCTATGTTGAGATTTAAGTTTTTTTTAGCCCTCCTGACATATTTGATTTTAGTTATTTTTATTAATTTAACGGGTAAAGGCCCCGAGGTAATTTATGGTGTATATCTAATGGGCTTTTCTATACTGTTTATTGGCCTTTCTAATACATATATGGCAATATTTAACGCGCATGAAAAATTAGAAATTAACGCGATTCTACTTGTTTTCATAAAGCTCATCATAGTAGGTTTAACATTCTTAGGAATATATTTAAAAGTTGGCCTTTTGTATATCTTGTCTTTTTTTGTTATTGGAGAGGCCATAAGAACAATAATTTTTCATTTTCTTTATAAGAAGCACTTTAAGATTTCAAAGGTGCTTAAAAGCGGCATATTGTCTAAAAAAACTCTCATAACAGCGGCACCTTTCGCGGCGATAGGATTTGCCTCTTTGATTTATAACCATATAGATATTGTAATGCTTTCTTTGATGAAAGGTGATAAACCGGTTGGTTGGTATAGTGCCGCTTATACTTTAATACTCGGCCTCATGTTTATTCCACGTTGCTACATGCTATCCATTTTTCCAGTATTATCACGTTATGCCAGGGACTCCAACAAGATGCTAAATTTTGCCTGGCAGAAATCAATTAAAATTTTGCTGGCTATTTCTTTACCGGTTTCCGTTGGAGTATATTTTCTTTCAGCAAGATTTATTAATTTGTTTTATTCATCAGGTAGTTATACACGTTCATCTTTAGCTTTGCAGATTTTAATGCTCGCTATGCCCTGGATTTTTATTAACGCGATTAATATATACCTGCTTTACGCGGCCAATAAACAGAAAGAAGCCACATTGATTGTTTTAGTGAGTACAGTCATTAACATTGGATTAAACTTTATTCTGATACCAAAATATAGTTATATAGGTGCCGCATGGACTACTGTAGCAGCGGAAATAATTAACGTCTGTCTTTTCTTCTGGCTCATTTCATATCTATTGAAATTTCGTTATAAAGACATTAAATCTATATTAAAAGTGATTGTTAGTTCCGCGATTCTGGGATTATTCATTTATAAGTTTATTTTACTGCCTTTAATAGTAATTATTGTTTTAAGTGCAGCGATTTATGCGATATTACTTCTTTTAACGCGTTACTTTGATGAAGAAGAGTATGAAATTATTCGAGAAGTTTTTTCAAGAGGGGTAAAATGACAGAAAAAGAAACTAGAATAAATGTTATAGATTGTCCGTTCTGCGATAAAATAGAATGGTTTTCTGATAATTGTAGAAGCTTTTAAGTACGTTTATATAATATAAAAAATTAGCTAGTTGTAGTTTTATATTTTGGAGAAAGAATAATGAAAATAATAAATGTTGTAGGTGCTAGGCCTAATTTTATGAAAATAGCTCCTATTATAGATGAGATGCGGCAACATTCTAATCTTAACTCCATTCTTGTTCATACAGGACAGCATTATAATAAGGAGATGTCCAAGTTATTTTTTGATGATTTAAAACTGCCTTCTCCTGATGTATATTTGGGAGTGGGGTCTGCTTCGCATGCTGAACAAACCGCTAAGATTATGGTAGAATTTGAACAGGTCTTGCTTAAAGAAAAACCCGATTTAATAATTGTGGTAGGTGATGTTAATTCTACCATTGCCTGCGCGTTAACGGCAGTAAAGCTATTTATACCCATTGCCCATATAGAGGCAGGGCTAAGAAGCTTTGATAGAACTATGCCCGAAGAAATAAATAGAATTTTAACCGATGCCATTTCAGATTATTTATTTACTACTTGCCATGACGCGAATGATAATTTGCTAAAAGAAGGAATTTCAAAAAAGAAAATACATTTTGTTGGCAATGTGATGATAGATGCTTTGCTTAAACACATAGATAAAGCTTCACAGTCTAACATACTGGATAAATTGGACTTAATTCCCAAAAGCTATGCCGCTTTAACCTTGCATAGGCCAAGTAATGTAGATGATAAAAAAGTTTTTGTTGAAATTTTAACTGCCATAGAGGAAATCCAAAAAAAAATTAAAGTTATTTTTCCTATTCATCCGCGGACAAAGAAAAAAATTGCTGAGTTTAAGTTGGAAAATAGAATTAAAAAAATGAAGAATTTCAAAATAATTGAAGCAATGGGATATCTTGATTTCTTAAAATTAATGTCTGATTCAAAGTTTGTTTTAACGGATTCCGGGGGTGTTCAGGAAGAGACGACTATATTAAAGATTCCTTGCATCACTCTTCGCGAAACCACAGAAAGGCCTATAACAGTAACAGAAGGCACTAATATAATAGTCGGAAGTAATAAAGAAAAAATTATTAAAGAGAGCTTAAAAATAGTTAAAGGGATAGAGAAAAAAGGCAAAATTCCTAAATTTTGGGACGGTGGGGCGGCAGAGAGGATAGTGAAAATAATTCTAAGTATATCAAAAAGTAGAAAGAAAAAATGAATAAATCGAGTTTGTCGGATAAGGCTATTCTTTTAATCATAAGTAAAAGTATTACTGCCCTTGGACATTTAGTATTGGGAGTTGTCCTTGTTAGGCTTTTGAGTAAAAGTGACTATGGTACTTATCTACAGGTCATGCTAATATGCAGCACTATTTCTTTAATTGCCACTTTTGGGATTCCTCACAGCATCTATTATTTTTTACCTCAGTTCGATTTGAAAAAACAAAAGATTTTTTTACTTCAAACTTTATTTTCTCTCTTTACTATAGGGGTAATTGCAAGTATATTTTGTTTTTTATTGCGAGACCTTATCGGTCAATGGATGAGTAATCCCTCTTTGGCCAAGATCTCAATAATATTTAGCGGCTATCTTTTGTTTGTTATTCCAGATCAATTTTTGGAACCTATGCTGATATCACGCGACAAGGCAAAACTGGCCGCTGGAATTAATGCTATTTTTAGTATTGGTTTCATTATCTTTGCCCTATCACCTATAATTTTTGGGCTTGGATTGCCTGCTTTATTTTTAAGTATTTTGTTTTTTTATTTGTTGAAGTTTTTATTTTTGATTCTTTACACCTTGAAAACGTTGGGTGGTTTAAGGAAAGATATATATAATTTTGCAATTTTAAAGTCTCAAATACATTATTCGTTTCCATTGGGTATATCGAGTATGATGGGTATGCTGAGTAGTAGAATTGATCGGTTTATGATTTCCTTTTGGTTTCCGCCAGATTCTTTTGCAATTTTTGCCAGGGGCGCCTTTGAATTGCCTTTGGTTAGCATATTGCCTTATACTATATCTAATATTTTAATGCCTAGATATGTAGAACTTTATAAAGAAAACAATCAAGAAGAATTGTTAAGGCTTTGGCACGAGTCAATTAGAAAAACAGCATTAATAATTTTACCTGTATTTGTTTTTACTTTTATTGTGTCTGAAAAGCTCATTACTTTGCTTTTTACTTCTGATTATTCAGGCAGCACCATAATTTTTAGAACCTATCTTCTATTGCTTCCCCTGAGATTAACTGCTTACGGAGCAATCTTGAGAGCAATGGGAGATACGAAAAGTGTTTTGCGAGCATCTTTGCTGTTTTTGATAGCCAATATCGCGCTCAATATCGTTTTCTATAAAATATTTGGTTTTATTGGGCCTGCTATTGCCACTGTAGTTGCTATGAATTTAAACATTTTGTATTACATTAGTAAAATCCAAAAAACTTTTAATCTTACTTTCTTTAAAGTACTCCCTTGGAATAAAATTTTAAAAATTGCAGTTGTTTCAGTAGTAGTAGGAGTTATTATCTACCCCCTTATATTTTTAAGTATCTCTAAAATTGCAATACTTTCCCTGTCATTTGTATTGTTTGGAACTTTTTATTTTTTGATAGCTTTTAAAATGAGGATATTTACTTCTTCGGATATAAACCTGATAAAGAAATGGTTAACTCTTGCGCCGCTGAGGTCAAAAACTTAGTAAGATTTTTTACATAGTCTAATATTAATTATTAACTCTAGTAGAGGGTGAAGGGATGCTCAAAATCATTAAAGCTCAAATCAAAAATATATTTAATTTTTACATTCGATGGCTTTGTAAGCGTGAGTTTAAACAACAATCCTGTCCTTGTTTTAATGAGCGATCTGTTGAATTTGCTTTTGTCTTCAGGCACCTTGAGCAGATTTATCCGCGTAAAGTTCTTGATGTAGGTACAGGAACTACAGCGTTACCACATTTAATGCGCAACTGTGGTTTTTTAGTAACAGCGATTGATAATGTTAAAGATTATTGGTCATCAAGTATGATTAATCGGCATTATTATGTTATTGACGATGATATCACAAGTTCTCGACTTCATGGAACGTTTGATTTTATAACATGTATAAGCGTCCTTGAGCATATCGAAAAAAGCGATTTAGCCGTTCGAAATATGTTTAAACTTCTAAATCCACATGGTTATTTGATATTAACATTTCCGTATACTGAAAATAGCTATGTAAGAAACGTTTACGATTTACCAGGGTCGACTTATGGTCAGGATGCTGCATATATATGCCAATCATACTCTCGTAGAGAGCTAACTAAGTGGATTCAAGATAATAATGGCAAAATCATTGATCAAGAATTCTGGAGATTCTGGGATGGAGATTACTGGACTGTTGGCAATAAGGGAATACCTCCTTGCAAAGTAACTGCTAAAGAAAAACACCAAATATCATGCATATTAATACAGAAAAAAGAATAGAGTTAACTATAAATCTAATTTTTAAAATAAAGTATTGAAATGTGAACTTTATAGTGTAAAGATTTTAAGAAACTTTTACATGAGAAATATAAGTTATCAATCTTTTCAAAAAACAATAAAGATAATTAGGGGCCGTATGTTAAAAAATGAAAATATTATATGTATTTCTACGATGAACTGGGACTTTTTGTGGACAAGGAAACAGCGGTTTATGGATATGTTAGCCATGGAAGGAAATAAGATATTGTATGTTGAGCCAACCGTTTCTCTTGCAGCTATGATTAGAAGGGCAGATAAGCCTCTCAAGGCGAATTTCTTACCTATGTTGCGCAAGGTCAGAGATAATTTGTATATTTTAACACCTTCTTTGATGATTCCCTTAAGGGGGAAATTTGAATTTATTAAAAATATTAATCAAATAATTTTTATTTGGCAGGTTAGATGGGCTAAAAAAAAATTAAACTTTCAAAATCCCATTTTATGGACTTATGTTCCTGTGTATCATAGAATGCGAAGAAAGTTTAATGAGAAATTATTTATTTATGATTGTGTTGATGAGCACTCGGCGTATCCAGGCGTAAATAAAAAACTTATACAAAAAGCAGAAATAGAATTGATTAAAAATGCAGACTTAGTCTTTATGACCGCTAAAGGTTTATATGAAAATAAGAAAAATTTAAATAAAAATATGTTTGTTATTCCTAATGGCGTTGATGTAGATAATTTTAAACGGGCACTAAACGATGATACTGTTATTCCTGAAGAGATTTTAAATCTTCCAAAACCAATTATAGGCTATGTTGGAGGGATTTCTGACTGGATTGATTTGGATTTGATATATTATGTAGCAAAATCAAATCCAAATTGGTCTCTTGTTTTAGTTGGCCCGGTTGACGATAAAGTAAACTTAAACTATTTTAAAAATGAAAATAAAAGTGTACAGAATATTTATTTTTTAGGACGTAAGACTGCAAATGAGTTACCTAATTATTTAAAAGGGTTTGATGTTTGCATAAATCCTTTCAAAATCAATGAACTAAGCAAAACCGTTAACCCGTTGAAAGTCTATGAATATTTGGCGGCTGGCAAACCTATTGTTTCAGTTGATATGCCGGAAGTAAGAATTCTTGCAGATGTAATAAAAATTGCTCAAAACAGAGAGGAATTTATAGCTTTTATAGAGGAATCGCTTGATAGAAATGATAGAGAACAAATTCTGAAGAGAATTCAAAAAGCAAAAAATTATTCTTGGAATAGTTTATTTAATGAAGTTATAGGTTATATAGAAAAGGCGTTTTCAAATGAGAAAGTTGGATAAGCCCTATTGGGAAGAAGAAAAACCGCTAATTGAATTTCCAACCTTGGTTTTATGGGCAATTGCATTCTTTTCTCTTTCTTTAGGTTTTATGCTTTTAATATTTCCATGGTATATTGGCTTAGGATTTTTTATTGTTTTGTGCCTGACAATAGGAGTATTTTTAAATCCATATGTTGGAGTGCTAATATTTTTAGTGGGTTCTCTCTTGCACCCTACGCAGTTTATTGGTGAAGCTGTAGCTGGTTTTCATTTAGCTAGAAATCTAGCATTTTTAATGTTGTTAACGTGGCTGTTTCACATTATTATTTATCGAGATTTTAAAATAGTGAAAGCTCCCCAGAATTTTTTTGTTTTTGGATTGGGAATAATGATGTTTATTTCAACCTTTAGATATTTCGATTATAGTTCGCCTCACTTTTTAGAATTATTGAAGCTATTAATTTTGTACTTTATGGTTGTAAATTTAGTTAAGTCAGAAAAGCAATTACATGTAATTATTTGGTTTTTGATAGGACTTGCTTTGTTTGCAACATTTGTTGGGATTTACCAATATACGCATAATATTGGAATGTATTCTGCCGAAGATGGAATTTTAAGAATTACAGGAACGGCACTCGATCCCAATGATTTCGCTATGCACTTGGTCATACTTATTCCCTTAACCTTTGCTCTCTTTTTGAGTTATAAAAGTATATTTATTAAAATTATTTTAGCCTTTTTGTTTATATTATCTATTTTAAATATAATTTTTACCTTTTCCAGAGGAGGGTTTGTTGGTTTAGCAGTAGTGTTGGGACTTTCAACTTTAGTGATGATTGTCCAGAAAAAAATTAAAATAGCGTTTATAATTTTTGGTTTGATTGTGGCTTTAGTTATTTCTCTATTTGTCTCTCAGGAATATTGGCAAAGAATAGGAAGCATAGTGAATGTAAGGGAGGCTTCTATTGCCGCAAGACTTGAATCTTGGAAGGCCGGGTTAAAAATGATGAAAGATCATCCTTTTAAGGGAGTCGGGTTAGGGGTATTTCAATATGAATATTCTTCCATTAGTCAAACTGATCCTGGCTATAAAGTAAAAGTTCCTAAATACGCTCATAATTCTTACATTCAAGTTGGTGCCGAAACAGGAATTTTAGGACTTTTATTTTTCCTCGGTTTAATTTATTTTACCTTTAGAGACCTTTTTATTGCTAGTAAATTTTTTAAAGAACAGCAGAGGATTAATTTTTTCAATTTAAGTCAGTTTTTAATAATTAGCTTAGCTGGCTATGTAGTTTGCGGGATGTTTTTAACACAGGCTTTTTTAACTATGTTCTGGATAATTTCACCATTGGCAATAGTATTGAAAAAATTTACAGAACCAACAGGAAGAGTATTGTGAAAAAAATAACTATACTTCATTTAATATATAGTTGGAAAACGGGAATTTATGGAGCTGAAAGAATTGTTCTGAAGTTAGTTTCTAATTTATCTAAATCAAAGTTTAATTGCGTTGTAGTAACTATCAAACATTCCAAGAAAGACAAAATCCCGCTTTTAAAAGAATTGAATAAAAATGGAATAGTTACTGATTCCTTAATTTTGAAAGGTCGCTTTGATATAACCAGCGTTGTTAGATGTAAAAACTTATTAAAAAAGTATAAGGCAGAAATTTTGCATTGTCATGGTTATAAAGCCGATATTATAGGATTGTTTACAGGCATTCTTTTGCCTAAAATCAAATTGGTTGCTACCTTACATGGGTGGTGGGCAAGAGAGAGTTTTAAATTAAAATTTTATGAATTTCTAGATTTATTTGCAGTTAAGCGATTTGATAGAATAATAGTAGTTTCCAAAGCTATCCAAGCCACACTTTTATCAAAGAGATTTTTTAAAGGAAAGCTCGAATTGATTCATAATGGTGTTGAAATAAGCCGTTTTATCGATGAAAAAAATAGTGAATCTTTAAAAGCAAGATTAAAAATAAATAAAGAAGATAAAGTTATTGGTTTAGTCGGGCGCTTAGGTAAAGAGAAAGGACACATTTATCTTTTGGAAGCGATGCCAGATATAATTGAGCAATTTCCAAAAGTTAAAGTTATTATTTTAGGCGAAGGCATATTAGAAAATGAGTTGAAAACTTATGCGAAAAAATTAAAAATTAGTGACAAACTTATGTTTTTAGGTTTCAAAAAAGATATGGTGCGCTTTTATGCATTGATGGATGTTTTTGTCCTACCCTCTTTGAGCGAGGGATTACCTGTAGCCCTACTTGAAGCTATGGTTGCCAGAAAGGCAATTGTTGCTACGAATGTTGGCGGTATACCTTCTGTAATAAAAAATATGGAAACCGGCATTTTGATAGAACCAAAAAACTCTAATTTGTTAGTAAAGGCAATAAGTAAGGTATTAAATAATAAAAATCTTGCTTTTCAATTAGCAGTTAATGCAAGAAGGATAGCGGAGTGTACTTTTTCGATAGATGCTATGATAAAAAAATATGAAAAAGTATATTGTGATATGTTAAGTGCTAATAAAAAACAAAAAAATAAACAAAGAATTTAAAATGTATAAACTTAAAAATTCTATTCAGTATATTAATAGCTTTTTCGTTTTGTTTTTCGCTAGTAGAGGAATATATAAATTAAAATTTATTTTTTATTTATTATTGAAATTCTTAAATAACTTTAAATTTGTTAAACTTAATAATAAAGATGTCAAAATTGTTTTTAAAGATGTTTTTTGTTGGTTTGGCTTGTTTTCTGGAGAATTAGGTTCGTATGTTGAAATATTTATTGATGAAGTTTATGAATTAATCCCCACGTTTAAGGCTAAGAAAGGAGATACGGTTGTTGATGTCGGTGGAAATATCGGCTTTTATGCGATAAAGCAATCGGTACAAATAGGTCGCGAAGGCCGGATGTGGGTTTTTGAGCCCAATGTAGATGTTTTTCAGCGGTTAGTTAAAAACTTAAAAGAGAATAAGATAACTAATGCTATTCCACTTCAAAAGGCAATAAGTTCGAAAAGCGGCACAGATAACTTTAAGGTGACATCTAATGCTACACAAGAAGGGTCTTTATGCTATGATAAAAAGATGCTTAAGTCCACAGATAATATAATAGAGGTTGATTGTATAACTTTGGATGATTTTGTTTCTCTAAATAATATTTTTAAAATTAATATACTTAAAATAGATGCAGAAGGGAGTGAATTTGAAATTTTAAAAGGGGGGCTTAAAAAAGCGTTACCTATAACACAAAAAATCGTAATGGAATTTCATGGAAACAATATTAAGAATAAAATAATTCAACTTCTTGAAAAAATCAACTTTATATCTATTTTTGAAGATAAGAAAAACCGCATAATTTATTTTAAAAATAATGGATAAAATTCTAGGAAACAAGGTAAAAAAGATATTAATAATTTCAATGCAAGGAATAGGAGATCTATTGCTTGCGACACCAGCTCTATCTCTATTGAGAAAAAATTTCCCCAAGGCAAATATTGCTATTCTGTCTTTAAAACGAACTAAATGCGTTATCTTGGGTAATTCAAATGTTGATAAAATTTTCACTTACGACCATGATGCATCAACTAGATTATTTGAAGTTTTTTGGCTTATTTTTAAACTTAGAAAAGAAAAATTCGATTTATCAATATGTCTATATCCCAGTGGGTTACGTTCGGCTTTTGTTGGTTTTCTATCAGGCGCTCGCATACGTGTTGGTCAAAAGTTAATATTTTTTAAGAAATTCCCCTTTTTATTTACGATTAAAGTAAATGTATCACAAGTTAAACATGCTATTGATATGAATTTGGATCTTTTAAAAGCTTTAAAGTTAAATGTTGAGGATGAACCAAAAACACTTTTTATGCCTATATCGAATAGCGATGAAAAATCTGTATCAGAATTTAAGGAAAAAAATAATATTAAGAACAAAGATTTATTGATAGCTATTCACCCTGGGGTTAGTGAGGGAGGAATGCATAGATGTTGGCCAAAGCAAAATTTTATTGAATTAATAAATAAATTAGCAGGAATGTTCAACGCAAAAATTCTATTGATAGGCGGCCCTTCGGAGGTGAATCTTATTGAGGAGATATATAATTTGGCAAAAGAAAAACCTATTAAGGTTATAAACCTTTCGCTTAATGCTGTAGCCGCTTTATTAAAGGATAGTTCTTTATTCATAGGTAATAATTCAGGACCTATGCATATTGCGTCAAGCGTTAAAACTCCTACGGTAGCAATTTTTGGAGATACAGATCCTCGTATCCATGCTCCTTACGGCAACAGAAATATAGTCGTGCGGAAAAAATTATTTTGTAGCCCCTGCCATTATCCTTTTCTTCATGGAACGATAAGCTGTGCAAAAAAAGGTAGAGGATTTGTAAAAGGAAGGTTTGTATGTGCTACAAATGATTTTAAGTGTATGAAAGAAATAACTGTTTCTGATGTTTTGCTTGCTGTAGAAGCATTACTTCACAATATAAAAAAGGTTTAATCATTTACGTGGGAAATAAAATACTCAAAAATTTCATATTATTTATAGTGATTATTCTAGCATCACCTTATGCGGAAGCTAAAGTTGTGCTTACTCCAAAAGGAGAAATTAATATCCCTCCTAATTTTATAGAAATTAAGCACATAGAAAATACTGAACTTCCAGAGACAACATATGAAGATCAAAAAAGAGGGTATATTATTTTCAGTAGAGAAAATTTAGAAGGTGTCTATCCTAATTCAATTCCAGCCAGTAAAGAAATTACAAACACTTTGAAAGTATTCGGAACACCTGGAGAATATGTTCCCATTTCTTTTTCAATATACACCTTAAGAAACTTATCAAATCTTACCACGGTCGTTAATAGTTTGATTGATGATAAGGGCTGTGTAATACCTAGAAAAAATATTACTATTAATTCGGTTTTGTGCTGGGAGCAGAGGATAGGAGCATCTGCTGGAAAGACATATGGAATAATTCCCGAGTTACTTATCAAGGAGCCGTTAAGTATAAAAAAAGGTGTTTCTAGTCAATTTTGGATAACAATAAAAATTCCTAAAAATATTTCCCCTGGTATTTACAGAGGGAATATCTCTCTTATTTCAAATATCGCTAAGTCAGCTAAGATAAAGATAGAGCTGAAAGTATTACCTTTTAATTTATTGAAGCCACCAGATATGTTTTGGGGCGTTTTTAGTGAGTTTTCAATTGATACCCAACAATTAAAAGATTTATCCGAACACGGCATAGATACAATTTGTGGTGGATATGTTTGGGCTCATGCCCCCCCGAGGCCGATTTTTTTTATGCAGTCTAAGGAAAAAAGTGATGTGTTAGATATCGATTCTCTTAGGGTTGGGGCACGAAATGGTTTTCAGGCTTTTAAACAAGCAGGTATGAAAGGTCAATATGTTATTGCATTGGGATGGGTAGCAATTAATATAGCAAGGAGGTTAGAGATACCACATTTAGACAATGAGCCAATGTTTCCCAAAAATTATACACCGCAACTTAAACGAATATATAAAGATTTCCTTAAAGTTCTTCGGGATGAGTCTGAAAAGGCAAATGTTGATGCAAGTTTTTGGTCTATTGATGAACCTGGTACCCATCCTCATCTTCGAAAAGTTGCATTAACCGAATATTCAATATTAAAAGAATGTAATGTAAAGACATTTCTTACCTGTGATATAGAGTTTACAAGAACAATTTCCCCATTAATAGATGTTCGTTGCTATACGTCAGAGTTCCTGTTTCGCAATAAAAAGACATACAACTTATTAAAAGGTGAAACTAAAGAAGCTGGCGCTGAGCTTTGGGTATATACAAATCCACATTCTTTTTATGAAGCCAGATATTTTACAGGGTTATTGCGCTGGAAAGCAAAATTCAAAACTTTATTAATTTATGCCTATAATACACCAAGGGGTGATCCTTATAATGATTTTGATTCTTCCGAAAGAGATCATTATTTAGTTTATCCACCACTTGATAATGGTTCTCCAATACCTACTTTACGATGGGAAGGGATAAGGCAGGGTATATATGATGCCAGGTATATTTTTACATTGATGGAGTATATTAACTTTTGCAAAATTAGCGAATATAGAGATTTAGCAGAGAAGGCTAGAAAATCAAGAGAAAAACTTGATAAAATAATGGAAAATGTAAACTTTTCAACAAAGTTCCCAAAATCTAATTTTGATTATAAGAATTTTTCAATCTATAGAAGAGAAATTGCTCAGGAAATTATCAAATTAAGAAACTTAATTATCGAAAAAGGTCTAAGTTGTGATTTTGTAGAAATAACCATGAAATAACAAAAAACGATTTTAAAATTATTATTTATGAATTTACTATATTTATCACATATAAGTACTTTAAGAATAGAGAGTGATGTCACCATGCTTGAAGAGAGAGGATATAAAGTTACTGTGCTCAACAATCATAAGTTGCATTTTCAAAAAAGGCTTAAAAATTTTCCAAATTTCACGAATATAATAAACTTATATGAGCCGAGATTTATCTGGATAGTTAAATTAAGACTAAAAATTACAAAACTTATAAAGTTTTTGCTTACTCTTACTAAATTGGATACTTCGCGTAAAGTAATTTCTTTTAGAGAAAAAGTAAGCTTAGAAAGTATAAGCAGGGTTTCTAACTCAACGAAGAAAACTATTACAAGGATAATAAAAGAAAAAGAAATAGATGTAATTTATTGTTCGTGGAGTACCACGGGTTTTCCGGAGATAAAGGTAATTCAAGAAGCAAATCTTGGCATACCAATTATTTTAAGCATTCAAACTTATCCATTTTGGCAAACAGCAGTCGTTGGTGGTTCTTTTAAGGAAAACAAAGAACATAAAGAAATATTTGAGAATCTGGATGGGCGCATACATTGCAGTCAAGTAATGTTTGATTATATGAATGACCATTTTAATTTAACTAAACACGGTAAAGATTTAATAATGATGGGATATTGCAAAAAAAGAAATTTTTACAAAAAGAGGTTACCTCTTTTGTCGGAGAAAGAAGGAGAGTCTCATATTGTATTTATTGGAAATACACAGTTTTCTCAGCGCACCTTAGATGATGTTGGAAGGCAACTATATTGTATCGCAAAAAAAAGAATTCATATCCATTTCTCTTATACACACGATAGAATTAAGCGTAACCCTTATATTCATATGTTTTCTCCATTTTCGCATCGGCAGCTTTTAAATGGGGAGCTTGCCACGCACATGACCCAATTTGATGCCTGTATAGTTTTATACAATATAGATAAACCATACGCGAGATTTAATAATAGTTTGCCTGAGAGATTTTTATTTGCTCTTAATGGAGCTGTGCCAATTGCGTTACCCAAGGGCTATTTTGCAGCTTGTGAGGAAATGATTAATAAATATCAAATAGGTTTTACATATGAAAATTTAGATGATCTAAAAATTAAATTATCAGATAGAGAAAAAATGGCAGAATACAGAAATAATGCTGTTTATATTGCACCTTCATTGACGTTTGAGAAAAATTTTTATATCCTGGATAATTTCATTAAAAAAGTGATATCGGCAGCTAAACCAAAAAACGATAAAAAGGCCTAATAGTAGTATAAAATTTTATGATAAAGACTTCGGTAATAATACCCTGTTTTAACGAAGAAAAATATATTGAGCAATGCCTGGATTCAATTATTGCTAATGATTATCTAAAAGAGCATTTGGAGATATTAATATATGATGGAGGGAGCACGGATAATACATTAAAAATTCTGGAAGAACATAGCAAGAAACATTCTTTTGTAGTTGTTAAGCATAATCCTAAAAAAATCCAAGCTACTGCTATGAATTTGGGTATTAAAGATGCTGAGGGTGATATTGTAATAAGAATGGATGCCCATACTGTATATGAGAAAAATTACATATCGCAGATAGTAAATTTGTTAACTGTGACAGATTCTGTTAATGTGGGTGGTGCTCAGGTAGGATGGGGAGATTCTTATAGTGCAAAAGCCATAGCTGTGACTGTTTCCAGCCCTTTTATTGCTGGCAATGCCGTATATAGGTCTGATAAAAACGTCCAACAGTATGTTGACACAGTTTATTTAGGTGCATGGCATAAAAAAGATTTAGAAGCCGCTGGAGGTTTTGATGAGTCTTTTATGGTTAATGAGGACTATGAGTTAAATTATCGGCTTCGCGAGAAAGGCGGAAAGATTTTATTTTCACCGGATATAAAATCAACCTATTATGTAAGGGGCTCACTGTTTAAGTTAATTAGGCAGTATTTTAGATATGGTTTCTGGAAAGTTAAAACTCTAAAAAAACACCCAGCTTCACTAAAACTAAGGCAAATAGCGGCACCGCTTTTTATTTTAGCATTATTTTTTTCTATAGCGCTCATTTTTTGTACAGTAGGTTTCCGGATTCCACTTTGGATGTTATCATGTTGCTATACGTTTGTATTCATGTTATCATTTAAAAGTTACCTCAATACGAAGCAAATTAGATATTTGCCGACGATCTTTATTATTGCTTTATTTATTCATATATCATGGGGAATAGGTTTTTGGAGCGGGTTGATTTTTTGGACTATAAGCGATAAGAAATTATGGAGATGGAAATGAATATCTTTATTACAGGCAGCAGTGGTTTTATGGGTAAGCATCTTATTAGTGAATTACTTGAATGTCATAATAATGTGACGGGCTATGATATTATTCAGCCAGACATTTCAGATGAACGGTTTGAACACATTAGTGGCAATATATGCGACAGTCAGAAATTATTAGATGTTCTGAGCCGGAAAAAATATGATTTAATTATACATTTAGCGGCAAAGCACCACGATTTTGGTATAAAAGAAGAGGAGTATTTTGCGGTAAATGAAGGTGGAACAGAAAATCTATGCAATGCGGCCGCTAAATATAGTATAAATAAACTGATATTTGTAAGTTCGGTTGCGGTTTATGGCAGCAGTAATAAGCCCGTTTATGATGGCGATTTGTGTTCCCCGGATTCATTCTATGGGAAATCAAAATTAGCAGCTGAAAAACAAGTCAAGAAATGGTATGAAGCAAAAAAAAATAGATCTGTTTTTATTGTGAGGCCCGCTGTAATTTTTGGCCCCGATAACTACGCGAATATGTATCATTTAATAAATAAAGTTATATCTAAAAAGTTTATTTTTATTGGAGCCGGAATTAATATCAAATCAATTGCCTATATAAAAAATCTTGTTAAAGCCATATCTTTCTTAATGAATAATTTAGAAAATGAGACATTTGACATATTTAATTATTCCGATGAACCTCAACTGATGATAAAACAAATAGTACAGAAAATTGCCTTCTATGGCAATATCAATATGACGAAGATTAAAATTCCGCTTGTTTTAGCGATTATATTAACTTGGCCATTGGATTTATTTGAAAAGATAACCGGTAAAATAATTCCGATTACGTCAAAAAGGATAAAAAAATTTAATACCGCCACTCATTTTGAATCGAAAAAGATAAGAGATTTTGGATATATTCAAGAGATTGATTTAGATGAAGCTTTTAAAGAAACGGTTGCATGGATAAAAAATCCAAACAAAAATAAATAATATGAATATAAAATTGTTTATAATTCCATTGGCGGCATTTATATTATCTTTTCTTTTTACACCATTAATAAGATATATATCTACTAAAAGGGGTTTTATTGATAAGCCAAGTAGGCGCAAAGTCCATAAAAAGAAAATACCCAGTTTAGGTGGTTTAGCCATTTTTATAGCGTTTACGATAGTAACAGTAATTGCCTGCGCCCTATACCAGAATATTATCTTAAGTAAGGTGTGGGGTATTGTTTTGGCTGCTTCTATTCTTGTTGTTATGGGTGTCTACGATGATATTAAGGATATGCCGGCGGTGATTAAGCTGGTAGGGCAAATAACCGTTGCGGTAATAGCTTATGGCGTTGGTTTTAGAATTGAGGAATTTTTTGGGTTTGAGGCTACAACATTTTGGTTGAAGTTTATATCTTTAATGATTACAGTAGGTTGGATTGTGGGGGCAATAAATGCCATCAATCTTATTGATGGTCTGGACGGATTAGCTTGCGGTGTATGTGCCATAATATCTCTTTTTCTGTTTATAGCTTCACTATCCAGTGGGAATTTCGTTCTTTTGGTGTTTGCCGCGGCTTTAACCGGTAGTTGTTTGGGGTTTTTACCATATAACTTCCATCCGGCCAGCATATTTATGGGGGATACCGGCAGTATGTTCCTGGGTTTTGTGTTATCTATTATCGCCCTGGAAAGTTATCAGAAGAGTACAACTTTTATTGCAATCTTAGCGCCTATTGTAGCTATGGCTGTTCCATTACTAGATACTTTACTATCTATATTGAGGCGCTTGGTAAAGAAAAAACCATTATTTAAAGCTGACAAAAATCACATGCATCATCGACTTTTAGTAAATGATAAGTCTCACGTTAGAGTTGTGCTAACGCTTTATGCCGTAACTTTCTTTTTTGGTATGATTTCCCTGGGGCTCAAGGATATTAAAGGTATATATATGATCGCGGCGCTTATAATGATAAGCTTGGTAACTTTTAGATGGATCAAAAATTCAGGTTTTTTAGATATCAAAAAAACTAAATAGATTTTATGATAAAAAATGCCTTTTCTTTATTCCTCAATGTTATTAAGATAAATTTTAAGCTTTTAAAAGATTATCCTAGAATCTTCATACCTCTAACGCTTAGAGCTTTTGTAAGTTTTGGAATTCTTTCTCTTATATATATATCGCCTTATTATCCTTTTAAGAAAATATTAGGGCCTCCCATAATAGAGTTTTTTGGTTCTAAATTTTTGCATTATCCGCATAATTTTACTATTTTACCTATAATCTTTATTAACATTAAAAACTTTTTAATTAATCCCCTGATTACAAGTATTATGGCAGCTGTATGCTGCGGTATGGTGTATGATTATCATAATAGAAGGGAACCGGGGTTCTGGAGGAATTTCAATAAGGCTGTGAGGCGCTTTATACCACTTTTCATTTGCATGCTTTTTTTAGTTTTGATTAGTTACCTTCTATATAGAATAATACCGGTATTAGTGATAAAGTTTTTTGGGCAAACGGCAATCGGATTTTTTATGTCAGCCTTCATTCCTTTTTTTGTATTGATCATCTTTGAGAGTTTATTTATTTTTTGTTTTATCGCGATTATGACAAAAAAACAAAATGCCTTTAAAGCGTTGAAAAAAAGCTTTATTTTTTCATTAAAACTGTATCCTGTCGTTTTTTTGTTAGTATTTTTGCCGCGGCTGCTTGATTTTTTAACGGGCCTTTTTATAGTTTTTCAAGCGAAAATTTCAGATATGTTTATACCGGATATAATAGTTTTGATATTTATATTGATAATACTTGTGGCGATTATTTCGGATACTTTGGTTTTTACTTTAACCGCTAACTTATTTGTTTTGAATTCTGATGAAAAATAAAAATTTAATTCAAGTACTTATAGTTATATGCCTCATTACGGTTATAACAGGCTGTTATGGCGGTTATGAAGCGGAAAGAAAATTCTGGTTGGCTAACAGGGAATACAAAAGGTTATTGTCAGCTCTTAATCAAACTTCCAGTGAGTCTCAAAGAGATGAAATTATTAAGGGGAAAGCACCAGGGGTTATAATTGTTCTTAGACAAGTTACTATTAATTACCCTTCTTTGCCATTATCTTCCCAGGCTATGCTTTTAATAGCTAATGTTTATGTTATCGAGGGGCGTTTAGATAAAGCTATAAAAGAATACAATAGTATAATGGAAGAATTTCCGCACATGAAAGAACAATGCGCGTCCGCTATGGTTGCGCTTGCCTCAATTTATAAAGAAAGAGGGGACTGGGATTCAGCTGAAGAAATTTATGAGAAGGTTATAAGTGAATATTTTGATACGCAAATGGGGTTTCAGGCACCTATATTGATTGCCCGCTATTATAAATCACGGGCTATGAGTATTGAGGCGGACGAAGCATATAAAAAAGCCATGAATTTATATAAAGATTTTATAGAAAACAATAAAGATATACCATATTCTCTGATTGCCCTTGAGCAATTGATTAATTGTTACAATGATCAGGAGCAGTGGGATGAGGCTGTTAGTTATCTTCAAGATCATATTATAAAAAATTCAGATTCGCCTTTAGCCTTGCAAGGTATGCTGATAACTGGTACTATATATGAACTACAATTTAATGACCGCGATAAAGCCTTTGAAATTTACAGGAAAGCGGTCGAAAAATTTCCGGAAAGTCCTATGATAGAAAAGATAAAGGGCCGCCTGGAGCTTTATGGGGAATAATGTTAAAAGAGTATTCAAAGATAATTAAGTTATCAATAATATTCATATTGCTTATTATTATTTACCTACCGACATTTATCTGGATGATCGCGAGGTTTGATGCTCCGGATACGTATTACAGCCATGGATATTTGGTGCCTTTAATATCTCTTGCTCTTATCTACCTTAAAAGAGATAAATTAAAGGTGCTTAAAAAAGATACATCCTCTCTCGGCTTAATTCTAATAATAGCCTCACTTGCTCTATATGTTATCACCTTGATACTGGATATTGGTTTTATGGGAGGAATATCGTTTTTAATTACTTTAACGGGATTGAGCTTTTATCTCGGAGGTGTTAATTTTACTAAGGAGATATGGTTTCCGCTATTTTTCTTAATATTTATGGTGCCGCTCCCCAGGATATTAGTTATTCATATTAGTTTTAAAATGAAGCTTTTGGCGGCAAAGGCGGGAACATTTTTAATAAATAAATTAGGTATAATGGCTTCTTGCAATGGCAGCATTATTCATTTACCTAATACAGTTTTAACTGTAGGTTCTCCCTGCAGCGGTTTGAGATCACTTATTGCCCTTCTGGGGCTGGGAACTCTTTTTGCCTATATGGCAGATTTACCTAAAGCAAAAAAGTACCTGCTTTTTTTAGTCTCAATTCCACTTGCTTTTATAGGTAATATATTAAGAATCACATTACTTTTGTGGGTGGCCTATAAATATGGCAGTGAAACGGCTACCGGTAAGTTTCATGATTATTCAGGTTACGCGATATTTGTATTTACATTACTTGGTTTGATTGGAGTGAATAAACTATTACAATGGAAAAAGAAAAAATAAAATACTGGATTGTTATTGTAATTTTTGCTGTTACCGGCCTTTGGGTGGTTTCGCATTTAACTAAAGTCGAGGATGTAACTCAGGGCTCTTTATTTAAAATTGATTTACCCTATGAATTTGGCGGCTGGAAGGGCAAAGATATAAATATCAGTGATGCCGAGATGCGGGATATTCAGGATAGTCTGGGAACGGATAAAATAATTCTACGCAACTATGTAAATTCTAAGGGTGAATATGTTCAGCTTTATATAGTTTTCAGCCGGAAAAACAGAACCAGTTTTCATCCTCCGGAGTATTGCTATGTGGGTTCAGGCGGCGCGGAACTTACTTCTAAAAAGATGGTTAGCCTTAAATTAGATAGTAATTCTTTAGATGTTAACCGGCTTATATTTCAGACACCTAAGGGCCGGCAGTTAGTTGTTTATTGGTATCAAGCCGGCAGCAAGATGTTTGCCAGTTATACCAGACAGCAGATGCATTTGGTTTTTGATGCCCTAAGGAAGAGGGAATTTAGGGGTTTTATGATTAGAGTATCTACTACAGATCAGCAATCAAACGAAGATATACCATTATATCTAAAGGATTTTATTACATATATATTTCCTTATTTAGAAGCTCAGGCGTGAAAAATTGCTTGACGCTGGCAGGTGCTTATGATAAATTACTATAAATTAATGCGAGAAAACCTGTATTTTTTGTAAGTTATAGGCACTTGATAACTTACACAAAGTAAAAGGAGAGTTATATGAGATTTGTTAAAATTTTTGGGTTTATACTTTTGCCCCTGGCAGTTGCCGCGTTATTATTTACAGGGTGCGGTAAGAGGGAAAAAGATAATCGCGTTAGAATACAAGTTATGTATTGGGGCAACCATGAAGAAGTGAAAATTATCGAAGGTATTGTGAGTGAGTGGGAAAAAGAAAATCCAAATGTTAGAGTTGAATTACAGCATACACCGGGTGTTGGTAATTATACCAATAAACTTCTTACCCGTGTTGCCGGTGGAGCGCCACCGGATGTAGCTTTCGCGGAAGTTGGAATATTTGTAGATTTTGTATCCTATGAACTTTTCGCGGATTTGAATCCACATATTCAGAATGATCCCGATTTTAGTATAGACAAATACTTTCCTGATGTTGTAAAAAGATTTACAAGAGATGGTAAAGTTTTAGGAATACCAAGAGATACGGCCCCGTTTGCCTGTGTTTATTACAATAAACGTATGTTTGATGAGGCTGGATTGGAATATCCCAGCGATGACTGGAATGTGAATGAAATGCTTGAGATAGCAAAGGTTTTAACAAAGCAAGACTCAAAAGGCAGGACAGTTAAATATGGGTTTTACTGCCCGTTTTATGAAAATTTCCTGTATGCCTTTGGCGGTAAGTTGGTTGATAACGTAAATAACCCAAAGAAATGTATGCTGAATACTAAAAAAAGTATAGCCGGCCTGCAATTCTTTGCCGATTTACATACAAAATATAAAGTAAGTCCCGACCCGGAAGCCCTGGGAAGTACCGGTAAAAGTGCTAATCAGCTTTTTATGACCGGCCAGGTAGCAATGTATAATTCAGGCATTTGGGAGAGCCCCGCTTTAAGGCATATTAAAACTTTTGACTGGGATGTGGCTATGTTTCCCAAAGGGCCTGACGGCACAAGAGCTTTCGCGACCGGCGGCAGCGCGTACTGTATTCTTAAAACAACAGAACATCCCGAGGAATCATGGGGGATTGTTAAGGCTTTAGCCGGTGCTAAAGGCCAAATTATGATGGCGCAAAAAGGCTTAGCTCAGCCGGCGATTGAAGAAATTGCTGAAGGGCCTTATTGGACTAGCGACAAGAAGAAGCCGTTAAATAAAGGTATGCTTAATAAAGCGGTTAAATACGTTGTTTATTCTCCGTTTAATTCGAAGTGGAGAGAAATTCAAGATAAATATATTTATCCTCGGTTGGATCATTTACGGCTTGGGAACATTGATGCTAAAGAGTTTGCGGAAAAAATAACTCCCGAAGTTAATGAGATGCTTAAGGAGGGTAAATAAGTAGTTATGGAACAAAGGTATTATGAAACATCCTATGGTTATTTTGCTGATGAAGGCAGAGAATATGTAATTAAAACCCCGACGACACCGAAGCCGTGGATTAATGTGATTTCCAATCGTAAAAATTATGGTTTGGTTGTTTCTCAGACCGGCGGCGGTTACTCATGGTATCGGCACGCGCGCCAGAACAGACTCACCAGGTGGAATCAGGATATTGTCCGTGATAATTGGGGTAAGTATATATATATTAGAGACAACAAAACAGGCAAATTTTCATCCTGCACATATCAACCTACAAAATTAAAAACGAAATACTATAAATGCCGCCATGGGCTTGGTTACACGGTGTTTGAAAACCTTTGGAATGATATTTTATGTACTCTTACGATAACAGTCGCGCCTGATGATACGATAGAAATATGGTCACTTGCTCTTGAAAATAAAAGCAGCAAGAAGAAAGATTTAAGTCTTTTCACTTATTTTGAATGGGCTTTAGGTGTTGCTCCGGACGCCCACAGGGAATTTCATAAACTCTTTATTGAAACTGAATATGATTCAAAAAATAAGAGTATGTTTGCTACGAAGAGATTATGTACTGTTCAAGCCAGGGACGGTATACCCTGGAATTCACCCTGGGATTATGTAGCTTTTCATTCATCGAGCGTAAAGCCGTCTTCATATGAAGGAGATAAAGAAAGCTTCCTGGGCCAGTATGGTGATTTTAACGCGCCCAAAGCTGTAAAAAACGGCAAATGCGGGAATACCCAGGGCAAGTGGAATGATTCTATAGCGTCTTTGAATGTAAACCTAAAACTTAATGCTAATCAAAAGAAAACCGTTGTCTTTACTTTAGGCCTTGCTGAAAGTAGGAAAGTTGCCGAGAAGTTAATATCAAAATATAATAGCGTATCAGCCGCGGAGGATACGGTAAAAAAAGCAAAAAAAGGCTGGTTGGACTTACTGGGCAGTTTTCATATTGAGACGCCTGATAAAGGTTTTGATTTTTTAAATAATTACTGGTTAAGATATCAGGCTATTTCGGGTAGAATTTGGGGCCGTTCAGCATATTATCAAGTGGGTGGAGATTTTGGCTTTAGAGACCAGCTGCAGGATTCTCAGATATTTCTTACTATTGACCCCAAACTCACACGTAAACAACTTTTGCTTAATGCCGAACATCAATTTAAAAATGGCATGGTACAGCATTGGTGGAATCCTTTAAATGATATTGGATGTAAAAACAATATAACCGATAATTTATTATGGCTTCCCTTTATAACCATCGCTTATCTTAAAGAAACAGCTGATTTTGATTTTTTAAAGGAGAAAGTCGGCTATCTTGATAATAACAGAAAGACATCTGTTTTTGATCACTGTTTGAAAGCGATTGAAAAAAGCATGAATAGATTGGGTTCCCGGGGATTGCCTTTGATTGGTGAAGGTGACTGGAACGACGGCCTTTGCAGAGTGGGAAACGACTGGAAGGGCGAGTCGGTTTGGCTGGCCCATTTCTTATATGGAATCCTGGTAGAGTGGTCAACTCTTCTTAATCGAATAAATAAGAAAAAAATAACTCAAAAGTTTAAAGAAGACGCTCGAAAGTTAAAAGATAATATCAATAAACATGCCTGGGACGGTAAGTGGTATTTTAGAGCTACAAAGGATGATGGTGTTATCCTGGGTTCTAACAATCAGGAAGAAGGCAAGATTTTCTTAAATGCTCAAACGTGGGCAATTATGAATGAAATAATTCCCCAAGATAGGCTGCAGAGCGTTTTGGAAGCACTGGATAAGCATTTATATCGTGAATACGGCCCCATCCTTTTTTATCCGGCATATTCAAAACCGGATAAAAAGATTGGTTACCTTTCGAGGTATGCTCCCGGAACAAGAGAAAACGCGGGACTTTATACCCATGCCGGTTGTTGGGCGGTCATAGCTGAAGTTGTGGCGCAAAGGGAAGATCGCGCTTGGGATTTATACAACAAATTTATGCCTGTAAGAAGAGGTATGGATCCGGATTTTTATAAAGCGGAACCATATGTTACATGCGGGAATGTAGATGGCCCGGATTCAGCTAATTTTGGGCGTGGTGCCTGGAGTTGGTACTCAGGTTCAGCCGGATGGCTTTATAAGGCCGCTATAGACTGGTTATTAGGTATAAGGGCTGAATATGACGGCCTTAGAGTGGAGCCGGTCTTGCCTGACGATTGGAATGAATGTACAATTAAAAGAATATTTAGAGGGACAACATACAATATCACCATATTTAAATACGATGGGCCTAATCAGATAATTGTTGATGGCAAGGTTCATGATTCTAATGTTATTCCTGTTTTTAAAGATAAAAAGCAGCATAATGTGATCTTCAGAATAACAAAAAATTACCCTGTTAAAGCAAGGAAAATAGGTTAACTTATTAAAAGTTTCATGGTAAAATTTTTACATGATTGTTAAAATGTACGCAAGAGAACGCAAAACAGGAGGTGTGAGGAATGAGGAAGTCAATGATTGTATTAGTGGCTATATGTATTTTGTTGTTTATGGCTACAGGGCCGGCACAAGCCAAAGAGGCTTATGTTGATGACTATAATACCGGAGATAAACCTAATTCTATGGGCGGCGATTTGGGTGTTTTTGATTATATGCCTAACGATTTTTCGCAAAGTTGTTTGGTGGCTTATGATTCGGATGTAAAAAGGGGTGACTCCGGCTTTTCTATGCGCTTGGAATATGACGTTGATTCACTAAACCCGGCCTTTAACGGGTTTTGGACAAGGTTAAATGGTTTTAACGCTAAAGGTTATAACAAAATAGTTTTGTGGATTAAAGGTGATACTAATAAAGGTTATACTACAACTTTTAAAGTTGAGTTGAAAAATGACCGGGGTGAAAAAGGCGATTACTATGTTAAGGGTATAACCGGTGATTGGACTAAGGTGGAGATTCCTTTAAATCGTTTCGACGGGATTACTGATTTATCATGTTTATTAGAATTTGTTATCGTATTTGAAGATGATTCGGCTACTACAAAAGAAGGAACAATTTGGATAGATGATATTTACTTCAGTGATTAGTTTCGGTGTAATTAAATTATGAACCGGACACAAGTATAAAGTCAAAAGTCACAAGACACAAGTCACAAGTAAAAAATAAAAAATAGTACATAAGGTGATTTTCAGAATAACAAAAAATTACCTTGTTAAAGTAAGGAAAATAGGTTGACTTATTAAGGGCTTCATGGTATAATTTTTACATGATTGTTAAAATGTACGCAAGAGAACGCAAAAAAGGAGGTATATGAATTGAAGAAGTCAATGATTGTATTAATGGTTATATGTATTTTGTTGTTTATGGCTGCAGGGCCGGCACAAGCCAAAGCGGCTTATGTTGATGACTATAATACCGGAGATAAACCTAATTCTATGGGCGGCGATTTGGGTGCTTTTGATTTTCAACCGGAAGATCTTACGCAAAGTTGTTTGGTGGCTTATGATTCGGATGTAAAAAGGGGTGACTCCGGCTTTTCTATGCGCTTGGAATATGACGTTGATTCACTAAACCCGGCCTTTAACGGGTTTTGGACAAAGTTAAATGGTTTTAACGCTAAAGGTTATAATAAAGTAGTTTTATGGGTTAAAGGTGACGCCGATAAAGGCCATACTACTACCTTTAAAGCCGAGCTGAAAAATGACCGGGGTGAACAGGGTGAATATTATGTTACGGGTATAACCGGTGACTGGACTAAGGTGAAGATTCCTTTAAATCGTTTCGACGGGATTACTGATTTATCATCTTTATCAGAATTTATTATCGTATTTGAAGACAATATAGTTACTACAAAAGAAGGAACAATTTGGATAGATGATATTTACTTCAGTAATTAGTTTCGGTATAATTACGCTATGAACCGGAAACAAGTACAAAGTCATAAGTCACAAGGCACAAGTAAAAAACAAAAAAACAAGCACAAAAGGGTCTTCTTTCTAAAAAAGAAGGCCTTTTTTTAAAAAAACATAATGTCGGGGAGGGCATTATGAGTTTAAAGTATTCATTTGTAATTTTATTGTTAAGCTGTTTGTTTACTGTATCATCCTGTTCGGGTAACAAAGATCAAGAGGCGATAATAACGGAAGATGTAAACCTATCTCAGCAGTTTACCGGTGAGCTTGATGAAAATACAATTCCGCGAGAAGCTCAAAAGGAAGAAGTCGCTTCTGTAAAGGAGCAAAGCATACCTGATAGTATTAAAACACCTAAAATTGAATCTCTTGAAGGCGGAGTTTGCGTAGATGATTTTAATGCCGGCTCTAAACCCAATTGCCTCGAAGGTGATTTGGGTGCTTTTGATTTTCAACCGGAAGATCTTACGCAAAGTTGTTTGGCGGCTTATAATTCGGATGTAAAAAGGGGTGACTCCGGCTTTTCTATGCGCTTGGAATATGACGTTGATTCACTAAACCCGGCCTTTAACGGGTTTTGGACAAAGCTGGAAGATTTTGACGCTAGTGATTTTTCTAAGTTGGTTTTTTGGGTTAAAGGAGATCAGGAGTATGGTTTTACGGATACTTTTAAAGTGGAACTCAAAAACAACTCAGGTGAAACCGGTAAATATTATGTTAAGAATATTACAGCCCAATGGAAAAAGATAGAGGTGCCGCTAAAGGATTTTGCTTTTATAAGTGATTTTTCTGATTTAGTAGAATTAGTTTTTGTATTTGAGGATAGAATTGCCTCAAAGAAACAGGGAACGATTTGGGTTGACGATATCTATTTTGTAGAGTAAATTATAATAAAGGAGTAAAAAAGTAGTTTAGAAAATGAATACATTAGTTGATGTATCTAAGTTGGGTAATATTTCCGTTGTCAAGAAGCTCAATAGCTTGCTTAATAAAGTTTTTGGGGTTAAAATTTATTTTTACGGATTAGAGTCTGAAGATGGTAAAAGTATTTTTGATGACAGAGAAGCACTTAAGAATTTTTTTGGAAATTCTTCCGGTGCGGTTAGTAAAGATGTAAAAAAAGCCGTAAATAAAAAAGAGCTAATAATTTGTTCAACCTCAAACCAGTGTAAAAGAATTATTTTACCGATTATGGTAAGAAAAAAAGTTTATGGGTTTGCGGTTACTGATGAATTCAGTTCAAAGAAATCTTCGGCAGCCAAAGAACAAACAGCTAATCTTTCGAGTGACCCTAAAATTAAAGAGTTATGCGGTTTTCTGGAAGAATTTATTAATTTCATATTTTCTTTGAAGTTTGAAGAGATAGTTTTTTTAAACTCCGATATGGCTCAAACCCATTTGCAGGAATCAATCTCGAAGGCGATAGATTTTATAAAAGAAAATTATTACAGGCCCAATCTTTCATTAAACGAAGTTTCCGAAGCTGTAAGTTTAAGCCCCTACTATTTTTCTCATCAGTTTAAAAAAGAATACAATACAACCTTTATTGAATTCGTTACAAGAATCAGATTAGAAGCCGCTTTAAAACTTTTAAAAGACATGAGGTTAAGTGTGGCTCAGGTGTCTTTTGCGGTTGGTTATCAAGATCCTAATTACTTCAGTAAAGTGTTTAAAAAGTGGATGAATATTTCCCCTCAGGAATATAGGGATCAAATTGTGGATCAAAAAATTTCTTAAAAGGGTGAAGACATGTTGAAGGACAAAAGGAAGCACGAACGTTTTAACGTTACAAAGGCTTTTACGGGCCGGATATGCAGGAAGGACAAGAAAACACTTCTTTCCGGTGACATACCAATATCAACTAAAGATATTAGTATGGGCGGCGTAAAATTGCAATGGCCCAAAAGCTGGCAATGTAAGAAGTGTAATAAGTGCCTGGGTTGGGTTTTTAATCATGGATGTCGTTTTAAGAACAATGAGACAAACAGAATAAACCGAATTTTAGACGAAGACGTGTTGCTTAGGGTGACAATTGAAGGCAATAAAGACAAGGTCAAAGAAATATTTTTGAAGATTGTCTGGACTGAGAAGACGGAAGATTTACAAGATCACTATGATGTGGGGCTAAATTTCGTTAAAACGGACAGGGATACGGAAGAGACAATCTCTGTTATAATAAAAGGTAATAAGAAGAAATAAATTAAAGTTTATTTAGCGAAGTTTTTAACGCGTTTTGCTTAAAAATCACTGTCTTTTTTTACCCCAAACTTCTTACCTAAATGTCGAAAATTTAATAAAAAATAGTAAAAAAAGTTATAAATTATGCGCAATAAAAAAAACTTTACTTTTTTTCTAATATGTGCTACCGTGTGCGCTTTGAGTGTTAATGCGTCGGCTGATGTTATTCGGCTCAATAACGGTTCTTCTATTAAGGGCTGTATTATTAAGAAAACCGAGAGTTTTTGCCTTTTACAAACCTCCTTGGGAACTGTGAATTTTCCCTTAAAAGCTATAGCGTCTGTTGCCGGGAAATCTAATAAAGTAGACCTTGCGTTTATTCGGTGTCTAAAAATAGAGGAGCAGAGATAAAAATGGATTTTAAATTAACCAGCAAAACGTTCAAATTAAACGGCAAGGATTTTTTTATCCTTTCAGGGGAAATACATTATTTTAGAATCCCAAAGAGGTTATGGAAAAAACATTTAACCCGTCTCAAGGAAGCAAACTGCAATACAGTTTCTACTTATATTCCCTGGTGCTGGCATGAATATGATGATAATAAGTTTGACTTTACGGGTAAAACATGCCCGGAAAGAGATTTGGTTAGTTTTTTGAATCTCTGTCACGAGATGGGCCTTTATGTGATCGTTAAGCCCGGGCCGTATATTTTGGCTGAATACAAACGTAACGGTTTGCCTGAATGGCTTTTCGATAATTACCCGGAGGTCCAGGCTATAGATGAGAATTCAAATATTCATCCGCTTAAGATGACAACATACATGAATCCTATTTATTTGAAATATGCCAAGCGTTGGTATGATAAAATCATGCCCATAATAAGAGATTATCAGATAACAAATGATAAGATGATTATCATGATGCAGTTATGTAATGAGATAGCATTTTACTATTGGTTTTCCGCTGAAGGAGATTATAACTCCGGTTGCCTGAAGTATTATCACGAGTTTTTAAAGAAGGAGTATAAGAATATTAAGGCGTTAAATAAGATTTATAAAACCGACTACAGCGCCTTTGATAAAATAAGGCCGCCTAAGGGTGAGGTTAAATGTGAAAAGGGTTATTTTGGTTATCGTGATTGGCATTTATTTTATCGCTGGTATTATGCCGTTTATTTAACTCATCTTTTAAAAGAGGTTAGAAGTTTAGGGGTAAACATACCCACTTTCCATAACCTTCCCGGATGGATTAACGGTAGGGCCCTTGAATATCCGGTAAACGTAATTATGTACGATGAGTTAGAAAAGATGGCTCCTGAAATTATGCTGGGAGTGGACCATATACCGGAAACAGTTGATTTTAGAAATTTACATGATGATTTAGTTTGCAATGAAGTAACCCGGGCTCTTCAGAATCACAGGCATCCTACAATGGGTGTTGAAATTCAGGCCGGCAGCCGCCATCATAAAACCAAAGTATATGCCAACGAACTCGACCTATTCTATAAGGCGTGTTTGGTGCACGGCTTAAAGGGTATTAATTTATATATGTTTTCTCAAGGAGTAAATCCTCCGAGAAAAGGAGATTTGGGCCCGCTTTTTTATTGGCAGACGCCGGTTGATAATAACGCTGAACCCTCAGAGCTTTACGGCACAGTTAAAAAATTTGGAGAGTTTGTAAAGACTCATGGGGTGAAAATCGCGAATTCCAGCAAGAAAGCCTCTATCGGTGTGGGTTTATATAGGCCATATTATCATACGGAATTTACAATTCCCGCTTTTGGTAAGAGAAAATTTAATGTTGAAGATTTAGGTATGCATTATGATCCTCAGAGAGTAAGAGATTCTGTCTTATTTGACGGTTTATTAAGATCTCTGCAGGTTTTAAATGAAAATTTCATAATTGAAGATTTACAAAGTATTGATTTAAAGCGCCTTAAAAAATATAAACAGCTTTGGGTCATGTCTTTAGATTGTATGGATAAGGATACGCAGAAAAAACTTGCCGGTTATATAAAAGCGGGAGGCCATCTTATTATACTGCCCACTTTTCCGCAAAAGGACCTGAACTTAAAGAAGTGTACTTATTTAGAAGACTTTTGTAAAATATCCAACAAAAAAACTGTCTATCCGGTTACGCCTAAAATTGATCTGTTAGGTGTTAAGGATTTTCAATGCCTTACAAGAATCAATATATACAAGGCGGATAAAGCTAAGATTATCGCTGTAACTGAAGCCGGAGAATGCTGCGGCTTAAGCAAAAAAATCCAAAAGGGAAAAATAACTATCCTGGGAACCGCTTTTAGTTATGAGTTAGCGGAGCATTTAGAGGCTTACAAGAAGTTAATTAACATTGATAATATTAAAAGATACGTAAAGGTGGACAATCCGGACATAATAGCGGGTGAACTTTTTGGTAAAGATTGCGACTATTTATATATTATGAATTATCATAGAAATTATCAGTCTTTTAATCTGCAAATCAGTAATTTAGCTTCCGCTTCAAATTTGAAGAAAATGCTTAAGGATAAAATTTTCTTGATGCCTCCAACGTATGGCCTTATCGCGCCTCTTAATTTGGAAATTGCTTCAGGCCTCAGTGTAACATTTACAACCTCGGAGATATTAAGTGTTAAGAATCAAGAGGAGTATATTGAGCTTAAAATAGCGGGCCATCGGAAATTTAAAGGTATCTTGCTTTTAAAGTCAAAAAACAAGCCCAAAAAAGTATTAATAGATAATAAAAAGGCTAACATGAAATACAATTTAAAAGAGATATGTTTAGAATATACGCATAAGAAAAATCCATTTTCAATAAAAATATATTAAGATATAAACAAGTACAAAGTCATACCCTGGTGGGCACAAGCAAGGCACAAGACACAAGACACAAGTAAGAGCATAGGGCGAAGAGCTAATGGCTAATAGCAAAAAAACAAAAGAATAAAAAAACGAGAAACAAGCTATAAGGCATAAGGAAGAATCTGATTTTTTTCTTGAACACTCTCAAACTTCGTGGGATAATTAGGTAAGCGTTTTAAGTAAGACGTTTACCTTTTTATTTTTAACAAGGAGTAAATATATGAAGGCCTTAAGATTTTTAGCCGTATTTGTAATTGGCTGCTTTGTTTTTTTAAGTTTTAGCTGCAATCCCTTCTTTGACAGAAAACAGGCTAAAAATACCGTCCTTAATAAAGATCCTTCTTTCGCGAGTGTTCTTAAAGAGAAAGATAGAATCAATACTCAGATTAATAAGGCCAAAAAAGTCCTTAAAACTAAAAAGAAAGAAGTGGACGCGGCTATTGGCCAATTAAAGAAAAAATATGCCAAAGAAAACAAAAAAATAGGAGTAGAAGTAAAAAATCTTGAAAATGAGCTAAGTAAATATGTTGCTGAAATAAAGCTTAAAGTAAATAGTCTTAGCGAAGAATTAAAAACAAAAAAAAGAATTTTAAAGAATACCAACTCTATTATAAAAGAAGCTAATAAACTTCTTTCAGAGGATTCGCAAGCGCGATTATCATCTGAAGAAGAAACAAAATGGAAAGACAAACTCCTAGAGCTTAAGAGCCAAAAAGAAGATGTTACGCGCCAAATTGAAAAAATAAATGATAAGATAAAAATAGAAAAATTAAAATTAAAACTTATAAATTAAGGTACTTTATCTAACTGTAAAAAAATGTTAAAGATTAAAAAAGCGATAATAAGCGTATCTGATAAAAGTGGAATTGAAGAATTCACCAGAGGTTTAAGTAAAATCGGTGTTGAGCTGATTTCAACCGGAGGCACGAAGAAGGCTATTGAGCAGGCGGGTATAGAGGTAACCGCTGTTGCCGAGTATACTAAGGCGCCCGAGATGCTTGATGGGAGAGTAAAAACCCTGCATCCTAAAATTCACGCGGCTATTCTTGCTAAGAGGGACAACGCGGCGCATCTTAAGCAGTTGGAGGCGGCCGGAATTAGTTTAATTGATATGGTTGTAGTTAATCTTTATCCTTTTGAGAGAACCGTTGCCAAGCCGGATGTGTCCTTGGATGATGCTGTAGAGAATATTGATATCGGCGGCCCCGCAATGCTAAGAGCGGCAGCTAAAAATTACAAAGCAGTCGCGGTTCTCAGTTCACCAACTCAGTATGAGCATATATTAGATGAATTAAAAGCAAATGATGGTTGTCTCAGTGAGGCGACTTTAGCTCGCTTAGCAGTTGAAACCTTCAAAAAAACCTCCAATTATGATACTCAAATATATAATTATCTTGAAAATAATATTTTAAGTGAAGCCGATGGTTCGCCCGCGAAAGGGCGTGATTTTTCCTTTGTTTCTGATTTGAATTTCAATGTTAAAAAAATACAAGACCTAAGATACGGAGAAAATCCTCATCAGAGAGCCGCTTTTTATCGAGACGATAAAATGAGTCATCCAAGTATATGTGCTGCCAGGCAGTTACACGGTAAAGAACTTTCATTTAATAACATTTTAGATTTAAATGCCGCTATTGAAATTATTAAAGATTTCGATAAGCCTATGGCTTGCGTTTTAAAACATAATAATCCCTGCGGGGCGGCGGTAGCTGATAATTTAGCTTCCGCTTACAAAATGGCTTTAAATTGCGATCTGATGTCGGCTTATGGCGGTATTGTAGGTTTAAATCAGGTTGTAGATGAGGAGACGGCCGCTCTCGTGCGGGAAAGCCGTTTCATTGAGTGTGTGGTAGCCTGCGGTTACACTGAAAATGCTCTTGGAATTTTAAAGAATAAAAAAAATATTAGAATTTTAGATATTCCGGAATTAAATCTTAGGGGTTTGGATATTGATTTAAAGAAAGTAAACGGCGGCCTTTTGCTGCAAGAAAAGGATTTATTAAGAATTGAACCTCAAGATTTGAAAGTAGTTACTAAAAGAAAACCCACTAAGCAGGAAATAGAATCTCTAATGTTTGCCTGGAGGATTTGTAAATATGTAAAATCCAATGCTATCGTATTGGCAAAGGACACAAAAACCGTAGGCATTGGTGCCGGCCAGATGAGCCGTATTGATTCAGTAATTATTGCAATCAGAAAAGCCGGCAAGTTAACAAAAGATGCTGTAATGGCAAGTGACGCTTTTTTCCCCATGAAAGATTCTGTAGAGTATGCTCATAAAGCCAATATAAAAGCTATTATACAGCCGGGTGGTTCAATAAGAGACGCGGAAGTTATAAAAGAAGCTAATGACCGCGGCATTGCTATGGTTTTCACCGGCATCAGGCATTTCAAACATTAATCTCTAATGAAATATCAAGAAACAGTAGCCTACCTGAATTCGTTTATAAACTTCGAGGAAAAAATAAAGTTTAATTATAAGCGGCTAAAACTTAACCGAGTTCGCTCTATACTTGATATTCTGGGTAATCCCCAACATTATCTGAAGGCTATTAAGATCGCCGGTACAAAAGGTAAGGGGTCTACCGCTAATTATATCAGTAATATTTTATTTACGGCCGGCTATAGAACGGGTTTATACACCTCTCCTCATTTGCATGATTTCAGGGAAAGAATAAAATTAAATAATAAGTTAATTACAAAAAAAGAGTTAATTGAAGTTGTCGCGGTTGCGCGAAAGGCGATTAGGAAGCACTTAAATCAAGGCGGGCAAAAACCAACATTCTTTGAAGTTTATACAATTTGCGCCTTTTATTATTTTTATATCAAAAAAACGGATTTCGTGGTTTTAGAAGCGGGTTTAGGGGGAAGGTTGGACGCGACTAATGTTGCCGGGGGTATAATTTCAGTTTTGACTTCCATAAGTTATGAACATATGGATAAATTAGGCAAAAAATTAGAGTCTATTGCCTTTGAGAAAGCTTCAATAATAAATAATAATTCTTTTGTAATTAGTTCGTACCAGCGGCCTTCAGCCATGAGAGTTATTCGGCGCGTGGCGAAGGCAAAGAAAGCTAAACTCTACGTTTACGGAAAAGATTTTAATTGTAAATTAGAAAAGATATCTAATTTGAAACAGAGCTTTTCGTACCATGGTTTTTTGGTTAGCCTTCCTGCTTTAAAAACAACTCTTTTAGGTGAACATCAACTTGAAAATGCCTCCTGTGCTTTGGCTGTTATAGAAGTTCTTGCAATCTTAGGCTATAAGATAGATAATATGTCTATCAAGAGAGCTATAGCTAATACTGACTGGCCCGGCCGCCTTGAAATTGTGGATAAAGAGCCATATATTGTTTTAGATGGAGCTCAGAATAAAGCCAGTACGCGGGTATTAGTTAAAGCTCTAAAAATTTTTAAATATAAAAAACTTATTGTTATTTTGGGAATTTCCGCTGATAAAGATATAAAAGGTATATGCCGGCTTATAAATACAGCTGCCGATAGCATTATTATAACTAAAAGTTTTCATCCCAGGGCCGCGTTGCCCGATGTTATCAATGAATGTTTTAAGAGTATAAAAAGAAGAGACGCGGAAATTACTTACAGTATTACCAGCGCTCTGAAGTTAGCACGTAGGTTGAGTAAAAAAGATGATTTAATAATCTGTTGTGGTTCATTGTTTGTGGTTGCTGAAGCGAGGCGTTTACTAAGTAACGGTAAAAGATTAACTAAATAAATATTTATTATGAAAAGAAATAAATCAGAAGCAGATACAATTGCCGCCATATCGACCCCTATCGGGGTGGGTGGTTTGGCTATAATACGCATAAGCGGTTCCAAGGCGATTAGAGTTGCCGGGAAGATTTTTAGAGCAAAAAATAAAAAATCAGTTTTAAAGGCTGAGAGCCATACGATTCTGTATGGTTATGTATTTGATTCCTCAAAAAATAAAAAATCGGTTGATGAGGTCCTTTTGAGTCTTATGAGAGCTCCTAAAACTTATACCACCGAAGATGTAGTTGAGATAAGTTGCCATGGTGGGTTGGCCGCGGCCAGAGTGATATTGGAACTGTTATTGAAGTCCGGCGCGCGCTTGGCCGAGGCGGGAGAATTTACTAAACGAGCCTTTATTAATGGGCGCATTGATTTAGCGCAGGCGGAAGCCGTCAATGATATGATTAATGCCAAAACCGATAAAAGCCTGCAACTTGCTTTTGAACATCTTAAAGGTAATTTTTCCGGTTCCATAAAACAAATGGCAGATGATTTAGCTGATATTATCTCGGATGTAGAAGCGGCTATTGATTTTGACTCTCAGCACATTAAGAGCTTAAATAAAAAAAGCCTCAAGGATAACCTCAAGAAAAAATTGGATATCATAGATAAGATGATTAAAGAGGCTGATTACGGTATAGTTGTTAACGAAGGTATTTCTGTTGTGATTTGCGGTAAGGCAAATGTTGGAAAATCGAGCCTAATGAATGCTTTTTTAAAAACCGAGAAAGTAATCGTTAGCCCCATACCGGGAACGACAAGAGATACTATTGAAGAAGTTATTAATATTAGGGGCGTGGCTTTAAAATTTATAGATACCGCGGGAATGATTAAGTCCGCCGATATTTTAGAGGCTAAAAGCATCAAGAAGACTATTGAGTCTTTAGAGAGAGCTGATTTAGTTTTGTTTATTTTAGATGTATCAAAGAAAATAACATCGGATGATAAAGAGATAATCAACCTCATAGCTGATAGGCCGCATATAATTGCTTTAAATAAGGTTGATTTAAAGAGAAAAATCAATCTTAACCCTATAGCTGATTTTATTAAAGGCAAAAAAGTGCTTAATATATCGGCCACCGGGAGAACTAATTTAGATGAACTGGAAAAAGAAATCCTAAAAACTGTTTTTGATGGCCGCTCGAGAAGCATTAACAGCCAGATGATTAATAATTTAAGGCAAAAGGAGCTCGTTAAGGATTGTTATGAAGCGCTGCTTAGAGCTTATAAATCCCTTTGTAATAATTTGTCATATGAATTTGTCTCGCTTGATTTAAGGGAAGCCCTTAATCATTTATTGGCTGTAACCGGCCAGGCAGCCAGTGTTGATATCTTAGAAAGGATTTTTAGTAAATTTTGTATAGGAAAATAAAGAAACAGGATTAAGAATTAAGGATTAAGGATTAAGTTAGAAGCAAAAGACAAATAGCGTATAGCAGATAGCGTAGAGCAGATAGGAAAAGCAAAAAAACAAAAAGAACAAAAAATTAAAAGGCAAAAAATAGTAGTTTGAGTATATATCCCCCTTGTTTTCGCGAGAAAACATGCAGGGGGGATTAATTCATGCTTATCATTTACGCAAGCTTCGCTTTCGTAAAAGATGCATTCATTAAGGAGATTTAATATGGAAATTGATAAAAGTAAAATTAAAAAGGCCGTTAAACTGTTTCTTGAAGCCATTGGCGAAGATGAGAACAGGCAAGGCTTAATTCATACACCTCAGCGTGTAGCTGATATGTGTGATGAGCTGTTTGCCGGGGTTACAAAGAAAGCAGACAAGGAGTTGGAAGTTATTTTTACTAAAGAACATGATGAGATAATTTTAATCAGAGATATCACCTTTTATTCGCTTTGCGAACACCATTTATTACCATTCTTTGGTAAAGCGCATTTAGCTTATATTCCTTCCGGTAAACGGATTACCGGTTTAAGTAAATTAGCCAGAACAGTTGATCTTATATCCAAAAAGCTGCAAATACAGGAAAACTTGACAACTGAGATAGCTGATTTAGTTATGAAAAAATTAAAGCCTAAAGGGGTTATGGTTGTTGTAGAGGCGGAGCATTTATGTATGAGCATGCGGGGGGTAAAAAAACCGGGCTCACAGACCATCACCAGTGCTGTTCGGGGTGTATTTAGGTCTAATGAAAAAACAAGGGCCGAAACCTTAGCGCTTATAAAATTTTGACACGATAAGCCGAGAATATGCTATAATATGTTGTGGAAATTAGAGTTAAGAAATAAAGGGTGTTGTTTATGAGCATAGAAAATCTGCAGAAGGATATTAGAGGCCTCAAAAGCCGGTTAGCCCAAAAAGACCAGCAAATAAAAGAGCTGCAGCTTATGCATAAAATCAGTAAAGAAGCTGCCGGTGTGACTAATTTGAAAAAAACACTTCAATTAATTATTGAGGAAGCTTGCGGCGCGTTTGAAGCCGGCATTGGTTCTATTTTGCTCTTTGATTCCAAATCTAAAGAGTTAGTGATGAAGGCGGCCAGAGGCCTTGATGCTGAGTTCTTAAAAAGCGTAAGGATTAAAATAGGTGAGAGAATTTCAGGCTGGGTAGCTGAATCCAGGAAACCTCTTTTAGTTGTTGATGTTGAAAGTGATGAGAGATTTGCCAAGCGCAGTAATGAAAAATATTTTAACAAATCTCTTATTACCGCTCCTATTTCCTGCCGGAATAAGTTTTTGGGGGTAATTAATATAAATAATAAGAAAAGTATGGAAGTCTTTACCGAGCATGATTTAGACCTTTTGGTTGCTATAGCTGAACAAGCGGGGATTATAATAAGTAATGCTGATACTTATAGACAGTTTCAAGAGGTTTATTTAAATACGGTTTCAGCTTTAACGGAAGCAATTGATACCAGAGATCATTATACTAAGAGTCATTCTGAACATGTGACTAAGTATGCAATGAGTATTGCTAAAGAGATGGATTTGGATGATGAGAGGATGAATATCTTAAGAGATGCCTCGAAGCTTCATGATATAGGTAAAATTGGAGTGCATGATTATATTTTGATGAAACCCGGTAAACTTACTAAGGAAGAATGGGAAGAAATTAAATTGCATTCCATAAAAGGCGTTAAAATACTTCAACCCTTAACTTTTTTAAATGGCTCCCTTGATGCCATAAGGGGACATCATGAAAGGTTTGACGGTAAGGGATATCCCGATGGTAAAAAAGGTAAAAATATTTCCTTAGAAGCCCGGATTATGGCTGTGGCTGATTCGTTTGATGCTATGACGACTGAACGGCCATACAGAAAAGGCCTTAGCATCAAAGAAGCCAGAGAAGAAATGATACGCAATAAAGGCGCTCAGTTTGATCCCGAAATAGTTGACGCTTTCATTCACTGCCTAGACAAGCAAAAGTTAAAATAGTTAGGAGGTAATTGATGCAAAATGATAACCAAAATGAAATTCTCGATCTCTCATCTGAAATAGATGAAGACAGGAAAAAGGGCAAAGGTTATGCGACTATTTTAGCCAATATTGCAGGGGATGTGCACAAGCGCGATATAGAAAAAGCCGAAAAACTACAAGCGGAGAAACAGAGGGGTTCTAATTTTATCAGGAGGTTGTTAAAAAAATTCGGTCGCGGGAATAAAAAGACATCTATTACGGCCGAAGATATAAGCGGCCTGAAAAAGAATGATGTATACGAAGAAGATGTAATCACTAATTATTTTGATAAAAAGGTATGAGTTCGCGGTAAAAAAGCTTGATTTTTGTACTGCCTTAGGATATAATAAATCGTCATTTTTAATCATTTAAATTGCAAAGGAAATTTGCTTATATATGGCGGATTTTTTTATCGTTTTATTCAAAAATAAAGTTTTTTTAACTACTGTAATCTCTTGGTTTATTGCCCAAAGTATTAAGGTTTTACTGGGCATTATAAGCGAGAAGAGGTTTAATTTTAAGTGGTTTGTCGGTACCGGGGGTATGCCGAGCTCTCACGTGGCAGGCGTTTCCGCTATGGCGACAGCAGTAGGTTTAATAAGCGGCCCGGAGTCAGTTATTTTCGCGGTTTCTTTAGTCTTTGCTGTTATTGTTATGTTTGATGCTCAAGGGGTTAGGCAAGCTACAGGCATTCAGGCGGAAGTGCTTAATGAGATTACAACTGATATTTACTTTAAAAGAGGCCTTAAGGAAGAAAAATTAAAGGAACTTGTCGGGCATACCCGAGTTGAGGTTTTAGTTGGAGCGCTGCTGGGAATAATTGTAGCTTTACTGGTTTGTAAGTAAAAATTTCAGGGGGTGATTTGATTTGAAAAGAGTATTTATGTCAATTCTAGCAGCTGTTTTAGTGCTTGCCTTATTTATCGTTTTTATAACCGGCAAAAGGAACGCGGGTAATTTTGAAAGGCAATTGCAGCACGCTAGGCTTTTAGCGCAAAACGGTGATCTAAAAGCAGCTGAGATTTTTTATAATGAGATTATTGATAAATACAAAAACGAACCCGAAGTCACTGAAGCAATAGTTGACCTGGCCGAGGTCTACCAGGTTAAAGGGCAAATGCTTAAAGTGAAAGGTATATATCAAAAAGTTATTTCTGAATATCCGAACAGCAGTCAGGCGGCAGCTGTTCAGGAAAAACTTTGGAATGTAAATATAAGTATTTTATTTTCCGGCTTAATTACAGATAACAGTCAAATTTATGAAGTTCAGGCAAGAGATACTTTAAATAAAATCGCAAAGAAATTTCATACGACGGTAGATTTAATTCAGAAAAGCAACGGCCTCAAGGATACTCTAATCAGGCCGGGAGATAGGCTTAAGGTGGTCAATGCCGACTTTAGCATTGTAGTTGATAAGTCTCAAAATACTCTTACTTTGAAGGTAAAAGATGATGTTATTAAGATTTATAATGTTTCTACCGGTAAAAATAACTCTACTCCCGTAGGAGAGTTTACTATAGACAATAAGCTCAAAAACCCTGTTCACTACAAAAAAAGTGAGATTGTTCCGGCAGAAAGCCCGGATAATGTTTTAGGTTCTCGCTGGATGGGGCTGTCAGTTTTTTCATATGGCATTCATGGAACAACTGATGAAGCAACCATAGGCCAGCAAATAACCGAAGGTTGCGTCAGGATGCGCAACAATGAAGTTGAAGAACTTTATGTAATTGTGCCGCTTGGCACTAAAGTGGCCATAGTAAATTAAAGATGAATATTAATGGTTTAGAGTTTGAAAAACCCATTATTGAGCTTGAAAAAAAGATAGAAGAGCTGCAAAATTTCACTTCTGATGAGAAGATAAATCTTGACAAAGAGATTGGCCATCTTCAGCAGAAGCTGGATGAAGTTAAGAGAGATATTTATGATAGCTTAACGCCTTGGCAGCGGATTCAGATAGCTCGTCATCCAAACAGGCCTTACACGTTAGATTATATAAATCTTATTACAACCGGCTTTTTGGAGCTGCATGGCGACAGAACTTTTAGGGATGATAAGGCTTTAATAGGTGGGTTTGCCCATATTGATGATAGAAAGATTCTAATCCTTGGGCATCAGAAAGGCAGAGGAATAAAAGATCAGGTTTTCAGAAACTTTGGATGCGCTCACCCGGAAGGTTATCGTAAGGCCATGCGTTTGATGAAATTGGCTGAGAAGTTCAGAGTTCCTGTTGTTTGTCTGATTGATACGCCGGGGGCTTATCCTGGAATTGGAGCCGAGGAAAGAGGCCAGGCGGAAGCGATTGCCGTCAATATCAGAGAAATGTCCAACTTGAAAGTTCCTATAATAGTAGTGGTTATAGGAGAAGGGGGATCAGGCGGAGCCTTAGGTATAGGTGTTGGTGACAGGGTTTGTGTTTTGGAAAACGCTTATTATTCAGTTATATCTCCGGAAGGTTGTTCCGCTATTCTCTGGAAGAAAAAAGGATTAGCTCAGGAAGCGGCAGAAGCTTTAAAACTTACAGCAAAAGATTTATATAAATTTAAAATTATTGATGAAATAATTCCGGAACCCTTAGGCGGCGCGCATAGAAATTATGAATCTACGGCTAAAAATGTTAAAAAATCAATATTAAAAAACTTAATTCAGTTATCTGAGATGGACATCAACACATTACTTGATAAGAGATATGAGAAGTATAGAAACATCGGAGTTTTTAAAGAGCCCAATGAATAGCTTATGGCTAATAGCTTATGGCTAATGGCTTATGGCAAAGAGCATAGGGCTAAGAGCAAAAAAAGAAGCGGATATTTATTAGCGTTTAGCGTGTAGCGTATACAAAAACAAGAAACAATAACCAAGAGACAATAACCAAATAATAACCAATGACCAAATTCAAAATAACCAAAGCAAAACAAGAGCAACTGTTTGATTATTAAATATTGTTTGCCTCTTGTAACTTGTGTCTTGTGACTGGTGACTTTGCAACTTGTATCTTGATTGCTGGTGATTTAAACTTAAATAATTTTGACAATACTTATATATCCCCCCTTGTTTTCTAAAGAAAACACGCAGGGGGGATTAATTCGCCCAAATAATTTATGACATCCGACGGATGACATAAATTATGTGCTCATTAAGGAGATAAAAATGAAGACATTTGAATTAAACATAAAAACCATTAGGCATCTTTTGGATTTAGAAATAACTTTGCCTAAATCTTTATTGAAAGCGATAGGCGTAGGAGTATTTGTTTTTCTAACAGCAGCAGGTGCCTATATAAGAGTCCCCTTATTTTTTACTCCGGTCCCCTTAACGATGCAAACATTGTTTGTTCTTCTTTCCGGCGCAATATTAAAAAAGAAATACGGTTCTATTTCTCAGATTTTGTATGTTGCTTTAGGTGCTTTAGGCCTGCCTTTGTTCGCGGGAGCTGTCTCCGGTTTTGGAATTATTTTGGGCCCGACAGGTGGTTATCTTATGGGATTTATTTTGGCTTCTTTTATTTTAGGTGTTCTGTTGGATAAAAAAGAGAGGCCGTTATTTGAGTTGATTATTTCATTTGTTTTTGTTAGTATTCTTATTTTAGCATTAGGTTCTCTTTGGCTTAAGGTTTTCTTAGGTGTGGGTATAAAGCAAGCTTTCATGATAGGTTTTTTACCTTTTATCGTAGGTGATATATTAAAATGCTTGTTAGCCGCGACAGTCTACGATAAACTAAAACACAAATTTTAAATTGTTTATTATCAGAGCTCATCATCTTTTATGTGTTCTCGGCTTTAAAGGGTATGGTTATAGCGAGGATTTCATTGATAACTTTACAAAAATCCACAAGGAAGTAAAGAAGAAATCAACCATAATAAAAATAGTTTGTGAAAAAGACGATGTGTGTAAATGTTGCCCTAAATTGAGGACAGATTGCCTGGAAGATATAAACCCGGGAAATATTGATAAAGCTGTTCTCTCTAAACTTAAGATCGCTGCCGGCAGCATTTATAAAAGTGAGACCATATACAGAAAATTGACAGATTGTATCAAAGTTGATGATTTAGATGTTATTTGCGCGTCTTGTCCCTGGCTTGAAAAAGGTTGGTGTAAACAGGGACTCAAAAAATTAAAAGATAAATTGGCGGTGTAGCTCAGTTGGTTAGAGCAGTCGGCTCATACCCGGCGCGTCGGCCGTTCGAGTCGGCCCACCGCTACCATTATTTGATAATGATTTATGATAAGTTCATTTCAGATGTAAAAAAGTACCACATGCTTTATCCTCAGGAGAAAGTATTGCTTGCTGTCTCCGGCGGGCCCGACTCCGTTGCTTTGCTTTTGTTGTTTTTAAAGTTAAAGAAAAAACTCAAGTTAGACCTTTTGGTTGTTCATATCAATCATAATTTAAGAGCAGGTGAATCAAATTCTGACGAAAGGTTTCTCAGGCGGCTTTGTAAAGAGCGTAATGTAGATTTATATATAAAGAATATTGATGTTTCTCTATTGGCCAAAAAAGAAAAACTTTCATTGGAAGATGCCGCGAGAGAAGCCCGCTATAGAACTTTCGAGAAGGTATGCAAAAAATATAAGATAAAGAAAGTTGCTTTAGCTCATACCAAAGACGACCAGGCGGAAACTTATCTTATGCGTCTTTTAAGAGGAGCCGGGCTTAAGGGGCTCTCAGGTATATGGCCTGTAAGACAACATAAAGAGTTAGTTCTCGTGAGGCCCCTTTTAGGGATATCCAAAACGGAGATTATTCGTTTTTTAAAGCAAAAAAAACAGAATTATCGAACTGATTCTTCAAATTTAAAGCCGGATTATCTTAGAAATAAGATTAGATTGAAAACCATACCTTATTTAAGAAAAAACTTTAACCCTCAACTTTGCGATATTCTAAGCCGTCAAACCGATGTTTTAAGACAAGTTTATCAATATATCCAAAAAGAAGCGGAATTAATATACACGAGGATTTGTACTAAATCTAAAAAGGGTGTAAGTATTAATTTAGTTAAATTTCGCGAGCTTGATACCGCCCTGGCTTTTGAGGTTTTAAGGCTTTGCTTGTTAGGTGTCAAGGGCCACCTCAAAGACATTTCTTATGATAACTTAAACGCGTTGTGGCAAATGAGTCAAAATAAGGCTGGCAGCGAAACTGTAACCCTTTCAGATGAAATTAGGGGCGTGAGAGAATATTCGAACTTAAAGATTTTAACAAACTTAAAAGCTAAAGCAGGAAGCAAAGTTAGAAAAAATAAGCCCAAGTTAATAAAGATTCCCGGAAGTACCGAATTCAAAGGCCTTAATTGCAAAATTTGCACTAAAATATTAAAGCCGAAAGGTAAAATCAGCTCTAAAAATGATTCTTCGGTTGAATATATTGATTTTGATAAGATACACGGCTATCTAAAGCTTAGGACAAGGATAATTAAAGATAAATTTAAACCGCTGGGGTTAAAAAATCGCAAAAGCCTCAAGAATTTTCTCATTAATTTAAAAATACCGGTTTCGCAAAGAGATGATATTCCGCTTATTATTGACGATGAGAATATAATCTGGGTGGCGGGTTTTAGGATATCGCAGGACTATAAAGTCAATAAGGACACCTGCCGAGTTCTAAGGCTAAAAATTACCTACTCCTAGCACCTACAGTTATTGTAAAATGTTCGAGGCGAAGCCTCGAACAATAATACTCAAACCTTTGAAATTTTCTCTTAATAAAGTTCATCACTTATGATACACTTATAGCGGAGGTAAAATAATGAGCACAAAACATCCCAGATTAAATGTTGTCTTGGAGCCGGTTCTGTATCGTGCGGTTTTAAAATTGGCAAGAAAAGAGGAGGTATCGCTATCTCTAAAAGCGAGAGACCTTATTCGTGACGCTTTGGAATATTGCGAAGATGTCCATTGGGCGGATCAGGCGCAAGCAAGGGAAAAGATATTCAATCGCAAAAAAACTATAAAGCATAGTCAGGTTTGGGGAAGCTAGGAGTGACTTATAAGCTGCTTTATCATCCTGCTGTTTTAAAAGAGGATTTACGTAAGATTCCGAACGGCCAAAAATCAAGAATTCGACATATTATTGAAACAAAGCTTGTTAATAATCCTATTTTAGCAGGTAAGCTTTTGCGCCAAAGTTTGAAAGGCCATAGAAAACTTCGCGTTGGAGATTGGAGAATAATTTACCGAATAGACAGGAAAAACATTATAATATTGAAGATTGGACATCGTAGAGAAGTTTACCAACGCGCGACAAGACGAATAAAGAAATAAATTCTAATATAAAGTCATACCCTTGCAGGGCACAGGCAAGACAAATAGCTTATAGCAGATAGCGTAGAGCGGATAGGAAAAGCGAAAAAAACAAAAGTATCCAAACTGCGGCGGGCCGGATACAGGCCAAAGAAGAAATGAAAAAAACGGTCGCTGTCCCTATTTAAATACTATTAAATATTTAAAAGTGAGAAAAGCAAAGGAGAATGTATGAAAAAAATTATTTTTTTTATTTTTCTAATTATGATAACTCTAAACGCCTCTCGCGCAGGATACTGTGCGACGGCACGTATCACTGATTATCCGAAGGATATTATGCCAGGGCAGACGGTAACCTTTAAGGTCAGCTGGCACGGCATTCCGCTTGATAAGAATTTAAAGATTGTTGTCCAGTTAGAAAATCTTAAGATGTCTCCAGAAGTGCGCATAAGAAAAGATATTTATAATTTTAGATCAAAAGAAACAATCGAAGTTGATTTAGATATTCCGAAAACAATCCCCTTAGGTTCCGGCTACAAATTCATTGTAGCCTTTATCCCGCAGGATGAAAATTGGGATGACGCCTTCTTAGTTTCGACGACTTTAAGCAACGTCAAGTTATACGTTCCCTACGAAGTTAAAATAATTAAGTGTCCTCAGCGCCTCTATTGCGGAATAAACTTTTTTATCACAATTTCGTGGAAGAATATACCTTTTAATAGAGGATATAAGCTTGTTCTCGGATTGGAGAGTCAGAAGAAGGGTTACCATATGCACGTTGTTAAAGAAATAAGTAAGGCGTCTGCAACCGGCAAGAAAACAATCAAGCACCGCTTGCCCGAGACGGTACCGTTAAGTGATGATTATAGATTAAAAATAATTGCGGTATCTAAAACTGATAGGACAGACATTTTAACTGAAGATTTTACCGAGCGTAATATTGAAGTGAAAGAGTTTCTTAAAAGCTACTAAGCTTAAGATGCTAACATACGCTGTTAGACTGTTGATGAAAATAATTAATAAAAAAATATCGCTCATCACTAAAGGGTTTACGGATATCATTGAAATAACCAATAAAGTTCTTAATAAACTTAATACCTCGGGCATTAAGGAGGGTACGGTAATTATCATATGTCCTGGTTCAACCGGAGCACTTACCACCTGCAAAATCAAGGGACACTGGACTTGCCCAAGTAAAATGGACACTTAATAAACAAGATTTTTCCTCTCAAATTCCACAGGACTCAAATAGTCCAACGTTGAATGTAATCTCTTTCTGTTGTAAAAAACTTCTATATATTCAAAGATAGCTACTCTAGCTTCTTCTTTAGTTTTAAATTTTCTCTTGACAAGGTTCATCACTTATGATACACTTATATCGGAGGTAAAAAAATGAGTACAAAACATCCCAGATTAAATGTTGTCCTCGAACCGGTTCTATATCGTACAGTTTTAAAGTTGGCAAGAAAAGAGGAGATATCGCTATCTCTAAAAGCGAGAGACCTTATTCGTGAAGCTTTGGAATATTGTGAAGATGTCCATTGGGCGGATCAGGCGCAAACAAGGGAAAAGACATTCATTCGCAAAAAAGCTATAAAGCATAGTCAGGTTTGGGGAAGCTAAAAGTGACTTATAAGCTGCTTTATCATCCTGCTGTTTTAAAAGAGGATTTACGTAAGATTCCAACCGGTCAAAAATCAAGAATTCGACATATTATTGAATCAAAGCTTATTAATAATCCTATTTTAGCAGGTAAACCTTTGCGTCAGAGCTTGAAAGGCCATAGAAAACTTCGTGTTGGAGATTGGAGAATAATTTACCGAATAGATAAGGAAAACATTATAATATTGAAGATTGGACATCGTAGAGAAGTTTACCAGCGCGCGACAAGACGAATAAAGAAATAAATTCTAATATAAAGTCATACCCTGGTGGGCACAGGCAAGACAAATAGCTTATAGCAGATAGCGTAGAGCGGATAGGGAAACAATAACCAAGAGACAAGATACAATAACCAAATAATAACCAATGACCAAAAAACAAGTATAAAGTCATACCCTGGTGGGCACAGGCAAGTCACAAGCAAAAAACAAAAAACAAACAAGCAACGATAATCAATGACCAAGTTCAATCCTGAGCAGTATTGAAGGATTGAATATTGTTTGCCTGTGCCCTGCAAGGGTATATCTTGCGTCTTGTGACTTTGTACTTGTATCTTGTATTTTGCAGTTTTTCTATTGCTTATCTAATTTTATTTTGTTATAATTAAAACAAATTTACTTTTAAAAGGGGTATTTATGGCAAACAATTATAAAAGCGCTAAAAAAACAAATAGAAAAAAAAGTAACAAGCAGCAACCAAAACCTCAGAATAATGCTACTATTATTATTCTTGTAATTGCTATGCTGTTTAGCTTTTTTTATTTGAATCGCGCTTATTTCGCGGAAGAACAGCTTACTTATGGTGAGTTTGTCAGTGCGGTAGCCGGCAATAAAGAAACTCAGCGCATAGAGTCGGTTACTTTGCAGCAGGAAGACGGAATTGTTTTCGGAAAATTCGCGGATGGTACAAATTTCAGGGTTGTAGTTCCTAAGAATGATCCGGAATTAGTCAGCCTGCTTAAGAAAAATATTGACGGCAGTAAATTTAACGTGAAAGCTCCTAATTTACTTGCTCAGATTGCTATCGCCGTCGCGCCAATGGTAATTCTTGTTTTCATTTTCTGGTTTTTCTTTATTCGCAAAGCGGCCCAGGAAGGCAAGCGGCTATTTTCTTTTGGTCAAAGTAAGCCTCGCCAAAATATTGGCAGCCGGATAAACATTACCTTTAATGATGTTGCCGGTGTTGATGAAGCCAAGGAAGAATTGCAGGAGATAATTGAGTTTTTAAAAGATCCTAAAAAGTTTCAGAGTTTAGGTGGTAAAATACCTAAGGGGATACTTTTAATGGGCCCTCCCGGATGCGGTAAGACCTTGCTTGCCAAAGCTGTCAGCGGTGAGGCGGGGGTTCCTTTCTTTAGTATCAGCGGATCGGATTTCGTGGAGATGTTTGTCGGTGTAGGCGCTTCCCGCGTAAGAGATTTGTTTGATAAAGCTAAAAAGTCAGCCAAATTAAGCGGTAAAGGCGGAATTATATTTATAGATGAAATCGATGCCGTCGGTAGACAGCGTTTTGCGGGTATTGGCGGCGGGCATGATGAGAGAGAACAGACTTTAAATCAGCTTTTATCGGAAATGGACGGTTTTAATACTCAAGAAGGTGTTATTCTTATCGCCGCGACTAATCGGCCCGATGTTTTAGATCCGGCTTTATTAAGGCCCGGAAGATTCGACAGGCAAATTGTAGTTGATAGGCCGGATATAAAAGGCAGGGAAGCTATTCTTAAAGTGCACGTTAGAAATATTAAATTAAAACCGAATATTGACTTGGCTTTAATTGCCAGGCGCACACCGGGTTTTTCGGGAGCTGATTTGGCTAATCTGGTTAATGAAGCGGCCCTCTTAGCTGTTAGGAAAAATAAAAAGGCTGTTGAACTTGCGGAAATGGAAGCAGCCATTGAAAGGGTTGTAGCCGGCCCGGAAAGAAAATCCAGGGTAATTAGTGACTATGAAAAATCGTTGGTTGCCTATCATGAGTCAGGCCACGCTTTATTAGCTTTACTAATTGATGAAGTTGACCCTTTACATAAAGTATCTATAATTCCCAGAGGGGCAAAGGCATTAGGTTATACTCTTCAGCTTCCTCTTGAAGACAGATATATTATGACTCAAAAAGAGTTGGCGGGGAGATTGGTTGTTCTTTTGGGAGGGCGAGTAAGTGAGGAGTTGATTTTTGATGAACTATCAACAGGGGCTCAGAATGATTTAGAAGTTGCCACCAAGATTGCCCGCAGGATGGTTTGTGAATTTGGGATGAGCCGGAAGTTGGGCCATTTAACTCTGGGCCACAGACGGGACAATATATTCTTAGGGCGTGATATTGCCGAAGAAAAGAATTACAGCGATGAAACAGCGAGGTTGATTGACAGCGAAATAAAATCAATCATAGATGAAGCTTATTCCAGAGCGATGTCTCTTTTAAATGAGCATAAAGAAGAACTTAAAAAGGTAGCTGAGAAGTTAAAAGAAGATGAAATTCTCGACGGTGAACAGGTAAGACAATTGGCAGGTTTAGGCGATAATGAAAGTAAGGATACTGACTCTAAAAAATGATTTAGATGCTTTAGAAAGTATAAATAGTGTGGGGGTTTACCCTGAGAGTATAAAGTTTCTTAAGCCTAAAGCATTTCATTTGATAATTAAACTTGAAAAAATTAACAGTGCCGCCTGTAATATTATTAAACAGGAGATGCTCTCGATTGGAGCTGACGCGGCTGTTGCTAAGGACGTTATATCCGGCAGGATAAAAGATTCTGATTGTTTGCTCTTTGGAAATATTTCGCAATTTAATAAATTTTGCCATAAACTTAAGAAGCAGCCGTTGGGCCTTAAGGAAATTGGGCGGGAAATAAATGAAGTTATAGCTAACTATCGAAAAGTTAATTATATCTTTAGATGTGGTTGCTATAAGCTTTATCCGGGAAAAAAAGTATATATAATGGGTATTTTAAATATAACACCCGACTCTTTTTCCGACGGTAATGATTTTTACAAACCTGAAGCGGCAATTAAACACGGCCTTGATTTAGTTAAAGCCGGAGCTGATATTATTGATATTGGCGGAGAATCAACCAGGCCCGGTGCTCAAAGAGTTAGTTGTAAAGAGCAGATTAGAAGAGTTGTTCCGGTGATAGAAGTTTTGAAGAAGAAAATTAAGCGGCCAATTTCTATTGATACCAGAAATTCTAAGGTTGCTGAAGCGGCTATAAGGGCCGGCGCTTCAATCATCAATGATGTTTCCGGCTTAAGATGTGACGCAAAGATCGCTCAAGTGGCCGCAAAATATAAATCCGGTTTGATTCTTACGCATTCAAAGGGCACTCCTCAGTCAATGCAGAGGAATCCGAAATATAACTCTTTAATGCCGGAAATTATAGATAGTTTAAGTAAAAGCGTTTCATTGGCTATTAAGCATAAAGTAAAAGCGGAGCAAATAGTTATAGATCCCGGAATTGGTTTTTCTAAAACAACAGAACATAATTTGAAAGTAATAAATAACTTAGCTGAATTAAAAATTTTAGGCTATCCCATCTTAATAGGGACATCGCGTAAGTCGCTTATCGGTAATGTACTTAACTTACCGATTGAAAAAAGGCTTGCGGGAACTATAGCAACGGTTGTATATTCAATATTAGAAGGTGCTAATATAATAAGAGCCCATGATGTCAGAGAAGTTTCTCAGGCCGTTAAGATGGTGCGGGCGATAACTAAAGCGGGTAACGCATGATAGATAAAGCGATGAATATCTGGGATATAGTTTCTCCTTATTTGGAGATTGCTGTTATATGGTATGCCCTGTACATTCTTCTTGTTTTTATCAAGGGAACCAGAACAGTCCAGGTTTTAAAGGGACTAATGATTCTTTTATTAGTCTTTATATTGAGCCAAATCCTTGATTTAGAAGTTATAAACTGGATTCTTTTTAAGGCTTTTGGTATCGCCGTTATTACTTTCTTAATCATCTTCCAGCCGGAATTAAGAAGAGGCTTGGCCAGATTGGGGCAGAGTCCGTTTTTTGGAGTTTTCTCCAGAGAACACCAGAAGATAATTGATGAAATTATAAAGGCGGTTATAGCCCTTTCAGCAAAAAAGATAGGCGCTCTTATTGCCTTAGAGAGAGAAATAGGATTAAAAACATACATTGAAAGCGGTATTCATGTCTCAAGTAAGATTTCGAGTGAGTTAATCGGTACTATTTTTATGCCCAATACACCTTTACATGATGGTGGCCTAATTATTAGGGGAAGCAAAATTCAGGCAGCCGGTTGTCTATTTCCTTTAATTGAAAACCCTAAGGTCAGTAAGACATTGGGTACCAGACATAGAGCGGCTTTGGGCTTATCAGAAGAAACCGACGCGGTAGTGATAGTAGTCAGCGAAGAAACCGGTTCAATATCTATAGCAGTTGCCGGCAAACTGACGCGCAACTTGGATAAAAGCGGTTTGCGTAAGTCTCTGGATAAATTTTATGGTCCTGAGAAAAGAATGAAATCTTTAAAGCATCAACTTGATGACCACGCGGAGGATGATTTAGATGAAGAAGTGGTGTCTTAATAACCTGGGTTTAAAAATACTATCCTTATGTTTAGCGGCTATGCTTTGGCTGTTTGTTAATGCTGAGTTAAACTCTAAATATAAATTTGAGAGAAAACCTGTTGATCATATTAAAATAAGTATCTTGAGGCAAGGCCAAAAAGTGATTATCGGCGATTATGATGTTTCCCTGGAGCCGGAATTTGTCGATTTGATTGTTGAGGGCCCTAAGGATAATATTGAAATTTTAATTTCGGAAAATATTATTGCCTTTGTTGATATAACAAATATTAAAGAAGCCGGGAATTATTTTTTACCGGTTAAAGTAATCCTGCCAAATTATCTGAGACTAGCTTTTAAGGCTCCCGATTGCAAAGTAAAAGTTGTTAGCCGCCAGAGCCAAGAGTGAAAGGCCTAAGATGAAAAAACTTTTCGGAACAGATGGCATCAGGTCAAAATATGGTGAATTTCCTCTCACAGAGGATTTCGTAAAAAAAATTGGTTTAGCGATTGGTAAAATCATTTGTTCAAATAAAAAAAATCCACTAATATATATCGCCAAAGATACCAGATTTTCAGGTGATGCCCTGGAGTCATTTTTAATAAAAGGGCTTGAGAGTTTTCCCATTAAGGTTAAATGTTTGGGAATTCTTCCAACGGCCGCTTTGTCATATTTAACTAGGAAAGATAAAGTAGATTTAGGTATTATGATATCAGCGTCGCATAATTTAAGTGAAGATAATGGTATTAAGCTTTTCGCGATGGATGGTTTTAAACTGGCGGATGATAAAGAGCTTGAAATTGAAGAAGCGGCCCTTGAGATAAAAGATAATCCGGATAACCAAAAAAAGCGGAAATCGCCTGAATTTTTAATTGAAGAGGAACATGGTAAGTGTTTAAGAGATTATATTGAATTCGCCAAAAAGACATTATCTTACGCTGATTTAGAAGGAATGCGTATAGTAGTTGATTGCTCGCATGGGGCTCTCAGCGATATCGCGGAGGTAATTTTCTCAGAACTCAAAGCCGAAGTGCATGTTATAAACAATGAACCCGATGGGCACAATATTAATTTAAACTGCGGTAGTGAGCATCCTGATGTAACTTTAGAAGCTGTTAAAGAGCATAAGGCGGATGTCGGGTTTTCTTATGATGGAGATGGAGATAGGGTTGTCTTGATTGATAATGAAGCCGATATATTGGATGGTGATTATGTTATGTCCATGTTAGGGCTATATTTATCTCAAAATAATAATCTTAATCAGAATACGGTTGTAGCTACCGTGATGAGCAATATGGGCCTGGAAGAAGCTCTGCAGCCCCATAATATAAAAGTGGTTAGAACTGAAGTGGGTGATAAAAAGGTTGTGGAATGCATGCTAAATAACGGGTATAACTTTGGCGGTGAGCAATCCGGCCATATCGTTTATTTGAATAATAATCCTACGGGAGACGGTATCCTGACTTCACTTATGATTCTTAAAATGATGAAAGACTCAAAGAAGAAACTGAGCGAACTCGCGAATTTATACCACAGGTACCCTCAGGTTCTTTTGAATGTCAGAGTAAAAGAAAAGAAGAGCTTTGAAGAAATAGATGGCTTAAATGATTGCCTTAAAAAATTTGAAAATGAGTTATCCGCTTCAGGTAGAATATTTCTAAGGTATTCGGGGACGGAACCTTTAGCTCGAGTGATGATTGAAGGTAAGAGCAAAGGACGAATTGAAGCGATGTCAGCTGAATTAGGCGCTATTATCAGGAATTCTATCGGAGAAGAATAGATGCCCAAACTTGGTGTTAATATAGATCATATAGCAACTCTGAGAGAAGCCAGAAAAATTTTTGAGCCCGACCCCATCAAAGGTGCTGAAATCGCCCAGAAGGCCGGAGCTGATTCCATAGTGGCTCATCTAAGACAGGATAGACGGCATATTAAGGAGAGCGATATGTTTAAAATGCGTGAGATTATTACCACGCGCTTTAATATGGAAATGTCCGTTAATCCCGAGATTGTCGAACTCACTTTAAAAATAAAACCCGACCAAGCTACTTTGGTACCGGAAAACAGACAGGAGATAACCACCGAAGGCGGCCTTGATGTTATTTCTAACTTTGAACGAATCAAAAAAGTAGTTGACGATTTAAAAACTAATGATATTATAGTAAGCCTGTTTATTGATCCGCGAGCTGATCAGATAGAAGCTTCAAAACAGACCGGAGCAGAGGCGATAGAATTGCATACCGGAGAGTATTCAAATGCCTCAAGCTCCAACGAAGAAGATAGATATCTACAGGAAATCAAGGAGGCAGTCGCTTTGGGTTTAAGCAGCGGCTTTATAGTTCACGCGGGCCATGGGTTAAATTATAAAAATGTTAGGCGTATTGCCGAAATTAAGGGAATAGAAGAGCTTAATATAGGGCACTCTATAATATCTGAAGCTGTCTTTGTTGGATTAAGAGAGGCTGTAAGTGAAATGAAAAAGCTGATTACATTATGAAAGTTGAGACGGGAATAGATTTAATTGAAGTAGAGAGAATTAAAAAGGCTGTTAAGCGTTGGCCGGATAAGTTTATCAATAGAATTTTTACTAAAAGTGAAATAGAGTATTCGAAAAACAAAAAAATGAAATATGAGCACTTAGCGGCTCGATTCGCGACTAAAGAAGCAGTACTTAAAGCTTTTGGGCAGGGGACCAGAAGGTATATCAGATGGAAGGATATTGAAGTTTCCAAATTGGTAAGCGGAAAACCATCCGTTAAAATTCACGGTTTTATTAAGAAGCTTAAGAGTAGTAACGGCATTAAAGATATTTCTATTTCTATGGCACATACTAAATATTATGCCGTAGCCAGTTGCATTTTAGTAAAGGAAAAGATATGAAAGACAGTTATAAAAGTATTTCTGAAAGAAAAGAAGATACCCATAAGGGTGATTATGGGCGAGTAGTAGTTATTGCCGGTTCCACAGGTATGAGTGGGGCGGCATATTTATGTTCTCAAGCAGCCCTTGTTTCCGGTTGCGGCTTAGTTAACTTAGCCATACCTAAGAGCTTAAACAATAGCATGGAAGTAAAATTAACTGAAGTTATTACTAATCCTCAAGAAGAAACGAAGGAGGGCACTTTTAGTGCTAATGCTTACGCGGGCATATGTGAACTCACCCGAAAGGCTAACGCTGTAGCTCTTGGTTGCGGAATGACAACTCATCCTCAGGTAAAAACTCTTATTAAAAAACTTATCAAGGAAATAGATGCTCCTATGGTTATAGACGCAGACGCACTTAATAGTATAGCTGATGAAGTTTCCTTACTTAAAGAAGCCAAAAAGGATGTAATAATAACACCTCATCCGGGAGAGATGGCCCGTCTTTGCAATATAGATTCTCAAGCAGTGCAGACTGATAGAATAACACTTGCAAAAAAGTTTTCTTTGAAATATAACGCGATAACTGTTTTAAAGGGACATCAGACAGTTGTAGTTGATAAAGAAGGTAATCATTACATAAACACAACCGGTAATCCCGGTATGGCTTCCGCCGGTGTTGGTGACATTTTAACCGGAATGATAGTGAGTTTTATAGCTCAAGGGTTAGAGCCGTACGGAGCCGCAAAATTAGGTGTTTACCTTCATGGTTTAAGTGGTGATTTGGCGGCCGCTAAAAACGGCCAGGTAAGTTTAATAGCTACTAATCTTCTGGAATGTATTCCTGAAGCGATAAAAAAAATATAGTTCTTTTTAAAAAAATGTGCCGGTGTAGCTCAGCTGGTAGAGCGCCTCACTTGTAATGAGGATGTCGGGGGTTCGACTCCTCTCGCCGGCTCCAATTTAGCAAATGGCTAATAGTTAATGGCGAAGAGCGTATAAAACAAAAGGCTAATGGCAAATAGGTAATATGTTTCGATTTGAAGAGTTAGATATCTGGAAATTAGCAATAAACTACGCGGATAAGATATACGACCTAGCAAAGAAATTGCCTATAGATGAAAAGTATAATTTAACCGATCAACTTAAAAGAGCTGCTTTATCAATATCTAATAATATTGCGGAAGGTTCAGGTGTTTCAACAAGTAAAAATTTTAAATCTTTCTTAGGCATAAGCATAGCTTCTGCTTTAGAGACGGTAAATCTTTTACATTTCGCAAAGAAAAGAGATTATATTTCAGAGCTTCAAAGGATAAAGTTGTATAATGAAATTGAGATTCTTATTAAGATGATTAGATCATTTAAAAATTCTTTAAAAGAATAACTCTTTGCAATTTGCTATTTGCTAATTTAGGGCAGGTACTCAAGCGGCCAACGAGGGCAGACTGTAAATCTGCTGGCAATGCCTACGGAGGTTCGAATCCTTCCCTGCCCACCAATTTGGCAAATAGCTTATGGCAAATAGCAGATAGTTAACCATTAGCTCTTAGCAATTTGCCATCGGCTATAATGCGGGTGTAGTTTAGTGGTAAAACATTGGCCTTCCAAGCCAATTACGAGGGTTCGATTCCCTCCACCCGCTCCAAATGAGTACTAAACTTACAGAGCGAAGCGAAGGTAAGTTTATTGTACGAATTTGGTACTGAGTGAAACGAAGTACCTTAATATGCATTAAGATCCTTCACTTACGCTCAGGATTTAATTCGCATATACCATTTAGCGTCACTATCATTTGCTAAACGGTAAGCTCATTTAAAGATACACCGTGTTACACCGCGTCGGCGTAACAAAGGGTTTATACCGAACCGCGTCGGTTCAGAGATGGGAATAGAAAGTAATTAAAAAGCTTGACAGCGGCGTTAGTTGATGTATAATGAAAATGTTTTCAAATAAATGAAAACAATTTCAAAATAAGGAAAAGTGAGTATGGAACTAACTAAAGCTGAACAACAAGTATTAAAATACCTTATTCGTCACACGGATGAACCTTTATACGAAAGCGAAATTGCTAAAAACATACCTATAAGCGTAGGCTCTGCGCATCAAACGTTAAAATCCTTGTTTAAAAAAGAGATGGTCACACTTCAAAAAAAAGGAAAAATGAACTTTTATATTCTTAATCTGGATAATCCTCTTATGCGACAATACAAAGTTACCCAAACTATAGCTGAATTAAACGCATTAATTAGTGATTTAAAATCCTTCACTAGGCGCATCATTCTTTTTGGAAGCTGCGCCGAAGGCACTGATACGCAGGATAGTGATATCGATCTTGCTATAATCTCCCGGGAAAAAGAAAAAACACTTCAAATTATAAGAAAAAAAGAAACTTCAAGAAATATCCAAGCTCTTATTTATAATTCAGGTGAATTTCAATTGATGGAAGATAAAGACAAACCTTTATATGAACGTATTCAAAAGGGCATTATGCTGTGGAAGGTTGATTAATGGACTATCATTTTAAAAGGTGCTTAGAAAAGAAAAGTTTAGTTAAAATTGGAGTAGATGAAAAGTTAATCAATAAAGAAATTACTGCGTCAGAGAATGATTTGAAAGATTCCAATGATGTTTTAAAGCTTAATAAATATAAATTAGCTACTATAACATCCTATTATTCTATGTTTCATGCTGCAAGAGCATTACTTTATTCAAAAGGATACCGTGAAAAAAGTCATTTCTGTTTGCGCATGGCCCTAAAAAATCTTTTTGTTAATAAAAATCTCCTTGAACCTGGTTTTTTAGATGATTACGATATGGCTAAAGATTTACGTGAAAATGCGGATTATCAATCAGAGTTTTCAGAGGAAAACGCGGAAAAATTAGTTGAAAAAGCCAAGAAGTTTATAGATAAAATTAATGTGTTCCACCGTGGCGGTGGTACGACGGGTATTGGTTTACAAGCAGGAGTTTACTGATAGAATAGACGCGGGAAGAAGGGAAAAAGAACTTAAGGGATTTAGCCGTGCCAAGAAATTTAAATTAGTTAAGGCACTTCGCCCTGAAGGACTCAGGATATAATTCGCATATACCATTTAGTTTCACCATCATTTGCTAAACGGTAAACTCATTAAAATTTGGCGCTGAATGTTATATATTTTGGTAACATGAAGTGCCTTAAAAGATAAGTTATAAAAATAAAATAAAAAAAATCTTGACAAAAAATTTAAATTTGATATAATTTACAGCTCAACCAACGTATAAGGGTAGTGTGTCCAAAATTGTTTCACGTTTTTGTAAGTGGTTGAAAAAACGAATGTTACGCCCTTGTAGCTCAGCTGGTAGAGCGCGTCCTCGGTAAGGACGGGGTCAGCGGTTCAAGTCCGCTCGAGGGCTCCAGAAAAAAAAGTTTTTTATCGAAAATATTTTGAGGATTAAATAAGGAAACTTAAAGACTCCTCGCTTAAACAAAGGTAAATTCTTTACAACAATTTACCTTTAAGCTTCGGAGTTAATTCGGGCTTATCAGTTATGTTCACTTTGTTCCATAACTGATGCCCTCATTAAGGAGGGAAAGATGGCAAAGGAAAAATTTGAACGCACAAAACCACATGTAAACATAGGAACTATCGGTCACGTTGATCATGGTAAGACTACCTTGACTTCAGCCATAACTTCATACATGGCGACTAAGGGTAACGCGCAGGCTTTTGCCTACGACCAGATTGACAACGCGCCTGAAGAAAAAGAGCGCGGCCTGACTATCAGTATTTCTCATGTAGAGTATGAGACAGATAAACGCCACTA
>DAOVJY010000002.1 GCA_030632085.1 Candidatus Omnitrophota bacterium
AAAAGGGCGGGAAAGATTGATGCAGGCTGATTTTAACGGCGCTTATGGAGTGGCTTTTACGGATATGTTTGGCGATTATGAAGGCTCTCTTTATGAAATAGTAAATATGGAACTAAAAAATAATTTTAGGCGGGCAGTTTTCATTTCAACTATTAACGCGGCCTTAAACTGTCTTGGTTTGGTTGATAAGACAAGTCACTGTAAAGACGGGGGCCCTGTCAACTGCCGGAAAAGAATAGTTGGATTTATAAGAGACAACTTTGGAAATCCAAAGATATTTCAGGCAGGTTTTCAGCCCCGCTTTGTGGAAGCGTTGAGTAAAGAGTTTGAGCTTCGTGTAACCGACATAGATAAAGATAATATTGGGAAAAAAATCAATGGAGTAACAATAGGATCGCTTGAAAATACAGAGAAAAATACAGAATGGTGTGATTTAATATTCGCGACCGGTTCAACTTTTGTGAATAATACCTATAAACAACTTATAGTAAAAAGTAAACCGACTGTATTTTACGGCGTTACCTGTGCCGGAGCAGTGTATCTTTCAAACTTAAAAAGATACTGTCCGGAAGGGTTGTGAAATGGAAATAAGAAAATGAAAAGACTCATCTTGTTAGTAATTTCAGGTATTATGCTTTTTGGAATGGCGGGCTGCGGTAAAAAGCAAGAAACAGCGGAAAAACCTATTCGGATAGCCGTGGAATTTACTACCCATTCCGCCTGCGCGCACATAGCAAATCAAAAAGGGTGGTACAAAGAAGAAGGCTTGACTATTACCAGTTATGAAAATTATATAACCGGTATGGCTTTGGCTGCTGCCCTCTCAAAAGGTGATATCGATGCTGCCTATATTTGTTTAATTCCGGCTATAAATGCCAGGGCCAATGCTAATGTGCCTATAAAGATTGTCGCCGGAATTCATAAATATGGTTACGGTTTTGTTGTTAATCCTGATAAGGTAAAAAGCATTGATGACCTAAAGAAACCTGAAATTCGTATTGGATGCACCCGTGAGGGTAGCCCGGTTGACGCGCTTTTGCATAAGATGATAGAGAAATATAATCTTGATGAAGCCAAAATACTTAAAAAAGTTAGAAGGATGAATCCGCCAAAACTGCTTCTTGCTCTTAAAATGCAACAATTGGACGCCGCTTTTATCTGTGAGCAGTTTCCGAGTATGGCAGAAGAATTAGGGCTTAAAATATTTTTAACCGCGGAAGACCTCTGGCCTGATATGCAGGGCAGTGTTTTGGTTGTCAGGGAAGAACTTTTAAAAGAACATCCTGATATAGTTAAAAAATTGGTAAAGGTTACTGAGCGGGCTACACAATTTATCAATAAACACCCCGATGAAGCTGCGGAGATTGTCGCCGGAGGATTGCAGGTTACAGGGGAAAAGATATTTCCCATTAAAGCTATAGGTGCGGCTTCTAAGCTTACAATTACCACTTCACCGATATTAAAATCTTTGACTGCAAGGTTGGTTAATACCACTGATATTAATCCACAGCAAATTCAGGAGGCGATAGATACCTGCGTGGAATTAGAATACATAAAAGAACCATTTAAGGCAGAGGATTTTATTGACTTGAGGTTTCTCGAATGAAAAAGATAAAAGCTGTTCATAGTTTAATCCCTATATTAGTTTTTCTGTTAATCTGGGAGGTTGTTACCCGGCTGGAACTTATTCCCGGACATTTCTTTTTCCCTCCTTTTACTGTTGTGATTCAGGAATTTTACCGTTTAATAGCTAACGGGGTATTAATAGATAATTTTTTGAGCAGCTTTTTTAGAGTTTTGATTGGTCTTTCTGCCGGTTCCATAGCCGGCATAACAGTAGGAATCCTGCTCGGGTATGAACAAAATTTACACAAAATTACTCACCCTATACTCAGCTTATTTTATCCTATTCCCGCTCTTGGCTGGCTGCCGATTTTAATGCTCTGGTTTGGAATAAGTGAGATGCTGCCGATTATGATTATATTTATATGCTCGTTTTTCCCCGTGCTTTATAACACGGTTACCGGCATTAAAGGTGTAAACAAAGATTTTATTAAAGCCGCGCAAAGCCTCGGGGCGTCTGAATGGAAGGTTTTAACTACAGTAGTTATACCGTTGGCATTACCCAATATATTTACCGGTTTGAGATTAGAAGCGGGGATGGCCTGGAGGGTAATAATTGCCGCTGAGATGGTTGCGATCCCCACCGGTATCGGAGCACTGCTTATGAAAGCGGAAAGCCTGATGCGAGTAGATATAATCATAGTATGTTTGATGGTTTTGGCAGTGATGTGCCTATCTTTTGAAAGATTTTTTATCTACCTTGAACACAAACTGACTCATAAATGGAGACAATATGCCCAACATTAGATTAAAAAATATCAACAACTTTATATGTCATGATATAAACCTGGAAATATCTGACAGAGAGTTTTTGGTACTCTGGGGGCCGACAGGTGCGGGAAAAACTACTTTACTTAATACTATCGCCGGGCTGATTGAGTATAAAGGTTCAGTATCGTTTGACGGGAGCCCTGTAGATGAGTTTCCCGTTTATCAAAGAAAGGCAGGCTATCTCTTTCAGAATTTAATCCTGTTTCCTCATTTAAATGTTAGAGCGAATATAGCCTATGGGCTCCGCGTTCAGGGAGAACCTAAAAGTATGGTAGAGTCAAGAGTGAATGAATTGTTGAGATTAATGAGAATAGAACATCTTGTTTATCGTTATCCCAGGGACCTAAGCGGCGGGGAAAAACAGAGGGTTGCCCTGGCGCGGGCTATTGCTCCATCCCCGGAAATTATGCTTTTTGATGAACCATTAAACAGCCTTGATTTTCACACTGCCAGATATTTAAGAACAGAGATTCACAAACTTCACAAAGAATTAGGTTTTACTACCATATATGTTACGCACTGCTTTGAAGAGGCTTTCGCGTTAGCTGACAGGGTTGCTGTGTTAAAAAACGGCAGAATTGTTCGGACAGGTTTCCCTGAGGACATATTTAAAGAAATTGACTGCAAGGCGATAGCGGAAAATGGATTTTGTGATTGTCACCAAGGCAGTAGAAACAGCCCGGCTCAAATTAAATTAGAAAACAGTAATATCCTGTGCCATTCCAGGAGGGGATAGATGAAAAAGGTGATGCTGTGTTTAGCGAAGGAAAAAGCGAAGCGCGAAATCAGGTATACGACAGAAGAAGATTTGCCGGCTATTTTACAAATGGCGCTTGAAGAAGGGTGGATATCCGATTTAACTGAATTTCAGATTTTTATTGAACTTAATCCCTTTAGTTGTTTCGTCTATGTGGAAGATGGAAAGGTTGTCGGGTCTATTATGACTTTTCAGCATAGCCAAAGCGCGTGGATAGGTAATTTCGTTGTTTCCAAAGGGCGCCGGGGAAGGGGTATAGGCAGGGAACTTTTAACAAGGGCAATTAACTGCCTGGAGGAAAAAAAGAAAAAACAGATTTTTCTGAACGCTGCTTGTGGAGCAGAAGGCCTTTATGAAAAATTTGGTTTTAAAAAAGTTATGCCGGTAAGTCGCTGGCGCGGCAAAGCCGCGAAATCTGTTGAAAAAGGAATGAATTTTCGGAGAAACATCCCCGACATTTTTAACTTTCTTAAAGTGGATACTTCTTTATGGAAAGATGAGAGGTTCTCTCTAATTACCCAACTGTCTCTCACGCGTTGTATTTGTTCTCATTATGAGCCTTCCGGGTTCTTGATGTATGGCAAAGCCGGCCGCGTTGTTATCGTTGGCCCCTGGGAATTGGAAAACGGGGATGAAAAAACAGCCGAAAAATTATTTACTTCCGGACTATCTGAATTGGAGTCTCAGAGCGAAGTGCTGTTAGATGTTCCATCAGTTAATAAGAAGGCGGAGAGGATTTTAACTAAGTACAACTTTGAAGTTGTTAGTTCCACCTTATTTATGTGCCGCGGCAAATTGCCGAAGATTAATTTTGGTGGGATCTTCAGCTTTGCTACTATGGGTTCGATGGGATAGTATAAATTAAAAATTAAAAATTAAAAATTAAAAATGCAAAATTTAAAAGTTAAAAATATGCCTTCAAAGATAACTATCAATGATACAACTTTAAGGGATGGTGAGCAGGCGGCGGGTGTTGCTTTTACCATTGATGAAAAAGTAAAAATAGCTGTTTTGCTTGATAGTATAGGAATTCAGGAAATAGAGGCTGGTATACCCGCAATGGGAGATATTGAAAAGAGGGCAATAAGGAAGATTTTGGATAAAAATTTAAAGGCAAGGATAACGGGCTGGAATAGAGCTGTTTTAAAGGATATAGATGAGTCCGTTAAATGCGGGCTTACTTCAATAAGTATTTCTCTACCTGTTTCAGATATTCATATAAATTATAAATTGAACAAAACAAGAAAATGGATAATAGAGCGGATTAAAAAAACAATAGATTATGCCAAAAAGCGTAAGCTATATTTAATCGTAAGCGCTGAAGACGCCTCAAGAGCTGATTTTGACTTTTTAATCGAATATATAGAAACAATAAAAAAAGAAGGAGCCGATAGATTTAGATTTTGCGATACCGTGGGTATTTTAGAACCATTTAAGATATTTAGTATAATTAAATGTATTCGTCAGGCGGTTAACATTGATATAGAGGTTCATACTCATAATGATTTCGGACTTGCTACAGCCAACGCTCTTGCCGGCATTTCCGCCGGAGCTCGTTTTGTAAGTACAACGGTAACCGGCCTCGGAGAGCGCGCGGGAAACGCCGCGTTGGAAGAGATCATCATGGCCTTAAAATATATTTATGCTGTTAAACTGAAAGTAAATATCAAAAAGCTGCCTCAATTATCTAAATTTGTAAGTAAGGTGTCAGGAAGAGAAATTCCCCAGGGAAAACCTATAATAGGCAGAAGTTGTTTTTTGCACGAATCCGGCATACATCAGGATGGAATAATAAAAAAACAGGTAACTTATGAGCCTTTTAAGCCATCTGCCGTTGGAAAGAAGAATCGGCTGGTATTTGGTAAACATTCAGGAAAGGCGGCAATCAGATATTTTCTTGAGAAAAAGAACATAAAGGTAAGCAGTAATATAACAGGTAAGATCTTAGAGGAAGTAAGGTATAAATCCACCGCTCTAAAACGCTGCCTTTCAGATAGAGAGATTTATTCTTTATATAAAAAAATCACCGGATGGCCAAATTAAAGAAAGAGGTTGCTAAAATTTTTTTACTTAATTGATTAATCAGTTATTATGATAGATAGACAAAAGAAAACATGGAATGGAAGTAAAAAGCAGTTGTAAAAATGCTTGACTCGCGGCAAATAAGATGTTAAACTAAAATCCCGTACAAGGATGTACACAATGGAAAAAACAAAGATGTCTTATTGCGCCAGGATGAGCGCGGGGGACGTCTTTTTTTATTTATAGTTTTAAAAAACAAACATAAGGAGAAGTGAAATGGCTAAAAGCACTAAGCCCAAGACAAAAGAAGATGTGTTAAAGTTAGTGAAAGAAAAGGATGTTAAGTTTATCAGATTTTGGTTTACTGACCTTTTAGGTCAGGTGAAGAGTTTTTCTGTTACCGAGAGTGAGTTTAAAGGAGGTCTTGAAAACGGCATGGGGTTTGATGGATCTTCAATCACAGGTTATCAGGATATTGAAGAGTCGGATATGATTGCTATGCCCGATCCTTCAACTTTCCAAATTTTGCCTTGGAGGCCAAAAGAGAAGGCTGTGGCCCGTGTAATCTGTGATATTTTAAATCCTGATAAAACACCTTATGAAGGAGATCCCAGATACGTACTTAAGCGCGCCTTGAAAAGAGCAAAGAAAATGGGTTATGATCATTTTTATATCGGGCCTGAATTAGAGTTCTTTTACTTTAAATCCGATACTGGCACCGAAGTCTTGGATAAGGGCGGTTATTTTGATTTGACATCTCTTGACGTTGCCAGTGATTTAAGAAGGGAAACAGTTCTGGCTTTAGAAGAAATGGGTATTCATGTTGAATATTCACACCATGAGGTAGCCCCTTCACAGCACGAAGTTGATATGCGTTATACGGATGCTCTTAAAATGGCAGACGATGTTATTACCTATAAAGTAGTTGTAAAAGAAATCGCGAATAAATTCGGTGTTTACGCGACTTTTATGCCTAAACCTATATTTGGAGAAAACGGCTCCGGTATGCATACGCATCAGTCACTATTTAAAGGCAATAAGAATACCTTTCATGATGCTAAATCTAAAGATTTCTTATCAGAGACAGCTCATAGGTATATCGCGGGTTTACTAAAGCATTCAAGGGAAATTTGCTCAATCTTTGCCCAGACGACTAACTCCTACAAAAGATTAGTACCTGGTTATGAGGCTCCTGTATATATTGCCTGGAGCAGAAGAAATAGAAGTGCTTTAATAAGAGTGCCTCTATATCATCCAGGCCAGGAAAAGGCAACCAGATGTGAATTTAGAGCTTCTGATCCGGTTTGCAATCCTTATTTGACCTTTGCGGCTATGCTGCAGGCGGGCTTGGACGGTATTGAGAAGAAGTATAAAGTGCCGGCTCCAATGGAGAAAAACCTTTATCATCTCACAGATGATGAAAGAAAAGAAAAAGGCATTGAAACCTTACCCGAAAGCTTAGGGCATGCTATATCCATTACCGAGGATAGTGAATTGGTAAAAAAAACGTTAGGGAAGCATATCTTTAAGAGGTTTATGGAACTAAAGAAAAAAGAATGGGATGAATACAGAATACAAGTTTCACAATATGAGTTGGATAAGTATTTACCTGTATCTTAATAAATAAAAAAACCAATAAAAAGTCTGCCGCACCCGCCTAAAAACGGGTGTAGACAGATTTACTGTCTATGCAAAAAAACAATTTCCCCCCTAAACAAGGGCTTTATGATCCCAAATTAGAAAAAGACTCCTGCGGTGTCGGGTTTATCTGCGATATTCAAGGCAGAAGATCAAACTCTATCCTTAAAAAATCACTTATCATTTTAGAACGCTTGGCTCATCGCGGGGCTGTGGGAGCTGATCCCAAGACGGGTGACGGAGCCGGTATACTTATTCAAATGCCCCACGAGCATTTAGTCAAAGTAGCTAAGAAAGAACATATTAACCTGCCGGATACGGGTTTTTATGGCTCAGGCATTATATTTTTTCCTAAAAAAAGTTCTGAAAGAGAAAAATGCAAACAACTCATTTCGAGAATTTCAAAAAGAAATAATCTTAAAATTTTAGGCTATAGGCGAGTGCCTGTAAAAAGGTCAGCTATTGGCAGGGGAGCCCAAGAAACGCAGCCGAAAATAGAGCAGATTTTTGTAGTGTCTTTGAGAGATACAGGGAATAATCTTTCTTTAGAAAGAATGCTATATCTATTAAGAAAAGAAATTGAAAATAAAATACCTTCTTTAAAATTAAAGCAGGAGAATAACTTTTATATTTGCAGTTTGTCCAGTAAAACTTTTATCTATAAAGGTCTTTTCATGCCACATCAGGTTGGTCAATTTTTCCTTGATTTAAAAGATAAAGATATTAAAACTTCTCTTGCCCTAGTACATTCAAGATACAGCACTAACACTTTTCCCTCCTGGAGCCTGGCCCAGCCTTTTAGGATGCTGGCCCACAACGGAGAAATCAATACTGTAAAAGGTAATGTAAACTGGATGAAGGCCAGGGAAGGCTTAATATCATCAGAAATATTTAAAAATAGTTTAAAAAAAGTATTTCCCGCTGTTGCACCGCAGGGGAGCGATTCATCTTCCTTAGATAATGCTTTTGAGTTGCTTAATTTATGCGGTAGATCCTTAGCTCATGCAATAACCATGCTCATTCCTCCCGCCTGGCAGCAGAACAATTTATTAGATAAGCGGATTAAGGATTTTTATAAATACCATTCGGCAATAATGGAGCCTTGGGATGGGCCGGCAGCTATCGTTTTTACCGATGGTAAAAAAGTAGGCGCTTTATTAGATAGAAACGGCTTAAGGCCGGCCCGTTATATAATTACTAAAGATAACCTGGTTATTATGGCTTCTGAAGTGGGTGTACTTGATACGGAAGCTAAAAATATTAAATTATCAGGCAGGTTGGAACCGGGAAAGATTTTTTTGATTGATACCGAAAAGAAGAAAATTATTGATGATGAGATAATAAAAAAAGAATTAGCTAAAGCCCAGCCTTACAGCAGGTGGCTTAGAAATAATGTTCTCGATTTAGATAAACTCATCGGCGGCAGGGTTAAAAAAGAAAAAATGGACTTAAAAACTATGATGCTGGCTTTTGGCTACACCAGGGAAGATTTAAATAAGATTATTCTTCCCATGGCCGAAGAGGCAAAAGAACCCATAGGTGCTATGGGCAATGATACACCACACGCTGTTTTATCTAAGAGGCCTCAACTGATTTATAATTATTTTAAACAATTATTTGCTCAAGTTACTAATCCCCCAATAGATCCTATCAGAGAAGAAATTGTAACCAGCTTAAGCTGTTTTATCGGGCCCGAGGAAAACATTTTAAATCAAAGTCCTGAGCATGCCAGGAGGTTATATTTAAAACAACCGCTTTTAACAGATAAGCAGCTTAAAAAAATAAAGAATTTAAACCGCAAGGGGCATAAGACAAAAACGCTTTCGCTTTGCTTTGAGGCATCAAAAGGTTATAAGATGCTCAAGAGGATAAATGCCTTGTGTCTTGAAGCCGAAAATGCTGTAAAAAAAGGTTATGGTTTTATAATTTTAAGTGATAGAGGCGTTAATAATAAAAGGGCTGCGGTAAGTGCTTTACTAGCATTGGGAGCTGTTCATCATCATTTAGTTAAAAAATTATTAAGGACTAAGACAGCTCTTATTCTTGAAACGGCAGAAGCTAGAGAAGTGCATCATTTCGCGATGCTTTTTGCTCATGGAGCCGATGCTGTAAATCCCTATTTAGCTTTTAAAGCAATTAAATATTTAATTAAAAATAACGAAGTAAAACTTTCTTATGATAAAGCCCTTAAAAATTATATTAGGGCGGTTAATCAAGGGCTTTTAAAAATACTTTCTAAAATGGGTATATCAACCCTGCAGAGTTATAAAGGGGCCCAGATATGTGAAGCCCTTGGTTTATCGAAAGAAGTAATTCGTAAATGTTTTCTGCAGACCGCTTCGAGAATCGAAGGAGCTAGTTTTGATACATTAACTAAAGAAGTTCTCATGAGACATCAGGAGGCCTATGGACAAAGTAATAATTTCGATAAACTACTTCCTGTCGGAGGGATTTACCAGTGGAAGAAAGACGGAGAATTTCATTTATGGAGTCCTAATTCTATAGCTTTATTGCAGGATGCCTCCAGAAAGAATGATTATGAAATTTATAAAAAATTTGCTGAAACCATAAATGACCAAAAAAACAATCCGACTACTTTAAGAAGTCTTTTTGATTTTAAGAAGAGCAAAGCTATTCCATTGAGTCAGGTTGAGTCGGAAAAAGAAATATTAAAACGTTTTGTTACCGGTGCTATGAGCTTTGGCTCCATTAGTAAGGAAGCACATGAATATATTGCCATTGCTTTAAATAGAATTAAGGGTAAATCAAATACCGGTGAGGGAGGAGAAGATCCTTTGAGGTTTATAGCACTTAAAAACGGAGATTCAAAAAGGAGCGCCATTAAGCAAGTAGCTTCAGGTAGGTTTGGGGTTAATACCAATTATCTGGTTAATGCTGATGAGATTCAGATTAAAATCGCTCAGGGTGCTAAGCCGGGTGAAGGAGGCCAGTTGCCGGGACACAAAGTGAGCGAGGTTATCGCTAGAACAAGGTTTACAACGCCCGGGGTTACTCTGATTTCACCGCCCCCGCACCATGACATTTATTCTATAGAAGATTTAGCCCAGCTTATTTTTGATTTAAAGAATGTTAATCCTAAAGCCAGAATAAGCGTGAAGCTGGTTTCTGAAATGGGTGTGGGTACGATTGCGGCCGGTGTGGCTAAGGGCCATGCCGATATGATTCTTATTTCAGGCGCCGATGGGGGTACGGGTGCTTCACCCCTAAGCTCCATTAGGCACGCGGGGCTTCCCTGGGAATTAGGCTTATCAGAAACTCATCAGACTTTAGTCTTAAACGGTTTGAGAAGCAGAGTCAGATTACAGACCGACGGTCAGATGCGCACCGCCAGAGATGTGGCTATCGCGACTTTATTGGGTGCTGAAGAATTCGGTTTTTGCACAGCGGCTCTAATTATTTTAGGCTGTGTTATGTTAAGGCATTGTCATCTTAATAATTGTTCTTTGGGAGTGGCTACTCAGGATGAAGCCTTAAGAAAAAGATTTTCCGGTAAGCCGGAATATTTGGTTAATTATTTTAAATTTATAACCAAAGACTTAAGGGAGATTATGTCTATACTTGGCTTTAAGACTTTAGATGAGATGGTCGGAAGAAGCGATCTCCTAAAAGTTAGAAAGCAGGTTAGTTTTTGGAAAGCAAAGGAGCTCGATTTTTCCAATTTATTTTATAGGCCTCGAATAAAAAATTACAAAGAAGGAAGATGCAGTCAAAAGCAGAATCACGGTATTGAATCAGTATTGGATAAAAAACTTATTAAACTTTCCGAAGCAGCTTTAAAAAGCAAAGCTTCTGTGAGAGGCGAGCTTAAGATTAATAACACTAATAGAACCGTTGGGGCGATGCTTTCGGGTAAGGTGTGTTCTCTTTTTGGTGAGGGTGGCTTGGTTGATGACAGTATTAATTTCAAATTTAATGGAATAGCAGGGCAAAGCTTTGCGGCCTGGCTGGCTAAAGGAGTGACCTTTGAATTAGAAGGTATGGCTAATGATTATGTTGGCAAGGGTATTTCCGGCGGTAAGGTTATTATTTATCCTGATAAAAAAAGTGATTTTGAAGCTGATAAAAATATTATTATCGGCAACACCACTTTTTATGGAGCTATTTCCGGTGAGGCTTATATCTCAGGCAGAGCCGGGGAAAGATATTGCGTAAGAAATTCAGGTTTAATTAGTGTAATCGAAGGTGTAGGTGACCATGGTTGTGAATATATGACAGGCGGCATTACGATTATTATTGGTAAAACCGGAAGAAATTTTGCCGCCGGCATGTCTGGCGGTATTGCTTATGTTTTAGATGAAGCCAAAAATTTTAAGAAAAAGTGCAATTTGGAAATGGTTGAATTAGAAAACCTTAATTCTATGGACAAGGAAACAATTCATAACTTGCTGCATAATCATTATAAATATACGAAAAGCAAAAAAGCCAAAGCCATTCTTAATGATTATAATGTTTACTTAAAAAAATTCAAAAAAGTTATGCCGCTTGAATACAAGAAAATACTCGAGATGTACAAATTGGATAAAAAACTAGGTGTTGCCGAAAGTAAATAATGAAAGCTAAAAAAGGATTTTTGGAAGTAAAAAGAAAAAAAACCAGCTTCAGGGCTATTTCACAAAGGGTGAAAGATTATAAGGAAGTAGCTCTTTTAAGAAGTGAAGCTGATACTCTCAAGCAAGCTTCGCGCTGTATGGATTGCGGTACACCTTTTTGCAATTGGGCTTGTCCTTTAGGTAATTATATTTCCGAGTGGAACGATGAACTCTTTAGAGGTAACTGGAAGAGAGCCTTTGAGCTTTTAAACGCGACTAATAACCTGCCTGAGATTACAGGTAGGATTTGCCCGGCTTTATGTGAGTACTCATGTGTTTTAGGCCTTAATGATGACGCGGTAACTATTAGAGAGAATGAACTGGCGATTATTGAGTATGGTTTTAAAAAAGGCTGGCTAAAACCCCAAAAAATAAAAAAAAGAACTAATAAAAAAATAGCTATTATCGGATCCGGGCCAGCCGGCCTATCCTGTGCTATGCAATTAAATAAAGCGGGGCATAAGGTAATAATATTTGAGAAAGATAAAAAAGCGGGTGGTATATTAAGATATGGCATCCCTGATTTTAAACTTGATAAAAAGATTTTAGACAGGCGCCTTGACATTTTAAAAAAAGAAGGCATAATAATCAAAATATCCATGAATGTGGGAGTTGATATTAAAAGCCAAAATCTTTTAAAAACTTTTGACGCGGTGTGTTTAGCCGGCGGCAGCGGAATCCCCCGAGATATAGATATAAAAGGTAGAAACCTAAAGGGAATTTGCTTTGCTATAGAATTTCTTACTCAATCTAATAGGGCTGTTTCCGGTGAGAAATACGCTTATAATGATGATCTTTGGGCTAAGGATAAAAACGTTATTGTAATCGGCGGTGGGGATACAGGGGCTGATTGTATGGGTGTAGCCCACAGGCAGGGTGCCAAAAATGTTGTGCAGCTTGAGATAATGCCCAAACCGCCTGAATGCCGCAGTTATAAATATCCCTGGCCGCGTTATCCTTTATTACTTAAGACTTCAACTTCTCATGAAGAGGGCGGAGACAGATACTGGTCTGTAATGACCAAGAAGTTTACGGGTAAATACGGTTTTGTTAATAAACTTTGTTGCGTAAAGATTGATTTTAAAAAAGATTCCGGCGGTTGTTTTTTAATGAAAGAAATTAAAGGTAGTAAATTTGAAATAGATGCCGATTTAATTATCATTGCAGCCGGTTTTCTTCATCCGGAACATAAATGTTTAATAAATGATTTAAAGCTTAAGTTGGATGAGAGAGGAAACGTAAAGACTGATCATAATTTTATGACTTCAAAGAAGAAAGTTTTTGCGGCCGGAGACTTAAGAAGAGGCCAGTCGTTAATCGTCTGGGCTATATCAGAAGGCAGAAAGGCAGCCTTTTGTATAGATAAATATTTAATGAAAAAAAGTAGTTTACCTTATATTTAGGAGTTTTTATGAAGGCTATACTTGCCTTAGAAGACGGAACAATTTTTGAGGGTAAATCATTCGGAGCTGAAGGTGAAATTGCCGCGGAAGTTGTCTTTAATACCAGTATGTCGGGTTATCAGGAGATACTGACTGATCCGTCGTATAAAGGGCAATTTGTTTGTATGACTTACCCCTTAATTGGTAATTGTGGAGTTAATTCTGAAGATGTTGAATCTAAAAAGCCCCAGGTAGAAGGTTTCGTTATTAAAGAGTTAGCATCTCTGGATAGTAACTGGAGAGCCAATAAAGACTTAGGGTCCTACTTAAAAGAAAACGATATTATAGGTATTGAGGGAGTTGATACCAGAAGTCTAACTATACTTATAAGGGAAAAAGGTTCTTTAAAAGCAGTTCTTTCCACTAAGAATTTTAATAAAAAAAGTTTAATTAAGAAAGCTCGAGATTCTAAAGGATTAATCGGGCAGGATTTAGTTAAAAAAGTAACTATAAGCGGGAAAAGAGATTATAACAGAAAAGGTAAATATAAAGTTGCGGTTATTGATTGTGGAGTTAAATATAATATTTTAAGAGAGTTAGCCCAACGAGATTGTCAACTTAAACTCTTTCCCGCAAAAACTAAAGCCGCGGAAATTCTTAAAATAAAACCGGACGGTGTCTTTTTGTCTAACGGCCCCGGTGACCCTGAGGGGGCAGCCTATGTGCCTGAAACCGTAAAGCAACTCCTGGGTAAAGTACCGTTATTTGGAATTTGCCTGGGCCAGCAGATGCTGGGCCTGGCCTTAGGCGGCAAGACCTATAAATTAAAATTCGGTCATCACGGAGCCAATCATCCCGTAAAAGATTTAAAGACTAATAAAATAGCGATAACAGTGCAAAATCATAACTTCTGCGTAGACATAGATTCACTTAATAAAAACGATATTGAAGTAACCCACATAAATCTAAACGATAATACCTTAGAAGGTATAAAACATAAAAAAATATCCGCCTTTTCTGTGCAATTTCATCCTGAAGCTTCACCAGGGCCGAATGATGCTAAATATATATTTGACGATTTTATAAAATTAATGAGGAAGCATAGTGCCAAAAAGAAATGACTTTAAAAAAATATTAATTATAGGAGCCGGCCCGATTATAATCGGCCAGGCATGTGAATTTGATTATTCCGGTTCTCAAGCCTGTAAAGTTTTAAAAAATGAAGGTTATAAGGTTATTTTATTAAATAGCAACCCGGCGACTATTATGACCGATCCGGATATGGCCGATAGGACTTATATTGAGCCGGTAACAGCTGATATGGTTGAGGAGATTGTAAAAAAAGAAAGACCGGATGCTATCTTACCTACTTTAGGTGGCCAAACAGGCCTCAATGTAACCGTAGAGGCTGCAAAAAGAGGTATTTTTAAAAAATATAATGTTGAGGTTATAGGTGCCAATATAAAATCTATAAAAAAAGCTGAGGATAGAGAGCTCTTTAGGAGAGCTATGAAAAAAATTGGCTTGGATATGCCTCAAAGCGGTAAGGCTAATACTTTAAGAGAAGCTGAGGCGGTGGCTGAGAGAATAGGATATCCTTTAATTATTAGACCGGCTTTTACTTTAGGCGGGCTCGGTGGCGGAATTGCTAATAATAAAGAAGAATTTAAGGAGCTTGTAAAAAGCGGCATAGAAGCTAGTATGATAAATGAGATTTTAGTTGAAGAATCTATATGCGGCTGGAAAGAATATGAAATGGAAGTTATGAGAGATGTTAACGATAATGTGGTTATCATCTGTTCTATTGAGAATTTTGATGCCATGGGAGTGCATACTGGGGATTCAATAACAGTAGCTCCTATCCAGACCCTAACGGATAAAGAATATCAGAAAATGCGCGATGCTTCTATTGCCTGTATAAGAGAGATAGGAGTAGAAACAGGTGGTTCAAATATACAGTTTGCGGTTGATCCTGAGAATGGCCGCATGGTGGTTATTGAAATGAATCCCAGAGTTTCGCGTTCATCGGCCCTGGCTTCTAAGGCGACAGGTTTCCCGATTGCTAAAATTGCCGCCAAGCTGGCTGTGGGTTATACTTTAGATGAGATTCCCAATGATATTACTCAAAAAACTCCATCATGCTTTGAGCCCACGATTGATTACTGTGTGGTTAAAATACCTAGATTTACATTTGAGAAGTTTAAGAAAGCTGACGATACTCTGACTTCATCCATGAAGTCAATTGGGGAGACTATGGCAATTGGCAGGACTTTTAAAGAATCCCTGCAAAAAGCCCTGCGTTCTTTAGAGACCGGCGTCAGCGGCCTGATAGATATTGAAAATGATATTTCCAAAAAAGAACTCCTTGAATTATTGTCCAGGCCTAACTGCCAGAGAATCTTTTATATTAAAAAAGCCTTGAAAGAAGGAATATCTTTAGATGAAATTTATAAATATTCAAAAATAGATAAATGGTTTTTGGCCAACATACTTGATATTGTGAAAATGGAAGAAAATATCATTAAAAGCAGAAAGAAAAAAGGTAAGGCCTTAATTAAAATAGTAAGAGAAGCCAAAAGGTACGGGTTTTCCGATAAACAACTGGCAGCTTTACTTAAAAAGACGGAAATCTGGATATATAAATTCAGAAAAGATAACGGTATAACTCCGAAGTTCAAACTGGTTGATACCTGCGCGGCGGAGTTTGAGGCCTATACACCTTACTATTACTCTACATATGAATAGGGGAATAAGATATGTGCGGAATATTCGGCATTGCGAATCATAAAGACGCGGCTAAATTAACCTACTTGGGGCTTTATGCCCTGCAGCACCGCGGGGAAGAAAGCGCGGGCATTGTCACCAGGCATTGTAAAAAGCTTCTCAGTTATAAAGGCATGGGTTTAGTCGGTGATATTTTCAACAAAGATGTTCTTAAAAATCTTAAAGGTGATATTGCCGTCGGCCATACAAGATATTCTACTACCGGCTCAACAACAACTAAAAATATTCAACCATTCTATATTAAACACAAGAAAGAAAATCTGACTATTGCTCACAATGGTAATCTCATTAATACAGCTGAACTTCATGGGCAATTAGAGAAGAATGGGGCGATCTTTCAGACAACAATGGATTCTGAAATTATAGCCCATCTGTTTACTCATAGTAATGAAAAGAACTATAAGAAACTTATCAGTAATATGCTTTGCCAACTTCAAGGGGCTTATTCTTTAGTTATGCTTTTGAATGATGTTCTAATAGGGGCCAGAGATCCTTTTGGCTGGAGGCCGCTATGTATAGGTAAATTGAATGAGAGTTATGTATTAGCCAGCGAAACCTGCGCTCTTGATTTGATTCAGGCTGAGTATATACGCGATGTTGAGCCGGGAGAAATTGTTTTTATCAGTAAAAAAGGCATTGAATGCCTGAAGCCTCCCAAAGAGCACAAAAAGTCTTTTTGCGTATTTGAATATATTTATTTTTCAAGGCCGGACAGCAATATCTTTGGTAGTAATGTTTACTTAACCAGAAAACAGCTCGGCAGGCAATTAGCTAAAGAGCATCCTGTAGATTGTGATCTGGTGATGTCAATTCCAGACTCAGGTAATTACGCTGCCGTAGGTTATGCCGAGGCCTTAAAGAAACCTTGTGAAGTGGGGATGATTAGGAATCATTATGTTGGCCGTACTTTTATTCAACCCTCACAATTTATAAGAGATTTTAAAGTGAAGGTAAAACTCAATCCCATAAAAGAGGTTTTAAAAGGTAAAAAAATCGCGGTTATTGAAGATTCCATTGTAAGAGGTACAACCAGTAGAGCTAGAATAAAGGCTCTAAGGGATGCCGGAGCTAAAGAAATTCATATGCGGGTAACATGCCCACCGTTAAAATATCCTTGCTTTTTTGGAATAGACTTTCCAACGAAAAAAGAACTTATTGCCTCAAATCAAACCATAAAAGAAATAGCTAAACACCTGGGCTTGGACTCACTTGAATATATTAGTTTAGAAGGCATGCTGAAATCAATGAAGCAGCCAGATAACGATTTTTGTACAGCTTGTTTTAATGGAAAGTATCCGGTAAAACTGCCAAAAAAGTTGTCAAAATATATTCTGGAAAAATAAGTTTTTATTTAACAATAGACAAAATAACATTTTTTACCTATAATATAAACACTCAATATAAAAGTACCTTCTGTTATGTTTTGCAGAAGGTTTTATTGCTTATAAGGAGTTTTAAATATTAAGGTGGAATTTATTACCAGAAGAATAATATGAAAAATAAAATTAGTTATGATGTTATTGTGGTGGGAGCGGGGCATGCCGGTTGTGAGGCGGCTTTAGCTTCTGCTCGTCTTAAATTAAATACCGCTCTGGTTACATTTAATATAGATAAAATAGCGCTTTTAAGTTGTAATCCGGCGGTAGGCGGCCTGGGCAAAGGCCAGCTGGTTAAAGAAATCGACGCCCTGGGCGGTGAAATTGCCAAGGCGGCTGATAGTGCCGGTATTCAGTTTAAAAAACTTAATGCTTCTAAGGGGCCGGCTGTCTGGTCCAGTCGGGCTCAGGTGGACATGAATGATTACCCCGCGTATATGAGGCGGATAGTTGAGAAGCAAGATAACCTCACGCTTATTGAAGGGGAGGCTACAGGTTTTATTATTAAGGCGGATAAAATACAAGGCATAAAGCTAGATAAAAATAGAACTCTAAAAGCAAAAAAGGTTATTTTAGCCTGTGGAACTTTTTTAAACGGCCTGATGCACATTGGTATGGAGAGTTTTGAAGGCGGCAGAATAGAGGAGCCGGTCTCGGCTAAGAAGATTTCAAAAGAGTTAAAAAAAATCGGCCATAAATTGCTTCGCTTTAAAACCGGCACCTGTGCCAGGTTAGACAGGGCTACTATAGATTTTTCAAAGTGCACTACTCAGGAAGGTGATAAACCACCCCTGCCATTTTCTTTATCTAATGAAAAATTAATTAAGAAACAAGTTACCTGTTATATAACTTATACTAATGAAAAAACTCACAAGATAATCAGAAATGATTTAGAGCGTTCGCCTTTATTTTCAGGCAAAATTACCGGAACAGGGGTAAGGTATTGCCCTTCATTAGAAGATAAAGTGGTGAAGTTTCCGCATCATAAGCGCCATCAGATTTTTTTAGAGCCGGAGACTAAGGAAAATATTCAGTATTATCCCAACGGTTTGTCAACCAGTTTGCCCCGGGATGCCCAGGAAGCCTTTATTCGTTCGGTTCCGGGCTTAAAAAATGTAAAGATAAACCGCTATGGTTATGGAATTGAACATGATGCCTTCGACTCAACTCAGCTTTACCCAACTCTAGAATCAAAATTAGTTAAGGGGCTTTATTTAGCCGGTCAGATTAATGGGACAACCGGCTATGAAGAAGCTGCCGCCCAAGGAATTATCGCCGGTATTAACGCTGTTTTATCCATAAGCAAAAAAGAACCCTTGGTATTAGATAGGGCTTCAAGTTATATTGGGGTGTTAATTGATGATTTGGTAACTAAAGGTACTAACGAACCTTACAGGATGCTGACTTCAAGAGTAGAATACCGCCTTATTTTAAGGGAAGATAATGCCGACCTGCGCCTTAGGAAAATAGGTTATAAGGTTGGTTTAATTAGTAAAAATGAATATAGTAAAATTTTAAAAAAAGAAAAAGAAATAATAGCGGTTATAAAATTTTTAAAAACAGAGAAAATGCGTCATAGAACCGGCAAAATAACTCTCTATCAGGATTTAAAACGTCCCGAGGTAAAAATAAAAGACATTAAAAAGAAGTATAAACTAACTTTTTCCGATGCCGCCTTAAGGCAGGTAGAAATCGCTGCTAAATATGAGGGTTTTATTAAGAGGCAGGAGGCACAAGTAAAGGCTTTTGAGGATTTAGAGAAAATTAAAATACCAACAAATATAAATTATAAAAAAGTACCTTCTTTATCTTTAGAGATTATTGAAAAACTAACATATTTTAAACCCCTAACATTGGGTCAGGCTAATCGTATCTCAGGGATTACCCCGGCGGCTATTACCGTATTAATGGTTTATTTGAAAAAGAAAAAACATGTTTCCAAAGGCAAGATATAAAAAATTTTCAGATTATTTAAAGGAGCGTTTTAACGAACGTGTTTATAAGGTGAGTGTGGATGCCGGTTTTTCGTGTCCTAATAAAGATGGCAAGTTTTCAGATGAGGGTTGTATCTTTTGTGATAATAGAACCTTTAATGCTTATTTCGGAAATCAACGAATACCCATAAAAGAACAAATCTCAAACGGCATAAAGTTTGGCAGTTCCCGCTATAGAGCAAAAAAGTTTTTAGTTTATTTTCAGGCGAATACTAATACCTATGCTTCAATAGATGAGTTAAAGAAAATATATGATTCTATAAATGAGTTTGATGATGTCGCGGGCCTTATGATTGGAACCAGGCCTGATTGCATAGATAATGAAATTTTAGATTTAATTGAAAGCTATAGTACTAAATATGAAGTCTGGCTGGAGTATGGTTTACAGAGCATGCACGACCAGACCTTAAAATTAGTTAACAGAAACCATACCTATAAAGATTTCCTTAAAACTTATAATTTAACAAAGAATAGAAATATTAAAGTTTGCCCCCATGTTATTTTAGGCTTGCCGCATGAAACAACCGCGGAAATGCTTGAAACTGCCAAAGAGATGGCGCGGCTTAAACCGGATGCCATCAAAATACATCCCTTACATATAGTAAAAGATACTAATTTAGAAAAACTCTATAAAGAAGATAAATTTAAAATGTATTCATTGGGTGAATACTATGATTTATTAATTAATTTTTTAAGATACCTGCATCCTGAGACTATAATCGCCCGCTTAACCGCGGATTGCCCCAGGAAATTACTAATAGAACCCCAATGGCTTGAAGAAAAAGCAAGATTTATCCAGCTCTTAGATAAAGAGATGGACGAAAGAGGAATTTTTCAGGGAGATTTATATAAAGGGATGTAGAGCATATTTTATAAATTTCTTGACTTGCGTGTATTTATAGTATACAATGTATTACAAATGAATACAAAGGAGAAAAAATATGAGCACATCAGTATCAGTAAGAATTCCAGAAAAATTAGCTAAAGAGCTGGAGTCAGTAGTTAAAATTACAGAGAGATCCAAGTCTTTTCTTATTCAAAAAGCTCTAGAGACCTACCTCGCGGAACAAGCCGACTTGCAGATTGCGTTGGATAGGCTCCACGATACCACTGATTCGATTGTTTCAATCAGTCAAATGAGGAAAGAACTTGAAATATAAAATTGCATTTAAGAAATCAGTTAGCAAGGATTTAAAAAATATAGGTAAAGAGCAATCCAAAAGGATACTAAATAAAATAGAAAAAGAGTTGCCTCTTGCGGCTAATAAATATCCGGAGCTTAAAGGGAGATTTAAGGGATTACGCAAGGTTAGAGTGGGTGATTATAGAATAGTTTATACTGTTATTAAAGATATCGTTTTAATTGTAAGAGTGGGACATAGAAAAGAAATATATGGGAAAAATAGATAGGTGCATTAGGTGCATTAGTTATTTTATAGTAGTATAATTGTATTAAATATGTTAAAGCGGAGAATAAATGAAAGATAATAATTCAATTGAAAATGACTGGGTAGCTATACTGGATTTTGGTTCACAGTATACGCATTTAATTGCCAGAAGAGTACGTGAATTTAAAGTTTACTCTGAGATAATACCCTTTAATATTAAGGCTAGAGACTTAGCGAAACGAAATCCCAAGGCTATTATCCTTTCCGGAGGCCCCGCCAGTGTTACCGCTAAAAAAAGTCCTATGTGTGATAGAGGAATTTTTGAATTAGGTATTCCCGTCTTAGGTATTTGTTACGGGGCTCAGTTGATGAGTAAGGTTTTTGGGGGCAAAGTAGTCGGAGCCAAAAAAAGAGAATACGGTAAGGCTATTTTTAAACCTAAAGTTAATAAAAGCCTTTTTAAAACTATCAATAAAAGTCAAAATGTCTGGATGAGTCACGGGGACAGGATTAAAAAATTACCCCACGGTTTTAAAGTAATAGGTGTTACCGCTAATTCTCCGGTAGCGGCTATGGCTGATGAGAAAAAGAAGTTTTATGGACTGCAGTTTCATCCGGAAGTAGTTCATACTCCCAACGGAAAGACTATTATAAAGAATTTTGTAAAAGATATCGCTAAATGTAAGCCTAACTGGAGCATGCAGTCTTTTACAAAAGAAACAATCAAGAAAATCAGAGAAGATGTCGGTAAGGATAAGGTTCTCTGCGGTATGTCGGGCGGAGTTGATTCCTCAGTTTTAGCTTTGTTACTTCATAAGGCTATAGGCAAAAACCTAATCTCCATTTTTATAGATCACGGTTTGGGTAGAAAAGATGAAGCCAAACAGGTAGAAAAAAGATTTAAAAAATATTACAAGTTAAATTTGAAAGTTGTTAATGCTCAGAATGATTTTTTAAAGGCCCTAAGAAACGTAACTGATCCCGAGAAGAAAAGGAAGATTATCGGAAAAATCTTTATTAAGGTTTTCGAGAAAGAGACCAATACGCTTACGGGCACAAGAAAGATGGGTAAAATAAAATATCTGGCTCAAGGCACTCTTTATCCTGATGTAATTGAGTCTATCTCACCTACAGGCGGACCCTCAGCCACTATTAAAAGCCATCATAATGTGGGAGGGTTACCTAAAAAATTAAATTTCAAGTTAATTGAACCTTTGAGGGATTTATTTAAGGATGAAGTTAGATTAGTCGGAAAAGAACTTAAGATGCCGGATGAAATAATCCATAGACAGCCTTTTCCGGGGCCCGGCCTGGCAGTTAGAATTGTTGGAGCGGTTACTAAAGAAAGATGTAACATCCTAAGAGAGGCCGACTGGATTTTAAATGATGAAATAAAAAAAGCGGGATTTTATAGAAAGCTCTGGCAGTCATTTTGTGTTTATCTTCCCGTAAAGTCGGTTGGTGTTATGGGTGATGAAAGAACGTATGAGGATGCTATCGCTATAAGGGCGGTAGTTAGTGAAGATGCCATGACGGCCAATTGGGCCCATTTGCCATATAGCCTGCTTGAGAAGATATCTAACAAGATAATAAATGAAGTAAAAGGTATTAACCGCGTAGTTTATGACATTTCCTCTAAACCGCCAAGTACTATAGAGTGGGAGTAAGAAGCTGGATTAAGAATTAAGGATTAAGGATTAAGTAAAAGCAAAAATAAAGACAAGAGGAAGAATTAAGAGGAGAGCGCAGAGCGTTTAGGAAAAACTAAAAAGATCATTATTTGTAAACTTGCTATATGCTATTTGCTAAACGCTAAAAAATAGGGTTATTGTTTTCAATTAAAGTCTTTTTGGGATCGGCTGGTAAAAGAATTGCAATATCCACCGTGCTCCATTTCGTAGGTGGTACAGGTTGGTGGTATAGGGTGCATAGAAAATCATTGACAGTCGATAAAAATATAAGTAAACTATTGCTATAGCTAGTATATTTCGCTTAAGGTACAGAGGTGTTTCTTGGGCAGGCAGATAAGTACTGCCTGCTTTTTTATTAACCGGTGATTTTATTTTTGTGAAAAAAGGTGATAATTAATGAATAAAATAATTGCTAAAAAAAAGATATCAGAAGATATTATTCAGCTTACGTTTGAAAATAAGGAACTGGCTGAGGCCAGAAAGCCGGGTCAATTCTTAATACTAAGAGTACATGATAAAGGGGAGAGAATCCCCTTAACTATTATGGATTCTGACTCCATTAAAGACACAATAGATATTGTTTTTCAGGTGGTAGGTAAAACCACTACTCTGCTTTCTGAATTAAAAGTGGATGATAAAATTTTAGATGTTGCCGGCCCATTAGGCAATCCCACTTTAATTAAGAACTTCGGCCGCTGTGTGCTTATCGGCGGAGGAGTAGGTACGGCGGTTTTATTCCCGGTTTTAAAAGCCTTAAAAGAAGCGGGCAATACGGTAATAGCCATAATCGGCGCCCGGAATAAAGATTCTCTTATTTTAATTGAAGAAGTAAAAGCTATTTCTGATGAGTTAATAATTATCACTGATGACGGTACAGCCGGCATTAAAGGGTTGGTGACCGATGCCCTGAAAGAAGTTATTGCCCGGGGAGATGAGATTAATTATGTTTATGCCGTCGGCCCGGTTATCATGATGAAGTTTGTGGCTTTAACTACAAAAGAAGACAACATTAAAACAGAAGTAAGTTTAAACCCCATTATGATAGATGGTACAGGCATGTGCGGCGGCTGCCGGGTGCTAATTTCCGGCAAGGAAAAGTTTGCTTGTGTCCATGGGCCGGATTTTGATGCCCATCAGGTTGATTTTGACCTTTTAATCCAGCGGCTTAAGATGTTTAAAGATAAAGAGCATAAATCTATGGAATGCCATTGTAAAAACAAGGAAAAATAAGAGATGCCCAAGCCTAACGAAAAAGTTCATATGCTTACTCAGGATGTCCAAAAGAGAAAGAATAATTTTGATGAAGTAGCTCTCGGCCTTACTGAAGAACTAGCCGTAAATGAAGCTCAAAGATGCTTAAACTGTAAAAAGCCTCTTTGTATGCAAGGCTGTCCGGTAGGTATTAATATACCTGAGTTTATTATGCTTATTAAAGAGCGTAATTTTTTAGAGGCGGCCAGAGTAATAAAGAAGGAAAACCTGCTTCCGGCTATATGCGGCAGGGTTTGCCCGCAGGAAGACCAGTGCGAGAAGGCTTGTGTGCTTGATAGGACAGGCAAGGCTATTGCTATCGGCTATCTGGAAAGGTTTGCAGCCGATTATGAAATGAAAAATAGTCCGCAAAAAAGAGAAAATGGAGCCATCAGCCATCAGCCATCAGCCATCAGCCCACAGCAATGTAAAATTGCTGTAATCGGTTCCGGCCCATCCGGCCTTACATGTGCCAGCGAACTTAGAAAGAAAGGCTATCAGGTAACACTTTTTGAAGCCTTTCATAAGCCGGGCGGTGTTTTAATGTATGGTATTCCGTCATTCAGGCTGCCCAAAGATATTGTTAATTATGAAATAGATAATCTGCGAAAAATGGGAGTTGAAATAAAGGTAAACAGTGTTATAGGCAGGTTGAAAACAGTAGATCAGCTTATTAAGGATGAAGGCTACAGCGCGGTTTATATAGCCACGGGAGCCGGCCATCCTGTTTTTATGGGTATCGCGGGAGAAGAGCTTAATTATATCTATTCTTCAAATGAATTTTTAACCCGGGTTAATTTAATGGAAGCCTATAAGTTTCCGGAAGTGGATACACCTGTTGTTTTGGGTAAGAAAGTTGCTGTAATCGGCGGCGGCAATACAGCTATGGATTCAGCCAGGTGCGCGCTGCGCATGGGTACTGAAAAAGTGTACTGTATTTACAGGCGTTCTGAGAAAGAGATGCCGGCCAGAGTTGAGGAGATTGAGCATGCCAAGGAAGAGGGTATAGAATTTATGTTTCTTACCGCGCCGGTTAAATATATAGGTGATAGCGATAATAATGTTAAAAAAGCAGTTTGCATAAAAATGGAATTAGGCGAGCTGGATGATTCAGGAAGAAGAAGGCCGATTCCCATTGAAGGCAGCGAATTTGAAATTGAGGTAGATTCGGTAGTTGTTGCCATTGGCACTAATGCTAATCCTCTAATTTCTGATACGACTAAGAATATGGAAGTCAATAAATGGGGTTATATTGTGACTGATGAGGCAGGCAGGACTACCAAAAAACGAGTCTACGCCGGAGGGGATATTGTAACCGGTTCAGCCACAGTTATTAAGGCTATGGGAGCCGGTAAAGAAGCCGCCCATGTAATAGATGAGGATTTGAAAAATCTTGATAGAAAATGATATCAATAAACGGGCGGACACAAGGCCCGCCCCTACGATATCTGATATTATTTGTGCGTTTAAATCAAAATGTTCCGTCGGATATTTAAAATATATAAAACAAAATAATCTTGATATTTCCGGACAAATATGGCAGCGGTCGTTTTATGACCATGTTATCAGAAATGAACGTTCGCTAAATGCTGTAAGAGAATATATTTCGAATAATCCTGAAAACTGGGAAGAGAATATCTCATGAAAGATAACAAATTTGTATTCCAATCAATAGGAATTATTCATTCTCCGCATAAAAAAATTTCCAAAATCCCCATACAACCTGTTTTTTGTAATGACATTGAAGGTACAGTTATATTGAATAATAAATATGCTGACGGATTAAAAGATTTGCAAGGATTCTCTCATATCTATTTGTTCTATTATTTCAATCATTCACAGAAAACGTGTTTACGTTTAAAGCCATATCTGTCAGATCGTGAACATGGTATTTTTGCTACACGCGCTCCACACCGTCCTAATAAATTAGGAATGAGCCTTGTGCGGTTGGATAGAATTGAAGATAATATTCTTTATGTCAGAGATCTTGATATATTAGATGGCACACCTTTGCTTGACATCAAACCATACATACAAAGGTTCGATTCAAGGGAAGATGTCAAATCAGGGTGGCAAGATACTATCTTAGATGATGCTGCATCCGTGCGAGGTTTGAGAGACTTTAAGAGACAGAAAGGAAAAAGTTAACAAATCGTTTCACCTGACATTTTTCCGCTCCGTAAAAACCGGTGAGTTCAACCACTATAAGTAAATAATAAAAAAAATAATAGAAAGATAAAACTTGACATATATGCATAAATAAGGCATAATAATGCATATAAATTATATGATGAAAGGAGATCAAATATGAGAACGACATTAAACATAAAAGATGATTTAATTAAAAAAGCCTCTAAACTTACAGGTATAACGGAGAAAACCAATCTGGTTAAATTAGGGTTGGAAGCACTTATCGCGGCAGAAAGCAGAAAAAGGTTAGCTAAATTAGGTGGGACTGAAAAGAGGTTGAATAATATTTCACGCAGGAGAATCAATTAATGATCCTTGTTGATACATCCGTGTGGGTTTCCCATTTGCGCGATGGTAATTCTAAACTTGAACAGTTGTTGAATAATGGAGATGTGCTTTGTCACTCATTTATCGTTGGAGAGCTTGCGTGCGGTAATATTAAAAATAGAAGCGAGATATTGTCTTTGTTAAATACACTCCCTAAAGCTGATATTTTGGATGACGAGGAGGTTTTGATGTTCATTGAAAAAAATAATTTAATGGGTAAAGGACTTGGCTTAATTGATATTCATCTTCTCGCATCCACAATGTTAAGTGAAGCTGCCTTATGGACATTAGATACTAAGTTAAAACATAAAGCTCATATACTAGGTGTATCCTGCGAATATTAATAAATAACAACTCGTTTTAGCGGATCCCGTTTCGCGCCAAAACTTGTACTTGAACGTTTCGCGGCGGCGCGCCGATCTCAACGTTATGTTAAGAAATAATAAAAAAATTATTTGTACATTTTTTGTAAAAAAATCTTGACAGTATAAATCTGTTATGTTAAGGTCATATTTGCACAATGGTGTGCAAATAGAGACAAAGTATGTCTTTACCAAGAATGGTAGAGGTATGCTTTTTTTGTTTTTAGGACAAACAAGGAGGTAAGTTATGGTTCAATGGCGAAAAACAAACGATGCTATTGGCAGTATCAACCGCGGTGATCCTTGCGAATCAGGTCTTTGTACCTTATGCCGCGCAGACTGCATGGGTAAATGTGAGACTTGGTTGGCGAGTTTAAGAGGCCGCAAACTTCTTTATCCTAGAGATTTCGGTAGAATTACCTCGGGTAGCTCTAACACCTGCCACGTGGGTGTTTCCTATAATTCCCTCAGAATTCAAGGATATCTTTACGGTGCTAATAACCTTCCCGAAGGTATTACTAATAGCGCTGATGATTGTGTTTTTCCAAACGTATCTATAGAAACAGAATTTGGTTCTGATGTAAAAACCAAAATTAAAGTTCCTATGATGACAGGTGCTTTAGGTTCTACGTTTATTGCCGCTAAATACTGGGATTCATTTGCTATAGGAGCCTCATTGGTGGGTTTTCCTATCGTAGTTGGTGAAAACGTAGTAGGTATTGATAAGCAAGCTGTTATTGAAAACGGTAAAATTGTAAAAGCCCCTGAGCTTGACAGGCGTGTTGATACTTACCTGCGTTATTATGACGGATATGGCGCCATTATCGTTCAGATGAATGTTGAAGACACAAGAAACGGTGTGGCTGAATATATTATTAATAAATACGGTGATAAAGTTATCATGGAACTTAAATGGGGCCAGGGAGCCAAAGATATCGGCGGCGAAATCCAGGTAACTGACTTGGAATACGCCAAATTCCTAAAAGACAGAGGTTATGTTGTTGATCCTGATCCAACTCTGCCGGAAGTACAGGAAGCTTTTAAAAACGGAGCTATAAAAGCCATAGCCCGGCACAGTCGTTTAGGTTATACGGATAATCCGTCAGTAGATGAAACTAAAAAGACTTTTATGGATTCAGTTAAACAATTAAGAGAGCTCGGTTATAAGAGAATATCTCTTAAAACCGGTTCTTACGGCATGGAAGCTTTAGCTATGTCTATAAAATACGCCTCAGAAGCTAAACTCGACCTACTTACAATTGATGGTTCCGGCGGTGGCACGGGTATGAGTCCTTGGAATATGATGGAGACTTGGGGTGTGCCTTCAATTCTTTTACATTCTAAGGCTTATGAATATGCTAAACTCTTAGAAGATAAAGGTACGAAAGTAGTTGATATGGCTTTTGCCGGCGGTTTAGCCAGAGAAGACCATATCTTTAAAGCTTTAGCTTTAGGCGCGCCATACACCAAATTGGTTTGTATGGGTAGATCCTTGATGATTCCCGCTTTCTTGGGTTCAAACATCGAAGGCGTCATAAACCCTGAAAATAAGGAAAAATTAAACGGTAACTGGGATAAACTACCCAAGTCAATTGCAGACTTAGGTAACAGCCCAGAGCAGATATTTGCCGGCTATGCGGAGATTGAAAAGAAAGTCGGTAAAGATGAAATGAAGAATATTCCTTTCGGTGCCATTGCGGTGTGGACTCTGGCTGATAAATTAGGTGCCGGTTTGCAGCAGCTTATGGCTGGTGTCAGAAAGTTTAAGACCGAAGGTATTAGCCGAGGGGAAATTTTCTCAGCTAACAGAGAAACAGAAGAAGCTACGAAGGTACCTTACATTACTGATGTGGAGGATGATAAAGCTAAAAAAATCATCAGTTCATAAACACTGTTTCTTAAGTAAATAGATAAGAAGGGACGTTTTAGAATGTCCCTTCTTTCTTTATAGACTATGAACTTGACGTTTGAAGCTATAAGTAGTAGTATATTTATGAATTAATCGGGTTTAATAATAAAAATAGTAAAAAAATAATTCACATTTAATTTATATATGAAAGAATATAGATTTAAACATTTATACGGGCCTGTGTCTTCCTGGAGATTAGGCAGGTCTTTAGGGGTTGATTTACTTCCCGGCGGCTGTAAAACATGTACTTTTGATTGTGTATATTGTCAATTAGGACAAATTAAAGAATATACCACTCAAAGGCGGGTTTTTGTAAGAACCAAGGGAGTTATTAATGAGATTAAGTCTTTGCCTGATATCCCTATAGATTATTTTACTTTTTCCGGCCAGGGCGAACCCGCGTTGGCGGCAAACTTGGGTGAAACTGCCCGAGCCATAAAGGAAATTCGCGGTGAACCGGTGGCGGTTATCAGTAACAGTTCTTTTATTCACGATGCCGGTTTTAGGGAAGAGTTAGCTGTGGTTGATTACGCGTTATTAAAATTCGATGCTCATAATCAACAAACTCTGGAAGCTATAAACCGCCCTTGTAAAAATATTAGGTTTGATGATATTTTTAGCGGTATAATAAAATTCAGGCAAATATATAAAGGCATTTTGGCTCTGCAAATAATGTTTATTGAAAGTAATAAAAATAGCGCCCATGAGTTTGTCAAGCTTTTAGAATTAATTAAACCCGATGAAGTACATTTAAATACACCCTTAAGGCCGAGCGCGATTAAACCGTTATCTGAAGATGAAATGAAAGAAATAAAAACGGTTTTTAAGGATTTACCTTATAAAGTAAGCTCTGTTTATGAAATTGAAAAAATTAAAGTTGAGCCAATTTCCGAAGAAGATACATTAAAAAGAAGGCCGAATAAATTTTAAGGGAGCGTTGTAATGTTGGAATGCAGAATTGAAGAAAACAGAAAGAATTGCCCCTGTACTTATGAGCCTTGTTCAAGGAAAGGTATGTGTTGTCAGTGTATCATCTATCATAAAAGGATGGGAGAGCTTCCCGCGTGTTATTTTCCGCCTGATGTGGAGAAAACAGGTGAACGTTCTATAAAAAAGTTTGTAGAATTAATTAAAGAAAGAGGCCAGTGGTGGTAAGCGATAATAATATTACATTAAGAAAAGATGTAGCTGTAAAAGCAGCCCTTGAAGCCGGAGAAATGCTTAAAAAAAACTTTGGGCATGTAACTGATATAAAAACGAAGTCTGATAGAAACCTGGTAAGTGATTTAGATTTAAAAGCGGATGAGATTATCACCCGCGTTATTGAGGAAAAGTTTGAGTCTGATAATATTCTCTCTGAAGAAAAACCTATTCCGGAATTAGAAGCGGGCTTTACCTGGATAATTGACCCCATAGACGGCACTCATAATTATATCCGCAATATTGCTATTTTCGGTGTTTCTATCGGTATAGCTTATGATGATAAGGTTGTCGCCGGAGTTATATATATGCCGACAACCAATGAGTTATACTGGGCCCAAAGAGATAAGGGTGCTTATTGTAATGATAAAAGGATAAGAGTTTCTCAGAGAGATATCAGGCAGGCGACTATATTCTTTGATTCAGGTATCAGGTATGAACCTGATGCTATTTTAAAGTCTTTAGGCAGCTTGGCCGATAAAGTGTTTAATGTCAGAATGTTGGGTTCAACCGTTAGAGGCCTAACTTATATAGCCGAAGGAAAAGCCGAACTGGAAGTTGAATATACCGATCAAGTCTGGGATTATGCCGCCGGGTTACATATTATTGAAGAAGCCGGAGGCAGAGTAACTGATTTTAAAGGTAACGAATGGAATATAAACACAAAAGAATATATTGCCTCAAACGGTGTTATTCATGATGAAGTTTTAAATACGCTTAATGATAATAAATAACGCTTTATGAATATAGAAGCTATAAAATCCAATTACGAAGAAATAAAAAGTGAACTACCGGACAACGTAAAAATAGTTGTTGCCGCTAAGACAAGAGGCCTTGATGAGCTTAAAGCGGTGATTGAAGCCGGAGCCCGTATTATCGGAGAAAATTATGTTCAGGAAGCCCGAGAAATAAAAGAGGCTTTGGGTAAAAAAAGTAATTCGCTAAAGTGGCACATGATTGGCCATTTGCAAACAAATAAAGTAAAAGCCGCGGTTGAAATTTTTGATATGATTGAAACCCTGGATTCTCTGAAGCTGGCCGCGGAAATAGATAAAAGGGCTAAAGAGATTAATAAAATAATGCCGGTTTTAATTGAAGTTAATAGCGGCGAGGAAGATCAAAAGACAGGCCTTAAACCGGAAAAAACGGTTGAATTTATAAAAGATATCAGTCTTCTTAAAAATATAAAGGTTTCAGGGCTTATGACTATGGGCCCCCGTTTTGGTGACCCAGAAGACTCAAGACAATTTTTTAAGAAAACTAAGAATTTATTTAATGAAATAGCGGCGGAAAAAATAAATAATGTTCAAATGAAATATCTTTCTATGGGAATGAGTAACACATATAAGATTGCTATAGAAGAAGGCAGCAATATGATCAGGCCGGGGAGTATTATTTTTGGTGAAAGGGATTATTCCTAAAGAATTTAAAAACGAGAGGGACAATTTATGTCAAAGGACGTATTAAAGATTATTCGAGAAAAATGTTCAGAGGAAAACTTAAGTAAGCTTGAAGCATTAAACAACCAAACTCTTTTGGAGTTTATAGCTGAATATTTAGAACTCTGTAATCCTGATACAATTTTTGTAAGGACGGATTCAGAGGAAGATACAGATTATATTAGAAAAAAAGCATTAGAGCTTAAAGAGGAATTGCCTTTAACCACCAAAGGCCATACGATTCACTTTGATGGCTATAACGACCAGGCCAGAGATAAAAAGAATACTAAATTCCTGGTTGATGAAAGCACGGAGTTATCCAGGGGAATTAATCAGGTAGCTAAAGAAGAAGGTTTAAAAGAAGTTAAATCATATTTAAAAAATCTTATGAGCGGTAAAGAGGCCTATGTTTGCTTTTATTGTCTGGGCCCGAATGATTCCGAGTTTTCAATATCGGCGGTACAAATAACCGATTCCAGCTATGTAGCCCATTCGGAAGATATACTTTATAGAGGTGGTTATGAAGAATTTAAAAAATTAAACGATAAGGATAGTTTTTTTAAATTTGTTCATTCAGCCGGTGCTTTAGAGAATGGTGTTAGTCGCGATATAGACAAAAGAAGAGTTTATATTGATTTATCAAATAACATAGTTTACAGCACTAATACCCAGTATGGAGGCAATACCATCGGTTTAAAAAAACTAGCTATGAGGTTAGCCATAAAAAAAGCTTCAGATGAAGGTTGGCTAACAGAACATATGTTTGTTATGGGCACTATAGGAAAAAATGGTAGAAAAACATATTTTACCGGCGCTTTTCCCAGTGCCTGCGGCAAGACATCTACATCCATGCTTGAAGGTGAAAAGATTGTAGGTGATGATATTGCTTACTTAAGAAAAATTGGTAATGAGATCAGAGCGGTCAATGTTGAAAGAGGTATGTTTGGTATTATCAAGGATGTCAATTCCGAGGATGATCCGCTTATCTGGAGGGCGTTACATGATCCCGGTGAAATAATTTTCTCAAATATTTTAATGACGCCTGAAAAGACACCTTATTGGCTGGGCAAAGACGGCGATGTGCCTTCTGAGGGCATAAATTATTCCGGTAAATGGCAGCCGCAGAAAAAAGATGATGCTAATAATGAAATAACACCTTCTCATAAAAATGCCAGGTATACCATCAGGCTGGCTGAATTGGGTAATCGTGATGAAAAGGCGGATGCTCCTGAAGGTGTCAAAGTTGAAGGTGTAATTTACGGCGGCAGAGATTCTAATACTTCCGTTCCGATAGAAGAGGCTTTTAATTGGAAACACGGTATATTAACTAAAGCGGCTACCCTGGAATCTGAGACTACGGCGGCTACCCTGGGACAGGAAGGGGTAAGAGTGTTTAACCCCATGTCTAACCTGGATTTTCTTTCTATTCCTTTAGGCAGATACATAGAGAATAATATTAAGTTTGTTAAAGGGTTAAATAATCCTCCAAAAATCTTCTCAGTTAATTATTTTCTTAAAGATAAAGAGGGTAAATACATAAGCGGCATGCACGATAAGCATGTCTGGCTTAAATGGATGCAACTAAGAGTATACGGTGAAGTTGAAGCTATAAAAACTCCATCGGGATATATTCCGTTTTATGAAGATCTTAAGCAACTCTTTAAAGAGGTTTTGAATAAGGAATACGCCCGGGAGGTCTATAATGAACAGTTTAAAATAAGAGTTCCTGAAAATGTGGCTAAGATTGACAGGATATTGGTTATCTATAAAGAACAGGTGGATGATACGCCTGAAGAGATTATTAAAGAATTAGAACTGCAAAGGGAGAGATTCTTTAAGTTAGCCGATGAGCTGGGAGATCATGTAACTCCTGATATTTTAAAAGAAAACCAGAATTTGGTATAAACAAGGAGATATTTTATGCAGGCTCTTATGAAAGTTGAGCTTGAGGGCCTCAAGCTCTTTAAGAGGGGAAAGGTAAGAGATATTTATGATTTAGATGACGCTCTTCTATTTGTGGCCAGTGATAGGATATCGGCCTTTGATGTGGTCATGCCTAACGGTATTCCGGATAAAGGCAAGGTTCTTACTCAGATATCAGTGTTCTGGTTTGAATATACTAAAGATTTAATTGATAATCATATTATCGCGACTGATATTGATAGGATAATTGATTATGATAAACGACTAGAGCCTTACAGAAATATATTGGACAAGCGGTCAATGTTGGTTAAAAAGACGGAACCTTTGAGTGTTGAGTGTGTAGTTAGAGGTTATTTGGCCGGTTCCGGCTGGAAGGACTATAAGAAGAGCCGGAGTATTAACGGCATAAAGCTTCCCGAGGGCTTAAAAGAGTCGGATAAATTGCCTGAAGTAATATTTACACCTTCAACTAAAGCGGAAACAGGGCATGATGAAGCCATAAACGAAGAACAAACTAAAAAATTAATAGGAGCTGAGTCCTTTGAATTTGTAAGCTCTAAGAGTATTGAGATATATAAAAAAGCGGACGACTTTGCGCGCTCTAAAGGGATAATTATCGCGGATACTAAATTTGAATTTGGTAAATTAGGTGATAAATTAATTTTAATAGATGAAATTTTTACTCCTGATTCATCTCGTTTCTGGCCTCTGGATGATTATGAGCCCGGTAGGAGCCAAAAAAGTTTCGATAAACAATTTACCAGAGATTACCTGGATACGTTAGATTGGGATAAAATGCCCCCGGGCCCTGTTTTGCCTGAGAAAATAGTTACGAAAACAAGGGAAAAATACCTTTTAATTCTTCAAATGATTACGGGAAAAACCCTTTAAATTATCACTATCGATTTATTTCAAATAGCAGTTTTTTTATGGTAAACTTATAAAAAGGTTGTTTTGTTGCGAGTTTATTCGGAGGTGAAAAGATGAGAGTTATTATAGTTGGTATGGGTAGTATTGGCACCCAGTTAGCTAAAGATTTATGCCAGAGAATTAAAATGGAGTTGGTGTTAATAGATGCCAATGAAGAAAAATGTGAAGATCTTTCAAGGGATTTTGATGCTTTGGTTTTGCATGGTGACGGTACGGAGCTGGAGCTTTTAAATAAAGCTGACGCCAGGAAGGCTGACGCTTTAGTAGCTACAACCGAGTCAGATGCCCTTAATACTGTAGTCGGCATGATGGCCAAGAAACTTAATGTGCCCAAAATTGTGGTTAAATTAAATGATATTAACTTAAGAACAGCTTGTAAAGAAATAGGTATTGATTATATTATTTCGCCTACTATTTCAGCGGCAACCGAAATATCCAGCATACTGCACGGATATGATATATTAGATTTTTCGCTTTTAATCAGAGGCGGGACCAGACTCATAGAATTAAGCCCGGGGGATACAGCCGGTAAAAAAATTAAAGATATTAATTTACCGGAAGGGTCTCTTATTATTTCTATTATCAGAGAAAATTCAGCTGTGGTTCCTGAAGGTAAATCTGAAATATTGGAAGATGATATACTCCTAATTCTTGCTGAAAGCGAAAAAGTGCTTGAAGAGCTTAAAGATATTTTCGGTGAATTAAAGAAAGCAAGAAGAACAAAAGAGAATCATCAAAAATTTTAAAGATATATGCTAAGAAAATATATTAAGCCCATAGACTTTAAGTTGGTCTTTTTTTATCTGGCGGAGCTGGTAGGTATTTTGGGCTTTATTTTAATCATCCCTTTTGCCGTCTCTTTATTCTTCAGAGAATTTTCTATGGCTTTTTTGCTGGGCTTTATGATGCTGGTATTTTACGTGATAGGTTTCACGGGCAGGAAATTCCAGCTGGTTTATAAAAGAAAACCTATCTTAAGGGACGCTCTTATTGTTACCGCTTTAGTATACCTTGTATATAGCTTTTTGGGCGGCCTGGCTTTTATTCTCGTTCCCGGGCACGGGTATATGGATGGTGTTTTTGAGGTTATGTCGGGCTTGACGACTACAGGCCTTACTATGTATAATCCGGAAAGCTTACCCAGGACTTTGGTTTTTTTTCGTTCGTATACGCAGTGGTTGGGCGGTTTGGGAATTATTATCATTTCTTTAGCTCTTCTTTTTAGGCCGGGGGGAGCACCTTTTAAACTTTATACCTCCGAGTTTGGCGAAGAAAATATTATTGGCAGCGTTGTCAAAACATCGAGAACGGTTATTAAGATATATGCCATATTAACCGCCTGCGGGTTTATAGGGTTTTTAGCGGCCGGCATGGGTTTATATGACGGGCTTATTCATATCATGAGCGCCATTTCTACCGGCGGGTTTTCTGTTTATAGCGATTCTATAGGCTATTATAGCAATCCGGTAATCAGCATGACTGTTTGTTTGGTTATGTTTTTAGGTGCGGTTAGTTTCCCCTTGTATTATAAAGTAATCAAAGGGGGGTTAGGAAACTTTTTTAAAGATGTCCAGGTAAGAGCTCTTTTTGTAATTATTATTCTTTCCTCTATCTTGTTTTTCTTAAGTTTTGGATTTTATTATAAAAACATAGTTCCGGCTATATTTCAGAGTGTAACCTCGATTACCCAAACCGGTTTTAATACAGTTGGTACCGCGGCTTTATGTGATAAAAGTAAGTATGTAACTATTCTTTTGATGATTGTCGGTGGAAGTACGTGTTCCACTACCGGTGGTATTAAAATTTTAAGGTTTATTATCCTTTTAAGCTCTTTAAGATGGCTGGTCTGGAAGAACTCTTTACCCGAAGAGTCTAAAATATGCCTTAAGGTGGCCGGTGTTGAAATATCTTCAAATACTCTCAGCGTGGTCATGGGCCTGGTTACGGCTTATATGCTTATTTTATTTTTCTCAACCATAGCCCTTATGTATATTGAAGATTTCAGCTTTGTAGATTCATTTTTTGAAGTAGCCTCCGCTCAGGGCACCGTTGGCCTCTCCGTTGGTATTACCAGGCCCAGCATGCATTTTCTTGGTAAAATACTTTTTATCTTTAATATGTGGGTAGGCCGTCTTGAAATTATTCCGGTTTTGATTTTATTATCTCCTATGACCTGGCTTAAGAGCGCCAAAAAACAAGAGCGCCCCGAAATATAGGTAGTTGATATTTTATGAATAATAATAAAACTTCAAATAATTTTTACGCTTTAGGCAAGCGCGGGGCCTGGGTAGGTATAATCGGCAATGTTTTCTTATCTTTTATTAAAATTCTAGCCGGTATCTTAGGTAAAAGTTATAGCCTTGTTTCCGACGGACTTCATTCTTTATCCGACATTACCTCATCTTTAGCTGTTTTATTTGGGATGATTGTAGCCGCTAAGCCTAAGGACAAAAGGCATCCATACGGCCACGGCAAAGCTGAGTCAATTACTTCACTTACAATGGCGGTTATGTTAATCATTTTTGGTTTAATGCTCGGCTATAAAGTTATTTTTTCATATTTTAGGAGTGCAATATTTATAGAACCCGCTTCTTATACACTCTGGATAGCTGTTTTTTCGGTTGTGGCGAAGGAAACTATGTATCGTTATAAGATATGTTTGGGAAAGAGAATAAAAAGTACTTCTTTAATTGCTGATGCCTGGCATCATAGATCAGATGCTTTTTCTTCAGCTGTAGTTGTTATAGCTTTAGTGCTTACAATTTATGGTGGCGAAAGATGGGCCTTTATGGACCGACTGGGAGCTTTGATTGTCTCCGTCATGATTTTATATATAGGCATTAAAATATATCTAAGAGCTTCCTCGGAACTTATGGATGAAAGTGTTGACCTTGAGATAAAAAGAGAAGTTAAAAAACTTGCTTCAACTATTAAAGAAGTAAAGTATATAGAAACGCTTTTAGTTAGAAAGGCGGGATTAGATTTTTTAGTTGATATACATATAGAGGTTGACGCTAATCTCAATGTTTTAGAATCCCACGGTATTGCCAAGCTGGTAAAAAGTAAAATACTGCAAGAAATGCCGCGAGTAAAATCTGTTTTGGTCCATGTTGAGCCATACGAAGCAAAAGGAGGTAAGAAATGAAATTTCTAATTTTCATGAGCTTATACTTTATAGTGATGGGGGTAATTATGATTTTATTTCCCGGGAAGCTTAAGAAAAAATTCAGCTATTTATTGTCTTGGAAAAGCTATAAGCCCCTGGGAGCGGTTGCCGCCTTAGTGGGCCTTATCCTTTTTATTGTTAGCGGCAACAGTAAAATGGGGCTTTTTGTAGTCCTGATAGGTATTTTATCATTAACTAAAGGTTTATTTTTTATATTTGCCGCTCACGATAAAGCCAAATTTATTATTAATTGGAGCGCGTCATTAACAGATGATTATTATCGCGTCTGGGGTGTGATTGTTTTTGCTATGGGTATGTTTCTAATTTTCTCCGTTGTATAATCTAAAAAAAATTATTAAAAAAACTTGACGGAACTGCTATCTTCGTGTATTATTGTTAATGGAAGTCATTTTCAATAAGGAGATTATTTATGCGTGGGCATGGCAGATGGTTTCATGGAAGAATTAGAGGGTGCGGTTATCGCTTGACGCTTCCCCGGATGAAAATAATTGAGGTGTTGAATTCATCAAACGGCCATTTAAGCGCTGAAGACGTATTTGTGAAGGTTCACCGGATATATCCGGCTGTAGGTTTGACAACAGTTTATAGAACGCTGGAAATGTTGGTTGCTTCCGGCATTGTTGTTAAAATAGACGCGGGTGATGGTAAAGCGCGTTATAAGTTTAAAAAAACTCTCGAAGAAGAGCCTCATTTTCACTTAATATGTAAAAAGTGCGGCAATATCATTGATGTTAAAGCTGATAAAGAGTTGGAAAAGAATATTCATAGGGCAAAAGAGGAATATATAAAAAGATATAGATTTAAAGTGGATAATCCGCAACTCCGTTTTTATGGATATTGCGAAAGTTGTAAATAAGAAGGAGGTTTAGTTATGCCAAGAGGAGATGGAACAGGCCCTAATAATCAGGGTCCGATGACAGGGAGAGGAATGGGTTATTGTGCCGGTTATGCAGTTCCGGGTTATGGTCAGGGCAGAGGCATGGGTTTAGGCCGTGGTTTTAGAGGTAGATTTTTTAGGGGAGCAATGCCCTATGGAGGCAGAGGCTGGGGTTATAATGCCTGGGTAGATACTCCCTATGGCCCTATGATGCAGGCTTCCGCTAATCCTACGCCTGAAGAAGAAAAGGTCTTTTTAAAAGATCAGGCTAAAATGATGGAAGACGAACTAAAAGCCATAAAACAGCGTTTGTCTGAAATTAAATAAGGCTTTTAATTTAAAGTGGAGAAAAGTTATGAAAACAGTTATTTCAACTGAAGATGGGCAGGTTGCTGAGCATTTTGGCCGCTGCCCGCAGTTTACTGTTATAGAGTATACTGAGGGTAAATTGATTAAAGAAGAGGTGATTGCTAATCCCGGCCATCATCCGGGATATCTACCGGCTTTTTTTAAAAAAATGCAGGTAGATAGTATTATCTGCGGCGGGATGGGCCAAAGAGCTAAAATGCTTTTTGATGAAGCTCAGATAAAAACTATTACCGGAATAAGCGGGAGTATTAAAGAAGCAACGGATAGGCTCCTTAAAGGTGAGCTGAAACCATTAGATAATGTTTGTGATCCCGGAGCCGGTAAAGGCTACGGTGTGGAAAAAACTGAGTGTGAGCATGAAGAGTCGGGGGAATAAAGGGAAGGAAGTTAATTCGGGCAAATAAATTTAATATCCCGCATTTCGCTAAAGCTCAAAGTTGCGGGATTTAATTCGGCCATATGATTTATGAGCACTATAGTTCCATAAATCATGGCCTCATTAAAGGAGGAGAAAGATGAAAGTATGCTTAAGTTCTACGGGTGATAATTTAGATGCCCAAATAGATACACGCTTCGGCCGCTGCCGTTATTTTCTTTTTATCGACACTGATGGCATGGAAGTTGAGGCGATGGATAATGCTAATATTGCCTCGGCAGGCGGAGCCGGCATCAGGTCAGCCCAGTTGGTAGCTGATAAAGGGGCAGAAGTTCTTATAACCGGTAATGTAGGCCCTAACGCCTTTGATGTTTTAAGTGCCGCCGGTATTAAAATTTATAGCGGCGCATCCGGCAGCATTAAAGACGCTTTAGAAAAATTGAAAACAGGTGGATTGAATGAGACCGGCGGCCCGGATGTAGGAAGTAAATTTGGTTTCGGAGGCGGCAAGTAATTGGATATCAAAGCTGAAGAAAACCATAAGCGATATTTAGAAAGACTGGAGAAATCCAGGAGTTTTGGTTACGACCATTTAAAAATTCGCCATGGGATATTAAAAGAAGTACTGCCTTTAAAAGGAGTTATCGCAGACGTTGGTGCCGGCAAAGGCCATATGAGTCTGGCTTTAGCCAGCGCCGGTTATAATATTGACAGTATTGATATATCTTCTGAAGAACAGGAATTTGCTAAATTAAATTTGGCTTATTATAGGGTAATCGAGAGGGTAAAATTTCACATTGCTGATGCTGTGAACCTTTTTTATAAAGATAATTCTGTTGATTATATCTTCTGTGTTTGTGTAATGCACCATATTCAAAATTATAAAAAAGTAATTAATGAATTTTTTAGAATTATAAAACCAAAAGGAAAAATAATTATATCTGATTTTTCCATTAAGGGCCTGGAGCTTATCGCTCAAATGCATCAATCAGAAAATAGAGTTCACGAAACTACTATCGATAGCTTGAAGGTTGTTGAAGATTATTTAAATGAACAAAATAAACAGTTTAAGAAATTAAATCAGGATCATCAAGATACTTTAATAATTACTTCTTAAGAAAAATATTATAAGGAGGCGATTTAAATGCCATTTGGAGACGGTACAGGGCCAGGAGGCCAGGGAGCAGGTAGAGGAAGAGGAGCAGGTAGAGGCGGCGGTAGAGGCCGTATGGGTGGTAACAAGCCCGGCGCGGGGCCGAGCGGATATTGTGTCTGCCCAAATTCTAAATGTGATGGTAAACTTGTTCATCAAGCGGGTATACCATGTTATGAACTAACTTGTCCTAAATGCGGGGCACGCATGGTAAGAGGATAATTTCCGGGACTAAATCTTCGGAATTTCACAGCGTGAAATTCCAGAGGGTCTGACAATTTTGCGACTCTCGGCGGAATTAATTCATCCTGCCATTATGGAACTCATTAAGGAAATCAATAGACTCCTCGCTTAAATAAAGGTAAATTTTCTTCGACAATTTACCTTTAAGCTTCGGAGTTAATTCTGGTCTATCATTTACAACAATGAAGTTGGTGTAAATGATGCCCTCATTAAGGAGAGGTAAATGAAAAAGACGGATGTTTTGGTTGTTGGAGGAGGCCCGGCTGGCATTATAAGCGCGGTTACAGCCCGCAGGTATTATCCGGAAAAGGAAGTCAAACTGATTAAATCGGTAGATAAAGGAGTTATTCCCTGCGCCATACCTTATATGTTTTACAGTTTGAAAAGTCTTAAAGAAAATGCCCAGGGCAACGCGCCTCTTGAAAAGAATAATGTTGAAGTAATAGTTGATGAAGTTACAAAAATATCACCTGATAAAAAGTGTGTTACAACTAAAAAGGGAGAAGAGTATCAGTATGACAAGTTAATAATGGCGATGGGTTCAGAGCCCGTTATTCCTCCTATCTCCGGAGCGGACAAAGAGAACGTCTTTGCTATCTATAAAGATATGGAATACTTAGAAAAGCTTGCTGAGAAAATAAAAGGGTTTGAGAATGTGCTTATTGTGGGGGGAGGATTTATCGGAATAGAGTTTGCTGATGAACTGTCCTGCCGTAAAGAGTTTAACGTATCTTTAGTAGAGATGCTGCCTTCTATTTTGAGCCAGTCTTTTGATGCTGAATTTTCTGCTCCAGTCAAGGAAAGGCTGGAAAAAAAGGGCGTGAAGCTGTTAACAGGTGTAGTTTTAGAGGAAATTTTGGGTGAAGAAAAAGTTGAGGGAGTTAGATTATCAGGTAATAAAAAAATAGACGTAGATTGCGTTATTTTTGGTATTGGGGCTTCGCCCAACACTAAAGTAGCTCAGGAAGCTGGAATAGTTATAAATAAAGGCAAGGGAGTATGGGTTGATGAGTATATGAGGACGTCAGAGCCGGATATTTTTGCCGTTGGCGACTGTGCCGGCAAAAGAGATTTCTTTACCCGTAAGGGGACGGCGATTTTACTTGCCTCAACAGCTACGGCAGAAGCTAGAATCGCGGGCGCCAGCTTATATAAGTTAAAGTTGATTAGGGAGAATAAAGGGACCATTGCCATTTATTCCACCCGTATTGACGGCCTGGTTTTAGGGTCGGCGGGGATGACTGAAGATAGCGCTAAGAAGGAAGGGTTTGAAGTTGTAACCGGCCTGGTAGAAGGTGTTGATAAACATCCCGGGACTATGCCCGAGGCAAGCAAACTAATGGTTAAGCTTATCTTTTCAAAGCAGTCGGGAATTATTTTGGGAGGACAGGTTGCCGGAGGTATGAGCTGCGGTGAGCTGATAAATGTTATCGGGGTTGCTATACAGCAAAGAGTTTCCTTGAATGAATTTGAAACTTTGCAGATGGCTACTCATCCATGTCTGACCGCGGCTCCCACAAAATATCCTTTAATCATCGCGGCCCAGAATGCTTCAAGTAAGATGTAAGTATTTTTGCGGCAGAAAATAGAGAGAATTATAAGAAAGCGCCGGATGATTAAGGCCGGTGTGGATAGGAAAGCGTTTATGAATATTGCAATTTCAAGCGGCAAAGGCGGCACAGGTAAGACTTTTGTCGCTACCAATTTGGCTATTGTTCTAAAGAAACAGGATAATAAAGTTGCCTATCTGGATTGTGACGTTGAAGAGCCCAACGGACATCTTTTTTTAAAGCCGGCAGTAATTACGGCTAAAGATATTCACATTACAGCACCGGCTGGCGTTGATAAAGAGAAATGCGATAACTGTAAAAAATGTGTTTCTGCCTGCGCCTTTAACGCCATTGCTTCGATTAAAGATAAAATTCTTTTTTTCAGGCAGTTATGTCATGCCTGCGGCGCTTGCCGAATAGCCTGCCCCAAAGACGCTATTATTTATGAAGAAAGAAAAATAGGTGTTTTAAATTCAGGAACCGCGGATAAAATAAATATTATCTATGGGGAACTTCAGACGGGTGAAGGGGCTATGACTCCCCGGTTAATCAGTGAAGTTAAAAAACATATAAATTCTCAGGCCATTAATTTAATTGATACGGCTCCCGGCACATCCTGCCCCGTGGTTGAAGCTATTTCCGGTATGGATTTAGTGGTTTTAGTTACTGATCCGACTCCATTTGGAGTTAATGATCTTAAGCTCTCAGTAGATATGTGCCGTATGGTAGGCCATGAGCCTGTAGTTTTGGTCAATAGGGCTGATTATAAAAATAATGATTTAATTGAATATTGCGAAAAAGCTCAGCTTGATATTATTGGTGAGATACCGGATGACAGGCAGGTGGCTGAACTATATTCTGAGGGCAAGATGGCTGTCAAGTATTTAAAGGCCTATGATGACCTATTTTCAAAGATAGGTGAAGAGATTATCCAAAGGGCGTTAAATAAAAAAATACCAAAAGTTTTAAAGAATCCGCAAAAGAGTAGTTTTACAAATAAACTTAGCGCCATACCGGCCCAGGCAGAACCCATCCGAAGCAGATATGATGAAATTATAATTATCAGCGGCAAAGGCGGCACCGGCAAAACAACCATAGCCGGTGGTTTTGCCAGCTTAAGCAAAAACGCGCTTATAACTGATTGTGACGTTGACGCGGCAGACCTGCATATTCTTTTATCTCCTGAGATAAAAGAGGGATATCTATTTTCAGGCGGTAAAAAAGCGGCAATTGATCAGGAGAAGTGTACTGCTTGCGGCAGATGTTATGAAGAGTGTCGTTTTGGTGCCGTTAAAAAAGAAGGCAGCGGTTTTATAATTGATCCTTTAAAATGTGAAGGCTGTAATACCTGTTCTTTGGTTTGTCCTCAAGATGCCATAAAATTAGAAGAGGCGGTTAACGGAGAGCTTTATGTTTCCGAAAGCCGTTTTGGTCCTATGGTGCACGCTAAACTCTACGCGGCTGAAGAAAATTCAGGTAAATTAGTCAGTCTTATCAGGCAGATGGCCAGAGACAAAGTTGCAAATGTTTCCACCGCTATTTCTCTCAATGACGGCGCGCCCGGAACCGGTTGTCCGGTAATTGCCTCAATTAGCGGCGCGGATTACGCGGTTGTGGTTACAGAGCCGACGGTTTCCGGAATTCATGATGCCGGCAGAGTTTTTGAACTCTGTACTTTTTTTAATATCAAGGCAGGTTTAATTGTAAATAAGAGTGATATAAATTTAAACAAGGCTGAAGAATTGAAAGCTATAGCTTTGAAATCCAATGTGGACTTTTTAGGTATGGTGCCTTATGATAAAAGTACAACAGAGGCTCAAATGTTAAATAAAAGCGTAATTGAATATGATCAGGAATGCCCGGCGTCAAAACGCATTAGAGATATTTGGCAGGATTTAATTGAGAAGGTGAAAGTATGAAAACCAATACTCATTGCATTCCATGTTTTTTAAGGCAGGCCAATGAAACCCTGGATAGAATTAGTGTTCCTGAAAACAAAAAAAGAGAAATCCTAAAAGCTGTCTCAGATGCTATTTTTAAAGTCCCCTTCGAGAAAAGTCCGCCGCATGTTGCCAGGAAGGTATATGAGGTTATAAGTGAATTAACAGGCATTGAAGACGCCTATAAAAAAGAAAAAAAGCATGCCAATGAACTGGTTTTAAAGCTTTATCCTGAATTAAAAAAGAGAATAAATAATTCCGGCAACCCTCTATTTGAAGCTGTTCGCTTAGCGGCCATTGGAAATATAATAGACTTAGGCGTTAAATCAACTTTCAACCTGGAAGAAGAGTTAAAAGAAGATTCAAATACAGAGTTTAAAATTTTTGACTTTGAAATATTTAAAGATAAATTAAGCAAAGCTAAAAATATTCTCTATATAGCTGATAATACCGGTGAAATTGTTTTTGATAAACTTCTAATTGAAGAGATCAAAAAACCGGTAACTATTGCCGTGCGGGGAAAACCTATAATCAACGACGCTACTTTGGAAGATGCTCTTAATTGCGGCTTGGATAAAGTGGCTCATGTTATTTCCAGTGGTTCTGACGGCCCGGCTGCCATATTGGACAGTTGTAGCCGGGAATTTTTGGATATATTTGATAAAGCCGATTTTATTATAAGCAAAGGACAGGGTAATTTTGAAGAATTATGCGATAGAGATGAACCCATTTTTTTTATTTTTAAAGCTAAATGCCCGGCTGTGGCCGATGATTTGCGAGTTAATGTAGGTGATATGATATTAAGTTACAAAACCCACCGGAAAAAATGAAAATCAGAATTATAGCTGATAACTATACGCAGGATAGTAGATTTAAAGAGTGCTGGGGATTCTCAGTGCTTATAAATGATGATATTTTATTTGATACGGCTGATAGTGCTGAAACTTTTCTATATAACGCGAAACAGTTAGATGTTGACCTTTCAGCCATAAAAAAAGTAGTTATTTCACATGACCACTGGGATCATATTGGTGGGTTGGAATCTTTATTTAAAAAAAATCCTAACGTTGAACTTTATGGTTTAAAGGATTTTTCCGAAGATTTCAAAAATTTAGCCGATAAATATAACATAAAATTAATTGAATGTGAAGATTTTAAGGAAATTGATCCAGGCGCTTATGTAAGCGGTTCATTTAAAACTATATATAAACAGAAAAAGCTTGTTGAACAAGCACTAATATTAAAAACTGTAAAAGGCCTTATAATCATATTAGGTTGTTCCCACCCGGGAGTAGTTGAGATGGTAGAGGTTATAAAGAAGCATTTCAATGAGAAAATATACTACGTTATGGGAGGATATCATTTAGGCTCAAAAACAGAGAATGAAATTGAAAATATAGCGTTAAAGCTGCAAAAACTGGGTGTTAATAAAGTTGCTCCTACACATTGTACGGGCCAAAAGGCAATTGATATTTTTAGTAAAATGTATAGCGATAATTTTTTACGCCTTAAAACAGGCCTGGAAATTGAATTTGATTTTTAAGTGAAGACACAACTTATAGAGCGGGAGCGAACATAAGTTGTATGTCTGAACTTACCCCGCAACTTTCTATTTCGGAGAAGTTCTTCGTAGCAAAAAAGTGCGGGGTTTAATTCGCACAGAAACTTACGCTCACTTTGTTTCGTAAGTTTAGCGCTCATTTAAAAAATAGCTTGAAATAACCCCCTATTTCTGTAACAATGTACTCTAAATGAAAAAAGAACGTATAGTTTTAGATACAAGTGTGTTTGTGAATCCGGAGTCAAAATATAAGTTCGGGCGCAAACCGACGACCGCGTTTTTGAATTTTCTTAAGCTCGCGGAGGGATCAAAGAAGTGCATTTTTTATATGCCCCCCTCAATATATGCTGAGCTTATGAATTTTATTGATTCAAGTAAAATACCGGCGAAACTTTTGTTATTTATTCATAAAAAAGCTCCTAAAAAATATGAGTTGAGCATGCCGGCTATGTTCTTTTATGAACTGGTTGATGATATGAGAAAAAGGGTTGATAAAGGGTTGCGTCTGGCTGAGAAGGGGATACGTCAGGCTAAAGACGCGAAAAAGATAGATGAGGTTATAAAAAGAATAAGGCATGATTATCGGACGGCTTTAAGAACAGATACTATAGATTCCAAGGAAGATGTAGACCTGATTCTTTTGGCTAAAGAACTAAAGGCAACTTTGATTAGTGTTGATAATGGAGCTATCTTGTGGGCCCATAAACTAGGCATTAAATGCCGTGAGGCTAAAGAGCTTAAAAGCTTATTAAAATAACGTATAAGGAGTAAGTCATGAGTGAAGAGAAAAAGGACGAACAGCAAAACATTGAGAATCAACCGGAAGTAAAAGAAGAGGTAAAGACGGAACAGTCAAAAGAAGAGGTAGCTAAAGAACCGCAAAAGCCGGAAGTAAAAAAAGAGGAAGTAAAACAAGAAGAAAAAGCTCCTGAAGTTGAGGTAAAACCGGCCGCGGAAGAAAAAATTGAGGAAAAGCCTCAGGAAGCAAAAGAGGCAGCTCCGGCAGTTCCGGTAGCTCCAACTGAAAGCAAAGAGAAGAAGAAAAAGAAAATAAACAATATGAGTTTGGATGAGCTGGATAAAAAGATCAAAGAAACAGAAGATAAAATGGGTAATCTAAATTCGAAGTACGCTCAATCCCTAAAAGAACAGAGAGAAAAACTTTCTAATAAAAGTTAAAAGTAAAACTAAAATTTTATCGCGGCAGAAGAAGGGTTAGAATAAAAATATTTACAGATAGATTGATTTCCGTGAATTATACCTAAAAAAAAGCAAAAGGGAGATATGGTTTTTATCTCCCTTTTTCATTGAAAATAATAGTTAAATTTTGTATACTAATGATAGGCAAAACAAGAAATATTAAAAAACGCGGTTGGTTATATTTTGGCTCTTGCTCTATAGGTTTCTCACGGGAGCAAATTCACAAACTTAATAAAGATAAGAAGAAATATTTTTGAAAAAAAAGCAGGTTTTTTTTGAAAAGTTTGAAAATAACTTGTGGAAAGCGGGCTCAAGCCATATTGCCGGAATTGATGAAGCCGGGCTGGGCGCGTTAGCGGGGCCGGTTGTAGCCGCGGCAGTTATTTTTAAACCCGGTGAAGTAATCTTGGGAGTAAACGACTCCAAGCAGTTAACTCCCTTAAAAAGAGAAAAACTTTTTAAGGAGATTAAAAATAAAGCTCTTTGTTATTCAATAGGTATTATTGATATTGAACTTATTAATAAAATAGACAATATTTTTACGGTTGGGCTTGAGGCCATGAAGAAATCTGTAATCAATCTTAGGGTTAAACCCGACCATTTATTGGTTGACGGCAGACATATCCCTTCTGTAGAAATACCCCAAACCAGTATAGTCAGGGGTGACAGTAGAAGTTTTTCAATAGCTGCCGCTTCTATTTTAGCTAAGGTTTCCAGAGATAATTTGATGGCCGCGTATTCTAAAAAATTTAGGGATTATCAATTTTGTGAGCACAAAGGTTACGCTACGGCCGGGCACATAAAGGCCATAAGGAATCTTGGCCCCTCTCCCATACACAGAACTTCCTATGATTTTGTGAAGGGCCTTTGCGGGGAGTTTTCCAAAGCATATTATTTTTATGAACAGATTATTAAAGATAGTGGTGATTTATCAGAGTTAAACAGGGTAGTAATTAAAATTAAAGACAATAAACGGTTTTTAGGGATTGAAATAGCAAGGCTTAAAAAAAGAGTTAAAACCAAAATGAAATACCTAAAAGACAGGAGAGGTTGATATGGCGGAAAATATAAGTGCTGACCAATTTGAAAGCGAAGTTTTAAAATCTGATAAACCGGTTTTGGTCGATTTTTGGGCCGAATGGTGCGGTCCTTGTAAAATGATGGATCCGGTGATTGATGAATTATCCCGGGAATTATTAGGCAAAGTCAAAGTTGTAAAGGTAAACGTTGATGAAGCCCGGACGATCGCGTCAGATTATGGAATCATGAGTATTCCCACTATTGCTCTTTTTAATGATTCTAAAGAAATCGCCCGTTTATCAGGAGCTATGCCAAAAGATCCTATTATCCATTGGCTTGAGTCTAATCTTAAATAAAAAATATGAAATCACTTTTTTTTAGGCCTCAAGCTGTTATTTTTGATATGGACGGGGTAGTCACCGATACTATGGGATTTCATTATAAAGCCTGGAAAAAGGCTCTGGCCGCATATGGGATTAAAGTTGGCCATTGTGATATCTATTTACGGGAAGGCCAGAAAGGTTTGGATACGGCTCTTGAAATGATGCAAGAGCAGAATATTGACTTTTCAGATGATAAGGCCCGGGAGATATTAAAGCTTAAAGAAGATATTTTTAAACAAATATCTCATCCAAAGTTAATGAGAGGTGCACCGGAGCTTTTAACGGATTTAAAAAAAGAGGGTTATAAGATGGCTTTGGTAACCGGAACAGCCAGAAGAGAAGTAGGCCATATATTACCTTCTAAGTTATTGAAACTATTTGATTTTACTCTTACGGGCAATGAAGTCAAAGCGGGTAAGCCCGATCCGGAGCCTTATAATCGGGCATTAGAGGTTCTTAAGTTACAACCCCGGGAAGCGGTTGTTATTGAAAATGCTCCCTTTGGTATTACTTCGGCTAAAGGTGCGGGTATATATTGTATAGCTGTTTGTACCTATTTAGAAGCAAAGTATCTTCAGGATGCCGATTTAATTTTAAAAAACCTCAAAGAAGTTGATAAAGTCCTCCTAAAAGCTCATCGCCATCATTAAAATATTTAGTTTGGGTTTAAAAATAAATCATACTTGACTTTTAGGCGTCTTGGCTTTAAAATGATATCTTACCTTAATTATAGAAAAAAATACACATAATAAAATAGTAGCCGTTATATGTCATGGATTGTGGGTGGCAGTATCAGCTGATGTCTTAAAAGGTAAGAAATGTACTTGTTTTTTTGCGATTAAAGATGATGTTATAAATGCCGGGGCTACATATCTGGATGAAGAGGTTGTTGTAGATGGTAATTTAATTTCATCCCGCAAACCTGAAGATTTGCCCGCTTTCTTAAGGGCTATTATTGATAAATTATCTTAATTTACGATGTGATTGATTAAGCTGCAAACGAAAGGAGACTGCAGTGGAGCTCAATAAAGCGATGGTAAGATTGCTCTCGAAACATAAAATTGTAATGGTTTCGAGCGCCTCAAAAGACGGCAAACCCAACGCTTCACTTAAAGGGATTGTAGAAGTCCTACCGGAGAAAGGGATAATATATTTTCTTGATTTGTATTCCCAAAAAACCAGGAATAATCTTTTGGAAAATCCGCAGGTTTCTATATCTATCGCGGATATTGATGGATTTGAAGGATATCAGTTTAAGGGTGTAGTTGAGCTGATGAATGACGGAGAGATGTTTAAAAAATATATTAAGAGATGGGAAAGGCAGAGAACGGTTTTATTAATCGAAAGAATGATAAAAAATGTTCAAAAAGGTTCCAGCCACGGACGCCATGAATTGTTTCTGCCTGAACCGAAATATCTGGTAAAAGTGCGCGTAACTGAAATTTATGATTTGTTACCCCACAGTGGTTCTCAGAGTAATAATAAAAAGAAAACTTGAAATATAAACGGAGATTTTTTGAGATGGCAAGTAAAATGAAAACCATGGATGGTAACACAGCGGCCGCCTATATAGGCCATGCCACAAATGAAGTAATCGCAATATATCCCATAACTCCTTCATCCGGAGTGGGGGAAATGGCTGACGCGAAATCCGCCAAGGGAGAAGTTAATATTTGGGGCCAGGTACCAACTGTATCCGAGCTTCAGTCGGAAGCGGGTGCTGCGGGAACTGTACACGGCGCCTTGACAGCCGGCAGCATGACTACAACATTTACCGCTTCTCAAGGCCTGCTTTTAATGATTCCTAACATGCATAAAATAGCAGGTGAACTTACACCTGCTGTTTTTTATGTGACCGCTAGAACTGTGGCCTCACATGCTTTATCCATTTTTTGTGACCACTCTGATATTATGGCAGTGCGCTCGACCGGTTTTGCCATTCTTTCCGGTTCCAGTGTTCAAGAGGTTATGGATTTAGCCTTAGTGGCTCAAGCGGCTACATTGGAATCCAGAGTTCCGTTTGTTTTTACCTATGACGGCTTCAGGACTTCACATGAAATTCAAAAGATAGAAGAAATTGATTTTGCGAGCATGAAATCTCTTATAAAAAATGAATACTTAAGAAGCCATAGGCTCAGGGGACTTAATCCTGAAAGGCCGGTTTTAAGGGGTACTTCTCAGAATCCGGATGTTTTTTTTCAGGAAAGGGAAACCGTAAACGCGTATTATGATAAATGCCCTCAGATAGTTGAGGATGTAATGAAGAGATTTAAAGAAGTTGTCGGTAGGGAATATAAACTTTTTGAGTATGTCGGAGCCCCGGACGCCGAGCGCGTCATTTTGATTATGGGTTCTGCCGCCGAGACGGTTCACGAGGCAGTTGATTATCTGGTTGCTCAAGGTGAAAAAGTAGGCGTTCTAAAGGTAAAATTGTTCAGGCCTTTCTCGATAGAGCATTTTATTAAGGCTTTACCTGCCAGCGTTAAGAAAATTGCTGTTTTGGATAGGACTAAAGAGCCTGGAGCTTTAGGCGAACCACTTTACCTTGACGCGCGCTCAGCTATTGGTGAAGCTATGGAAAAAGGTATAGCTACGCTTAAGGAGTATCCGGTAATTGTTGGCGGCAGGTATGGCTTGGGTTCTAAAGAGTTTACGCCGGCTATGGTAAGAGGTGTTTTTGATAACCTTTCTTTAGATAAAAACAAAATAAAGAATCATTTTACTGTTGGTATCAATGACGATTTAACTCATACAAGCTTGGAATATAATGCTGAATTCTCAACTGAAGACCCTGATACTTTCAGGGGTATTTTTTACGGTTTGGGTTCAGATGGTACTGTGGGAGCTAATAAGAATTCAATTAAAATAATCGGTGAGTTGACTGATAATTATGTCCAAGGTTATTTTGTTTATGATTCCAAGAAAGCCGGTTCAAAAACAGTTTCACATTTAAGATTCGGCAAACATCTCATCAGAGGAACTTATCTGATAAGTAAAGCTAACTTTGTAGCTTGTCACAATTTTTCGTTTTTAGAGAAATATGATGTTTTAGGAGCAGCTGAAGATAAGGCTACTTTTCTTTTAGCCAGTCCTTTTTCAAAAGATGAGGTCTGGGATAAAATGCCTATAGAGGTGCAGAAACAGATAATTGATAAGAAATTAAAATTTTATGTAATTCAAGCTTATAAACTAGCCGGGGAAATCGGTCTTGGAGTGAGAATAAATGTAATAATGCAGACCGCTTTTTTTGCTATTAGTGAAGTAATTGATAAAAATAAAGCTGTTGAGGCTATTAAGGACGCGATTATAAAGTCCTATGGGAAAAAGGGTGAAAGCGTGGTTAATATGAATAACCAGGCTGTAGATAAAGCCCTTGAAGCTATTGAAGAAGTTATTGTTCCCAAGGAAGCAACCAGTAAAATAAAAATACCGGCTGCGGTACCCGATGAGGCTCCTGAATTTGTAAAGAATGTAACAGCAAAAATAATCGTGGATAAAGGTGATGAGCTTCCGGTTTCCGCCTTTCCGAAGGATGGGACTTTTCCGACAGCGACATCGCAGTATGAAAAACGAAACATTGCTATAAACATTCCTGAATGGGATCCTGAAATATGTATCCAGTGTGGCCAGTGTTCATTAGTTTGTCCGCACGCGGCTATCAGGATGAAGATGTATGATAAAAAGCTTTTAGATAAAGCTCCTGTTACTTTTAAGCATATGCAGGCAAAAGGAAAAGATTTAGAAGGCAAGGCATTAACTATACAAGTGGCTCCCGAGGATTGTACCGGTTGCGGTGCTTGTGTTAATATCTGTCCAATTACGCGAAAAGATAAAGACAATAAGCCTACAGGCAGAAAAGCGCTTAATATGGTACCTCAAATTGACAGGCGTCTAAAAGAAAAAGATAATTTCACATTTTTCTTATCGCTTCCGGATATGAAAGCTGAAGATTTACCAGTTGGTATAGGGACTTTAAAAGGTTCTCAGTTAATGAGGCCTTTATTTGAGTTTTCCGGTGCTTGTGCCGGTTGCGGTGAAACACCCTATGTAAAACTACTTTCTCAACTTTTTGGAGACAGGGCTTTAATTGCCAACGCGACCGGCTGTACTTCAATTTACGGTGGTAATTTACCGACAACACCCTATTGCGTTAGAAATGATGGCAGGGGCCCCGCTTGGTCAAACTCTTTATTCGAGGATAACGCTGAGTTTGGTTTTGGTATGCGCCTGGCTGTTGAACAGTTATCGGAAAAAGCCAAACTTCTTTTAAAAGATGTAGCTGAAAAAATATCTGATAAAAAATCGCTTATTGATGAAATTATAACAACCAGCCAGATAACTCATGATGAGATAGATAAACAAAGATTTAGAATTGAAGAATTAAGAGAAGCCCTAAAAAAATTCAGTAGTGAGGCGAAGGTAGCTGAGTTACTTGAAATACTGGATTACCTGGTGAAAAAATCAGTTTGGATTTTAGGTGGTGACGGCTGGGCTTATGATATCGGCTATGGCGGTTTGGATCATGTGCTGGCTTGCGGAAAAAATGTAAATGTTCTGGTGCTGGATACGGAAGTATATTCAAATACAGGCGGGCAGATGTCTAAAGCTACTCCTATGGGAGCTGTTGCTAAGTTCGCGGCTGCCGGCAAGCCGATATTTAAAAAAGACCTGGGTTTACTGGCTATGGCTTACGGTAATATTTATGTGGCCAGGATAGCTATGGGTGCTAATCCGGCTCAAGCGATAAAGGCTTTTGTTGAGGCTGAAAGTTACGACGGCCCTTCGATTATTATAGCTTACAGTCACTGTATAGCCCACGGAATTAATATGACTAAAGGTATGGAGCAGCAGAAAAAAGCTGTCGCTTGCGGTTGCTGGCCGTTAATAAGATTTAACCCTGATCTTTTAAAAGAAGGTAAGAATCCTCTACAGCTTGATTCGAGGGAACCTAGTATACCTCTGGAGGATTACATTTATAATGAAAACAGATTTAAAACTCTTAAGAAATCCAACCCTCAAAGGGCTAAAGAATTATTAGACTTGGCTCAGCATGAGGTTAATTGCAGATTCAAGAGATATCAATATATGGCTAAGATGGATTGTTCTCAAGAAACAAGTATAAAGTCATCAGTCATACCCTTTCGGGCACAGGCAAGTCACAAGCAAGAAGCAAATAGCTAATAGCTAAGAGCAAAGGGCAAACACAGGATTAAGGATTAAGAATTAAGGATTAAGTAAAAAACAAGATACAAAAAACAAGTACAAAGTCACAAGACACAAGTTGTAAGTCACATGACATAAGTCACAAGTAAAAAACAAAAACAAAAGAACAAAAAGATAAGACACAAGAAATAAGTTATAAGTCATACCCTTTCGGGCACAGGCAAGACACAGGTCACAAGAAACAAAAAAGTAAAGATGTCCCTTGCTTAAACAAAGGTAAATTCTCTTTGACAATTTACCTTTAAGCTTCGGGATTAATTCGGGCTTATCATTTACGACAGCGAAGCTGACGTAAATGATGCCCTCATTAAGAGGAGGGTTTGTATGAAAGCTGTAGTAATTAAAGATTTATGTACCGGTTGCGGCCTTTGTGTCAGCACCTGTCCTGATGTTTTTGAAATGGTTGGTGATGTAGCGGAAGTTAAAGGAGATGTTGTACCTGAAGCCGCCGAGGATACCGCGAAAGAGGCTACTCAGAATTGTCCTGTAGAGGCCATAACCATCGAAGAATAGTTTATATATGTTAGAAGAGCTTCAATCAACTTTAAAGGATTACATTCAAGCCGGTCAGGTACTTTCTTACCTGACCGCTTTTGTTAGCGGTTTTTTCCTGAGTTTTACCTCGTGCATATATTCTCTAATTCCGGTAACTTTAGGCTATATAGGGGCGACGGATACGAATTGTCATCGAGCTTTTATGTTATCTCTAACTTATGTTTTAGGGATAAGCGCTATGGGGTTAGGGGCGTGCCGTACATGGTTATAATTGATAAAACCGGGAAAATTAAATGGACGGGCCATATATTGGATAATACTGCCAGAACTATACTAAGAGAACTTTTTAGTTAGGGGAATGATATGATAAAACCAAATCCTTTTACTCCGCAGTCGGGCTGGGAACCGAGATTTTTTGGAGGCCGGGAGGAAGAGCTGAATTTTTTTGAAAAGGTACTCTCTCAAAGCATAAGAGACCAGGCCAATCATGTGGTCATTTTAGGAGAGTGGGGTACGGGAAAGACCTCACTATCTAAACAACTGAAGAAGATAGCTCAATCTCAGGGGTACCCGACGGCTTTTTGTCCTTTAAGTAACATAAGTTCCAAGTCGGCCTTAAAAGACACTATCAACCTTATAGCTCAGGAGATGCTTCTAGGCCTTCCTAAGGACTCAACAGCCATAGGTATGGAAAACATTTTAAATGAGTTAGGTAAATTACAGCCACAGGTTAAGTTTACTAAGTTTTTGGTAAATTTATGGCAAGTCATAGAAGCTAAGATGGCGGTGGTGTTTATTGATGATGTGCAGAATTTAGATATTAATTCCGGGGTTATTGATACCCTGCGTTCTGTTTTAAGCAGGGATGAAGTAATAAAAAGTACTAATTATTTGTTTGTTTTATTGTCAACGCCCAGGGGCTGGCAGGATTTTATAGATAAACATAATCCGGTAGGCCGTTTTTTTAGAAAAAGAATATATTTGGAGAACCTCAATCAGACGGAAACAAGTGAAATAATTGATAAAACATTAAATGAAACCGAAATTAGTTTCGGTGAAAACATTAAAAAGGATGTTTATGATAATACTAAAGGACATCCTTATGAATTACAGCTTTTATGCAGTAATCTATATGATGATCAGCTCCAAGATACTATTACTAATGAGATTTTTAACAAGGCTTTAAAAAATACTTTACGGGAATTAGGTAAAGATTATTTTGAAGCTCTTTACAGAAGAGCGAGTGATAGAGAGAAAGAGGTCTTGTCTATTTTAGTGGAAAAAAATAAACCTCTTAGTATATCAGACATTCGCTCAATAATGATAATCGAGAAAAGAAAGGCCGGCTTTCCTATCGCGAATATTAAAAATTTTCTCTATCGTCTCTACGAAAAAGAGATTATAAAAAGAAGAGATACGGGTGAGTTTGAAATAATAGATCCTATGTTTACTAAATACCTGGAGATTTTTGAATTGAAAAAAGGAGTATAAAAGCATGACTGACCTTGAAGATAAAATTAAAAAAGATACAATAGAAGCCTTGAAAAATAAGGACGGAGTAAAAGTGACAACTTTAAGAATGCTCCAAGCGGCTATCCAGCGCAAAGCTATTGAAAACAGGAAAGAAGAATTAAAAGAAGAAGATGTTTTACAGGTTTTAAAAAAGCAAGTGAAGCAAATTAAAGATTCTATTGAAGCTTTTACTAACGGTAACAGAAATGATTTGGTTGAAAAAGAAAAAGTGTCCTTAAGCATCCTTAAGGATTATTTGCCTCCTCAGGCAAGCCTTGAAGAAATAAAAGAGGTAGTTTTAAAAATTAAAGATGAAATAAATCCTCAGTTGCCCGCTGATTTCGGCAAGGTTATGAAAGAAGCTATGGCTGTTTTAAAAGGAAAAGCAGACGGCAAAGATGTAAGTGTGATAATAAAACAACTTCTTTTAAAAAAATAAATAGATGAAAACGCTCAAATTTATAGGCACAGCCGGTGCCAGATTCGCAATGCTGAGACAGTTGAGGGCTTCAGGTGGTTTGTGGCTTAAGTGGGAGGAGACTAATTTGTTAATAGATCCGGGGCCCGGCTCTCTCGTGGGATGTTTAAAGTCGCGTCCTAAATTAAATCCTCTGGATTTAGATGGTATTATTTTAACCCATCGCCATCTGGATCATTCAGGAGATATTAATGTGATGATAGAAGCTATGACCGAAGGGGGTCATAAAAAAAAGGGTATAGTTGTTGCTCCTTATGATGCTCTGGAGATTGATCCGGTAATCTTAAGGTATAACCGTAATTATGTTGACAAGATAGAAATTTTAAAGGAAAATGAGACCTATAAAATTAAAGAGGTTTCATTTCAGGCCGCGATAGAGCATGTTCATGGCTGTGAGACTTACGGCCTTAATTTTAAGGCTGGTAAAAAAGTCCTTCTTTCTATCATAACTGATACTCAGTATTTTGAAGGTATTGAAAAATATTACCCGGGGGATATCCTGGTGGTAAATATTTTGTTATTTAATGAAAAAAATCATGTAAAGCATCTTAGCTTAGCTGATGCCAGATTAATTTTAAAAAATAGTAATTGCCGGGTTTTTATCATGACTCATTTTGGTATGAAGATGCTTAAGAATAAACCCCATGAAATCGCCCGTGAGCTTCAAGATGAATTTAAAGATAAACAAATTATCGCCGCCTATGACGGCATGACTTTTGATTTAGAAAAGCGTTAAAAATAAGTCACAAAAGATAAGTCATAAGTCACATGACACAAGTCACAAGACAAATAGCTAAGAGCAAAAAACAAAAGAACGAAAAACAAAAAACTAAAAAAAACAAGAAATTGAACTACTCCTTGCTTAAACAAAGGTAAATTATCAAAGAGAATTTACCTTTAAGCTTCGGAGTTAATTCTCCGCCTAAGGCGGATCATTAAGGAGTATAACAATGGAATTTTCCAAAAGAGCGCAAGTCATAATGGCCTCTCCGACTTTAGCCATTACTTCCAAGGCTAAAAAAATGAAGGCGGATGGAGAAGATGTGGTAAATTTTGCCGCCGGGGAACCGTTTTTTGATACACCCGATCAAATCAAACAGGCAGCTATCGAGGCCATTCAAGAAGGTTTTACTAAATATACGCCGGCAGCCGGAGCACCATTTTTAAAGAGGGCTATTTGTCAGAAGTTTAGGAATGATAACGGTATTGATTATGATGAAAATCAAATTGTTGTTTCCTGCGGAGCTAAACATTCTTTGTTTAACATTATGGAAATTCTCTGCGATGAAAAGGATGAGGTTATTTTTTCCGCTCCTTACTGGGTAAGTTACCCGGAGATGGTAAGGTTTGCGGGGGGCCAACCCATAATAATAAAGACATTAGAAAAAAACGATTTTAAATTTAAAGCGGATACCTTAAGAAAATATATTACTAATAAAACTAAAATACTTATTTTAAACAGTCCTTCCAACCCCACGGGAGCGATGTATACTCGAGACGAATTAGAGGAAATTGCCGAAGTGGCTGTAAAGAATAATCTTTATGTTATCAGTGATGAAATATATGAAAAGATAATTTATGGTAGCAAAAAACATGTTTCTATCGCTTCTTTAGGTAAGGACATTTATAAGCGAACTATTACGGTAAATGGTGTTTCAAAGACTTATTCTATGACAGGATGGCGTATTGGTTATTTAGGGGCACCTGAAGCTATAGCTTCCAAGATTAAGAATTTGCAGAGTCATTCAACTTCAAATCCCGCTTCTATCAGCCAGAAAGCGGCTTACGCGGCTTTAAGTTGTGATGAGTCTATAATCGGAAATATGGTTTCTGAATTTAATGTAAGGCGCAAGTTAATGGTTAAAGGCCTTAATTCGGTTAAGGGATTTTCATGTAAATCACCCGACGGGGCTTTTTATTGTTTTTGCAATACAAGAGAAACTAATATGAATTCTATGGATTTGGCTAATAAGCTTTTAAAGGAACAAAAAATAGCGGTTATTCCCGGTATAGCTTTTGGCCAGGAGTATTATTTAAGATTCAGTTTTTCGTGTGACACTGAACAGATTGAAAAAGGGATATCCAGATTGAGGGAGGCATTCGCGAGCTAAGATGGGAAAAACTATTGCTGAGAAAATTTTAAGTAATCACGCGGAGAGGGATTTGAAGGCCGGCGATTTGGCTATATGCAAGGTTGATTTTTGTTTTGGCCAGGATGGTACAAGCGGGCTTATAATTGATTCATTTAGTGAGCTTAAAAATAGTAAAGTGGCGGAGAAAGATAATTTTTGCATGGTTATTGACCACTCGGCACCGAGTCCGAACGAAAGGGTCTCGGAAATTCATAATAAGATGCGCAGCTTTGCTCAAAAGCACAAGATTAATATGTATGATATCGGTTGCGGCGTTTGTCATCAGGTAATTCCCGAGGGGGGCCATGTTACATGCGGCGATCTAATTGTTGGAGCTGATTCTCATACCTGTACCTACGGAGCTTTGAACGCGTTTTCAACGGGTATGGGCTCAACTGATTTAAGCATTATTGTTGCCAGCGGTAAAACCTGGTTCAAGGTGCCCGAAACGGTTAAAATGATGATTGACGGTGAGCTTGCCAAAGGAGTTTACTCCAAGGATATAATTTTACATATCACAGGAGATGTTAAATCCGATGGCTGCACTTATAAAGCTATTGAATTTTCCGGAGAAACTATCAAAAACTTAAGTATGGACGCGCGCTTTACCATATCCAATATGGCTATTGAAGTAGGAGCTAAAGCGGGTATTATGGGGGCCGATGAGAAGACTTTTGACTGGCTGGAGAAGCATTGCCGGAAACCTTGTAAGCCGGTGAGAAGCGATGATGACGCGATTTATAGCCAGATAAAAGTATACGATGCTTCAAAGATAGTTCCGATGGTAGCTAAACCACACACAGTCGATAATACGGCTACAGTTGAAGAAGTTAGCGGCCTAAAAATTAATCAGGGTTATATTGGCACTTGTACTAATGGCCGCCTGGAAGACTTAAGGATCGCGGTTTCCATATTAAAAAATAAAAAGGTGCATCCTGATGTAAGATTTTTGGTCGCGCCGGCATCGAATAATATATATTTGGAGGCTCTTGCCGAAGGCCTGATTTCATGCTTAATTGAGTCCGGAGCCACGATTCTACCCCCGGGTTGCGGTCCCTGCGTGGGAACCCATCAGGGGGTTCCTTCCGATGGTGAGGTGGTTATTTCAACGGCTAACAGAAATTTTAAAGGCCGCATGGGTAATCCCAAAGCCTTTATATATTTAGCTTCACCGGCGACTGTGGCTGTGAGTGTAATTAATGGAAAGATAACGGATCCCAGGGGTTATGTAAAATGAGATTAAAAAGCCGGGCCATTAGACTCAAACAGGATAATGATGTTAATACTGATTATATAATTTCAGGCCGGTATAAATTCCAAATTCAGGATCCTAAGGAATTAGCTAAATATGTTTTTAATGATCTGGAACCGGATTTTTTAAAAAGAACCGGCGGCAGAAGTATTATTATAGCCGGTTCTAATTTCGGCTGCGGTTCATCAAGAGAACAAGCACCTTTGGCTCTAAAATACGCGGGCATAAAAGCGATTATTGCCAAAAGTTTTGCTCGTATTTTTTATCGTAACGCTTTCAATCTGGGTATTATACTTATTGAAGCTGAGACTGACGATATTGCCGATATGGACGAACTGGAATTAGATTTAGACGCGGGTACATTAAAAAATACAACTAAAGACTTTGAAGTTAAATTTAACCCTTTACCTGAATTTATGGAAGAGGTTATCAGAGACGGTTCAATAGTAAAGTACTTTAATAAACATGGAGGATTTCAGTTTTGAGTAAATATAAAATTACACTTATACCGGGAGACGGCATAGGGCCTGAAGTCAGTGAAGCCGCTAAAAGATGTATTGACGCGACTAAAGTAGATATTGAATGGGAAATTGTTGAAGCGGGCAGCGCGGTTATTGAAAAAGAAGGAACTCCTTTGCCGGATAGTGTTATTGAGTCGATAAAGAAAAATAAAATTGCTCTAAAAGGGCCAATAGTAACCCCGGTGGGTACCGGTTTTCGTTCGGTTAATGTGGCGTTGAGACAGAGGCTTGATTTATACAGTTGTCTCAGGCCATGCAAAAGTTATGCAGGGCTTAATATACCCTATAGTGACGTTGATTTAGTGATTGTAAGAGAAAATACGGAAGACCTCTATGCCGGTATAGAGTTTGAAGAAGGCCGGAAGGAAACTTTGGAGCTTATTGAAAAAATAGAGCAATTATCATCTAAGAAAATACTCAAAGATTCCGGTGTAAGCATAAAGCCCATTTCAGAGACGGCAACAAAGAGAATCGTAAAGTTCGCTTTTGAATATGCCCTAAAAAATAACAGAAAGAAAGTGACGGCTGTTCATAAGGCCAACATTATGAAATTTTCCGACGGTTTATTCTTAAGAGTGGCCCAAGAGGTTGCCGGGGAATATGAAGGCCGTGTGGAATTCACTGAAAATATAGTTGACAATTTATGCATGCAGCTTGTTTTGAGGCCGCATAATTTTGATGTTTTGGTTTTACCTAATCTTTACGGAGACATTATTTCCGATTTATGCGCCGGCTTAGTGGGAGGCTTAGGTTTAGCTCCGGGGGCAAATATCGGTGACGATTGTGCTGTTTTTGAGGCTACGCATGGCTCAGCTCCGAAATATACGGGTTTAAATAAAGTTAATCCTGTGGCCATGATTCTCTCCGGTGTTTTAATGCTAAAGTATCTTAAAGAAGACGCGGCGGCAGATAAGCTTGAGAACGCGGTTAAAGAGATTATCTCTGAGGGTAAATCAGTTACTTATGACTTAAAAAAAGATAGGAATGATCCTTCGGCTGTCGGAACCAGCCAAATGGCGGATGCGATAATTGAGAAGTTATAAGGCTATCAGCTGGCAGCTAAACAAGTCACAAGTCATACCCTGGTGGGCACAGGCAAGACATAAGTCACAAGTAAAAAAATAAAAACAAACAAATAAGATGCAAGAAACAAGTGCAAAGTCATACCCTGGTGGGCACAGGCAAGACATAAGTCACAAGATAAATAGCTAAGAGCCAAGAGCTTAGAGCTAAGAGCAAAAAACAAAAACAAAAGAACAAAAAGACAAAAAGCTGAAGGCTAATAGCTGAAAGCAGAGAGCTGATAATTATGAAAATTGGCATTATTGGAGCGGGAAATGTTGGCTCGACTTTAGCTTTTAAAATTTTAAATGATAATCTGGCTGATGTAGCTTTAGTTGATATAAACGCTGATTTAGCCATAGGCAAAGCCCTTGATTTAAATGATGCGTCAGGCGTTTTCGGGTTAGACAAAAAAGCTGTTGGCAGTGACTCTTATCAAGTAATTGAAGACGCGGATTTGATTGTTGTTACCGCCGGCTTTCCCAGAAAACCGGGAATGAGCCGGGAAGACCTGCTTCTGAAGAACGCGGGTATAATTAAAGAGGTTATAACCAAAATAAAAAAAGTTAATTCGAAGGCTATAATTATCATGGTGACTAATCCTTTGGATGTAACAACTTACCTGGCTTATAAGGTAAGCGGTTTTGATAGAAAAAGGGTTTTTGGGATGGCTGGCGTTCTTGATTCAGCCAGGCTGGCAGTTATCCTTTCGGAAGAACTAAAAAAAGATTTAGCCGATATAAATTCAATGATTTTAGGTACTCACGGTGATTCTATGGTGCCCTTAAAAAGTAAAATTATTATTGAAGATAAAAATGTTCTGGAAATAATCGACGAACCCGCGGTTGACGCTCTCCTGGAAAAAGCCAAAACTCAGGGCGGCAGGATAGTTGCTCATCTTAAAGGCGGCAGTGCTTACTACGCTCCGGCTACGAGCGTTTATAAAATGATTGATGTAATTGTAAATGACAAAAAAGAAATTCTTCCTGTTTCGGTTTATTTAGAAGGTGAATACGGCCTTAGCGATGTTTGCCTGGGTGTGCCGGTGAGACTTTCAAAAAATGGAATAGAGGAAATAATCGAGGTTGACTTGACGCAGGCGGAAAATAACAAGCTAAAAAGCGCCAATGAGGTTATAAAATCCGGAATAGCTAAAGTTATGAATGTTTAAAAGTGCATATAAAAAAACATTTTTTTAATTTTATATTAAAAGCGCCGCTGATAATCCTGGCGCTTTTATTGTCGAGTTGCCGGGGCGCAAATTATATTACTCAAAGCCAATTGCTTTTAGGTACGACGGTTTCCATTAGTGTTGGGGCTCATGATGTTGTTTTGGCAGATAAAGCGTTGATTGCCGCTTTTGGTGAAATAAAGCGTATAGAAAATGTTATGAGCTATTTTAAAAAAGACAACTTGCTTAATAAATTGAATTCTCAAGCTTCAATTAAGCCCGTTGAAATATCAGATGAACTTTTTTATTTAATTGAAACTTGTCAGAAGTTTTCAGAATTTACCGGTGGCGCTTTTGATATAACGGCAACTTCATTAGATGAAGCTGATGGATATAAACAAATTGTTTTAGATATAGACAAAAAAACAGTATTTTTTAAAAACAAAAAGGCGCGAATAGATTTAGGAGCGGCTGCCAAAGGTTATGCCGTTGATAGAGCCATAACGGTTTTGCGTTCATACGGGTTTAATAATGCCTTAGTAAATGCCGGCGGGGATATATATGCTTCAGGTAATTATAAGGGCGGCAAATGGGCCATAGGAATAAGAAATCCTTCAAAAAAAGATAAAATAAAGGATAAAATATATTTAACTAATATGGCTGTGGCAACTTCGGGTAATTACCTGAGAGCGCATATTATTAGAACAAAAGATAAAAATTTAAAATCAAATGTGGTATCAGCCACTGTTATAGCCTCAAGTTGTCTTGAGGCCGATATCTTGGCGACTGCTGTGTTTGTAGATCCCGATGCGGCTTTAAAAACCGCGGAAAGCCTCAAGGGTATAGAAATTTTACTTATTAAAAATATGGATCAAAAGCTTAAAGAAACAAAAACCAGCGGATTCATGAAATATAAAGTTAATAAAAGGTAAGTATGTTTGAGTCATTTAAAATTTATAAAGATAATCGGATCAATGGCCGCGTGGGAAGACTTAATCGTCAAGCCTACTGTTATTTATTATTGCCAGCTGATAAAGCCATTGACGAAAAAGCAAAAAAACGATTAAATGTAATTAGTAAGTTTACAAATTTAGGTTCCGGGTTTAAAATAGCTATGGAAGATTTAGAGATAAGAGGTGCCGGTAGTCTTTTGGGCCGGCAACAGCATGGATATATATCTTTAATAGGTTTCGATCTTTATTGCCGCCTTTTAAAAGATTCGATTAAAAAGTTAACCAAAAATGAAAATTTGAAAAATAGAGATAAACTAATTCGGACATATGTTAATTCTCCCCGCCGCGGCGGGGATCATTAAGGAGAAAACTCTATGAAGAAGATTGTAATACTTATACTGTTAGGCATAGTTTTATTTTATTCCGTTTGCCTTAAGGCTGAGATTGTTGATGGTATAGTAGCGGTGGTAAATAATGAAGTAATTACCCAAACAGAGCTAAATGATATCCTGCTGCCCGTATATACCCAGTATAAATCTACCTACAGCGATGAAGAGCTTTTAAAAAAAATAGATGAAGCCAAGAAAAATATTCTTTATCAGTTAATCGAAGATAGGCTTATTTTGCAGGAAGCTCGGAAGATAGGTATGCCGGCAACGGATGAAGAAGTTAATGAAAGGCTGCAGCAGATTAAGTCACAGTTTGCTAATAGCGAAGAGTTTAAAAGTATCCTGGCTTCTCAGGGGTTAACTGTAGCCGATTTAAAAGAAAAATATAAAGAGCAAATCATGATCAAGAAGATGATTAATAGGGAAGTCCGTTCAAGAGTAAATGTTACTCCTATAGAAGTCGCTCTTTTTTATGAAAAAAATAAAAATGATTTTAATGTTTCGGCTCAAGCGAAAGTGATGACCATTATGATTCGTAAGAATGAAGAAAGCCCGGAAACCAATAGCGATAGTCTCAAGAAGATTAAAATGATTGAGTTTAAGATAGCGGAAGGTGAAGATTTTTCTAAATTGGCCAGAGAATATTCTCAAGATCCTTCAGCGGTAGAAGGGGGAGATATGGGATATATTAACAAGGGCCAGATGATGAAGAAAATTAATGAGGTAATTTTTAGTTTAGAACCCGGTGAAATTTCAGAAACCATAGAAACTCCCGTAGGCTATCATATTTTTAAGATTATTGAGGTTAAAGAAGCGGGCATTGAAAGTTTTGACGAAGCCAGGCCGCAGATTGAAAATTATCTTTTTCAAGAAAAAGCCAAAGAACGTTTTGATGAATGGATGAACGGTTTAAAAGAAAATGCCTATATCTCGGTTAAATAATAAAGTTATTGCTATTACTTCGGGTGACCCGGCGGGTATCGGGCCGGAATTAATATTGAGGAGTTTATCCTCCATTAAGGCGAGAGGAATAAAATTCATAATTATCGGTGATAAAATTGTTTTCGATAATGCCGGAAATAAATTAAAAAACAAAATTAGGCATCTGTGTAAGTATGAAACAGTTAGCAAAAGTGATTTAAAAAATCTAAGAAAAAGTGTTAATCTTTTTGATTTAAATATTATTGGCAAGAAGAAATACTTCCTTGGAAAAGCCACTAAACTTTGCGGTACAGCCGCGGCTGAATACGTTTTAGAAGCTGATCGGCTAATTAAGGAAAATCTTGTTCACGCCCTGGTAACAGCTCCCATAAATAAAAACGCCGTAAATTTAGCCGGATACAATTGGAGGGGGCATACAGAAATTCTAGCCCGGCTTTCCGGAACTAAAAACTTCGCGATGAGTTTTATCGCCGGGCAGTTTAAAGTTGTTCTCATGACGACGCACATACCCCTTTCTAAAGTAGCACAAAACCTAAAAAGTACGGATATATGCGAGAAGATTGAACTAACCGAAAAATATCTTAAGAAGTATTTTAGAATAAAGAACCCTACTATTGGTGTCTGCGGGCTTAATCCGCACGCTTCAGATAACGGTCTTTTTGGAGATGAGGAGAAAATGATTATAAAGCCGGCAGTAGCCGCGGCTCGCAGGAAGAAAATAAACGTCCTGGGCCCGACTTCCGCTGAGAAACTTTTTTATGATGCCTACAATGGAAAAATTGATGCCTTGATTGCGATGTACCATGATCAAGCCTTGATTGCTTTAAAGATGATTTTACGTGATCAGGCCGTAAATTTAACTCTGGGATTACCTTACATAAGGACTTCCTGTTCTTCGGGTACGGCTTATGATATCGCTTCAAAATTCATCGCTAAAGAAACTACGATGACAGCGGCTATAAAATTAGCTATTGAATTGTCCGCCGCAAATAAGAAGGCATAATATGGCAGGTCGTAAAGCTACAGTTGATTTACTTAATGAATATAAGATTAGGCCCCGGAAATCATTGGGCCAGAATTTTTTAATTGATGATAATATAAACAGATTTATTGTTAAAACTTTACAGCTGCAAAAGAAAGATTTGGTATTGGAAATTGGCGCCGGCTTAGGTGAGTTGGTGAATCTTATGAAAGACGAAGCCGGTTTAATTCTTGCTCTTGAAATCGACAGAGGCTTGAATGTTCTTCTGAAAGAAAGATTTGAAGCCGAGAAGACAGTCAGGGTTCTTGATAAAGATATACTTAAATGTAATTTGGACGATTTAATTAAGAAGTATAATTTTAAACAATTAATTGTCGTGGGAAATTTACCTTACTATATAAGTAGTCCTATAATTTTTCAGCTCATAAAATACCGGCAAGTAATTAAAAAAACAATTATTATGCTTCAAAAAGAGGTAGCTGAACGCCTGGTAGCCAAGGTGGGCGGAAAAGATTATGGTATATTAAGTTGTTTTTTGAATTATTATGGTGAGCAAAAAATTATTAAAAAAGTCAAAAATAGTTGTTTTTTTCCAAGACCAAAGGTGGATTCGGCAATAATTGAACTTTCTTTTTACAAGAAACCCTTGATTGAGGTGGAGAACGAGGATTTTTTTAAAAAAATTGTTAAAACGGCATTTTCCCAACGTAGAAAAACTATAACGAATACGCTTAGCCTGCTTAATAAACCGTCTTTATCTAAGCCGGAGTTATCCTCTATGCTGGAAGATATGAAAATCAACCCCGCTCACCGGCCCGAGCGGTTATCAGCCGCTGAATTTGCCCGGATAGCTAACCGGCTCTACTCAGCCTGCCTTTAAAAGCTTATTTTTACCTTCCTTAGCCTATAGAGCTTATTAAAAGCGTATAAAGTATATAGATATTGACTTTATAGAGTTAGTGTGTTATTTTACTAAAAAAAGGTTATAAAATATGGACGTAAAATATGTTGCCGAACTTGCCAAGATTAAATTGACCCCTGAAGAAGCTGAGAAGCTTCAGCTTCAACTGGATAACATTCTATGTTTCTTTAAGGATTTGGAAAATTTAAATACTGAAAATATTGAACCGCTTAGCCATGTTTTGGATGTTAAGAATGTTTTTAGAGAAGATGTTCCCAGGGATTCGATTAGTAAGCAGGATATTCTTAATTTAGCTCCCCAAAAAGATGATGATTTCATCAAAGTACCCAAGGTAGTAGGTTAATGGAACTTTATAAACTATCAACTGTAGAACTTTCCGAGAAGTTAAAAAATAAAGAGATTGATTCCGCTGTTTTATATACTCGTCTTGTTGAGCGTATAAAGAGTGTTGAAGGTAAAATGAACGCCTTCGCGCGCTATTATGAAAAACCCTGCCATTTAATAAAAAATAAAGATAATTACGCGGTTAATAAAGGACTTTACGGCTTGCCTGTAGCTATTAAAGATAATATTTGCATTAAAGGTAAAGAAACCACTTGTTCTTCAAAAATATTACAGGGCTTTAAAGCACCTTATGATGCTACAGTTATATCCAGGCTTAAAGGCGCCGGGGCGAGTTTTATTGGCCAGACCAATATGGATGAATTTGCTTTTGGTTCTTCAACGGAAACTTCTTTTTATGGGCCAACCCATAATCCTTGGGATTTAGAAAGAGTTCCCGGAGGTTCCAGCGGCGGCTCCGCGGCCGCGGTGGCTGCCGATGAGGCAATAGTTGCCTTGGGCTCTGATACGGGCGGTTCCATCAGGCAACCGGCTGCCATGTGCGGTATTGTAGGTTTAAAACCCACTTATGGACGCGTTTCCCGATACGGACTTATCGCCTTCGCATCCAGCCTGGATCAGATAGGAACTTTAAGTAAAACGGTAGAAGATGCCGCTCTTATTATGAATATTATTTCAGGTAAAGATGAACTTGATTCTACAAGTTGTGACGTAGAAGTGCCTGATTTCTTAGAAGTTATAAAAGGTGATATTAAAGGCCTTAAAGCGGGTATTCCTAAAGAGTATTTTATTGAAGGCTTGGATGATGAAGTTAAAACGATAGTTAAAGAAGCTATCGAGACTCTTAAAAAACTGGGCGTGGAAGTTGAGGAAATTTCATTGCCTCACACTAAATACGCGGTTAGTACATATTATCTGATTGCTCCGGCGGAAGCCAGCTCTAACTTAGCGCGTTTTGACGGTGTGCAGTACGGTATCAGGCAGAGCGCTTCTGACTTGGCGGATATGTATAAAAATACGAGAGCCGAAGGTTTTGGTCAGGAGGCTATAAGAAGAATAATTCTGGGAACATATTCCTTGAGTAGCGGATATTATGAGGCTTATTATCTTAAAGCACTCAAAGCTCGAGCGGTTATAGCCAATGATTTTAAGGAAGCTTTTAAGAAAGTTGATTTCATCTTAACTCCGACTGCTCCTACGACCGCTTTTAAGATAAATGAGAAAATTAATGATTCGCTTCAGATGTATTTGTCTGATATTTATACGATACCGGTTAATTTAGCCGGCATTCCGGCTATGTCGGTTCCTTGCGGATTTGATTCAAAGAAATTGCCGGTCGGCTTGCAGATAATAACTAAAGCCTTTGATGAAGCAACCATATTTAAAGTAGCCTATAGTTATCAGCAAAATACTTTATGGCATAAAGAAAAACCCAAATTATGAAATATAAAACGGTTATCGGACTTGAAGTTCATGTGCAGCTGGCCTCAAAGACTAAAATATTTTGCGGCTGCAGGACCAACTTTGGAGCTGAGGCGAATACACAGATTTGCCCTGTTTGTTTAGGGCTTCCCGGTTCTTTGCCTGTTTTCAATAGAAAGGTTTTGGAATTAAGCCTGAAGGCCGCCATAACTTTAAATTGCACGATAGCTGAGACTATGAAGTTTGATAGGAAGAACTATTTTTATCCCGACTTGCCCAAGGCTTATCAGATCTCTCAATTTGATATGCCCTTGGCGGTAAAAGGTTACTTGGATATCGAATTAAATGGTGGGAATAAAAGAATAGAGATTACCAGGGTTCATTTGGAAGAAGATGCCGGCAAGCTTATTCATACCCAAAAAGAAAGCCTGGTTGATTTTAATCGTTGCGGCACACCGCTGATAGAAATAGTTTCAGAACCGGATTTAAATAATCCCGAAGAAGCTTACAGCTATCTGAAGAAATTAAAAAGTATTCTTAATTACCTGGAAGTTTCAGACTGCAATATGCAGGAAGGTTCTTTGAGGTGTGATGCCAATATTTCTTTAATGCCCCAAGGTAGTAATAAGTTGGGTACTAGAGCGGAAGTTAAAAATTTAAATTCTTTTAAAGCGGTTAAAGACGCCTTAACGTATGAAGTTACACGCCAACAAGCCGAGCTTGAAGAGGGGCGGAAAATTTTTCAAGAGACAAGATTGTGGGATGATACCGCCAAAAAGACAATTTCTATGCGCTCAAAAGAAGAAGCGCACGACTACCGCTATTTTCCCGAACCTGACTTGCCGAAATTTTTAATACAAACATCAATGATAAATGATATAAAAAAAAGCTTACCTGAATTGGGGCACGAAAAGAAAGATAGGTTTGTAAAAGATTATTCTTTATCCGAATACGACGCTGACATTTTAACATCCTCAAAGGCTATGGCTGAGTATTATGAAAGGTGCCTTAAGATTCTAAATGAACCTAAAGAGGTGGCTAACTGGTTAATCGGCCCGGTGCTTTCTGAGCTTAAGAATCTTAATGAAGCCTTTGATTCCATAAAACTTGATCCGCGAGAATTAATAGAAATGATTAAATTAATAAAAGAAAATAAAGTTAATGTTAACACTGCCAAAGAAGAAATATTACCGGAAATAATTGAAAATTATAAAAAGACAGCCGATGTCCTTAAAGAAAAAGATATCTTACAGGTATCTGATGAGGCAGAGTTAAGTGCTTTTATAAAGCAGGTAATTAGTGAAAACGAAAAATCAATCAACGATTACCAACAAGGCAAAAAAAGTGCTATAATGTATCTAGTGGGACAGGTAATGCGGCTTTCAAAAGGTAAAGCCAATCCCAAAAAAGTAAAAGAAATGTTAGAAAAAAAATTGGAGAACTAAAATCATGCCCAGGCGCAGGTCTATAATTTGGATAGTCATCTTTTCGTTAATATTTTTTGCAGTAGGGCTTAAGGGAGGTATATGTCTGGATGAAACTCAAAAAACACAAGTTGATGGTAGCCAGGAAGAGCTTTTTAAATGTTTAGAGCTTTTTTCAGGTGCCATTTCGTTAATTCAATCTAAATATGTTGACGAGGTTGATTCCAGAGAACTTATTTACGGTGCTTTAAAAGGTATGCTTTATTCACTCGACCCATACAGTCAATTTTTAGATCCGGACGCGTACAATGACATGCAGGTGCAAACTGAAGGGGAGTTTGGCGGTTTGGGCATAGAGATTGCCATAAAGGATAATATTCTTACGATTATCAGCCCTATTCATGGCACCCCGGCTGAGAGAGCCGGAGTTATGGCGGGAGATAGGATAATTAAAATTGACAACGAAAGTACGGAATCGATAACCCTACATGAAGCTGTCAAGAAATTGCGCGGTAAGCCTAAGACAGAAGTGACTCTCAGCGTTTTCAGGGAAAAGACAGGTAAGATATACGATATTCCAATAATAAGGGATATTATTAAGATAGACAGCATAAAAGATGTACAGATGGTGGATGAGAAAATAGGTTATATAAGACTGGTTGAATTTCAGGAGAATTCACCCGCCGAGTTTAAAAAAGCAATTATAAAGTTGAAAAAAGAAAACATGGATTCTTTGGTACTTGATTTAAGGAATAATCCCGGAGGCCTTTTAGATAGCGCCGTTCAGATTGCTGATATGCTTTTGCCGGCAGATGTAGTTATCGTTAGCACTAAAGGCAGAGACAGCGAAAAGGGATATGTTTTTAGTTCCAAAGAAAAATCTTTATTGGCTGATAATCAACCTATCGTTGTTCTAATCAATGAAGGTTCGGCCAGTGGTTCGGAGATTTTAGCCGGCGCCCTACAGGATTATAATCGAGCTGTCCTTTTAGGCCAGAAGACATTCGGCAAGGGGTCTGTTCAGAGTGTTATCCCTATGAGCGATGGTTCAGCCGTAAGAATTACCACCAGTAAATATTATCTACCCAGCGGGCGCTCTATTCATGAAGAGGGTGTTAGCCCCGATATAGAAGTGGAAGAAATAACTATGGAGTTAAGCTCTGAAGAAAAATCGAAACGCCTTTTTGATGAAATAGAAAAAGAAAACGATGAAGAACTTTCCGCGGAAAAATTGCAAGAATATGATTATCAACTTAAAAGAGCTATAGATTTAATTAAAGGCTTAAAAGTTTACGGCAAGAGAAATACAGAAATTGAAAAACAAAACTAATAAAATATTTTTTTGGATAATTTTAGTTTGTTTATTGCCTCTTTTTTTGATAGGTTGCCGGGATAAGCAGCCTGAACAACAGGCAAAGACTAAACAAAAAGAAGAAAAGGTTGAGTTTAAAGCAAGGGTTGCCATTGTAATTGATGACTGGGGTTACAGTAAAAAATTATTCAATAAAACAGTTGCGCTGAAAACACCGGTAACTTTTTCCGTTTTGCCAAATTTAGATTATTCTTCTTATATTGCTTCAAAGGCGCATCTGGCGGGGTATGAAGTTATACTTCATTTGCCTATGGAGTCTTATAGCTTAATTGCCGCAGAGGAAGAATATCTTAAAGCCGGCATGAGTGACCGGGAAATATCTGATTATTTGGATAAATCTTTAGCAAGCGTGCCTTACGCTGATGGTGTTTCAAATCACCAGGGTTCAAAGGCAACCGAAGATAAAGAGCTTATGCGGCAGTTTTTTGATATTTTATCCAAGAAGGATTTATTTTTTCTGGATAGCTTTGTAACTTGTAATTCTCACGCTCTGGAAGTTGCTCTAAGTAAGGGAATTAAAAGTTTAGAACGCGCGGTTTTTCTTGATAATGAAAGCGATTTTGATTACATTAAAGGCCAGTTTAAACAGCTTCAGGAAATAGCTTTGGAAGAGAGCCGGGCAGTTGGCATTTGTCACGCCAGAAAGGCAACTATTGAAGTCCTGGAAAAACTTATTCCTGAAGCTAAAGAGAATAATATTGAGTTCGTTTTTTTATCCGAATTATTAAAATAGGATAACAAGTTAATGAAAATACTTGGAATTGAAACTTCATGCGATGAGACGGCAGCCGCGGTTGTTTCCAATGGTAAAATAGTTCTTTCTAATACGGTTTTATCCAGTCTGGATTTTCATAAGGAGTTCGGTGGAGTCATACCGGAGATTGCCCAGCGTTTTCATATGAAGTTTATTGATAAGGTGGCTCTCAAGGCGCTTAAGGCAGCTAAAATAAAAACAGACGAACTGGATGCTATAGCTGTTACTTATGGCCCCGGTTTAGTGGGGGCCTTGTTGGTGGGCGTATCTTTTGCTAAGAGCTTAAGTTATTCATTAAATAAGCCTTTAGTTGGAATTAATCATCTGCAGGCTCATATTTATTCCGTTTTAATGAGTCATAAAGGAATAAAATTACCTTGTGTGGGGTTAGTGGTTTCCGGGGGGCATACTAACCTGGTTTTAGTGAAAGATTTTTTAAATTACAAAACCTTGGGCCAGACACAGGATGATGCCGCCGGGGAAGCATTTGATAAGGTGGCCAAGATTTTAGGCCTGGGTTATCCGGGAGGCCCGATAATAAATAAACTATCACGGAAAAAAAGAAAAGAAAAAATTTATTTTCCCAGGGCTTATCTTTCTAAAGACTCTTTGGATTTCAGTTTTTCAGGACTTAAAACCGCTGTTTTGTATTACAGAAAAAAGATAAGAAATAAAAAGCTGAGCAAGCAGCAGCAGATAGATATCGCGGGTGCTTTTCAGGACGCGGTAGTTGATGTATTAGTTGATAAGGCGGTTTTAGCCGCGAAAAAATATAAAGTTAAAAATATAGTTGTTGGAGGCGGGGTAAGCCGAAACAGTTCATTGAGGGAGAAGCTAGCGGAAAAAGCCGCTTTAGAAGGATGTAAGGCTTATTTTCCGTTAGATGTTTATTGTCAGGATAACGCGGCTATGATTGCCGGCTTAGCCTATCATAAAGTAATAAGAAAAGAAGTTTCTGATTTGGATTTACAGGCCGAAACTTCTTTAGCGATAGATAAAAAATAGGAAATGAGGTGATGCTTATGAGTACCTTAGATTATCTTTGCCCACTTGTTTTTTCGTTGATTTTATGCGGTTGTATCGGGCTTGAAAGAGAGTCTCACGGTAGAGCGGCCGGACTTAGAACGCACATACTTGTGGGCATAAGTTCGACTTTGATTGTCTTATCATCTATTTACATGGCCCAATCCCGTACGTATGGCATTGCCATTGATCCGGGCAGGGTAGCGGCCGGAGTTGTAACCGGTATTGGTTTTATCGGTGCCGGCACAATCATAAGGTTCAGGGCTTCAATTAAGGGGCTTACAACCGCCGCCAGCATATGGGCCGCGGCCGCGGTAGGCCTGGCCATTGGTTCCGGATTTTATTTAGGCGCCCTGGTAACTACAGCCTTAATTCTCTTTTCCCTGGTCTTTTTAGGAAAAATTGAGAAAATGTTTATTAAGAAAACTTATTATAAAAGTTTAGTTGTCATAAGTTCCGCGGAGGTTGGCAATCTTAAACTGATCAAGCAGGTTCTAGATAGTTATGAAGCTGATATAAAAGATTTTGAAATTTCCGTATCGAAAAAAAATGAACAGGTAAACCTATGTTTTGATTTAAAAATTGATGATAATATTGAAGAAGAATTGGTTACCGCTGTCGCGAGAATTAAAGGTGTTGTTAGCGCCAGCTGGTTTAATAAACAAGAGGAGGTGAATTAAAAATGTTTAAGGGTTCTAGAGAGAACGCCGAAGGCAAAAAATCTAAGGTCCTCGACGTTGATGCCAGCATGCAAGGGAGCCTTGTTTTCAAAGATGCTGTGGATTTGAAAATTAGCGGTCAATTTGAAGGCAGCCTGGATGTAAAGGGGAATCTTACCGTTGGGGAAAATGCTTCGGTAAATGCCGAAGTTAAAGGCGAGAATATAACCGTCTCAGGTAAGATAGTCGGTGATATAATTACCAGCTCTAAACTTACTCTCACCAGAACGGCGAGAATAATAGGGGATATTAAAACGCCGGTTTTAAAAGTAGAAGAAGGGGCTGTTTTGCAGGGGAACTGCCAGATGATTTCCAATGAGGAACCGTCAGGTAAAAAAAAAGAAATTCTAAACACTGAGCAGCTCGCGGAATATCTTGAAGTCGAATTTGACGAGGTTGATGAGTGGATAAAAAATCGAAAGATACCGGCCTTTAAGGAAAATAACGAATGGAAGTTTGATAAGGCAAAAATTGATGCCTGGGTTGTCTCGGAGAAAATAAAGTAATTAAATTGAGGGCAATTATTAGTAATTAAGCAAAGAAATAGTTAAGCTGATAATAAAAAGAAAAATATAATTAGATTATGTTTGAAGAAAAACTTTTAAGTTTAAAAGCGGCGGCGGAATATCTAGGTATCACCGAGAAACGCCTCAAAGAACTTTCAGACCACGGAGTTATTCCCGCATATAGGATTGCCGGTTTATATTTACGTTTTAAAAAGAGCCAGCTTGGGAAGTTAAAAGGGAAAATGAGTAATATTCAGAATCAGTATTCTCAATATCAGCAGACCAGAAGTTCATTTACCAGAGATGTAGTCTATACAACCAAGGATAGGTTAAGGGATTTCTGGCATTTTTATGATTTTTACATTATCAGTGTGGTATTGATAGCCGGGATTTTATTTATTATTTTTAGACATACTTTATAAAAGGTAAATTTTATACTAACGTTGATGGATTATCAAAATATCTATTTTATTAGCGCGATAATATTGGGCTTCTATATGGCCTGGAACATCGGTGCCAACGATATGGCGAACGCGATGGCCAGCTGTGTTGGAGCTAAAGCGGTTACTTTAAAACAGGCCGTTTTTATAGGGGCTATTCTATGTTTTTTTGGAGCTACCTTAGTGGGTGGCCATGTAGCTGATACAATAAAAAAAGGTATTGTCGATACTTCCGCCATCGCTGATTTAGACATTATAATAAAAGGTTTATTGGCTACGTTATTAGCCGCCGGCATTTGGATTACTTTTGCTACCTGGTTTGCCTGGCCGGTTTCCACTACGCATTCTATCATAGGAGCTTTAGTCGGTTTTGGTTTATTCGCGATTGGGCCTCAGTCGATTAATTGGAGTAAGCTTATCGGAGTTGTGATTAGCTGGGTTAGCTCCCCTGTTTTTGCCGGACTGACGGCTTTTGTTTTTTTTAAAATTATTCATAGGTTTATTTTATCCGTTGATGAGAGCGAAAAAGCGACAGTTAAAATCGGGCCTATCTTTATAGGCATGACTTTTTTTCTGGTGGTAATGTCTTTATTATTAAAGAGCCCATTGGGTAAACTTTTGGAAATTGGGTTAGCTGACGGATTATTGTATGCTTTGACGGCGGCCGTTATAAGCGGAGCCCTCGGGTTTTTGTTTATCAGGAAAGTGGTCGCGAAAGGTTACAAAGTAGAAGATGTCTTTAGGGTTTTACAAATTATGACATCATGCTATATCGCGTTTTCTATAGGAGCTAACGATGTTGCTAATGCTGTTGGCCCGGTAGCCGGTATCCTGGGTATTATAAAAGACCAGAGCCTTCAATGTAAAGTGCAGGTACCTGTAAATCTTTTGGCTATGGGAGGAGTTGGTATTATTTTAGGTATGGCTACATGGGGTTACAAGGTTATCGGTACTGTGGGCAGTAAAATTACAGAGTTGACTAATTCAAGAGGATTTTCTATTGATTTTTCGGCGGCTACCAGTGTGCTTATAGCTTCAAAAATGGGTATGCCGGTTTCAACCACACACGCGGTGATCGGGGCGGTTTGCGGTGTGGGGCTGGCCCGCGGTTTAGACGCGGTTGATTTTAGAATTGTGAAGAAGATTTTTGTCTCGTGGATAGCCACCATACCGGCGGCGGCAATTACATGTATACTGCTATATAAATTGTTTATGTGGCTTTTTTAAATGAACACGCAATTTATGAAAGCAATAAACATAAATTGCTTATTAAACGGAGGTGATGGTTTATGTTTGGAAGAATTCCAATTTTATCTGTTCTAAGAAAATCTCCCTTTGATGATTTTGTTGAACACGCTTCTAAGGTTAATGAATGTATTCATATCTGGAAACAAGCGGTCAGTGCCTATTTAGAAAAGAAATATGATATCTTCGGGGAACTTTCCAATAAGGTCCAGCTCTTAGAACATGAAGCTGATTTAATAAAAGGTAAAATAAGCGCCCATTTGCCTAAAGGTATTTATATGCCTGTTTTTAAATCCGATTTCATGATGTGCCTTAAGGAACAGGATGCCGTTTTGGATCACGCGGAAGATACGGTTATCTGGCTCAGTTTCAAAAAGGTGGACATGTCTTTTATTAAAGATGAGTTACTGCAGCACACCCAGAAAGTTACCGAGACCGTAGAAACGCTGGAAAAAGTAGCCCTAAGGCTAAAAGAGTTTTTTAGAACCTATAAAAACGCCACCAGAGAAGAAATGAAAGAACTCATTAAGGAGGTTCACCGTCAAGAGTGGGAATCTGACAGGATAGAAAAAGCGCTCACTAAAAAAGTTTTTAACTCCGGCAAAGACACTCTTTCAATTTACTTTATGGTTAAAGCTATAAGTTTATCCGCCAGTATCGCGAACCACGCGGAAAACGCGGGTGATAGAATTAGAGCTATGATAGCTAAGTAAAGTACGCATAGCCTTTCTTGACGTTATCTTTAATTGGCTGTATAATATAACCTAAAAGGGTTAGAAAAATTGATTGATAACAGTAGACTCATAAAAGACAGTATTCGCAACACAGGCTTGCTTACTGATGACCAGATTAGACAAGCCCTTGAATTTCAACTTAAAAGTAAAGATTGCTTTAGTCATATATTGGCTAAAATGGGGTTTATCGTTAATGAAGATGTGGTTAGCAGCCTACCTGATCAAATTGGACTTGTGCCCGTTTCTTTAAAAGATATAAAAGTTGATAATAAGGCCGTAAAAAAAGTTTCTTCATCTTTTGCTTATCAACATAGAATCCTACCTATAAATTTTCAAGACGACGTTTTAACCATAGTCACAGATGACCCGCTTAATTTTTTAGCTTTGGAGAATTTAAATAAAATATTAGGGTTAAAGATGAAAGCTATCCTTGTGACGGAAAGCGAACTCAAGGAGAAACAGAATTTATATTACGGAGATAAGAAAGAAGAAGAGAAGGCCTTAGATAATGTTGTCCAAACTATTGATACTGAAAAGGAATATTATGGCAAGGGCGAAGAAGCTGGATTTGCTTATGCTACCGGTGAAGAAGACGCTCCTATTATTCGTTTAGTAGGTTTAATACTAAGTGAGGCTGTAAAAAATAGGGCCAGTGATATTCATGTTGAACCCCTGGAGAAAGAATTTAGGGTTCGCTATAGAATAGACGGCCTTTTGCATGAAGTACCCGCTCCGCCAAAACATTTACAAGGTTCAGTTATTAGTCGAATAAAACTTATGGCCGGCATAGATATTGCTGAGAAACGGCTGCCCCAGGACGGGCGTATCCGAGTTCGGCTTTTAGATAAAGATTTGGATTTGCGCGTTTCAACCTTGCCCGGAATTTACGGCGAATCGGTAGTTATGAGAATTCTTGATAAGGCGAGTTTACTTATCGGTTTGGAAGAAATCGGTTTTCTTACTGAAGATAGAAAGAAATTTGAAGAGTTAATTGAACTGCCCAACGGTACACTCTTGGTTACCGGCCCTACGGGGTCGGGGAAAACCACTACCCTTTATGCCGCGCTTAATTATCTTAATAAACCTAATAAAAAAATAATTACTATTGAAGATCCGGTTGAATATCAGATAAAAGGTATTAATCAGGTTCAAATAAGGCCCCAAATTGGTTTGACCTTTTCCTCGGGATTAAGAGCCATGCTTAGGCAGGCCCCCGATGTGATTCTTGTGGGTGAAATTCGCGACAAAGAGACGGCTTCAATTGCTATTCAGGCGGCGCTTACCGGCCACCTGGTATTTTCTACACTGCATACTAATGATGCTCCGGGAGCGGTTACCCGATTGATTGATATGGGCATAAAAGGCTACCTGGTAGCTTCGACTCTGCAGGCGGTATTAGCTCAGAGATTAGTCAGGAGGATATGTCCCAACTGCAAAAAACCTTACACTCCAAAACCGGAAGAAATCAAGGCTATGGGATTAAAGGAAAAGGATTTGGTGGGAGCTGAATTCATGATGGGTGAGGGTTGTCCGGAATGCAGTAATACAGGCTTTAGGGGAAGGCAGGCAATTTTTGAAATGCTGATTGTAAACGACACAATAAGAGAAATGATTTTTGAGAAAAAATCAAGTTCTGAGATAAAAAATAAAGCCGTTCAACTGGGTATGAAAACTTTAAAAGAAAACGGCAAGATAAAAGCCCTTAAGGGTGTGACAACCATTTCAGAGGTTATACGTGTGGCCCAGATGGATGAATTATAAAGAAAGGTACATATGCTAGCGGTTAATAATCTTCTTTCAGAGTGCATTAATAAAAACGCGTCAGATCTTCATATCACTTTAGGTAAACCTCCGATTTTACGTCTTAACGGCGGTTTAATTCCCATGGAGATGCCAGCCTTAACGACAGAAGATATTGAGCAAATCAGTAATCAAATTACCGATGATGATAAACGCGGAAAGATTCGCGAGGTTGGCGGCTGCGATTTTGGTTTTAGTTTTGGTAAGAATCGTTTTAGAGCGTCAATTTTTAGAGAAAAGGGCGCGCTGGGAATTTCCTTGCGTCTTATTCCATCAAAACTTTTTTCTTTGGAAGAGTTGGGTTTATTGGGGAAAATTAAAGAACTTTTACATAGTGAAAGAGGCTTAATTTTGGTTACCGGCCCCACGGGTTCGGGCAAGAGTACTACTTTGGCAACGATGGTTGATTATATAAATGAAAATATGCAAAAGCATGTAATTACTATTGAAGATCCAATTGAGTATTATCACTCCCATAAAAAGAGTATTATTACTCAGCGGGAGGTCGGGGTTGATGTGCCTTCATTTTCTGAAGCGATTGTAAGAGGCTTGAGAAGCGACCCCGATGTTATTTTAGTTGGTGAAATGCGAGACTTAGCAACTATCCAGGCGGCACTTTTAGCGGCCGAAACCGGACATTTAGTGCTCGCGACTTTACATACTATAAACGCGCCTCAGACAGTAGACAGGGTTATCAACTCATTCGCGGTTCATCAGCAGGAACAGGTTAGGACACAGCTTTCAGCGACAATTTTAGCGGTTTTATCACAAAAACTTATTGTTAAAAAATCGGGCCGGGGACGGGTGGCTTGTTTTGAAATTATGGTTAGTACTTCCTCAATTCAGAGCCTGATAAGAGAAAGGAAAACTTTCAGAATTTCTTCCGAGCTTCAGACCGGATCTAAATACGGCATGAAACCTTTTGATTCCTCGCTTATAGAACTATGTGAGCGGGGCATTATTTCAAAGGAAGCGGCGTTGGTAAACGCGTTTGATAGGGAGCAGTTTGAGTCAATGTATCGTGAAAGGATAGGTAAATAATTATGACCGATGATTTTCTGAGAAGAAAACCATTAGGTGAAATTCTTTTTGATCAGGGTATAATCAGCCAGGAGCAATTAGATGAAGCGCTTGAAGACCAGAAAAAAAGCGGCCGGTTATTAGGTAGAATCCTGGTTGAATTTGGCTTTGTAAAAGAGGAAAGAATTCTGGAAGCTCTCGGTATTCAGATTGGTATGAAGGTTACTAATCTGGCCGACATGAATATACCCGAAGAAGTCATTAAGCAAGTGCCTTCTTCATTAGCTCAGGTTTATAATGTAGTTCCCGTTAAAATTGAAAATAATATTATTACCGTAGCCCTATCAGACCCGCTTAATATAAACGTTTTGGATGATTTAAGATTTGTTTTGAATTGTGAAGTTCAGGGAGCAATTGCCATGGAGGAAGATATTAACGAGGCTATAGAAAAATATTACGGGGTTACTACTCAGGAAGATTCCCTCAATGCTCTGGTTCAGGAAATAGAAAAAAGTACTCCCACGGTTTTATCGGCTGAAATTCAAGAGATGCAGGATATTACCAGTTTAAAAGAGCTCGCCTCCCAGGCTCCGGTTGTAAAGCTGGTTAACCTGGTTCTTTTGCAGGCCGTAAAAGATACGGCCAGTGATATTCATTTCGAACCTTTTGAAGATGAATTTAAAGTCCGTTATCGTGTTGACGGTGTTTTATATGAAATAACCCGTCCTCCTAAGAATCTTAGTTTGGCCATAACTTCCAGAATAAAAGTTATGGCCGGCCTGGATGTAGCTGAAAGCCGAATTCCTCAGGATGGTAGGATTATGATGCGTGTAGCCGGTAGAGGTATTGACCTGCGCGTTTCTACTTTACCGACCGTTTTTGGAGAAAGTGTGGTTATGCGTGTTTTAGATAGAAGCGTAATCAGTTTAGATTTGGATCAAGTCGGCCTGACAACCGAGCAGCAGGACATCGTTAAGAAACTTATCAGTAAACCTAACGGTATTATTCTTGCAACCGGCCCCACCGGCTGCGGCAAAACAACTACGCTTTATTCCTGCTTAAGGGAAGTTAATAAAATTGAATATAAGATTATTACAACTGAAGATCCGGTTGAATATGATATTTCCGGGATTATCCAGGTTAGTATTAAGCCTAAAATTAACCTGACTTTTGCCGCGTGCTTAAGGCATATATTAAGACAGGACCCGGATATTATAATGGTTGGTGAAATTCGCGATAAAGAAACGGCCCAAATAAGTATACAAGCCTCATTGACCGGCCACCTGGTATTTTCTACTTTACACACTAATGATGCTCCGGGAGCGGTTACCCGATTAATTGACATGGGCATTGAGCCTTTCTTAATATCTTCAACCCTTGAGTCGGTTGTCGCTCAGAGGTTGATACGTGTTCTATGCCCTAAGTGTAAAGAGGCCTATGTGCCGGATGAATATGAACTATCCCAGATTAATCTTTCTCAGGATAAGGCCGCGGATAAGACATTTTATCGGGCCAAAGGCTGCCATGAATGTAATGATATTGGTTATAGAGGCAGAACCGGAATATTTGAAATACTGATAATGACTGATAAAATCAGAACTCTTATTATGGATAAATCCCATACGGCTCTTTTAAGAAAAGCGGCCATTGAAGGCGGTATGCGTACTTTAAGAGATGATGGCCTACTTAGAGTATATGACGGTTTAACTACTATAGAAGAAGTTATCAGGGAAACTCAAGGGTATTCTTAAATGAATAAGATAGTTAAGGCTGGTAGCTTGTATTTGATAATTGTTGTGCTTAAACTAAAACATCCCGCATACTGCGGGATTTAATTCTGGCAAATTACTTACATTCGCTTACGCTCTGTAAGTAATGCCCTCATTAAAGGAGGTAACCGAAATTGCCTAAATTTGAATATAAAGCTATAGATCCTAACGGTAGAGAAATTTCAGGTGTTGTTGATGTCGGAACTACGCAAGAAGCTGTTTCTAAAATAAAAAATAAAGGGTTTTATCCGACACAGATAAACGAAGTAAAAAAAGAACAAGCTCAGAAATCTCCCGGAGCGGCTGCTGCTGCCGCGCCTGCCGCGCAAAAAAAAAGCGGACTTAATGCTGAATTATGTATTCCTTTTCTGGGCATAGGTACTGTTAAAAATGTTGATGCCGCGATTTTCACCAGGCAGTTGGCCACGTTAATTGAAGCCGGCCTTCCTTTGGTAAGAAGTTTAAATGTTTTGTATGATCAGCTAAAATCCGGGCCCTTAAAAAGTATTATATCTAATCTTTCAAAAGACGTTTCCTCCGGAGGTACTTTAAGTGAATCTCTGGCCAAGTACCCTAGGGTTTTTAACCATCTTTATGTCAATATGATCAAGGCCGGTGAGGCCGGCGGCATACTTGAACTTGTTTTAGAAAGATTAGCTGAGTTTCAGGAAAAAAACATGGCCTTGACTCAAAAGGTAAAATCAGCCCTTACTTATCCGGCTTTGGTTGTTGTTTTCTCAGCCGGCGTTCTTTTGTTTTTAACCACCTATATTATTCCCAAATTTATGGGTATTTTTGAGAATATGGATGTTGGTGAAATGCCGGGCATTACTAAATTTGTTATGATTATGAGTTCGCTTATAAGGGATAAATGGTATATCGGTGTCGGCCTTATGGTTTTGGCTATTGTCGCTCTTAAAGTACTAAATAGCTTTAAGAATAGTAAATTTTTCATAGATAAGTTTAAACTGCGTATTCCCGTAGCGGGAGACTTAACTAAAAAAATAGAAGTATCCAGATTTTCCAGAACTCTGGGTACTCTTATTTCCAGCGGTGTTCCTATCTTGCAGGCTTTACGAATCACACGGGGAATAATGAGTAACGAAGTCATGCGCAGGGCTCTCAAGCGTGTTCATGATAGTATCCGCGAAGGTGAATCTATAGCCGGCCCCTTAAAAGCCAGCGGAGCTTTTCCGCCCATGGTTGTGAATATGATAGATGTTGGTGAAGAAACCGGTTCTTTGGATACCATGCTCAATAAAGTCGCTGATATTTATGATACTGATGTTGATGCCACGGTAGACGCCTTGACTTCAATCATTGAACCATTTTTGATTGTCAGTATGGGTGTTATTGTAGGTTTCCTGGTAATTTCTATGTTCCTGCCGCTCTTTAAACTTATGGCTTCATTATCCGCTTAAAGAGCCGGTTGTTGGTTTTGGACATAGTTTAAGAATGTGGTATAATACGTTATAGAGGTATATGTATGAAAAACAACGCTTTTACTATAGTTGAATTAATGATTGTACTCATTATTATGGGTATTCTGATGGGGCTTACCGTAGGAGGAGCTATGAAGATTCTGCAGGAGGCCAAAAAAGGGCAGGCGGAGGCTGATATAGGTGCTCTTGAATCGGCTGTATCCAGGTATGAAAGGGATATTGGTAGTTATCCCCCTGATTCAGCTAACGGTTTATGGTATTATCTTGAGGATGATAGATCAGGAGATCCAACCGGTTGGGAAGGCCCTTATATTGATTTTGATGACGGTAGGACTTCAGATAATAATTATGAAGACCCCTGGGATAATAATTATCAGTATGATTGCACAAGTGTAACTAGGCACAATCTTGACTTTGTAGACATATGGACGACAGTTCCAAGTACAGGGGATACAATAGGCAATTGGTAAAGAGGGTGTTTTAAATGATATATAGTAATAAAAAGGCTTTTACATTAGTTGAAATGATAACTGTGATGGTTATTGTCGGTATTTTATTAGGGCTTGTGCTAACGGGTTCTTTTAACGCGATTAAGGAAGCTCGAATTGAAAAAGCTAAAGCGGCAATGAAGGCGACTAAGGCGGCGTTAGAGATGTTTGAATCGGATATTGGTGATTATCCCGTATATACAAATACATCCGGTAATGGAAATGATTTTAAGTCTTGGTTGATGAATGGGGATCATGCAACCGGTAATTATGACAACTGGTATGGGCCTTATATGAGTTTTATAGATGCTGAAATTTTAAGTAACACTCATTATTTGGATCCCTGGGGAAACGGTTATAGATATTATCATGTAGCGGATACGGATGGCTATAATCTTTGGTCGTCCGGGCCGGATGGAAATAATGACAGCCTTGATGGTGAAAGCGGTATAATCGGAGATGATATAGGTAGTTGGGACTGATAGATATGAAAAAAATAAAAGCTTTTACATTGATAGAGTTATTAATGGTAATGGTAATTATCGGTATTTTAGCTTCCCTGATTACTACCGGGGCTTTTAGGTCTATAAGGGGTGCTCGGGAAAGCAAAGCACAGTCTGATATAGCGGCCCTGGAAACGGCCATTGAGAGATATAAATTAGATGTGGGCGTATATCCTCCGGGAGACGGTTCAGGCAACAGCTTTAAGTACTACCTGCAGGATGACAGGAGTGTCGATACAACCGGCTGGAATGGGCCTTACATGATTTTTAAAGCTAAGGATTTAAATGTTAACGCTTTTGTTGATCCCTGGGGAAGTGATTATAGATATTATCATGATCAGCTCACCACAGGGAAAGCGTATTTGCATACCTACCCGGATACGCATATCACTCAAAATCCAATTGATATATGGTCTATTGGCGAAAACAAAACAGATGATGTAGAAACGACTAATTATATTAACACAGATGATGATATATACAGCTGGGGGGATTAGTTGGTGATTAATATGAAAAAGAAATCTTTCACTCTTTTAGAGATGATGGTTGTCTTGGTTATTATTTTTATAATAACAGCGATTGCGATGCCTAATTTCTGGGGAGGCTATAAGAGCAAGGAGGTTAAAGGTTCCGCGAGGAGAGTTGCCTCTATTTTAAGTACCGCTAAAAGCTATGCCCAAGCTCAAAATACGCAGTATGATGTTGTTTTTTGGTATGGCGATAGTTTTCTTAGTATGGATATTTATAAAGAGTTTGATCCTTGGACTGAAGCGAGTTGGGATCGTAAAGTTGGAAAATCTGAAAAATTCAATTTTACGAAAGTTGGAATTAGTACTATAATTGATACACCCATTACTACACCCATCAGCAATTATGCCTGGATATCATTCTATTCCGATGGGCGCGCTGATGATCATGATGCTAATCTTCCGGAAGATGAAGAGATTGTTTTTACGCTTGATGTCGGTGGAACCCCCAAAACCCTTACAATATATATCAATGAAAACACCGGCTGTATAAGAGTTGGTGATTTAGAATAATTGATTGCATATTTTCTTGCCTTTTTTATTTCCTCATGATATAGTTAGCTCCGCGTTATGAGGAATTCAAGTTTAAAATCATCTTTCACTATAATTGAGCTGGTAGTCTGCCTGGTTATTGTGGGTACTATTTCAGCGGTAACTTTGCCGTATTGTTGGGGCGCTTACAGGTCTGCTGAAGCTAAGACTTCCGCCCGTGTTGTTGCTTCAATATTAAGAAGCACAAAAGAGAGTGCCCGGGCTCAAGGTAAGAAATATGAGATTATTTTTGCAGCTTGTGATAATAATCTTAATATTGATGTCTATACCAACTTATCAGAAGTTAATCCTTTGAAAGTAGGTAAGACCGAGAAACTATCCTTAAGCGGTTCATATGAATTTAGAATAACATTTTATAATGATAAAGCCATCTTTACTTCTTTTGGGACTTCTAACGGAGGGTCTGTTTATATTACTGATACTTCTACAGGCAAAGGTTATAGGATAAGTGTGTTATCAACCTCCGGCAGGGTTAAAGTGCTGGCTTTTGATTAATAGCGGTTAGATTTATTTTTCTTTTCTTATCATTGATAAGTTTTGTAACTTGTGGTATTATATACAGTAGAGATAGTATGCATTAAGTGAATATAATATTTTTTTTAGGAGGTTTATAAAAAATGAGAAAAAAACAAGGGTTCACTCTTTTAGAAATAGTTATTGCTTTGGCTATATTAGCTATCGGCCTTGTTGGTATTTTAAGCCTTTTTCCGGTAGGTTTTGAGGCCTCAAGAAGGGCCAGTATGCTTACGGAGGCAACTATCCATGCTCAGCAAAAAATGGAAGAGTTTAAGCGAATCGGCTATGATGGCCTTTTTGATACAAATTACGCGGCATTTTCTGATAATAGTGGTTTGGAATGGAAGGTTACGGTTGTAGAAATAGATCCTCTCGGGAATTTAAAAAGCGTAACTCTCGATATTCAATGGCAGGAGAAAGGGGACAATAAGAGTGAGACATTTGTTACTTATATCGCCAAGTAAAAGAAAGGCTTTTACCCTTATTGAAATACTGGTAGCCAGTGTTATCCTGGTTATTATAGTTGGGTCTATGGCGGTAATTTTTTCGCAGGCTAATCGGTCGTGGAGTGAAACGGAAGCCAGATTACAGGTTTATCAAAATACCAGGGAAGTTATAAACGCGATCTCCAGAGATATTGCCTGCGCCTATCAAAGCACCAGCACTGTTGTTAAATTCGATTATGACAACATTGCTACTGATACTCTCTATTTTACCGCGGCGGTTAATACAAATTACGACACAAATGAATATGATTTAAGTATTATCGGCTACAAAATAGACACCGCAACCAATACTGTAAAAAAATATAAAGAAGATTATGACGGAACACAAGCTGCCGGCTGGACACCAACTTCCGGCAATTGGAGCCCTTTGGCTGAGAATATAACCGGTTTGGCTTTTGAGTTTTATGACGCGGATCAGACAGTTCCCGGATGGCTTGTATCAGGTAGTAAATGGAATTCTAGTGTAGGTGTAAAAGATTATTTACCCCAGGCGGTTAAGATAACAGTTGATGCCGAGGATAAACAAGCTAGATTCAGTAGAACTTTTAATACCACTATCTATATTCAGGCATACTAATTTTGAGAGCATCTATTCAAATAATCAAGAAGTTACGCGGTAAATATGGCATTAACGGCTATGAAGAGAAGTTTCTAAATAATCTAAGGTGGTAGATATGTTAGTAAATTTAAAAAAGAGAAAAGGTATTGCCCTGCCCCTCATCATAGGTATCATTGCTCTTTTGGTTATTATTGTAATGGGCTTAATAGTTGCTTTGAAGTATGAAACGATAAGCGTCATAGTATCTTCAGATCTACAAAAGGCCGCTTATCTTGCTGATTGCGGAATTAATAAGGCGATCGCTGGATTAAAAACAAAGGCAGGAAGTGATTTTATCTGGAGTGTAAATGATACAGGTCTAGATGATACTGATTGGTATGACGGATATAGCTGTAGTACCTTATTAAGTAATCTGGGTTCATATAATGCTAATATTATAGATTGTTCGAATCAGATATATGTTAATGGTGATAATACCGGTGATAGATTAGAAGATATGTTAAATATCTTAGGCGGAAATATTGGAGGAGGCTGTAGCGGCGATGAAGGAACCAAGATTATTAACAATCGCCCGACAGCCGGCTACGAGACCAAGAAACAGCTAAGAATTGCCTTAACCGACGGTGAATATAACGCTATTAAAGATTATGTGACAATCTGTAGCTATGTAAATAGTTCGTTTAACCGGGCCCCTATAAATGTCAATACGGCAAAGCAAGCTGTTTTAGAGACCGTCTTAGAGGGCATATCGGGTATCTCAGATGGGCAAGCAGCTACAGCCGCTAACGCCATTATGAATGGAAGCGATAAAAGGCCTTTTTCTGATTGGAGCGGTTTTGATACTTGCATAGACGGCACTCTTTTAACTTTAGGCGAGAAACAGTCTATCAAAGATAACTGTAATCCTAACTCTACCGCCTGGAACAGCACTACTGGAGCATATGAACACACTTCGGATACAACAGAATTCTGTTTTCACGCTGGAGGGTATTTTGAGATAGAGTCAGAAGGCACCTTTTATCAATCCGCCGCCCAAAGTATTATTCTTGCCCGGAAAAACATTGCTACTATAGTTCATACTCATAGTGTATTTAATAAAACTACTAAAGCCGATTTTACCGCGGGGGATACCAATTTTGACGGAACAGAAGATATCGCGGGAGAAGGTGTACCTATCTATGGAAATGTCAACTGGCTTGATTCTTGCCCTGTTGATTCGAGTGATGAAACTGGATTGTATTCTGATGAAGCTGCGGGAATATATGATGTAGATGAGACTGATAAATGCAAACCTTTATATGATGTTATTCCCGGCTCAATAAAATTAGGTTTTTGGGATAATTGTGATGAGGAGAATGATAATACCGCTCAAACAGGTTGGAGCTGGGAGCACTGGATAGATTCTGAAAGCGGCTCTCTTGCAATAGTTGACCGTGATTCAGATGGTGATTATGAATTGAGCTCGACTTCCAGCAACTCAGATTCTCATCTAGATCTTCTTGGGGTTCAACCCGACCAGTGGAATTGCGGCCAGAAATTCTCAATTAGATTATACGCTCATTTATATGAAGAAAAACCTCACCCATATATAGTTGCGGATAGTAGGCGATGGGGCGAGATTTATGAAGACGAGCAGCAGATAGAATTTGTCGGGATAGGCGGAACACCTGATATGCATAAGATGTTTGTAAGTCAGTTTAGATGTGTATACTGGGGTGGTCCGGTGGATATAAGCGGCGGCGGATTGAACCCACCCGATGATTTTTTAGATACTATGCTTAGAATGATTTGGGATGGCGGCGGCGGAGAGCACTATGTTTATATGCATGATTTATATAGTTTACCTATTAATAGTGCTACATTACCCGCAGATGGTAATCGTATCCTTCCCTGGAATGTTGCTATGAGATTAGTTGTTGATGGAAGTGGTGACGGTAATTATACGGCATACCTCGCGGTTGATGACGGAGGCGCTTATCATGAATGGTATGCAGGAGATGGGGGCGAGTGGATTCCATGGAGCTGGCGGATTCATATGGTGAAGTATGACGCGGATGACCATGACTTCCATATCATGACAGATGTAGGCGATACTGACAGATATGATTGTATGAATCATGACCAATCAGTCAATAAGTTTATAAAGACTGATTGGTTTCTACGCTTAAGAAATGATGTCCCAAGTTACAGCCGCTATCCAATATGGGATGATGTCCGTATTATTCCTGATGAGGGATATTATCAATCACCTCAGTATAGTCCGACAGGAGGTTCTAATGTTGAATGGGGAGCTATAAACTGGACACTGACCATGCCAGATTCTGCAAGTTCTTCTTCAGAGACAGCTGAGGTTGAAGTTGATACAGGCAGTGGTTTTAGTCCAGTGAGCCAGAATGGTAGTATAAATGCGGCTGCATCGAGTAATATAAAATATAAAGTTACTTTAAAATCAACCGATACAACTCATAAAGAAACACCTGTATTTGAGGATATAACGGTGATTTATTTGCCGCAAACGAAAGTATTGTACCGGAGTGGGCAATAAAGGAGCAGGATATGAAATCTACAATTGTTATTCTGATAACGGTTATTTTTTTATTTATGATAAGTCCCTGTTTCGCAAGCTTGCCAATAGATGAAGCCGTTGATGAATTTAGTCAAAGGCTGGGTAAGATTACAAGCGATGGTATAGATAAAGATGATGCTGAAGATTATTTTGAGTTGGGTAAATTCTGTATAAAAAACGGCTTACTTGAACGCGCTAAGGTTATTTTAGAAAAAGCGGCCGGCCTCGATCCAAAATATCAAGATAGAGTAGAACATCTTTTGGCTGATATAAAGGATAAAGAAGAGCGGGGTAAGGATTTAGGATTAATTTATTCTGCATATGATGATTACAACTTAGGATATTACGGTGAGGCAAAGATAAAGCTTGAAGAGTTGATAGAGAAATATGAAGAAAGTGAATATGTCAATAAGGCAGAGAATCTTCTTGATGAAATGAAAAATAAAACAGAAGATAAGCCCTTTCTTTTAACTCCTGTTACAGATAATCCGATGGAATTTAGAAAGTTTATCACCGATATTATAAAAGAAAAAGCAAAAGAGCGGAATTGTGATGTGAAAGAAATTGATGTATCAAAGGTAAAAGAGGAATATCTATCAAACCTCATTAAAAAGGCCGAATATTTTATCTCTGACATGACAGCCAAGAGCAACGGAGAAAGCTTAAACCAGGATTACCTTTTTTTTGCAATGAAGTGTACAGAGGTAGTTTTCAAATTGTCAGAAAATGAAAAATTAAAAGAGAAAACAAAAGACATTCAAACCGAAGCCGCGAACAAGTTATTTACCGAGTACCCGTTGCCGGCTGATATAAAAAATCTGGATTTATATTATAAGAGGCTGCAGTTAGTAGATAATAAAGAAATTATTAAGAATATATGCGAGAAATATCTTAAACTTGGCAATGTTTATCTTGAAAGAGCCAATGAATCAGAGGGCCGGAAAAAGATTGATTATTTGGTCAAAGCTTATGATGTATTTGCGATGGTTAAAGATTACGCGAAATCCGATGAGATTAAGAATAAGGCCTTTAGAAAAATAAAATTGATTCAAAAAGAGAAGAGGAAAGAAGTAAGAAAATTAAGATAAATAAATATAAGTTTAAACATTTTCTATAATAAAAAAAAGTTACCGGAATTTTAAAGGGAATCAATTTTCTGTTGCTAAAATATACCCCCGTTTTCGGTGTTCAAAAAGCAGTGAATTTCTTAAGCGCATGCGTGAATGTGAAACGTTGATGAAATAGCGCCTCCCATCTAATAACCAATTTAAATGTTGATTAACAAAAGAGTTTATTGTATAATTACATTGATTTGTTTTAGCGATTAACACTTTGGAGATGATATAAACAAATGGCAATTAAGAATTTAATCGGGCTAGATATAGGCCATAGCGCGGTCAAGTTAATAAAATTTAAGAAAGTCCGCAATAAAATACAGCTTGAGAAGGCCCGAGTGGTTGAACTGCAAGATGGTGTTTCCCCTTCAGCGGCAATAGCCGCGCTTTTTAAAAGTGAACGATTAGGCGCTTGCAAAATAGCTATATCCGTTTCAGGCCAGTCTGTTTTTACGCGCTATACAAAGCTTCCTAAAATATCCCAGAAAAAGATTGAACAAGTAGTTAAATATGAAGCCCAGCAGCAGATTCCTTTTCCGATTGATAAGGTTGTTTGGGATTATCAGCTATTTAAAATATCTAAAGGCTCTCAGTTGGAAGTTTTTCTGGCTGCCGTTAAGAAAGACATTATAGATAATTTATATCGCCAGGTAAACGCGATTAAAGGAGCTGAAGTTGTTTCTGTGCAGCCCGCGCCGGTAGCTCTTTATAATATACTTAATTTTAATAAAGAAATAAACGATAAAACGGTTATTTTAGATATTGGAGCTAATGTTACCAGCGCTATCATTGCTAAAGGCAGGCAGTTGTGGATAAGAAGTATACCTATGGGCGGGGCCGAGTTAACCAGGGTTATAGGTGAAAGCCTGGCTTTAAAACCTCAGGAAGCGGAGATTTTAAAACGTAAAGAAGGTATCGTGTTGGCGGGTGTTACCGGTGATGAAGACCTGACTCCAAGGTCAGACGCGATTTCAAAGGCTATTAGTCCCGTGTTAAGTGAACTTTTATCGGAAGTTTCACGTTCTATTAGTTATTATAAATCTCAATTTGATAAAGAAGCGGTTTTTGAGAAAGTGCTGCTGACAGGCGGCGGTTCTAAGATACGTTATATCGAAAGATTTTTTGAAGCTAACCTGAAGATAAAGACAGAAAAAGTCAATCTTTTTAAAAATTTAACCACTAATAAATACGTAAAAGCTAACATTGATGACATTGATGATCGCTTGGCGGTTGCTATGGGCTTAGCCCTCCCGGGAGTAGAAACGCCGACTATTAATTTAAATTTGATTTCTGATCAACAAAGGAAGCTCAAAGACTTTTCAAAGAAGAAAGTATATATTACCAGCTCCGCGTTAATTGCTCTCGGTATTTTTGCCATGCTGAGTTTATGCAATGCGCAGGGAGTGAATTCAGCTGCCGGCAATCTTAAAGCTATATCTCTTGAAATGAATAAATACCGTGATAATCAAGTAACAATAAATGAGTTGCAAAACAGTATCAAGGCTGTAAAACTAAAGTTAAACTTTTTAGGAGATATTACTAAAGACAGAACAATCTGGCTGAATATATTATCAAGAATAAACGGTTCTTTGCCGGGGGATACTTGGTTAATCAGGTTTAGCACCGACGCGAATGAACCTAATATTATTATTTTAGAAGGTAAAACAACCGGCCCTTTTGATACAATTAAAAACTTCGGGGAAAAGCTTCTTAGCCTTGGGTTTTTTTCCGGCGTTGAAACTTTGCGGGCTGACAGGCCGTCGGCTGAAGAAGAAGAGTTAGGCGAGCCGTACAATATAGTGTTTACTTTAAAGTTGATGTTGAAAAACCCGGCTTCTAATTTTTTCATAAGAAAAGAACCTGTAGCCGCGGAAAACAAAAGAATTAAAAGATGAAATTTTTTAAAGAACTGCTTCAGAGAAATTTAATATTTTTTATTGTAACAGCCTTACTGTTATTAGTGGTTGTTGCCGCCGGGGTTAATTTTGCTTCCGGCCTTGGAAAGAAATATTCCCTGGACGGTAAAATCCAAAAAGAAATGCGGCTTTTAGATAATTTCAAAACGATAAAGGACGCGGCTCCAACTTTAAAATGGATAGATTATCTATCTAAAAAAGAAAAGCTTTTTGGTAAAATATATGTTGATGCCGGCTTACTGTATGATAAGCCGGCGTCTTTTATGCCAAAAGATATTATTGAACCTTTAAAATTCAAGGAAAAGATTTTTAAAAAGCAGAAGGAGATGCGTAAAAAGGCGTATTCCAGCCAGCTTGAATTAAAAGAAGAGGCTGTATCTTTTGGTTTTAAGGAATATGAAACCAAGATACCAACTGAAGCCGAAGTTCCAAATTTGACAAAAAAATTGGATATTATTCAAGAAGTAGTAAATCTTATGTGCCTCAGTCATATTGAGACCTTATCTTCAGTTGAGTTTCTAACTCATAGAGATGACAAGTTGGAGACTATTCGGGGTAATATCAATTACAGAGTTTTTTCTTTAAGGCTTAGCGCAACCTCATCCGTGAAAAAATTGGTTGATTTATTATTCAAAATATCAACGTCGGATTATATATTTATAACCGAAGAATTAAATATCGCACAATCGGAAGATTTTAAGGAAAAAATAAATTCAAGTTTTGTTATTTCGTGCATAGTACTTATGGAGAGCGATGAAAAGTAATCCCTTATTATCCAATATAGAAAAAATAGTTTTCGGACTCTTGATTCTCATTTCATTAATTGTTATTGTAATCTATCAAGGGCGTATTTATATTAAAGATGAAACTATCAAAAATAAAATAGCCGGAGTTAAATTTAATTTACCTCCTGAAAAAATTGAAGGCGTTAAAGAATATAATGACTTAATCGCGCGGCTTAAGCGGTTAGATAGTTTTAGTAAATATGAAATCTATCTCGCGAGAAACGGTTTTCTGAAATATATTAAGCCGGTGCCCGAGATACCTCCATTTGAATTAAAGGCTGTCCGTAAAAAATATCTGGATGTGGAATATAGGGGTTTTATAGAGTCTCTTTCGGGTACCGTTGCCCAGTTAAAGGTGAAAAACAGATCTTACTTCGTTAAAGAAGGCGATGAAATTGATGGCTATACAGTTAAAAAAGTATGTAATGATTATATGCTCATTAAAGATGGGGCCGGCGTTGAATACATATTGCCTTTAGGAGAAAAGATTTTAAGTAATGATTATGAGGCCGCGCTTTACGTAAGTAAAACACATAAGACGGTTAAGGTAAAATTGGGTGATATTGTAAATGGCTTCAAAGTACTTGACATTTCACCTGAGAATGTGGTATTATATAACCAAACTTATAATAAAAAACTAATTGTAGAGAAGTAACATAAGTGTGGACACAAGATGTTGCGATTAAGCTACTAAAAAAAGGAGAGTCTCAATGTGCAGGCTTCTTAAAAAATTTACTGTATTAATTTGCTTAACTATAGTAATAGTCTTTGCTCTCAATAATATAGCCTATTCTCGAAGCAAAACAGACGCTGAAGATTTAGCCAAAAAGCTTGCTGTGCAGAAGAAGCTGGAGCAGGAAGAAAACGAGATATTGATAGATGGCCGTAATCAACGGGGCATTTATTATTTCAACAAAGGATATTATAATGAAGCTATTCAGCAGTTTCATTTAGCCCTAGAGCTTGATCCCGGTAGTGCCGTAGCCAATGAATATCTCAATAAGGCATTGGAAAAACTTAGCAAGTCGGCTAAGAAGCATTATAAAAAGGGTGTGGCTTACTATAATAAGGGAGAAATGCAGAAATGTATTGATGAAATGTCTATGATACCCGTATGTTCTTCTTATTATCAAAAAGCGCAAGAGTATATTACATATTCTGATGAAGTATTGACCGAAGGTGCCGTTTATGGAATAAATAGCCCTAAAGCCGGAACACAGCACATTAAAGATCAAATGAGGCAAATGGACTCAGAGAAAGAGTTAGTTATGCTGCGCAAAAAAGCTCACGAGCAGCAACTCATGCTTGAAGTAGATTCAGCCTATTTACCCCCGGAATCATATGAAGAAGCAGCGGAGGAAGAAGCTATAAGCGCTGAAGAAATAGAAGAGCAGCAAAGAGAAGAAGCTCAGAAAAGATTGCGGGCTAAGATGAATGAAAACATTGTTCCCGCTTTAAGTTTAAGTGATGCCGATATCAGAGATGTTATCAGGGAATTAGTTAAATTAACCGGTGTTAATATCATTCTTGATGAAGGAGCTCTAAAGAAGGCATTAGAAGCCGGCATTATGACAGTGTCGTTTACTACCGTTACCCCCATGCCGCTTTTAGACTTATTAGATATTGCTTTAAAAACTTCCGATTTAACTTATAAAATGGAACCTACATATATATGGATCTCAGATAAAGAAACTATATATAAAGAAAACTTAGTCGTTAGGACTTATAAGCTTAAATATGGAGTAAGAAGCACTAGAAGTGTGCAGCTTACTCAATTTGGTGATGACGTGGATGATGACTTTGGTGATGATGATTTTTAACCTATAAAAGGCTATGATAAGAAGAAAAATATTTATTATTATTCTGTTAGTATTAGTTTCAAGTAATGTTTGCTACGCGCAGGAAGGCATGAGTGTTAAGGAGTATTTAGAAGAAGCCCTTCCTTCTCAAGCCGGCAGAAAAATAGTTCTTGATAGAACTAGCGGTATTCTAACTGTAACCGATACTCCCTCTAATCACAAACTTATCAGGCGTTTGATTGGGGAATTTGATGTTGGCCCGACTCAGGTTATGATTGAGGCTCGTTTTGTTGAGGTAAAAATTAACAATTTAGAAGAGTTGGGTACAGAGTTTTACTGGTACCAGCAAGGTGACGCTTCGGATGGTAGGATATTTAGAAGCCTTGAGGTGGGAGATGCTCCCGGTTTATATGATAGAGGCGCGTCGAGTTTCAGTGAGAGTTTAGAGACAACTGCCGACGGTATTCAATGGGGCTCTTACGATTCATCAGGTAATTACGAAGGTTTTCCGGCTGAAGGATATGGAGCTGATTTTTTCTTTGGAAAAACCGGGTATGATGGAAATTTCTTAAGAGCTTATATACATGCTTTGGAAGAAAAAGGCAAGGCTAATACTCTTTCAGCTCCAAAGATTATGACAATGGCGGGCCAAATGGCTACTATGGAAGTTACCAGAACTTTTCCTTACGTAAGCAAGGTTGAACTTGAAAACCAAGGAACTGCTGATGACCCGATTTGGAACTTAAAAACAACTATAGAAGAAAAGACTATTGGTATTTCACTGGAAGTTACTCCTCATGTGGCTTCCGGAAGCAAATTTATAACTTTAGATTTACATCCTGAAGTTAATGTTTTATTAGATCAAAGGTCGATAAGACCATCTGTTGAAACAACATATTTTGATTTTGAGGATGGCGAGTATATTTATTGGTCGAGGACTGTCCCAGGTATTCCAGATTCTGTAGGTTGGCCGACAGTAGATACCAGGTCTACGCAGACAACCGTAGTTACTCAAAGCGGCAGGACAATAATACTTGGCGGCATGATACGAGAAGAAGAGTCTGTAACGAACAAAAGCATTCCTATATTAGGAAGTATTCCCATATTAGGAAATTTGTTCAAATATAAACATGTTGAGAAGGAAAAAACAAATTTACTTATTTTTATTACCGCGACATTAATATCACCTGAAGGTGAAGAGATTAAATAATGAAAAAAATAATAGTAATATTTTTTATTTTAAGTTTAATGTTAATTTCAATAAAAGTTGTCTCGGCTCAGGACGCGGATACCATTAAAGATTTTTTAGAACAAGTTTTGCCTCCGCAGCCGGGCAGAAAGATTGTTTTAAATTCCGCGACAGGGATGTTGACTGTAACAGACACGCCTTCAAATCACAAACTGGTAAGAGAACTCCTTGGAAAGTGGGATATTGGCCCGAGGCAGATATCAATAGAAGCTAAATTTGTTGAAATTTCTGAAGGTGTTTTAAATGAGTTGGGAATTGAATGGTATGGTACCAGAAGCGATACTCAGCATCAGGTTGGTGTTGAAAGGCGAAAAAAGAAGCATAATTTTTATGTAGGCCAAGGACCAACAAGTGGTACAGGTAACGCGCAACTAAGACCACCGGTATACGACCAAAGTACATCTGGCGCCTCAGCGGCGACAGATTATAGATATGATTCGTCATGGCCAACACCTCCCTGGAGCGGCACTGAATGGGGCGCCCCGGCAGATCCCGCGGGTTTGGGATTGTGGGTAGGAAAATCTTACCTTTCAGGTACTGAATTGTACGCGTATTTAAGGGCCCTTGAATCTGATAATAAAGTAGCTTTATTATCAGCGCCAAGAGTTACCACCTTATCAGGTCAGATGGCTAATATAGAATTAGCAACTACACAGCCATATGCTTCGGAAGTAAACCTGACAGATACAGGCGCCAGTTCTTTTGGGCATTATCAAACATATGAAATTGAAGAGAAGAAGACGGGTATATTTCTTGAGGTTACTCCCTCTGTTGCTGAAGGGGGTAATATTGTAACTCTTGATATACATCCGGAAGTTAGTGAAGTTGTCAGAAAAGTACCTTTATCAGATAGTACTCAATTCCCCAGTTACTTAGGATGGCCTATTGTTGATATGCGCACAACTCAGACTACGGTTGCCGTAAGAAGCGGCCAAACTATCGTTATTGGCGGCCTTATGCAGGATAGTGAAGTCATGATAGAGCGTAAGGTACCTATTTTGGGTAGTATTCCAATATTGGGTAACTTATTCAAATATAAGTATGAGGAAAAAGAAAAAACTAACTTAGTAATATTTTTAAAAGCGACTATAATTTCCGCCGACGGCAAGGAAGTTAAATAATGAAAAAAAAGTGCTTGAAGTTTTTAATTTGCTTGTTAATTGTTCATATAATTAGCTTTGCGGGAATAGCTGAAAAGGCCGCGGCCGCTGAGGACAACAGCAAAATTAAACTTACAACGTGTGACTTGCATAAGCCTTATATTATTAGAGGCCTTGTTCATGTAAGAACGGGGCAACCTGACCTTAATAAAATTGATGAAATGTTGATAAAGGAGGCCAAAAAACTTGATGCCGATTGTATTATCGGTGTCGGTTATATGGAAGCATACGGATATCTTTTTGGTTATGGTACAGCCGTTAAGGTAAAATGATTCTGCATCGAAATAACTAACCTTTTTAAATCCCAAAAAACTTATAAAAGTAGATATTATTTCAACCTCCCTTTTAGATAAATGTTTATATATATTGATGAACCTGAAAGCAACTGGATTAGTTATATAAAGGAGAATTATTAATCTTGCGGTTTGCTAAAGTAAAGTTAATCATTTTTATTATTTTCCTTTTATTATTTTCAAATTTCAATCTTTGTTATGCTAATGATCATCAAAAAATAAGAAAAAATTTACCGCAAGCGCTTCAAAGGATGCACTTTATCATTTATCACAATGACAAGTCTTGCGCTAATAAAGTCAGCTGGAAAGCCGAGTATAGCTATAAAAGAATAATTAGGCATTTTGGTATAGATGGTTTTCGGCCATGGGAAAAGAAAAATAAGTGCCATATATATTTATTTGAAAACAGGGATGATTACATAAGGTTATCGGGAGCTCCTTCGTGGTCAGGTGGTTGCGCGATGGATAATCCTCCGAGATTGTTTATATATAAAGGCGCGCCAAAGCTTATCGAAAACACACTGCCCCATGAAATTACTCATTTGATATTTCATTTATTGATTCCCGGAAAAAGAATACCTTTATGGTTAGATGAAGGCATGGCTCAATATGAAGAGAAAGACTGGGATACCGGGTATATTAAGGGATATTTAAAAAAACATATTAATGAGGGGATATATATTCACTTTGATGAACTCTTTTCTTTAAAAAATTACCCAAACGATCAGGAGAAATTAAGTCTTTTTTACGCGGAATCAGCCAGCATTATTGATTACCTCAGGAAGCAGCAAATCGCTTCTTTATATGGAGATTTTATTTTAAAAATAAGGAACGGAAAAAGTGTCGACCGGGCACTTAAAGAAACATATCACCCAAAGTTTAAAAATGGTATTGTTGATTTAGAAAAATATTGGCTTAAATATGTCAAAACCAGATACTAAAATACATAAGAAAAAAGCTTTTCTAATAGATGGATCATCTTTTTGTTATAGAGCGTATTACGCTATTAAAGCCCTAAGCAATTCAAGCGGAAGGCCTACTAACGCGATTTATGGTTTTATAATGATGCTTAATAAGATTATCGAAAAGGAGAAGCCTGATTATCTGGCTGTAGCTTTTGATGTAAAAGCGCCTACCTTCAGACATAAGCAATATGAAGCTTATAAAGCTCATAGGCCTCCAATGCCGGATGAATTAAGTAGTCAGTTGCCGATTATAAAAGATGTCATGGATGGTTATGGTATACCTATTTATGAATTGGCCGGTTATGAGGGCGAGGATATTATTGCCACAATTACCGAGAAGCTTAAAATGAGTAATATAAATGTATTTATTGCCACCGGTGATAAAGACATTATGCAATTAGTTGATGATGAGGTTAAAGTTTATAATACAAATAAAGACGGCCAGATTTTTGATATAGCTAAAGTTAAAGAGAGGTTTGGGGTAGAACCAAAAAGAGTAGTTGATATAATGGCGCTTACAGGTGATAAAGTTGATAACGTGCCGGGAGTGCCGGGGATAGGCCCTAAGACGGCCCTAAATTTAATTAGCAAATATTCATCGGTCGACAATCTTATTAAAAATGCCGATAAGATTAAAAATAAGCGCATCTCAGAATTAATCATTAAACATAAAGATGATGCTCTATTATCAAGAGAACTAGTTACGATAAACAAAGAAGCTCCACTAAAGATTAAAGTGGAAGATTTAGAAATAAAAAAACCGGATTCAAATAAGCTCTTTGAAATATATAAAGAACTGGAGTTCAGAAACCTTTTAAAAATTTTCGCGCCGGAAGTTAAAATTGAGGCCAAGTATACGATACTTAAAGGACGAAAAGATTTAGAGAAATTAATTATCCAATTAAAGAAACAAAAAATGCTTTCTTTTGATTTTGAAACCAACAGCCCCAATCCTCATAAGGCGGTGCCTGTGGGAATAGCTTTTAGTTATAAAGAAAATAACGCCTGTTATCTTCCTTTAGTAAGCGGGGATTATATGCCTCAAGGCGGAGTTAAGATAGAAGATGCCATGAGTTCATTAAAGAATATTTTAGAAGATGAGAGCCTGAAGAAAATTGGGCAGAATATAAAATATGAATATATCATATTAAAACGCTATGGTATTAAGCTGGCGGGTATCTATTTTGATACTATGGTAGCTTCGTATGTACTTAACCCCTCCAAGGCTAACCATAATTTAGATGATATCAGCTTGGAATATCTAGGCCATAAAATGACTTCATATGCTGAATTAGTGAAAAAAGATAAAAAGAAAGAAAACTCCATAACGGAAGTACCTCTTAAGGAGTTGGCCGACTATGCTTGCGAAGATGCTGATATTACTTATAGGCTTCATAAGGTACTTGAAGATAAACTTAGGAAAATGAGTCTCTGGAAGTTATGCGAAGAAATCGAGATGCCTCTGATTGAAGTCTTAGCCTCTATGGAAATGAATGGAGTTTCTGTTGATGAGAAGAAGTTGAAAGAGCTTTCAAAAGATATATCCGCGTCAATAGTAGAAATTAAAACTAAAATAATTGAGATTGCCGGAATTGAATTCAATTTAAATTCACCCAAACAATTAAGCGAAATCCTTTTTACTAAACTTAAATTACCAGTTATCAAAAAGACAAAAACAGGCTCTTCTACAGACGTTGAAGTTTTAAAAAGATTATCAGACGAACATGAATTACCGGGGATGATATTAAAATACAGGGAATTAGCTAAAATTAAATCAACATATACCGATGCTTTATGCAACTTGAAAGATCCAAAGACGGGGAAAATACATACTTCTTTTAATCAGACAGTAACCCAAACAGGCCGCCTGAGTTCTTCAAGCCCGAATTTACAGAATATTCCGATTAGGAGTGATTTAGGCAAGAGGATAAGAGAAGCGTTTATTCCGTCAGAAAAAAAATATTTATTTCTTTCAGCTGATTATTCACAAATTGAATTAAGAGTCTTAGCTTATTTATCGCATGATGATGCCCTAAAGAAAGCATTTAAAGATAATTTGGATATCCACTCATATACAGCAAGTTTAGTATATGATGTAGATTTAAAGGACGTAACGCCTAAAATGAGAAGCATAGCTAAAACGGTGAATTTTTCTGTTATATATGGGGTAAGCGCTTTTGGTTTATCAAGGGATTTGCATATTGATATTAAAGAAGCTAAAGAATTTATAGATAATTATTTTAAGAGATATCCTCAGGTAAAAGTGTATATTGATAAGATGATTGTGGAAGCCGCGGAGAAAGGTTACGTTAAAACACTTTTTGGCAGAAGGCGTTATATTCCTCAGATAAAGAGTAGTAATATCCAACAGGTAAATTTTGGAAAGAGGATAGCCATCAATATGCCGGTACAGGGAACAGCCAGCGATTTGATAAAGATAGCTATGATTAATATTTATCGTAAGCTTATTGATGAAAAGATAAAATCTAAGATGATTTTGCAAATTCATGATGAATTAATTTTTGAAGTATATGACAGCGAGATAGAGAAACTGAAGAAAATTGTAAAAGACGAAATGGAAAACGTAGTTGAATTAGGTGTTCCAATTCTGGTAGATATAAAAACAGGTAGAAATTGGGCCGAGTGTTAGAGGGTGATATGAAAATTATAGGTATTACGGGTAGTTTTAAAACCGGCAAGACAACGGTTTTGAATATTTTTAAAGATTTAGGTGTTGAGATTATCGACGCTGATAAAGTAGCGCATAAACAATTCACCAGCGAAGAAGTTATCGCGGCAATAAGAAATCATTTTCAAGATTCAGCTGAAGTTGTAGAAGGAAATATTATCAATAGAAGCAAGTTAGCGCAGATTGTATTTAATAACCAAAGTGAGCTTAAATGGTTAAATAATTTAATTCATCCCTTGGTAGCTAAGGATATTGAAAATTCATTGAAAGAAATAAAAAAAAGAAATCCCGAAACTCTGGTGGCAATTGAAATACCGCTTCTTTATGAAGCCGGTATGACATATTTGGTTGATAAAATTGTTGTTGTTTCGGTTGACCGGCAGACACAGTTGAGAAGAGCTCTGAAAGAGGGGTTTTCCCGTGAAAACGCGCTAAGGAGAATAGAATCTCAATTTGATATCTTAAAAAAGGAGGAACGCGGAGATTTTGTTATTGATAATAAGAGTAGTTTAGAAAATACCGGAAATCAGGTAGAAAAAATATGGAAAAAAATAAAGGAGTAAAACATGGTGACAAAGCAAGTAGGTAATCAAGAACATGAAGTTGATATTGAAAAATTAAAGAAAATGAAGATGACCGAACTAGCTAAATTAGCGCATGAGTTAAGTATTAACGGGGCTAGCAATCTTAAAAAGCAGGAGTTGATTTATAATGTATTGCGGGCTACCGCCGAAAAAGCGGGTAATATGTTTGGCGAGGGGGTTTTAGAGGTTCTGCCTGATGGTTTCGGTTTTTTAAGATCACCGAATTATAATTATCTTCCGTGCCCGGATGATATTTATGTTTCACCTTCACAAATAAAGAAGTTTTCTTTAAAGACCGGTGATGTTGTCAGTGGTCAAATACGTCCGCCAAAAGAAGGAGAAAAGTACTTTGCTCTTTTGAGAGTGGTAGCGGTTGATTTTGAGGCACCTGAAAAGTCTAAAGATAAAATTCTTTTTGATAATCTTACCCCTCTCTATCCGGAAGAACGCTTTATTTTAGAGACAGGCCCGGAAGAGATATCCATGAGGATTATGGATATGCTTACTCCTGTAGGAAAGGGCCAGAGGGGTTTAATTGTAGCTCCTCCTTATAGCGGGAAAACCGTCTTGATGCAGAAATTTGCCAATAGTATATCCCAGAATTATCCTGAAGCGGTTATGATAGTGCTGCTAATTGATGAAAGGCCCGAAGAGGTAACTGATATGCAGAGGTCGGTCAAGGGTGAAGTTATAAGTTCAACCTTTGATGAACCGCCTGCCAGGCATGTACAGGTGGCTGAAATGGTTTTAGAGAAGGCAAAAAGATTAGTTGAAAGAAGAAAGGATGTTGTGATATTATTAGACAGTGTAACTCGTCTGGCTAGAGCGTATAACTCGGTTGTACCTCACTCGGGAAGGATTCTTTCCGGGGGAGTTGATGCCGCTTCCATTGAAAAGCCAAAAAGATTTTTTGGGGCAGCCAGGAACATTGAAGAGGGCGGCAGTTTGACTATAATAGCTACAGCTTTAATTGAAACGGGCTCTCGCATGGATGATGTTATTTTTGAAGAGTTTAAAGGTACGGGTAATATGGAGTTGACTCTGGATAGGAATTTGTTTCAGAGAAGAGTTTATCCGGCAATTGACATTAAGCGTTCTAATACAAGAAAAGAAGAGCTGCTTTATGATCCTGAAGAGATTAAGAGAATATGGATTCTGAGAAAAGCCCTTTCGGAGACCACCAGCTTGGAAGCAATGGAGCTTCTGATTAAAAAGATACAGAAAACCAAAAGCAACGCGGAATTTTTGTTAACTTTAGATACACTTAACTAAAAATATCCCTTGCTTAAACAAAGGTAAATTCTTTACAACAATTTACCTTTAAGCTTCGGAGTTAATTCGGGCTTATCAGTTATGTTCACACTGCGTGTTCCATAACAGATGCCCTTAATAAAAGGAAGTTAATAGACTCCTCGCTTAAACAAAGGTAAATTCTTTACAACAATTTACCTTTAAGCTTCGGAGTTAATTCGGGCTTATCAGTTATGTTCACACGGTGTGTTCCATAGCAGATGCCCTCATTAAGGAGAATAGAATGAAAGATAAACTGCATCCAGGATACAAAGAAACAACGATTACATGCGCCTGCGGCAATGTAATGCATACCCGTTCCACTAAAGAAAATATCAGAGTGGAAATTTGCAGTAAGTGCCATCCGTTTTTTACCGGTACGCAAAAGATAATTGACTCTGCCGGACGAGTTGAGCGCTTCAATAAAAAATACAACAAGAAAAAGTAATTATGATAAAAAAACTCCAAGAGCTCACCGGCCGCTTTGATGAGATTGAAAAGCGGATGCTGGACTCCGAGGTTATATCTGATAGCAAAAAGTATCAAGCTTTAGCTAAAGAAAGAGCTAAACTGGAAGCGGTGGTTGCCAGATATAAAGAGTTCAAATGTAATGAAAAGGAAATTGATGAATTAAAAAAAATCCTTTCTAATAAAAAGACTGATAAAGATTTTCGTGAGCTTGCCAGGGCTGAAGTGGATATGCTTCAGAATAAAAACGGCAGCCTTAAAGGCGAGATAGAGAATCTTCTCTTGGAAAAAGAAGAAGGCTTTGATAAGAATATTATTATGGAAATCAGAGCCGGTACAGGTGGTAATGAGGCCGCCTTATTTGTTTCTGATCTTTTTAAGATGTATGCTAAGTATGCTCAAGCAAAAGATTATAAGGTTGAAATTATTGATTCTCACCAGACAGCTGAAGGTGGTTTTAAAGAGATAATTTTTTCTATTGAAGGTTCCGGAGCTTATGGAGTTTTTAGGTTTGAAAGCGGTACACATCGAGTTCAGAGAGTTCCCGCTACGGAAACTCAGGGAAGAATTCATACTTCCGCGGCTACAGTTGTAGTTTTGTGTGAGGCCAAAGAAGTGGACTTAAAGATTGACCCTAAGGATTTAAGGATAGAAACCTATCGGTCATCCGGGGCCGGGGGGCAACACGTCAATGTAACCGATTCCGCTGTACGTATTACCCATATGCCTAGTAATACTGTGGTAAGTTGCCAGGATGAACGTTCTCAGATAAAAAACCGGGCTAAGGCCATGAAAGTCTTAAGAGCAAAGATACTTGACAAATTACAAAAGGACCAGAAGAAAGAAATCTCTCAAAACAGGAAATTACAAGTTGGTACAGGTGACAGGTCGCAAAAAATCAGAACTTATAATTTTCCCGACAGGCGGGTAACCGATCATAGAATTAATCTTACTTTGCATAAGTTAGAAAGTATACTTTCCGGTGAGTTGGATGAGCTTATTCACGCATTAAACTTAGAGGATAGAAAGTTGTCCCTTAAAAATATTTCATCTTAAAAAAATGAATAGAAAAATTATTATTTTAATTATAGCGGCTTTTATTATAGTCGCTATTACTAACTATAAAGTTTTTGCTAATGATGTAATCAGGCAAAATCGTTTGAGCATATTAAATAAGATGAAAAGCACTACGGAAATTGAGCAAGATAGCCGTATTTACAGAACACAACATTTTAATGTATTTACAGATGAGAAGAGCATAGAAGCTTATAATATTAACAACACGAAAAAACTTCAAGCGTCTATGTTGCGCATTTGTTATATATTGGAAGAGGTTTATGCCGCGTTTGAACTAATGATTGGCGAGGAAACTTATGGGAAATTTGATGTGGCCATTTTGGCACCGGAAATATATATGAAACAATACCAAAAATCAGACGCGTATCATATATATTTTACCGGATCAAGAGTTTGGATATGCGTTCCCCATGAAGCAATGACTGACCCCTTGGGGAATTTTAATGAAGATATCGGTAGTCTTTATTGGGTTTACATAAATATGTCTTGTTTCGCAAGATGGGGAAGTAATATGACGATGAATGACGTGGATGGATTTAGTAATTATTTCAGAGAAGTCGGGCAGAAAACATCCAAATGGTGCAATACTCTTACCGATGAAGAGAGACAACGGATTATTAATGAGATAGATGTAAGTTATACATTTCTTTTTAAAAGTTACCCCGATATCTTTAAATCTAAAGAAGTAAATAAAGTATATATGCAATGCAGGTGGTGCCATAAAGAAATTGATGTTACCAAAATAAGAAAAGGCTCCAGGATTAAATGCCCCTATTGCAAAAAGACAATAACGGTTAAATAGAAATGTTGAATTTAAAGGTTAATGCTTTAAGAGATATCAAAAATGATGTTGTTGAGGTTTTAGAAAAAGCTGAAGTAGAAGGGTGCTTAGAGGAGGCCGAAATACTAATTTGCGAAGCTTTTAATATTAATAGGCTTGAAATATATGCAGGAGATTATAAGCCAAGCGCGAATCAGTTAAAGAAGTTATCAGCTTGGTTGCAGAAAAGATGCCAACATATACCATTAGGATATGTTATTAATAAAGCTTTTTTCTATGGAAATGAATTTTACGTTGATGAGGGTGTTCTTATTCCCAGATGCGAAACGGAAGTGTTAGTGGACTCTGTGCTTAACCTCTTTAAAGACAAAGGGTTAAGCGAAAAAATGATCGTAGATATAGGTACAGGATGTGGAAATATAGCTATTTCATTGACAAAACACCTAAGTAGTTGTAAAATAATGGCTACCGATATTTGTCCTAAAGCCATATCTGTCGCAAAGAAAAACGTAAATAAATTCGGTTTAGAGGCAAATATTGCTCTTTTACAAGGTGATTTATTTGAATCTCTTGAAAATTACAGAGGTAAAATTGATGCTATCGTATCTAACCCGCCATATATAAGTCAGGTTGAGATGGATGTTCTCTCGAAAGATGTAAAACATGAGCCGTATATAAGTCTTTATGGCGGTAGAAACGGCCTGGATTTTTATGAAAGATTTTTTCAGGAGGCGGCCGATTATTTAACTGACGATGGCCTTATTTTTTTTGAAATAGGATGTAAGCAAGGCAATGCCGCGCGCGCTTTATGTGAAGCGTCAAGCAGCTTCAGTTTTTTAAAAATTATAAAAGATTATAGGCAGCTTGATAGAGTTATTTGTTGTAGAAAGAATTAAAGATATCTATGGATAAAATACTGATTAATGGCGGCAAACCGCTAAAAGGTGAAGTAACTATAAGCGGCGCTAAGAATGCTGTGCTGCCTATATTGGCGGCAACGTTACTGACTGAAGAGAAGTGTACTATAAACAATGTGCCGCAAGTGGTTGATGTTCGTACTTTGATAAAAATACTGAAATCTCTGGGGCTTAAAATTGTAACTGATAAAGATAAAATAGAAATAACTCCGGGTAATTATAATAATTACACCGCTCCATACGAATTAGTTAGTACTATGCGGGCTTCAATCTGCGTTTTAGGCCCCCTTTTAGCTAAACTTAAAAGAGCTAAAGTTTCCATTCCCGGAGGTTGCGTTATCGGCTTAAGGCCGATAGACCTCCATCTGAAGGGACTAAAGAGCCTCGGAGCCGATATTGAATTTAAGCATGGTTATATTGACGCTAAAACCAAGAAATTACAAGGAAACAATATTTATTTAGGCGGCTCTTTCGGATCAAGCGTATTAGCTACAGCTAATATTATGATGGCAGCTGTTTTGGCCGAGGGGCAAACAGTTATTGAGAATGCCGCCTGCGAACCCGAAATTGTAGACCTGGCAAAGTTCTTAATAAAAATGGGAGCTAATATCACGGGCCACAGTTCACCTATGATAGTAATAGAAGGTGTAAAAAAACTTCACGGGGCGGAACATACGGTAATCGGTGATAGAATTGAAGCCGGGACATATATGATAGCCGCCGCTATGACTAAAGGTGAAGTTATTTTAAAAAATAGTTGTTTAGCTCATCTCGGTGTAGTTATTGATAAATTAAGAGAAGCCGGGGTAAATGTTGATAAAGCGGATGGTATTATCAAGGTGAGTAGAAATGCTGAATTAAGGCCTATTGATGTAACCACTTTGCCTTATCCGGGTTTTCCAACCGACTTACAGGCTCAGATGACAGCTTTTTTGTCTATGGCTAACGGTATAAGTGTTATAACCGAGAAAATATATCCCAGCCGCTTTATTCATGTAAGTGAATTAAACCGAATGGGAGCTGATATATTTATTGAAGGGCCCAGCGCTATTATAAGAGGAGTTAAGTCTTTAAGTGGTGCTCCGGTAATGGCATCGGATTTAAGAGCATCCGCCGCATTGATATTAGCTGGATTGGCTGCTGAAGGTTCTTCGGAAATATCAAGAGTTTACCATCTAGATAGAGGATATGAAAGAATAGAGAAAAAACTCTCAAAACTGGGAGCGGATATAAAAAGAGTTAAAAGTTAATTCTCCGCCTAAGGCGGATCATTAAAAAAAGGAGTATGATTTAAAATGGCGGTAAAAATAAGATTAAAAAGAATTGGTTCAAAGAAAAGAGCTTTTTATCGAGTTGTAGTTACTGATGAAAGAACAACCAGAGACGGTAGGGTTATTGAAGAGTTGGGAAGTTATGATCCAAACCAGACTTCTCAAAAGGTAGCTATTAATATAGAAAGAGCTAAGTATTGGGTTGGAAAAGGCGCTGTTGCCACTAAGACTGTAGGTAATATTTTAAAGTCTCAAAACGTTCTTTAATATATATGTTGCAAATTGATGTAGTAACTATTTTCCCGGAAATATTTAAAGCGGTTGTAAGCGAAAGCATAATTAAGCGCGCGCAGGAAAAGAAAAAAGTCGCGATTAATATTCATAATTTGAGAGATTACGCGGATAACCGTCATAAAAAAGTGGACGATAGGCCATTTGGAGGCGGCCCCGGGATGGTAATAAGTCCGGTTCCGGTCTTTAAGGCTGTAAAAAAAATTAAGGGAAGAAGTAAAGCGGCCAAAGTAATACTTTTGACTCCTCAGGGGAAAAAATTAGACCAGAAGAAAGTTCAGTTGTTATCAATTGAAAAAAGGTTGATTTTTTTATGTCCGCATTATGAGGGTATAGATGAAAGGGTCAGGCAAGAATTGGTTGATGAGGAAATATCTATTGGAGATTATATTCTTACCGGCGGAGAGTTACCGGCGCTAGTTATTATAGATTCAGTTGTGCGTTTATTGCCGGGAGTTTTAGGTGATGAGGATTCCATAAAATCGGAGTCATTTGCAGATAATTTACTTGAATATCCTCATTACACACGTCCGGCAGACTTAAAAGGTATGAATGTACCGGAAGTATTGCTTTGCGGTAATCACAAGAAGATAGAACAGTGGAGAAGACAGCAATCAATATCCAAAACCAGAAATAAAAGGATGGATTTATACAATAAATATTTAAAAGAAAATAAGAGTAATAAATAATTATCAAGGAGGCCAAAAAATGAACAAAGTACAATTAATTGAAAAAAAACAATTAAGAGATGATATGCCCCAATTTAAGGCGGGAGATTCTCTTAAGGTGCATGTACGAATTAAAGAAGATGAAAAGGAGCGTTTACAGATATTTGAAGGTATTGTTTTGGGAGTGAAAGGTGTCGGTATAAAGAAGACTTTCACTATTCGTAAAATTTCTTATGGGGTGGGAGTTGAGAGGACTTTTCCTCTGCATTCACCGAATTTAAAGAAAATTGAACTAATTAAAAAGAGTAAAATGAAACGCGCCAAATTCTACTATCTAAGAGATAGGGCGAGTAAGAAATTTAAAGTAGAAGAAGAAAGAAGCCGATAGGTTTTAATATTTTTTAAATTTTTTGATTAATTATTATTACTTTTTTAATGCAACCCGAGTCTTGATTCTAGTTACAGGTCAGTTTTTTAAGATTAGATTTATAACCTTTTAATCAAAAGATGTATATAAAAAAAGCTGTACAAACATATTTAAATGATCTTTCATCCAAAAAGCCGACTCCGGGCGGAGGCAGCGCGGCCGCGCTTGTGGGAGCAAACGGCGCGGCTTTAATATTAATGGTAGCTGAATTTTCTCGAAAAAATCAACAAGTCGCGGCCGTCATGAGGGAAGCTAAAAAGATTAAGACAGATTTAGCGGCCTTTGTAGACATAGATGTTAAAGAATATAAAAAAGTCGCTTTAGCGTACAAAAAACCTACCGGAACCGCTGCTCAGATAATATCCAGAAAACGTATTATTTCACAAGCATTAATTTCAGCTTTAAAAGTATCTGAAGACATTTGTAATCTTTGCTTTAAGGGGATAAGATTGAGTAAGAGACTTGTGAAAATAGGCAATACAAATTTAATAACAGATACCGCTATTAGCGCGTTCTTTTTTGAGGCCGCTTTTAGAAGTTCTTTTTATAACATTAAAATAAACTTAAAATGCTTAAAAGATAAAAGGCTTGCTCAGGCAAAAATTGCAAAATATAAAAAGCTGGAAAAACAAATAAGAAAATTAAGAGAAGAAACACTAAAAAACGTGGATAAATATCTATGAGCGCGAAAATATTAGATGGCAAAACTATTGCCGCTGAGATAAAAGGTGAATTAAAAAAAGAAGTAGCCGGCCTGAAAGAGGAATTTAACTCTTCAATAAAGCTTGTTTCTCTACAGGTTGGCAATAATGGCGGCATAGAAAGTTATCTAAAATCGCAAAAGGACTTAGCAGCCGACCTGGGGATTGATTTTGAGGCTATGTCTTTAGGCGAGGCAACCGATAGCCAAACATTGCTTAAGCATATTAGAGATCTTAATGAGAACAAGAATGTCAACGCTGTAATCTTGCAGAGGCCGTTACCCGATAAACTTGATTCTCAGGAGAAGGAAGAGAAATTAGCTTTTGAGCAGCAAATATCAGCGGATAAAGATGCCGAAGGGTTACATTTAAAAAATTTAGGCAGTCTTTTCTATGAGACAAAATTGAAGCAATGTCTTTGGGGGAAAATTGCTCCATGTACCGCTCAGGCTGTAATGGAGATTATTAGGTCAACCGCACTGGGAGTCCGCGGTAAAGAAGCGGTTATAATTGGACACAGTAAGATAATTGGAAAACCTTTATCATTAATGCTTCTTAATGATTTTGCGACCACAACCGTGTGTCATATTGCCACTAAAGATATTAAAAGCCATGTGGAAAAAGCCGATATTTTAATAAGCGCCGTAGGTAAACCGGGACTTATAAAGGGCGCTTGGGTAAAGGAAAATTCTATTGTTATAGATGTGGGAACGGCCAGGGTTGACGGCCGCCTAAAAGGTGATGTAGAATTTGAAGAAGCAAAAGAAAGAGCCGCTTATATTACTCCCGTTCCCGGAGGAGTTGGCCCCCTAACTACCGCTATGTTAATGAAAAACGTTGTAAGATTGTTTGCAAATAATTATGATAAGAAAAATATCTGATATATTCAAAGAAAAAGAAAAAACTCTTGGGTTTGAATTTTTTCCTCCCAAGACTCCTAAGGGCTTGTTGAAGCTTTATGAAACCGCGCATTTATTAAAGGATTTACAACCTGATTATTGTTCGGTTACATATGGAGCGGGGGGTAACACAAAAGATAAAACTATGGAAGTTGTAGATGAACTGCAAAAGCGTTTTGGTTTGCCGGTGATGCATCACTTAACTTGCAATCGTCATAGCATATCTGAAATTAAACAAATATTAAACCGTATGCAGGAAAGAAACATCCGCAATGTTTTAGCTTTATATGGAGATTTACCGCAAGATGAAAGCATTTGTCTCGAAGATAAGAAAGAGATAAAATATTGTTATGAGTTGTGTAAAATTTTAAAATCACGCGGTGATTATTTTTGTGTCGCTGTTGCCGGCTTTCCTTATGGACATATAAATTCCCCCGATAGGGATACTGATATTGAATATCTTAAAATAAAACTTGAATCCGGAGGGGATTTTGTTATTACTCAGTTGTTTTTTGATAACGCGGTATATTTTGAGTATATTGAAAAATTAAGAAGAGCTAAGATACAAACCAGGGTTATCCCCGGCATTTTGCCCATAGTAAATTATGAAAAAATGCTTAAATTCTGCGCTGATTGCGAAGTAGTTGTTCCTAAAGAAGTGCATGAAATATTTAAGCCTATCACTCAAGATGAAGAAGCTACTCGAAAAGCCGGTGTGGACTTTGCTGTTAAGCAATGCAGGGAGTTGCTTAATAAGGGAGCTCCCGGATTACATTTCTTTACTCTTAATAAGGCGGATCCTGTCAGAGAAATTATAATACAGTTAAGAGAGGATAAATCATAATATTTTCTTATGCAAAATAGTAAAATTACATTATCAACCTTAAGGCAAGCAAAAGAAAGCAAGCGAAAAATAACTATGCTTACCGCTTATAACTATCCGCAAGGCCTTTTAGTGGATGGGGTGGGTATAGATATAATTTTAGTTGGAGATTCTTTGGGCAATACAGTTTTGGGTTATGAGTCAACAGTCGCGGTTACTATGGATGAAATGCTTCATCATTCGAAAGCTGTAAGGAGAGCTGTCAAAAATTCCTTTTTGATTGGTGATATGCCTTTCATGTCTTATAATAATACTCGCAAAGAAGCCATAAAGAATGCCGGTAGGTTTCTTAAGGAAGCCGGTTGCGATGCTGTAAAGCTTGAGGGCGGAACAGAAGTGGTAAACGCGGTAAAATACATTGTTAAGGCGGGCATTCCCGTGTTGGGGCACTTAGGATTAACTCCTCAGACAGTATCTATGTTGGGAGGCTATAAAGTTCAAGGTAAAAAAGCTAAAAAGGCCCGTGAAATAATAGAAGCGGCCTTTGCTTTGCAGGAAGCCGGTTGTTTTGGGTTGGTTTTAGAATGTGTACCCTGGCAGTTAGCAAAAAAAATAACTCAAGAATTAAAAATATTTACGATTGGTATAGGGGCGGGTTCGAATTGCGACGGCCAGGTATTAGTGCTCTATGATTTGTTAGGGGTTTCTCTTGGTCACAAACCTTCTTTTGTTAAGCGGTATGCTGACGTTACCTCAGTGGTCACCAAGGCCATAAATAATTATAAAAAAGATGTTACCTCGGGTAAGTTTCCTTCCAAGAAGCAATCTTTTTCCATGAAGAAAGATGAATGGGAGAAAATATCGTGAAAGTTAAAAGAGTTTTTGTCGCGGCTACGAAGCAGAATGACGGTAAAACCGCTATAAGTTTAGGGTTAATTTGCGCTTTCGCGCGGGAAAATATCAATGTAGGGTTTATTAAACCCGTAGGCCAGAGATATTTAATAGAAGATGGCCAGAAGATAGATGAAGACACTCTTTTAATAAGAAATGTTTGCGATTTGCGCGGCAACTTAAAAGATATGTCCCCGGTTGCAATTGAAAGAGGTTTTACAAAAAAATACATATTGAGTAGTAAAAAAAATAATTTGGAACAATGTGTTAAAAAAGCCTTTAATAACGTGTCACGAAAAAAAGATTTAGTAGTTATTGAAGGAACGGGGCATGCCGGAGTAGGAAGTATCTTTGATTTATCTAATGCTAAAGTCGCAAAAGCGTTAAAAAGCAAGGTTGTTCTTGTGGCCGGTGGAGGGGTGGGTAGGCCGGTTGATGAAATAATGTTAAACAAGGCTCTTTTTGATAAACAAAAAGTAAAAATTGCCGGGGTTATTATTAATAAAGTCTTACCTGAAAAGTATAAAAAGATTAATAAGTTAATTAGAATAGCTTTAAAGAAAAAAGGGCTTAATGTTCTGGGAGTTATACCATACTATAAGACATTATCTAAACCCACCGTTCAACAGATATTAGATGAAGAGAAGGGCATTAATCTTTTATGCGGCAGGAAGGCGCTTGAGAATTCGGTTGATAAGATAATTGTTGGCGCGATGGAACCCCATGAAGCTTTAAATTATATAACCGGTAATAGTCTGGTTATAACCCCCGGAGATAGAGAAGATATTATTTTAACATGCATAAGCACTCATCTGGCATCTTCAGAGCAAAGTAAGAGTATTTCAGGTATTGTTTTAACCGGCGGCATTAGGCCGCATAGGAGTATTATGAATTTAATAAAGAAATCCGGCATACCGGTTTTGCAGGCTAAAGAAGATACGTATACGATAACCTCCAAAATTCATGATTTGATAATTAAGGTTAAACCCTGTGATACGGAAAAAATAGAACTTATAAAAAAAATGGTCAAGAATTACGTAGATTTAAAAGCATTATACGCGGCTATGTAGTGAATGATTATTAGCGTTTAGCCATAAAAGTCATACCCTGGTGGGCACAGGCAAGTTATAAGTCAAAAGTCATAAGACACAAGTAAAAAACAAAAAATAAAAGGCTGAGAGTTGCCCGCTAAAAAATAGGATTGAACCTTAGGTGTAAAGTTAGGGATTAAATGAAAAAAACCCGCTAAATATTTAGCGGGTTTTTTTTGATTAATATCTATAGAAAGTATTTTTACTTCTTTTTCTTCGCTGTTTTTTTCTTTACAACTTTCTTTTTTGCAACCTTTTTCTTTACTACTTTTTTCTTAGCTACCTTTTTCTTTACAACCTTTTTCTTAGCTACCTTTTTCTTTACAACCTTTTTCTTAGCTACTTTTTTTGCCACTTTCTTCACCTCCCTTTTTTTAACTATCCTTATTGAATTCAAAATAAGTATACACTAAAAAATTATGAAAAACAAGACGACGAGATATTTTTTTTGACAATGATTTTTAGATGTCGTATAATAAGTACGATTAATAGAAAAAATAAAATAATAGTTAATACAAAGGCGTATTATATTGTCAAAGACATTTAAAGGTGGTATTTTCCTTCCGGAAAATAAGCATTTATCAGAAACCCTGCCAATAGAAATTATTTCTTTACCGAATAGAGTAATCATTCCTCTTGCATTTTATGGCGGTAAGAAATGTGAACCAAATATAAAAGAGGGTGATCGGGTAAGCACCGGCCAGGTGCTTTGCGAACCGCAAGAGCATATATCTACTTTTATCCATTCGAGCATTTCAGGTGTTGTAAGTAAAATTGGAGAATTTCCTCATCCCGTTCTTAAGAAAAGCTATGGAGTGCTTATTGAGTCTGATGGAAAAGATTTAAAGGGATTTGAGGAGGGTGAAAGAAACTGGCAGAGTTTATCAGGTGAAGAAATTATTAAAATTATAAAAGAGGCGGGTGTTGTTGGCTTAGGTGGTGCCGGTTTTCCAACGCACGCGAAATTACGTATTCAGGATAAAAAACAAGTTGACGCATTTTTAATTAACTTAATTGAGTGTGAACCATATTTAACGGTTGATTATCGTTTAGCTTTAGAGAGATTTGATGAAATACTATCCGGTATTAATATTCTGCTTAAGGTTTTAAGAGCTGAGAAAGCCTATCTGGCGGTTGCTGCCGATAAAAAAGAACTAATAGAGCATTTAAGCGTTAAAACGCGCGAAAGCAAAAATGTTGAAATAATTACTTTAAAGCATAAGTACCCGCAAGGAGAAGAAAGCCAGTTGATTAAAGCGGCCCTGGGAAGAATTATCCCTAAGGGCAAATTACCTTGTGATGTAGGAGTTGTGGTTGATAATGTGCAAACTGTTTATGCTGTTTTTGAGGCTGTCTGCCGCAAAAAACCTTTTTATGAAAGAGTTATTACCGTTACCGGCCGGGGCATTAAAGAACCCAAGAATTTATTGGTTCGTATTGGCACCAGATTGCAGGACATTATTAATTATTGCGGCGGGTTTCAAGCTGATAAATTAAGAATAATTTATGGAGGCCCTATGATGGGTGTAGCTCAGGATAATTTAGATATGCCTATTACTAAGGAGACATCCGGTATTATATGCCTGCCTTTTAATAAAAAAGAAGAAATAAAAGAATCAGCTTGTCTTAGGTGTGGTAGATGTGTTGATGTTTGTCCCAGAAATTTATTACCCCTTGAAATGAATAGGCTCATAAAAAATAAAAAATGGGATGAGCTGGAAGCGTATAATATTTCCGAGTGTATGCTTTGCGGTGCTTGTAACTATATTTGTCCGGCTAACATACCCTTAGCCGCTAGAATGGCTTTAGGCAAAAGAGCATTAACCAGCATTAAGAAGGTAAGGTCAAGAAAAAATGGCAGCTGATTTTATTATATCAGATTCACCATATATTCATTCAGGCAAGTCAACTAAAAAAATAATGTTTTTAGTTATGCTTGCTTTACTGCCGGCAATATTTGCCTCTGTATATTACTTTCGCGCGGGTGCTATATACTTAATTTCCACTTGTGTTATTAGCTGTGTCGTTTTTGAATACCTTATTCGGAAAATACGGCATAAAGAAACAACAATTTATGATTTAAGCGCGGTTGTGACCGGTATATTAATGGCTTTAATTTTACCTCCTAATTTTCCTTTGGGGGCGGCGGTTGTTGGTTGTTTGGCGGCCGTTTTTTTAGGCAAAGAGGTTTTTGGCGGCTTAGGCTCAAATATCTTTAATCCGGCATTAGTCGGCAGAGCTTTTTTGATGGCTACATTTCCCGTTTTAACTACTACCTGGTGTGAACCATTTAGCCTGCAGGCGGTGACTACAGCTACACCTTTAGGGCTTATGAAATTTCAAAATGTAACAACCGATTTACAATCTTTGTTTTGGGGTAACGTTTCAGGTTCTCTGGGTGAGACGTCAGCCATCGCTTTACTTTTAGGTGGCATAATTCTCTTGCTATACAGAGTTATCGATTGGAGGATACCTTTTGGTTATATAGTTACGGTAGCACTTATTTCCTTGGGCTTTCATTCAGCTAATCCCGCGAGTTACGCGGGCCCTCTTTTTGAAATATTAGCCGGTGGTTTAATTATTGGAGCTTTTTTTATGGCGTCTGATCCGGTAACTTCTCCTGTAACAAAAAAAGGCAGGTTAATTTTTGGCGCGGGTTGCGGTTTATTAACTATGATTATTAGGTATTGGGGTGGTTTGCCCGAAGGTGTTATGTATTCAATACTTTTCATGAATGCTCTTAGGCCGCTAATTGATAAGTTTACCCGGCCGATTTGTTTTGGAGGTTGATCATATGAAGCAGAGTTTTAAAATGATATTTTCTCTTTGTTTGATAGCTGTTGTCTCAGCGGTTGTTTTAGCTAAGGTTTACCAGATTACGCAGCCGGCGATTACAGCTAATGAGAAGAAGGCTACCGAGGTTGCCGTATATAAAGTTGTGAGCGCGGCCAACAGCTACAAAGAAGCTAAAATTGGTGAAATCGATATCTTTAAATGTTATGATGAAAATAACAAACTCTGTGGGTTTGCTTTTACCGTTGAGGGAGTAGGTTATCAGGATTTAATTAAAGTTATGGTTGGAGTCAGTGCTGATTTTAATAAAATATTAGCAATTGAGGTTTTAGAGAATAGTGAAACACCGGGCTTGGGCAATAAGATAGAAACTCCCTGGTTTGAAAATCAATTTCAGAATTTAGATCTTCAAAATAAAATAACTGTAGTAAAAGGAGTTCCTCAAAAAAATTCAGAGATACAAGCAATAACGGGGGCAACTATTTCTTCAGAGGCGGTAGTTGATATTGTTAATAATAAGATTGAAGAACTAAAAAAGTCTAAGTGATAAATGCGAAAGATTAATGTATTATTTAGTGATTTTATAAAAGGGCTCTGGCAGGAGAACCCGATATTCCGCCTGCTTATTGGTATGTGTCCTACCTTGGCGGTTACAAGTCAGGTGAAAAATGGTTTAGCTATGGGTTTAGCTACCACTTTTACTTTGCTTGCTTCAAGTACAATAATTTCTATATTTAGAAATTTTATTCCAAAAGAAGTTAGAATTCCTTCATATATAGTAATAATTGCTACTTTTGTTACTATCGTTTCGCTTTTTTTAAAAGCAAACTTCCCGGAAATAAGTAAAGAATTGGGGCCTTATGTGCCGCTCATTATTGTAAACTGCCTCATCTTAGGCAGGCAGGAAGCTTTTGCTTCAAAAAATCCTACACATCGGGCTATAGCAGATGCTTTGGGCATGGGAATAGGTTTTACTCTTTCGCTGATAGCCTTGTCGTCGGTAAGAGAAGTTTTGGGCATGGGGACTCTATTGGGGCATCAGGTAATTTTTGGTAATTTTAGGCCCTGGATTATAATGTTAACTCCACCGGGAGCTTTTTTAACCTTAGGGTTACTTTTAGGTTTGGTAAATATAATTAATAAGGCCGTTAAAAACAGGAAAAAGAAGAAACAATAAATGGTAAAAGAATTAATTTTAGTTTTTATCGCCACAGTATTAATAAATAATTTTGTCCTGAAATATTTTTTAGGTATTTGTCCCTTTTTGGGTGTATCTGATAAACTTTCTTCAGCGATTAGCATGGGGTTCGCGACCACTTTTGTAATGACCATTACCGCTCCGGTCGCCTGGCTGATAAATAATTATATTTTAATTAAATTCGACCTCCCTTTTTTGCAGTATGTCTGTTTTATTATAGTTATTGCTTCATTGGTTCAATTTGTTGAAATGGTGATAAAAAAGTTTTTTCCTTTACTGCATCAATCAATGGGAATTTATTTACCTTTAATAACAACTAATTGCGCGATTCTTTTCATGACATTGCAGTTGGTTTTAAGAGAGTATTCTTTAATTAAAAGTATGGTCTTTGGATTTGGTTCCGGAATAGGTTTTACTCTGGCTATAGCTATTATGGCTTCCATTAGAGAAGAACTGGAATTTCGGGATGTACCTGAATCCTTAAAAGGCCCGGGCATTACTTTAATAATCGCCGGCATTTTAGCTCTTATCTTTGTGGGCTTGGCCGGCTTGATACAGGTTAGATAAAAAATGAATATAGTCTTATTGTCAGCGATTGTAATGGCTGTGCTGGCTGGAATCCTGGGAGCTATATTAAGTTTCGCGTATAGCAAGCTTAAAGTAGAAGAGGATCCCCGCAGGGAACAGTTGATGGACCTTTTGCCGGGAGCTAACTGCGGCGCTTGCGGTGCCGCGAGTTGTGCCGACTTTGCCGATAAATTAATAAAAGGTGAAGCTGATATTTCTAAATGCCGAATTAGCCTACGTGATGAAGACAATCTGCTCAAGATTAAAGAATTGCTTAAGTGATAATTAGTATTGTAAGTCACAAGACATAAGAAATAAAAAGTTACAAGACACAAGTCACAAGAGACAAGCAATAGCAAAGAGACAAAAAGCGAAGAGCAAAAAAACAAGAAATAAGAAACAAGTATAAAGTCACAAGTCACATGACACAAGTAAGAAACAAAAAAATAAAAACAAAAGAACATATCTGAAACGCCGCGTATATTATAATTCGGATGTGTCCCTAATTTTAAAAAAGGCTTGACAACCATTTTGAACAATGGTAAAATAACTCAAATAATTAAAACCTTTTAACTTGGCACTGTGAGGCCAGGAAAGGCAAAAGATGGAAAAACCATATATACAAAATCATAAACCTACTCAGGCAACTGGGTTGGTTATTTTTTTGTCTATTTTTGGCGGTAAAAAAAGGACATAATTTATGAGTAACGATAAGATTAAAATAATTATGGATGAAGAGCAGATTAAAAGAGCTCTTATAAGAATCAGCCATGAAATTCTAGAAAAAAACAAAGGTACAAAAGATTTGGCTATTATAGGCATTAGGAATCGGGGAGCTTTTTTGGCTGAAAGAATAGCGGCTTTGATTAAAGAGATAGATTCAAAAGAAGTACCCATTGGTATTCTGGATATAACTCTATATCGTGACGATTTAACAACCATTGCCTGGCAGCCCGTAGTCCATAAAACCGAGATAGATTTTGACATCGGTGAAAAGAATATTATTTTGGTTGATGATGTGCTTTTTACGGGAAGGACCATTAGGTCGGCTCTTGATGCCCTGATTGATTTTGGCAGGCCGGCTAATATTCAGTTAGCTATTTTAGTTGATAGAGGGCATAGAGAGCTACCCATTAGGGCTGATTATGTAGGTAAGAATGTACCGACTTCGTTGGGTGAGGCGGTTGATGTCCGTTTAGATGAAGTAGATAAAAAAGAAGAAGTGTGTGTAAGAAAGGTTGATGAGAAATGAAATGGCGGCGAAGAAATTTATTAAGCCTGGAAGATCTTGATAAAGAAGAAATTATCCATATTTTGAACACAACCACTTCTTTTAAAGAGATATCTAAAAGGCCCATTAAAAAAGTTCCGGCCTTGAGAGGCAAAACAATAGCAACTTTATTCTTAGAGCCCTCAACCAGGACCAGAGCATCTTTTGAATTGGCGGCTAAGCGTCTTTCGGCTGATGTGGTCAGCATTTATTCTTCAAGCAGCTCAATCTTAAAAGGAGAAACTCTAAGAGATACCGCCCGCAATATTGAAGCTATGAATATAGATGCCATAATCATAAGGCATTCCTCGAGCGGTTCTCCGCTTGTATTATCAAGATATGTTAAAGTACCTGTGATTAATGCCGGCGACGGGTCTCATGAGCACCCAACACAGGCTCTACTTGATATTTACACAATTAGAGAAAAGAAGAAAAACCTTAAAGGCTTAAAGGTGAGTATTATCGGAGATATACTGCATTCAAGAGTAGCCAGAAGTAATATCTGGGGTTTGAGTAAGCTTGGGGCTAAAGTCTGCGTTTGCGGCCCGGCTACTTTACTACCGTCTGAGATTGAAAAATTGCCTACAAAAGTAACTTATAAAATAGATGAAGCTTTAAAAGACGCTGATGTTGTAATTACTCTGAGAATCCAGCTTGAGAGGCAAAAAGATAAGTTCTTTCCTTCCTTACGAGAGTATGCCAGAGAGTATGGCCTCAACAGTCAAAATATAAAGCTAGCTAAAAAGGATGTTCTTGTAATGCATCCGGGGCCCATTAATCGCGGCATTGAGTTATCACAGGAGGTTGCCGACGGCCCCCATTCGGTAATACTGGAGCAGGTAACTAACGGCGTGGCTGTGCGCATGGCCGTTTTATACCTTCTTTTGCAAAAGGAGGGAAAAAATGAATCTGCTAATTAAAGGAGCCAGACTTATAAGCCCGGTCGACAACCTGGATAAAGAGCAGGATGTCCTTATTGAAAAAGGGTTAATAAAAAAGATAGCCAAAGGCATAAAAGATCCTAAAGCGAAAGTTATTGAAGCCAAAGGAAAAATTGTATCTCCGGGATTAATTGATATGCACACTCACCTAAGAGAGCCCGGCAGGGAAGATAAAGAAACTCTTTATACCGGCGCCAGGGCAGCCGTAAGAGGAGGTTTTACTTCTATAGCGTGCATGGCTAATACCGATCCTCCTCTGGATAGTGAGCAGGATATGGAGTTTGTATTGAGCGAAGCTAAAAAGATTAGCCTGATTGATATACTGCCCATAGGAGCCGTAACGCTTAAGATGGAACAAAAGCAGTTAACTGAAATTGCCAAACTCAAAAAAGCCGGAGCGGTCGCTCTTTCTGAAGATGGGCATACTATTTTGGATAGTAATTTTTTCAGGCGAGCCTTGGAATACGCGAACATGTATGACTTGATTGTAATTTGTCATTGTGAGGATAGTTATCTTGCCAATGGCGGACAGATAAATGAAGGGTATATGAGTACGCTTTTAGGCCTAAAAGGAATTCCGAATGAAGCTGAGAGTATTATTGTCTCCAGAGATATAAGCTTAGCTCGCGTTGCCAATGCCCGGATTCATATAGCTCATGCCAGCACTAAAGAATCAATTGATTTAATAAGGCAGGCTAAGAAAGAAAAAATAAAAATAACAGCTGAAACCTGCCCGCATTATTTCTTGCTATCGGATGAAGATTTAAAAAATTACAACACTAATTTAAAAGTCAACCCGCCGCTTAGGGCTAAAAAAGATATAGAAGCCGTAAAAGAAGCTTTAGCTGACGGCACTATTGATATAATTAGTTCCGATCACGCTCCTCATTTAGAGAGCGAAAAAGATTTGGAGTTTAATAAAGCTCCCTTTGGAATGATTGGCCTGGAAACCAGCCTGGCGGCTTCATTTAAGTTGGTGGAAGATAAGACGCTGAAAATAGAAGAATTGATAATTAAGATGGCCTCAAAGGCAGCTGAGATATTCAATTTAAAGGCCGGAACAATTAAAGAGGGAGCCTTTGCTGATTTAACTATCATTAATCCCGCGAGCCCCTGGCGGGTAAAGAGAGAGGAGTTTGAGTCAAAGAGCTCTAACTCTCCTTTTATAGGTAATGAATTTAACGCCAGAGTAGAGGCGGTTGTTTCTAAGGGTAGAGTTGTGATGGAGAATTTCAAAATTGTTTAACTTTTTACAAGGAGGCGCGTTGTGATGAAAAAGTTTTTTTATGTTTTGCTTGTTTTAATATGTATTAGTTTTATATTAACGGTTCAGGGATGTAATTTTTCCAAAAATTCCACCGGTAATAGGCAGTTAGCCGGTAAGCAAAAAGTTCAGGCTGAAGATTGGCTGCACAGTGCTGACCTTCTGTATAATGTAAAAGATTATAGCTTCGCGCTTGAATATTATAAGAAGGTTGTAAAATATTATCCGGGAACCAAGTACGCGTCTGAAGCCCAAAAGAAAATGGATGAAATTCAGAGCACAAAGATCAATTAGCCAAAAATGGAAGTAGTTGTTGATTTTCACATACATTCTAAGTATTCCAGAGCTACAAGCAAAAATATGGATGTTGAGCATTTGAGTTCGGCCGCGAAGATTAAAGGTATTGATTTAATTGGAACAGGTGATTTTACTCATCCTCAATGGCTCCTTGAATTAAAAAGTGGTTTATCTGAAGCCGCGCCCGGTATATACGAAGGCAACGGAACACATTTTGTTCTATCCGCGGAAGTAAACAACATTTATACTAAAACGCAAAAGTCACGCCGCGTCCATAATCTCCTCATAGCTCCAAATTTTAAAGTGGTTGAAGAGATAAATAAAGCCTTAAGTGAATACGGAGACCTTTTTGCCGATGGCAGGCCGATACTTAAACTCGATGCCAAGAAAATGCTTATAATTTTGAGGTCAATAAGCCATGATATATATGTGATTCCGGCTCATTTATGGACACCCTGGTTCGGGCTTCTGGGTTCGGTAACCGGTTTTAATTCCGTAGAAGAGTGTTTTGAAGAGGAAACAGATAACATTTACGCCGTAGAAACCGGACTAAGCAGCGACCCGGCTATGAATTGGAGATTAAGTAAATTGGATAAGTTTTGTTTAATATCAAATTCCGACGCCCATTCTCCAAAGAATTTAGGCCGCGAAGTGAATATATTTGATTGTGAAATTGATTATTACAAAATAATGGATATTATAAAAAAACGAAACAATAATAAATTTCTTTATACGGTTGAATTTTTCCCTCAAGAGGGTAAATATCATTATGATGGACACAGGGCTTGTAATCAATGCCTTAGCCCAAAAGAGACTATAAAAAATAATTATAAATGCCCCGTTTGTAAAAAAAAAGTAACTGTAGGCGTGATGCACAGGGTTGAGGAACTGTCTGATAGGGAGGAAGGTTTTAAAGATAAAAAGTTTATACCTTTTAAGAATATAATCCCTCTGCGTGAGATTATATCAGAAGCCAAGCAAGTGGGTGTAGACACAAAGGCGGTTCAAACTGAATATAATTATATAATTTCAAGGGCGGGTACGGAATTTGAAGCTTTACTTAAAAAGTCTAAGGAAGAATTAAAAACTTTTTGCAGCCCTAAAGTAGCAAAAGGGATTATAAGAGTTAGAAACGCCCAGGTGGATATTCATCCCGGCTATGATGGTGAGTATGGTAAAATAAATATCTTCAACGACGAGGATTCAAATAAAGATAAGCAGCTTACTTTGTTTTAAAGGGATTAAATTACAAGGAGAAACAATGAAGAAAGCGTACTTGGTTTTAGAAAACGGCGAGGTTCTGGAAGGTAATTCCTTTGGGGCAAAAAAAGAGGTTGTCGGACACGTGGTTTTTAATACGAATATGATGGGTTACCAGGAAGTTATAACCGATCCCGCTTATGCTGACTGCCTGGTAGTTATTACATACCCGCTTATCGGGGCTTGCGGAGTAAATGAGAATGATCATAACTCTCATATCGGCGCGGCGAGAGGATTAATTATAAAAGAATATTCGCGAACAGTTTCAAACTGGCAGGCGAGTATGAGCTTGGAAGATTTCATGAAGAAAAAAGGTATTGTCGGAATTGAGGGAGTTGACACAAGATATTTGACAAGACACGTTGTAAATAGCGGTATTCAAAAAGGGATGATAACTAACACAAAAAACAATATTAAATCTCTTTTAAAAAAAATGCGGCAACATAAAGAAGACAGGCTCTATAAAAAAGTTAGCTGTAAGAAAGCTTATAATTGGGCCGCGAATAAAAAAGCAAAAAAAACCGCCGTAGTTCTTGATTATGGAGTTACTTTCAACCTTTTAAACTGGCTTTCAGAGCAAGATTTTAAGGTGAAGGTACTGCCGGCAGATACAATTTCTGATAAAATATTAAAGGAAAAAGCGGACTTAATTGTTCTATCAAACGGGCCCGGCAGTCCGCTTGAAGCTAAAAAAGAAGTTGATAATATCAGTAAACTGCTAGGTGAAAAACCTATTATTGCTTTCGGTTTAGGCAGCTGCTTTCTTGCTATTGCCTTGGGAGCTAAAGTAGAGGCATTAAAGTCAGGCCATTACGGTTTCAATAAGGCGATTAAAGATTTAAGGGCCAATAAAGTTTATATAACGCAGCAAGATCACCGTTTTGCCGTTAATAAAGATTCTTTACCAAAAGAAACCGAATTAATAAGTATTAATTTACACGATGATACACTTGAGGCTTATTCAAATAAGAAGTTTAAGGCGGCGGGTTATTGTTATTTACCAACTACAATAAATATTTAAATTAAAGGAGACATACTTTTATGCCAAGAAGAGACGACCTTAAAAAAATATTGATTATCGGTTCCGGCCCTATTGTAATCGGGCAGGCATGCGAATTTGATTATTCAGGATCTCAGGCCTGCAAAGTTTTAAAAGAGGAAGGATATAAAATAATTTTAATTAACTCAAATCCGGCTACTATTATGACCGATCCGCAGATGGCTGATAAAACTTATATTGAACCCATTACTCCCGAAGTTATAACTGAAATTATTAAAAAAGAAAGGCCCGACGCCTTACTTCCTACGCTAGGAGGGCAAACAGGGCTTAATATGGCCTATTTTTTAGATAAGATGGGGGTTTTGAAAAAATATTCAGTAGAAGTCCTCGGCGCTAATATTGACGCTATCGCCAAGGCGGAGGATAGGGATATTTTTAAAAAGACTATGAAGTCCATAGGTGTTAAAGTTCCCAAAAGCGGTATTGCCCGCTCAATTGAGGAAGGTTTTAAGCTGGCTAAAAAAATCGGATTTCCTTTATTATTGAGGCCGGCTTTTTGTTTAGGCGGAGCCGGGGCCGCGTGTGTTTATAACTCCGAAGAGTTGGAAGCGGCTTTGCAGCTTGCAATTGATACTTCTCCCATAAAAGAGGTTTTAGTGGAAGAGTCTGTGTTAGGGTGGAAAGAAATAGAATTTGAAGCTATGAGAGACTGTGAAGATAATATTGTTATTGTTTGCTCAATGGAAAATATTGACCCCATGGGGGTGCACACCGGAGATAGCATGGTTGTAGCTCCGGCTCAAACTATAACAGCTAAAGAATGTGCCAAGTTAGTTGAAGATTCAAAAAAAGTAATTAGAGCTGTTAATATTACCGGAGGAGGTATGAATTTACAGTACGGTGTAAATCCGGATAATGGAAAGTCGGTAATTATTGAAATAAATCCGAGGGTTTCGCGTTCATCCGCCCTGGCTTCAAAGGCCACAGGCTTTCCTATAGCCAGAGTAGCCACAAAATTAGCTGTGGGTTATACCCTGGATGAAGTTGTAAATGATGTTACGGGCAATACTACAGCTTTCTTTGAGCCCTCAATTGATTATTGTGTTTTTAAAATGCCCCGTTTTACTTTTGAAAAATTTCAGAAGGCGGACTGGTCGCTAGGTATATCCATGAAAGCTGTGGGTGAATCTATGTCCATCGGCAGAAACTTTAAAGAAGCTCTTCAAAAGGGTTTAAGGTCATTAGAAACCGGCCGTTACGGCTTGGGAGCTGACGGTAAAGATGTTTTGGATAAAAACTTATCAAAGAAAGAAAAAATAGAAGAAATAAAAGAAAAACTTAAAATAGCTAACGCGGATAGAATTTTCTACGTAAAAGAAGCCTTTAATCATGGTTTGGATATTGACGCGATATATGAACTATCTAAAATAACTAAATGGTTTCTAAGTAATATTAAAGAATTAGTTGATTTAGAGAAGAAAATAAAATCCGGTAAATGCTCTAAAGAGGTTTTAATAAAAACTAAAGAATTCGGTTATAGCGATGTTCAGTTAGCTCACATGTTAAAAAAGAGCCTAAAGCAAGTCAGATTCTTGAGGAAAAAGTTGATAAAACCTGTTTATAAACTGGTTGATACCTGCGCGGGTGAATTTAATTCATCCAGGCCTTATTTTTATTCATCTTATGGAGAAAAAGATGAAAGTAGAGCCACTAAAGCTAAAAAAGTTATTATTTTAGGCGGTGGGCCAAATAGGATAGGGCAAGGTATTGAATTTGATTACTGTTGTTGTCACGCGGCCTATGCTTTAAAAGAAATTGGCTATGAGTCGGTAATCATTAATTCAAATCCGGAAACCGTATCAACCGATTATGATACTTCAGATAGGCTTTACTTTGAACCTCTTACGCTGGAGGATGTTCTTAATGTTATCGATAAAGAGAAGCCTTATGGAGTTATAGTTCAATTAGGAGGGCAGACGCCTCTAAATATTTCTAAAGAACTGGAAGCGGCGGGCGTAAAAATATTGGGTACATCTGCCGATAAGATTGATATCGCCGAAGATAGAGATCGTTTCAAAAAATTACTTCATAAGTTAAAATTAAAGCAACCCAATAACGCGACCGCGACAAATTTAAGAGAAGCCCAGAAAATAGCATCAAAAATTGGATATCCGGTAGTCGTTAGGCCTTCATATGTTTTAGGCGGCAGGGCGATGGAAATTGTCTATGATGAGGCATCATTAGAACGCTATATGAGAGAGGCGGTAATAGCTTCAAGTGAACATCCGATATTAATAGATAAGTTTTTGGAAGATGCTATTGAGGTTGATGTTGATATGATTTCAGACGGTAAGACGCAGGTTGTTGGCGGTATTATGGAACATATAGAAGAGGCCGGTGTCCATTCGGGAGATAGCGCGATGGTTTTACCGCCATTCAGCCTTAAGAAAGAGTTAGTGGACAAAATAAAAGATTACTCTCATAAACTAGCCAAGGAACTTAAGGTTATAGGACTTATGAATGTGCAGTATGCCATAAAGAATGATGAGATATATATTCTGGAGGTTAATCCCAGGGCATCCAGAACAATACCCTTTATATCTAAGTCTATAGGTATACCATTAGCTAAACTGGCCACTAAGGTTATGGTTGGGATGAGTTTAAAGGAGTTAGGTTTTACTAAGGATATAACCCCCAAACACATAAGCGTAAAAGAGTCTGTTTTTCCTTTTATGAGATTTCCGGGGGTAGACATTATTCTTGGGCCGGAAATGAAGTCTACCGGTGAAGTTATGGGTATTGATTATGATTTCGGCAAAGCATTTATAAAGTCTCAGATAGCAGCCGGTCAAATCCTGCCTAAAAAAGGTAGAGTCTTTATAAGCGTGAAAGATAAAGATAAAAATAAAATTATTGACGCCGCAAAAAAACTTCAGAAGCTGGGCTTTAAGCTTATAGCTACGAAAGGAACTGCTGTGAGCCTTAAAGAAGCCGGGGTAAAAGTAAAAAAGGTTTATAAACTTCATGAAGGCAGGCCCCATATAGTCGATTTAATTAAAAGCGATGAAATAAATTTAGTAATTAATACTCCTAGCGGCAAAGGGCCCAAAGAAGATGAGATAAAAATCAGGACTAGCGCTTTGTTGCATAAAATTCCCGTGATTACAACTGTACCGGGAGCAATAGCGTCAGTCAGCGGTATTGAGGCGCTAAAAAAAGGTAAGTTAAAAATAAAAGCACTACAAGATTATAATAAAGAGATATAATATGTATCAAGAAAAAGCCACGGTTTTAGAAAATAAAAAAATAACTTCTCAGTGCTACATGTTACAGCTTCGCGCGAAGAATATTGCCAGAGAGGCTCAGCCGGGGCAGTTTCTTCATATTAGAATTTCTAATAAGAACCAAAAACCTTTTCTAAGAAGGCCTTTCGCGGTACATAACACGGAAAATAAAAATGAATTCAGTCTTCTTTATAAGATGCGGGGAGAGACGACTAAATTGATGCGCGAACTTAAAAAAGGTGATAAAATTGATGTTATCGGCCCCTTGGGTTCCGGTTTTAATCCTTCTCATGAGGCACAAAAATATGTTTTAGTTGCCGGAGGCATTGGTTTGGCACCTTTATTTTTTCTGGCGAAAAAACTTGCAGATGATAAAAAAGAAGTTATCTTTGTCTGTGGAGCCGGAACAAAAAATGAATTGCTTTGCGCAAAAGAACTATCACAAATAAAAATAAAACCTGTCTTGGCAACCGATGACGGTTCGCGAGGAATAAAAGGGAGTGTTAACGATTTGTTAAATAATTATTTGACTAAAAACAGAAAAGATAAAATTGAGGTGTTTGCCGCGGGCCCCGGAATGATGCTAAAGGAAGCGGCTCGAATTTGTAAAAAAGCCGGAGTGCGCCTGGAAGTCAGTATGGATGAGATTATGGCTTGCGGCGTGGGAGTTTGTTTGGGTTGCGCGGTAAAAACTAAAAACGGTTATAAGCTGGCCTGTAAAGATGGGCCTGTCTTTAAAGCAGAGGATATCGTATGGGCGTAGACTTAGCGGTAAAAATCGGTAAATTAACACTTAAAAATCCGGTAATGGTTTCCTCGGGGACATTTGGTTGCGGTGAGCAATACGAGGAGTTGGTTGACTTAAAAGAACTGGGAGCTATCACAACCAAGACAATTACTTTACGAGAAAGAGAAGGTAATAAGCCTCCGAGGATAGCTGAGACTTATGCCGGCATGTTAAATGCTATTGGATTGGAGAATAAAGGTTTGAATTATTTCTGTGATACTACCCTTAAATATTTGAATTCTATTAAGACACCGTACATTGTTAGTGTTGCCGGAGAAGAAGAAAAGGATTACAGTAAATTGATAAAAGCGCTTGATAAGTTAAATATTGAAGCTATAGAGCTTAATATATCCTGTCCGAATGTCAAATCAAAGAAAAAACGCATGTTTTCTCAGGATGCTCAAGATACATTTAAACTGGTTTCCAAGGTAAGAAAATTAACCAAGGCGACATTAATCGTTAAACTTTCACCTAATGTAACCGATATTAAAGAAATAGCTTTAGCTGCCCAGGACGCGGGAGCCGAAGCGGTTTCTTTAGTTAATACTTTTTTAGGAATGGCCATTGATGTTCATAGCAGAAAACCTAAATTAGGTAATATTACCGGCGGACTAAGCGGCCCGGCCATAAAACCTCTCGCGCTGCGAATGGTTTATGAAGCGGCAAATTGTTTGAAGATTCCGGTTATTGGCCAGGGTGGTATAATGTCACCTGAAGACGGTTTAGAATTTATTTTAGCAGGTGCCACGGCAATATCAATTGGTACGGCAAATTTTATTGAGCCGCAAAGCGCTATCTTAATTAAAAAAGGTATTGAAAAATATTTAATAAAGAATAAAATAAAAAGTATAAAACAATTACGTGGCACCATTATCAGCTAACAGCAAAGAGATAAGGGCTAATAGCTGATGGCTGATGGCTGATGGCAAAGAGCAAAAAAACAAAACAAAAGAGCAAAAAAACAAACAAGAAACAAAACACAAGTACAAAGTCACAAGTTATACCCTTGCAGGGCACAGGCAAGACACAAGCAAAAAACAAAAAAAACAAGATACAAGTACAAAGACATAAGTTGGAAGAGGGAGAAATGAAAGAAAAATCAAAAATAATATTGGCTTTAGATGTAGATACCTTAAAAGAAGCGCAAAGCATTATTAAGGATACAAAAAAGTATATAGATATATACAAGGTCGGCCCGCACTTATTTACGAAATACGGCCCTCAGATTATTAAACTTATTCGTAAAAGTAAAAAAGAAGTTTTTTTAGATTTAAAGCTGCATGACATTCCCAATACGGTTGCGAGTTCCGTGAAGCAGATAACCCGTTTAAAGGTTTACATGCTTACTTTGCATACTTCAGGCGGCCTTAAGATGCTTCGTGAAGCTAAAAAGGCGGCCGTAAGTGAAGCAAAGAAATTAAAATTAAGAACTCCCATACTTTTAGGAGTAACCGTTTTATCCAGTTTCCAAAAGAAAGATTTAAAACAAATAAATATAAATTTAACAATTAAGGAGCAGGTTTTATCGTTATTTAATTTGGCCCAGCGGGCTAATCTCGGTGGAGTTGTTTTATCCGCCAAAGAATTAAGTTATATTAATAAAATTAAAAAAAAGAAGTTGCTCAGAGTTGTTCCGGGTATCAGGCCAAGAGGGTGCAAAAAAGATGACCAGAAACGTACAATGGCTCCCAATGAAGCAGTCCGACAGGGTGCTGACTTTTTGGTTATAGGCCGGCCGATAATAAAGGCGCCTTCGGTAAAAAAAGCGGCTATGGCTATTTCGAAGGAGATTAACGGGGATTATGACAAATAAAGAGATTTTAAATATATTTAAAAGATGTAATGCTTTAAAAGAAGGCCATTTTTTATTAACTTCGGGTTTACATTCCGGCGTTTACTTTCAAAAAAACCTTGTACTTCAGTATCCTGATATAACAAAAAAACTTGCCAAAGAGCTGGCTGTAAAAGTTAAGAAGCGCGAGATAGATGTTGTTTTGTCACCGGCGGTGGGAGCTATAGTTCTGGGATATCAAGTAGCTTCTATTTTAAAATGTAAATTTTTATTTGCCGAAAGGCAAAAGAATAAGCTTTGCTTAAGAAGAGGTTTTACTTTACCTCAAAAAAGCAGGGTACTTATTGTTGAAGATATTATTACTACCGGAGGCTCAGTCCGGGAATTGGTCAAGTTGGTTAGTAAAGCCAAGGCCAAGCTTATAGGTGTCGCTTGTTTAGTGGATAGAAGCCGGGATAAGGCCAGATTCAATAAAATGAAACCCAAGAGCTTGCTTAAGATGAACGTAAAAAATTACCAGCCTTCAAAATGCCCCTTCTGTAAAAAAGGCCTTGAGCTTTCTAAACCGGGCAGCAGGAATTTTAAATAAATAAACTACCCGATTATTCATAAATCTAATCACTTGACAGACTTATCTTACCTTGTATAATGAAACCAAGACAAGAACAGGATTAAGGATTAAGGATTAAGTTAGAAGCAGGATTTGGACACAGAATTAAGTAAAAGCAACTTAATTCTTAAAGCGAATAAAATGAGCGTCTTAATTCTTAGAGTGAGCGAACGCGAACGTCTTGATATATAAGAAGTATAATACAAGAATAAAGGAAATATAATGTTAAAAAGTATGACCGGATACGGATTAGGCAAAAGTTCTTTCGCTTTCGGTTTAATGACCATAGAGGCCAAATCTTTAAATTATCGTTATCTTGAAGTCATTGTCCGCTTACCCGAAGAGATCAGCCACTTTGAAAAAAAGATTAAGGAACTCGTCAAGCAGAAAATAAATAGAGGCAGGGTGAGCATTGTAGTTAATATTGAAAATAAGGATGAGTCTAATTATAAGCTTAAAATAAACAAAAAACTCATTAAGTCATATTATAACACGCTAAAAGACATAAAAAGAGAATTTAAACTCAAGGATAATCTCACCCTCGCTGAAATATTAAAATGCCCCGACATTATTACTATTGAAAAGAAGAGCCATCCGGATTTTAAAAAATGGAATAAGGCCAAAAGGGCTTTTGATGAATGTACTAAAGATTTGCTTAAAAGTCGAAAAACTGAGGGCAAATTTATTTTTAAAGATCTCAATACACGCGCTAAGAATATCGCGAATCTTCTTATAAAGATTAAAAAACGCCTACCTCTGGTTATAAAGGATCAGCGCGACCGTTATCTGAAGAAAGTTGCGGCTGCCGGAACAACAGGCACAAAGGCAAAGAACAATAATAGTGAATTTTACGCGTTAGCTCAGAGTTATGATATTAGCGAGGAGATTACTCGAATTAACGCGCATGTTAAAACTTTAAAAAAGTCAATGACCGAGGATAGTGAGGTGGGAAAGAAATTAGACTTCATTGCCCAGGAATTAGTCAGAGAGGCTAATACAGTCGCGGCTAAGACGCAGGATTATTGTATTTCAAGCAGTGTTATTGAAATTAAAGCTGAAATTGAAAAGATTAGAGAACAAGTTCAGAATGTAGAATGAGCAAAAAGGATTAAGAATTAAGGATTAAGGATTAAGTTAAAAGCAGGAAACAAGAGCTAAGAGCAAAAAAACAAAAACAAAAAGCGAAGAGCTGAGAAATAATGACCAAATATATCTATGATGAGAGACGGTAAACTTTTTATTATATCGGCTCCTTCGGGAGCGGGTAAGACAACTCTTGAGAAGATGCTTTTGAGTTCCGAGTTAGGCCTGATTAAGTCGGTTTCGACTACGACACGCGCGCCAAGAGCGGCGGAAGAAAATCATAAAGATTATATTTTTCTTACCAAGGATGAATTTGTAAAGCAAAGAGACGAGGGTAAATTTCTTGAATGGGCTGAAGTTTTTGGTAATTTTTACGGGACACCAAAGTCCAAAGTTATCAATGCCATAAAAAAAGGCAAAAATGTAGTTTTAAGTATTGATGTGCGGGGGGCCGAGCAGGTAAAAAAGATATTTCCGGAGGCTATTTTAATTTTTATCAACACCTCCAGCCTCAATATTTTAAAAGGGCGGCTTAAGAGAAGGTTAACGGACTCTGATGAAGAGATTAATAAAAGATTAGAAGTAGCTAATAATGAAATTGCAAAATTAGGTATGTATGATTATACAATTATAAATGATGATTTAGCTACCGCGTTTGGTGAACTAAAAAATGTAATTAAAAAACGTTTAGAGAAGGAGTAAAGATGGTAGATGTTCCGGTTGAAGAGCTCATAAAAAAAACCAACAGCCTTTTTAAATTAGTTAATCTTGCCTCGAGGAGAGCCTTGCAGTTAAATGAAGGAGCTCCGCCTTTAATTGAGGATGATAATCATCAGGCAAAGTACGCTACTATTGCCTTAGAAGAAATTTTAGCCGGTAAAATAATTTATAAGAAATAGTTTTTCCAGAGGTATATTTATTGTGAATAAGAAAAATAATATAATTGTCGGTATTTGCGGCGGTATAGCTATTTACAAAACATGTGAATTAGTCCGCCTTTTAAAGAAAAATAATTTTAATGTAATTTGCCTGATGACCCGGGAAGCAACCATGCTTATTCAGCCGGAGTTATTTAGTTTCCTTTCTCAAAACAGGGTTTACACGGATATTTTTTCAGCTAACGATAATTATGATCCTAATCATATCAAATTAGCTAATTGGGCCGATAAAATGGTTATAGTTCCGGCAACGGCTCATATGATAGCTAAATTGCGAGCGGGTTTGTGTGATGATATTGTTTCCCTAAGCGTTTTATCAACTAAGGCAAAAGTGTTTATTTGTCCCGCTATGCATGAAGATATGTACAAAAAGAAGATTGTCTCTGAAAATATAACCGCGCTCAAAAAAAGAGGTTATAAATTTTCAGGCCCCATAAGAGGCAAACTTCTGAATCAAAAATTAGCCATGGGGCATCTGCAGGAAGTTAACCAAATTTTTAAAAGTCTTAAGCAGCTTTAATATGACAGCTAAAAAAAGCCTTAAATTTTTGATTTCCGCTGGGCCTACCAGAGAACCTATAGATCCTATAAGGTATATTTCCAACTATTCTACCGGTTATTTGGGTTATGAAATGGTTCTGGCGGCAAAAAAGAGGGGGCACAGGGTTGTTTTGGTGAGCGGCCCGACAGCCTTTAAGAAACCCGCGGGTATTAAGAGTATTGATGTAATTACCGCCAAAGATATGCTCAAGGCTTTAAAAGATAATATAAAATGGGCTGATTGTCTTATAATGACCGCGGCTGTTTCTGATTTTCGTCCAAAAAAAGCTCAACTAAAGAAAATTAAGAAAGATACTCAAAAAACAACCCTTCAGCTTGTAAAAAATCCGGATATATTAAAAAGTCTTAAACCATATAAAAAAGGTAAAATTTTCATCGGCTTTGCTTTGGAAACCCATAATCTGTATGAAAATGCCAAAAAGAAACTCAAAAGCAAGGGGTTGGATATAATAGTAGCTAATAAGAAAGGGAGTAAATCAGCTTGCTTCGGTGAAACAGATAATACATACTATATTATAGATAACTCTTTTAATAGCAACATCTTAAAAGATAAATCAAAAAGTTATTTATCACAGTACTTAATTGACAAATCCTTTAAGGTATGGTATAATTTGTACAAGTGAGAAAAGGCTGATAAAATTGGATAAAAGAAGGGTGTTGTTGGAGCGCCCGATAGATAAAAGTTATACTTTAGTTGAACTACTAATGTCGCTCTCTGTTATATTTATTCTTTTGGGGCTTATGTTACCCGGTGTTTTCGGGATTAATAAGCAAGCGATAAAAACGCGATGCGCTAATAATCTCAGGCAAATTTCACAGGTTTTAAATGCCTGGGCGGTGAGCCATGAATATTTTCCCGAAGATTTTAGGGAGTTGGTTGAAAAGGGGTATATAAGCGATTTAGACGCTTTTAAATGCCCATATAGAGGCTCTATTGATGATTATGAGTTTCTAATTAAGGGCAAAAAGGTTAGTAATGTTGGTGCAGGTGCAGCTATAGTTTACTGCCGTCATTGTAATATGTTGGTTTTTATGGATACTCACGTTGAAGAACATAAATGGAAAATTCCGTAAAAGGAAGGAGGTGGAGAAGATGAAAAACAAAAAAGGTTTTACACTCGTAGAATTAATGATAGTTATGGTTATTATAGGTATCTTGTTAAGCCTGTTACTTCCGGGTGTGTTTACCGCTCGTCAGGAAGCCTTGAAGACTCAAGTGGCCAGTAACCTGCGTCAGGTAGGCATTGCTTTATATGCCCATGCTAAGAATAGCAATGGGGCTTTACCTGCTAACTTAGCTGCTCTAGATCCTACTTATATTGAGGGTATAGCAGACATTAACAAAAATATTGATGGTGACCCTTTCACTTTCAATGAAGCAACCAGTAATCTCTATAGCTTAAGTGCAAGCACTGTATTAGTTACTGATGATAGCATTATTAGTGGTACTAATGCAACCGGTTATACACTTAGAGCGGATGGTTCTGTTAATACAAGTATTTAATGTGAATGTAAGTTTTTATAGGCATTAACATTAAATAGTTAATTGAAAGAGCGCTTAAAGAGTATTTTTAAGTGCTCTTTTCTTGATATCAGCACACAAGACATAAGTCATACCCTTGCAGGGCACAGGCAAGTCACAAGAAACAAGTCATAAGGCACAAGCAAAAAAACAAGATGCAAACAATTACCAATGGCCAAATTCAATTCCGCTTCGCCCGCATCAGCCTTTGACGGGCTTAATCCTGTTTTTTGGCCCTTTTTCACTTGACTTTTGGCTTGTAAGTGATAAATTGATATCAAGTTTATATTTAAAGTCTATATAGTCATGCTGGCGGCATACCCAAGTGGTTTAAGGGGACGGTCTGCAAAATCGTTATTCATCGGTTCGAATCCGATTGCCGCCTCCAGTAAAAGCATAGAGCAAATAGCTAAGAGCAGATAGAAAAGCAAGACACAAGAAATAAGTCACAAGTAAAAGCAAAAGCAAAAGAACAAAAAAATAAAAGCAAAAAGAATTTTACTATACGATAACCAAAAAGGCGGGTTTATCCGCCATAGCTGGAAGCGAAGGCGGGCGAGTGGTGGAATGGCAGACACGTGGGACTTAAAATCCCATGGATGAATAATCCGTGTGGGTTCGACTCCCACCTCGCCCACCAGATTGGCAAATGGCATAGGGCGAATAGCTAAGAGCTTAGGGCAAAAAACAAATAAGAAACAAGATACAAGTAAGAATTTAGGGCGTAGAGCTAAAACGCAGGATTAAGGATTAAGACGCTCAATATTGACAAGTTGTTAGTGAGCTCTAAGGATTAAGTTTGGAACAAGAAACGAAAAGCAAAGCATAGAGCAAAAAATATAGAGCTATCAGCTAACAGATGGCATTGACTATTTGCAATTTGCTATAAGTTATTTGCTAATAATGGGCGGTTAGCTCAGTTGGTTAGAGTGCCACGTTGACATCGTGGAAGTCACTGGTTCAAGTCCAGTACCGCCCACCAGATTGGCAAATGGCAAAAAATAAGTCACAAGTAAAAAGTCACAAGTCACAAGCGAAGAGCTAAGAGCAAAAACAACAGACTATAGATTGAAAACAAAAGAACAAAAAAATAAGAGCGAAAAGAGAGAATAACTTAATTCTTAGAGTGAATGAAATGAACGTCTTAATTCTTAATCCTTATCGAGGAAACAGGCCATGAACTTAGATACACTTAGGCATAGTGCTTCACATGTTATGGCTCAGGCTGTAAAAAGTATTTTTAAAAATGCTAAGCTGGGAATTGGCCCATCTATCGAGAATGGTTTTTATTATGATTTTGACCTTGATCAGCCTATAAAAGAAGACGATTTGCCTCGCATTGAAAAGAAAATGCGGGAGATAGTAAAGCGGAATTATAAGTTTGAAAAAGAGGCAATTTCTAAGGATGAAGCAAAAAAACTTTTTAAAGAGCTGAAAGAGCCTTATAAATTAGAGCTAATTGATGAGCTTGAAGACAATAGTATCTCAATATATAAAGATGGTGATTTTATTGATCTTTGTAAGGGGCCTCATCTTAGTTCTACCGGTGAAATAAAGCATTTTAAACTTTTGAATGTGGCCGGGGCTTATTGGAGAGGCAGTGAAAAGAATCCGCAGCTCACCAGGGTATACGGCACAGCTTTTGAGACTAAAAAAGATTTAGATGATTATTTACAGAGGCTTGAAGAAGCAAAAAAGAGAGACCATAGAAAGGGATTTTCTTTAGGTTATTTTAGTATGCACCAGGAAGTTGGCCCGGGTTTAGTGGTTTATCATCCTAAGGGAGCTTTGTTAAGAAGCCTGATTGTAGATTATTTAAAGAATGAACATCTCAAGCGAGGCTATCAGATGGTTTTGGGGCCTCATATAATGAAGTCGGATATTTGGAAAACTTCCGGGCATGCTGATTTTTATAGAGAAAATATGTATTTCTTTGATGTGGAAGGGCAAGAGTATGTGGTTAAGCCTATGAATTGTCCGGCGCATATTTTAGTTTACGCGTCAAAAATAAGAAGTTATAATGATTTACCTATTAGATTTTTTGAACTGGGAACTGTCTATAGGCATGAGAAGTCAGGGGTTTTACACGGACTACTTAGATTGAGAGGTTTTACGCAGGATGACGCGCATATATTCTGCACGCGAAGCCAGCTTCAGGAAGAGATAGTGGGGGTAATTAAATTTGTTAAAGTCGTTATGGCTAATTTTGGGTTTACTGATTATGAGTATGAGGTTAGTACCCGGCCTGAAAAGTATATCGGTTCAGAAAAAGATTGGGATAGTGCTGAAAAAATATTAATTCAATCTTTAGAGGCCGAGGGCGAAAAATTTGAGATTAACGAAAAAGACGGGGCTTTTTACGGGCCTAAGATAGATATAAAAATTAAAGACGCCCTGGGGAGGCCCTGGCAGTGCGCGACTATTCAATGTGATTTTGCTCTGCCCGAACGGTTTGACTTATCATACATTGATAATCAAGGCAAGAAGCGGCGCCCTGTTATGCTGCATAGAGTAATCTTAGGCAGCATTGAGCGCTTTATAGGTGTATTGTTGGAGCATTATGATTTTGCCATGCCCTTATGGTTGGCGCCGGTGCAAGTGAAGATACTTCCGGTTACCTCAAGATCTCATGAATTTGCTTTAGAAGTTAGTGATAAATTAGTTACCGGTTATAGAGTTGAAGTTGACTTAAATAATGTGACTTTAGGTAATAAAATAAGAAAAGCCCAACAGGAGAAGATTCCCTATATGGTAATTTTGGGTGATCGCGAAATGCAGAACAACACCCTTTCAGTCAGATCGCTGAAAAAAGGTGATTTAGGTAACATTGATTTAGTTGAATTTGTAAAAGTATTGACCGAGGATTTACTGAACAGGAGGTGAGAGGTCTATTTCTAGTGATGCAAGAATAAATCAGTTCATAAGAGCTAAAAAAGTAAGAGTTGTGGGTAAAGAGGCGGAGCAGATTGGTATCCTTTCTATTGAAGACGCTCTTAAAAAGGCGGAGGATGTAGAACTTGATTTAGTTGAGGTTGCTCCTTCGGCCGACCCGCCGGTGTGCCGAATAATGGATTATTCTAAGTATAAATATGAACAGTCCAAAAGGGCAAAAGAAGCAAAGAAAAAACAAAAAATCATTGAAGTAAAAGAAATTAAGTTCAAGCCGAAAATTGAAGAACATGATTATCAAGTTAAACTGGCCAAAGCGATTAATTTTTTAGAAAAGGACGAAAGAGTCAAAGTAAGTTTACGTTATCGCGGCAGAGAAGTGACTCATCCTGAAATTGGCAAGCAACTTTTAGATAGATTTATTAGTGATACCAGTCAATATGGAGAATTGGCTAAAGAACCCAAGCAGATGGGTAAGACTATTATAATGTTTATTGACCCGAAAACAAAGCAGTCTATTTAGTAAAGGAAGGATAACTAAATGCCAAAACTTAAAACAAATAAAGGGACGGCTAAGCGTTTCAAAGTAACCAAAAGCGGTAAGATTAAACGTAATAAAGCCGGCAGCAGCCACATATTAAGTAAAAAGACAAGAAAAAGAAAAAGAAGTCTGAGGCAGTCCGGAATGGTCGACAAGGTTGACGAAAAAAGATTAAAGCAATTATTGCCCTATAGTTAATAAAAATTCTTAAGGAGGAATTATATTATGCCAAAAGTTAAACACGCGCCCGCGTCAAAGAAAAGAAAAAAGAGGGTGCTTAAAGCGGTAAAAGGTGCTCGAGGCGGACGTAGCAAACTTATTGCCACCGCTAAAGAAACGCTCAATAGGGCTCTTGCCTACGCCTATCGGGATCGCAAGGTGAAGAAAAGAGAGTACAGAGCTCTCTGGATAACCAGAATTACGGCAGCATGCAAACTGCATTCCATAGGGTACTCAAAATTTATTAACGGGCTAACTAAAACTAAAATTGTCCTAAATAGGAAAATGTTGGCGGAAGTTGCCGCGACTGATGATTATGCTTTTTCAAAACTGGTAAAACTGGTTAAAGAATCAGTTAAATAAAGATAGTTTTGTTTTTTTAAGGAGGTAAAGTTATGAATAAAGCCATTATAATGGCAAAGATTAAGAGGCAGCAGGCGGAGTTAGGTGAAATCATCGCTGAAATTAGCAAAGATAGAAGGTTAAATAATATCTTAAGGATATTAAGGGTGAGATATAGAGAAACAGAGCACCTCTTAGAGGCTATGGGCGATAAAAGCTATATTCCTAAAGGTATTGAGGATTTGGATGCCCTTGATGAGATTGTAAAGACAGAAAAGAAAATCGGTAAGATCAAAACCGGCATCAAGAAAATGAAGCAACTGGATAAAGAAAAGAAAAAAATAGAAAAGAAACTAAGATAATTTTATGCTTAAAGAGATAAAAGAATTACAGAAAACGGCTTTTTCCGAGCTTAATAAGGCTCAACTTCTCGAGGATATAGAAAAAGTTAGGATAAAATATCTGGGTAGAAAAAGTAAACTCAGTCAAATTTTAAAAGGCCTCAAAGATTTAACGGTAGAACAAAAAGCCGAAGTTGGTAAAGTAGCTAATATTTTTAAGCGGAAGATTAGTCAAGAGATTGAAGTTAAGATAACCGCGCTTAATGAAGCTAATTTATGGCCAAAAATTGACATCACGATTCCGGGGATTAAAAATGCACGCGGCCATATACACCCGATTACGAAGACGATTTATGAAATATGTGACATTTTTACTTCTTTGGGTTTTAATGTGGTTGAAGGGCCCGAAGCGGAAAAAGAGCGTTATAATTTTGAAGCCTTGAATATTCCCCTTGATCATCCGGCAAGAGACGCTTTTGATACATTTTACCTAAAAGATGATCTTCTTTTACGTTCACATACTTCTCCGGTTCAAGTAAGAGTGATGGAAAAGGAAAAACCTCCTATCGCGATTATTGTGCCCGGAAAAGTATACAGGCCCGATGCCGTAGATGCCACCCATTCGTTCATGTTTCATCAGGTGGAAGGTTTATTGGTCGATAAGAATATAACTTTTTCTGATTTAAAAGGCACTCTTTCCGTTTTTCTCAGAAAGATGTTTGGTAAGGAAGTTAAGGTAAGGTTTCGGCCTCATTTCTTTCCTTTTACGGAGCCTAGCGCCGATTTAGACGTTTCTTGTTTTGTGTGCAATCAGAAAGGTTGCCGTGTTTGTTCTGATACCGGATGGCTTGAAGTAGGCGGTGCCGGCATGGTTGATCCCGAGGTTTTTAAAGCGGTAAATTATGACTATGATGAATTTAGCGGTTTTGCTTTTGGTGTGGGCGTAGAGAGAATAGCTATGTTGAAGTACGGCATAAATGATATTAGATTATTTTTTGAAAATGACTATAGATTTTTAAAACAATTTTAAATGAAGACGCAATTTATGGAATGTAATAAACGTAAATTGCTTGTCTGAATTTATCCCGAAGCTTCGGGATGGTTTCATTAAGGAATTCATTATGTTAATAAGTTATAATTGGTTAAAAGATTTTACTAATCTTAAGGATAGCCCCCAGCGGCTGGCCGAAAAGCTTACTATGGCCGGTATAGAGGTGAGCTCTCTTGAAAAAAGAAAAGACGATTTCATTTATAACGCGGAAATTACGCCTAACAGGCCGGATTTATTATGCGCTAAAGGAATTGCCAGGGAAGCGGCTTGTTTAACGCGGAGTAAATTTTATGATCCTTTAAGTTCGACCGTCGATACCCAATCTATCGGTGGTAATATTGATATTGAGGTAAAGCAGAAAAAAGCCTGCCCCAGATATAACGCGACTCTTATTAAAAATATTCAGGTCAAGGTGTCCGATGAAAAAATTACCAGACGCCTATCGGCTTTAGGTTTAAGGCCGGTTAACAGTGTAGTTGATATAACCAATTACTTTCTTTTAGGGTGGGGACAGCCTATGCATGCCTTTGATTATGATAAGATTGAAGGCCGTAAAATTATTGTTCGTTATGCCAATAAAGGCGAGAAGCTTCTGGCTTTAGACGGTAAAGAGTATGAGTTGGATGAAACTATATTAGTAATTGCTGACGCGAAGAAACCTATCGCGATTGCGGGAGTAATAGGAGGCGTTGGCGCGGAGATTGGCTTAGAAACTAAAAACGTGCTTTTAGAGTGCGCTGGTTTTGATACCATACTCATAAGAAAAGCAGCGCGTAAATTGGGAATTTCAACCGATTCATCATACAGGTTTGAAAGAGGGGTTCCCGTTACCTCTGTAGGTGAAATAGCGCTGGCGGCCGCGTCTTTTATTCAAAAAAAAGCGGGTGGTAAAATCATTGATAATTTAGATGTATCTAATCTTCAGGTAAAAAAGGTTACATGTACCTTAAGGTTTTCAGAGATCAAAAGAATTTTGGGAATTAATATTTCGCAGGATGATGTTAAGAAAATTCTGGTTTCACTTGGCTTTATCATTGAAAATGAAGTTCAAGATTCATTAGAGGTTACCACACCTTTTTTTAGGAGAGATGTTAAGCGCGAAATAGATTTAATAGAAGAAATCGCGCGTATATACGGTTATGATAAAATGCCTTCAACGATTACTAAGGTTAGCAGCGGGCAAATTGATAATTATAAGTCGCTTTCAGGTGTAGTTGATGAAACAATAAGGTTCGCGTTTAAGAGAAAAATTCATCAGTCGCTATGTGCTTGCGGTTTAAATGAAATAATTACTTATAGCATGATTAGCGATAAGGAGTCAGCGGTTTTTGGTTTTAAATCTGATGAAGTTGTTAAGCTCCAGAAAGCTTTAAGTAGTCAGCAAGAGATAATGAGGCCGACATTATTAAGCGGTTTAATGCAAGCGCTGAGTTGGAACATTAATAGGCAAATTGATGATATTGGAGTTTTTGAATTAGGCGATATTTTCATAAATCAAAATCATAAATTTACCGAAAAGTTAAATGTAGCCTTTGGCCTTTGCGGTAGAAAATATATTAATGACTGGAAACATAAGCCTAAAGAGGTTGATTTTTATGATTTAAAAGGTATTCTTGAAGATTTCCTCGATCATTTAGGCATCAAGGATGTTCAATTTTTAGAATGCGAAGAGCCATATTTTTCTAAGGGAGCTGGGGCTAAGGTTAATTATAAAAATAAAACTATTGCCAGATTTGGAAAGCTTGCCGCGGAAGTTATCTCTGTCTATGATGTTGATAAAGATATTTACGCGGCTGAAGTATACATAGAGGATATATTAGGCGATATGTGTTTGAAGAAGAAATTCAAACCCATCGCAAAGTTTCCAGCTGTGACTAGAGATTTAGCTATTATTGTTAAAAGCGATTTATCGACAAGAGAAATTATCGATAAAATTAGGGTGACCGGTAAGCATCTCATAAAAGAGGTTACCTTGTTTGATGTTTATGAAGGCAAGCAGATTCCTCCCGGTTATTTGAGTTTAGCTTTTTCTATTAAGTATCAAGCGGATGATAGAACTCTAATTGATGAGGAAGTTGACGAAATTCAAACCCGGATTCAGAAAGTTTTAGTTGAAAATCTTAAGGCTCAAATTAGATAGGGGCGCCTGTCTTGATTTTGGACAGTCGATGTGATATTATTTAAGTAGAGAAAAAAATTCCCTGCTTTGCGCGTGAAGGGCGCATAGGTTTGAGCTAACACCATTTTAAGGGGAACCTAACTTCATGATGCCTGATGGCAAAATGAGAGGTACCCACTTAGTAGACTGGGTTCAAAACTACCACTCTCACACGGCTATGGCGGGGAATTTTTATATTATGGACCTTTTTAATCAAAGCACAAAAGATAATAATCAATCCCCCGATGAACACACGCCTCTGGCCAACAGAATGAAGCCCACCTGTCTGAAAGATTTTGTTAATCAAAAGCATATTTTAGGTGAAGGTAAACCGCTTTTAAGAGCCATAAAGGCGGATAGGCTATCGTCACTTATTTTTTATGGCCCTCCCGGGGTTGGTAAGACGGCCCTGGCATATATCATTAATTATGAAACCAAAACTCATTTTCACCGTTTAAACGCGGCTATCTCTTCCGTAAAAGAGTTAAAAGATGTTATTTTGGTTGCCGGAAAAAGGAGGAGACATGATAATCAGCGTACTATTGTATTTATTGATGAAATTCACCGCTTTAATAAAGCCCAGCAAGATGTTTTATTACCCGATATTGAAGAGGGTAACATAATTCTCATCGGAGCTACTACATATAATCCTTTTTTTAGTATCATACCGGCTGTTTTATCCAGATCGGAAATATATGAATTAAAACCTTTAGAGGAAAATGATATAGAGTTAATAATAGAAAGAGCCTTAAAAGATAAAGAGAAAGGCCTGGGAAACTTAAAAGTAAAACTGGATTCCGAGGCGAAGAGAGCTATTGTAAAGGCGTCCGATGGCGATGCCAGAAGAGCACTGAATATACTTGAAATAGGCGCGCTGACAACTCCAGCCGATAAAACAGGCTTGATAAATTTTACTCAGCGGATAGTTGAAGATTGTATAGGGAAAAAGATTATACTTTATGATAAAAAAGGTGATTCTCATTATGATACAATTTCCGCGTTCATTAAGAGTATGCGCGGTTCTGATCCTGATGCGACTGTTTACTGGTTGGCAAAGATGATTTATGCCGGAGAAGATGTAAGATTTATTGCCCGCAGAATAGTTATTTGCGCCGCTGAAGACGTAGGTAATGCCGATCCGCAAGCTTTAATTTTAGCCCAGGCGGCTATGCAGGCAGCTATGAATATAGGACTTCCGGAGGCGCGGATTATTTTATCGCAAGCAGCTATATATGTGGCTTGCGCGCCAAAGAGCAATGCTAGTTATCTGGCTATAAATAAGGCCATTGAAGATGTATCTAATAATAAGCTTTTAGAAATACCAAACCACCTAAAAGGGACCGGATATAAAGGAGCTAAAGAGCTAAAAAGAGGAGAAGGTTATGTGTATCCTCATAGCGAGCCTCAAGGGGCGGCGGGGCAGGAGTATCTGCCATGTAAAAATAGATATTATTTTCCCAAAAATGCCGGTTTTGAGAAGAATTTTACAAAAACAGTAGAAGATAAGGAAAACAAGACACAAGACAAATAGCGTATAGCACATAGCTTATGGCTAATAGCTAAGAGCTAAGAGCTTTCAGTTATAAAAGCCTATTGCTTAAATATAGATCTTAAGCTATAATTAAATGAGTAAATAATAGATGAAATTACCAGATAAAAGCCGGCAAATGACCGGCGTTTTTGTCAATTGCGGGATTTTGTAATGAAACTAAAAAAATATCTCTACCAGGTAGTTATAGATAAAAAAAGAGGAAGTATTGCCTTTGTCATTAGGTTATTTTTGCTGTTATTATCTTATGTATATTTTATTTTCATTAAAATGCTGGTATTTTTTTATACCGGTGGTTTAATTCCCAGAGTTGCTTTTGATAAGAAGATAATCAGCATAGGAAATATTACGGCCGGCGGTACGGGAAAAACGCCTTTTGAGCTGTTTATGGTAAATACTTTTCTCGCGCAAAAGAAAGTCACCATTATTTCCCGTGGATATAATGATGATGAACTTGACCTTTTACAATATAATTTACCTCAAGTAAAAATCCTTTCCGGGAAAAATAGAATACAGTTAATAAAAAAGGCTCAAAATTTCTATAATCCCGACATTATTATTTTAGATGATGGTTTTCAGCAATGGCGTATTAAAAAAGATATCGAAATTGTACTTATAGATTCATCTAACCCCTTTTCCAATGGCAGATTGCTGCCGGCCGGACTACTGAGAGAGCCCTTGAGTAGTCTCAAGAGGGCTGATGTTTTTGTTTTAACGAAAGTTGATGAGTGTCCCGAGAATTTAAGTTCAATTAAGAAAGTTATAAAAAAAATTAATCATAAAGCATTGATGCTTGAATGTTATCATAAGGCTTCCGGCTTATATGAACCCATTGCTAAGAAAAATATAAATCTGGAATTACTGCAAAATGAAAAAGTATTTACGTTTTGCGCTATTGGTTCCGCTGAGTCTTTTAAGAGAACACTTAAAAAGCTAAATGTAAATATAGCGGGTTATATAGATTTCCTTGATCACCATCAATATACAAATAATAATATTAATACTATTGTCAATGCCGCCGCCGCTTCTGAGGCTAAAATCATAATAACAACGGAAAAAGATTGGATGAGATTGGATACTAATATGATTTATAAACTATCCGGTAAGCATAAGTTTTATTTGCTCAAAATTGCTATAGAGCTTATAGATAAAAAAGAAATAATAAATGAAAAATTATCTAAGTTACTTAATTATTAAATGTTCACTATCAACCTTATGTATTCTTCCTTTGAAAATATCTTTAGTTTTAGGGAGAGTTTTAGGTTTTTTGGCTTGGTGTTTATCTAATAAACAGAAAAGAATTTCCTATAAGAATCTTAAAAACGCTTTTTATAATAAAAAAGATATTAAAGAATTAAAAAAGATTATTTGGTCTATGTATCAACATTTAGGCCTATCTTTCGCGGAAATAGCACGTTTTGGGAAATTAGATAAAGAGTATCTTAATAAATATATGGATATAGAAGGGCTTAGATATGCCAAGCAGGAAAAAGAAAAAAATAAAGGTATAATTTTTCTTACGGCTCATTTTGGTAATTGGGAACTTTCTTCTCAGGTGGCCAGCCTCGCGGGATACCGCACTAAAGTTCTCGCCCGCCAACAAAAAACAACACTAATAGATAAGATATTAAATAAGTACAGAAGTTTTCATGGCTGTGTGGTTGTAACCAAAGGCGCTAATTTAAAAGTTGCTTTAAGATCGCTGCGCAATAAAGAAAATTTGGGTATGCTGGCGGATGAAGATGTAAAAAAAGGCGGCCTGGCGGTTAATTTTTTCGGCAGGACGGTTTTGGCTCCTTCGGGGCCTACGTCGATAGCTTATAGAACAAAGTGCCCTATTATTTTTAGCTTTTTAGGGCGCGTGAGAGGCCCATATCATAAGTTTACCATGCAACAGCCGCTTTACATTAAAACTGAAGATGATATACAAAAAGGCCTTCAGTGCTACTGTGATAAGCTTAGTGATTTAATTAAAGACTATCCCGAGCAATGGCTTTGGCTTAAAAAGCGGTGGGGCTCAAGCGAAGAACGCAATATTGTTATTCTTAGTGATAATAAAGCCGGTCATTTAAATCAGAGTATGGCCGTTGCTTCCTGGTTAAAGGAAGAACTTAATAAAAGAGGATTAAGGAGTTCCTTGCCGTATCAGCAAAAAGAAGAAATTAAAATATTAAAACCGAGTTATCGCCATAAATGCTGCCCGGTTTTTTTAAATATCGCTTTACGGATCGGGCTTTACAGGTTATTTCCCGAGAAACTACTTGGTTGTTGTCTTACTAGAGAGAGTTTTTGTGAAATTAGCGCATTACCCGTTGATTATTTAATTTCTTGCGGTAACAGCCTTAGCGCGCTTAATGTAATTATAAAGTATATAAATTTATCTAAGAATATTATCATTATGAAACCGGCATTACCTATCAGTAATTTTGATTTAGCTGTAATTCCGGCTCATGATGGAACTAAAAGCGCGGATAATGTGGTTATTACACAAGCGGCACCAAATATTATAAACCGCAAACTTAAAGTAAAAGATAAAGGCGGGATAAGCAATAAACTTGATGAGAATAAAAAAACATTGTCTTTGTTCTTTGGTGGTGATACCCGGTTTTTTAAATATCAGGATTCTTTTTTGGAACGCCTCATTTCGACACTGAAGAAAATCTGCGATGCCGGCGGCCTTAATTTTTTAATTACTACTTCACGCAGAACTTCAAAGTCTAATGAGCTTTTTTTAAAGAAGGAGCTGGGTAGTTATAGTAAGTGTAAATGTTTAATTGCAGCAAGCGAAGAAAATCCGCCGGGCTCGGTAGTTTCTATGTTGGCTGCCAGTAACCTTGTTTTGGTAACCTTTGACAGCGTTTCTATGATAAGTGAGGCCGCAAGTTCAGATAGTCATGTAGTTGTAATTTTACCTGATACTTTAAATAATCTTAAGGGTTTCACTAAGCATAAGAAGTTAATTAAAAACTTTGTAAATAAGGGATTTGTGAGTACGGCTACGGTAGATCAACTAAAAAGTGTTATACAAAGCAAATTTCAGCAAAAAGAAAAAATAAAAGTTTTAAACGAGGAGTTTCAGGTTAAAGAAGCTTTATCAAAAATCTTATGAACATACTGCAAATAGTACCTAATTTAAATACCGGCGGGGTTGAAACGGGAACAGTCGATTTAGCAAAAAAACTAATTTTAGCTAAACATAAAGCGGTAGTTGTTTCAGCCGGCGGTAAATTAGTTGATGAGCTAATCTCTTCAGGTGTTAGGCACTATACTCTGGCGGTAGATAGAAAATCCCCAATCAATATTATCAAAATGTCCAAGCGCCTGGCAGAGATAATAAAGTTGGAAAAAATTGATATAGTTCACGCTAGAAGCCGGGTGCCGGCCTGGATCGCGTACATTGCCTGTTATAAAACAAGATGCAAATTTGTAACTACTTGCCATGGATATTACAGCAATCATTTTTTCAGCCGGGTGATGGGTTGGGGCAGAAAAGTGATTGTTGTGAGTCACGTAATCGGTAGGCATATGATAGACGGTTTCAACGTGCCCGATGAAAAAATCAAGTACATACCTAGAGGTGTTGATTTAGATATTTTTCGTTTTAATCCCAGCTATTTAAAGGCGCGGAGTCATTTTACTATCGCGCTTATTGGCCGCCTGACACCTATTAAGGGCCATATTTATTTTTTAAAGGCGGTTTCCAGAATAATTAGATCAATTCCCAAGGTTAAAGTTTTTATTGTTGGCGACCCTTCTCCCGGAAAACAGGGCTATAAATCGGAATTACAACTTTTAATAAGGCAATTGGGCATTGCTGATTATGTTGAATTTTTGGGCCGGCGGGATGATATTCCGGATTTGCTGGCTAATATAGACGTTGTAGTTTTACCCAGTATAGTTCCGGAAGCTTTTGGCAGGGTGATCATTGAAGCTCAGGCAGTCGGCGTGCCGGTTATCGCTTCAAATATTGGTGGAATTTCAGAGGTTATAGATGATAGAGAGACCGGGTTTTTGGTTCCAGCCAAGGATGTTGAAGCGCTTTCTAAGGCAATGCTTGAATTAAATCAGAACAAGCAGTTGGCTATTGATATAGTTCGAAAGGCGCGGCAAAAAATCGAAAAGGTTTACAGCTTAGAACAAATGACCGGAAAAACCATTGAAGTTTATGAACAGATCTTAAAGTCAATCAGAATTCTAGTTGTAAAGTACAGCTCTCTGGGAGATATAATTCTGGCAGTACCTTCCTTGAGGAGTTTAAAAAATAAGTATCCTAATTCAAAAATATCGTTGTTAGTTGATTCCCAGTTTCAAGATATTTTAAAAAACTCTCCTTATATAGATAATATATTAGCCTATAACATTAAAGGGACGCCCATTTTTTCCAAAGGATTTTGGCGTATAGCATCTCACTTGCGAGATGAGTCGTTTGATATTGTTGTGGATTTACAAAATAACGCGAAAAGCCATCTTTTAGGTTTTTTGAGTTTAACCCCCGGAAGGTATGGATACAAAAATAAAAAACTGGGATTTCTTTTAAGTGATGGGATAAATGACAATAAGGATAAAGTGGATCCGGTAAGCCACCAAGCAAAGGTGCTTCATCTTCTGGGAGTGGATATTTTAGATAAAACACTTGAACTTTCACCCGGTAGGCAAGAGGAAGAATATGTGAATGTTTTTTTAAATAAAGAATGGGTTGCCGGTAAACAGTTGCTCGTCGGATTTAATATAAGTGCTAGTAATAGATGGCAGACAAAAAAATGGCCTTTAGATAAATTTGCTAAATTAGGTGATATAATATGTAAGAGATATAATGCCAGGATTTTACTTACCGGTACTGAAGATGACCTGGAATCGGCTAATAAGTTTAAAAAGTTTTCAAAAATAAAGCCAATTGTTGCTTGTGGAAAAACCGGCCTTTTGGAATTAGCCGCTTTAATCGGCCGCTGCAAGGTGTTTGTGACATCCGATTCGGCTCCTATGCATATAGCGGCGGCGATGCATGTTCCTTTTGTCGCGATTTTCGGGCCGACGGACCCTAAGAGACATATGCCAATTGCTGATAATTGCGTTGTTGTGTTTAAAAAAGTATCTTGCAGCCCGTGTTATAAGCCGACATGTAGTTCTAATAAATGTCTCAAGGCTATTACTGTTGAAGAGGTAGCTAAAGCCGTAGAGGAATTAATAAAGAAAAAATGAAAGTATTAATTGTTACCAGCCATCTTAATTTTGGGGGAATAAGCTCTTATAGTGTTTTTTTGGCTAGAAAGCTTAAAGAAAAGGGCCATACGGTTTTTATTGCTTCTTCGGGAGGCGATATGGTTAAAGAGCTCGAGAGTGAAAAAATAGGCCATTTAAAAGTAGCTCTAAATACAAAGTCAGAACTCAATCCCAAGGTTATTTTAAGCGGTATTAAAATTGCTCTATTTATAAAGTCAAAAAAGATTGATATAATGCATGCTCAAACCAGGGTAGCACAAGTAAGTTGTTGTTTAGCGTCGTTACTTATGAGGATTCCGTATATAAGTACATGCCACGGTTTTTTCAAGCCTAAATTCACAAGGAAACTCTTTAAATTTTGGGGAATTAAGGTAATTGCTATTAGCGAAGCTGTTAGAGCTCATTTAGTTAATGATTTAAAGGTCTCCAGAGATAAGATAGTCTTGATTCATAATGGAGTTGATTTAGCTAATTTTAATAGAAATTACACTGATAAAGAAAAAGAAGATATTAGAAAAGAGTTTAAGCTTTCAGGCGGCCCGGTAGTGGGTATCATAGCTCGCTTATCTTCCGTTAAAGGGCATGAATATTTGATAAAGTCAGCTAAATTAATACTTGCTAAAAGGCAAGACATACAATTTTTAATTATTGGAGATGGCCCGGAAGAAAAGAGATTAAAAAAACTTATTACAACGCTGGAAATAAACAGAAATGTTATTTTTCACGAATCGGTGCTGGATACTGCCCGGCCTCTGGCGATTATGGACGTTTTTGTAATGCCCTCAATTTCAGAGGGCTTAGGTTTAGCTATATTAGAAGCCATGGCTAGCGGGCTTCCTATCGTGGCCAGCAATGTCGGAGGTATATATAGCTTGGTCTCAGAGGGTGAAAATGGCATATTAGTTTCTCCGAGAAGCCCGGAGGATTTGAAAGAAGGCATCTTAAAAATAATTGATAATGACAAATTAGCTAAAGATATGGGCGCTCTGAGCAGGAATATTTGCGAGAATGACTTTTCGCTCAGTTTTTTCGCGGACAGGGTTGAATATGTATATACTCAGGTGCTTGAATATCCAGGTAAATAGAATATCAGGAAGCAGTCAAAATATTTTTTAATAAATGACAAAAAAAATAAATAATTTTAAAAGGATTTTGATAGTTGAGGTTAATTGGCTGGGGGATGTTTTGTTTTCAACGGCGGCTATTAAAGCCATTAAAGATAAATATCCGGAAAGCTTTTTAGCTTGTATGGTTGTTGGACGATGCTCTCAAATATTAGAAGATAATCCATCTGTAGATGAAGTTATAGTTTTCGATGAAAAAAGCTCTCATAAATCTCTTTTTTCTAAAGTAAAATTTATAGTTTCCTTGAAAAAAGAAAACTTTGATACGGTTTTCTTATTTCATAGGTCGTTTACCAGAGTTGCCGTTTGTTATTTGGCCGGTATAAAAAGGCGCATTGGTTATTATAGAAAGAAAACAGGATTTTTACTAACCGACAAATTTGAGATACCTGATAATAGCCTCCATCGAGCTGAATATTTTATCAATTTAATAAATAAGACAGGTATAGAGAGTAAAGACAAAAGATATGAATTTTTTATTAATTCCAAAGCTGTTGATAGAGTTGTCGATTTATTGGCTAAGTTCGGGATAACTCGAGAAGATAATTATATCGTGATAAATCCGGGAGGAAATTGGAATCCTAAAAGGTGGCCGGCTGAATATTATGCCCAATTAGCTGATAGGATAAGTCAAAGCCCGGGGATGAAGATAGTTGTTTCAGGAGCAAAAAAAGATATCAGTTTGTCTCAAAGAATTAATTCAAAAATGAAAAATGAGGCAATAATTTTAGCCGGTGAAACAAATTTAAAAGAATTAGGCGCTCTTTTAAAAGGAGCGAGAGTTGTTATTTCGGCAGACTCAGGCCCAATGCATTTGGCGGCCGCGTTGGGAGTACCGGTTGTAGCTATTTTTGGGCCCACCAGTCCTCAGATTACCGGCCCTTATAATCCCCAAGCTGAACACATTATTCTCCAAAAGGATGTAGGCTGCCCGGTGCCTTGTTATGAAGTGAGCTGCGCGGATAATAAATGTATGAAGGCTGTAACTGTAGATGAAGTTTTCAAAGCGGTTAAGAAAATATTAAACAGCGATGCTAAATAAAGATAAAATTCATTCAGCGCTATTAATTTCCTTAAGTAATATTGGAGACGCCATTCTGACGACCCCGGTTTTAGGGGTTATGCTTCAACAGCTGCCCATGGCGGAAGTTGATGTTTTAGCGGCACCCAGGACGGTTGAGCTGTTTGGTAATAACAGTGATTTAAGAGAAGTTATTCTTTACGATAAGCATGCTCCGATAAGGCAGAAGATATCATTTATTAAGAAATTACGCCTAAAACACTATGATTTAATTATTGATTTAAAAAATAGCGCTTTTCCATTTTTAATTGGCGCCTCGCGCAGAACATCTCTTTTCTTCAAAAATAAAAAAAATATTTCCATGAAAGAAAAACATCTTCAAAGGATTAAAGCTCTAGGTTTTGAAATCAAAGGAGCTGATTTTTTAATTAAAATAGATAAAGAAAGTGAAGCTTTCGCGAAAACAATATTATCAGAGGTAAAAGATCGAAGTAGGATAATTGCTATCTCGGTTGGTGCTCGCAGCGATATAAAAAAATGGCCCTATAGTAGTTTTATTAAGGTTTGTGGGGAGTTACAGAATAAACATAAAGCTTTCTTAGTTTTTTTAGGGGATAAGGGTGATATAAAGCTCACAAAAAAAGTAACCGCGGAAATAGGCGGTGATTATCTTGACCTGAGCGGCAAAACTAATCTTATTCAATTGGCTGCCATTTTAAAACGGTGTAATTTTTTGCTTTGCAATGATAGCGCCATAATGCACATGGCTAGCGCGGTAAAAAAACCGGTGATAGCTCTTTTTGGCCCTACGGATCATAAAAAATATGGCCCTGAAGGTGAGAATAGTGTAATAATTTACAAAAGGATTAAATGCGCGCCATGCCAAAAGGCTCAGTGCGTTTTTAATCATGAGTGTTTAAATCTAATAACGCCTCAAGATGTTTTAAGTGAAATAGAAATATTATTTAAAAAATTAAAAGCGAAGAGCCAAGAGCTTAGGGCTAAGAGCAAAAAAAATTATCTATGAATTTACTATACGCTATGCGCTAACCGCTAAATAATAGTGGATAGGAAAAACAAGAACGAACCTAAATATATGGAAAATTATAATAAAATATTAATTGTAAGAACAGACAGAATTGGGGATGTGGTTTTATCGACTCCTGTCATAAGAGTTATAAGAGAGGCATATCCACAGAGTTGGCTGGCTTTTATGGCTAGGCCTTATGCCGCTGATATTCTTATTGATAATCCTTACCTAAATGAGGTTATTATTTATGATAAATACCATAAACATAAAAATTGGTATGCTAGTTTTAAATTTGCCCAAGAGCTTAAGGATAAGCAATTTGATTTGGCTATTATTCTGCATCCGACCAACAGAGTTCACATAATAACTTATCTGGCCGGTATTCCTCAAAGAATTGGTTATAAGAAGAACTTCAGCTTCCTTCTGAGGAAAAAGATAAAAGACGAAAAAGCCGCAGGTTTAAAGCATGAGAGCGAATACAATTTTGATATACTTAAACTTATAGGAATTAACAGCGAATCTAAGGAAACGCTTATAAATGTATCAAAAGAAGATATTGAATTTCTCAGTAATCTTCTTTTAAGAAAAGGTGTCAAAGAAAAAGATAAGTTCATTGTAATACATCCGGCCGCGAGCTGTTCCTCAAAAATATGGCTAAAGGAAAATTTTATCAGGACAGCCAAGCAATTATTAAATAGTTTTAAAATAAAAATAATACTTATTTGCGCGAAAGAACACATAAATATATGCCGGGAAATTTCTAAAGAACTTCCTTGTGAAAGGGTTTTTATTTTAGAAAACTTAAAACTTAAGGAACTTGCCGCGCTGTTCAAGAAAGCTTCGTTGCTAATTTCAAACGATTCAGGCCCTGTGCATATAGCTGTTGCCGTTGCCTGCCCCGTGGTTGCTATTTTTGGCAGAAATCAGCCCGGTTTGAGCCCCAGGCGTTGGGGGCCTCTTGATGATAAGAGTATTATTTTACATAGACCGGAAAATTGTCAGCCTTGCCTGGCTCATAATTGCCAAAATGATTATAAATGCCTCAAAAACATAAAAGCAGAGGATGTTATTAGTGCCGCTGAAAAAATATTCAAAAATATTAGTCATTAATCCCTATGGAATAGGTGATGTTCTTTTTACAACACCTTTATTAAGTAATCTTAGAGAATTTTATCCTCAAAGTAAGATAGGCGTTGTTCTGGGTTCGCGGACAAGACAAATTTTAGAGTTTAATGGGGATGTAGATAACATATATATGTTTGATAAGGGACTCTTTGATAAACTTGGTTTTTTTAAGGGTTGGAAATATTTAATGAAATTTTGCCGGGCCATAAGAGAAGAAAAATATGAACTGCTTATAGATTTATCTAATTCATCTCAGTATGGGTTTGTGGAAAAATTTTTCTTAAATGTGCCGCGGAGAATTGGATTTAATTATAAGGGCAGAGGAAGATACTTAACTCAAACTATTAAGCTGAAAGGTTTTAGCGATAAACACGTTGTGGATTATTATCTTTCTTTGCTGGAGCTGCTTGGTTTGGCGCCGGTAAAAAAATCTCTCAAATTTCCTTTAAAGCAAGATGTCATTGATAAAGTTTCTAAATATTTATTAAGCAAAAGAATAGAGGAGAAAAATCTCCTGATAACCGTGGTTCCGGCCGGTGGATTAAGCTGGTCGGAGAAAGCCGCCTACAAACAATGGCCCCAGGAAAAATATGCCCAACTGGCAGACAAGCTTATATCCGAGCTAAAAGCTAAAGTTGTTATTGCCGGGTCGGAGTTGGATCAAGATATCTGCCGTAATGTAATAAATTTGATGAAATCAAAGGAAGTCGAAATTGTATGCAATTTTAATATCCTGGAATTCGCCGCCTTATGCGGCCGTTCCAACCTTGTAGTTTGTAATGACGGAGGGCCTCTGCATGTGGCTGTAAGTGAAAATACTCCTACGATATCATTTTTTGGGCCGGTGGATGAGAAGGTTTACGGCCCTTATCCTGCCGGAGATAATCATATAGTAATTACTAAGGAAATTAAATGCCGCCCGTGTTATCAGAAGTTCAGATTTACAGAGTGCGGCACAAAGGATTGCCTGAATTTAATTACCGTTGATGAAGCTTTTAGCAGTATAAAGAAAATCCTTCACAGAAACTAATTCGTATGTGTAATAACTTGACTATATTAATAAAAACTATATAGGCTTTATATACAATTGACACCATTTTTAGCATGTGATAGAATAAAAAGCATGAATAAATTACTTAAAATCCTACCTAAATTTAAAAAAATCAGGATTCTGGTTATTGGTGATTTAATCCTGGATGAATTTATATGGGGCAGCGTGGAAAGAATTTCTCCGGAAGCTCCGGTTCCCGTAGTGCGCGTAAAATCTCAATCTTTTATGCCCGGCGGAGCCAGCAATGTTGCTAATAATATAAGAGCTTTGGGCGCGGATGTTTTTATGGCCGGAGTTGCCGGTTCAGATCTTTATGGGGATATTCTAAGGCAGCAACTTCAAGATAGAGGTATAAACATAGATGGTTTTGTTATTGATGGCAGCCGCCAGACTACCATAAAAACAAGAGTAATCGCGCATAGTCAACAGGTGGTCAGGATAGATAAAGAAGACAATCATCACGTAAGCGGTAATATTTTAAAAAAATTATCAAACTATATAGTTAATAAAATACCTGAAGTTGACGCTATTATAATTGAGGATTACGGTAAGGGAGTGGTAAGCCCTCAGTTATTAAATTCCGTTCTTAAAGAAGCTAAAAAAAAGAAAAAGATAATAACCATTGATCCTAAAGACCAGCATCTTTCGCATTATAAAAAAGCTACTTCTATTACACCTAATAAGTATGAATTAGAAAAAGCGGCAAATGTAAAGATTAAAGATTCCGATGGCCTTAAAAAGGCCGCTTATAAACTATTAAAGAAACTGCAGCTTGATTCTATTTTGGTGACTTTAGGTGAAGACGGGATGTGTTTGTTTGAAAAAGGTGGAAAAACCACCAGGATACCTACAATGGCTCAAGAAGTTTATGATGTTTCCGGAGCGGGTGACACTGTAATTTCTACATTTACCTTAGCTCTAGCCGGTAAAGCTAATATGAGACAAGCCGCATTAATGTCGAATTGCGCCGCGGGAGTTGTGGTTGGTAAGGTTGGTGTTGCTATTTGTTCAACCGCTGAATTACGGGAAAAAATTATTACACAAACTAAAAAAGGGACGAAAAAATGACAGCTTGCGGTATAATACCCGCCAGATTTGATTCCCAGAGATTTAAAGGTAAGATCTTAGAGAAAATTAAGGGCAAATCTATGCTCTGGCATGTATATAATAGAGCTAAAGAAGCTCAATTTTTAGATAGTGTGATAATTGCTACCGATAGCAAAAAGATACAAAAAGAAGCTGAAAATTTTGGGGCGGAAGTTATGATGACCTCTGCCGAAGCGCTAAGCGGAACAGATAGAATCGCTGAGGCTGCCCAGTCTTTGAGCGATGAGGTTATTGTAAATATTCAAGGTGATGAACCTTTAATTGACCCCAAGTTAATAGATAAATTAGTACAAACATTATATGACGATGAATCTTTAAAAATAGTTACAGCTGTTTATAAGTGCAAAAAAGCCATTGAGCTTGAAAGTCAGGATGTGGTCAAGGTAGTAAAAGATGAAGATGATTACGCGCTTTATTTCTCAAGGTCTTTAATTCCTTATCCTCGTTTCGCCGATGACGTTAACTTCTATAAACATCTGGGTATTTATGCTTATAGGCGTATGTTCCTTTTGACTTTTGCTACTTTGGCTCCTTCGGAATTAGAAAGAATTGAAGGTTTGGAACAGCTGAGAATGCTTGAATACGGGTATAAAATAAAAGTTGTGGAAGCGGAGAGTGACTCTATTGGAGTGGATACTCCCGAAGAACTCGAGAAGGTAAAAAGAATAATGGAGAAACCTAGTGCCTAAATATATTTTTATTACGGGTGGAGTTGTTTCAAGTCTCGGTAAGGGGATTGCCTCAAGTGCCATAGGCAAGCTTTTGGAGTTGGAAGGCTTAAAAGTTACCATTATGAAATTCGACCCTTATCTTAATGTTGATCCCGGCACCATGAATCCCTGGCAGCACGGTGAGGTATATGTTACCGAGGATGGAGCTGAAACTGACCTTGATTTAGGCCACTATGAGCGTTTTACTAAAGCACCTATTGGAGATAACAACAGTGTAACCAGTGGAAAAATTTACAATAGTGTTATTGAAAAAGAAAGAAAAGGGGAATATCGAGGGGCTACTGTTCAGGTTATTCCGCATATTACCGATGAGATAAAACGCCGCATAAGGGCGGTATCTCGCGGAAAAAGTTTTGATGTGGTTATATGTGAGATCGGAGGAACTGTTGGTGACATAGAAGGGCTTCCTTTTTTAGAAGCCATAAGACAGTTTCAGCAGGAGGTCGGTAAAAGTAATGTTATCTTTATCCATCTCACTCTCATTCCTTATTTAAAGTCAGCTCAAGAACTTAAGACAAAACCCACGCAGCACAGCGTTAATAAATTAAGAGAAATTGGTATTCAACCTGATATAATCCTTTGCCGTTGCGAGAAAAAACTTCCCTTAGAAGCCAAAGAAAAAATATCACTTTTCTGTAACGTAGAAAAGGAAGCTGTAGTTGAGGCTCCCGATGTTAAATGTATTTATGAGGTTCCCTTAATCTACAAAGAAGGCGGTTTAGATAGAATTATCAGGCAAAAATTATCTCTAAAAGAAGGTAAGAATGACCTTAAAGAGTGGAAGCGAAAAGTAGTTAATATAGCTTTAAATCCCAAGAAAAAAGTTAAAATCGCCGTTGTTGGAAAGTATATTCAGCTGCAGGACGCGTATAGATCTATATATGAAGCTTTGAGGCACGCGGGTATTGCTAATGATTGCGAAATTGATATTAAGAAAGTTGATTCTCAGAAGTTAAATAAGTCTACGATTATGAAAATATTTACTGACGTTAAGGGCATTTTGGTGCCGGGCGGTTTTGGGATTAGAGGCATTGAAGGCAAGATAAGCGCGGTTAGTTATGCCAGGGAAAATAAAATACCTTTTTTAGGCATATGCCTTGGTATGCAATGCGCGGTAATAGATTTCGCCCGCAATGTTTGTAAGTTGGAGAACGCTAATTCCACTGAATTTAATAAAAAAGCAAAATATCCCGTAATATCTTTATTGGAAGAACAGAAAAAGGTAAAGAATATAGGCGGGACTATGCGCTTGGGCGCTTATTCCTGTGAGTTGAAAAAAAATACCCTTAGTTATAAGGCTTATAATAAAAAAGTCATTTACGAGAGGCACAGGCATCGCTATGAGTTCAATAATAAATACTTAAAACTGATGCAGTCAAAAGGCCTAAAAATAGCCGGTGTATATAAAACTAAAAATTTGATTGAAATTGTGGAACTTAAGAATCATCCATGGTTTGTAGCTTCTCAATTCCACCCGGAGTTTAAATCAAAACCGGACAAAGCCCACCCGCTATTCGTTAATTTTGTAAAAGCGGCTATAAAATTTAATGAGAAAAAATAGGCATTATGAAAGAAATTAAAATATCCAACTTTAAGATAGGAGCTAAGAACCCTTTTTTTATTATCGCTGGGCCCTGTGTTATTGAAAATGAAAAAGATACTCTCGAAGCGGCCCAAAGGTTAAAAGAAATATCTGCCGCGAGCGGTGTTAATTTAATTTTTAAATCCAGTTACGATAAAGCTAATAGAAGTTCGTTGTCTTCATATCGCGGCCCCGGAATCAAAAAAGGCTTAGATATACTAAAAAAAGTAAAAAAGGAAACAGGCTTAGCCGTAATTAGCGATGTTCATAGTGTTGATGAAGTAAAGCAGGCTGCCGCTGTTTTGGATGTTATTCAGATTCCGGCTCTCTTATCAAGGCAGACGGATTTAATTGTAGCCGCGGCTAAAACAAAAAAAGCTGTAAACATAAAAAAGGGGCAGTTTCTATCTCCTTACGAAGTGGTTAATATAATTAAAAAAGTAACCAGTTGTAAGAATGATAATATCCTATTGACTGAAAGAGGTTTTATGTTTGGATATAATAATTTAGTCAGCGATATGCGCTCAATTGTAATAATGAAGAAATATGGTTACCCGGTTGTTTTTGACGCGACCCACAGTGTCCAGCTACCCGGAGGCGCGGGCGGTAAATCTTCCGGTGAAAAAGAATTTATTCCTTATTTGGCTAAAGCGGCAGTTGCCGCCGGGGCAGATGGAGTTTTTCTCGAGGTGCATAGGCAGCCCGATAGGGCTAAGTGCGATGGTTCTAATATGTTAAAAATAAGTGAACTTAAAAAATTGATTATTCAATTAAAAGAAATATCCAATATTGTAGGAGACAGATAGGAATGTCCGATAAGAGAGCTCAGGAAGTTTTAAAAATAGAAGCAAGAGCCATAAATGGCCTCATTCCCCGGATAGGTAAAGATTTTAAAGAAGCAATTGAGATTTTATCCGAGACAAAAGGTTTTATTATAGTTACCGGCATGGGAAAGCCCGGATTTATCGCTCAAAAAATTTCAGCTACTTTAGCTTCGCTGGGTATTTCCAGTATATTTTTGCATCCGGCAGAAGCTATACACGGAGATTTGGGAAGAGTCGCCAATGAAGATGTTATTATTGCTTTATCTAATAGCGGCCAGACAGAAGAGATAATTAGATTATTAACCACAATAAAAAAAATAGGGGCAAAACTTATTACTCTTACCGGCAACCCCAAATCGGATTTAGCGAAAAACAGCGATGTAGTTTTAAATGTGAGCGTTAAGAAAGAGGCTTGCCCTTTAGGTTTAGCGCCAACGGCTTCTACAACGGCTATGCTGGCAATGGGGGACGCGCTGGCAATGGTTTTAGCTGATAAAAAAGGGCTTAAAGAAGAGGATTTTGCTCTTTATCACCCCGGTGGAGCCTTAGGAAAGAGATTGCTTTTGAGGGTTGAAGATATTATGAGGAAAGGGGCCGATAACCCCATAGTAAAAGAAGAAATTCTGATTAAAGATGTTCTTTTAAAGATAACCAAGGCTAAGGCGGGAAGCGCTACAGTAGTTAATAAAAAAGGTAAATTAAGCGGTATTTTTACCGATGGTGACCTGAGAAGGCACTTAGAGACAGATACTGATTTAAGGGGTAAGAAAATCAAAAATGTTATGACTAAAAAACCGATGGCTATCAAAAAAGGTAAATTAGCTTATGAAGCCCTTAAAATATTAAAACAGAAAAAAATTGATGAAATTCCGGTTGTTGATAAAAATAATAAACCTGTAGGCCTGGTTGATGTTCAGGATTTACTTAAAGCTGGATTGTTTTAATGCAACTAGACAGTAAACTTAAAGATAAAATACAAAAAGTAAAAGTCCTTATTTTAGACGTTGATGGTGTTTTGACTGATGGCAAGATTATCTATTCTTCGTTTGGCCATGATATTAAAGAGTTTGATGTAAAGGATGGGTTTGGAATTACCCTCTTACATAGGGCCGGTATTCGTTCGGTTATCCTTTCCGCGCGTTCATCCAGAACAATCAGAAAAAGGGCTAAAGATATGCATGTTGATTCTATTTATGAAAACGCGCATGTAAAACTAGACGCGTATAATAAAATACTTAAGAGGTATAAGTTAAGTTGTGAAGAGACGGCTTTTATTGGAGACGATTTGGTTGATTTACCGGTTTTAAGTAGAGTAGGTTTTTCAGCCTGTACCGCTTGTGCTGTTCGGCACTTGAAAGATAAAGTCGATTATGTGACTACTCATGAAGGGGGGTCCGGTGCTGTCAGGGAAATTGCCGAGATGATACTAAATGTCCAGGAGTTATGGCAGAGTGTTACCGGCAGATATTTTAAATAGATGAAAAGGTTAAAATATATACTCTTATTTATATGTGTAATTTATCTGATTTCGGGTTGTGCTCCTAAGCCCGGTGAGCAGGAGCCCGATAACATGGATGATAGCGGATTTAAAGAAGGAGCGGGGCAAAAGTTACTTGCCTTTTCCCTTTCCGGCACAGAAAAAGGCAGGAAAAAGTGGGATATTGAAGGTGAGTCGGCCGATCTTTTAAGTTCCGAATTAGTAGAGCTTTCTAATATTACGGGTAAAACGTACAATAAAGAAAAAGTTATTACTATTACCGCCGATAGTGGAACTCTGGACAGGAAAAGCAATGATGTTAAACTAAGATCCAATGTAGTTGCCGTGACTGATGATGGCGCGAGACTAACTACAGACAAGTTGAATTGGAATGCTCAGAAAGAAGAAGTTTGGACCAAAGACATTGTTAAGGTTGAGAGAGATAATATTAAAGTGAAAGGCGCGGGAATAGAAGGGCATCCGAATTTAGAGAAAGTTAAGTTTACACGGGATGTAACGATTGATATAGCTCCCAGTACTATAATTACCTGTGATGGTGCTTTGGAAATAGATTATAAGCAAAGCGTCGCTTATTTAAATGATAATGTAGAAGTTATTGATGAAAGAGGCCGGTTAAAGGCTGATAAAGCGCGTGTTTATTTTGACAAAGAAAGAAAAGAGATAAAAAAAGTTATAGCTGAAGGTAATGTAAGCATTAAAAGAGATGAAAATATCACTTATAGCCGGAAGGCTATATACTATGCTGATGAAGCCAGGATTGTTTTAGAGGGAAGGCCTAAATTTGTGATTTATTCGAGCATTCAAGAGGAAAGCAATGGACTTAATAAAGACTGAAAAATTAATCAAATCTTATGGCGGCCGCAAGGTTGTTAATCAGGTTAGTATTGAGATAAGAAGGGGTGAGATCGTTGGCCTTTTAGGCCCCAATGGCGCCGGAAAGACCACGACGTTTTATATGTTAGTTGGTTTAATTAACCCTGAAGGCGGAAGCGTTTATTTCGGTAATCGCGATATTACCCGCCTGCCGATGTATAAAAGAGCCCGTTTTGGTATAAGTTATTTATCCCAGGAAACTTCGACTTTTAGAAAATTAACGGTCGCGGAAAATATTATGGCTATTTTAGAGACAATGCGCATACCTCAAGCCGAAAGAAAACGAAGATTAAAGGCTTTATTGGAGGATTTAAACATTTCGCATTTAGCTAAGAGCAAGGCTTACACTCTTTCGGGAGGTGAAAGAAGGCGTCTGGAAATAACCAGAGCTTTAGTTTCTAATCCGGCATTTATTCTTTTGGATGAGCCTTTTTCCGGGGTGGATCCCATAGCTGTTTTTGAAGTTCAGCAAATTATTACCCATCTTAGGGATCAGGGCCTGGGAATACTGCTTACGGATCATAGCGTTAGAGAAACCTTGGCTATAACCGACAGGTCTTATATTATGGCTGATGGGAAAATTTTGATTTCCGGCACAAGCGAGGAATTGATTAATGATCCTAAAGCAAGGCAAATATATTTAGGTGAAAAATTTACGATGTAAGTGACCCGCCTCAGGCGGGGATCATAAAGGAAATTAACAGACTCCTCGCTTAAAGAAGCTAAAATTATTGAAAAGAATTTTAGCTTAGGCTTTGGAGTTAACTCTCCCCGCCGTGGCGGGGATCATAAAGGAAATTAACAGACTCCTCGCTTAAACAAAGGTAAATTCTCTTCGACAATTTACCTTTAAGCTTCGGAGTTAATTCTCCGCCTAAGGCGGATCATTAAAAAGGAGAGTGTGTTTATGCAGCTTATTATTACTGGAAGGCATTTTGATATTACCGAGGGGATAAAAGATCATATAAAGGAAAAAGTTGTTAAGTTTGAAAAATATCTCACGAAGATAATAGAGGTTCATGTCGTTTTAAGCATAGAGCGCGAAAGACAGCTGGCTGAAATCATTTTAAATAGCTCTGATGTTAAATTGCTCGGGAAAGAGGAATCCGGTGATATGTACTCCTCTATTGATGCTGCCGCGAGTAAAATTGAACATCAGTTAAAGGATCGCAAGGAAAGGTTGAAGCATCACAAAAGAAAACCTCTTAAGGAAGATGAGAAATTACTTGAGGTAGATGAAGAGATTCCATTAATTATTGAAGATAAAAGAAACCTTGATAAACTTATGAGCCCGGAGGAAGCAATATTGGAGCTTGGTGCTCAGGAAGTGGAATTTATAGTTTTTAAGGATAGAAATGATAATAAAAGAAAAGTGCTTTATAAAAGGCACGATAATAATTACGGGCTAATTGTGATTGAATAAGTTCAAGGAGGAACATTGATGAAAATATTAGATTTTTTAGATCAGAATGCTGTCAGCGCGAATTTAAAATCGACAGACAAAAAAGCAATTATAAATGAACTTGTAGATTTATTAGTTGCCAGCGGCAAGGTAAAAAATGCCGACGAAATAATTAAAATACTTTTAGAAAGAGAGTCTTTGGGTTCAACCGGAATCGGCCTGAGTATTGCTATTCCTCATGGAAAATCATCAAAAATTTCACAGATGATAGGAGCTATAGGGATATCTAAAAACGGTGTAGATTTTGAAGCTTTAGATGGTGAACCGGTTTATATATTCTTTTTGCTTTTAGCACCCGCCGATTCAGCAGGGCCCCACTTAAAAGCTTTAGCTAGAATATCACGATTACTTAAAGATAAATATTTCCGTGATTCTTTAAAAGACGCGACAAGTAAAGAGAATCTTCTCGCGATAATCAGGCGTGAAGACGAAGTTAAGGATTAATTGCGGAGTCAGATTATTATGAATAAACTTAAATGGTTGCTTCCCGGTATGGGTATTAAGCGTTGGATTATGTTATGTGTCGCGGGTATTGGTTTATTGGTTTTGGGCGCGTTTCTTTTGGGCAGCTTCAAAATAGGAGCCGGTAATCTATTTTTGTCTATCTTAGGGATTGTAATATTGTTAGGAGGCGTTTATTTTTTAGTTGTCGGCGTCAAGGAATTAATAAGGTTTATTATCAATGTCCTTTTGCCTCAGCGTGAATCAGAACTCGTCGATATTGTCTACGCGAAGCAGCATTTATCTAAAGGCCATAATATAGTAGCCCTTGGCGGCGGAACCGGTTTGTCCGTTTTGCTGCACGGACTTAAAAGATATACAAGTAATATAAGCGCCATAGTAACTGTTGCTGATGATGGGGGTTCTTCGGGCAGGCTTCGTGAAGAATTTGATATGCTGCCTCCTGGAGATATAAGAGATTGTTTGGTGGCGCTGGCTGACGCGGAACCATTAATGCGTGATTTATTTCAATTTCGTTTTGAGAAAAATTCTCCGTTGAGCGGGCATAACTTCGGTAATCTTTTTATTACCGCAATGACGAAACTGACGGGTGATTTTGAAAAAGCGATTAAAGCTTCAAGTAAGGTTTTGGCCATTAGGGGGCAGGTAATTCCTTCTACTTTAAGAAAAGTTACCCTTATCGCTACACATAAGAATGGCAAGATCACCAGGGGTGAAACTAATATTACCGCGAGTGAGCAAAAAATTGATAAAGTTTACCTGGAGCCGGAAAATTGTGAGGGCACAAAAGAGGCTATAGAAGCTATTCTAAAAGCTGACGCGGTTATACTTGGCCCCGGAAGCCTTTATACGAGCATATTGCCTAATCTCCTAATTAATGATATTAAGAAGGCTGTACGTGAGTCCGCGGCCCCCAAGATTTATGTTTGTAATGTTATGACTCAGTCGCATGAGACTGATACTTATTCAGCCGGTGAGCACGTAAAGGCGATAATCGAGCATGCAGGGGACGATATAATTGATTATGTAATTGTAAATAAGCAAAAAATATCCGGAGAATTTTTGGAAAAATATAAGAAAGAAAACGCCTATCCGGTTAATAATGATAGTGATCTTATAAGAGATTTAGGCTATACGGTTATTGAGGAAAATGTTATTAATACGGTTGATCATGTAAGGCATAATTCTGAAAAATTAACAGAGATTATAATTGAACTCATAAGTGATATTAAGACGTTCAAGGGCATTTAAGATGCAACTTCAGAAGAAAATAAAAATAAATAATGTAAGCGGGCTGCATGCCAGGCCGGCGGCCTTATTTGTGCAAATAGCTAATAAATACGATAGCGAGATTATTTTAAAAAAAGATATCCAGGAAGTAAATGGTAAATCCATAATGGGGATTATGATGCTGGCGGCTGAGCATGGAAGTGAAATAATTCTGGAAGTTGAGGGAGATGATGCCCGGGAAGCCATGAAAGAGCTGGAAGAATTTTTAAAAAAGAAAAAATAACAAAAATATAAAAGAGGTTAAGATATGAATTTAAAAGGGATAGCCGCATCACCGGGTTTGGTAATTGGAACGGCGTATCTAGTAGACGATGAAAGCATGTCCGTTCCCAAAAGAAAAGTTCCTAAAGAAGAACTGCCTCTTGAAATAGCCAGGTTTGAAGAAGCGCTTATAAAAACACGTTCAGAAATCATTGAGATAAAAAACAAGATAATTGAAGAGCTTGGACATGAGCATGGTGAAATATTTGACGCGCACCTATTAGTTCTAGAAGATAGAGCTCTTATTGAAGAAGTAATTTCATCTTTAAAGAAAGATCTGTATTCGGCAGAATACGCTTTTTCTCAAGTTTTAGAAAGATATATAAGCGCGTTTATAAAAATTGATGATGAATATTTAAGAGAACGCTTAAGTGATATTCAGGATGTGGGACGAAGAATTCTTCATAATTTACTGGGAGGCCACCAGGCTTTACTTAAGGATTTAAAAAATGAGGTTGTGCTTGTGGCTTACGATTTATCTCCCAGTGACACGGCGTCTATGCCCAGGGATAAGATATTAGCTTTTGTAACTGATATCGGAGGCAGGACTTCGCACACGGCTATTATGGCCCGCTCTTTGGAAATTCCCGCTGTTGTCGGTATAGAGACAGCCACAAAAGATGTTAAAAATGGTGATATTATAATTGTTGACGGTAGCGACGGATTAATTTACGTTAATCCTAATAAGGCAACTATGCAGAAATTCAAAAGGAGCCAAAAAGAACGGACGGTTTTAGCAAGAGAATTAGCAAAGATAAAAGATTTACCAGCCGAAACAATAGATAAGCACAAAATACAACTTTCAGCTAATATTGAGTTCCCGGAAGAAATACCTTCAATACAAGCTCATGGCGCTGATGGAATTGGGCTTTACAGGACAGAGTATTTTTATATGAACCGCGTCGGTTTACCTACCGAAGATGAACATTTTGAGGCCTATAAGAAAGTGGCTGTGCAGATGAAGTCCGAAATGGTTATAATTAGAACTATGGATTTGGGAGGAGATAAATTTATTTCCCAATTAGAAATCCCCAGAGAAATGAACCCCTTTTTAGGTTGGAGAGCCATAAGGTTTTGCCTGGCTCGTCCGGATATATTTAAAATTCAGCTGCGGGCAATATTAAGAGCCAGCGTTTTCGGAAATCTAAAACTTATGTATCCTATGATATCCGGAGTTGAAGAAGTTAAAGAAGCCAATAAAATTCTAAAAAGCTGTAAAAAAGAGCTTGAAAAGGAAAATGTAAAGTTTAATAAAAACTTGAAGGCAGGCGTTATGATTGAAATTCCATCAGCCGCTTTGACAGCTGACATATTAGCTGATGAGGTTGATTTTTTCTCAATCGGAACTAACGATCTTATTCAGTATTCCATGGCGGTTGATAGGTCAAATGAAAAGATAGCCTATTTATATAATCCGGCTCACCCGGCAGTCTTAAGACTAATTCAGAATGTCATTAATATCGGGCATAAAAAAGGTATTTGGGTAGGCATGTGCGGCGAAATGGCCGCCGATCCGGCAATGGCCTTACTTTTAGTCGGTATGGGCTTGGATGAATTTAGTGTTTCTCCTATAAGTGTTCCTACCGTAAAGAAGATGATTCGTTCCGTTAGTTTCAAAGAAGCTCAAAATATAGCAAAGCAAGCGTTAAAACTACCATCAGGTGATAAGATAAAAGTTTTTCTTAATAACAAGGCTAAAGAAATATGTCCGGAGTTATTATTATCAGGGAATAAGTAATGGTTAAAAATTTAGATAGTTTAAAAAATATTAAAAAATATGATCAAAGCAATATGGCTTTAATTTTAGAAGCCTTTGCCTTGCAGTGCCGGGATGCTCTGGCTATCGCGGATAAAACAGTTATGCCCGCCGCTTATAAAAAGAAAGAATTTAGAAATATTGTATTTTGCGGTATGGGCGGCTCGGCCATTGGAGCTGATTTAATTAAAGATATCTTAAGAGATGAATTAAAAATACCGTTATTTGTTTGCCGGCAGTATACTTTACCGGCTTTTGTAAATAAGAGTTCTTTAGTTGTTATCTCGAGTTATTCCGGTAATACCGAGGAAACATTATCCTGTTTTAGGGAGGCGCTAAAGAGAAAATCGGCTGTAGTGGTAATTGCCTCCGGAGGTAAACTGGAACGTTTATCAGAAGAACACAATTTGCCTTTTCTTAAAATTCACGCTGATTATCCTCCTCGGTGCGCTTTAGGTTTTTCTTTTTTCTGCGGGCTCAAGGTTTTAGGCAGGTTAAAGCTTATCAGAGAAATGTCTAAAGATATTTCAGAAACCGCGGAGATACTGGACGATTTGGGAGTGCTTATGGTACCGGCGGTAAAAACGGAACATAATGAACCTAAAAAGATTGCGCGGATGTTAGCTAATAAGTTTATTGTTATATATTCGTCTTCAGAGTTCAGTGAAGCCGTATCCGTACGTTTTAGAGAGCAGTTAGCTGAAAACAGTAAAACATTTTCCTCTATCAATTTTATCCCGGAATTAAACCACAATGAGATTGAAGGTTGGAATAAGCCGGCATCAATGTTAAAAAATACAGCTGTAATTATGTTAGAAGACTGTGGCGCATCAAGAAAAATTAGACGCAGGTTTGATGTGACAAAAAAAGTAATTAAACCCACTGGGTGCAAAATTATTACATTAGTCGCGGTAGGAAAAAGTAAAATGGCTAAAATATTCGGTTTGATATATTTTTGCGATTGGCTGAGTTATTATTTGGCAATTATAAATAACGTTGACCCATATCCGGTGAAGAGGATTGAGAAGCTGAAAAAAGAATTGGCAAGGAGTTAGTTTATGAAGGGAATTATTCTAGCCGCAGGTTACGCTACAAGGTTATATCCGTTAACGAAGGATAAGTCAAAGCCGCTATTACCCGTAAAGGGTAAGCCGATAATAGATTATATTTTGAGAAAAATAGAAGGCCTGGCCGACCTGGACAAGGTTTACGTTGTGACAAATGATAAGTTTTATAATGATTATCTTGAATGGTCGCGCAAAAGCCCCTTTTCTAAAGAGTTAGTTATTATTAATGATAATACCTTAGAAGATGAAGCTAAGCTGGGTGCTATTGGGGATATAGATTATGTTCTAAAATCACAAGGTATTGAGGATGATATCCTGATTATCGCGGGCGATAATCTCTTTAATTTTAATATTGCGTCGTTTGTGGAAAAAGGTTATAATGTAAAACCGTCCGCCTCTATGGGAATATATGATATTAAAGATATTAAAGCGGCGCATCTCTATGGAATAGTGGCTTTAGATGAGAGAGGCTTAATAGTTGAATTTCAGGAGAAACCGGCTGAACCAAAAAGTACATTGGCGGCAGTAGGTGTTTATTTACTACCAAATGATATAGCCCGGCTGATTCCCGATTATTTATCTGAAGGTAATAGCCCGGATCAACCGGGGCATTTTATGTCTTGGTTATCTAAGCAGGGTAAGTTGTACGGATTTGAGTTAACGGGTGATTGGTATGATATCGGTAGTATAGAATCTTACAATAAAGCGAATGAATCTTACGAGGAGGGTTAATTGTGTTTAAAAAGGATCCACATTTGTTCACTTCAGAATCAGTTACAGAAGGACATCCGGATAAAGTAGCTGACCAAATTTCGGACGCGGTTCTCGATGCTATTTATAAAGAAGACCCGGACGGTAGAGTTGCTTGCGAAACCCTGGTAACTACCGGGATAGCTTTTGTAGCCGGTGAAATTACAACTAATTGTTATGTAGATGTCCCTACTGTAGTAAGAAACACTTTGAAAGACATAGGTTATACTGAGCCGGAGTATGGATATGATTATAAAACTATTGGTGTTATTACCGCTATCCAGGCTCAGTCTAAGGATATAGCTATGGGTGTTAATACGGGCGGTGCCGGTGATCAGGGTATGATGTTTGGTTATGCTACAAATGAAACTAAAGAATTAATGCCTATGCCTATCCTGCTGGCCCATAAACTTACCAGAGAATTAAGTAGGATTAGAAAAGAGAAAAAAGTAAGTTATCTCAGGCCGGATGGTAAATCCCAGGTTACTATAGAATATGATAATGCCAAGCCTAAGAGAGTTGAGGCGGTTGTTTTAAGTGCCCACCATTCTCCTAAAGTAGACATTGAAACTGTAAGAAAAGATCTTAAGAAAATGGTTATAGATACTATTATTCCGAAAGATTTAATTGATGATAAGACCAAGATTTATATTAATCCAACCGGTAGATTCGCGGTTGGAGGGCCTGTAGCCGATACGGGCTTGACCGGCCGAAAGATTATCGTTGATACATACGGAGGTGTTGGGAGTCACGGCGGCGGTGCTTTCTCAGGTAAAGATCCGACGAAGGTTGATAGGTCCGCTTCATACTACGCCAGGTATATAGCCAAAAATATAGTAGCCGCTAAACTGGCCGATAGATGTGAAGTTCAATTAGCGTATGCTATCGGTGTAGCTGAGCCGGTTTCAGTTATGATTAATACATTCGGCACGGGTAAAATATCCGATGTCGCTATAAATAAACTTGTGCGTAAAAATTTTGATATGACCCCAAGAAGCATAATTGAAGAGTTGCATTTAAAGAGGCCGATTTACAGGAAGACCGCGGCTTATGGCCATTTTGGCAGAGAAGATGAAGATGGTTTTAGCTGGGAGATAACCGATAAAGCGCATATTTTAAAAAAGAGTATTAAATAAGTTTGTTTAAGAAATTAAAAAAAGGAGTATATATTAAATGAAGTATGACATTAAAGATATTAAACTTGCTAAAAAAGGAAAATTAAGAATTGAGTGGGCCGAAGAACGCATGCCTGTATTGAAATTAATTAGAAAAAGATTTAAAAAGGAAAAACCTCTCAAGGGTACAACCGTTGCTTGCTGCCTGCATGTGACGACAGAAACGGCTAATTTAGCTATAGCTTTAAAGGATGGCGGCGCTAATGTATCTGTCTGCGCTTCTAATCCTTTAAGTACTCAGGATGATGTAACGGCATCTTTGGTTAAAGATTATAAAATCCCTACGTTTGCAATAACCGGTGAGGATAATAAATCTTATTATTCTCATATTAACGCTGTTTTAGATATGAAGCCTAATGTAACCATGGATGACGGAGCTGATCTTGTATCTACAATACATAAAAAAAGGCAGGACTTAGTTAAATATATTTTGGCCGGCACGGAAGAGACGACAACAGGTGTTATCAGGTTAAGAAGCCTGCAGAATGAAGGCTGTCTAATGTTTCCCGTATTTGCCATTAATGACGCGCAGACAAAACACTTTTTTGATAACCGCTATGGTACCGGGCAATCAACCATTGATGGTATCTTAAGAGCGACAAATATTCTTTTAGCAGGTACTAAATTTGTTGTTGCCGGATACGGTTGGTGTGGTAGGGGTGTTGCTATGCGGGCCAGAGGTATGGGTGCTAATGTTATCGTCTGCGAAGTAGATTCTTTAAAAGCCCTTGAGGCGCTAATGGACGGATATGACGTTATGCCTATGGATGAAGCGGCTCAGATTGGTGATGTTTTTCTCTCGACTACCGGTGATATACATGTAGTTGATGTGAAGCATTTTAAGAAGATGAAAGACGGTGCTATTGTCGCGAATTCAGGCCACTTTGACGTTGAGATTAATATACCCGGCTTAAAGAAAATAAGTAAGTCGAAAAGACGTATTAAAGAATTTGTAGATGAATACACTCTTAAAGATGGCAGAAGGATAAATATACTCGGTGAGGGCAGACTGATAAACTTAGCTTCAGCCGAAGGCCATCCGGCCAGTGTTATGGATATGAGCTTTGCTAATCAGGCCTTAACCTGCGAGTTTATTAAAAAGAATTACAAGCAATTTAAGAAAGAAGTCTACCGTGTACCTACTAAAATTGATGCGAATGTCGCCAAATTAAAATTGAAAGCCATGGGTATTAAGATTGATAATCTTACAAAAGAGCAAAAAGAGTATTTAGCCTCATGGCATATAGGTACGTAAAAACAGGATTAAGAATTAAGGATTAAGGATTAAGTAAAAAACCAAAATAAACATTGGGTGTAAAATCGGGAATTAAGAAAAAACTTAATCCTTAGAGCGAACAAAGTGAGCGTCTTAATTCTTAGAGTGAGCGAATGCGAACGTCTTAATTCTTATTGAGGTATAATGAAATGATGGAAAAGAGAATAAAGAAGATAGGTGTCATTACAAGCGGAGGAGATTGTTCCGGGATGAATGCCGCCTTGCGCAGTGTTGTCCGCTGCGCCATTTATAATGGCATTGAAGTCGTTGGTTTTTATAATGCCTATGCCGGATTAGTCAGGAACGAATGTATAAAAATGACGCGTCGTTCGGTTAGTAATATAATTGGCCATGGAGGCACTATATTAAAAACCGAAAGATTTGATAAATTTAAAGAAAAAAAGTGGCAGAAAAAAGCGGTTGACGTTCTTAAAAAGAATAAAGTTGATGCCCTGGTTGTAATAGGAGGCAACGGTTCCTTCGCGGCCGCACACATATTAAGTAAAAATTGGGGTATAACTACTATAGGTATACCGGCTACGATTGATAACGATATAAATGGTTCAGATTATGCTGTGGGTACATTTACAGCTGTTAATGTGGCCCTTGAGGCGATTGATAAAATTAGAGATACGGCTACAAGTATGGAGAGAATTTTTGTAGTGGAGGTTATGGGGCGTAAAGAAGGTTATATTGCTTCTTTGGTTGGTTTAGCCGGAGGAGTCGAAGATATTCTTTTACCTGAAAAACCTATCCATTTAGAGGAGATGTGCCGGGATATTATAAATGGCCGTAAAAGGGGCAAAAAAAGCTGGATAATTGTTGTTGCTGAAGGAGCCGGCAGAGCTCTTGATGTAGCTGATGCTATTACTTTAAAAACAGGTTTTGAGACTAGAGTTGTAGTTTTGGGCCATGTCCAGCGCGGCGGAGTTCCGAGTGCTTTTGATAGATCTTTAGCGTCCCGCTTTGGAGCGAAGGCTATAGAACTTCTACTTGAAGGCAAAACAGATAAAACCACTGCTATTCAGGCCAATGAAATAACTTCAATTGCGCTGGCAACCGCTATTAAACCGATCAAAAAGAGTAATTCCGAAATATATAAATTAACACGTATTTTAGCCAGCTAACCTTATATTAATGAAAAGGAGTTTTAGGATGTTATTTTCCAAAGTTGATGAAGTTTTATCATCTGTTGACGGAGTATTATCAGTTTCAGAAAAGGAAGTAAAAGTTTTAAATGAAAACAGGCTTAAGGATGAGCTTATTGACAGATTGGTTTATAACGCGGCTCTTTCTGATAATCAGGACATAAAAGAGTTGTCCTGCTGGTTAATTCGCAGCGCGGCAGAAGGGCTAGGCATTATATGTTCATCAATTCAAGGATTATATGAAGCCCGAGGCAGAGAGGAATACAAGGATATGAGTGTTCCCGCTGTTAATTTAAGGGGATTGACATATGATTTATCAAGGGCTCTTTTCAGATGTGGCCTAAAAAATAATTCACTTAGTTTTATTTTTGAAATAGCCAAATCAGAGATAGCTTATACTATGCAGAGTCCATCTGAATATAGTGCTGTTATATTAGCCGCTGCCATAAAAGAGAACTATAGAGGCCCGGTTTTTATTCAGGCCGACCATGTTCAAGTTAAGAGTAAAAATTTCCTCAGCGATAGAGCTAAAGAAATAGACTGTTTAAAAAATGTAATAAAAAAAGAATTAGACGCGGGCTTTTATAATATAGATATAGATTCTTCAACCTTGGTTGACCTGGATAAAGAAACAGTTGACGAGCAGCAGAGCTTTAATTATGAAGTCGCGGCGGAACTTACAGACTATATTAGAAAACACCAACCCAAGGGTATTGAAGTATCAGTTGGTGGAGAAATAGGTGAGGTTGGTTCTAAGAATTCGACCCCCGAAGAGTTGAAGGTTTTTATGGATGGTTATAATAAGAAGCTTAAGGAAATTGATGTAAATGCCAAGGGCATCAGTAAGATAAGTGTTCAGACGGGCACTTCTCATGGCGGTGTTGTTTTAGCTGATGGCAGTGTAGCCGAAGTCAAAGTTGATTTTGCCACCCTGGAAACACTTTCAAAAATAGCAAGAGAGGATTATGGTTTAGGGGGAGCGGTTCAGCATGGAGCTTCCACATTACCCCAAGAAGCATTTAATAAATTTACTAAAACGCAAACTTTAGAAGTCCATTTGGCGACCGGTTTTCAAAATACGGTTTATGAGAGTAAAAATTTACCAAACGAATTAAGAAAAGAAGTTTACGATTATTTAAAATCAGAATTAGCCTCCCAAAGAAAAGAGGGACAAACGGATGAGCAGTTTATATATACCCTCAGAAAAAAGGGATTCGGGCCTTTTAAGAAAGAATTTATGGATTTACCATGTGATACCAGAGATGCCATCAGCGCTGAAGTAGAAGCTGAATTTGACTTTCTTTTTAAGCAAATGAACGTCGTTAATACTAAAGAACTTGTTTTAAAGCATGTAACTCTCATCAAAAGCAAAACTACTTGTCCGGTGTCAATTTAATTAAGTCACAAGACACAGGTCACAAGTATAAAATCATAAGTTACAAGGAAGAAACAAAAAAACGGTCGCTGTCCCTATTTTTACTTAGATATTTTTGAAAGCATAATGATACCGGCGACTGAAAATATTATGTTCGCTAACCAGCTTGATATAAAAGGCGGTAGAAATCCGGCCTTGCCCATAGCAACGCTGGTTATTAAGATTACGTAGTAGAAGAAACTTATCCCCAAACCCATACCTATATACACAAAAGTTCCACTTCTATTTTTTAAGAGAGCAAAAGGAAGGCCTGCTAAGATAATGACAAAACTTACAAGAGAGAATGAAACTTTATTGTATAAATCAATAAGTATACCTGCCGGAGCGCGATTATTCTTAGCTAGTTTTTTAGCATAACGATGAAGTTCAAAAACACTCATGAATTGCGTCTGATGTTTTGAGCGGGCAAAATCCTTTGGTTTCTCGTTAGGCGGCCAAACCTTTTCTTTAAAGTAAGCCGGAGCCCCTTCTCTGGCACCAGCTTTGCTTAACCTATAAATAGCGCAGTTATACAGCACCCATTTATCATCAGTATATTTAGCGCTATCAGCCGTAATTCTGGCAGTTAAATCTCCCCGGTCATTATGCTGGAGAATTATTAAACCTTCCAGAGTTTTAGTCTTAGTGTTATAACTTTTTGCGTAATATATTCGATAATCAACACCATACAATGTTACGTCTTTTATAATTTCTAACTGTTCATCTTTTCCCGGTTTTTCAATTTGTTCATTTTTTATTGTATTGTATTTTTGATAGGCATTAGGGACATATTCGTTATCTACGATAAATGATAAAAGGCTTATAATCAAACCCATAAATAAGTAGGGCGCGATGATTGAAAATGTGCTTATACCGGCCGCTTTCATAGCAATGATTTCATTTTGCCGGTTTAATGTTCCCAGGCTATAGAGAGTAGCTAGAAGAGCAGATATGGGGGTTACAATGGTAAAAATTGAAGGGAGAAAAGCGCTATAATACTGCAGTAAAACTTTCACGCTCACTTGTTGTTTAATGATATCATCTAAATTGGCAAAAAGGTCGATTACTATAAACAGAAAAAGGAAAAGAGTGAGGCAGAATAAAAAAACGGGAATAAATTCCTTGAAGATATGCTTATCTATAAGTTTCATCTATTTTTTATCTTTCAACCGTTTTCACAATCAGTATTAAGCCCGTGATAATCAGTGTTATATTCGGCAGCCAGGTACCTATCAGGGGTGAGAGAATTCCTCTGGCGGCCATAGCGCTTCCGGCCGCTAAAAGTACATAATAAAGTATAATGATAATCAGTCCTATTGCAAAGCCCGCCAGCTTAGAACCTTTTTTTGTTTTAATAGCCAGCGGAAGAGCAATGATTACGAAGGCTAAATTAGCAAAGGCCAATGAAACTTTTTTGTGGACCTCAATAACAAGTTCTATGGGGTCGACGTTGAATTTTTTCAAATTTGCAATCTTATCTTTCAGCTCTTTGATATTCATGTCTTTAGGTTTTTTCTGAATTTTAGCCGGCTGTGTTTTGGAAAGATCAAGGGTTATATAATATGTTTTAAATTTAAGTTGATAAAAGTCATTCGGATTGTCCGGGTCCGGTTCGTCGGAACTACCATCAATTAATTTGAGTTTTATCATATTCTTATTTTTTACGGGTACAAATTCACCTTCGCGGGCGACAATTGTTCGAGGAGGCTTATCGGGCCTGGTTTCAAATATTTTTATCCCTTTAAGTTTATTTTTTTTAACACTGTCTACAAAAACGATGTGTTTATCAAAATGGATAAATGTTCCATCATCAATACAACTTACCGGATTTGAAGCGGCAATTTTCATTAAAATAAGCCGGGAAGTAAAATGGGCGGCGGTAGCTATGCGATCGTTTAAGATTACAGAAAATAAACTGAAAATTATACCGACTACAATAATTGGATAAATTATCCTGTAGAGGCTAAAACCACTGGCTGTCATCGCCAGTATTTCGTTATCAGAGGATATGCGCCCGAAGCTAAGCAAGATAGCCATCAGCAATGATATTGGCAGGGCATATCTTAATAAATAGGGAATCCAGGTACCGAATAATTTTAAAATATCAAAAAGAGATACACCGGGTGCTATAATTTTATCTGCCTGATGAATGAGATTAGCTACAAGCATGATAAACATCAAAACAGACAATGAAAGTATAAAAGGCCCGCCTACTTCTTTTAGAACGTAATTTCTAAGTATTCTCATTATTAACTTCCACCCGCCAGAGCCAGAGTTAAAACACTACAAGCTCCCGCTTGTTTAAGGCAACCGGCGCATTCATTTAAAGTTGAACCGGTTGTCAGCACGTCATCAATTATTAAAACACATTTATCTTTTATCAAATTATTTCTTTTAATTTTAAACGCGCCTGTTAGATTTGACAGTCTTTCGCGGCCGCTAACTTCAATCTGGGGCCTGGTTGGCCTAACTTTCAAAAGCGTTTTATTTAATAGTTTAATATTAAAGTGTTTAGCAATTTTCCGCGCGATTAATTCCGATTGGTTAAAATCACGCTGTTTTTTCTTTTGCCTGTCAAGAGGGACATAAGTTATGTAATCAATCTCATTTAAGTCAATAAACTTTTCCGCGAAATTGCAACAGATACTGGCCGCAAAATTTATAAGACTCAACTTGTTACTGTACTTAATGTTATGAATTAATGTTCTTATAGTCCCTTGATAATTACACGCGATCCAAGCTCTGTCTATGTGTGACAAATTTTGATGCTTATGTTTACAGGAGTATTTATTAGTTTGAAGCGGCCTGCCGCATTTGTCGCAAAAAGGAGGCAGGTTTATTTCAATCTCTTGCTTGCAGTTAAGACAGATGCTGTTTGCGGCGTTATGATGAAGCGCCGTATCACATACTTGACACTTAAAAGGATATATTAAATTAATAAATGCCTTATACAATGAGAATACCATTGAAAATTACTATATCATCAACTATAAAGTTTGTCAATCCTACATATTTATAAAACGATTTCAGGCAATTTAAAAGATGAAAAAGCTGATTTTTGCTATAAAATCGATAAAATACATGTAGACTTTTTTAACCATTTGAGAAATTAAGTACTTCCATTTTTTGAAAATATCTCTAGCAGATAAATATAAAGGTGATAAAATAGAATATACAGAAACTAATACCGGCTTTATATTGAAAATAACTAAAGAAGTACTATAGCAACTAACAATTGGAGGTATAGTATGAAGCGATGGATAGTATTGGTTGTAGGAGTTTATATAGTTTCACTGTCCGTTTTAGCTGTTCCTCTTTCATTATCTCTTGGCGGAGCAGATCTTGATTTTCTTTCCTTTGTGTATATTTATGTTATACCTGTTTTAATTCTTATTCAGACTATATTATTACTTATTCCTTTGGATATTGCAACAGAAAGGCCTATAAAACGCAGGAAGGTAGTAATCTCTGCTATAGCAGGTGGTTTTGTTGTTAGTTTTATGGTTTTAATGATTATAGCTTCAGTAGTTCTAATGATCTGGAATGAGAATAATACAGCGGGTTATATATATTCATACTGGGGTTTAATTTTACCTGTAATAGCCTGGGCAATCTGGTCAATAATATTTTATAAAAATTATAAAAGCAACAATCCTAAAAGTTTTGTTTCAAATATTACTTCCTGGCTTTTAAAGGGCAGTATTTTACAGCTAATAGTTGCTATTCCAAGTCATATTATATCCAGAAACAGAGGAGAGTGCTGCGCGCCGGCATTAACTTTAGTTGGTATTATAACAGGCATAGCTATAGCGCTTATGTCATTTGGGCCGGGATTATTCTTCCTTTATGCTAGGAGAATGAAAGATAAACAAAAAGGCCACAAACAAGTCACAAGTCATACCCTGGTGGGCACAGGCAAGTCATAAGTCACAAGTAAGACACAAGTCATAAGTCATAAGTCATAAGACGCAGGACACAAGTTATAAGTCACAAGCAAGACACAAGTCATAAGACGCAGGACACAAGTTATAAGTCATACCCTGGTGGGCACAGGCAAGTCACAAGTCATAAGTCATAAGTCATAAGTCATAAGTCATAAGTCATAAGACATAAGACATACCCTGGTGGGCACAGGCAAGTCATAAGTCATAAGACACAGGACACAAGTTATAAGTCATAAGTCACAAACAAGACACAAGTTGCAAGAGGCAAGAAATAAGATTTATGACTTTTTGATAAGAGAATTTAGATGCCTGCCTTCGTTAAATCCGGTGTTTATTGAGGTGAGTCTGCTTGGATAGTAAAGTTCATTACGGAAAGCGTATAAATTATTTAAATACTCTTGAATAATTTATCATAACATGTTATTGTAGTTTACGTTAAACATAAGAGTTAATAAAAAAAGCAGGGTGAGATGGATTCAATTTTAATAGTTGGAGTCATAATATTTTGCGGGTTTATTTTTGGCGAATTAGCCAAAAAAGTTAAACTACCTAAAGTAACCGGTTATATTTTAGCCGGTGTTTTTTTGAATCCCGGACTTTTTCACCTTGTTCCCGAGAATTTTGTAGTTCACACGGAATTAATAACTAATATCTCACTTTCTTTTATTATTTTTTCCGTGGGCGGCACACTTTTATTTTCTAAGATAAAGAAGTTAGGCAAAAGTATACTATGCATAACTATTTTTGAAGGTGAATTTGCTTTTTTCGCGATTATCGTAGGCTTTCTTTTAATTAGCCCTTTTTTTATTCATATTCCGAATGCCGGCTGGTTAACAGTCTTTATCCCTATGAGTATTCTTTTAGGATCTTTGGGGGCACCAACTGATCCCGCGGTTACTCTGGCGGTCAAAGACGAATATAAAGCTGCCGGACGTGTAACCCAGACTGTTATGAGCGTTGCCGCCTTTGATGATGTTTTGGGGATAATCAATTTTTCCATAGCCATTGCCTTAGCTCAAGTTTTTGTGTCCCATCAGGCTTTAAGCACTTATAATTCCTTTATCCAACCTTGTTTGGTTATTGTCGGTGCTATAGTTTTAGGAATTATTGCCGGTTTCGCGCTAAATCTTGTAACTAACTTTATAGAGCAAGAATCAGGGGGTGTATATGTAGTAATAATACTGGGTTTGCTTTGTGTTTGTTTTGGAGTGGCGACATTAATGCGGGTTGATCAGTTATTAGCTGTTATGACTATGGGCGCCGTGGTAGTTAATTTTAACAAGAAACAGCAGATGATATTTAAAGTTCTTAAGCATTATACCGATGAGTTAATCTTTGTTTTATTTTTTACTCTAAGCGGTATGTATTTGGATTTTACCGTTTTAAAGACAGCCTTGGTTTTAGTTTTATTCTTTGTAGTTTTTAGAATTATAGGTAAGGTGTTAGGCGCAACCGCGGGAGCCATTATTTCAAAGTCACCAAAAAATGTTATAAAGTATACTTCAGGCGGCTTAATTCCTCAAGGGGGTATAGTTGTGGGATTAGCTCTTATTATGAAACAAAACCCGGCCTTTGACGCCTTTTCGGATATTATTATAAGTGTGGTTATAGGGGCTGTCATATTTCATGAAATAATCGGGCCCATTACGACTAAAATATCTTTAGAAAAAGCGGGTGAAATTTAAAAGACAAACTAACAGTTAAAAATCAATCTTAGAAAGAAGATGCTATGGGAAAAGAAGTAAACTTTTTATACGGCAAAAATTCGGTTTTTGAGAGACTAAAAAATAAACCCGGCAGTATCAGAAAAGTTTTTTTAGCCGATAATTTTAAAGATCAGAGAATTATAAATTTAACAAAAGGAGCTCATATCAATATAGAGCTGTTAACTAATAAACAGGTGGCCTGGATAAAACGCGCGAAAGATTATCAGGGTGTAATTGCTAAGGTGGACGCTTTTGAGTATAAAGACTATACTAAACTTTTGGAGGATGCTTCGTCGGGTAAAAAATCCGTTCTTTTGCTTGATCGTATTAACGATCCCCAGAATCTGGGAGTTATAGTCAGGCTGGTAGCTTGCTTTGGCGGGTTTTCAATTATCATTCCCTCGCATAAGGCCTGCCCGGTAAATGATACAGTGCTGCATGTAGCTTCAGGCGGCGAAAATTATGTTGATATTGCCGAGGTTAACAATCTTAACAGTGCTATTTTTGGCCTGAAAAAAGCGGGTTTTTGGATAGCCGGTACAGTAGTTTCAGATGAAGCTGAAAGCTTATTTGAAAAAGTGCTGCCTTTCCCTTTGGCTTTAATTATGGGTTCGGAAGGAGAGGGCATCCGGCCCGGATTAATTAAAGAGCTTGATATGCGGCTGCGTATTCCTATGGAGGGAGCTAAACTTTCACTGAATGTGAGTATAGCTACGGCTATATTTTGTGAGGAAATCGTCAGACAGAGGCCAAAAACATGAAAAATAAAAAAGGTACTAAAGAAGATATAATTAATTTTATTTCTGAAGCCGGGATGTTAAAAAGAGTCAGCCGTTCCGGTTGGTCGGTTTTAGGTATTAAAGACGCCGAAACGGTTGCCGAACATAGTTTCCGTTGCGCGGTTATTGGTTATATAATAGCCCGGCTCGAGAAAGCGGACCCTTATAAGGTTTTGTTAATGACACTTTTTAATGATATTCACGAAGCCAGAATTACCGACTTACATAAGATGGCCCAGAGGTATATTGAAGCTGAGCCTTGCGAGGATGAATCGTTTTATGAGCAGATAGAAAGACTGCCCAATAGTCTAAAAGATGAACTTAAAGATATGAGAGTGGATTATAAAAAACAACATACCAAGGAAAGCCTTATTGCCCGGGACGCGGATATAATAGAATGTTTGATTCAGGCCAAGGAATATCAAGAACACGGTTATAAAGAGGCCTATAAGTTTATGAATAAAGCACCGGAACATTTAAAAACTAAATCCGCTAAAGAAATTTGGAAAAAAGCTAAGTCCATGAATTTAAATGACTGGTGGATGAATTTAAGTGAGTTTAAGAGATAGGGTGAAAGCAAAAAAATATGGTTTGTTTTTGGCGTGGGAACTATTAATAAAGGAGTAAAATGTTATGACTGTTAAGATAGCTCGGCTAATAGTGTTTTTAATAATTGCCGCCGGTGTAATTACTTTTTTATATCTCTCGGGTGATAATGAGTCTTCCGAGGCTCCCTTAATCCTTGGAGGTGAGTGCTTTTATAATGATTATCCGGGAAAAGCCGTGTTTACAAGTATTCAGATGACAGATAAAAGCAAGGCTCAGGCCGCCACTCTTGGGGGCCCGGGTTATCAGGGGTATGAAATTTATTTTAAGTTTATGACTAATGAAAGAATAAAAGAGGATTGGGCTAAGAAGGCTTTAAATAAAGAACATTTGTTTTTACTCATTAATTCCTGGTATCCGGGAAAAGAATTTATTAAAAAATATGATATAAAAGTAAACAAAAAATTTGACTGCACCTTAAAAGTTATTAATAAAGGAACCTGTACCCCCATTATATTTGATTTTAAAAATATTAAGAGGGATGATTATTTTGAGAACAAATAAGACTTTTATAGCATTTTTTACCTTTTTAATTTACCGAACTCTGATTTGACCAAGTATAAGATTATGTGGTATTATTAAGTTAGTAGAAACGTTAATTAAAGGGGAATGTGTTATGCGTTTAAAACTCCAAGATAAACTGATAGCTATATTTCTGGGTATTTTTGTAATAACTTTCGGACTTATGGGATTTATTACTTATCAAGGCAGTAAGGAGATTGTAAAACAAGGTGTATTTAAGCAGCTGCATTGCCGCATAAGAGGAATACGTGGAAGATTTGAGAGCTTTTGCTGTGAAAGAGAACGGGATATAAAATCGAAGTCTACAAGTATGTATATAAAGGAGAGGCTTAGAGAAATTAAAGATGGCCGGAACATGGATATTTTGACTAAAGAGATTTCAATGAGGCTGGGGCAGATGATAGAGGATAATCCCAGCGCCATGGAGTTGTTTATTTTAGATACTAATGGTAAAGTCATAGCTTCTACAGATGAAACGCAGATAGGGCTTGATAAATCCAATAGACCATATTTCTTAAAAGGGCGTGATTTTGTTACCGGGACCACCGCTATTTATCATTCCCCTGTTTTTAATAAGCCTACAATGCTGATTTTTGCTCCCATTAGTCAATTAAAGACGGGAGAGCTATTGGGCGTAGTGGTTGAGAGAGTGAATTTTGAGTATTTAAGCGCGACAGTTAAACGAGAATGCGCTTTGCTGGAAGGAGAAGAGATATACGCTCTTGATGGTGAAGGAAATATAATTTTTGGCTCGATGGCCTGGCGATTTATTATCAGTGATATTTCGAATTCTGATTTTATAAAAAAATGTTTAGAAGGTAAATCCGGTAACCACATGTATAAAAATTGCAGAGGGCTGCCTGTTGTTGGCAAGTGCAGCTGGCTGCCTGTCAGAGAGTGCGTTTTAATAGTTGAGATATCTGAAAAAGAAGCTTTTAAGCCGATATACAGGATAAGGAATTGGTTTTTTGGTGTTTCTATCGTAGCGGTTATGGTAATTATTTGTTTGGTTATAATTATTTCCAGGCGCATATCCTTGCCGATTATGAGGTTAAAAGATGCCGCGGATAAAGTTGCCTCAGGCGATTTAAAGATAAGGGTGGATGTTGATACAAAAGATGAAATAGAATTTTTAGCTAACTCTTTCAATCAAATGGTAAACGAGTTAAGAGAGTCGAGGAGTAAACTAAGACAATGGGGAGAAGCATCAGAAGAGGAAGTTAAAGAGAAGACAAAACAACTCGAGGAAAAGATTGAGGAACTCGAGAAATTTAATAAGCTTGCCGTAGATAGAGAATTGAAAATGATATCATTGAAAGAAGAAATAGAAAATTTAAAAATCAAACTAAAAGAAGTTAAATAGAATTATAGGTTGAAAATGATAAATAATGACAAAAAGCGCGTAAGCCAAGAAATAGTCAAACATTTCAAAGATAATTCTGACGCACTCAGGCAGCGGTGGGTGAAAGAGATGACAGCCAGTGGATTGCTGAACCATTTAACTCTAGATGAAGTGGAAACAGAATCCCAAGTGATTTATAATACATGTGTTAGCTGTTTCGCGACGGGAAATTATAAAGGGGCCGAAAAATACGCGCAGGCAATGGCGGAAAAAGGTGTGCTTGAAGGTATGAAAACGGAAGAAATAATCGGGGGAATGCTTACTTTGAGAGATGTGTACGGAAGGTCGCTTTTTTACAAGTATCGAGAGAAACAAGCTATTTTAGATGAAATGCTTATGCTATATGAACCTGTTGCCAATAAAATTTTGTCAATTGTGGCCATGGCTTTTGTTGAAGAAAAAACAAGGAACTTAGAAGAGAGGGTTAAGGAGAGAACCAGTGAATTGGAAGAAAAAATCAAGGAGCTCGAGAAGTTTAGCCGTCTGACCGTAGGAAGAGAACTAAGGATGATGGAATTAAAGAAGACAATAAAAGAGATAAAGAGCAAATCAGAGGAACCGGGAAAATAATATGAATTGGCTAATTCCGGCTATTTCAATTGATTGCGGCATTAAGCTTGCCATTTCACTTATTCTTTTTGTGAGGTATTTTGAAGTCAAAGAGAAAATGATTTTTTGGTGGGCGGTAGCTTGGCTCTTATTCGGATTTCACGCCTTAACGGAATTATTAATTATTGAGACAGGTAATGAGTCTCTCTGGTTTATACGCCACATTTTCTATGCTTCGACAGCCGTGGCTTTTTTAGAAAGTGTAGCTAATATGCGCCAGCCGGTATCAAAAAAATGGCACGCGGCCGCCATCATAATGGCTCTAAGCATTATAGTAGTTTCTTATATAGGGGTTTTTGTAGTTAAGGATTGGTTTACGGCAGCTTTTCCTGTTTCGCTTTTTAGCGGCTTGGGTTTTATAGCCTGTGGTTTTTATTTTTTTAAAATGACTAAGGAAAAAAAATCCGTGGCATGCTGGTTAATTTTACTCGGTTTTTTCCTAAACGGGCTTCATAATATTGATTATCCCTTCCTTAGGCCGCTTGAGTGGTTTGCTCCGATAGGTTTTGGCATGGGGGTATTTTTTTCTTTGATATTTGCTGTTGGCTTAATAGCGATGTCAACGGAAGAATTAAGACGGCAAAAAGATGAAAGTCAGCGAAAAGTCAAAGGCCAAGCGGTTCTTACCGCTATCTTTGGGTTGGTGAGCCGTTCACTAAATTTGCGAGAAATTTTAGATGATGTTTTAGATAGAGTATTAGAGGTGATAAAAGTAGATAGCGGATATATATTTCTACTGGATAAAGAGAAGGCGGAATTAAATCTTAAGGTTTATCGGGGTATTGAGGCTGAATACGTCAAAAGTATTAGCCGGCAAAAATTAACCAAAAAAAGCATTTACGCAGAGGTTGCTCAAGGAAAAGAGCCGATTGTAATCGCGAATATTTCCGAATATCCGCAATTTACAATAAATAATTTGGGTAAAAAAGATATTCGTTCTTTTGCCTGTATCCCACTTATATCAAAGGGAAAAGTGATGGGAATCTTGAGTTTATCAAGCTGCGATTATTACCGGCTTGTACCTGAAGAAATGCAATTGCTTAAGTCCATAGGTGATGCTGTAGGAGTTGCCATTGAAAATGCTATGTTGTATGAAACGCTCAAAAATTGGAATGAAGAGTTGGGAGGGGTTATTGAAGAGAGGACGAAAGATTTGAGCGATGCCAGAAAAGCTACTCTGAATATATTGGAGGATATAGATGAAGCTTATAAGCAATTAAAAGAAGCGCAAGTCCGATTGGTTCAAGGGGAACGGTTGGCGGCTATCGGACAGATGTCAGCCGTTATTGGCCATGAACTAAGAAACCCCTTAACCGGAATTAAAATGGCCTCGTATTTTTTAAACGAAAAATTGAGCAAAGCCGCTCCCGAGCTTGTTAAAACAGTGCAGGATGTTGAAAAAGAAGTGGAAAGAGCTTCAACAATTATAACCAATATCCTGGAATTTTCCAGGCCTCTTAATTTGGTTATAAATCCGGTTGATATAAATGTTTTAATAGAAGATGCTATAAAATCGGCTAGAGAAAAAAAATGGCTCGAAGGCATTGAAGTTATTAAAGATTTGCAGTTTTCTTACGATGAAGTATCTTTAGACGCTTTTCGATTTAGGCAGGTTTTAGATAACATAATTTTAAATGCTCACCAGTCAATGCCCACAGGGGGAAAGCTGACACTGAGTACAAAAAAAGTTAATAATAGGATAGAAATTAGAATTAGCGATACCGGAGTTGGTATTGCTGAAGAAGATCTCAAGAAGATTCTTGAGCCTTTTTTTACTAAGAGGCACAAGGGTGTAGGCTTGGGATTGGCTGTTGTTCGTGAAGTGGTTAAAGCGCATAATGGCAGTATAAATGTAGATAGTGAAATGGGTAAAGGGAGTACATTTATCATCAGACTTCCATTAAAGGAGGAGAGTTGAGGGTATGAGGACTGTAATTGGAAATCTTTTTATTGGTGGAGAAATTAAAAAAAATAAGGCGATTAATTTAAAAAAGAATGAGCTGCAAAAAAATGAGCGTTCGGCGAATCCTATTAAGATTTTAATTGTTGAAGATGAAGCCATCACCAGAGAAACTTTTGCCGATATATTGAAACATTATGGCTTTAGAGTTGAAACCGCTAAAAGCGGCCGTCAAGCTATAGAAAAAGCTAAGAAGGAATTTTTTAACATTGCTATTATTGATATAGTCTTAGGTGAAATAAGCGGAGTAGATACGCTTAAGATGGTAAAAAGTATTAATTCTCTTACAGTTTGTATTATGATGACAGCTTATTGTGTTGAAGGTGTTTTTGAGGAATCACTAAAGGCGGGAGCTCTTACATGTATTTATAAGCCATTTAATATTGATAAAATTATCAGCCTTATTAAAAAAAGTTGCAATAGAGGAGTTCATTAATGAGTAGAGACGCGAAAGATAAAATGAAAATTTTATTAGTGGAAGATGAAGAAGTCACAAGAAAGACGCTTAAACTTATTCTTGAAGAAGAAGGATATGAAGTTATTGCTTTTGAACTGGGATATGAGGCCGTAGATGAAGCAAAGCAAAATTTTTATAACGCGGCTGTTATAGATTTAACATTAATAGATATGGATGGGTTGGAGGTTTTGCAGAGGATAAAAAAGTCTATACCTGATATTTGCGGTATTATTATGACGGCTTATCCTTCAATTAAGACAACCATAGAGGCCATAGAAGCGGAGGCATATGACTATATTATTAAGCCTTATAAAGTTGAGGTAATGAAATCTATTATTCGTAAAGGCCTGGAAAGGCAAAAACTTGTAATAGAAAACAAGAAATTGCTGAAGAATCTTAAATTAGACAAAGATAAGCTTGAGCATATTTTACTTATCGGAAAAAGTATGAGTTCTATTTTAAATTTGGACGATTTAGTTAATTTTATTGTTCGTAAGGTTGTTGAGCTTATTCCGGCGGAAAAAGCGTCCCTGCTGCTTATTGATGAGAAAACCGGTGACTTGGTTATTGAAGCGGCTACGGGATTAGATAGTGCTGTTGTAAAAGGGAAAAAGGTTGCTATGGAGAATACGATTTCGGGGACGGTAGTGCAGCGGGGAGAAGCATTGTTGATAGAGGATATTGAAAAAAGCAGACATCTTAGAAATAAACATTTACATAGATATAAAACCAAGTCATTTTTGAGCGTGCCGCTGCATGTAAAAAATAAAGTAACAGGTGTTTTTAATATTGCTGATAAGACTTCTTCAAACATTGATATATTTACGGAAGATGATTTTAAAGTGCTTTCTGTTATTATTCATCAGGCCGCGGTTGCCATCGAGAACGCCAAATTATATAAAAAGGCGACTCATCTAGCCGTTACGGACGGGCTGACAGGTCTTTTTAATCATCGTTTTTTTCATGAGCGTTTGGGTGAGGAGATAGACCGTCTCCATCGTTATGGTGGAATTCTTTCGCTTATAATGTTTGATGTGGACTGGTTTAAGGAATATAATGATACTTATGGCCACCTTTGCGGAGATATGGCTTTAAATGATATCGCCGATATTTTAAGAATTTCAAACAGAAAAGTTGATGTGACATGCCGATATGGAGGAGAAGAGTTTGTGATGATTTTGCCGGGAACCAATGAAAAAGGAGCGCAAATTTTAGCCGAAAAGATAAGGCAAATAGTTGAAAAACATCATTTCATTGATAAGGACAAATTGCGAAGCAGATTAACTGTAAGTGTCGGTGTATCTGAATATAAGGAAAAAATTACCAAGGAAGAATTTATCAAAAGAGTGGATGAGGCAATGTATAAAGCAAAGAAAATGGGTAAGAATAAAGTATCTATTTATTAACTCTTTGCGATGGTTGTGCTTAAAATATGAAAAGAAAGATTAAGAAGTTAAGTTGCAAGAAAAAACAGGAAATCGTAGATTTCCCGGGACTAAATCTTGGGAATTTTACAGTATAAAATTCCGCAGGGCATCCGAAATAGGCTTTGCCTATTTCCCTCAAAAATAATCTTTTTGTTTAGGGTTCATCAAGTTTAGGACTCTTGCCTGCCTGCGTTCAAACCTCCTTTTTTATTTAAAAAAAAAGAATTAAAAAAGGACAAATAGGAAAAATTCACTTGACAGATTTTTCGCCTTATGTTATAAAGATATTCTAATATCTGAATATGAAGGAGGTTAAAATGAATGCTATCGATTACAGAAAAGTTTCTGATTTTTTCAATGTCTTTTCTCATCCTACTCGTGTCGAGATGATCATAGAATTGCTGAAAGGTAAAAAATGTGTCAGCGATATAAGAGAGTTGTTGGAGTTAAATCAACCGAATGTTTCACAGCATCTATCTTTATTAAGATTAAATGACATTGTTGACTGGTGCCAGGAAGGAAAGAGAAAATGTTACTTTTTAAAAAATCCTCAATTGATAAAGGTCATTTTTGATGTATTGAAGAAAAATAAATTATTATAATCTTGAATAAAAGATTATGTTGTGAAAGTTCTTCAAAACAGGATAACTTTCCCGTTATTCTTTATCCCCAGCTTTTAGGGCTTGCTTTAGCCGCAGACCCAGTAAAAGATATGGGCCTTAATTTACATGCAGTTTCGGTGAATACGGTTTTGGAGAAAATAGCATAGGCAGAAATTATCAGTTGTAGAATATACAGATACGGCTTTAATCGATAGCATAAAGGAAATCTGGAGAAAAGTAAGCAAAACTATTTAAATTTAAGGAGATACTTGAATGCCATGGATTGACAAAGATGGATGTGTTGGCTGCGGGATATGCGTAGAGAAGTGTCCTATAGGGGCAATTTCGATGGATGACGAGAGGGCAAAGATAAATATGGAAAAGTGTATTCATTGCGGTACTTGCCATAGCGTATGCCCGCAAGAGGCAGTGAGACATGATAGCGAGAAAATACCGGAGAATATAAAGGCTAATGTAGAACAGACGAAGAAATTTATGGAAGCCTGCGTAAAATATCTTGGGGATGACAAGGAAGGGCAGAAATGTTTAAATAGGATGATAAAACATTTTAACAAGGAAAAGATTGTTGCGGAAAAGACCCTGGAAGAGCTTGAGAAATTGAGATATGAATGAGGAATAATGAAGCGTACATTTAAATTTTGTCCTTTATGTAAAGACCCTCTGCGCGGGAAGCAGGTAGACGGCCGCAAGAGATTGGTTTGCCAAAAATGCGGCTGGATACATTATAAAAATCCCTTACCCGTTGTGGTTTGCGCGGCGAAGAAGAAAGATGGTAAAATACTTATAACAAAGAGAAACCTTAGCCCGGGTATAAATAAATGGGCTCTCCCCGGCGGGTTTATTGAATCAGGCGAAACCTCTGAAACTGCCTGCTTAAGGGAATTAGAAGAAGAAACAGGCCTAAAAGGCAAAATCAAAAGATTAATAGGTGTTTATATCCAGAAGACCAGAGAATATGGCTCACTTCTTATTATTGGTTATGAGGTTAGTGTTTCTAAATGTAACCTATCATTAAATAATGAATTGAAAGATGCAAGATTTTTCAGCAAGAAAAATTTACCCATTATACCATTTTCATCCCACAGAAAAATAATAGAAAAGATTTTTGAAAGTGTATGATAAATTTAAATAACATATAATATATCTGAGCAGGTATCTCTGGACTGCGTGTTTTTAAAGGAGGTTTATTAAAAATGAGTGATGTTTTGCAAATTCTGACTGCTTTTGGCGCGGGGCTTTTATCATTTTTTTCACCGTGCATATTGCCTCTTCTTCCCGTGTATATTTGTTTTATGACCGGGTTGTCGGTTGAAGAACTAAGTATGTCTAAAGAGAGGGGTTTTGGGAAGACAAAGTCCGTTTTGCCCGAATGTTTGTTGTTTATCCTGGGTTTTTCCATAGTTTTTATTATTTTAGGCGCTTCAGCCACCCTTTTGGGATCATTTTTAAATTCACTTTTGTTTAAATATCAGAAGATGATAAAAATAATCAGTGGATTAGTAGTAATTCTTTTTGGATTGCATATAAGCGGTTTACTTAGTGTAAAGTTTTTACAATATGAGAAAAAGTTTCACCTTAGCAATAAGCCTGTAAATAAATTCAGCTCTTTTTTAGTAGGTGTAATTTTTGGTTTTGGCTGGACGCCCTGCGTCGGGCCTATATTAGGCGGCATACTTGTGTTGGCTTCCACCAAAGACAGTGTATCCAAAGGCATATTGCTCTTAAGCTTCTATTCTTTGGGATTAGGGTTGCCATTTTTTCTTTTGAGCATAGGGATGAAGTATATGTTAGGCGTATTTTCAAAGGTAAAAAGGTATTTTAAGCCTATCTCAATTGTAAGCGGTGTTTTACTTGTTGTTATAGGAATAGGAATTATAATTTCGGGTTTTTTGAAAGGGGGATAAAAATGCGTGGAAAAATAACAAGTATATTGGTTTTATTAGGGCTTTTTGTTTTTTTAATAGCGGGGCGGGAAAAGCCGCTATTTTTACAGTTTGCTGAAGCGGGAGAGAAAAATAAGCCGGCTGCCGATTTTGTATTGGCGGATCTTGATGGGAAAAGCCTAAAGCTTTTTGATTTTGAAGGTAAAGTAATTATCCTTGATTTCTGGGCTACACACTGTCCGCCATGTCGAAAAGAAATCCCTGATTTTATTAAGCTGTATGATAAATACAGGGATAAAGGATTGGTAATAATTGGCATAAGCCTTGATAGGTGCGGTGTGGAAAAAGTAAAAAGTTTCTGCAGGGAGAATGGAGTAAATTATCCTGTTGTAACAGGTGACCGTGAAGTAATTGCAAGCTACGGCGGCATTAGATATATTCCCACCACTTTTATTATTGATAAAAACAAAAATATAGTTAAAAAATTTATAGGCTATACGTCTATTAATGTTTTTGAACGTGAGATTAAGGCGCTTTTAGAGTAGAAAACCGCGTATAGATAAAAGAGGAGAAAGATAAGTGGATCAGACAAAAAGAATAGTTGTGATAGGATGTTCTGGAGCTGGAGCGTCGGCGGCGAAAATGGTAAAAAAATTAAAACCTTCTTTAGATGTAACAATAATAAGAGAACAAGAAGAAAGAGGGCTTTTAACCAGGTGCGCTACTCCTTATATTGCTAGCGGGAATGTAACAGTTGATTCTTCATATAAGGATGATAAAATTTTTTCAGAACAAGGTATAAAATTAGTAAACGTAAAAGCTGTTGGCGTAGATCGAAAAGCTAAAAAAGTAACAACCGCGGATGGAATTTCATATCTTTATGATAAACTTATTTTGACAACCGGCGCGAGGCCTGTAATCCTCCCAATTTCAGGAATTGATTTACCGGGAGTATTTACTCTGCGAACGAGTGGAGACGCGATTAATATATTAAATTGGGTGAATTCAAAACGTGTAAAGAATGTGGTTGTAATAGGGGCTGGCGCGATAGGAATAGAAATTGCTTATTTGATTGCGCAGCATGGCGTAAATATTGTTCTCGTGGAAATGCTTGAACATATTATGCAAATGGTTTTAGATTCAGATATGAGTAAAGAAGTAGAGAAGTATATTAAGGAAAAGAAGATTGGGTTAAAGTTAAATCAAAAGGCCAAATCTATCATCGGCCAGAAAAAAGTAAAGGGCGTTGAATTATCTTTAGGTAAGAAAGTAAAAGCAGAGATGGTAATTGTTTCAGGGGGCATACAGCCTAATATTGAGTTGGCTCAAAAGGCAGGTTTAAAAATAGGACGATTGGGGTTAAAGGTAAATGATAATTTACAGACCTCGGATGCGGATATTTATGCCGCCGGAGATTTAATAGAGTATAAAAGTTTTATTACCGGTAAGCCAATGTTTGGGCAATTAAGGCCAAATGCTGTAATTAGCGGAAGAATAGCGGCAAAAAATATTTTAGGCTACAATGTAAAATTTCCCGGATTAATAAACAGTTTTGCCACAAAGTTTTTTGATAAATCAATTGCCGGATGCGGGATTACAGAATCAGAAGCGAAAGAAAATGAAATTGATGTAATCAGCGCGAGGCAGAGTTCGATAAGTAAACATTCTATGATGAGGGATAAAAAACCTTATGTAGTTAAGCTTGTATTTAATAAGCAGACGAAGAAGATTATAGGCGGTCAGATAGTTAGCGATAGCGGATGTCCGGTTAAACATATTGATGTTATAGCATTGGCGATAAAGTGCGGTTTGACCGCTTTAGATTTGACAACTTTAAGATGTGCTGGACAACCGGAGCTTTCACCTGATCCGGGTATTGAACCGTTATCTTTAGCGGCAGAGAGTGTATTTGAGAGATTATATAACAGAACTGGAAATGGTAAGTGAGAAACCTAAAGGAGATGAACAAATGGAAGTTAGAGAAGTCGAGATTAATGTAACCGACGCGAATTTTAAGCAGGAGGTATTAGAATCAGATATTCCTGTTTTGGTGGACTTCTGGGCCCAATGGTGCGGGCCCTGTCATATGATTGCCCCGGCAGTTAAAGCTATAGCCGGGGAATATAAAGAAAAACTGAAGGTGTGCAAAGTAAATGTGGATGAAGCTCCTGCCGCTGCTTCCGAATATAGCATTATGAGCATACCCACGTTGGCAATTTTTAAAAATGGCAAGATAGTAGATAAAGTTATAGGAGTTGTTCCTAAAGCGCAGCTTGAAGCTGCTATTAATCACCACATTTGATTGAAACAAACTCAAAATTAAGAAAAAATAGGAGTAATGGCTATGCCGGTGTATACATATGTCTGTGAAGATTGCGGTGAAAAATTTGATTTGTTGATTGGAATGACTTCTGAAAAGGTAGAGCTTAAATGTAATAAATGCGGTAGTAAGAAAATTAAGAAAACATTCAGTTCTTTTAGTGTAAAAAGTTCAAATTCTTCCGGGCCGAGCTGCCCGACAGGAAGCTGTAACCTTTAAAATATTCAAAAGTTAAGGAGATGAACAAATGGGGAATATAGAGCAGAAAAGTAAAAAATTTATTTATAAAACAAATGTAACATGGACAGAAGAAAAGAAAGGAATTTTATGTTCAGCCGGTAAGCCAACCGAAAACTGGCTATAAAATATCATCCAGATAAATGCAAAAGCAAAAGCAAGAAAAAATGCGAAGATAAATTCAAGGAATTAACCCATGCCAATGATATCTTGATGAGTTATTGCACCGGCTACAGATATTCTTTTAAGAAAAATGACGTTAAAAGAAATTCTATAACTAAAGAGCTCTATGAGCATTTAAAGCGCTTTTATTCCGATGATTTATCGTATAAAGGTTAGTTATGTCTAGTATATTCGATGAAAACTATGAAAAATATGATAGTTGGTATGAAAAGAATGAATATACTTATTATTCTGAGCTCAAACTCCTTCAAAAATTAATTCCAGAAAACAAAAAGGGCATTGAGATAGGTGTGGGTACCGGTAGATTTGCCGCGCCCCTGGGGATTGAGTACGGTATTGACCCCTCAGAGAATATGCTTAAAATAGCAAAGGAAAGAGGAGTCAAAGTAAAAAGGGCCTCAGGCGAGAGGATACCCTTTGACGACAATGTTTTTGAGTACGCGGCTATTATTATTACTTTAGCCTTTGTCAATAATCCCCAAGAGGTAATTAAAGAGGCTTGGAGAGTTTTAAATAATAAGGGCAAGATCATAATTGGCATAGTAGATAGCAGTAGCTTTTTAGCGGATTTTTATAGAAAAAAAGAGGGTGCCTTTTATAAAGAAGCCAAGTTTGTCAAAGTTAACCAACTAGCTCAATGGCTTAAGGCGGCAGGTTTTTATAATCTCATTTACTATCAGACGCTGTTTAATTTGCCGCGGGATATGACTGAGATAGAAAAACCTCGAAACGGTTTTGGGCAGGGTGGTTTTGTTGTAGTTGTTGCGGATAAAAAATAGGTATAAGCTGTATATTAAATCAAATTTTCTTGCATATTTCATCTAAAATAGCTACAATAAAACCATGCCAAAAAAAGTTTACATTCGTACCTTCGGTTGTCAAATGAACGAGTATGACTCTGAAATACTTCGGGGTTTACTTATAAAGAGTGGGTTTGTGCCTGTTGAGAGTGAGGAGTCTGCCAATATAGTTCTTTTTAACGGTTGCAGTGTTAGGGAGCATGCTGAGAGAAGAGTTATCGGTAGAGCGGGTATGCTGAGAAAAAGAAAAGAAAAAGATGAACGGCTTAAGATAATAGGTGTTATCGGCTGCATGGCTCAAGCCCATAAAGAGAAACTCTTTGGTGAAATGCCTTATCTCGACTTAATTTGCGGCCCTCAGCATATCTATAAGATACCGGAATATCTTAGTGAAATATTAGCAGGCCGCGGGCCCATAGTAGCTGTAGATGAAGATAAGCGGCCGGCGGACAGGGAAAATCATCTCTTAAGGGATGAAAATATCAAAATTAAAGCCTATATAACTATTATGGAGGGCTGTAATAACTTTTGTTCTTATTGCGTGGTGCCTTATGTCAGAGGCAGAGAAACGAGTAGGCCGCCTGAGATGATATTAAAGGAAGCCGATGATTTAGTAAAAAGGGGTATAAGGGAAATTACTCTCTTAGGCCAAAATGTTAATTCATATGCCAAAGATTTTAATAATGGCTATACGTTTTCAAACTTACTAAAAGAAGTAGACGCTATAAGTGATTTAAAGCGGCTCAAATTTGTAACCAGTCATCCTAAAGACGCGGATGAGCAAATGTTTAAAGCTATGTTTAAATTACCAACAGTTTGTGAATTCCTGCACTTGCCCATACAGTCAGGTTCTGATGAAATTTTAAAAAGTATGAATAGAAAATATACCAGAGATGATTATTTAAGAAAGATTGATATAGCCAGAAGATATATGCCGGAGGGCGCTATCAGTACTGATATCATTGTCGGTTATCCTAATGAAAGCGATGATGATTTTAAGGAGACGTTAAATGTTTTAAAGCAGGTTAAATATGATACAGCTTATGTCTTTAAGTATTCTCCCAGGCCGCATACAGCAGCTTCAAAAATGGAGGATAATGTACCTCAGAAGGTCAAAGAAGAGAGAAATCAAATTTTGCTTAATCTGCAAAGGGACATTTCAAGAAAGAATAACGAGAAGTACCTTAATAAAAAACTGGGTGTTTTGGTTGAAGGCTTCAGTGATAAATGCGATAAACTATTGGTAGGCAAAACCAGAACGGGTAAAACAGTAGTTTTTGAAGGGCCGCAAGTATTAATCGGCAAAATAGTTGAGGTGAGAGTTCACGGGACAAATGCCTCAACCTTGTTGGGTAACTGGAAGAAGATATGATAAGCAGAGGATTAAGATATATAATCTTTAGTTGTTTAACGGTTTTATTTATTTCTAACTCTTTATGGGCGGCATCTGTGGCCGATATTGAGAAGGATATGCTCAATAAGAATTATGCCAGGGCGACAACGACCGCCAGAACGGTTTTAGGCAGGCCGCTGTCATTAAATGAAAAAAGAAGAGCAAATTATTTGGTAGGCATTTGCTATTTGAAATTAGGCAACGGCATAAGAGCAAGGGAGTATTTCAAAAAAGGTATCCGCGGCAAAGCGGATACGATTACTTTGGATTGCCTGATAGGTACAGCTGATTCGTATCATATTGAAACCCAGTATCTTGAAGCTATTGAGAGATATAAGTATATCTTAGGCAAGTACAGAAAAATACCCAATGAGGCTAATATTACTTATAAGATGGCTCAAAGTTATTACCGCGTAGGTGACTGGTCAAAAGCAAAGAAGTATTTTAAAAAAACTAAAAATAATTATTCCGATTCTTTTGAATCGGAAATTGCCAGAAATGTATTAGATAAAAATTGTTTTTATTATACCGTTCAGGTCGGTTCTTTTGGGAATAAGCTCAACGCTGATAAATTATTTACAAAGCTAAAAAGAAAGAGATACCCTGTATTCATAGATGAGACAAAAGATAACTTTGATACTTTTTATAGGGTAAGAGTTGGTAAATTTACTAAATTACAAGAAGCCAAGCGCTATGAACAAAAATTAAAAGAAAACGGATTGCCCACTAAGATTTATCCATGAATACAGGATTATAAAAGCAAGAAACAAGTCACAGGACACAAGTCATAAGACATAAGTGACAAGACACAAGTATAAAGTCACACGGCACAAGTTGCAAGCAAGAGACAAATTAAGTGAAAAGAAAGTGATAAAGAAAAAGGTTATATTTATAGTAGGCCCTACCGCCGGCGGAAAATCAACTACAGCCGTAATACTTGCCAAAAAAATCAATGCCGAGATTATTTCTTGCGATTCCATGCAGGTTTATAAACATATGGATATTGCTACAGCTAAAATAACCAAGGAAGAGATGCAAGGCGTTAAGCACCATCTTATTGATATAATTGATCCCAGCCAAGAATATAATGTAGCTTTATTTAGAGAAAAAGTAACGAGATTTATTAAAGAGATACATAAAAAAAAATTAATTCCGCTTTTAGTGGGCGGCAGCGGTTTATACATGCAAATACTTTTAGACGGAATATTTGATGATAATAAAAGTTCATTTAAAATTAGAAAAAAATTAGATGCTAAAGCTGATGAAAAAGGTTTAGGGGTATTATATAACCGCCTTGTTGAGTTGGACCCTGAGGCGGCTAAAGCAATACACTCTAATGATAGGCGGCGCATCATAAGAGCCCTGGAAGTTTTCTATTCTTTAAATGAGCCGATAACTGAAGCTAAGAAAAAAAGACATGGAATATGGAACGAATATAATGTCCTTTTATATGGCCTCTCCATTGAAAGAAAGTTGCTCTATCAAAGAATAAATGAGCGTGTTGATAGAATGTTTCAAGATGGACTTATAAGGGAAGCTGAAAGCCTTTGTGAAAATTATTCGTTAAGTAAAAGTGCCTCGGGAGCTTTGGGATACAAGGAGTTATTTAATTATTTTAAAGGAGAATATGATTTAATCGAAGCTAAAAGGCTTATAAAAAGGAACACCAGGCGCTATGCTAAAAAGCAGATGACCTGGTTTAATAAAGAGAATAGAATTGAGTGGATAGACGTTTTAGGCAGCGATACACCGCTTGAAATAGCCGGTAAAATATATAAAAATGCTGAAAATAAACTCTAAAGAAAAAGCTATATTGGTGGTCTTGGATACCAGGCTTCGCAATGATTGGGATGCCGAAAGCTTGATGAAGGAGTTGAAGGTTTTAACTCTTTCTTGCGGCGCTGAAGTTACGGGAGAGATTATCGCAAAAAGATCCGCTCCGGATGCCGCGTATTTTATCGGTAAGGGGAAAGTTGAAGAGGTGGCGGCGATGGCTGAAGAATTGGAAGCTGACGTGGTTATTTTTAATGAAAGCCTTTCTCATGCTCAGGTGGCCGCCTTAGAGAAAAAGATTCCATCCAGAATAATCGATAGAACTCAACTTATTTTAGATATATTTGCCATGCGGGCCAAAAGTACTGAAGGTAAAATTCAGGTGGAATTGGCTCAATTGCAGTATCTTTTGCCGCGGCTAACCGGCAAGGGCCAGGTTTTATCCAGGTTAGGTGGAGGTATCGGAACTAGAGGCCCGGGTGAACAAAAACTGGAAGTTGACCGGCGGCGTATTCAAAAAAAGATTTCATCACTTAAAAAAGAGCTAAAAAAAGTAGATAAACGCAGAGCCGGCAGAAGAGAAAGAAGGAAGCGTAAAGATATACCAATAGTGGCCTTAGTTGGTTATACGAACTCGGGTAAATCAACTTTATTGAACAGCATGACCGATTCTTCTCAAGTGACGGAAAACCGCCTTTTCAGTACACTTGATCCCAAGGTTAATTTTCTACAACTACCCAACAATCAAAAAGTTCTCCTTTCCGATACGGTTGGTTTTTTGCACGCTTTACCTCATCAGTTAATAGAATCGTTTAAGGCTACTCTGGAAGAGGTTGTTGAGGCTGATATTCTTATTCACGTTTTAGATATAAGTAATCCTAAATCGGATGAATTAAAAGAATCAGTTTATGATGTTTTGGGTGAATTAAAGGCCTTGGAAAAACCCATAATCACAGCTTTAAATAAGATTGATAAGTTAGAAGATGATAGGAATTTAGATGGTTATCTTAAAAGGTATGAAAATTCAGTGGCTATTAGCGCTCTTCAAAGAACAAACCTTCAAGAACTGGTGAATTTAATACAACATAATCTTTCCTCATCCCGCGAGTTAATTAAGAAATTAATTCCTTACAGCCAAATGAAACTTATTTCCAGCATTCGCAGGCAAGGTGAAGTTTTCAAAGAAAAATATGGCTTAAGAGGTGTTTATATTGAAGCCGAAGTTCCTGCCATATTAGCTTCAAAGTTGAAAAAGTAACCGCGATTTAAAAAACCGCCGGATGTGATATATACAGCTACAGATAATATAATCCTATTAGCTATAAAAGTTTTAAAAAAATAAAAGGAAAATACCTGAAGATATATCTTTGGTTGGTTTTGATGATATACCCTCATTATCTTAATATATAAATATCTTGATTACTGCCTATAAATTTTATAAAAAACACTTGACAAAAAAAGGCAGTATGATATTATTATTAGCACTCTTACCTAAAGAGTGCTAATTTTTTATATATATGAGGTATAAAAAATGAACGTAAGTGCTTCAAATAAAAGAAAAAGCAATATTTTGGAATCTTTAACCAGTCTTTATATAGATACGGCTCGACCGGTTAGTTCAAGCCTTATTAAGGATGAGTTTAATTTCTCGGTAAGTTCCGCGACTATAAGAAATATCTTGGTTGAATTGGAGGAATTCGGCTATATAGAACAGCCGCATACTTCCAGCGGCCGTGTTCCGACAGATAAAGGTTATAGGTTTTATATAGATAGCCTTATGAAAAGGCGGAGCCTCAGAGATGAGGAAAAGAAAGAGTTGAAACTTGCTTGTTTAAGTTCCGCGCGTAAGACACGGGATATCATTGATAAAACATCTGAAATACTCGCTCAAATCAGTAATGAAGCCGCTTTTAACTTTTTCTTTAATTTGAATGACAGTATTTTAAAGCATATCGAACTAATTAATCTAAGTTTGACGAGAATATTGGTTGTTTTAATTACAGATTCAGGTATTGTGCGTAATTACATCGTGAATTTGGATGATCCTATATCAACCGCGGAACTTCAAAGAATATCAAACTTTTTAAGCGAAAATCTTAAAGATACATCCTTGGTAGATATTAAAGTGAATCTTTATAATTTGCTTAATGAACATAATCTTGTTTACCTGCAATTAGCCCACGAAGCTTGCAGGATATTTGATGCCTTAGAAACTGATGAACTTTTTGAAAGGGACTATGATATTCATCAGGATGGTATTAATAATATTATGAGGCAACCTGAATTTTGCAATTTAGAATATCTGAGAGGCGTCCTTGATGTTTTAGAAAGTAAAGAGCGCCTGGCGGAAGTTTTGAGGGCTTCGTTTGAACCGGATTTCAATAAAGTTAAAGTGACAATAGGTAAAGAAAATAGCTATAAAGATCTTCAGAGCTGTAGTCTGGTTACAGCGGGTTACAAGATCAAAGATAAAACGGTTGGTATGTTTGGTTTGTTGGGCCCGACGAGGATGGCCTATTCCAGATTATTACCTTTAGTGGAATATATGGCTGAGATGATGACTGAAGCGCTGACTGATTTCACAAAGAACGAAAGTGAAAGATGAAAAAAAGAAAACAAGAAAAAGCTCATTTAGAAGAAGAAGCTGCTAAAGTTCATTTAAATGAAGACGGTAACCTTAAGAAGAATGAAATTGAAGAACTAAGAAGTAGGGCTGAAACAGCTGAGGCCAAGCTTAACGAAGTTCTGCGCGCAAGAGCTGATTTTGAAAATGCCCGAAAAAGATTGGAAAAAGAGAAAGAAGACTTCCTTAAATTCGCTAATGAGGCTTTAATAACCAAGCTTCTTCCGATAATAGATAACTTCCGCCTGGCAATTAACTCCATGGACGATAATCACAAGGTTGAGGATATCGCGGCCGGAATTAAGCTAATCGAGAAACAATTTGAAGACGCGCTTAAGGAATTTGGCCTGGAGCCGATAGAAGCAGTGGGAAAAAAGTTTGACCCCCACCTGCAAGAAGCTGTAACTCATGAGGAAACAGATAAATTTGAAGATGACGTTGTTACAGCGGAACTTCAGAGGGGTTATTTATTAGCCGGGCGTTTACTAAGGCCGGCGATAGTGAAAGTAGCAAAGAAAACGCAAAAAAAATAGCTGATGGCTCATAGCTGATAGTTCATAGTAAAAACGCAAAGCAAAAAGCAAAAGCAAAAGGCAAAAACAAAAAACAAAAGAACAAAAAGATAAAAGTAAAAAAACAAAAGCAAAAGAACAGAAAATGAAGGATTAGATCCTTCACCAGCTAAAACGCTTCCGCAAGTCGCGTTTTTACGCCGGTTCAGGATCAAATTTTCTTCGAAAATTTGAGGAGGTTTTATTGTTATGGCGAAAGCAATTGGAATTGATTTAGGTACTACAAATTCATGCGTAGCTGTTATGGAAGGCGGCGAAGCTAAAGTTATAGCTAATGCTGAAGGCATGAGAACAACTCCCAGCATTGTCGCTTTTACTAAAGATGGACAAAGATTAGTTGGCCAGCCGGCTAAGAGGCAGGCTGTAACTAATCCGGAGAATACAATTTTTTCCATTAAGCGTTTTATGGGAAGATCCCATAGTGAAGTAAAAGAAGAAGAAAAAATGGTACCTTATTCCGTTGAAGGCGGTGCCAATGAAAGTATAGTTATTAAGTCGGGTGATAAGTCTTATACTCCTCCCGAGATTTCGGCTATGATTTTACAAAAGTTAAAAGAAACAGCTGAAAGCTATTTTGGTGAAAAGGTGACGGACGCGGTTGTTACCATTCCGGCTTATTTTAACAGTTCACAGCGTCAGGCAACTGAAGACGCCGGCAAAGTTGCCGGGCTCAATGTTTTACGAATCATTAATGAGCCGACCGCGGCCAGTTTGGCTTATGGTTTGCAAAAGAAAAAGAATGAGAAAATTGCCATTTATGATTTAGGCGGTGGTACATTTGATATCTCAATTCTTGAAGTTAACGAAGGCGATAAAGACCAGTGGGTAATTGAGGTTAAAGCCACAAACGGTGATACTCACCTAGGCGGAGATAATTTTGATCAGAGAATTGTCAATTGGTTGGCTGATGAATTTAAAAATGAGACGGGCATTGACTTAAGAAACGATAAAATGGCTTTGCAGAGATTAAAAGAAGCGGCTGAGAAAGCTAAATGTGAATTATCATCTAATGTAAAAACAGAAATTAATTTGCCCTTTGTAACGGCTGACGCTTCGGGTCCGAAACACCTGGTGAAAGAACTTACCAGAGCTAAACTTGAGCAATTAGTTGATGACCTGGTCCAAAGAACCTCCGGACCGTGCAAAACAGCTTTGGCTGATGCCGGTTTAAGCGCTAATGATATTGATGAAGTTGTTTTAGTTGGCGGCCAGACCAGAATGCCTAAGGTTCAGGAGTTGGTAAAAGAATTATTTGGCAAAGAACCTCATAAAGGTGTTAATCCGGATGAAGTTGTAGCTATCGGCGCGGCTATTCAGGCCGGTATACTTACGGGGGATAGCAAGGGCGATGTTTTACTTTTGGACGTCACGCCCCTTTCTCTGGGCATTGAGACATTAGGAGAGGTATTTACTAAACTAATTGAGAAAAATACCACTATTCCAACTAAAAAGAGTCAGATTTTCTCAACAGCTCAGGACAATCAACCCTCGGTTACCATCAGGGTTTTACAGGGCGAGAGAGGTATGGCTAATGATAATATAGAGTTAGGCAGGTTTGATTTAGTTGGAATTCCTCCGGCTCCCAGAGGCTTGCCTCAAATAGAAGTTACCTTTGATATTAATAGTAACGGGATAGTTCACGTGCATGCTAAAGATAAAGGAACCGGCAAAGAGCAGTCGGTAAAAATTACAGCTCCCAAGAAGCTTTCCGAGGAAGAAATAGAGAGAATGGTAAAAGAAGCTCAGAGCCATGCTGAAGAGGATAAAAAGAAAAAAGATACCGTTGAAGTTAAGAATCAGGCTGATAATTTAGTCTACGCGACGGAGAAATCCTTAAAAGACTATGGTGATAAAGTAGATGCTAAAGAGAAAGAAAGCATCCGGAAGAAACTGGATGAATTTAAGAAAACTCTTGAAACTGAAACTGATACGGAAAAAATTAAGACTGCCATGGAAGATTTAACCAAGGCTTCTCATAAATTAGCTGAGGCGATTTATAAAGATGCTCAGGCTAAACAGCAATCCCAGAACCAGTCGGCTGGTGCCTCCGGTTCGGGACAAGCAGGCGCCGAAAGCGGACAACAGGAAACCAAAAAAGAAGACGACGTTGTTGACGCTGATTATAAAGTTGAAGATGAAAAACAGGATTAAGCCCGCCAGAGGCGGACAGGGATTAAGACGCTCACCGTCGAAAAATTGTTGGTGAGCTCTAAGGATTAAGTTAAAGGATTAAAAAAATAGTATTAAGCAAAAAACAAAATAACAAAAAACTAAAAGCGGAGAGCGGATAGGAAAGCAAGATTAAGGATTGAGGATTAAGTGAAAAAAACTTAATTCTTAGAGCTAACAACGTTAGCGTCTTAATCCTTAGAGCTCACACTGTGAGCGTCTTAATTTTTATACGCTATTGAATATGGCTAAAAAAGACTATTACGATGTTTTGGGGATTTCGAAAAGCTCTTCTCAGGATGAGATAAAAAAAGCTTATAGAAAATTGGCTTTAAAGCATCACCCTGACAGGAATAAAGAAAACAAAAGTGAGGCGGAAGATAAGTTTAAAGAACTTTCTGAAGCTTATGAAGTTTTGAGTGATTCTCAGAAGAGAGCCCGTTATGACCAGTTTGGCCATGAAGGCGTCAGGTCTGACTTTGGCGGCGGCGGTTTTGGCTGGAAGGACTTTACGCATTCAGAAGATTTAAAAGACATATTCGGTAGTTTCGGCGGATTAGGAGATATCTTTGAGAGTTTTGGCATAAACACAGGATTTTCCCAAAGGCGCCAAAGCTATGGGCCCCAAAAAGGAAGTAGTCTTGAGTATAAACTTAGCATAACCCTAGAAGAAGCGGCTACGGGTTGCGAAAAAGAAAGTAAGATATCTCACGAAGAAACCTGCAAGAAGTGCCAAGGCTCAGGAGCTAAGCCCGGCTCTAAAAAGGAAAAGTGTTCAGCTTGCCGTGGCACAGGTAGGATAAGTTTTTCACAGGGATTTTTTAATATGGCTCGGGTTTGTGAAAGATGCCACGGAGAAGGTGAGATAATAAAAGAGCCCTGCGAGGCTTGTCGCGGGAAAGGTATTAAAGCGGTTACTAAAAAGATTAAAGTGCAAGTTCCTAAAGGAGTCGAGACCGGAGTCAGGTTAAGAATATCTGATGAAGGAAATGTCGGTTTAAAAGGCGGGCCATCCGGAGATCTGTATGTGCTTATCTATGTTGAGTCTCATGAGATATTTAAGAGACATGGTAATGATATCGTAGTAGAAGTTCCCATAACATTTACTCAGGCGGCTTTAGGGGCGCAAATAAGTGTGCCTACCCTTGAAGGTAAGGTTAAAATGAAAATACCTGAAGGCTGTCAGTATGGAAAGGTATTTCGCTTGAGGGGTAAGGGGCTGCCTAGTTTAAGAGGATACGGGAGAGGCGATGAGTTGGTAAGGATAATTATAGAGGTTCCTGATAGGCTTTCAAAGAAGCAGAAAGTTTTATTGGAGGAGTTTGCCGGCGAAAGCGGACAAGATACGGGGCCTTTAAGAAAATCTTTTTTAGAAAGAGTTAAAAGGGCGCTGGGAGGATAAAATGCCAACTTATGAATATGAGTGTAAAAAATGCGGTGATTGTTTTGAAGAATTTCAGAGCATGAGCGCTGAACCCTTAAAGAAATGCAAAAAGTGCAAAGGTAACCTTAGGCGCTTGATTGGCAGTGGAGCCGGTATTATATTTAAAGGTTCAGGTTTTTACGCTACAGATTATAGAAGTTCGGATTATAAAGCCAAGGCCAAGGCTGAAAAATCACCGTGTACGGCTTGTGAAAAACCTAAATCATGCTCTACTAAGAAAAAAAGTTAATAGTTGAGAAATATTAAAGAGAATATTTTAAAATATTGGTTATGGCCGCTAATTTATGTCGCGGTGATTTTTGGCCTCTCATCTATAAGATCTTTTCATGTCCATGAGTTTAAAAATTTTAATATTGATAAACTGCTGCATTTTGTAGAATACTTTGGTTTAGGCCTGGTTTTATCAAGGTCTTTTTTTAAGGCAACATCTTTAAAGAAAAACGTTATTTTCTGGTTTATAGTTACATTTGGTTTTATAATTGGACTGAGTGATGAATTTTATCAGTCATTTGTGCCCGGTAGGCAGCCGAGTGTTTATGATTTTTTGTCTGATATTATCGGTATATTATCGGGAACCTGGATTTATTTGAGAAAGGCAAACCATGATAGAAATTAAGGGCTTTAGGGGAGTAGTATATAGTAAAAGAAAGATTAAGGATTTTAGCTTAGTTACCGCGCCGCCTTATGATGTTATTTCCCCTAAAGAGAGAGATGAGCTTTATAAAAAAAGCGATTATAATGTCATTCGTCTTATATTAGGTAAGATGTATAAGCGTGATGATAAAAAGAATAACCGCTATAGCCGAGCCGCCGATTTTATAGAAAAATGGATTGCCAAGGATGTGCTTATAAGGGATGAGAAACCCACTCTTTATGTATATTTGCAGGAATTTACCGATCCTCAGACAAAAAGGAGGGTAAAGCGTTTAGGTTTTATTGGACACTTTGTGTTGCAGGAATTTAAAAAGAAAAATATCTATCCTCATGAGTGGACTTTATCAAAACCCAAAGTTGATAGATTTGAGCTGATAAAAGCAACTTCTTCGAACTATAGCCCTGTATTTTCTCTTTTTTCCGATAAAAAGAAGAAGGTTGATAGTCTTCTAAAAAAGGCGTTAAAGGCTAAAGCGTTTATAAAGTTGAAAGATAGCGATAACGCGACGCACGCGATTTATCGTATTGACGATAAAAAGATGATAGGTTCTATACGGAAAGAACTATCTAATAAGAAACTTTTTATAGCTGATGGGCATCACAGATATGAAACAGCCCTTAATTATAAAAAACACGTAAAAAAAATAGGCAAAAAAGCTAAAGATATATCAGCTCAAGCAACTCTAATGTATTTTACAAATCTTGATGGCGCGGGGCTAAAGATATACCCCATTCACCGCTCTGTAAGAAATATATCAAAGGAAATCCTAAAGAATCTTATTCCTGCTTTAAAAAAGTATTTTGACGTTGAAATTAGCGGCTCAAAAAAATCCATGCTGAAGAAAGTCTTATCAGCTAAAACCGGAAATTATATTTTCGGGATGTACTTCGGTAAGAAGTTTTATATTTTAAAACTCAAAGATAAAAAGACAGTAGCTAAAGCAGCCGGTAAAAAGAAAGCTTCTAATGTAGATAAACTAAACGTCAGCCTGCTCCATAATCTGATAATTAATAAACTACTCAAAGCTGATTTTGAAGATGATGTATATTATCTAAAAAGTCCGGATACGGTTATTAAAGATGTTAATTTAAAGAAAAATAGAGTGGGATTTTTCCTGGCCGCTATTACCGCGGATGAGATAGTAAAAGCAGCCTTAAATAATGAACGGCTTCCAAGGAAATCTACCTATTTTTATCCCAAGCTTTACAGTGGTTTAGTAATAAATAAGATGAATAGGCCCTAGGGACTATTGAAAATAGTTATTAATTGTGGTATACTACAGGTAGGACATAAACACGCCCGAGCCTGAAAATATCTCAGGTTCTAAAGTGCAAGATTAGGGGCTTTCCCCCATAAAAAGAGAGCACTACCTGAGATATTAGCCTAAAGAAAGTCGTTTTTAGGTTGACCCGGACGTGTTTCTTTGTGTATATAGGGTGGGTTATTAATCATGCCGGAACTTCCGGAAGTTGAGACTATCAGACGCTTTCTTAAGAAGCATATCTTAAATAAAGAAATATCCGCGGTTAATATTAAGTTTGATAAGATTATCCATGAGGATAAAAAGCTTTTTATTGAACACCTGAAGAAAACTATAATAACAGACATCAAAAGGCAAGGTAAATATTTTATCTTTGTCCTATCTAACGGGTATTATCTGATTATCCATCTAAAGATGTCAGGCCAGTTATTATATGTACCCCATAAATCAAAAATCATAAAACATACTCATGTAATTATCTCCTTTAAAGGCGGCGATTTTGATTTACGTTTTAAGGATGTAAGGCGGTTTGGATATCTCTTAACATTAAGTAAGAGCGAATCGCGAAAATATCTCTTAAAGCGGATTGGGACTGATATTTTGGATGTTGGCTCTCTGGAATTTAAAAAAACTTTAAAAAGTAAACAAAGGATTATAAAAAGCTTATTATTGGATCAAAAGTTATATGCCGGTATTGGCAATATCTATGCTAATGAGGCTTTGTTTTTAGCCGGTATTCACCCGCGGGTGAAATCCTCAAATTTGAACGACAGCCAAATTAGAAAACTTTATGAAGCGCTTCAAAAGATCCTGAAGTCAGCTATTAAATCAGGCGGTTCTTCAGTGGGGGATTATATCTTACCTGATGATTCTATCGGTTCGTTTCAAAAAAGGCATAAGGTTTATCAGAAAGACGGCCAGGCTTGCCCGATCTGCAAAACACATATTAAGCGCGTAAAGCAAAACGGCAGAAGCAGCTTTTTCTGCCCTAACTGCCAAAAGAAACATTCTTAATTTTTTCCGCCATCCTAAAAGATTAAAACTTGTCGATTTAACACCCTCCCGGCAACCGCCGTAGAATAAAATAAAAGTGAAGATAAATTTACGCGAGGGGATAAAATTGTTTGTTTAAAGCAACATAATGCTATATAAAAGCAAAATTATGCATTGACAGAAAGTGTGTTATATAGTATACTTTTGCTAATCATGGTAATAATTAAATATTTGATGTTAGTTATTGCAATCATTGCTTTTTCTCAAAGTGAGCTCTATGCTTTTAGCTCTAAAGAGTTAGATATAATGAATGAGATTAGCGTAAGTGAAATATACGATGATAATATAAATTTTTCAAAAAAAAATAAAAAAAGCGATTTTATAACTAAGCTAAATTACGGTTTTGGATTAAAGCTTGAAAAGAAAACCTTAGATATTAACCTGAAAGCGGTTATAAGCAGTGAATTATTCGCTAAATATGATAGATTTAATAATTTTAGCGAAGATGTAGAATTTAGTGTCAAAAAGCAGCTTTGCAAAAAAGCTTATTTTAGCGTTAAAGATAAATTTAGCCATACTTATGAACCATACAGTTTTTCCGAAGCTTTTGGGATAAAGGCGGCACAGTACAGCTATTACAGAAATAAATTCAATATTACTTATGACCGCGAACTTGGAAAAAGAATTAGTCTCAGCATGCTCTATGATAATGAAATGGATAAACCTTCAAACGCGGATATTAAGAATTCATATTTAAATAGAGGCGCTTTTGAGGCAAATTATATCCTAAATACAAAAACCGGTTTACTTGCCGCGGCTAGCTTTGAGCAGAGAAGGTTTGAAGATAAAATGGACGCGTCTTCGGGTAAGATTACTTTTGGCTTAAGGAAGAGTATAAAACCTCGTCTTTCTTTTGAAATTAGAACAGGCGCGGATTTCATAAATTCTTATCTGGAAAATAGATATATAAAACCTCTTGGGTCTATGCTAATGCGCGGTGAATTAAACGAAAAAACAGAGCTTGATGTTTATTTTTTAAAAGAGCCTTCTTTGCGTCCTTACAAACAAGCTGTTTTTGAATATTGGCAGATAGGCTTTTCTTTGAGGAGGCAGTTATCAAAGAAAGCTAATGGATTTATTTCCTCTTTTTACGGACAGGGCGATTATCTTCAGCTTGATATTAGCGATGAGCTTAAAGGCATAGAGGCCGGAATTAATTATGATATTAAAGATAATCTAAAAGGAGAGTTTAAATATAAATATTCTAACCTTGATTCTACGGATAAGAACGCGGATTACCGAAAAAATAGTTTTATTTTTAGCCTAAAAACGGAGTTCTAATATGCTAAAGGAACGTATAGAAGTTTTTAAAAGAGTTAATCTCCTTTTGGACCTTTCTCTTGTGGCGTTATCATTTTTTCTGGGCTATGCCTTTTTAAGCTCTTTATTAAAAATGACCGCTCATAGTTTATATCCATTTAATAGCTATATCATTTTTCTGCCGCTTTTGCTTATTTTCTGGGGAGGATTCCTTTGTTTCTTCGGAATGTATAACTCCCTGAGAATAGAGTCTTTTTATAAAGTTCTTTTAACTGTCCTGAAAGCCGCTTTTTTTTCGTTTATTATTTTTAGCAGTCTTAGTTATATACTGAAAACCGTTTATGTCAACCGGCTGCTGATTGTTTGCATTTTTGTATTTTCCGTTATTTTTATCAGTATAGAAAAAATAGTGCTGGTTTGGGCTTTTAGATATATGCATAGATTGGGTTATAATACCAAAAATATCTTAATTATCGGCGCGAATAAAAAAGCCGGCCGTTTTGTAAAGATGCTTAAAGAACGGCCTGAATGGGCTTTTAACGTTGTCGGCGTTATAGATAAAAATCCTTCTAAAGCCGGAAAGCTTATTGAGGGTGTTAAAGTAATAGGAACTTTTAAAGACATAAACCGCGTAGTTCATAATAATGTAATTGATGAAATTATAGTTATTATACCTTATTATCAGTTGGGCCGCATAAGGAAAATAATGTCTTTATGCGAGACGGAAGGGATAAGGACGAGTATTGCCGTAGATTACTTTGAATTTCAACTGTCTCAGGCGAAAGAGAGCAACTTAAAAGGTATACCCTTACTTACCTTTGAAGCGACACGAGCCAGTATGTGGCATCTCGCGATAAAACGTTTTTTTGATTTAATTGTTTCAGGTTTAGCGCTTGTATTATTCTCACCGGTTTTTATAGTTACGGCTTTAGCTATAAAACTTGATTCCAGGGGCCCGGCAATTTTTAAACAATTCAGAGGCGGTTTAAACGGAAGAAAGATAACCATGTATAAGTTTAGAACAATGGTGGCGGATGCCGACGCGAGAATTAAAGAACTGCTTGACCGCAATGAAATGCAGGGGCCTGTTTTTAAAATAGAAGATGACCCGCGCCTGACAAAATTAGGCAAATATCTCCGCAAGTTCAGCATAGATGAACTTCCCCAGCTATGGAATGTTTTTAAAGGCGATATGAGTTTAGTCGGTCCCAGGCCCCATCTGATCCGGGCGGTAAAAAAATACAACGCCTGGCAAAGAAGGCGCCTGAGCATGAAGCCGGGAATCACTTGTATCTGGCAGGTCAGCGGCCGAAACACAATTAAAAATTTTAGTGAGTGGACTAAACTTGACCTTAAGTATATAGACAACTGGTCTTTTTGGCTGGACATCAAAATCCTGCTAAAAACCATTCCGGCTGTTATATTTACAAGAGGCGCGAGATAAAGAGGAAGATATGAAGAAATCTTTTGCGATTTTATTATTTATAACAGCCCTGTTTTTTAGTTTATCGCGGGCACCTGAAAGCAAAGCTTCAGACGAACAGTATAAAGTAGGCATAGATGATGTGCTGGAAATAGCAATTATTCAGCCTGAAGACCTTACGGCAACCGTTTGTGTAGCGCCCGACGGCTCAATTTCTTTTTATTATATCGGAAACATCTATGTTAAGGGCCTTGAACTTTGCGAAATTAAAAGACTGATAGAGGATGAACTCAGCGACGGTTATATAAACTATCCGGTGGTTTCGGTTTTTCTAAAGGAATCAAAAAGCCAAAGGTTTTTTGTTTATGGCGAGGTGGTTAAACCGGGAGCTTATAACATAGAGGGCGGGATAAGCCTTTTAAAGGCAATTTCTATGGCCGGCGGTTTTACCAAATATGCCTCTTTTAATCAGGTTAAGGTCTTAAGGCTTAAAGAAGATAAGACCGGTTATATGACTATAAAAGTAAATTTTAAGGCAGCTATGGCCGGTGAAGGAAAGGCTGACATAATTATTAAAGTTTCCGATATTATTATGGTAGGCGAGGGGATTTTTTAACAAAGTTATTTTATAAAGGAAGAATTAAATGGAAAGAGCGGATTTTGATAATAAATACCAGACAGCGCGCGATTACCTGCGGATTATCTTAAAATATAAGATAACCCTCTTTTTAACAGTTTTAACCTTTATGGGGGCTGTCTTTATAGGCCTTGAGCTTAAAACGCCTGTTTATGAGGCTAAAGTTAAAATGCTTATCTTGGCGGCTAAGCGCCTTGAAGCTTCTTATTATAGGGAACTGGTTGATTACCGCAATACAGAACTTGCCTTAACTCAAAGTGAGATTGTAACTTCAGATCCGGTAATTGAAAGAGTTGTAAGCGCTCTTGAGCTTTATAAGCGGCCGCTTAGTTATGAAAAGAAATTTTCATCAGCCCTTAAAGGTTTTTTGATAGACGTAAATAATAAAAGCAGCGAGAAAAAAATTGCCGGGCTTTCCGCGGAAGAAAAGGAAAATTTTCTGTTTCGCCGGGCTGTTGAAGGCCTTAAGAAAAAGGTAAAAATAGAATTAATAAGAGATACGGATTTATTCAATATAACCGTAAAAGATTTTGACGCGGCGCAAGCGGCAATTATCGCCAATTCCATAAGCCGTTCGTACTGTGTCTTTGATTTAGAGCAGCAGCTGGCAGAAATTAGTCTTAAATACGGCCAAAAACATCCGATTATCAAACAGCTTCAGAAAAATATAGAAACTATGCTTTTAACCCTTGAAGGCCAAAAGCTCAGCAATATAGAAGCTATCGGTTCAGCAAGCATAAAGATTATTGAACAGGCAACTCCGCCCCTTGAAGGCCCCACAGCTTCTAAAGCGTTTATTTGTATGGCTTCTGTGATAGTAAGCATCCTTTTGGGTATTATGCTTAGTTTTGCCTTTGAATATTTTGATGAAAGCTTTAAATCGCCGCAGGAGATAGAAAAATTTCTTAATCTAAAGGTCTTAGGTTCTATCGCGAAAAAGAAAGGCAATGCCCGCCTTTCTCCCGCTAACTTAAAAGACCCGGATTTTTACAGCTTGTCCTATCAGAAGATTTCCAGTGAAATTTATTCCTTGATGAAAAATAGAGATTTAAAGCCGCTTCTAATTAGCGGGGCCTCAAAAGGAGAAGGCGCGAGCACGGTTATTGCCAATCTTGGGCTTTGTATGGCTGAAAGGTTGAATCTTAAAACACTTATCGTAGATACAAATTTCAGAAGCCCTTCAATGAAGGAAACTTTTAAAATTGAAAACAAATACGGCCTAAACGATGCCTTAAAAGGCAAAGTGTCTTTTGAAGAGGCAGTTTGCAAGGTGAATCCCAATTTGGATGTTCTACCTGTTTTTGAGGCAGAGTCAAACCTTTTGATCTTTTTAAATCATTTGAACTTTAGCGCTTTTTTAAAAAGGGCGGCGGAAGAATACGATATGGTGCTTATTGACTGCGCGAATATGAATGATTTCAATGATACGGATTGGCTTTCTTATTCCGGCGGCGCGATGCTTGTTGTAATAAGCGAAGGTATAGCAAGGCGGCAGGCGCTAAAAAGAGTTTTGGCGGGCCTTAAAGAAAAAAAGATTAATTTTATAGGCGCGCTTTTTAATAAACGCACGTTTGTCATTCCAAATTTTATTTATAAACGTATATAAGAAACACAAAAAAAGCTAATGAAATATATCGCGGGTTTTTTAGAAAAAATTATAAATTCTTATGAAAAGAAGGTTCTTCTCGGGAATTTTTTTTCTCTTTCTTTTCTGCAGGCCGCCAACTATCTTCTGCCTTTAGTTACCCTTCCTTACCTGGTAAGGATTTTAGGGCCTTCTAAATACGGCTTAATTGCCTTTGCCCAGGCATTTGTAATGTTTTTTATTATTTTTACGGATTATGGTTTTAACCTCTCGGCTACAAGAGAGGTTTCCATAAACCGGAATAACATAAAAAAAATCTCTGAAATATTTTCTTCTGTTATGACGGTTAAATTGATGTGCGCGCTTTTGAGCTTCATTGTTTTAATTATTTTAATTAATTTTGTGCCCAGGTTTAAAACGGATAAACTTCTTTATCTTTTTAGTTTTGGAATGGTTATAGGCAATCTTCTTTTTCCAACGTGGTTTTTTCAGGGAATGGAGAGAATGAAACATATTACGAGTTTAAATATTTTAGCCAAGCTTATTTTTACCATATCCATATTTATATTTATTAAAAGCGCCCGGCATTATATTTATGTTCCTTTGTTAAATTCCCTGGGGTTTTTAACGGCCGGCGTTTTGGCGCTTATCAGCGCTTACAAAAACTTTAAAATAAAATTTACTCTGCCGGATTTTAAGAGTTTAAAACATCAAATAAAAGATGGTTGGCACATATTTATTTCTAATTTTTCTATAAGTTTATATACGGCGGCCAACCCCTTTATTTTAGGATTATTCGCGAGTAACGCGGTGGTCGGCTATTATTCGGCGGCTGAAAAAATTATCCGCATGCTGACTCATCTATTTGAGCCGCTTTTAAGGGCGCTTTATCCTTATATTTCAAGAGTTGCCGCGTTATCAAAAAAACAGGCCGTAGGAAACCTCAAAAAAATATTATTTTTAACCTTCGTAAGCTCTTTTGTCATTTATTTAACCACAATAATTTTCTCAAGACATATAGTGAGCTTACTGCTGGGGCCGGCTTTTGGGAATTCACTTATAATCATAAGGATAATGTCTCCTTTATTAATTATTATACCGCTTGCCGGAGTGATGGCTAACCTGGGGCTTTTGCCTTTTAAATTAGACAGTTATTTTTCAAAGATTTATATTTTCGGAGCGGTTATGAACTTAACGCTACTTTTTTTCTTTTTATATCTCCTGAGGTTTGGAGCCAAAGGGGTCGCAATAGCTAATTTAATTACTGAATTTACCTTAACGGCAATGTTTTATCTGGTTTTAAAAAAGAAAGGAATACTATCTTAAAAGATTAGCTTGTCAGTTTAATAAAAAAAATGAAAAACCCATTTAAAATATTATTTATTTTTTTTATCTCTATATTTTTTTCCATTCTCGCGGTAGAGATGGGGATAAAGGCGTTGTTTGCGCTTTTTATGCTGATGCTTCTTGCTTTTAACTGGAGAAATCCGGAAAAATCACTTTTAGCCTATATCTTTCTTCTGCCGTTTTTACCTTCTTATTTGGGGCGGGATTTTGGGGTATTCGGCATACTTCACGGGGTGAGGGTATTAAATATAGTTTTTCTTCTGCCGCTTGCCTTTAGATATTTTTTTAAAGGAGATTACCCGCCAGGTAATCATAAAAGATTATATGCCTTTGACGCCGCGGTTATTTTATTTTTAGTTTTATTATCTTTGACAACTTTTATAAATTTAGGCTTTATGGCCGGCAAAGGAATGCTTTACTGCTACTTTATTGATTATTTTTTAATTTATTTTGTCTTTACGAGATTCGCTGTTGAAAAAGAGGTTTATCTTAAAATAAATGACGCGCTTGTATTAAGCGGTTTGGTTTTTTGCTGCCTGGGGCTTGTTGATTATTTTTTTGTTAAGGGAATTTACACCGAAGTTAGCTCAAAATTCCTGCCTCAGTTTATATTATTTGATGCAAGCGCGAAGGACATCTTAAGGGCTGATATTGCCAGGATGCAGATATCTTTCGGCCAGCCGCTGTCTTTGGCTATGTATATAAGCCTCCTGCACCTTCTGATTGTCATAACTTATAAAGCATCTTTTAACGTATTAAAAAAAACAGTTTATGGGCTGGCTTTTTTAATAAGTTTTTTATGCCTTATAATGGCCCAGGCAAGAGGCCCTTTTATAGTGGATATTTTTTTAATAGGCTTTGTTTTAATATTTTTAAAGAAGTCAAAGAAGACATTTGTTTATATAGGTCTTTTGGGCGGGTTGTTAATTATGTTTTTAGCTTTTAATTCCGGTTTTGCCTTAAATGATATACCTGTCTTAGGTGATATGTGGCACGCGAATGTTAACAAAACCTCAAATGTAAATTTCAGGCTTGATTTATATAAAAACGCGTTTTCTAATATAAAATATCTTTCCTTTGTCGGGGAAAATACCGCCTTCCTTAATTCTTTAGAGAGGCGTTTTATTGAAGATACAGTCGTCTGGTATATCCAGCTGCTGGTTATTTACGGGTTAATTACTTTCCTGTTTTTTATCTCCATGATAATTAAAGTTTTTCTTGATCTAATAAAACTGCTTAAGAAGCAAAAAGAACTTTTTATTTACGCGTACTTTTTTATGCTGGTTTCTCTGATGTTTTGTTATCTGGGTATTTCCTTTGTAGGGCAATGCCGCTATTATTTTTGGCTTGTCTTTTCCTTATGCGTAAGTTTAATTATTAACCTTAGAAGCAACAGCTCAAAAGAATCATTTGCCGGCCGTTGTTTGGTTTCTTGAAGGGGCAGTATAATTATGGAAACAAAAGATTTATCAGTAATAATTGTAAATTTTAACACAAAAGCGCTGCTAAAAGACTGCCTGAACTCCTTGATAGAAAACACGCGCGGCATAACTTATGAAATTATAATTGTTGATAATGCTTCTTCTGACGGAAGTATTGAAATGCTTAAAAACAATTTTCCACATGTTAAATTAATTGCCAACAAGGAAAATTTAGGTTTTGCCCCGGCAAATAATCAGGCAGCTGAAACCGCGAAAGGCAGGTTTATTCTTTTATTAAACAGCGATACTATTTTAAAAGAGGGTGATATCAGAGATATGTTTAAGCTCTTTGAAGAAGATAAAAATCTTGGAGCCGCGGGGGCCAAGGTATTGAATGAAGACGGTAGTCCGCAGGCAAGCTGTTATCGGTTTCCGAATTTATTCGCGGAATACCTGAACTACACTTTTTTAAGGATAATATTTATTCCAAACTATATTTACAGCCATAACCGCTATCTTAAGGGTTCTTTTAATAAAATAAAAAAAGTAGACTGCTTAACGGGCTGTTTTTTATTGACAAAGAAGGAGATTATTGAAAAAACAGGCCTCTTTGACGGAGAGTACTTTATGTATTACGAAGATTTTGATTTTTGTTATAAGTTGAGGAAAAATAATCTTAAATGCTTATATTACCCTTACTTTAAAATAATCCATTACGGAGGCAGGAGCCAGAAAAATTCCTTCGCTTTTGAAATATGGCTTTATGTTTTAAGCATGAGGCATTATTTTAAAAAAAATAAAGGAACAGTTCAAACCTTTATGCTTTTAACGTCTATTTATATAAGCTGGTTTGTATTTTATGCCGCCTTTTCATTTATAAGTATTTTTTTTAACAGTTCCAGAATAAACAAAAAGAAAAAATTATTTAAACAACTCCTTCTTAAAGCGGCGGGAGGATTTAAAGTTTAATTATGAATAAGAAAGAACATATATCGGTATGCGTGTGTACTTATAAAAGGCCTGAGCTCTTAAAGCGGCTGTTTGAAAGCCTTAAAGGACAGAGAACAGAGAACCTTTTTACTTATTCAGTTTGCGTGGTTGACAATGATTGCCGCCGCTCCGCGGAAAAAATAACGGATGATTTTAAGAAGAATAACGGTTTAAAGATAAATTATCATGTAGAGCCGCGGCAGAATGTTTCTTTGGCGAGAAACAAAGCCGTTGAAAAGTCAAAAGGCGGATTTATTGCTTTTATAGATGATGATGAATACGCAGGTGAATTTTGGCTTTTAGGCCTCTTTAGGGCCTGTAAAGAGTTTGACTGTGACGGCGCCTTGGGGCCTATTATACCTTATTTTGAGAACAATCCGCCTCACTGGATAAGAGAATTTAGCGTTTTTAGAACAAGGCCTCACAAAAAAGGCGAGCTTCTTCGGTGGAATTACACGCGGACTTCAAATGTTCTTATGAAAAAGGAAATCTTTGATGATAAATCAAACTATTTTAACGCTGTTAGTTTTGGCAATACGGCTACCGAAAATATTAAGGTGTTTAGCGGTGAAGATGTTGAATTTTTTAACAGGGCCATTGAAAAAGGCTATCAGTTCAGGTGGTCTCCGGAAGCACCGGTTTATGAGATGGTTCCGCTTAAACGCCAGAACCTGAATTGGATATTAAAAAAAGCGCTAAGAGATGGCAAATCATATGGCAAGATAGTGGTGAGAAAATCGCTGTTTGTTTATAAGATTTTATTTGTTTTTAAGGCATTGATTTTAACTTTCGCGGCTTTAGCGTTGTCAATCTTCGCGTTTATTCTTTTTAATAAAAGATTAATTGCTGAATACACGGCTAAGATATTAAGTAATATCGGTAAAATTATAGGAGCGTTAATGTAAGAAAATGAAAATTTCCATTTCAGTAATTATTCCAAGTTATAATTCAGCCCGGACAATAAGCTATACCCTTAACTCATTATTCAATTTGCCAAAAGCGGAGTTTTTAAAAGAAATAATCGTTGTTGATTCTTCGGATGATAAAATCAGCTTAGCGCTTTTAAAAGAACATAAAAAAAATTACACAATAAAACTTATTCATTTTAAAAAAAGAACTATCGCGGCTGAGGCAAGAAATATAGGCGCCGGCGAAGCAAAAGGCGAAATTTTAGCATTTATAGACGCTGACGCTTTTGTTGAAAGAAACTGGCTGAAAATTATTAAAGAAAATTACCAAAAGGGCGTTAAGCTGGCTAGCGGCAGTATCTTGCTGCCGGATTTTCAAAAAACCAAGCGCATAGCCGTCGCGGAACATTTTCTTGAATTTAATGAATTTATGACAGCGCCTAAGCGCCTGAGGAAAAAGATTATTCCTTCCTGTAATATGTTTTGCGATAAGAAGCTGTTTATTAAATTGGGAGGATTTCCGGTAATAGAAACTTCGCTTTTATTTAAATCGGAAGATGTTCTCTTTTCCCTGAAGGCCAGTAGATTTACAGATGTATATTTTATACCGGAATTAAGGGCCTATCACATTTGCCGTGATACTTTTAAAAAATACCTCAAAAACCAAATGCTCCTTGGTTACAGTAATCTCATTTTCCGGAGTATAGCTTATAAAAAGAATGTTTATTACGGATTAGTGCCCTTATTCCTTATACCTTTTATTATGATAGTAAAAGCGTTTAGAATCTTAAGAAGAATCTTAAAAACTAAAGATATAAGCCGCGTCTTGAAATTTTTCTCTGTCCTGGATCTTTTTATGCTGGGGCTGATAAGCTGGGGCTGGGGTTTTGGCAGGGCGAGCTTTTCAAAAGGTCCCCGCTGTAAAAAAGCAATAGAGAGGCAATGAAAAAATGCGTATTCTTGGTGTCAAATGCGACGATTTATCTATAAAAAAAGCCGTAGAAGTAATTTTGGCAAAAGTAAAAACCGATTTTAAAATAAGTATTTTTTTCTAAACATTGACTGTTTATATAAGGCCTGTAATGATAAGGAATATCTTAAGATACTGAATAAGGCTTCTTTTGTCTTGCCTGACGGCATTGGTTTAAAGATAGCTGCCGGAATTTTCGGCCTGAAAATAAAAGAAAACTCTGTTGGAATTGATTTTTCGCCTTATTTCATTAAAGAAGCGGTTAAAAAAGGTTATAACAGCGTCTTTTTCCTGGGGTCAAAAAACGGCATTGCTGAAAAAGCCGCTTTAGAGGCCAAAAAAGTAATCAAAGGCCTTAGAGTAGTTGGTACGCATTCGGGTTATTTTAAAAATGATGCCGAAGTGATAAAAAAAATAAATAATTCAGGCGCTGATATTGTGTTTGTGGGGATGGGCGCGCCCCTGCAGGAAAAGTGGATTAGTAAGAACCGCAGCCTGCTAAAACCAAAAATTTGCCTGGGCGCGGGAGCGCTGTTCGATTTTCTTTCTAAAAATTTTAAGCGTGCCCCCAAGTTTGTAAGGCGCCTTCGGCTTGAATGGTTATGGCGAGTTTTTTTAGAACCAAGGCGCCTTGCTAAAAGGTATTTTTTATATGACGCCCGATTTTTATATTTTTGCTTAAAAAGAAGATTGAAAGAGAGATAAAAAAATTATCAATTAGAAATTATCTTAAAAATTCAAGAGTAATTAATGTTTTTAGAATTGGAAAATTTATTATAGAATTATCAAATAACTACAACCTGATCATCCACCTAAAGATGCCAGGCCAAATATTATATGCATCCCATGAATCAAAAGTAATAAAACATTCTCATGTAATTATCTCCTTTAAAAGCGGCGATTTTGATTTACGTTTTAAGGATGTAAGGCAATTCGGATATATATGATGACTATATCCTGCCTGATACTTCTCCGGGTTCTTTTCAGAACCGGCATAAGATTTATCAGAAAGAAAATCAAGCTTGTCCGGTCCGCAAAACACATATTAAGCGCATAAAGCAAAGCGGCAGAAGCAGCTGGTATTGTCCTAAATGCCAGAAAATAAAAAGCACTTAATACATTTTGACATAAGAGGTAGGTAGTGTTACAATTTAGATTGCTAAAGGATTGGAAAAATAGCGGATAGCGTGCAGCGGATAGAAAAGCAAGATACAAGTTATACCCTTTCGGGCACAAGCAAGAAACAAACAATATTCAATCCTTCAATACTGCTATTCTTGTTTTGTTTTTGTTTGATTATTTGAATTTGGTTATTGATGATTGTTTGAATATTGGTGATTTAAACTTAAATAATTTTGGCAATACGAACTAAATCGCAAGGAGTTGATAAATGAAGAAAGATATTGAGCCGGTAGATTTAAGCAAAATTAAAACTATATCCATTAAAAACAGAGAACATAAAACTAAAGTTAAAGACTTTATGGATGTGGAAAAACTATCCGGAGATTTCATGACATTTTTTGAAGGCCTGCCGGATATTTTAAAAGCCAAAGATTTAAAAGAATTTGTTAACGCCGTTATAAAAGCCAAAAAGAACAATAAGCCCATTGTCTTGGCCTGTGGTGACGCGGTTATTAAGGTGGGCTTATCTTCGATATTAATAAAGTTGATGAAAGAGGGTTTTATTTCAGCCATCGCCATGCAGGGGGCGGGTGCCATTCATGATGCTGAAATCGCCCTAATCGGGGAAACCTCAGAAGATGTGGCGGTCTCGATTAAAGACGGTAGTTTTGGTATGGCTGAAGAAACGGGTAATTTTCTAAATGAGGCGATAATTGCCGGAGCTAAAGAAAATATGGGTATGGGTGAGGCTATTGGAAAAAAAATGGTTGAAGAAAAGCTGCCTTTTAATGAATATAGCCTTTTGGCTAATGCCTATGAACTTGATATTCCCGCGACCATTCACGTGGCGATAGGAACTGATACTATCCACATGCATCCTAAGGTGAGCGGGGAAGCACTGGGAAAGACATCACATCTGGATTTTAGGAAATTTGCCAGTTGCGTAAAGGAAATCTCAGGCGGGGGAGTTATTATTAATATTGCTTCAGCGGTTATCTTGCCCGAGGTTTTTTTAAAAGCCCTTTCTGTTACCAGGAATATATATGGCGTTGAGGATTTTACGGCATGCAATTTCGATATGATTATGCATTACAGGCCGACTGAAAATGTTGTTAAAAGGCCTACTCAGTCAGGCGGTAAAGGATATAATATCATCGGGCATCTGGAAATTATGATTCCGCTTTTCGCCAAAGCTCTTTTAGAGAAAGCAAGAATATGAACGTATTAATTACCGGAGCCGGTTCATTTGTAGGTTATCATTTAGCACAGCGCCTTTTAAATAAAGGACATAAAGTGCTGGGACTTGATAGTAAAAATAATAATAATACAAAAGAGCTTCTGAAAAATTCTAATTATTCTTTTAAAAAGGCTGATGTTGCTTGTGAGCTTAAAGCCGCTGAGCTTAACGAAAAACCCGAGGTTATTTATCATCTGGCGGCTATATCATCCGAAAGGCTTTGCAGGGAAAACCCCCCGTTATCAGTCAAGGTTAATGTTTTAGGCGTAATTAATATGTTGGAACTCGCCAAAGAGACCAAAAGCCTTTTTATTTTTTCCTCAAGCGCTTCTGTGTATCCGGATTCGGATAAGCCCAAGAGAGAAGAGCAAGCTACTTTTACCAATAAATTTTACGGTACTTCTAAATTTATGGCGGAGAAATACTGCCAGCTGTATAATACACATTTAAAGGTTGATTATGTTATTTTCAGATTCTCCAGAATTTATGGCCCGCGAATGCTTAGAAACCCGATATATGATATGTCTAAGGGTATAGCAACTAATAAAAAAATAAAACTTTATGAGAGCCCTGAGTCGGAGTATGATTTTATTTATGTTTTGGATGTAGTTAACGCCCTCGTTATGTCATTGAGGGATAATTGGAGAAATAAAATTGTTAATGTTAGCAGTGCTAAACTTATTAAGTTGAATCAAGTTTATGAAACAATGAAACAAATAAACGGGGGAGCCCAAGAGTACGAAATTATCAGTAATAATAAATCTATTGATGTAGTTGATAACTCTTTCGCCTTAAGCCTCGGTTGGAGGCCGGAATATTCTTTAGAAAAAGCGCTCTCTGAGACGTTGGAATACTATAAATCCGCATAAAGGCATTAAATACATGCATTGACTAGACAAATGCTTTGAGTTATAATGTTTCCTATATGGAACTCACAAGAAATAAGTACAAAGTCATACCCTGGTGGGCACAGGCAAGGCACAAGTAAGAAACAAAACACAAGATGCAAGAGGCAAAAGCAAAAAAATAGCATAAAGGAAAAAATAAAACAATAATTATTTGTAATAAATTATGAAATTTGTTAAAAAATATTTAATGTGGTTTATATTAATTAGCTGTTTATTTGTGACCTCCGGGTGCGTTCGAAGGAAGCTTACCGTTAAGTCTGATCCTCCTGAAGCGCAGGTATATTTTAATGGTAAATTTATGGGGGAAACTCCGGTTGATTTTGACTTTGAGTGGTATTGGGAACATGAAGTGGAACTAAAAAAAGAAGGTTATGAGACAATAAGCAACACTGAAGAAATTAAAGCGCCTGTTTATATGTGGATACCTTTTGATTTGGCTATGGAACTCCTTCCTTTTACAATTAGAGATAACCGCGAGCTTACATATACTTTAAAGCCCCGCAAGGTGTCGCTTGAGAACGATAATCAAGAAGTAATTATTGAAGAATTCGATTTTAGCGACTAATTCCCAAAACCAATATGGAGATGTTATGAAAATCAAATTGAATTTTATCTTTTTGGCAATGTGTATTGTTGTGATATTTGCCTCGTCGCCGGCCTGGGGATTTTCAAAAGGTATTAATTGCGGAGGTATGCCGTATACTTCCGGCGATGGCAAGAAATTTGCCGCCGATATGGAATATCAAAAGAATTTAAAAAGCGGTTACGTGGGTGGCAATAAAGGTTCTTGTGATTGTAATATCTCCGGCACAGAAGATCCTGACTTATTTAAGACAGACCGCTGGGGTTTTGATGAATACAGATTTGACGTGCCTGATGGGGTCTATAAGGTATCTTTGTACTTAGTTGAAACCCACTTTGAAAAGCCCGGCGATAGAGTTTTTGATATATACATTGAGGGTAAATTAGTTGGAAAAGATTTAGACTTAATTTTAAAATACGGGAAGGATAAAGCCGCTATTATTTCGTTTGTTACCAAGGTTAATGATGGGCAGCTTATCGTAAAAGCTAAAGCTGGCGTGGATTTGCCTAAGCTTTGCGCCATTTATGTTGAGAATTTACCTAAAGATAATCAGCCGCCTCAAGCTCCTGAAATTCTAAAAATAATTCCTCATGATTCCGCCGCCGGTTTTATATGGCAGGAAAGCCCGGATATTGATGTGGCGGGGTATGATATTTACAGAAAAGTGATTTTGGAAGATAAAAGCGAATTTAAGAAAGTAAATAAAAAGTTGGTTAAAATATCGTCATATATTGATAAAGGGTTAAATAATGATGAGATTTATATTTATAGTCTTAAGGCGCTTGATGTTTTCGATAATGAAAGTGAGTTTTCAGAACCGTTTGAGATAAAACCAATTAAAAAATCCGCCGATGAATTAATTCTGAGATTAAATTGCGGAGGTGAGGCCGTCAGCGTCTCAAAGGATTGCGGATTTACAGCTGATATGGAATATAATCCGGCAATTGGTTACGGATATAGGGGTGGTACGGAAATTGCGGGTGAAGCACTGCATCAGTTTCCTATTTACGCGTCAATGAGAGAAGGTTTTGAAGAGTACCTTTATGACGTTCCGGATGGAATTTATAAAGTTATACTTTGTTTTGTGGAGCCCGAACATGATCGGGAAGCCAAAAGGTTGTTTGACTTATATGTAGAAAATAAATTAGTTTTTGATGACTTAGATGTTTATAAGGAGTCTCATGATTATGGATTTGTAGTTAAGGAGCATGTTACCCTTATTAAGGACGGCCAACTTAACATTACAGTTAAAAAACGCTTTAGTTTTCCCGTTATTGCTTATTTAGCTGTTGTGCCCTTTAATTCGGATAAAATACCTCCCTTAAAAGTTGAAAACATGAGAGTTGACAGCAGAGAAGACAGAGTTTATATCCTTTGGAGTCAAACAAAGGATATTGATGTTGTAGGATATAATATTTATAAATCCCGTCATAAGAGGAAAGGCTATGAAAAAATTAATTTAAGCCCGGTGGGACTGAATTATTTTAGAGATAACGATGTAACTGTGGGTAAAAAGTACTATTATCAAGTAACAGCTATAGACGCGTCGTTAAATGAAAGTTTGCCGTCAGAGATAATTAAGATTAAAGTAAATAAATTAAGTGATGACGAATTTCTGGATATGATTGAGAAAGCGGCATTTTCATTTTTCTGGGATGAAGCTGATCAGTATACGGGCCTTATTAAAGACCGTTCGGACGCGAATCCTGTTAGTACGGCTTCAGTAGGCTTTGGTTTATCGGCACTGGTAGTCGGAGCTGAAAGAGAATATAGAGAAAAGGGAGAGATTGAGGAGAGAGTTTATAATATTTTAAAAGCTCTCAATGAAGGCCCAAAGAAATTCGGCCTCTATTTTCATTATGTAGATTATGACGGCGATATATCAAAAACAAGTTATGAAAAAGTAATTTCCACAATTGATTCCGGCATTCTTTTAATGGGCGTTGTTACCGCCGGTGAGTATTTTCAGGGACGCGTAAAAGAAGAAGCCGACGAAATAATAAAAGACGCTAACTGGCAGTCAATGCTTGATAAGGACCGGAATATGATTTTTATGGCCTGGGAGCCCAATGACCAGAGTGATATAGAGGGGCCGGGGCGATTCTTCGGAGCTTGGGATTATGCCGGTGATGAATCTATTATATGTACGTTATTGGGTATTTCGGCTCCCAGAGAAGACTACCGAATTCCGCCGGTTAGTTTTTATAAGTGGAAAAGGCCTTGGGGTAAATATCTGCCTAAGACTAAAGGTTTAACCCCCGGTGAAGATTTTGTTTACAGTTGGAGCGGCTGCACTTTTACATATCAGTTTGCTCACTGCTGGATAGATTTTAGTAAATTAGGTAAAGATCAACCGAAAAAATTAGGCCTGAGCTGTTCAGCTGTAGACTGGCATCAAAATACCATAGACGCCCTGAAAACCGCCAGGCTTTATTGTATGGATAAGGCGAAGGAGTTTGAAACATTTTCAGAAAATAGCTGGGGGCTTACGGCCTGTGCGTCAAAGGAGGGATATTTAGTAGTTGGAGCCTTGCCTAAGGGAGATATGCGTGATGATCCGGGTGACGGAACTATAGCACCCTACGGAGCGGGCTGCTCTTTGCCTTTCTTGCCGGAAGAGTCGCTAGCGGCTTTAAAATACTATTATAACCTTAAAGACGCCAATGGCCGGAGACTTGTTTGGAAGGACGAATATGAGGGTGGTTTTGGGTTTTGGGATAGTTTTAACCTGGATAATGATTATGTCGCTGAGTTGGTAATCGGCATTGATCAGGGCCCGCTTATATTGTCCATAGAGAATTATCGTAGTGGACTTATTTGGAAGACGTTCATGAAAAATAAGACTATTCAGGAAGGCTTAAAAAGAATTGGCTTTGAGAAGCTGAATAAATAAGAAATACTAAAATAGAAGGGGTTGAAATGAGGATTGACGATATTATAGTCTCTAAAGCCATAATTGAGACATATCTAAAGAAGCTGCTGGATAATCTTGATATAGATGTAGCTATTGTTGGCGGAGGGCCCGCCGGTTTATGTGCCGGTTATTATTTAGCTAAGAAGAAATACAAGGTTGCTCTTTTTGAGCGCAAATTATCTATCGGCGGCGGAATGTGGGGCGGCGGTATTATGTTTAATGAAATTGTTGTTCAAAGAGATGCCAAGGTTATTTTGGATGAAATGGGTATTTCTACAAAAATATACAAACCCGGTTATTATGTAGCCGGTTCAGTAGAGGCAACTTCCGCTCTTATTTATAAAGCGGCTAAGGCCGGCTTGACGATATTTAATCTTTTAAGTGCTGAAGACATAATGGTCAGAAAAGACAAAGTTTGCGGTTTAGTATTAAATTGGAGCTCGGTTGAAATGGCAGGTTTGCATGTTGACCCCATCGCGTTAATGGCAAAATATGTAGTTGATGCTACAGGCCATCCTTCCGAAATCGCTCATTTATTAGAAAGAAAACAGGGAGTTAAGCTAAAGACAAAGACCGGTAAAGTTATGGGTGAAAAATCTATGTGGGCGGATGAGGGTGAAAAATCTATAATTAAAAACACGTTAGAAATTTACCCGGGAGTTTACGTAGCCGGTATGGCTGTTAACGCGGTTTTTGGCGGACAGCGTATGGGGCCTATCTTTGGGGGTATGCTTTTATCGGGGAAAAAAGTTGCCTCTATATTGGATAATAAGTTGAAGAGGAGAAAATAATGCTTAAAAAATTCTGTATGGCTAAAATTCATAGAGCAACTATTAAAAAGAAAGATATAGAGTATAAAGGAAGCATAGGTATTGATAAGGCTTTGCTTAAAGAAGCGGGCATCTTGCCTCAGGAAATGGTTTTGGTTCTTAATTATAACAATGGAATTAGATTTGAAACGTATGTAATTGAAGAAGAAGAGGGGTCGGGCCTTATTGCTTTTTATGGCCCCGCGGCTAAGTTGGGAGAAATAGGGGATGAAGTAATTATTATTTCCAGCGCTTTGTTAACTCCCGAGGAGGCGAAAACGCATACTATGAAAGTTATTAAAGTTGATAAAAATAATCAAATTGTAGGTTAATATGGCGGAAATAAAAAAAGAAATAGTTATAATTGGCGGCGGGCCGGCGGGCCTTACAGCCGCCATATACGCTAAAAGAGCTAATAAAGATATGGTTTTGCTGGAACCAAACCTGATAGGTGGACAACTTACTTGGTCGAGTGTTATAGAAAACTACCCCGGTTTTAAATCTGCGATTACCGGTATGGAATTAGCTCAAAATATGAAAGAACAGGCTGAATCTATAGGGGTTAATATAACTGCCGCGAAAGCTGTTAAAATAGACTTTATTAATTCTACTTACATAATACAAACAGAAAAAGATACTTATAACACTCAAGCTGTCATTATCGCTACGGGAGCTTCTCCTAGAAAACTTAATATTTCCGGAGAGAATGAATTTATAGGCAAGGGGGTTTCTTATTGCGCGACTTGCGACGCGCCTTTATTTAAAAATAAAATAGTGGCTGTTATTGGCGGTGGAGATGTTGCCTTAGAAGAGGCTTTATATTTAAGTGAGTTTGCTTTGAAGGTATATTTAATTCATAGGCGTCAGGGTTTCAGGGCGACAGCTGTTTTGGAAGATAGAGTTAAGGCTAATAAAAAAATTGAACTGGTTTTAGATTTCACAGTTGAAGTGATTCAAGGCGATAGTGTTCTTAGGCGGATAAAAGTAAAAAACAAAATAAATAACGAGGCAAAAGAGATAAAAGTTGATGGTCTTTTTATGTTTGTTGGCTTGAATCCTAATTCAATTATTGCCGAGGGGTTGGTTGAAATGGATGAAAATAAGTTTATTATAACGGATAAATCTATGGCCTGCGGTAAAAAAGGTATTTTCGCGGCCGGAGATGTAAGAAAGAAGGAATATAAGCAAATTGTTTTAGCTTGCGCCGACGGGGCCATAGCCGGGTTATCAGCCGGCAGGTATATAAATGAAAACAGTTATTAAAGGTTTTATAAAATCATCTATGTTGGATTGGGATGGTAAAATAGTCTCAACCTTATATGTGCCGCATTGTAATATGAGATGCCCGTTTTGTCATAATAGAGGCCTTATTTTAGCTCCCGATGAGCATCCTTCAATAGAGCTTGACGAAATACTTGATTTTTATAAGGAGCGTAAAGATTTTCTCGATGGCATTTGCTTAACGGGCGGCGAGCCTTGTTTGTATAACGATTTGGTTGAGGTTTTAAAGCCTTTTAAAATAGCGGGAGCTTTGGTTAAATTAGACACTAACGGCACCTCTCCGGAAAAAATTAAAGAGTTAGTTGAAGCGCGAGTTATTGATTATATAGCTATGGATATAAAGCATGCTTTAGAATTTGATAAGTATAAAAAGGCATCACGTATCAAAAATGAAACTTTATTTGAAAATGTCAAGGAAAGTATAAATTATATTAGAGGGTGCGGACTACCTTATGAATTTAGAACAACTATAGTTCCGACAATTCATGATAAGCAAAGCATTATTGATATAGCTGAATTTATTAAAGGAGCAAAAAAATATGTTCTTCAGAATTTTCAACCCGTGAATACTTTAGATATAGAGTTTGAAAAATTAACTCCTTTTAAGATTAAAGATATAGAGGAAATGGCAAATTCTATCAGTTCTCTGGTTGATAAAGTCATTGTTAGGGCAAAGGGTTAGGCAAATGGCAGTATATGATATTGTAAAATATCCGGCGGTTATCTTAAGAAAAAAAGCCAAAACAGTTAAAGATATCTCGAGTTATCAAAGAGAATTTCTGGATAACATGGTTGAGACTATGTATAATGATGAGGTTACTGTGGGCTTAGCGGCTCAGCAGGTTAACTTGGATACAAAGCTTATTGTAATTGATGCCAGGGATGAAAAAGGCCTTATAAAACTAATTAACCCGGTTATTAAGCACAGGGAAGGTAGGCTTGTCGTGATGGAAGAGGGCTGCATGAGTTTGCCGGGAGTGACGGTTAATGTAATTCGCAGCCCAAAGGTTGTCATTGAGGCCAAAAATGAAAGAGGGCAGCCGATAAATATTGAAGCGGAAGGTTTTTTGGCCAGAGTGCTTCAGCATGAAATTGATCATTTAAATGGAAAGCTTATCATTGATTACCTTAACCCCGCTAAAAAAGCACTTCTTGCTATCAGCTATAGATTAAAGAACAAATCAGCCTAGTTTTTAGCTGCCCCTTGTAAACTTCATATTTTTGTGTTATAATCCAGTAACTGACTAATAATAATAGAGTTATACAAGTTTATGGTGTAATTATAATATGGAATATGTATCTAATTATTTTTTATATAATGCTATAACTTTGGACTTTGCGGTAAAGGCTGTAGCTGCAGCGGTTATTTTTTTAACTTATCATGAGAACCGCAACAGATTATTCTTTTATTGGACGATTGCCTGGATATTTTTTGCTTTAACCGCCTTTGTTGGTGTTACCGCTAAAGGCCTACCTATTAATCTTTACCTTATAATCAGAAATGTTTTTTTAATTACTACTACGGTTTTTTTCTACTTTGGTATCTGTGATCTGATTAATAAAAAGAAGTTGAAGAGGTTTGGAATTTTTTTAGGCGCTGCTCTAGCGCTATTTGTAATAGTTAATATATTATTTTTACATGACGGCCAAATATCATCTCTTATTGTTCAACTGGTGACCGGAAGCAGTTTAGTTTTATGCGGTATCTTATTTTTTCATTTTACGCTTAATAAAACACTTTTTTATAATAAATTAATTTCTTTGGGTTTTATACTAATCGGTTTGCATAATCTTGATTATCCATTATTAAGGCATATCAACTGGTTTGTTCCCTATGGGTTTTTGCTCTGCGCGTTTTTCTCGGCTATTTTTGCTTTAGGCATGATTATGCGATCAACATCTGAAATGAGGAGACAGCGAAAAACAAACTTGGAAAACATCAGAGAACTAGCTACCCTTTATACTCTTACTTCTACCGTTTGCCGCAGCAAAAAATTAGACCAGATATTATATACCGTACTTGATAGTTTATTTAGGACTCTGCGCATGGATAACGGCTTGATTTATTTATTGGATAAAAAAGGTACTTCTGTCCAGCTTAAGGCTCATAGGGGTTTTTCAAAAAGTACAATTGATCTTCTTCGTACGCATCCTTTGGAAAATAGTTTTGCCGGCAAAGCAATTAAGAAAAATAAAATATTTGTAGTTGAGAACGCGAAGAAAAAAGATAGTGTTTTTAAGAAACAAATTATTGAAGAGAATATTAATTGTATAGTTAGTGTTCCTTTGAGATCGGGTACTAAAGTTTTGGGAGTTATTGAGTTGGGCTCGAGAGAGTTCAGAAAACTTTCAGCCCATGATATGAGGCTGCTTGAGTCTGTAGGCAATGAATTAGGCGTAGCTATAGATAATAAACAACTGGCTGAGAATTTAGAAAAGGTTTATCTGTCTACAATATTAACCTTGACCGATATGGTTGAAGCTAAAGATCATTATACCAGAAGCCATTCTGATGAAGTGTCCCGTTTTGCTGTGATGACCGCCAAAGAGATGAATTTACCGGAAGAAAAAATTGATCAAATAAGAATAGCCGCCCAGTTGCATGATTTGGGGAAAATTGCCGTAAGCGACCTTATTCTTTTGAAGGAAGGTAAGCTTACCGATGAGGAGTGGAAGGAAGTCAAAAAACACCCGGAAAAAGCGGTTGAGATACTTAAGCCGCTTCACTTCTTACATGGAGATAACGATGTTTTAGAATATATACGAAGCCACCATGAACGCTATGATGGCAAAGGTTACCCTAATGGATATAAAGAAGATCAGATAAAACTTGGAGCCAGGATAATGGCCGTTGCCGACTCATATCATGCCATGATTTCCGCCAGGCCTTATCGCAAAAAAGCTATGACGGTAGAAGAGGCCAGAGAGGAGCTTAAGAAAAACGCCGGTAAACAGTTCGATCCGGATGTTGTTGACGCGTTTCTGAAGGCATTAGGCAAAGTAGAAGAAAACCTTAAGAATAATTAATTCCTGCCAAATGATGGTTTTATTCCTTTTTCACCAGCTTATTCCATTAACACCTTGATAAAAGCCTTTATATATAGTAGAGTATTAATTGTTAACATAAAGCAAGTCCGGTAATTCTTTACAAAAGATGATTATGGGTAAAATAACAGCGGTCAAATTCGCGACTATTTTTTTAATAATTTGTATATATTTGATATGCTTGAGTGTGCCCGCGGAGGCTCGTTCTGCCAGGCATCATCTAATTAATGCCGGTAAAGATTTATTTAAAATGGTGGTCTCGCCCTTTAAAGGAGTATTGGTAACAGGGCCTAAAAATGTCCATAAGGCCTATGTTGATGAAATTAGTCAGCCGGAGAAAGCTGAATTAAGGCATTATTTATTTGGGATTTGGCGGGCTCCGGGAGAAGAGCTCAAGGGAACGGTGGATGGAATCGTTAATACCTTTAAATATGGTGGAAGTTGTCTAAAAGAAATTATTTCAATTCCTTTTAGTGATTAACTAAAAATATGAAAGAAGCTTTATTTTATAAACAGCTTGATAATAAAAAAGTTAGATGTTTATTATGTCCGCATAATTGCCTCATTCCGGAAAGCAGGCGAGGGCTTTGCGGCGTCAGGCAAAACGATAATGGAAAACTCTACACGCTTGTCTATGGCAAGATTATCGCGGCTTCTCTTGATCCTATAGAAAAAAAACCGCTTTTTCATTTTTATCCCGGAACCACAGCTTACTCAATAGCAACTGTTGGATGTAACTTTACTTGTTTACACTGTCAGAATGCCGACATTTCTCAAATCCAAAATAAGGCTAACGCGTTTGAGGCGGACAGTCTTTCGCCTGAAGATATTGTGGAAGCGGCTCAAAAAAATAAGGTGAAAACTATAGCGTATACATATACTGAGCCTACAATTTTTTATGAATTCGCCCTTGATACGGCAGAGTTAGCTCATAAAAGAGAATTAAAAAATGTTTTTGTTACAAACGGCTTCATCAATAAAGAACCGTTAGAAAAAATTATGCCTTTTCTTGATGGTGCCAATATAGACTTAAAGTTTTTTAAAGACGAAATTTATAAAAAAGTGTGTTCCGGCGCCCTTGAGCCGGTTTTGAAGACAATAGAATCTCTAAAAGCAAATAAAAAGTGGGTTGAAATTACCACTCTAATTATACCGGGTTACAATGATGACAGCCGGCAGTTAACTCAAATAGCTAAATATATTGTCGCTTTAGACGTCAATATGCCCTGGCATGTAACCGCTTTTTTTCCTACTTATCGAATGACAGACGTAGAGCCAACATCTCGAAGGATGCTCTTTAAAGCCAGAGAAATAGCTTTCAAATGCGGGCTTAAGAATGTTTATTGTGGAAATGTATACGCGGATGAGGCGGAAAATACATATTGCCCGGCATGCGAGCGGGCGGTTGTTGAAAGAAGCGGCTATAGAGTAACCGGCTTAAATATAAAAGGTTCTAAATGTAAGTATTGCGGTGAAGCTATTTCCGGTAGGTTTGATAAATGATTACCTTGCGCGGTAAAGTCTTAAGTGTTAAAGGTGACTTGCTTGAGGTTGAACTGCAGGAGAATAATGAAATTTGCAAGAGCTGCCATGCTCGGGGATTATGCGGAGTAAATTATGAAAAAAGACGTATTCAAGCGAAAAATAAGTGCGATGCCCAAAAAAATAGTATAGTTACAATTAAGCTCAACCCCAGTAATCCTTTAAAATTAGCTTTTATATTTTATATAGTGCCTTTAATTATTTTTTTTATACTGTATTTATTATTTACTAAGCTTAATTTAAGTCTTCAATGCGCGTTTATATGCGCTTTAATCGGTTTTGCTGTTTTTTATGTTGTTATTTTTTTCGCGGGTAAAAATAGAAGAATATATGATAAATTTTTACCAATAGCTGTTGAGAAACAAAATTAGGAGTAATTTAGAAATGGCTAAATGGCAAAGAGGCAAAAGGCTTGATCCTTCAGTTTTTGATATACCCGTCAATAAAATAAAGAGTGGATGGTATTCTGATAAATACTTTGTCAGGACAAAGCAGATACTTGATAAAGACAATCATCACTCGCGGGTTTTGATGCAGATTTTTTGCCGTAACGAAGCTATAGTTTGCGGAATAGATGAAGCTATCGCGATTTTGAAGTTATGCGCTGATAAACCCGATAAACTTAAAATTATGGCCTTGCATGACGGTGATAAAGTAGAAGCTAATGAAACCGTTATGACAATTGAAGGCGACTATGCTTCTTTTGCTCACCTTGAGACAGTTTATTTGGGAGTTTTAGCCCGCCCCACATCTGTGGCTACAGCTGTTAAGAAAGTTGTCGCCGCCGCCGGAGATAAGAGGGTTTTGTTTTTTCCGGCCCGTTTTGACCACTATAGAGTGCAGGCGACTGACGGTTACGCGGCCTTTATATCGGGGGCTCTGGGAGTCTCAACTGACGCGCAGGGAATGTGGTGGGGCCAGGAAGGTATAGGTACCGTGCCTCATGGCTTAATTGCCGCTTACGGAGGCGATATTGTAAAGGCGGCTTTGGCATTTGATAAATACATGCCGGAGGATATTGATCGTATTGTATTGGTTGATTTTGCTAATGATTGCATAGGGACTTCTTTAGAGGTCGCAAATGTTCTCGGGAAAAAACTTTGGGGTGTAAGGTTTGATACGCCTCTTGATGTAAAAGATGTCTCGGTTACAGAAACCGAAGGTAAGAAAGCTTATGGTGTTTGTCCGGAGTTAGTTTTTAAAGCCAGAAAAGCTTTTGATGAGGCTGGTTTTGATTACATAAAGATAGTAGTTTCAAGTGGCTTTGATGAAGGGAAAATCAAAACTTTTAACAAACTTAAAGTGCCTTTTGATGCTGTCGGTGTGGGCTTAGCACTTTTTAAAAATAAAATAGACTTTACGGCTGATATTGTAATGGTTGACGGTGAGCCATTGGCTAAGGCCGGCCGTAAATATAATCCCAATCCCAGACTGGAAAGAGTTTGATATTTGATTGATTAACAGGGTATTTTATGGAAATAAATGTTTTGTTTTAACAAATGGTATTTTACAATTAGCAAGTATGCTGCTAATTTTTTGATAGTTGTAAGTGCCGCTGTTTTTATGAATCAACATCAAGCGGTAGCTTCTGATAAAGTCATTGATTTGGGTGAAGTTGTTATATCACCCGAGGCAGATAATCTTTATGGCCCGGGGAGATATTTCAATGAAATCAATAGTCAGGGGATTTCCGGTTTGCCCGCGGGCTCTATTGAGGGTGTTTTAGATACTTTTGGGAACATTGAGATTAAGAGAAGAAGCGTGTACGGCGGACAGGCCGACATATCCCTAAGAGGATCTTCTTTTGAGCAAGTTGGTATCTTGATAAATGGAATCATGGTAAATGATGTTCAAACAGGACACTATAGCATGGATTTACCCGTTCCCTTAGAAAGTATTGAGAAAATAGAAGTTTTAAGTCCGGGTGAGTCTTCATTTTATGGAGGTAACGCGCTCGCGGGTTCTATAAATATCATAACAAAAATACCTTCTGAAAGAAAAGTTATTATTGATACTTCTCTGGGTGAACATCAGCTTAAAAGGAATTTATTAAGCATAGCTTATCCGATTAATAGTATAAAGAATAGGGCAACTTTTGAACATAAAGAATCATCAGGGTATAGGCCGGATACTGACTTTAGGATTACAACCATGACTTTTGAGTCAACGGGAGATTTTTTTCATTTTTTTGGCGGGTATACGCAGAATGATTTAGGAGCTAGTAATTCTTATTCAAATTTATTTCCGCGCGAAGAAGACCATACGAAGACCACATTTTTGTCTTTAAAATTGAAGAAGGAATTTAAAGATGTAGAATTTAAGCCGGTTATCTGCTATAGAAGACATTGGGATAAATTCATTTTAGATAGAAATAGGCCGGAGTGGTATGTTAATTATCATACGAGTTATGATTATGGCCTTGATTTACCGCTCTCTTTTAAAATTGGAGAGAGCAGGTTAACTAACGGTGTAAAGATAAGCGAATCAAAGATAACATCAACAAGGTTAGGAAATCATGCCAGGGCCCAGGGAGCTTTATATGGTAATTCGCGCTTAAAAATTAGCCAAGCAACTGATTTAGATATTAGTTTAAGAGGTGATTTTTTTGAAAAGTGGCCGGAGCAGGTAAGTCCCGCTTTTGGAGTAAGCCATAGGGTTAATGAGCGATGGAGTCTAAATAGTTCTTTCGCCAGGTCTTTTAGAATACCGAGTTTTACCGATTTGTACTATGTGAGTCCGGCTAATCTTGGAAATGAGGATTTGACTCCGGAAACAGCCATGACTTATGAAGCGGGTATAGATTTCAAAGAAGGTAAACATATAGCCGGCCTGAGCTTATTTTTTAGAGATACGGATGATATAATAGATTGGACCAGGAATAATATAAGTGAAGCTTGGCAGGTTCAAAACATAAGCCGGGCTGAAACTGTTGGATGTGAAGCTAATTGGGATTTTGATATTAATTTCAAGAGTGACTTTATATCTTTAAAGAAAACTTCTTTTGGTTATGCTTATTTGAATACGAATTATTCGCAGGATGATTCACTGGAAATTAAATACACGGCAGACTATCTCAAGCATAAGATGATTTTTGAGGCTTTTTTGGAATATCCTTTTAAGCTTAAGCAGAGCTTAAAAATAGGGTATAATAATCGTGTAATAGGTAAAGATTATTTTTTACTTAATACTAAAATATCAAAAACAATTGAGAAAGAAAAGTATTCTGCTGAGATATATTTATCCGCGACCAATCTCTTTAATACATCTTATAGTGAAGTTGGTGATGTAGCTATGCCGGGACGTTGGGTTGAAAGTGGAGTAAAACTTATTTTTTGAAAGATTAGGAAAGTATAATGATAGAAAATAATATTGTAAATTTAATTGGCAAAACGCCTTTAGTTAAACTAAATAAGATCAGCAAAGGTTCTAAAGGGCAAATTTTAGCTAAGTTGGAATCTTTTAATCCCTTATCAAGTATTAAGGATAGAACCGCTCTATATATGATTGAAGATGCTCAGGATAAGGGGATTTTAAAAAAGGGAAGCGGTATCATTGAGCCCACCAGTGGAAATACCGGTATTGCCATAGCCTATTTATCGAGCCTCAAGGGGTATAAGGCGGTTATTGTTATGCCTGACTCAGCTTCCTTGGAAAGAAAAAAGATTATTGAGTTTTTGGGGGCGGAATTAATTATAACTCCTTCCGAAAAAGGCATACAGGGAGCAGTTGATAAAGTTGAAGCTTTACTTAAGGAACGTCCTGATTCGGTTATGCTGGATCAATTTAATAATCCCGCCAATCCCAGGGCTCATTATGAGACAACCGGACCCGAAATTTGGGAGGCAGCTGAAGGTAAAATTGATTTCTTGATTGCCGGGGTTGGTACGGGTGGAACTATATCCGGGGCCGGCTCTTTTTTAAAAGAAAAAAATCCTCAAATTCAAATTATAGCGGTAGAACCTGAGGAGTCGGCCGTTTTATCAGGCAAAAGCAAGGGTGAGCATAAAATACAAGGTATTGGAGCGGGTTTTGTGCCCAATGTTTTAAATAGAGCTATAATTGATGAAATAATTACGGTAAACAGCTTGCAGGCAAAAGAAGTAACATTAAAATTAGCCCAAGAAGAAGGTATTTTGGCCGGTATTTCTTCCGGTGCCGCTTTAAAAGCGGCGCTTGAGATAACCGGCAGGGATAATAGTAAAGATAAAAATATTGTGGTAATTTTCCCGGATACGGGTGAAAGATATATTGGCGGATGGTTATTTGAAGGTTGATATTTACCTTGATAATAAGCAATTCTCAAAGTAAAATAGCACTATATAAGGAGGGTAGTTATGCCCAAGACAATAAAAGAAATTAATGAAAAAATCAAAAAGGGTACAGCAGTAGTCGTTGACGCCGAAGAAATTATTGATATAGTTGGTAAAAAAGGGTTAAAGAAAGCGGCTAAAGAGGTTGATGTGGTAACTACGGGAACATTTAGCCCCATGTGTTCTTCTGGGGTTTATTTTAATTTTGGCCACAGTAAACCTAAAATTAAAGCAGGCGGCGGCAGCGCTTATTTAAACGATGTGCCGGCTTATTGCGGCTTCGCGGCTACCGATTTGTATCTGGGGGCTACCGCTTTGCCTGATGATGATCCTAAAAATAAAATTCATCCGGGCAAATTTATATATGGCGGAGGCCATGTTATTGAAGATTTAGTAGCTAAGAAAGATATCAGATTAAGTGTTTTTAGTTATGGGACTGATTGTTATCCCCGTAAGAAACTTGAAACTCTTATAAATATAAAGGATTTAAACGAGGTAGTATTATTTAATCCCAGAAATTGCTATCAAAATTATAGTGTCGCGGTAAATCTTTCCGATGAGATGATTTATACATATATGGGAGCGCTTAAACCCAGATTAGGCAACGCTAATTATTGCAGTGCCGGTCAGTTATCTCCGCTTATGAATGATCCCTATTACAAGACTATAGGTATTGGCAGTAGGATTTTCTTAGGCGGGGGAATTGGTTATGTTGCCTGGGAGGGGACTCAGCATAACCCGGACGTCAAAAGAACCAAGGGTGGAGTGCCTAAAAGCGCCGCCGGAACTATTGCCGTAATCGGTGATTTAAAAGGTATGAAGGCCAAATATTTAAAAGGGGCTTCTATATTAGGTTATGGCGCGAGTTTAACAGTCGGTATCGGAATTCCCATACCTATTTTGAGTGAAGAGATATGCCGTTATACGGCGGTCAGGGATAGGGATATATATACTCAGGTAGTTGATTATTCTCCTGAAAAAAAAGGAAAAGTTAAAATCAAATTACCGGAAGTTAATTATGAGCAGCTTAAAAGCGGGCAGATAAGGATTCATTCAAAGGATGTATCTACGGCCAGTCTTTCCAGTTATCTCAAAGCCAAGGAAATTGCCTTAGAGTTAAAGAGCTGGATTAAGAAGGGTAAATTTTATCTGTCTGAACCGGTAGGAACAATTGCGAGTGTTGGTTCAGGGAAGAAATTTAAAGCGTTAAAAGAACGAAAAAGTAAATAAAAAGGAATTTAATATGACCCATGATAAAGACTTTATAATCAAGGTAAAAGAAGCTCTGGAAGAAGTGAAACTCACGTTTTTAAGTCATAGGGGAGATCTTGATCTGGTTGAAGTTACCGGGGATAAAATCGTTAAGGTGCGCTTTAAGGGTGCCTGCGGCAGCTGCCCTATGGCCGCATCTACATTAAAAACGGGTATTGAAAAAGCCCTAAAAGATAAATTGCCCGAAGTAAAAGCTGTAGAATCAGTAGTTTAATAAGGTACCTTTAAAGAAATCCTTTTTGACGTTAACCATAAATTATGAAAAAGAAAGTTATTGTTGGATTAAGCGGCGGCGTAGATTCAGCTGTAGCCGTTTTTTTATTAAAAAAAGATGGCTATGATGTCATTGGTTTGTATATTGACATTAACGCTAAGGCGGACAAAAAGAAGCTCAAGGCTGTTGAAGCTATAGCGAAACATCTTAAAATTGATTTAATAGTAAAAAGGTCTTATCGAGCGTTTAAAAAAGATATTATTGATAAGTATGTACAGTGTTACTTAAACGCGACCACTCCTAACCCCTGCGTTAGATGTAACCGATTAATAAAATTTAAAGAACTTTTTTTACAGCAAAAAAAAATTAAAGCTGATTATGTGGCTACCGGCCATTACGCTAGAGTTTTTTACGATAAAACTGAAAACAGTTACTTTCTGAAAAAAGCAAAAGATAAAAGCAAAGATCAATCCTACTTTCTATATACCTTAAAAAGCAAAGAGTTGTCTAAAGCAATTTTTCCCCTGGGTAAACTTACTAAAAAGCAAGTTAAGCTTATTGCTAAAAAACACGGTTTAGATAAGTTTTCAAAGGAGGAATCGCAGGAAGTTTGTTTTATTCCAAATAAAGACCACCCCCTCTTTTTTAAAAAAAATTATAATATTAAACCCTCTAAAGGTGATATAGTAGACGCTCGGGGTGAGAAAATAGGCAGGCACAAAGGTTTTATATTCTATACAGTAGGCCAGAGGAAAGGCCTGGGTATAGCTTATAGTGAACCTTTATATGTGATAAAGATTGATAATAAAAACAATTGTATAGTTGCGGCTCCTGAAAAGTTGTTGTATAATAAAAAACTTATAATAGATGAAGTAGTTTTTGTATCTAATGGTATCATCAAAAAACCAATTAAGGCTAAGGTTAAAATTAGATATCGGCATAAAGAATCAAGCGCTATTATAAGCCCTATATCAAAAGATAACTGGGAAATAAATTTTATTAGAGCGCAGAGGGCTATAACTCCCGGCCAGTCAGTTGTTTTCTATGATAAGGATAAAGTCATCGGCGGGGGAATAATCAAAGAGGTATGTAATGACTAAAATGGACAAAGAAACTCTTGTAGCGGAGATTGTTAAATTAAAGACAGAGCTTAATGCTGTAATTTTAGCTCATTATTATCAGTTGCCCGAGATACAGGATGTGGCTGATATTTTGGGCGATTCGCTGGCTTTAAGCCGTAGAGCCGCTAAGACCGAAGCGGATATTATTGTATTTTGCGGGGTTAATTTTATGGCGGAAACAGCGGCCATAGTATCTCCTGATAAAAAAGTTTTGATACCCCAAAAGAATGTCGGATGTTATTTAGCGGATACGATAACCGTAGACAAACTCTTAGAATTCAAGAAAAAGCATCCGCGGGCGGAGGTAATCTGTTATGTCAATACTACCGCGGCTATAAAAGCTGAATCTGATATATGCTGTACTTCTTCTAATTCTATCAAGGTTGTTAATTCCATCAGCCCGGAGAAAGAGATAATATTTATCCCCGATAAAAATCTTTGCGATTATACTTCTAAGGAAACAAATAGAGATCTTATATGTTTTCAAGGGGCTTGTGATACGCATACGGATATTAAAATTTATGATATCGAAAAAATTTTAAAAAACCACCCAAAAGCAAAAATTATGGCTCATCCGGAATGTAATTCCGATGTTCTTGAAATAGCTGATTATGTTGGTTCAACCACGGGCATGCTTAAATATGCCAAAAGCTCATTGGAGAAAGAGTTTATTGTGGCTACTGAAATAGGTATAATTCATCAGTTAAAACAAGATAATCCGGATAAAGAGTTTTATCCTCTTGAAGAAGCTATTTGCCCTACGATGAAATTGATTACTTTAGAAAGCTTATATAGGTGTCTTAAGGAGCAAAAGTATGAAGTTAAAGTTGATGAAGCTATAGCTCAAAAGGCGCGCGGGGCTATAGAGAGAATGTTAGAAATTTAATAAGTATAATATGAATAATTATGTAAGGTAAAAAGAATGCAAGATAAATACGATGTTATATGTATAGGGGCGGGCCCCGCGGGTTATTCAGCCGCCATAGGCCTCGCTAAGGCTCAAAAGAAAGTGGCCCTTATTGAAAAATCTTCTAATCAAGCGGGGGGGACTTGTTTGAATGAGGGGTGCATCCCGGTAAAAGCTTTAATTAAAGTCTCCAGGCTTCATTATGAAATCAGTAAATCGGGCACCAGTTACGGCCTAAATATAACAAGTGAAAAGCCAACTTATAAAGATATTATTAGCTATACAAAAAAAGTAAGTGATTCCTTAAGAAGAGGGCTGATGTTTCTATTTAAAAGTAATAATATTGATTTTATTGAAGGTGAAGCTGAAATAATAAATGATAAAGAAGTAATTATAAAAAAAGACGGCAACCGTTTAAAAATTCAAGCGGAGCATATAATTTTGGCTATGGGTTCTGTTGCCCGCGCGATACCGGGCTTTGAATTTGACGCAAAAAAGATACTTTCCAGTAAACAGGCCCTTGAATTAGATGAGCTTCCCTCAAAGGTAGCAATCGTCGGCGGAGGAGCCATTGGTATTGAGTTTGCCTGTGCTTTTAAGAATCTGGGCTCGGATGTTAAAATAGTTGAGTTAAAAGATCACATACTTCCTGAAGAGGATAAAGATATGGCCTTGGGCCTGACGGCAATATTAAAAAAGCAGGGGATTGATATTTTAACGAATTCTTTGATTACTATAGAGAAAAAAGGTTCTATGGTTGAAGGAAAAATAAAAAAGCGGGATGAGGAGATACCCTTTGAGGCGGATGTACTTATAGTTTCCGTAGGCAGACTGGCTAATATTGATGCGGAAGCCCTTAGTAAGGTAGGTATAAAAACGGAAAAAGGCAAAGTTATTGTAAATAATAAGATGGAGACATCATTGGAAAAGGTATACGCCATCGGGGATATCACTCATTATCCGATGTTGGCCCACAGTGCCTATAAGCAGGCCGAGATTGCCGTGGACGCGATACTTAATAAAAAGGTAAAAGATATCAATATAAATTTAATACCTAATGTTGTTTATTCAAATTATGAGTTCGCGCGAGTTGGTATAAAAGAAGAAACGGCTGAAGCTCAAAAAATTGATTATAAGATTAATAAATATTCAATGAGAGCCTGCGGTAGAGCTGTAGCCGGTAATTATCCCGAAGGTTTTATTAAGGTTGTTTATGAAGCGTCTAGTAAGAGAATTATCGGGGCTGCTATTTTAGCTCACGATGCTTCCGAGCTAATTCATCAATTCGCCATAGCCATAGATAAGCGGTTAATTCTGAAAGATATAGCTGAGCTTATTTATGCTCATCCCACATTTTCTGAAGCTGTTCATGACGCTTGCTTGAGTTAAATTATTCATGATTGGGAGCAAGTTATGCCTAAAAAAGCCCTTTTAATCGTAGATTTTCAAAATGACTTTTGTCCAAAGGGATCTTTGGCTGTAAAAGACGCCGATAAAATAGTTCCCGTGGTTAATAAATACATTTCAAAGTTTAATTCCAAAGGTTATACGATATTTGCCTCGGCTGATTGGCATCCGGCAGACTCAAAGCATTTTGATAAAAATGGCGGCCTTTGGCCTGTCCATTGTGTGGCCAAGACAAAAGGAGCTGAATTTCATCCTGAGTTGAATATTTTAAAGAGTGTAATTATTCTTTATAAAGGAACATTGGCTGAAGAAGACGGTTATTCGGCTGTTACGGCTAAAGATGAGAATAAAAAGGAATTAAAGCGGTTACTTATGGATAAAGGTATTGATGAAGTTTATGTTTGCGGCCTGGCGACGGATTATTGCGTAAAATCGTCAGTTCTGGATTTAATAAAAGAGGGATTTAAAGTTTTTCTTTTAATAGACGCGGTAAAAGCGGTTAATTTAAAAGCTAATGATGGAGAGAATGCTATTAAAGAAATGTCTGAGTCGGGGGTTGTAATAATAAAAAAGGATGAGATAGACATTTAGATGCAAAACATAGATATTACTTTAATATTTGAAGAGATGGCTGATATGCTTGAGATTTTAGGTGGTGATATCTATAAAATACGGGCTTATCGCAGAGCGGCTTTAAATATAAAAGAACAAGCCCAATCTTTAGAACATATATATGATGGTAAAGCTGATAACCTCAAGGAAATTCCCGGAGTCGGCGATCAAATCGCTAAAAAAATAGAAGAAATACTGACCACCGGCAAACTTAAAAAGCATGATGACTTATTAAAGGAGGTAACGCCGGAAGTTCTCGAGATGCTAAGGTTGCCGGGAGTAGGCCCTAAGCATGTAAAAATTATCAAGGAAAAACTAAAATTAAAAAATATTGATGACTTAAAAAAAGCGTGTCTTAATGATAAAATTAGTAAATTAGACGGGTTTGGTGAAAAGAGCCAGGAAAATATACTTGCTTCTATTAAAGATTATAGGAAGCTTGATAAAAGAATGAATTTAGGGGAGGCGTATGAATTAGCTCAGGATATTTTAGATTATCTTAAGGAATCCAAAGTTAAAATTGACCGCCTGGAAGCTGCCGGAAGTTTGAGGAGGGGCCGGGAGAGTGTGGGCGATATAGATATTTTAGTTTCTTTAAAAGAGCCTGATAAATTAAGGGATTACTTTCTGAAATACCGGCATTTCAAAACGGTGATTGCAAATGGTTCTACAAAAGTTAGTGTTGTAACTGATACGGATGTCCAGGTGGATTTAAGGTTGGTAGATAATAGCTGTTTTGGTTCAGCTTGGGTTCATTTTACCGGTTCGCTGGCGCATAATATTCATTTAAGGAAAATTGCTAAATTTAAAAAGCTTAAAGTAAACGAATACGGTGTTTTTGATAATAGTAAAGTGATAGCGGCAAAAAAAGAAGAGGATGTATATAAAGTCTTAGACTTAGCTTATATACCTCCTGAGCTAAGAGAAGATACCGGTGAAATAGAAGCGGCTGAAATAGGTAACCTGCCCAAATTGGTTGAACTTAAGGATATAAAAGGCGATTTACATATACATACTATAGCCAGTGACGGCAGAAACTCCATTATTGAAATGGCAGAGGCGGCAAAAGAGGCCGGCCTTGAATATATTGCCATAACGGAACATTCAAAAGCCGTCAAGATAGCTCATGGGCTTGATGAAAAGCGGCTTAAAAATCATCTTAAAAAGATTGATCAAGCTCAAAATAAAGTAAAAGGCTTAAGGATATTAAAGGGGATTGAAGTTGATATAGAAAAAGATGGTTGTTTGAATTTGGATGATTCTATCCTGAAGGAACTGGATGTTGTAATCGCGGCGATACATTTTAGATATAATTTAAGTAATCAAGAGATGACCAGGCGTATTCTTAAAGCTATGGATAATAAATATGTCAATATAATTGCTCATCCGACCGGGCGTCTTATAGGCCAGCGGAATCCTTATAATCTGGATTTTGAAATCATCTTTAATGAAGCTCGCAAAAGGAATATAGCAATGGAGTTAAACTCAGCTTTTGATAAGCTTGATCTAAATGACGTTGACTGCCGCACGGCAAAGAATGCTAATGTGAAGATTGTAATCAATAGTGATTCTCATTCCAAGGAGGGTTTCTCGAGTTTAAAATATGGTATAATAACAGCCAGGCGCGGCTGGCTCACAGCAAAAGACGTTCTAAATACCCTTAAAGTCGATGACTTTCTTGAAAGCATTAAGAGGAGATAGTTTTTAGTGGATAAGCGGCAAGTAAAAGATAAAATAGAACAGTTGAGCGATAAGCTTAATAAATACAGTTATCTTTACTATGTGAAGAATGAACCTGTTGTGGCTGATTCTGAGTTTGATAAACTTCTTTTAAAGTTAAGAAAACTGGAGGAGAAGTATCCTGAATTTATTACTAAGGATTCTCCGACTCAAAGGGTAGGGGTAAAAATTCAGAGCAGATTTAACAAGGTCAAACACGCGAAAAAGATGCTAAGTTTGCAAGCCGCCCAGGACAGAGAAGGTGCCCTGGCTTTTGATAAAAGAAACAGGGACAAGCTGCAGCTGAAAAAACTCGAGTATATAGCGGAGCCAAAATTAGACGGCTTGTCTGTAGAATTGCGATATGAGGAAGGTGTTTTTATTCAGGGTTCTACCCGCGGCGATGGGTTGACCGGTGAAGATATTACTACAAATTTAAAAACCATCCGCAGTATACCGCTTAAACTAAACTTAAAAGATATTAAGCACCTGGTCGTAAGAGGTGAAGTTGTAATGTTTATTAAGGATTTTAACCGACTTAATAAAGAAAATACGCAGTCTAACCTGCAAACCTTTGCTAATCCCAGAAACGCGGCAGCGGGCTCACTAAGGCAGCTTGACGCTTCGGTGACAGCTAGGCGTAAATTAGAATCTTTTATCTATGAAGTTATTGAAGTTTCCGACAGAGAATTTAAGACTCAAAAGCAGGTTTTAAATTTTTTGGAGGATTGCGGTTTTAAGGTAAACCCTGAAGCCAGGCTATTAAAGGATATAGATGAAGCCATAAAATATCACGATACTATGGAGAAAAGGCGGGATAAAATAAATTATGAAATTGACGGAGTTGTCTTAAAGATAAATAAGTTAGAGTACAATGAAATTATGGGAGAAAGAAGCACTAGTCCCCGCTGGGCCCTGGCATATAAATTTGAACCCAGAAAAGAAATGACAGTCATTGAAGATATAGTCCTGCAGGTGGGGAGAATGGGCACCCTGACACCCGTAGCCTTGCTTAAACCGGTTGAAGTTGGCGGGGTTACCGTTAGTAGGGCGACTTTGCATAATATGGATGAAATAAAGAGAAAAGATATAAAGATTCATGATAGAGTAAAAATCCAGAGAGCGGGGGATGTGATACCGCAGGTTATTGGCGTAGATAAGCGGGCCAGATCAGGCAGGGAAAAAGATTTTACTATGCCTAAAAAATGTCCTGCCTGTAATTCTCTGGTTGTCCATGAAGATGTATATTATTTTTGTTCCGGGGGTATTGCCTGTCCGGCTCAGATAAAAGAAGGAATTAAGCATTTTGCTTCTAAGGATGCTTTGGATATTGTCGGTTTATCAAATAAAACGGTTGAACTGTTATATGAGAAAGGTTTAGTAAAAAGTATACCGGAAATATTCAAGCTCACTAAAGATGATTTACTTAAACTGCCCGGCTGGAAAGAAAAATCATCAGATAATCTGATAAAGGCCATTGAAGAATGTAAGCAGGCCACTCTTTCACGTTTTATATTCAGTTTAGGGATCAGGCATGTGGGTAAACATTTAGCTGAAGTGCTGGCGGAAGAGTTTAAAGATATAGCTAATTTAAAAAAAGTTACCAAAGAAGAATTTATTAATATAAATGAAATCGGGCCCAAGGTGGCCGAGAGCATCTATGATTTCTTTAAAAGTAAGAATAGCCTTAAAATGCTTGATGGTTTGCTTGAAACCGGGATTACGGTAAATACAGGAATCGTAGAAGGAAAGCTTCAAGGGCTAACCTTTCTTTTTACCGGCACGCTTATAAAATATTCAAGGCCGGAAGCACAGCGTAAAGTAGAGAGTTTGGGCGGCAAGGTTTCCGGTTCAATTAACGATAAAGTTAATTATCTGGTTGCGGGTGAAAACCCCGGCTCAAAATTCAATAAAGCTAAAGCAAAACCCTCCATAAGAATCATTAATGAAAACGAGTTTTTAGCCATCATTAAATAATACTATTTCATTGAATGATTGACATGTCCTTAGATGTGTGTTACTATAATGCACTTTCGCGTGTCAAAATGATTATTAGGAAATAAAATTAAAAAAAGGAAAATATGAAAATTTTAGTAACTTCACATACAGGAATTGGCGGGATAGCGCGTACTTCCAGGCAAATACGCGAGCAAATCATTTCTAATCATAAGAATGACGAGTTAGTTATTATTAATGAAAACAGAGAAGATAAAAGGGAGTATCAGAAGCACTATCGTAATACCTCCGTCTATTCATTCCCTACGCCGAGAGGCCTGCATGGGTTTAACTCATTTGCAAAATTTAAAAAGCATTATAGGCCTGCTGTAGATAAAATGGCGGATATTATTCAGCTGGAAAGACCGGATATTATCCTGATTATAGGTACTTTTTATTTTCCCTGGTTTCTTTTAAACGCGGCTAAAAAGACTAAAAACCCTTTTATCATTCGCTACGGCGGTATTATTGAAATGGAAGAGACAAAAAAATTATGGTTACGTATGGGTAAAGATTTTGTTAATCCGGGCTATAATTATGTCTTTCCTTCAATGCACAGTAAAAAAACCGTAGAAAGCATTCATGAAATTCAGCTGCCTCATTCCCGGGTAATTCATAACGGTTTACCGGATGAGTTCTTTAATGTTAAAGATGTAAAGCAAAAGGGCAAGAAGTTTAAGATAGGTTATGTTGGCAGGCATTACGGAGTTAAAAACCCGGAGTTTTGTCTGGAGTTAGCTGAGTTATTAAAAGATAAACCGGAATATAAAATTGAAATGGTTTCAACTTATAAGGTTAAGTGTCATAAGACGGGAAGAGTGATGCATGGTGAGGCTAATAAATTTATTGATGCCGGTATTAAGCTAACTTCTCCCATGAATATTAATCGCTTGGCCAGGTTTTACAAAAATCAAGATGTAATTATAAGTCCATCGCACTTTGAAACTTACGGTTATGTACCCCTGGAAGCTATTGCCACAGGTACACCGGCGTTAATAAATAAAACATTAGGCATTAAAGAAGTTTTTAAAAAGTTAGGCTTGGATGATTATATTGTAGACTTTAAAGATCCGGGCAGCATTGTAAAGAAAATTGACTTTATTAGAAAAAATAAAGTTGTAATTAATGGTGAGGCCTCCCGGCGTCTTCGCAAGGAATACTCTTTCTCGAGTACTATGATCCAATTTTTTGATACCTTTGAAAAAGTTTTAAGGCGCAGGGTTTAAAACTTCCTACCGTGTTAATCTTATTATAGACAAATTAATAAAAAATAGCTATTGTAAGTAGAATATTTACAACGGTTTCTAATTTATGGTGCCGAAGGAGAGATTCGAACTCTCACGGGGATAAACCCCACTACGCCCTGAACGTAGCGCGTCTGCCATTCCGCCACTTCGGCATATTAAAGATATGGCCCTAATTTTACTAAAAAAAAGGCTTTCTGTCAATTAAACTCATAATTAAAAGCCAATTTTACTCTACTTTACTTTAAAGGTGATTTATGGTATATTAAAAGCGAAAATGTCAAAGAAAATTATTGCTAAAAACCCTACGTCCAGAAGGGATTACGATATAATTGAGGTATTTGAAGCTGGCATTGAGCTTAAAGGCGCGGAGGTTAAGTCCCTGCGGGATGGACGTTCTAATCTTAAGGGTAGTTACGCGCGCTTAAAAGGTTCTGAGATATATCTTTTTGGGTTTCATATTAGTCCTTATAAGCAAGCCGCAAGTTACGCGCCGGATCCTTTAAGGCAAAGGAAGCTACTTCTTCATAAGAAAGAGATAGGTCATTTACTCTCTAAAGTTTCCGAAAGGGGACTAACCTTAATACCCTTGACGATTTATTTTAAGGGAGGGTTGGTTAAGGTGGAAATTGCTCTTTGTAAAGGTAGAAAATATCATGATAAGCGCGAAGCTATAAAGCGCAAGACTCATGAAAGAGAAATAAACAGAGCCCTTAGAAGTAGAGATAGATAGAATTATTGCTATGGGGGCGATTTGGCTTCGACTTATTTAGCGTGCCAAGAGTTGCGTGTCGAGGTTCTCAGGAGGCCTCGTTAAACACCTGGGACATTAGTAACTGCGGAAACGCAAGTTGCAAACGTACTTGCTGCCTAATAGCGCGGCAAGGCCTGCTTAATTCTTGCTTGTGGAATTAGACAGGTTAAAAAAAGCAAGCTGGCAAGTTAACTTTTGCTTTTGAGGTAAACTTGCGAGATTTAATAAAAGCTAGTCTTTCTGTATCCTGCCTGTTTGGAGACAAAAAGGCGAAATCTAAATAAACAGGATATACACGTAGACGCTCTGGTTTAACTATTTAAGGACCGGGGTTCGATTCCCCGCGCCTCCACCAAATTAGCTAAGGGTTTGAAGGGCAAGATGGCTGAATAAATAAAAGGTGTCTGTCCCCTTTAAACCCTTTAAAACTTGACAATTCTAAAAGTATGGTATATATTTTAATATGTGGCGACATTTGTTGCCACATATTAAAAAGGGGATTATTATGAGCGCGGTAATTGATTTAATAAAAGCAGAGCATGTAGGGGTAAGGGAATTAAGAGATCACTTGTGTGGATTTATGAAAAACAAAAAACCGGCTATAGTGGTAACCGAAAGAGGGAAACCTGTAAGGGTAATCGTACCTTACGCGAAGATGGTTGAATTACTGGAATTCTTGGATGAAGTTTCAGATCCGAATACTATGAGAAATATCCATGAAGGCGTAGAGGCAATTAAACGAGGGTCCAAAGGCGCTTCTTTTTCGGGAACCTATAAAAAATATCATTCCGTGAGTCAAGCGGTAAAAAAGTGAGCTACGATATTAGATATCCAACAGCAAGGCTGAAAAGATATTTTGATGAATTTCTGCAAAAAAAGATCCCTCATAAAAATCAAAGAAAAAAAATAGTAAATGAAGTAGGCGCTCTCGCAAGTAATCCGAGGCCATTCCACAAAAAAGGGTTTACGGAAATAAAAGCGCCGATGCGCGTTTTTTATCATCTAGCAGAATACAGATTAAGAATTGGGGATTATTGGGTTTTGTATAATGTAGATGATAAGCTGAAAATCGTCTGGATATTAGATATAAGAGTACGCGCGGAGAAAACTTATAGAGGATAGAAAAGTATAAATAAAAGGTGTCTGTCCCCTTTAACCCTTAGAAGGAAAATGAAAAAAATAGATTTTCACAGAAATGCAATATCAAAAGATGAAATAAATGTTCTGCCGCTTAAATCTTATACTGGTTCTATTCATGTGATAGATTCGGACGCGAAGATGAGCGCGGCCGTGCAAGTTCTCGGTGGTGAGAAAATCCTGGGTTTTGATACAGAGACGAGACCCGCTTTTAAGAAAGGCGTATCTTATCCGCCTTCACTTATCCAGCTTGCTGCGAGTGACGGGGTATATATATTCCAGCTAAGACATATCAATTCTTACGAACCGCTTATCAATATTTTGGCTGATAAGAAGGTGCTAAGAGTGGGTGTTGCAGTAAACGATGATATAGGGAAGCTGAATAATTTATTTCCTCTTGAGCCCTCAGGGTTCGTCGACCTAGCAGGCTTGACGGCCAAAGCGGGAATAAAAAACGCGGGGCTACGCGGCCTGGCTGCCCTATTATTAGGATTCAGGATATCTAAACGGATGCAGTGCTCCCGTTGGGATGCGCCGAAGCTTGCACCTGCACAAATAGTGTATGCGGCCACTGATGCGTGGATATGCAGAAATATATATTTTGCGCTGCTGGGCATATTACGCAAAAAAAGGACCCAAGTCAAAGGCACTCTATGAAAATCTATGCTGATAAAACAATAACGAAAGATCATCTCCCAGCACATCTTGATATAAACGATGAATTCAAATCAACATTTAATCTTATGGAGTATACCAAGGAATGCCTTTTTATCACAGGTAAAGCGGGTACCGGTAAATCGACCCTTCTAAAATATTTTAAGGTGAATACCGGTAAAAAGATAATAGTGTTAGCCCCTACTGGTGTCGCGGCCATTAATGTAGGTGGCCAGACTGTTCATTCCTTTTTTAGACTTCCTCCAAAGATTATTCAAAAGGATGCTATAAAGCGCCTTAGAGATAAGAGCCTGCTAAAGAATCTCGATATGGTAATAATAGATGAGGTGTCGATGGTTCGATCAGATCTTATGGATGGGATCGACTATGCATTACGATTAAACCGCGGTAAAATGAAGGTGCCGTTTGGTGGAATCCAAATGGTATTTTTTGGAGATCTTTTCCAGCTATCTCCTGTGGTAGAGAATGAAGCAAGGCAGCTTCTGAAAGAACGATATTCGAGTCCTTATTTTTTCAGCGCTAAAGTGTTTGACGATTGTCATATCCGAGCTGTCGAGCTGTCGACTATATACAGACAAAAAGATACTTCATTTATGGAGCTCTTAAACAGGGTCAGGAATAAAGAGCATGTTGAAGAGGATCTGGATACATTAAATAAGAGGGTCTATAAAGATGCCACAGCTTCTAAAAAAGATACGACGGTGATCCTGACAACGACTAACATCTTGGCAAATACAATAAACCAAGATCGTTTATCAAAGCTTTCCGGCAAAGAGATGACGTATGAGGCTAAGGTATTTGGGAAGTTTGACGAGTCAACATATCCTACAAACGCATCCTTAAAACTCAAAAAGGGCGCGCAGGTAATATTGTTAAAAAATGATCCTGACAAAAGATGGGTAAATGGTACGCTTGCCAAAGTTATAGCTTTATCGAAAGATTCGATAGTCGTGGACATTAACGGGCTTTCATATGATATCTCTGCTGTGAAGTGGCAAAAGATCAAATATAGTTATAATGAGGATGAAGATAATATAGAAACTGAGGTTGTGGGGGATTTTATGCAATACCCCATAAAGTTGGCTTGGGCCATAACTATTCACAAGAGCCAAGGCCAGACATTCGACAAGGTTATAATCGACATGGGGCATGGCGCATTTACTCACGGGCAATTGTATGTCGCGCTTAGCAGGTGCACCTGCATGGACGGCATAAAACTTAAACGGCCGGTGACTCACAGCGATATTATATTTGACCAACGCATTTATCGGTACAATAACCGATTTGCCAACCTAGTTTAAAAAAATTTATGAATACGACTCAGAAGATATTATGCGATACCAAATACTTAAAGACCGAATTTGATGCTCTGACTCTCGGAGAGAGTGAGGCGGAAATATCTTTTATCGGACGGTCTAATGTAGGAAAAAGTTCTCTCATTAACGCTCTATGTCAAAAAAAGAAAATGGCATATGTCTCGCAGGTCCCGGGAAAGACAAGGACTATTAATGTTTACGAAGTCAAACGCGGCCGTTGGATAGTTGACCTCCCCGGTTATGGATACATTGTTGGGTCAAGACACGAAAGGGAACGTTTAGGTCCGACAATAGAAGGATATCTGAGTAGTAGAGAGAAACTGCGCATGATATTTTTTATAGTCGATGCTGTTGCAGGACCGACAAAGCTGGATATTATAATGATTGGTTGGCTTAGACATCACTCACTCCCCTTTAGTATTGTTGTAAACAAGATTGACAAGGTTAAGTCTTCAAGGTTTGAGCAGAGAAAAAAGGATGTTGTTGCAGAACTTGTCGTTGATGTTTGTGATATCTCCTGGGTCAGCTCAAAAAAGAATATCGGGATAGCGGATTTGCAGAAGATAATTGCTAAATCACTGGACATAAAAGTGTTGTAAAATAAAATGAAATGGGGTCAACTCCCTTTTTTATTCAACCATTTAATACCAAAGCGGCGTAGAGCAGCAAGAAGAAGCGCTGAAAATTCAAAAGGTTGAGATGGTTGTCATTTAAGTTGTCATTTAGGTTGTCATTTGTTATAATACAATCGTAATGTTTAATTCAAAATATACCATAACAGACAAAATTCTTAATAATATTTCCCGGATAATAACTGAGAGAGAAGTAATAGAGCGTTCAAAGCTTATTCCTAAATGGGAACTAAGCCTAAAGAAAGAAGCTCGCCTTCATAACGCGCATTCTTCTACAAGCATTGAAGGTAACAGGCTTACTCTTGAGCAAGTAAAGGCTTTGTCGGAGAATAAAGAAATTATTGCCTCAACTAAAGATAAACAGGAGGTTTTAAATTACCTCAGAGCCTTAGACGCGATTCCTAAATATGCTAATAAGGAGTTGATGAATACAAAACTTTTCTTAAGGATTCACGGGACTATCGCGAAAGGGGTGCTGAAGAGGGATAAGGATTGCGGCGTTTTTAGAGATAGACAGGTTTTTGTAGGCAAGAGAATTTTTGATGGTACACAATTTAAAGAGGTAGTTGAATATATGCCCCCTGATACTAAAGATGTACCACGGTTAGTGGAAGAATTTTTGGCTTGGCTTAATTCTAAAAAAGCTAAAGATATTAATCCGGTTATATTGGCTGGTATCGCGCATTACGAAGTAGCAAAAATCCATCCCTTTATTGATGGTAATGGCAGGGTAGCAAGATTACTTGCGACTCTCATTTTATATAAAAGCGGCTTTGATCATAGAAGATTTTTTGCTCTGGATGATTATTATGATGAAGATAGGCTCGCGTATTATGCGGCATTGAAAACCGTTCAAGAAAATAAAGGGGATATTACTAAGTGGCTGGAATATTTTACGGAAGGTATAGTATATTCAGTTAGTAAAGTGAAAGATGTTATTCGTAAGTTAGGATTTACGTGTAAAGTGGATGAAGGCGAACGAATAGAATTGACTCAAAGACAAATTAAAATTCTTGAAAAAATACAAAAGAAGGGGAAGGTTACAAATAAGGATTTACAAACAATGTTTAAAATCTCCCGCCAGGCAGTATTAAAAGAAATTTCAAAACTAATTGATGCCAGGATTGTTGAACTTATTGGTGGGGGCAGAGGTGCTTATTACAGGATAATAAAGTAAAACTGGAATTCTCAAGGTACGATAAGCCTTAAGAAGAAAGATGGATTGATTTAAAGGTGTCTGTCCCCTTTAATCCTTTTTATTTTCCTTTTGAAGGGTCCCCGGATTCCTCCGATTTCTTATTACTTTCCTATGATTTCCGTAACAAATTTATTTTAATTGACAAGGGATGAGTGAAGTGGTATATTGTATCCATTCATAGTAATTCCATTTGAACTGGAAATAAAAGGAAATAAAACAATGAACGCAAAGGGCTATTCTGAGCTTTCAAAAGACGCGGTGTATTTGCTGTCCCGATCAGAATTTGAGAAGCAGAAGGTGATTACGACTAAATACGCGGTTAAAGTGTTGGGGAGCTACCGAAAAGCGGCCAGCATGCTTGGCGCGCTTGCTAAAAGAAACCGGCTTATCCAGCTAAGAAGAGGCCGGTATCTATTAGTGCCTTTAAGGGCCCCTAATCAGCTTTGGATGCCGAATGAGTACGTTGTCGCAGCCTTATGGATGGATGAAGTCCCTTATTATATTGGGTATGTTTCGATGTATAACTACTGGGGATTTACGGAGCAAATTCCACAATCGGTTACTGTCTTAAACACAATGAAAGAATGGAAACGAAACATCAAAAATATTAAGTATACAGCTGTTAAAATATCTCCTCGAAAAATGTACGGGATAAAAAAAATAAGAATTGATGAAGAAGACATCTGTATTAGTGACAAAGAACGCACACTTGTAGATTTTATATTTAAACCAATGGGGTCATGGGAGAATGTTCAGGCGGTTATTAACGGGCAAATCGGTAAGATAGATATTCAAAAATTTATCCGCTATTTAATAAAATTCCCTGTAGCGGCAGTTCGTAAACGGGCGGGGCTTATGCTTGAGAGGGCCGGTGTGCCCCAAAAAGACTTAGCTGAACTGAAAAAATCTATCGGCGCAAAAAACACATATATTAATTTTAATCCGTTTGTTAAGTCCCGAAAAGGGAAAGTGAATCAATGTTGGAAGGTTATCATCAATGGACAAGAATAAACTAAAGGATATTATCAATTTTATAGCTGATAAGCAGGGATTTCGCCCCGCGATTATAGAGAAGGATTATCATTTGACCAGAATCCTTAACGCGGTTAATGAACATTTAAGCCGTGATATAATTTTTAAGGGCGGGACATTATTAAATAAAGCTTATTTGGATTATCATCGATTAAGCGAAGATCTGGATTTTTCATATAGAAGCGATGCTGATGTTTCCGCGCGCGCCAAGAGATCATATGCCATAACATCAATCAGAAAGAAGATGCCTTCTTTTTTATCTTTTTTAGGGCTTACGAGTGAAAATCCCCAAGGGGAGGGATTTAATAATTCAACGCAGTATCTTTTCACTCTTCAATTTCAGTCAATTATTATGAATCGTGAGGAGGGTATAAAGTTTGAAATATCATTGCGCCAGCCTTCTTTTTTGCCTCCTGTAACCGTACGGGTTAAACATTTTTATCAAGACCCGTTCAGCGGAGAGGATTTGTTTCCACAGGGAAGTGTATTAGCGCTGTCGCTGGAAGAAGCCGTGGCGGAAAAACTGAAAGCCTCCATATCCCGCTTGACACCCGCGATTAGAGATTATTACGATTTGGGGCATTTTATTAAAATAGGATTTGATTTCGCGCGGCCGGATTTACTAAAATTGGTTAATAAAAAATTGAAACTTGATGGATACAAAGGAGATTATTCTCATAATTTAGGCTTGTCCGACCAGGCAATTGAGGAACTAAAAAGAATCAGCGAAAGCGATCTTACGCCAATGATCAGAGCTGATGAAAAGTTCGATTTAGATACGGTTTTAGTACATTTTAATAAGCTATTTGACAGGAATAAGGTGGAATAAAATTTGTATTAATTGTGGGATGATTTTTTGGATGCGTAGCAATAGAGGGTTGAAGCAGTGACATTGCGCAAGTTCAAAAATTAAAATTATGGGGGAAGTGGGAAGAAAGAGAAATAGGTATCGTATGTCCCGATTTTCCATATTTATGTTGTAGTTTATAATAAAATATTTGACAAATGATACTACTGGTAGTAACATATAAGAGATAACTAAAACAAAGTGGTGCGTTCGAAGGGGGAACCTCCACGATAAAATAAGTAAAACCTTCGGAAGCGGAGGTTTTTATGCGTATAGAGCATGCAGAGGCGGCAATGAAAGACGTTAAAATTAAACCATATTTTAAAGATAACGGATTTGAGCTCTATCTAGATGATTGCAGAGATTTCCTAAACAACCTACCAAAAGAATCAGTAGATATGATATTTGCTGATCCACCTTATAATCTTTCAAACGGTGGATTTACATGCCACGCCGGTAAGATGGTATCTGTTAACAAGGGTAAGTGGGACCAGAGCAAAGGCCTTGATGAAGATTTAAAATTTCATGTTGAATGGATAGAGGCGTGCAGAAGAGTGCTTAAGCCTGGTGGCACTATTTGGATTAGCGGGACATATCATTCAATTTACCGTTGTGGCTATGCTCTTGAACTTACGGGTTATCATATTCTTAATGATATCTCATGGTTTAAACCTAATGCATCCCCAAATCTAAGCTGTCGTTTTTTCACAGCGAGCCATGAAACTCTTATATGGGCAAGGAAAGAGAAGAAAGCTAAGCATACCTTTAACTATAAGCAGATGGTAGACTGGGAAAAAAATTACAAAAAAACCTTTAAGTGTGATAAAACAAATACATACCATGAGTGTGAAATCTTGCATGAAAAAGGTAAGCAGATGCGCTCAGTATGGGCTATTAATACTCCAAGGCCAGTTGAGAAGCACTTCGGAAAACACCCTACCCAAAAACCTGAAGAACTCTTGAGAAGAATAGTTGTGGCAAGTACAAATAAGGGGGATTTAATTATAGACCCATTCACAGGAAGCTCTACAACAGGCCTTATAGCAAATCTTTATGGCAGAAAGTTTATAGGCATAGATAATGAAAAAGCCTATCTTGATTTATCAGCTAAAAGATATAATGAGTTAAAAATGAACACGAAGAAAAAACAAGCAAGACAAATGGTGCACGCATGAAAGAAGGAGGGGTGGGAGGCAGCAAAACAAAAACTGGTCTCCACTTTGAATCTCGAGTAAGCCTTGAAAAAGTAATCTCCGCACTTCCGGGCTATACCATATCAGATGATAGGGTATTTTTTCAAGGTGTAAAAGTTGCTGAACTTTATCAAAAGCACAAATTATACAAAAATCTTCTTAAACCCAATCACATAGATTACTCAGTAATTATTTCTAAAAAACTACTCCCAGATGAAGCTATATTAATATTAAAAGATAAGACATTATACATAATAGAAATTAAATTTCAAAAGGTTTCAGGGTCTGTTGATGAGAAGCTTCAGACCTGCGACTTTAAGTGCAGGGAATATAAAAAACTTCTTGCTCCATTAGGCATATCCGTTGAATATGTATATATATTAAATGATTGGTTTAATAAAAAAGAGTACAAAAATGTTCTTAATTATGTTAAATCAGTTGGATGTCATTATTTTTTTAATGAAGTGCCGCTAGAATTTCTAAACTTGCCAAAACCTGAATAGTTTAAAGGGGAACCTTGTATGGTATTGCACCCTTCATTCACCCTTGAAGTAAAACTGATTAAATTAAGTAAAAATCACGAGAAAAATCATAATAGCCTTAGAAGAATTGTGATTGATTCTTTTGTGAAAGAAAAGCTGGGCATGGCAATGGCGAAAATAGGTGATGATTTTATTTAAAAGTAATTAAGTATTGTGTCCCCGGAACTATACAGCTTTTCTCGGAGGGATTGTATTCCAGTCCCAATAAAGCAGGAATTAAGGGGACGGTTCTATTTTAAAATAATTAAGTATTGTGTCCCCGGAATTACGTAAAAAGAAATAAATGTGGAATGTGGAGACTTGACCCCCATTGTGCTCTATTTTACTGATTTGTGATTCATGATAAGAAATATGGAAAATTTTCTTTCTTTCCATCTTATAAGAAACACTTGACAAATTGCATCATTTAATGTATAAGAGAAAGAAGAAAGTGAGGTGTTCAAATAATGGAAGATAAAGACCAGATAAAAGGATTTTTTGTCGAAGATGAACAATCATTCAAAAAAGAACAAGTCTTATCTTTAATTAACAGATGTAAAAAATATGCCAAACTTGTAGGTAGAAAAGGGCTTGTTCATATTGAAAAGAAAAATTTAACAGGCACAGACCAAATAAAGCTTTTTTTAATAACACGGCATTTGGGTGCAGACTTGGCAAAGTTAGAGCCTAATTTAAAGATTCCTTCTGAGATTGCAGATGTGCATACTTCTGAAATGGCAAAATTGTTATCTGTCTCTAATGAAAATGCTAGGACTAGAGCATCTGATTTAATTCGTGATGGATTTGGACGTAAACCAAAAAAAGGATACATACGAGTATATTCATATCAAATTAGTAAATTTTTAGATTTACTTGAAAAAGGTGAACAAAAAAAGGAAAGAGCCGCCAATAAAAAAACTTCCATTAAAAAAAGAGGGGTAAGAAAAATAATTGAAAATCCGAAGCTCAATGTTGACCAAGCGTTTAAGCGATTGTCTATAAATTTAGATGGTATTTTAGAAAAAAAACTTAAAGATTGTATTTTTTTCCAAGAAGATGCAAGCTTTAAATTTAATAAGAATTTTACGGGGAAATCAAAACATAGTAAACAGACTAGAGGAATTCTATGCGCAGCCTATGTAATGTCTATTGGTTTAGGTTTACAGAGTTTTTCTAGCCGACAGATAAAGGATGTTTGTTTTAATAGTAACATTGATGTAATGGGCTTGAATTATGCAACACGAGAATTAAAGAAGAGTGGATATATTTCTAAAGCGAGTAAATACTCGCAAGATAATATAATCCTAGAAAAAGGTAAAGATAAGGCAAAAGAGATATTTAATGAGTTATGTGAATGATTAAAATGAAATTATTGTAATTAAATTTATCTAAGAGATTGATGGCATATATTTATTAAGACGATGTCCAAAAGGAGGAAATGTGAAAAATATTACTGAAATCGATGTGATGAAAATTATTGATGACCATTTTTCAAAAATACAAGATCGAGAGGCAAAGAATAGGATTCTTCGTTGGGCATGGGAGAAATTCTCAACTCAAGAGCTGCCCTTAGAAAGTGAAGAAAAAACCAAACAGAAAGATTCTAAAAAGAAAAAAGCACCTAAGAAAAATAATAAACAAAAGAAAAAAGTTAAATCTGGTCCTTGTTTAGTTAAAGATTTAAACTTGAGGCCTTCAGGGGAAACAACTTTTAAGCAATTTGTACAAGACAAAAACCCTTCATCAAACCAAGAGAAATGCTTAGTAGCTGCTTATTATTTAAAGCAAAAACTAAAGAAAAAGACAGATGTCGATTCGATTTATACATGTTTTAAGGATGCGAAATGGCGAGTTCCATCTAATTTGGAAAATACACTTTGTGTTGTTGCCGTCCAAAAAGGTTGGCTTGATACAACTGACTCTAACGCCATAACAATACCAACCTTAGGTGAAAATTATATAGAACATGATTTGCCCAGAAAAGTAAAAGGAAAAAATAATCATGGTTAAAAATGCTTTCAATTTAACAAATTTACTTGGCAGTATTCCAGTTACATTAAAAAATGAATTGGTAAAAACTTTTAATGAAATTGCACGAAATTATCGAGAACAACGCTGGGAACCATCGGAGTTAAATGGAGGTAAATATTGTGAGGTTGTTTACACCATTTTAAAAGGGTATACTGAGGGAAAATTTCCTTCAAAAGCAAGCAAACCGAAGAATATGGTAGATGCTTGCAATAAATTTGAGCAAATTCCTTCATCATCATTTCCGAGGTCAGTAAGGATTCAAATTCCTAGAATAATCATTGCTCTTTATGAAATACGTAACAATAGAGGCGTGGGGCACGTTGGTGGCGATGTTGACCCAAATCATATGGATGCTACAATTGTGCTTTATATGGTTAAATGGATTATGGCTGAGTTGATCCGTTTATTTCATAATGTTAACACTGATATTGCAACTGAAGCAGTAGAACGAATTACAGATAGGACTTTGCCTATTTTATGGAAAGTTGGCGGAAAAATTCGTGTGCTTGATACTTCTATTAACATGACAGAAAAGACACTAGTTGTTTTATATTATAATCGAGATTCAGTCGCCGAAAATTTATTGGTTGATTGGGTAGAATACACAAATCTTTCTGTATACTGTAGAGACATTTTGCGGAAAGCCCATAAAAATAAATTAATTGAATATGATAAAGCAAATAAACAAGTCACAATATCTCCCAAAGGCATAAAATACGTAGAAGATAATATAAATTTGGAAAAATTTTGACCTTCATGGCCGATTTAAAATGTTATACATGATTATAGAAAAGGATTTGTTTCCTTTTATATTCTTAAAAAAAGTTCTAAATATACTTCCGGCATACTTCCGGGGACAGAACACTTAATTGTTGAAAAGGCGTCATTGTTCTGATAGAATCTATGTATGGCAAGGATAGCGAGAATAGTTATTCCCAATCACCCTCATCATATAATCCATCGCGGTAATCGCCGGGAAAAAGTTTTCTTTAGTGAAGACGACAAACAGGCTTACCTTTGTTTATTAACTAATCAGGCCAAGAAATCGGGAATAGAATTTTCTTTAGGGGATGAGAGATTTATTAAGAAGATTGAAGGAATTACCGGAAAGATATTGCAAAAAAATAGGCCGGGACATATGCAGAAAGATAGTTAAGTGTTCTGTCCCCCGAAGTCTATTGACTCACTGGAAGATAATTTGATAGTGGAGGATTCGGAAAATGAGTGAGACTATACCTAAAGATCCCAAGATTTATCATATTGTACATCTTGATAGATTGGAGTCGATTATTTCTAAACAGTATTTGTTAAGTGATACAGATGGTCAGCAATACGATTTGGACGGTACTACTATAGGAATGTCGAAAATAAAAGAACGAAGAATGTATAATAATTTTATGAATTATCCAGATCTTTGCGTAGGTGCATGTGTTCCTTTTTATTTTTGTCCACGATCGATTATGTTATACATATTTTACGAGAATAATCATCCGGAGATTACGTATCGAGGAGGGCAGGAACCTATTGTTCATTTGGTAGCGGATTTACGTAAAACAGTTACGTGGGCGGAATCTTTGGGCAAGCGCTGGGTATTTACTGATTCGAATGCAGGGTCATCCTATTTTAACGATTTTGCAAAATTAAACCAACTTAATCAAATTGACTGGAACGCGTTAAGAGCAACATCTTGGTCAGCGGTTAAAGAAAAGAAGCAAGCCGAGTTTTTGATCGAAGAATGCTTTCCTTGGGAATTGATAGAATGTATCGGTGTATATTCAATAGTGCAGTACCAACAGGTTGCTCAAGCACTCCAATCAGCAACACATCGACCACCCGTGAAGGTGATGCGTACCTGGTATTATTAGAAGGAGGAATGAAATATGATTATATTTAAAACAGGTAATCTTTTGACCGAAGACGTAGAAGCAATTGTTAATACAGTTAATTGTGTTGGTATTATGGGACGAGGAATTGCGCTTCAGTTCAAAAAAAGGTTCCCGGAAAATTTTAAAGTATACGCAGCAGCCTGTAAAAAAAAGGCGATTCTTCCCGGTAAAATGTTTGTTTATAAGACTGACTCACTTATAAATCCAAAGTATATAATCAGTTTCCCTACAAAGCGGCATTGGCGTGGAGCCAGCAGAATGGAAGATATTGAGAATGGTTTGCAGGATTTGGTTAAAGTCATTAAAGATTTGAAGATTCAATCCATCGCCCTACCTCCGCTAGGGTGTGGGCTTGGGGGCCTTGATTGGAATACGGTACGCGTACGGATTGAATTTGTCCTGAATGAGTTGCGCGATGTCGATGTTGTTGTTTTTGAGCCAAAAGGGGCTCCGACTCCTGAAGAGATGGTAAAAAACAGGAAAGTACCTAAAATGACTCCTGGGCGCGCAGCATTGGTAGAACTGATGCATCGTTATTTTTTAGGGCTTCTTGATCCCTTTATAACGCTCCTGGAAGTACACAAATTGATGTATTTCCTTCAAGAAAGCGGAGAGAGCCTTCGTTTACAGTACGCAAAAGCACCATATGGTCCATATGCGAAAAATCTTCGCCATGTGCTCAATGCTATAGAAGGCCATCTCATTTTTGGTTACGCCGACGGAGAAGATAAGCCGGATAAGCAACTCAAGCTGGTGCCTGGTGCTTATGAAGATGCGACACGGTTTCTTAATGAGCACAAAGGAACTAAGGAACATTATGACAAAGTATCTGATCTTGTAGACGGATTTGAGACTCCTTTTGGTATGGAATTATTATCAACAGTGCATTGGGTAATAACAAAAGAATCAGCACATTCTTTTAGTGAACTTATTACGAAGGTATATGATTGGAATAAGCGCAAGAAGCAGTTTTCTCAGCGACAGATTCAATTAGCCGTCAAGGTGTTAGAGCAAAAAAAATGGATTAATATTACGAATTGGAGTGAAGTTTAATGAATTTTAGTGATATAACTGAAAAAGGGCTTGAGACAATTATCGTCGAGTCCCTGATAAACGATGCCGTTTATGTTCAGGGCAATAGTGTTTAATACTTCCGGGTGCTTCCGGGTGAGGAAAAGGGGACGGTTCTATTTTTTAAAAAAATTGGCAGGAAATGCCTTTTGTCCGATAGAAAAAAAGGAGAGTGGCATTATGGTTATATTGGTTAAATCGTTTGGTATTCTCATGGTAGCCCTTGGAGCTATTTTCCTGGCCAGGCCGGCTGGGATGAAAAACTACATAGCTTTCTGGGTGAAAGGAAAGAGGATTTACACAGGCGCTGCTTTAAGTCTTATAATAGGTATTATCTTTTTGCTTGCCGCTTCAGGATGCAAGGTCGGTTGGTTTGTAGCGGTATTTGGCGTTCTGGCGTTTATCAAAGGCATTGCGCTGTTTGTCCTTGGACAGAAAAAGATAATGTCCATGATGAAGTGGTGGCAGGGAAGGTCGCTTTCATTTCTACGCTTCCATGCCCTTTTAGCCTTAGCCGCCGGCGCCCTGCTTATCTACGCTGCATAAATATGCAATTCAGGACAAATTCAGGGGACACAATATTTAATTATTGACTTTTCAAATAGATAAGTATTGCGAGTGGGGGGAGTCCTGAGTATTTTTGAAGGGCATACCTAAATTTTTGTAAGTCCCAAAATGATGCGTTTCTAATTTTTTAAGGATGGAGTATGGAGAAGGATTTAATAAATATAAAAGCAAGTGAAATTGCCGACTTTGAGTATTGTGAAGTTAGCTGGAGTTTTTCTAATATGCAACAGGGCGATGTTCAGATAGCTAACTTAAAAAAGGACTTTGCCAAGGGGAGTGTTGCTCATCAAGAACATATTCGAGCAGAAGAGGCGCTAAGTCAACTTATTCGTTATAAGAATCATGCTAAAGTTATCTTTATTCTATTTGCTTTAGGATTCCTAGTCTATTTACTTTACTTAGTGTGGAGATAAGATGTCCATTGTGTTGACAATTCTAATATTAGGTTGTTGCGCGCTTTTTTTATATATCTTAATTAAATCATTAATTAACGATAGAAATATAATCTATGTTGGCGATAAGAACAAAGTTTTAGTATATAATGAGGGAGATATAAGGATTATTGGAAGACCCGATTATATAAAAAGGGAAGAGAATAATTATGTCGCATACGAATATAAGAGCCTAAAAATAAAATCCAAAAATGCCTATTTGGATCATAAGTTGCAATTAGCGTGCTATATGCGACTGGTAGAAAAGACCTTTAAACAGAAGCCTGATTATGGAATAATTACTTATGGAAACAAGAGAAGATTTAAAATTAGTAATACTTTGGAACTACAGCAGAAATTGGATAAGAGAATCGACAGGCTTAAAGAGCTAAAAACTGGAAGAGCCGTGCCTGTTAGAAGCCATAATGTGTTTGAGAAATGCTTTGCTTGTAAGTATTATCCTATCTGTAAACACCGATTAGGGAAAAAGAAAATGGAGGGTTAAAGTGATAATACCAAATGAAGTAAAAAATTTATTTGATAAACAGTCTTTAGTTGCCTTTGGCACCGCGGACAAGCAAGGAAATCCAAATGTTGTTCCTATATTCTGGAAAGAGATCATCGATGGGGAAAGAATTTTGTTAATCGATAATTTTATGAAGATGACCAAAAAAAACCTTTTAGAAAATGGCAATGTTTGCCTGGCTTTTTGGGATTCAAAAACAAATGAGGCTTATAAGATTGAGGGGGAAGCTGTCTACTATGCACAAGGTTCGATTTATGAACAAGGCAAAAAATTTATACAATCAAAAAAACCAGCAGCAATTCCAAAAGGAGTTGTTGAAATTAAAGTAAAAGAAATTTACACTATAAAACCGGGTTCCGACGCGGGTAAAAGATTATAAAAAGCGGTCACCTTTTTCATTGAGAAGATAAGAGAAAATTAGTAGAAAGATAGTTAAGTGTTCTGTCCCCTGAAGTCTTACAATTCAGTTGCTTTTTTGGCTAATTTTTGGTATAAATGGGGACATTGGACAGGTTGTATTTTAATGTGGGTAGATATTAAAGCAGTATGGCATTGTGGATGTGAAGAGTATATAATTATGGAAGAATATAGAAATATAATAAAGACTCAAATAGAGCTTGCTTTTAATAGGGCAGTAGTGTATATTGTAAATAGCAAACCCGCCGAGCCTCTGCTTAGCATGCTTAATTTCGGCGGGTATTTTTTTGCATACAGAAGGGGGTGCTATGGAATATAAAAAGCATCCCCTTACTTATGCGGAACAAGCCGATCTCCTCATTTCACGCAAACTATCCGCTGACCGTAATGCTCTCATTGAAACGCTTAAAAATGTTAATTATTATCGGAGTTCCGGGGACAGAACACTTAATTATTGAAAAGGTGTTGTTGCTTTGATAAAATCTATGTATGACAAGGATAGCGAGAATAGTTGCTTCCAATCACCCCAATCATATAATCCATCGCGGCAATCGCCGGGAAAAAGTTTTCTTTAATAAAGATGACAAACAGGTGTATCTTCGTGTATTAACTAATCAGGCCAAGAAATCGGGAATAGAATTTTCTTTAGGGGATGAGAGGTTTATTAAGAAGATTGAAGGAATTACCGGAAAGATATTGCAAAAAAATAGGCCGGGACCTATGCGGAAAGATAGTTAAGTGTTCTGTCCCCGGAATCTTCCGGAATTTTATAGATCCTGGAAGGCCCAAAAAAGGGAGTTGACCTCTTTTTTTCCTTTTTTTTGGTAAATCTGACATCGGAGTAAACTTTATAAAACTCCATAGTTTCTTGGCTAGAAATGAAGGATGTAATATTTTCTGCTTGTAGCCTCACAGAAATTAAATACAACCTCCGCTTGATTATCAGTATTTAGTTTCGTGTGAACAGCACACATTAATATCTCTTGCATATTCCCCCTTTCAGCGTTAAAATACAAATATTGCAAGTAATTTAATTATAGCGTTACTATAATAAAATATCAGCAATATATTATTAGTTACTCAAGGATAAAATATACTCTCAAAAAATATTAAGTTTTTAAGAAAAAAACATAGCATATCCCAAGAAACGTTTGCCAAAGAAATAAAGATAACATATAGCACTCTCATTAAAATTGAAGTGGGTGCAAGCAAAAATCCTATCTTGTAAATCTTGCAAACTTTCCAGGGAATCGTTAATGCGTTGGAGGTAAAAATAGATGAGTTGGCTCGTAAGTAAAGGGATTAACTATGACTAAAACAGATATTTTGCTTATGTTATTATTTTCAGATAGAGCTGCTCCGATAGTAGGTACAACCCGCTTACAAAAGCTCTTATTTCTGAGCGAACACGAAAGTGAAGTTAAGTGCGATAAGGAATCTTTTAATTTTGAAGCCTACAAGTTTGGGCCAGTGTCTAAAACGCTATACGACGATATTGAGTTTTTAGTAAACGTAGGTTTTTTAGAAAAAACTGGAGAGGACGCAAGTATTGATATATATTCTTTAGATGACTTAGATAGTATTAATGTTGAAAATTTAATTGAAACTTCAGAAAACGAAAAAGTAGACCTAATTAGCGAAAAGGAAGAAGGAATATTTTCAGAAGATGACGATGAGAACAAAGCTACCACAGAAGATGATCTGACAGTTTATAAAATCACAGATAAAGGTATTGGATACCTAAAAGAAAATAATCTAATAGGAGCAAAAGAAGCCAAAGAAATAGAAAATATAAAAAAGCGCTATGGAAAGAAATCTCTTATTGAATTATTGCGATATGTATATATGAAATATCCAAAATATACTACTGAGTCAGAAATAAAAGATGAATTATTATGAGTAATGGAAATAAAGAATTCAGTAATATTGGATTTATGCTATCTATTTTTGGGCCTAGTGCTATTTCTGCAATGTTTGCAATAATTACAAAACCACTCACTGAAAAATCAACCTTTGATGCTTTACGTAAAAACTTTCTAGAAACAATACGATTTCGCATGGCTGCCGAGATAGCAGTGATGTTGCCTCCAAAGACAGGAAGAACGGTGAATGATGATTATGTTTCAATGTGTAAAACAAAACTAAATGAATATTTCGCAAATAATTCTGTTTTGTTGGTTGATTTTTTATACTCGGAAAAGTTATATATGTCCTACGGAAAGCTTTTTATTATATTTAAATACGCTATAGTGCTAATTCCAGTGGTAGCTATCTTATGCGGCATCATATTGATTATCTATTTTCGTGATACGCTCAGTATAAAAAATTGTGGATTGTTTGTGTTTTTTTCTCTAGTGTTTGTTTTTGCAACTTGGCTTTTTAAAGAGCGTCGGCGAGATCAATACAGTGATTTATGTTCAAAATATGAAGTGGTTAAATAGGTGACTATTAACACTAAGTCAAATCCTTCTGAAAAAAAGATAGTAGCAGCGGTGGCTAAATTATTGCGGAAAAATGGGTATATAAATCAAAAAACTGAGGCCCAGATCTGTGAAAGATTCATTGATTTAGTCTGTTGGGATAAAAGAAAGAAAAAGATTGTTGCTGTAGAGGCAAAGGTAAAGGCCCCATCAAAAGCATTTGAGCAGGCAATGCGATATAGATATGTTGCAGATCATGTGTATGTTGCAATATTGAGAAATGGGTGTAATAAGAGAGCGATAGAATTGTCAGATAGAACTGGAATTGGATTAATTTTCGTAAGACGCGACTCATTAGAACGTTATTATGCAAAGATAGAAATAGAACCTGTCAAGTCTGAGTTAAAAAACGAAAAGCTTGCAAAGTATTTTTTTAGTGATGTTTAGATTATAGTGTTGGAGGTTGTTATGGAGAAAAGTTTCTTATTAAGAATTGGTTCTAATGCAGAAAAGCAATATGTAAAAAAAATGGGGTCACTTTTTTCAGGATTGGTGGTTAGAGCGAACTATTTTGAATCTGCGCCCGGAATGTTAAGTGCATTATTTTTAAAATTTGATTCTTTAAATCCATCAAAAGGATTTATTATTGATCCCGTCACGTATGTTTTTATGCTTGACTCAAAATATATCAGAAGCTGGCAAAAGATTAATGGGGAGAAATCGGAGGAAAAAATAAGAAAAGATTTACATATAGATGTTTCAGAAAATGTCCCAAATGAGTGGGTGCGTACAATACAAGATCCTACCGAAAAGCAAAAAAATAAAGTTGAAATCTATAATATAAAAAAGGCTTATCGTAAATTAGCAGATTCCTATTTTACTCCTAACATGGCCCATGAAATAGGGAAACGGTCACTTGTCAAGGAAGATTTTAGTGAGCAAGATATACGTGAATTTGTAATGAAAGTGATCAATTACCAAGTGCAGGCGATTAGTACGCGGTATGATACAGCAAAATATTCCGATTTTAAAGCTATTGTTCCACGCCCGCTGATGATACTTTCGCCCTATTTTTTGATAAGAAATCAAAGTGATTTAGACTTTATGGAAAGAATATGGAAGCGATTTGATTCCCAATATACCAGAGATGATGGGGCCATTGTAGTACATTGTGCGGCAGAATTTTTTGAGATTAATTATCGGTCAATTTTAGAAGTTGTAGCTAAATTGAGTAAAAAAAATATTTTTTTGTGGATTAATAAATTTGACGAAAAAAAAGTTTCATCTACTCAACTTGATGGATATATAAAATTTGTAAGCAGTGCATATGATCAGGGCATAAGTGTAACTAACCTGTATGCGGGGGGATTATCCTCTTTTCTTTTTCCATTTGGTCTTACTGGAATGGTAAATAATATAGGATATGGTTTGCAGCGTGATGCTGAACCAGTTCAAGGAGGAATACCAACAGCTCAATTTTATATACCTAAATTACATATTCGCGCACAGGTTTTAGCAACTTACGATTTATTAGTAAAAAATGAATTAGGCGGTACAGCAAAAGACTTTTATCGTAACGTTTGTTCTTGTCCGATATGTAAAAAAGGAATCCGCGAGGAATTAAGCGATTTTATCAGTTTTTATGGTGAAGCGGATTATCCTAAAAGCAATTCAGAAAGCTCACGAAAGTATCCAACATCAAAAGCATTAAAGCGATGTTTTTTCCATTTTCTTTTTTCTAGATTGAAAGAATACAAATGGGCGATAAAGGCAAGTAAGCAGGAAGCAATAGATTTGCTAGATAGCGAAATAGCTTTATGGCGTACCGATAAAGATCATCTTCAGAGGATGAGAGATGCGTTAGATGCAATAGCAAAATAGATAAAAGTGGGAAAAGGGGTCAGGGGTCAGAGTCATTTTTCATTCTGGCAGATAAGTATTGTATTGTTAGATTTTCGCATGTCTCAGATTAATTAGGAAGCGTCCCTATTAAAATGAGAAGAAGAGAGCGGGGCGCAGGAAGAAAGAGAAATAAGTATTGTGTCCCTAGAATTTCGCCAAAGAAAAGTTACAGGAAATATTTAATAAAAAACTAGAAAGAAAAAATATAGTGGAAAATTCACTTCAAGCAAAGACATATAATACATTAGCCATTGTTAGTTTGTTTCTTAGTTTACTTATCTTTATTCCGCTTACAGGATTGGCTGGTTTAGTAGTGGGTATAATTGCTCTAGCTAAAATCTCGAAATGTAAAAAAGAACTTACTGGTCAAGGTTTGGCTATTGCAGGCACGATAATTGGTGGCATCAGAACAGTCTTATTACTAGTACTTGTCATAGGTTTCTTTGCAGGTCTTATAGGACCAGGTATTCAGTCGGCAAAAACAGAAGCATTAGAAGTGCAAGCAGCAAGCAATTTAAGACAAACTGGCATTGCTCTATATGCCTACGCAAAAAATCATGAAGGTAATCTACCTGAAAAACTTTCTGAACTAAATGATGCTGGTTATATTGATGATGCGAGTATAGGCATTTTATATGATAATTTTCAACAGGGGTATTTTTGTGGCGATAAAAATCTTTATCGTATGGCGGAGGAAGATATACTGATTAAAGACACAAAATACAATATTAACCTCTATGCCAACGGAAGCGTTGGCCCTTCCCACCATTAATAGTAAAAAAATAAAAGAAGGTGGCGAATTAAAGAGACGGTTCTATCCTATAACGGTAAAGCTACGGTGGACAAGTTTTTTAAAAAAATTGGCAGAAAGACACAATAAATGAATATAAAATCAGGAGACATATTATTATTTAAAGCTGAAAAAGGTATATCCAGGCTCATTGCCTGGGGCACAAACAGCAAGTATTCGCATGTGGCGGTGTGTGTGTCGGCTGAGATGAACCTTGCTATAGAAGCTATGGCAGGTGGGGTGAGGGCGAGAGATATAAGAACGATAGAAGAGCCGTATGATATATATAGAATTAAAGAGGGACATAGTTATAATCTAAATAAGACTATTTCATTTCTGGTGAGTAAGCTGAATTTAAAATATGATTACTTAGGTGTATTTTTTCTTGGATTTATAAAGCTTATGTCAAAGATTGGCAAGCCGCTGAAAAAGGCGGCGAATAAGTGGCAGATAGACAGGGATTATTTCTGCTCGGAGTTATGCTATAAGGCTTTTTATAATGGCGGTAATCTGGATATTGTGCCTGATACTGATGAGGCAGATGTTACTTCGCCGGGTGATATTTCTAAAAGTTCCATAGTGGAACTAATAGCTAATGGCTAATAGCTAAGAGCGTACGAATGGAGATATAGATTGAAATTTAAGGGTGCGGTAGTTGTTTTTATATTAACCCTTGCCGTAATTGGTGGGGGTTTTTGTTTTGCTGAGGATTTTTATTCGGCGCAGGTGCGCGATATATCCGATCGGGAATATGAGCAGGCTGTTATTGAGTTGATTGATAACGCCCAAGAGTCGATAGTTGTTGGGATGTACTATATCAGTACGCGGTTAAAGGCGAATAATCCGGTTAAGATGTTGTTGAATGATTTGGTTGAGGCCGAAGAGCGGGGCGTAGAGGTCAAAATATATTTAAATACAAAGTTTCCTGATGTGAGTTATGAAGAGCTTGTTGGTAGAGATGAATTTAAAAGGCTGCAGGATGCGGGGTGTGAGCTGTATTTTATTCCGCCGGGGCGTAAGCTGCACGATAAAGTTGTTGTTGTGGATAGGCGTTATGTGGTTGAGGGGAGTATGAACTGGAGTATTGTAGCGCTCAAGAATAATTTTGAGTCGGTAACGCTGATTAATTCACCGGGGCTTGGTAAGGAGAAAATAGCAAGGTTAGAGAAGATTTATGAGATACAGAAGAAAAAGGAAGAGGATAAAGAAAGAGAACCTCTTTATATTGATAGTATCATTGAAAAAATAGAGGTGAAAAAGGCTTTACTGGAGGATGAGAAGTATTTTCCGATGATGCTTAAGAGAAGTGACCGCAGGGCAATGGACCTGTATCTGATACTGCTTGCATATAGTAAGAAGTTGGATAAGATTGAGTTTTTCCTCAGATTAGAGGATGTTGGATTGGGACTGGGGTTGCCGGCGTCATGGGATGACGAAGCATTGAGGCGTCAGGTAATAAGGGCGTTGCGGACGCTGGAGAAAAAGTATAATCTTATAGAAGTTGAGTTTTATCATTCAAGTGACGCATATATAACCATTTTACCTATTTTAGGAGAGAGTTTTGCGATAGAGACAAAGAGTATTGGCTCACGTGATAGAAAAATCCCTCAACGGGTTAAGTTTTTGCTCCTGATAAAGGCGCTTTTGGAGAAAGAGGGCAAGGACTTGGATTCGGTGCCGCAGAAAGAGATTATGCGGCGTTTTCATATCGCGGAGCGGACGCTGGAGAAAGCGATGAATTCACCAGAGGTGAATGGCTGATGGCTGATGGCTAATAGCTTATGGCTAATAGCTAAGAGCAAAGGGCAAAAATAAAAAACTAAAAGCAGAAACAAAAAAAGAAACAAAAAGCAAGTAGCTTTTAGCTGATGGCTCATAGTAAAAGCACAAAGCAAAAACAAAAAACAAACAAGTAACGATAACCAAAAAACAAAATATAAGAAGCAAGTTGCAAGATACAAGAGGCAAGCTGTAAGTGCGATTAATTCAGTTGCTTTTGGAGTTAATTTTTGATATAAATAAAGATAATTCCGACCTACTACGAGCCAATGAGTTTTTGTGGTATAATTTTTTTGAAACAGAAAAAGGAATAAGGGCAGGATATGATTAATAATAAACACAAAGACCCTCTTCATGGTATTACCCTTGAAATGATCCTTGTGTATCTGGTTGAAAAAATCGGCTGGGAAAATTTGGCTCGAAGAATCAGGATAAACTGTTTCGCAAAAGACCCCAGCATCAAGTCTAGTCTGACGTTTCTTAGGCGAACCTCTTGGGCTAGAAAAAAAGTTGAAGATTTGTATATAACTGAGATAGGCTCTGTGTCGAAAAAGGGTACGATTCAATAATCTCTTTGCTTAAGTGATTACGCATGAGCTGTGAATGTTCTTAGAAGCGATTGGCAAAGGTAAGAGTGACAAGCTTGCCTGTTTGGCTGTTTTAAGGAGTGGTTATCAATGAATGAAATAAAGAAAAAAGGAGAAACTCATGGCTAAAAGTCTTAATACTAAAAAAAATATAAAGAAGAAGGCAGGAAAAACAATGAAAGAAAAGCGGCTTGAGAAAAGAGCGAAAAAAAGATAAGAAAAATAACACTATTTATAAAAAAGGGGGAGTGTAATGGGAGACAAGGGGCAGAAGGATAAGAACAAGGCGAGCAAACAGAAGAAATCAAAAAATGATAAAAAGGCAAAAAAGAAGTAGGATAAGAGACAAAAAACAGGACTAGGGAAAATGTACTCTACAGCCTCAAGATTTATCTTGAGGCTGTTTGTTTTAGATAGTTAATTAAAAAGCTTTTTTGACGGTTTTTATATCAATTTCTAAGACTTTGCCTATTTTGGCATAAGACATGCCTAATAAGTGCAATTAATTTAGTTGCTTTTTGGCCTGATTTTTGGTATAAATAAAACAGAGGCCACCTTGAATTCGTAAAACATGTACTCATTAAAAAAAAGTAAAACATCCCTTGTTTAGTCAAACTTAAGTTCTAAATATTTACGCGAGCTTTACTTTTGTAAATGATGCTTTCTAAGAACAAAAAAATAGTACTTTGAGTATATATCCTCCCTTGTTTTCCAAAGAAAACACGCAGGGGGGATTAATTCCCCCGCCTTGGCGGGGTTATTAAGGAGAGATGAATATGGAATGGAAAGATGTTCGCGGACCGGATGATATTATTGAGATGGGCAGGAAGAAAGTTGGCGATGTTGGAAAGTTTTTTCCGCTGGCGATTGTTGCCGTTGCCCTGTTGATTTTGATTGGGGGTTCAATTTATTCTATCGGCCCGGATGAGGTGGGCGTGATACAAAGATTTGGCCGATATAGTCATACTACTTCGCCCGGCTTGCATGTGAAACTTCCCTTTGGGATTGATAAACTAACTCCGGTTAAAATACAGAGAGTATTTAAAGAGGAATTTGGAATGAGAACTCTGCGCGCCGGGATAAAGACGCAATACTCTTCCCGCTCATTTCTTGATGAATCTTTAATGCTTACCGGAGACCTCAATATTCTGGATGTACGCTGGATTGTACAGTTTAAGGTTAAAGACGCGATTAAACTTCTTTTTGAAACCAGAGACCCGGTGGATAATGTGCGGGATATTTCTGAGGTGGTCATGCGCCGGCTGGTGGGTGATTATCGTGTAGATGAGGTGCTTACCATAAGAAGAGAAGAGATAAACGACCTCGCGCAGATTGAGATGCAGAAGATACTTGATAGTTATAAGACGGGGATTCAGATTGTTACCGTCAAACTTCAGGATGTAAATCCTCCCGATGAAGTAAAACCGGCTTTTAATGAGGTGAACGAAGCTAAGCAGGAAAAAGAGCGGATGATTAACCAGGCCTGGGAGGCTTATAATAAGGTTATCCCTCGCGCTCGAGGTGAGGCGGAAAAAACCATTCGCGAGGCCGAAGGATATCGATTGGATAAGGTAAACCGGGCCAAGGGCGAGGCCGAGAGATTCTTAGATACATGGGCAGAATATAAAAAGGCACCTGAAATAACTCAGAAGAGGTTATATCTGGAAACAATGGTGGAAGTTCTGCCAAGGGCAAAAGAGAAATATATTGTCGATTCCGAGCAGACTTCGATTCTGCCATTATTGAATCTTGGTCAGATAGGGGGGAACCAATAATGAAGCTAATTTTAAGAATATCAGGGATTTTAGTAATTTTGGTAATACTTCTATTTTTAAGTGGTGCGGTGTATGTAGTTCGTGAGACCCAACAGGTGATAATTACCCAGTTTGGCAAGCCTGTAGGGAAGCCGATTACCACTGCCGGGTTGCATTTCAAAAAGCCGCTTATACAGCAAATCCAGTATTTTGAGAAAAGGCTTCTGGACTGGGATGGTGACCCCAATCAAATTCCTACAAGAGATAAAAGGTATATATGGATTGACATTACCGCCCGCTGGCGAATTAGTGATGCTTTAAAGTTTTTGCAATCGGTGGGGACAGAAACTAGCGCGCACGCCAGGCTTGATGATATTATCAATTCCGCCACGCGTGATGCCGTTACTAATCAGCTCTTGGTTGAGGCGATAAGGAATACTAATCGCATTCTTGAGACTAAAGAGAAAGAAGATGAGGCCGTTGTAGTTACTAAAGAGGCGTTGGAGAAAATCAAAGTAGGACGCCAGGCTCTGGAGGGGAAAATTCTGGAAAGGGCTAAAATCCTTGCTCCTCAATACGGCATCGAATTGGTGGATGTGCGCATCAAGCGCATCAATTATGTGGAAGCGGTGAGAAAAAAGGTCTATGAGCGGATGATTGCCGAGAGAAAGCGGGCTGCCGAGCAATATCGTTCTGAGGGCCAAGGGAAACAGGCTGAGATTGAAGGCCAGATGGGTAAAGAATTAAAACAGATTACATCCCAGGCCTACCGCAAAGCTCAAGGTATCAGAGGAAAGGCGGATGCCGAGACAACCAAGATTTATGCTGACGCGTATAATAAGGATCCTTATTTTTATTCTTTCTTAAAAACATTAGAGACATACCGAAAGACGATTGATGAAAAGTCTACTATAATCTTAACAACTGATAGTGATTACTATCGATATTTGAAAGGCCTTAAGTTTGAGTCAGGAGATAATAACTAAGAGACAAGTATAAAGTCATACCCTGGTGGGCACAGGTAAGTCACAAGACACAAGAAATAAGTCATAAGTCACAAAAAAACAAAAGGCTAAGAGTAAAGGGCTAAGGGCAAAAAAGCATAGAGCTTACAGCTATCAGTTGTTAGCAATTTATTTGCTTTTTGGGCTGATTTCTGGTATAAATGAAGGTGATAAGATTCCCGCTTGTTTTTTCGTGAAAACACGCAAGGGGATTGAGGAAGTTAATAGACTCCTCGCTTAAGCAAAGGTAAATTCTCTTCGACAATTTGCCTTTAAGCTTCGGAATTAATTCTCCACCTAAGGCGGATCATTAAGATGAGAAAAATCGTTTTAGCAGTAACAATATTATTTATTTTTAGTTTTATCGCACCTTTTATATTTTGCGATATAGTGTATTTTGATGGGAAAAAAATTGAGGGTGAAATAGTAGAAGAAACAGAGTCAACTATTGTTATAAAAACAACTATTGGCAAAGTTACTCTTGATAAAGAAAAAGTTAAAGAGATTAAAAGAACAAGACCTGAGGAAAATTTTTTCAAAAAAGGAAATTACTACTTTGAACAAAATAAATATGACGCGGCGATAGATTATTACAATAGAGCTCTTGAAGTCAATCCAGATTATACTAAAGCCAAAGAAGCGCTGAATAGGGCGAGGAGAATTATAGAAAAAGAAGAATTGGGTAAATTGCTTGAAGTCAGGCGCATAAAAGAGAAAAGAGAGAAAGCAAAGGAGAAATTAGAAAAGAAGAGAGGCTTGGTCATTGACGAAATAGACGGTGAATTTAAAGTTGTTCATGTAATGAAAAATTCCGCCTCTTATAAGGCTCAACTCAAAGACTGTGACCACATTATAATCATTGGCGATTTTCATACTAAGGATATGAGTTTTGAGAAAGCGCATGAGTTGCTTGTGGAGAAGAGCCCATTATTTTTAACTATAGAGCGCGAAGTTAACTTAGTAAGAAAAAGATTTACGTATAAAAAAAGAAGTATTGTTGGTGTCGGCATTTTTGTAGTTAAAGATAAACAGGATTTGGTCATTAGGGGTGTTTTAAAAAATTCTCCAGCTGATGAAACCGGTTTAAAAGCTGAAGATATAATTTTAAATATAGATAGTAGAGATTGCAAGAGCTTGAGTTTAGATGAATGTGAAGCTCTTATTTCTGATGGTGAATTAACTACAGTGAATATTCTTATAAAGAGAGTTGTTACGGTAAAGTAAATGAATAAAATTATATTAATTTTTATCATTTTTGTTTTCTTATTTTGTATGAGTCAGAACCTTTTGGCTGATTATTTATCTGTTGATACCTTTGATGATCAAGTAAGACCAAATAATTTAGGTGGTGATTATGGTCCCTGGGTATTAAGTTGGGATGATTCACCTCAGAGCTGTACCATAGAACATGATGTAACTGAAAAGATTGACAATCGGGGCGCGTCGTTAAAAGTAAAGTATGATGTTGATTCAAAACGGAAAGCTGCCTGCGGATTCTTTGCTTTTTTGGAAGACGCGGATTTACGGAAATTCGATAAGCTCATTTTTTATATTAAAGGTGATATTAAAGAAGGTTATACTCAGAACATTATGGTTGAAATTTCAACTTCAAATAATGTAAGTAGAGTACGTGTCGCGGGTATAACTGATAAATGGCAGAAAATAGCTATTCCCTTTTCTGACTTTAGAGAAATATCTGATTGGTCAAGGGTAAACAAGTTCGCCGTGGTTATAGAAGATAGCTTTGTTAGTAAAAAGACAGGTGTTCTTTATTTTGATGATATTTACTTTTCTGATGAAGAAAGAGTTATGTAGAACTTGCATGTTATCTTTTTCTACTTTTTTCTTGTCTCTATTTACGCAATTCTTCAATATTTCCCCATAGGTAAAAAATATTAAATGATGAAAAAGATATCCAAAGAATACGAAATTGGTGATAGAGCCATAGACAGCTTAATAAATAAGCTTGCCAAGATGTCCGGTTCCGTTGAAACTGAACGCCTGTTGCGTGAAATACTTACGACCACCGTCAAATTAGGGCGGGAGTCAGGCGATAAGGGAGACCTCAAGCTCGCAAATAATACGCTGAAAGAGTTAAGATATTCTTTTAAGATATTTTCTCCTTATAGAGCTGTCAAAAAGGTTATAATCTTTGGGTCGGCGAGATCGAAAAAAACATCAGCTGAATATAAGTTAGCTGAAGAATTCGCGCGGAAGCTAACAGCAAAAGGTTACATGATTGTAACCGGAGGCGGTCCCGGGGTGATGGAGGCCGGTAATAAAGGCGCCAAAATCGGCACAGAGTTCGCGTTGAATATTCGGCTTCCTTTTGAACAAAAACCCAACCCATATATAGATGAAAAAGATAAAATAATTAACTTTAAATATTTTTTTACCAGAAAGTTAATTTTTATTAAAGAGACTGATGCGACTGCTCTTTTTCCCGGAGGATTTGGCACAAATGACGAAGGATTTGAAATGCTCACCTTAATCCAAACCGGCAAATCTAAACCCAGGCCTATAGTTTTGATGGAGCCGAAAGGTTCGACATACTGGAAGGCGTGGAAACATTTTATAAATAACCAGTTGGTTAAAAATGGATTTATTCAAAAGGAAGATTTTAATCTTTTTCGTATAGTAAAAACTGTTGATGAGGCAATTAAATATATAGAAGATTTTTATAAAGTATATCATTCGATAAGATATGTCGCGGGTTTGACCGTATTAAGACTAAATAGAAAAATTTCCGGAAAGACACTAAAGTTTATAAATCAAAAATTTAAAAACATTTTAACAAGTGGTGAAATTGAGGCTTCCGCTCCAACGAATGAAGAAATTCAAAATGGAGAATATCTCAATCTGCCTCGGTTAACAATGAACTTCAATCTGCGTGATTATGGCAGGTTGTATAAGATGATCCAGGTTATCAATAGAGATTAGATCATAAAGGGTAAACTGTCTTCATTAAAAGGTAATAAATATATGGGTTTACTTCAGCTTTTATTTACAGATCCGATAGTGTTTTTTATGTTAGTGCCGCTGCTTCTTTATTCAGTCATCATTCATGAAATCGCGCATGGCTGGGTTGCTTCGTTGTTTGGTGATAATACGGCGAAGCACTACGGCAGGTTGTCTTTTAATCCAATTCCTCATATTGATCCAATAGGCGCGCTGGCTCTTCTTTTTGTGGGGTTTGGGTGGGCAAAGCCGGTTCCTGTTGATTATAGAAATCTGAGTAGTTCGCGCTGGGCTGTTACTGCTGTTTCTTTGGCGGGGGTTGGGGCGAATATACTTATTGCTACGCTGGCAATATTTTTGCTTCAGTTTCGAGCTATTTACGCGAACCCTTTTCTTTATCTCGCGCTTTCAATTACCGCGGAAATAAATATTATATTGGGATCATTTAACTTGATACCCATTCCCCCTTTGGATGGCTCGCGGGTGTTGATGGAGTTTTTGCCTTATGATGCCAAATATCAGCTCGCGAGGCTTGAACCGTATGGTTTTTTTATAATTGTCGGTTTGCTTATTTTGGGAATTTTAGACCCGGTGATTGCCTTTATTAGAAGCATTATCCTTGGGTCAATTGGAATATTGTTGAGTTTTATGGGATAAGAAACAAATAAGACACAAGACAAATAGCGTATAGCGTAGAGCAGATAGGAAAAACAAAAAAACAAAAAACACAAACAACAGACATTAGACTATAGACCTTCAATAGCGTAGAGCGCATAGCGTGTAAAACAAAAACAAGAACAAAATCATAAGTCACAAGCTGCAGGTAATTAAGCAAAAAAACTTAATCCTTAGAGCGAACGCAGTGAGCGTCTTAATTCTTAGAGTGAATGAAATGAGCGTCTTAATGAAGATATTGCTTATAGTTGTTATTGCTCTTATCCTTTTTAGAATATATTTTATTTTTTTGGAGCAGCAAAGTCTATATTATCCAGCCATGGAAGTTTTAGAGACACCGGCTGATATAGGTATTGGATATGAAGAGGTGAGTTTTAAAACAGTTGACGGGGAAAATCTTAACGGCTGGTATATGCCGGTGAAAGATGCCCGAACTACGGTGCTCTATTGTCATGGTAACGCCGGAAATATATGTCATCGCCTGCATAAGGTGAAATTTTTTAATGAAATGGGAGTGAATTTTTTTATTTTTGACTATCGCGGTTATGGTAAAAGCAGCGGCAGGCCGGGAGAAAAAGGTTTGTATAGTGACGCGATTGCCGCTTGCGATTATTTAATGTCAAGGGATGATGTTGATAAATCTAAAATTGTTATGTATGGTAAATCATTAGGAGGGCCGGTTGCCGCTGAAGTTTGCCTGAGAAGAAAAATAAGCGCATTGATACTGGAGAGTAGTTTTGCTTCAGTTCTCATACGGGCACAGCAGCTTTACCCGTTTTTGCCTATGAAGTTTTTGATTACACAAAAATACGACGCGCTGAATAAGATAAAAGATATTGATATTCCAAAATTGATTGTTCACGGCAGAAATGACGAAATTATTAGTTTTAGCCACGGACAAATTCTTTTTGATGCTGCCGCGGAACCTAAGCAATTTTTGCCTTTTGAAGGCGGGCATAATGATGAAGTTTATGTAACGTCACCTGAATATAAAGAGAAACTTAAAAAATTTCTGCTACAAGTAATAACCAAACAATAACCAAATCAAAACAAAACGAGGATAGCAGTTTGGTAATTGGATATTGGAATTTGACCCTTCAATATATTCTGGGTCAATCCTGAGTACTTCGATAGTACTTAATATAAAATAAGTCGAAGGATTGAATATTGTTTGCCTGTGCCCTGCAAGGGTATATCTTGTATCTTGGTTATTGGTTATTTAAAGTTAGATATTTTTAACAGAATGGGGAAATTGGAGGAGCAGTTGATATGAAATCTTCAGTAGTGTATTATTCTTATAGCGGCAACACGGATAAAGTGGCTAAGGTACTTGTTGACTGGTTAAAATGCAAAGATTTTACGGTGGATATCTATAGATTAAAACCTGAAAATGAGAAAAGAAGTTTTTTCCTTCAGTGCGCTGAAGCCCTTCAGGGAAAGAGAGCGGTTCTCTTGGGTAAAGATAATTTTGATTTAGCGGGTTATGATTTGGTGTGTATAGGTTCGCCCGTATGGGCGTTTTCACCGACTCCCGCGGTAAATACCTACCTTGATAAAATGTTAAACGCCGATGATAAAGCCGTGATTTTATTTACAACCTATGGGAGCGGCACAGGCGTTAAAAAATGTATTAATAACATAGAAAAACGCTTAAAGAAAAAAGGTATCAGTGAAATATACAATTTTAATATACAACAGGCAAAAGTTGACAATAGAGATTTTGTAATTAAAACAATAAAAGATAAAATAGGTTCTTTCTTGTTTAAGCTGTCCGAAAGAACTTAAATTAGGGAAAGTGTGGAGTAAGGAGGGCTGAACCCTCTTATTTAACCGGAAGACAAAAGGATTGATGATATGATAGAACTGATAATCGGATTATGCGCGGGAACTCTCTGTACTATTTCATTTATTCCGCAGATAATAAAAATATGCAGGCAGAAGCATGCCCGTGATTTATCTCTGGCGACATTCTGCATACTTACCGGAGGGATATTATTATGGTTGGTTTATGGATTTATAATTGGTTCTATACCAATAATTGTTACTAATACGATTATGGCTTTATTGTCTCTTATGATCGTTACTTTAAAACTTAAGTATAAATAGTTGTCGCGATGGTTGATATTAATAGGTCTAAAAAAGAATTATTAAAACGGAAAATGGATGACTTGGGGGTTTTTGAAAAAGACCTCGAAGAGAAGTTTATCCGTTCCGGGGGAAAAGGCGGGCAAAACGTCAACAAGACCTCGACTTGTGTGTATTTGAAACATAAACCCAGCGGCCTTGAAGTGAAATGCCAGCGAGAGCGTTCGCAGGTATTGAACAGATTTTTAGCCAGAAGAATTTTAGTAAATAAAATAGAAACACTTATTCTTGGAAAACTTTCCGAAGAAAAGAAAAAAATAGAAAAAATAAGAAGACAAAAGCGCAAACGTTCAAAACGGGCTAAAGATAAAATGCTGGAAGAGAAAGCAAAAAGAGGCCAAAAGAAAAAGGAGCGCTCGTACCGGCCTGAGTTGGAAGATGAATAAATCATTTAATTGCGAAATTTGAAAGATTTGGAACGAGATGCTAACGAGAAAATTTTAATTAGGATGTGTCCCTAATTATTTAATTGCGGATGTGAATAAAGTATGCTATAATTCAACGAAAAGGAGTAAAAGCATGGAAAAAGAAGATTTTAAAAAGAAAATTGATAAGATGTGGAAAGCCAGCAAAAAAGATATGGAAAAAGTGATAAAAAACGCTGAGATATTAGCTAAAAAGGGCGAAATTTATCTGAAAGATAAATCCGCGGAAGGCAAAGTGCAGCTTGAAATAGCGTCTTTGTCGCTGCAAAGAGAAAAACTATATTATGATCTGGGTAAAACATTAGCTAAAACGGTTAAGACTAAGTGGAGTACCGATAAAAAGGTGCTTCTGATTACAAACAAGATTAAGATTATCAACCTAAAAATTGTGAATAAGAAAAAGAAGAAGTAAATTAAAAAAAGTTAATAAAATATTAAAAGGTGACGGACTTACATCTGTCACCTTTTTTTAATATTTATAGCCTCTGCGTTTTTTATTAGTGCATATCAATTCATTTGCATTTTATGCTGTTTTCTGGTAGAACTATATATATGTCCTAGAGTTATATAATCCGGGAAAAAAGAAGATAAGTAAAGCTGGTTTCTTGATTTGTGAGGCATTGAATTATCTTATTTTTTAAGTAAAATGAAAATAGAAACAAAGTGATGCGCGCGGGAGAGTAATCTTTGAGTAATTTGAAAGATTTAATTATTTACGTATTAATTTTTTTAGGAGCATTTCTTGTTTGGTTTAATGTGTCACTTTGGGTTAAAGGGGACGCTAAGAGAAAAAGGATAAAATTTCCCGCTTTATGTTTTCTTTTTGTTTTCATTTTTAACCTGCCGGCTTTAATTATCTATCTTTTTATCCGCAAAAAGAGAAGGCCGTTCAGGTGCACTCATTGCGGTTATGATTTAGATGATGTTATAACTCAAACCAATTTCTTCGTATGCCCCAAATGTAATCATCTTATTCAATCCGATATAGCTCACCAAATATTCTATGATAAAATTAAACATTTTAAAGGCGAGCAGATAAAAGTTTTTGATTATGAAGGTTTGCCTTTAGATGATGTGGCTAAGAAGGCTTCTAAAAGTAAAATATGGACTATACTCAAATTTTATCTTGAAGCCGGCATAAAACAAAGAGCTTCAGATATTCATTTTGACCCTAATAAAGCAAAAGTACGCATTAGGCAACGTGTTGATGGAGTGCTTTATGATATTATTTCACCTCCCAGGGAGCTGGGGGTAAAATTAACTTCGATTATTAAAATTTTAGCGGGCTTAGATATTGCCAAGAAGAAGGAAGCTCAAAGCGGCCGTTTCGAGGTTTGGTTGGATGATAATAAATATGATTTAAGAGTTTCAACTTCATATTCAATTATGGGAGAGAAGATTACCATCAGGCTTTTAAATAGGGCCATGACCATGCTTAATCTGGAGGGCTTGGGGTTGTATGAGGAAGACCTTTTGAAGTTATCGGAAATTGTAGAGCGCCCGCATGGTATGATATTGATTTGTGGCCCCACCGGCTCCGGTAAAACCACAACTCTTTATAGCATTATTAAGAGATTAAATCCCCAAAGCCGTAATATTATGACCATTGAAGACCCGGTTGAATATGAGTTGGCTCAGATAAGTCAGCAGCAGGTTAATACCAGGGCCGGCATAAGTTTTGCCGCGGGACTGCGTTCGATGTTGAGGCAGGATCCGGATGTTATTATGATCGGTGAAATAAGAGATGCCGAAACCGCTCAAATTGCTCATCAAGCTTCAGATACGGGGCATCTGGTTTTAAGTACAATGCATGCCATTGATACAGCCGGCACAATAACCCGGCTTAAAGATTTTGGTATTAGTACGCATTATTTATCTAATTCGCTTTTAGCTGTAATATCACAGAGATTAATGAGGGTTTTGTGTGAAGATTGCAAGGAGAAGATAGAATATCAGGAAGCTGTTCCAGCAAATGTTATTAGGAATGTGTATAAATCTAAAGGTTGTCAAAAATGTAATTATACAGGTTTTAAAGGTAGAACTGCCGTTTTCGAAATTCTTTATGCTACTAAAGAAGTGAGAGAACGTATATATAATGATGCCTCACCGGATGAGTTAAGGGATAATTATAAAAAATGGGGTATAAAAACATTAAAAGAGCAGGCTTTGAGAAAAGTTCAGGAAGGTAAGACAACGTTGCAGGAAGTTAAGACGATTGTACCTTTGGATATAATCCAAAAACAAGATGTCGGAAATTAAAAAAATGTCATATAGAGAACCTGCCAAATATTTATTCCTGGGGGTTATTTTTTTATCTCTTATTATGCTCTCAGGTTGTGCCGGTAGAAGAAACCTGGTAAGAGGTAAAGCCCTTTATGATTTGAAAAAGGAAGCCGTTAGCGTTAAAGGTGAAGAGTATGTTTCTTTGAGCCTGATGTGCGGTGTTTATGGAGTTAAGTGGGATTATGACCCTGTGAGTTACAGGGTTGTTCTTAAGAAAGACGGCCATAAGGCTATAGTTATGGCTAATTCAAATAGTTTTATATTAGACGGTCGATATTATGTTCATTTGAAGCCGGTTATTCTTTATGATGATAACATTTATGTTCCGTTCTCGATGGTTGAAGATAAGTTTGATAGGGTTTTTAATCCTTATTACTATCAAGTACCTTCGACTAAAGTCTATTCAATCAGGACGGTGGTTATAGACCCCGGGCATGGCGGAAAAGACCCGGGCGCAATTGGCCGTAAGGGACTTCAGGAAAAAGATGTTGCCCTGGATATAAGTAAGAAGTTAAGAAATATACTTGAAGATAACGGTTTTAAGGTTGTGATGACCAGAGACACCGATAATTTTATCAGTCTCAGAAGAAGGGCTGATATTTCTAATAAGATTAAGGCCGACTTTTTTATAAGTGTTCACGCGAATGCCGCCAGAAATAGGTCCGCTCGCGGATTTGAGGTGTTTTATTTGTCAGACGCAATGGATGATAACGCCAGGGCTGTCGCGGCAGCTGAAAACGCTGTGTTGGAGTTAGAGGATGAGTTTGAATTAAAGCATTCAAACGCGCTTGATGCCATAGTTTGGGATTTGCTGTATGATGAATACCGCATAGAATCAAAGGAGATGGCAGCCAGCTTATGTGAGTCAATGCAGCGTGATTCTATAGGAAAAAATAGAGGAGTCAAAAGTGCTCGTTTTTATGTCTTAAAAGGGGTTAGGTCTCCTTCTGTTTTAATTGAGGTGGGTTTTATTTCTAATAGCAGTGAGGAATCAAAGCTGCGCAGCACTTCTTTTAGAAAACAGATAGCTCAGGCATTAGCTAAGGGTATAATTAATTATAAACAGAGATATGAAGAAACAGAGGGGTTTACTAATTAATAGAAAAAACAGTTTACTTAAGCCTATTGGTATTTTTGATTCAGGTTTGGGCGGGTTAACTGTAGCAAAAGAAGTTTTTAGATTTATGCCCCATGAAAATGTAATTTATTTTGGGGATACCGCCAGAGTGCCTTATGGAAATAAATCAAAAGAGACTATAACCAGGTTTTCTACTGAGAATGCCATTTTTTTGAAAAGTCGCGGCGTTAAATTAATTGTAGTGGCTTGTAATACATCCTGTAGTTTGAGTTTACCGATATTAAAAAAGAGATTGAAGATGCCGATAATAGGGGTTATAAATCCCGCGGTTAAAAAGGCGGTAGAAATATCAAAAAGTGGAAGAATAGGTGTTATTGGCACCAACAGTACGATAAATAGTAAAGCTTATGATAAAAGATTAAAAATGCTTGATAGAAAGATAAAAGTTTTTAGTAAAAGCTGTCCTTTATTTGTTCCTTTAGCTGAAGAGGGCTGGCTTGATACGGATATAACCTATAGAACCGCAAAAATGTATCTTGATTATCTAAAGTTGAAAAATATCGATACTTTAATCTTAGCTTGCACTCATTATCCGTTATTAAAAAAGATTATAAAAAAAGTTATGGGCAAGAAGGTTGAATTAATTGATTCAACCAGTGAAGTGGCTCGAGCGGTAAAGGCCACCCTCAAGCAACTAGGCAGTTTGAATGAGCAAAAGAAAAAACCCGGTTACCAATTTTACGTAAGTGATGAAGCGACTCATTTTATTAAAGTGGGTGAAAAATTTTTAGGTAGAAAAATAAGTTGTGCTAGAAAGGTGTAATTATGTATAGTGTTTCTGTTTTAAAAAATTTCAGTTCAGCGCATTTTTTACGCGGTTATAAAGGTAAATGTGAGAATTTACACGGTCATAACTGGAAAGTATTACTGAGTATTCAGAGCAAGAAGTTAGATAAAATTGGTATGGTGCTGGACTTTAAAGGGTTAAAAATGATTCTTAATGAAGTGATAAGCGATTTGGACCATTGTTGTTTAAATGATCATATTTTTTTTAAGAAGGTTAATCCTACATCGGAAAATATCGCGGCTTATATATATAAGAAAGTGAAAAAAAAGATAAAGTTAAAAAATATTAGCGGAATTGAAGTTTCTGTTTGGGAGACAGACACATCACGTGCTACATATAAAGGTAAATGAAAAAAGCTATTGTTTTGCTTTCAGGAGGCCTTGATTCAGCGGTAACGCTTTTTTACGCGAAAAAGCGCGGTTTTGATATTACATGCCTGACTTTTGATTATGGCCAAAGGCATCGCAGGGAAACGCAATCTGCTAAAAAGCTGACGGAGCTTGTCAAAGCCAAGCAGGTGATTTTAAAGGTAGCCTTTCCTTCAGAGAGCAGCTCGCTTACAAATACAAAAACTAATTTGCCGCAAAGGCAAAGTTTGGAAATAAAAAAAACAGGTATTCCCAGTACATATGTACCTGCTAGAAATATTATATTTTTAAGTTACGCGCTTTTGTACGCGGAAGTTATTAAAGCCGGCAGTATTTTTATCGGTGTAAACTCTATTGATTATTCCGGGTATCCTGATTGCCGCCCCGAGTTTTTAAAGGCTTTTACTGAAATGGCCGCCTTGGGCACTAAAAGCGGGGTAAGCGGTAAAGCGGTGAAAATAGAAGCACCTTTAATGATGAGCTCGAAAGCGGAAATTGTAAAACTCGGCAAGAAATTGAATGTTCCTTTTGAACATACCTGGTCGTGTTATGAGGGGGGCAGGTATCCTTGCTGTAAGTGTGATAGCTGCAGGCTTAGAGCCGGTGGTTTTAAGGAAGCCGGGATAGGTGATCCTTTAGAGGAGAAACGCGCCGGATGAAAGTAAAGGGTATCGCGGAAGTTTTTTCATCAATTCAAGGTGAAGGCCTTTATGTGGGTGAGTATCAGGTATTTGTTCGTTTTGCCGGATGCAATTTAAAATGCAGATATTGTGATACTAGAAATTTGACTTCAAAAGATATTTCAAAAAAAGAGTTAATTAAGAAAATAATTAGTTTAAATGCCGGCGGCAGATGCCATTCGATATCTATTACCGGCGGCGAGCCCTTAGTTGACACCGGTAATTTAAAGATTTTACTTGATGCTTTAAGAGAGCTTAAGTACAAAGTATATTTAGAAACAAACGGTTCTTTGCCTTTAAACCTAAAGCGTGTGATAAAATATATTGATTATCTTTCTATGGATATTAAATTACCATCAGCTGCGGGTCTTAAGAAGCCGTTGTGGGATTCGCATTATAGTTTTTTAAAAATAGCGAATGAAAAATTAGGTAAAAATAAACGTTTGTTTGTTAAGATGGTTATTACTAATGATTTGAAAATAGCTGAATTTAAAAAAGCGATTACTATTATTAAAAAAGTAAACCGTAAGATACCGTTAATAATACAACCGGTAACACCCGTAAATAAAATCAAAAGGCGGGTTAAAGGTGAGGATGTAGTTAAACTTTTAAAAACAGCTAAACTTAGCTTAGAACACGTTTTGGTGATACCGCAAATACATAAAATTTTGGGAGTAAAATAATGAAGACAAAGAAATCAAGTTACGAGAATTTACAGGGACATGTAAAGAAGCTGAAAACACCACTCTTGGAGGTTTGGGAAAATCAATATCCCGATAGAAGTTACCTTATTCATATAGGTACTGATGAGTTTACCTGTATTTGTCCGAAAACCGGCTTACCTGATTTTGCCCATATAAGCATTGAGTACGAACCTGATAAATATTGTATTGAATTAAAGTCATTCAAGGAGTACCTTACTTTTTACCGAAATGTCGGCATTTTTCATGAGCATGTAATTAACAGGATTTTAGATGATTTTATAAAAGTTTGCGAACCGCGTTATGCTAAGATAATAGGTGAATTTAATATCAGGGGCGGCATTACGACTGTTGTTACCAGAGAGTATCAAAGCGGGGGATATAAGAAAAAATGAGAATTATAAGCGCTTGCGAGATTCAAAAAAATGTAAGCAACTTATTTTTAAAGGCGGGTACTGTAATCAGGCCTGATATTGAAAAGGCTATTAAGAAAGTTATGAAAAGCGAAAAAAATAAACTTGCCAAAGAGATGCTGCGGCTTATTATTGAAAATGCTCAAATAGCTAAACGCGAAAAACTTCCTTTATGCCAGGATACCGGACTGCCCATAGTTTTTGTTGAAGTTGGAGAAGAAGTATTTGTTAGGGGGTCTCTAAAAAAGGCACTAATGAAGGGCGCTGAGGAAGCGTATAAGAAATACGCTTTTAGGCGTTCAGTAGTCGTTGACCCTATTTTAAGAAAACCTCCTTTTAAAAGCGGCCCGGCACTTACGCATATTGAAACCATAAAGGGAAATAAGTTGAAATTAACTGTTATGGCAAAGGGTTTTGGGAGCGAAAATAAGACTAAGCTTGGAATGATGAATCCAACCGCGGATATTAGTGAGATTGAAGATTTTATTGTATCTTGTATTGAGGAAGCAGGGCCCGATGCCTGTCCGCCTTATATCGTAGGTGTGGGCGTAGGCGGAGTAGCGGAGACTGCTAATCTGCTTGCCAAGAAAGCCCTTTTATTACCGATAGGAAGTAAAAATAAGAAAAAGCATTTGGCTTTAATGGAGAAAAGACTCTTGAAGAAAATTAACGGCCTTAAGATAGGTGTTATGGGTTTGGGCGGTGAGGCAACCTGCTTGCAGGTTAAGATTTTAAGTAGTCCAACTCATATAGCCGGTTTGCCTGTGGCTGTAAATATAGGCTGTCACGCGACCAGAAGTGCCGGCTGTACAATTTAATTATGAAATATATAGTGGATACTAATAATCTCAATGCTGAATTGATTAAAAAGCTTAAAGTTGGGGATATGCTTTATCTTAACGGTAAAGTCTATACGGCCCGGGATCAAGTCCATCTCAAATTGTATAAAGCGATAAAATCTAAAAAGAAGTTGCCGATAAATTTAAAAAATAAAGTAGTATATTATACGGGCCCAACTCCGAAAAAGAAAAAAATGGCTATTGGTTCTTGCGGGCCTACAACCTCATCAAGGATGGATTTGTATACTCCGGCATTAATTGAAACGGGCTTAAAGATGCTTATCGGAAAAGGCAGAAGGAGCAAAGAAGTCATTGAGTCTTTGAAAAAGAGAAAAGGTGTTTATTTAATCGCGCCGGCCGGCTGTGGGGCATACTTGTCTACTAAGGTAGTAAAAGCCAAACCGGTGGCTTATAAAGAACTGGGAGCTGAGGCGATATTTAAATTGGAAGTTGAGAATTTTCCGGTAATTGTCTGCATAGACTCTAGGGGGAATTATCTTTATAAGCGGAAAGGGAGCGCAAATGTCAAGAGAAGGACTTAGGGGATACGACAAATTAAGAAAAGTAAAAGTAAAAACTAACTATATTAAATATGCTGAGGGTTCTTGTTTGATTGAGCAGGGTAATACCAAGATTATTTGTACGGCTTCAATTGAAGAGACTGTTCCGTTTTTTTTAAGAGATTGCGGTTCCGGCTGGGTGACCGCGGAATATAATATGCTTCCGCGTTCATGCACAAGCAGAGTCAAACGAGAAGGTAGAAGGGGCGGCATTTCGGGGAGGACACAGGAAATCCAAAGGCTTATCGGGCGAACATTGCGGGGAGTAGTTAACTTAAAGGCCTTGGGCGAGAGAACAATTATTTTAGATGCTGATGTTATTCAGGCGGATGGCGGTACCAGATGCGCGAGTATTACCGGTAGTTTTATCGCTTTGATTGAAGCTTTAAAATATTTAAAAAAAGAAAAAGCCTTTAATAAGCTGCCCGTTAGTCAGTATGTAGCTGCCGTGAGTGTGGGAATAGTTAAGGGTAAAAATATGTTAGATTTAGCTTATGAGGAAGATTCAAAAGCTGACGTAGATATGAATGTGGCCATGACTTCCAGCGGGCAACTAATTGAAGTTCAGGCTACAGCTGAAGGAGCTCCGTTTACAGTAGAGAAAATGAACGCGTTAATTAAATTAGCTCACAAGGGTATAAATGAGCTAATTGAGATCCAAAAGGATATTTTAAAAATATAATGTCAAAAAAAATTCTTGTTGCTACAAAAAATAAACATAAACTTATAGAAATAACTAAATTGCTTAAAGGATTAGATATCACTTTTAAATGTCTTGCTGATTATCCTGAAGCGCCCGAAGTTATTGAAGATAAAGAAACTTTTATTGAAAACGCGGCAAAAAAGGCGATTGAATATTCAAAGTTTTCAGGACTACCCGCCTTAGCTGATGATTCCGGTTTGGAGGTAGATGTATTAGATGCTGAACCGGGAGTACATTCTGCCAGATATGCCGGGGAAGAGCAGGATGATGATAAGAATATTGCTAAATTATTAGATGCTTTGAGCGATGTGCCACAGGAGAAAAGAACAGCTCGCTTTAAGTGTTTGGTTGTCTTGGCTCAAGCTGATAATGTTTTGGTTACGGCAGAAGGAACCTGCGAAGGAACAATTACATTTAAACCCGCGGGGGAGTATGGTTTTGGATATGATCCCATATTTATTCCAAAAGGATACGATAAAACTTTCGCGGAGCTGGGATCTGAAATAAAAGATACGATCAGCCATCGAGCTATAGCTTTTAATAAAATGGCTGAAATTATGACGAAGAAGAGTTTTCTTTAAAGGCCTAAAAGATCCCCTAGACCCTTAAGACCCTTTATTCCTTCCAGGAGAAGTTCATCAGGAGAAGCCGGTTCCAATTTATGTTGGGCGTTTTTGATTGTGCCGGTTGAGCGTATGCGGGTTATATATCTATTTGTAAAGTTGAATATCATTGAAAGAACTTGCTGGCTTGTATTTAATTCGTCATATTTTTCTTTTGAGAACTCCGCGTTTGATAAAAAGTTGATGTTGCCTTTGAAGTCCAGCGAGCCTTTGGATTTCAATTCAAAACCTTCACTGATCAGAGTAATATTTTCACTGCTTATAGTCTGATTTTTAATGATAAAGTCGGCATTAGCTTCTTTGAATGTTACTTTTTCCTCCATGGAAATACCTAATAATTTTGCCATGGTATCAAGAACGGGTAATTTCAGGAGATGGCCGTCAACAATCACTATGCCTCCATCACCCGTAACGCCACTCATATCTTTATAGGGATTTCTGAGGCGCATTTTTAGATAAGTTGTGCCTTTGATTCCTTTGTCTTTTAGTTTTGTGTCTTGAGTGAGTTTTTGAAGATTTAAGCCTTTGAGAAGAAGGTTAATATTGTAAGGCGTAGTCTCTTTGGATAGAATCATATCACCCGTCATAGCAAATATCCCGTCATAGGCCGAGAAAGTGAAATTCTTTAATATTACATTTCCGGCTTGCATGGCGGCATTAATATATAGATCCGTTAAATTAAAATTTTTCAGCTGCAGTTTACCGGCGTTAGCCTTTAAACCCGCGGTGGCTTCTTTCCATTTAGCAAGTTGTCCCTGAAAATGGAGATTACCCGGAATTTTACCTTTTAGTCCCAGGTTTGAGATATTTTTTGCATCGCCGGGTATTAATTTATCAAGATGAGCCGCATTTATTATGATATCACCGTAAAGAGTGAAATTGGGGTTTGAAAGATTTTCTATGTCTCCGGTTAATTCAAATGTATGTGTGTGATAACTACCTTTTATTTTATTTATATGCGCGTTTGGGTGCACTATAGATATGTTGCCGCTGCCGAAGAAATTTTCTGAAATAATTTTAAAATCAAGTATGGGACTTTCAAAATTATTCAAGACAGCATTTAATTTATATGCCTCATCTAAGAAAGTAAAACTAATATTATTTATTTCCGCTTTATCTTTGGAGAGGAATATTTTTCCGCTGGCAGATGAAATGCTAAACTTTGAATCATCTCCCTGAACCGATACATCAGATAAAGATATATCTCCGGTTATATCCAGGGAAATCATTTGCCTGAGACTGCCGTTTATATTAAGGGAAGCATAAGTTTTACCGGCCAGCTTTAGGTTTTTAAACTGTTCTCTGCTGGTTTTAGGTAGCAGCTCAATCGCTTTCTCGAGCCGCAAATCACTTTTTACAGCTAGTTTCAAATATAAATCTTTTAGATTTACCACGCCTTTTAATACGGTGGGGCATCCCAGCAAATTTCCGTTTATTTCTTCCAGGGTAATCTTTTTGGTATCAAATTTAGCTTTACCGGTCATATTTGAAAAAGAGTGAACATAGGGCAGGCCTTCAATTGAGAGATCTTTTGGCTTTATGTGTCCGGAAAGATTTAAGAGTTTCCTTTTATCTAAATCATAAGCTATATTAACGGAGACATCGGTATCTCCTTTGATTTGATAGGTAATATTATCTAAAGTTAAATCATCTAGGCCGGCAGTAATATCTATATCTAAAAGTTTCTCACTCCCTAAAGAGACATTAATATTAGATGTTGCTGTACCTTCTAAGGACTTGTAGTCAACCGGCAGGCCGGCAGCAAGGTTTATTTCATGTAGGGAGAGGCTGTTTGTGTTGCCCGATAAGGATAATTTTTTGGTTTTAATGTTGTATGTTCCTTTTAAGAAACAGTTTGATTTTTTATCCGCTAGAGAGAAAGAGAGCTTGTATCTAATTGAAGCAGGAAGTAAATATCCGTAATTGAAATTTATTTTATTAATTTTTTTAAAATATTTTTCTTCACGGCTGTAATCGGAATATGAGAGGGAGCCGTTATTAATGCTAGCGTTGGTTATTATAAATGAATTCTTTTTAGAAGCCGGTTTATTTGAAGGCTTTAGCAGATCGCTGATATTGAAAGTTCTTTGAGGTGACTTATTGATGAGTATCCGAGGGTTATTAATATTTAAATTGGTGATTATTAACTTGCGCTTGATTATAAAAGGCAAGATAAGAACATTGAAGCTTACCTTATTGGAGCTTAGTAACGGTGTATTATCTTCTAAATCCTTTGAGGCTATCTGAATATCCTTTAGTACAATACCATCCTTAAGTGAATATAGGAGTTTGTTAATAGTAACTTCTCTCTTAAGAGATTCTGTTAACTTATTTGTAATTAAACCTTTCGCCTTATAGGGGAGAAGATAATTATTAAGCAGGAAGTAACTCCCGATAAATATAAGAAGGAAAAAAATAAATATTTTTATTATTTTATTCATAAGTAACATCTTCTTGTTTAACCATAATTTTACCTGTTATTAGCTGGCGGTGCAAGTTTCTTTTTAAGTTATTATTTTAGATAAAACCGGTTAAAAAATAAAATTACTTGATACCGATGATAAAAAGAACTCTTTTATAGATTGCTTGACATGTAAGAGGCTATTCTGATAATATTAAAAAAAGAAGACCCTGTTCGTAAATGTATTTATACACAATGGAAGGCGAAATGAAAAAAAGTATAATATTCCTTATTTGTCCTAAGTTGATTATGATTATTTTATTAGTATCCTTTTTTAGCGCGGGATATTCTTTTGCTGATACAATACATCTGAAAAATGGTGATGTATTAAGTGGAACTATAAAAAAAGAAACTAATAACTATTATCTGTTAAACACAGCAGCCATGTCTCAGGTTAAGATTATAAAAGAGTATGTAGATACAGTGAGTTATGAGAAAGATAGTATAAAAGAAAGAAATAAAAAAGAGGAAGCATCTAGTGTTGATAAATCAGAGAAGCTATGGTCGAGAACTATTTCTCTTGGTTATAATGAATCGCGTGGTAATACCGAAAAATCAAAGTTAACCGGGAAATTACTTGCCAATAGGAAGACAGGCAGGAATGAGCTTATCTTTAAAGTGGAAGGCGTATATGCCTCATCAAAAGATCGGATGGATACTCAAGAATATAACGGATATGTTCGTTATGCCTATAGTTTTGGGAAAGACTTGAGATGGTATAATTTTTATAAATTATATGGCGAGCATAATAAATTCTCAGATGTTGATTATCGCCTGATACCTTCGGCGGGTTATGGATATTGGTTTTTTACTAAGGATGAGTTTAAGTTACTGGCTGAAGGTGGCCTTGGATATGAAATGACTAAATATTATAAAACCGGTGATAAGGGTGATGTAACCTCAGTTTTCAGAGGGTTTGTGTCCAAGAAGATATTTAGTGGTGCTACTATTTCACAAGATTTTTATGTATATCCTTCACTGGGAGAATTAGGGGAGTATATGGTCTATTCTGAGACTTCATTGAATAGTCCTATAACTGATAAGCTCTCATTAGTTATAAGTCTGATTGATGAATATGACTCGAACGCTCCTTCAACGGTCAAAAAAAATGATCTACAGTTAACTACATCTTTGGCCTATAAATTTTAATCCATATTTTGGTTCAATTTGTGTTGACTTTTATGTACCCGATTGTTATAATTGTTTGCTATATTTCGGGTTATCGGGGTGTGGCGCAGTTTGGTTAGCGCGCCTGCTTTGGGAGCAGGAAGTCGGAGGTTCGAATCCTCTCACCCCGACCAAATTAGCTAATGGCATATGGCTAAGGGCAAATGGTTAAGAAAGTAATGTTTAGATTTGAAAGTTTGGATATATGGAAACTGGCAATTGAATATGCTGATGGTTTATATGAATTAGCAAAAGGATTGCCAAAAGATGAGAGGTTCAATTTAGTTGATCAGCTGAAGAGAGCCGCTCTATCAATATCAAATAATATTGCTGAAGGGTCAGGTACTGCAACTAAGAAGAATTTTAGTTCCTTTTTGGATATAAGTTTAGCATCAGCTTTTGAAACAGTTAACCTTCTATATTTTGCAACTAAGAGAGGTTACATTGCAGAAAAAGAAAGGTTAAAATTTTATAAGAAAGCAGAGTTACTCGTTAAAAAAATTTGTTCTTTTAAAAAGGCTTTAAATTAGTCAGTAATTATAAGCCATATGCTATAAGTTATATGCTATTTTGCGCCCGTAGCTCAGTTGGATAGAGCATCTGCCTTCTAAGCAGAGGGTCGACCGTTCGAGTCGGTCCGGGCGCGCCAAATTAGCAAATAGCAAATAGCTTATGGCGAATGGCAAATTTTAGCTATTAGCTATAAAGTGAGCCGAAGGTGAACAAGCTATAGGCGATAAGCTAAAGTGGTGGGTGTAGCTCAGTTGGTTAGAGCGCTGGACTGTGGCTCCGGAGGCCGGGGGTTCAAATCCCCTCACTCACCCCATTTAAGAAGTAAATTTAGTTGTATTAATTGTTGGATTTTATAGAATTCATTTGAAGTAAGAAGTTCATTAATGCGCCCGTGGCTCAATTGGATAGAGCGGTGGACTTCGAATCCGACGGTTGCAGGTTCGAGTCCTGCCGGGCGCGCCATATTTTAGCGTATAGCGTGTAGAGAATGCGTTGATTTTTAAGAGAGTTATTGGAATATTTGTTTTTTGATGCAAAAATATTTGACCTTTCCAATCGGGTATTGTATAATGAGTGCTTCTATAATTAGATTCTTGATAATTTGCCCGTATAGCTCAATTGGCAGAGCAGGGGCCTCTTAAGCCCAAGGTTCAAGGTTCAATTCCTTGTGCGGGTACCAATTTGGCTAATGGCATATGGCTGATAGCGAATGGCACAAACAATTTGCGATTTGCAATAGGCAATTTGCTAGTTTGCGGACGTGGCGGAACTGGCAGACGCGCAGGATTTAGGATCCTGTCCTAGTGATAGGGTGAGAGTTCGACCCTCTCCGTCCGCACCAATATAGCTAATGGCGTATGGCAAATGGCTAATGGCCAATAGTTTATAGATAGAAATTATATCGTAGAAGAAAGACTAAAATTTTATGCACAAGCAGAATTACTTATTAAGAAAATTCATTCTTTTAAGAAAAATCTTTGATTTAACTATATGCTATATGCTATATGCTATTTGCTATTCAGCGGGAGTAGCTCAGCGGTAGAGTGCAACCTTGCCAAGGTTGACGTCGCGGGTTCGAATCCCGTCTCCCGCTCCAAATGAGTACTAAACTTACAGAGCGAAGCGAAGGTAAGTTTATTGTACGAATTTGGCACTGAGGCTCAGAGTGAGTCGAAGTGCCTTAATATATATTAAGATCCTTCGCTTATGCTCAGGATTTAATTCGCATATACCATTTAGCTTCACTATCGTTTGCTAAACGGTAAGCTCATTTAAATTTGGCACTGAATGTTATATATTTTGGTAACATGAAGTGCCTTGAAAGTTTTTTTATTAAATAATATAAATTCAGGAAGGAGTAGTGTTTTGAAAGTAAGTGTTTCAGAAGTAAATCCCTGTAAAAAAGTTTTAAAAATTCATATTCCCAGCGACGTAGTTCAGCAAGAGCTGGATATTGTCTATAAAGAAATAGCTAAAGTAGCTGAGGTTCCGGGATATAGAAAGGGTAAGGCCCCTAGAAGCATTATTGAACAGCGCCATTCCAAGGAAGCTAAAGATGAGGTGTTAAACAGGTTAATTCCGCAAACATACACTCAGGCGATAAAAGACTATAATATTAACCCTGTGGCTCATCCTGAAGTAAGTCAGGTAAAGCTTGTTGACGGAGAACCGCTCTATTATGAAGCGGCAGTTGACGTTAAGCCGGCCGTAAAACTAAAAAAGTATAAAGGCCTTAATGTTAATAAAAGAAAATTAAACGTTGAAGACTCTGAAGTAGAAAATACGCTGAATATGGCCAGAGAGAGATTTGCCGATTATAAAACAATTGATGGCCGTGCGGCGAAAGATGGCGATTTTGTAGTAGCAGATTATGAATTTACTATTGATGGTAAGACAGAAAAAAGAGATAATGCTTGGTTTTCGCTAGGAGATAACCCTAATGAAATTAAAGAAATTACAGCTAAATTAAAAGGTGTTAAACCTAATGATGAAATTGAAGTAACAGCTAAATTACCCGAAAATTATCCTAAGAAGGAACTGGTGGGTAAAGAAGCTAATTTTAAGTTGAAGGTTAAGGAAATTAAAGAAAAAAGCCTCCCGAAGTTGGATGATGAATTTGTAAAGGGCTTGGGGGATTATAAAACGGTTGCCGATTTTAAAGATGCTCTTAGGGCGGATATAACGGCAAGGAAAGAAAGAGAAATTAAACTTGAGGGGGAGAAGCAGTTAGCGGAGCAGCTTATTAAGCTTAATCCGATGACTGTGCCTGAAAGCATGATTAAAGAGCAGGCGGCTCAGATTGTAAAAGACCTTAAAATGCGCCTTGCTTATCAAGGATTGCCCCAGGAAGAAATTGATAAACAGGAAGAGTTACTTACTAATAATGCTCTTAAGGATGCCGAAGAGCAGGTTAAAATTTACTTTTTGACCGAGGCAATTGCCAAGGCTGAGAATATAACTTGTTCTGATGATGAATTGGAGCAGCGTTTAGAACTATTGGCGAAGCAGAACAAAACTAATATTGAAAAGATTAAAGAACACTTTCAGAAAAATAACTCTATTGACAGTTTGAAAGAGCAGATAGAGAGAGAAAAAGTAATTGATTATTTGATTTCAGAAGCGAAAGTGAAAGAAGTTTCAAAATAAGGAGAAGGATATGACAAGATTATCTGAAAAGGCCCAGCACTTAGTTCCTATGGTGGTTGAGCAGTCTGCTAGAGGAGAAAGGGCATATGACATATTTTCACGTCTTCTTAAGGATAGGATTATTTTTGTTGGCACGGTGATAGATGAAGATATATCGAATTTAATTATCGCCCAACTGCTTTTTTTGCAGATGGAAGACCCAAAGAAAGAAATAAGCATATATATTAATTCACCCGGTGGAAGTGTTACCGCGGGTCTTGCTATTTATGATACGATGCAATTTGTTAAATGTGATGTAGCTACTTATTGTATCGGCCAGGCGGCCAGTATGAGCGCGTTATTAATAGCTGCCGGTAAAAAAGGTAAAAGGTATATTTTGCCGCATGCCAGAGTTATGATTCACCAGCCGTGGGGCGGTGTTAGCGGAGCCGCTACTGATATCAGCATCCAGGCGAAAGAAATATTACGTTTAAAAGAAAAATTAAATGAAATTTTAGCTAAACACACAGGCCAGACATTAGAGAGAATTGAGCAAGACGCTGATAGAGATTTTTTTATGTCAGCTGAAGAGGCTAAAAAATATGGCTTGGTAGATGAGGTTATTAAAAGTCAAAAATGATGAGCGAAAAAATTCCATTATTACCTATTAGAGATTTAGTTATTTTTCCGTATATGGTTATGTCCCTTTTGGTGGGCAGAGAAAAATCCATAAATGCTTTAGAAAAATCCCTCGAAATCAATAAGGTTCTTTTTCTTTGCACTCAGAAAAATTATCTTGTGGAGAATCCCAAAGAAAGCGATTTGTATAGCGTTGGTGTTTTAGCCGAAGTGCTGCAAGCCCTTAAATTACCGGACGGTTCATATAAAGTTGTTGTTGGAGCAAAGAAGAGAGCTAAAATTAGAAAAGTTATTTCTATGACTGATTATGACCGCGTGGAACTTCAGGCTTTAAATGAGAAGCTGAAAATTACTTTGGAGGTTCAGGCGCTGATGCGCACCGTAGTTAAGCAATTTGAAAATTACGCGAAATTGAATCCAAAAATAAGTGGAGAAACGATTGTTTCGATAAATTCAATGAATTCTCCTTCTGAACTTGCCGATGCTGTAGCCGCCCAGCTGAATATTAAAATACCTGAGAAGCAGCGGCTTTTAGAGGAAATAGATTCCGTCAAAAGACTCAAGCGTTTAAGCGGTATGCTGAATTCAGAAATTGAAATTTTAAGAGTTGAGCAGAAGATATTGGGAAATGTTAAAAAGCAACTGGATAAGTCTCAAAAGGATTATTATCTGCAGGAACAGTTAAAGGCCATAGAGAAAGAGCTTGGTTATAAGCGAGAAGAGAAGAAAGAAGTTGAAAATCTAGCCAAACAAATAAAAAAAGCAAAAATGAGCAAAGAAGCCAAGGAAGTTGCCTTGCGCGAAGTAAAAAAGCTGGATCGCATGAATCCGATTTCTCCGGAGAGCGCGGTTATTAGAAATTACGTCGATTGGCTCTTAAGATTACCTTGGCAGTCTAGAACAAAAGACAGGCTTGATATAACGGCCGCGGATGAGGTGTTGAATGCCGATCATTATGGATTGGATAAAGCGAAAGAACGCATCTTAGAATATTTAGCTGTCAAAAAACACACTAAAGGTATTAAAAGCCAAATCCTTTGTTTTGTGGGGCCGCCAGGTGTAGGTAAAACATCATTAGCGAAATCTATCGCCAGAGCGTTGAATAGGAATTTTGTAAGGGTATCTTTGGGCGGCGTCAGGGATGAGGCTGAGATAAAAGGCCATAGAAGAACCTATATTGGCGCATTACCCGGAAGAATTATACAATCTTTAGTTAAAGGAAAGTCTAAAAATCCCGTATTTCTTTTGGATGAAATCGATAAGATGTCAGCTGACTTTAGAGGTGATCCGTCAAGTGCGATGTTGGAGGTTTTGGACCCCGAGGAGAATCATACTTTTTCAGATCATTACTTAGAAGTTGATTTTGATCTTTCTGAAGTGATGTTTATCACTACCAGTAATATTCAGGATAATATACCGCATCCGTTAATGGATCGGATGGAGATTATTAAATTACCCGGTTATACTAATTATGAGAAATTAAAAATAGCTAAAGAATTCATTGTGCCTAAACAGTTGAAGTGTCATGGGCTTTCTCAGAATTTTTTTAATATCTCTGATAATGCTCTTAGATTAATAATTAAGCAATATACACTTGAGGCGGGAGTTAGGAATTTGGAGAGAGAAATAGCTCATATCTGCCGCAAGGTTGTGAGGGATATTGTAGAAAACAATAAAAAGAAAGTTAAGTTTTCTATTGATTCTTCAAATGTCCATAAATATTTAGGGCCGCCTAAGTTTTCTGAAAACAGAAAAGAAAAACACGATGAAGTTGGAGTTGCCTTTGGGTTGGCGTGGACTCAGGCCGGTGGTGATGTGATGCCGGTTGAAACGGTTGTCTTGAGGGGGACCGGCAAGCTAACCCTTACCGGTCAGTTGGGAGAGGTGATGCAGGAGTCCGCTAAAGCGGCTATGGCTTTTATTAGGTCGGTTTCTGATGAGCTGAAGATAAATCCAAGTTTTTATAAAAATAAAGACATTCATATTCATGTGCCCGAAGGAGCGATACCGAAAGATGGACCCTCGGCCGGAATTACTATTGCAACGGCAATTGTCTCAGCCTTAACTAAAAGGCCTGTTAATAAAAATGTGGCAATGACGGGTGAGATTACTTTAAGAGGTAAAGTTTTGCCTATCGGAGGCCTTAAGTCGAAAATCCTGGCGGCTCATAGAATAGGATTTAAAACAATCATTTTACCTAAAGAAAATAAAAAAGATTTAGTTGAAATACCTAATGATGTGTTAAAAAAACTTAATATAAAATTGGTAGAAAATGTCGGGCAGGTTTTTCAAATTGCTCTTGTAAGTAAAAGAAATAGTAAAACAGCGGGAAAATTAAAAGGCAAGAGTAATTTATGGCCGGATACCTACAGTCAAAAACAGATTATGTCAGTTTAATTTTTTCTATCTTAGACACAAAAGAAGGAGAATAACAAATGTTAAAAAAGCGTTATCTACTTACCCCGGGCCCAACACCGGTACCACCGGAATGTCTTTTGGCGATGGCCAAGCCGATTATTCACCACAGAACAAAACAATTTAGAGCTTATATAGCAGAGGCGACAAAGGGGCTGCAGGAGGTTTTTCAGACTAAGAATCCTGTCATAACTTTGGCATCTAGCGGTACGGGAGCTATGGAATCTGCGGTTTGCAACTTACTTTCTAAAGATGATAAAGTCCTGACTGTATCCGGCGGTAAGTTTGGGGAAAGATGGGCTGAAATATGTAAAGCTTATGGAGTTAACGTTAAAATTATAGAAGTTGAGTGGGGCAAGTCGGTTGATCCGGCCGTAATTAAATCCGAACTTGAAGTTGATTCTGAAATTAAAGCCGTTTTTACTACACTTTGCGAAACTTCAACCGGAGTTAAAACTGACATAAAAGCGATCGCGGAAATGACTAAAAACCATCAAGCGATTCAGGTAACTGATGCTATTAGTGCCCTTGGAGCGGAAGAAATTAAAATGGACGATTGGGGCATTGACGTCGTTGTTACAGGTTCACAAAAAGGCCTTATGATGCCGCCGGGGCTCGCATTTATCGCCTTAAGTGACAAAGCCTGGAAACTCGCGGAAGTATCAGATTTACCCAAGTATTACTTTAATCTGACGAAAGCTAATAAGTCACTTGCTAATAGTGATACACCCTGGACTCCCGCGGTTAATTTAATTATTGGTTTAGTCGAAGCCTTAAATATTATAACCTCGGAAGGCATTGAGAATGTGCTAAAGAGGCATGAGCTTTTAGCGAAAGCAACAAGAGAAGCTGTGAAGGCAATCGGGTTAGGATTATTAGCACCTGAAAGTCCGTCGTGTGTGGTTACGGCTGTAAAATTGCCCGAGACTATTGACGGTGTTGAGTTGGTTAAGAAGCTACGAGATAAATATGATGTTTGGGTAGCCGGCGGCCAGGCGCAACTTAAGGGAAAAATAATCAGAATAGCTCATTTAGGATATATGAATAAATTTGATACAATAGTTGGAATTTCAGCTTTAGAAATGGCCCTAAAAGAAATAGGATATGAGTTTGAGTTGGGCGCGGGTATTAAAAAAGCGGAAGAGATTCTAACCGGATAAAAAATAAATCTACTTGGAGGTTTTATAAATGAAAATACTGGTCAGCGATCCGTTAGCCAAAGAAGGCATAGAAATTCTAAAAAAAGTTAAGACTTTTCAGGTGGATGAAAAATCTAAATTATCTCCTGAGGAGCTAAAAAAAATAATCAAGGATTATGATGCCATTGTTATCAGATCCGGTACAAAGTTAACAAAAGATATAATTGAAAATGCCAACAAGATGAAAGTTATTGGTAGAGCCGGCGTAGGAGTTGATAATGTTGATGTTGATACTGCCAGCCTAAAAGGCATAGTTGTAATGAACGCTCCCGGAGGTAATACTATTTCTACAGCGGAGCATGCCTTTAGTCTTCTTTTGGCACTTTTAAGAAATATTCCTCAGGCAAACGCTTCTCTCAAGCAGAATCTCTGGGAGAGAAAAAAATTTATGGGAAGCCAGGTTTTTGGAAAAACGTTGGGTATTATCGGTATGGGCCGCATAGGAACGGAGTTTGCTAAAAGGGCGATAGCGTTTGGAATGAAGGCAATAGCTTTTGATCCGTATCTGTCATTAGAAAAGGCTAAGGAGCTTAATGTAGAAATAGTTACTCTTAAAAAATTATTTTCAGAATCAGATTGCATTACCATACATACCCCTCTTACAGATGATACCAGGCATCTGATTAGCACGGATGAGTTTAATATGATGAAAAAGGGAGTAAGGATAGTAAATTGTGCTAGAGGCGGTATTGTTGACGAAAAAGCTTTATTGGAAGCCATTAAAAAAGGTATTGTTGCGGGAGCAGCTCTTGATGTTTTTGAAAAATCACCCCCGGTAAACAATCCTCTCGTTTTATTGGATTGCGTAGTTGCTACTCCGCATTTAGGCGCATCAACAGAAGAGGCTCAGGTAAGTGTAGCTATTGACATAGCTAAGCAAATTAGAGACGCGCTTTTGGGTAAAGGATATAAAAACGCTGTTAATTTACCGGCGGTTGATCCGGAAATTCTTGAAATTGTAAAGCCTTACATTGATTTGGCGGAAAAATTAGGTAAATTTCAAAGTCAAATACTGGATGGCAGAATAAATCAAATCATCATAAAATATAGTGGGGAGATAGCCAAATATACGCTGGCTCCGGTTACTATGGGTTTGGTTAAGGGGATATTATCCCCCATATTAGAAGAAGATGTTAATTATGTTAATGCCCAGGTTATAGCAAAGAATAGAGGCATTAAGGTAATTGAAAGCAAGCAGGAAGAGGCTGAAGAGTTTAGCAGTCTTATCAATGTTGAAGTTGTAACCGGTAAGGGTAAGAGTGAAGTAGGCGCTACAATGTTTACCAAGCAGGATCCCAGGATAGTTAAGGTTAATGATTTTTATGTTGACGCGGTTCCATCCGGTTATATGATGCTAACCAGGCATAAAGATGTGGCGGGTATGATTGGTCAAATTGGAACAATATTGGGTAAGAATAAGATAAATATCGCAGCTATGGCTGTAGGTAGAAAGAAAAAAGGCGGCGAAGCTATTACTGTTTTAAACATTGATGCTGCCGTAAATGATAAGGTTATAAAAGAACTTAAATCCGCCAAGAACATTAAAGATGTGAAGTTAATAAAACTTTAAGGCTCTTTTGGTGTTTAGTATTATTTCTTTTGCAATCTCAAAGAGGAGAAGCGAATGGCTAAGAAAAGCAAAAATGTTATAAGAATAATTGATGTTACCAATAGAGATGGTGTGCAGACAGCTCGTTTAGGATTGGCAAAACTTCAAAAAACAATAGTAAATATTTTACTAAATGATGCGGGTGTATACCAGAGTGAATTTGGTTTTCCTGTTACGCGTCATGAGACAAATTATATTAATGCCAATCTTGAGTTATCAAAGTTGGGTGTTATAAAACCCATGGTGCTTGAGGGCTGGATCAGGGCGATTCCGCAAGATGTTGAAGAGGCTGTTAAATTAACTAATGTCAAACATTTAAATATTTCTATTTCAACATCAAATCAGATGATTAAAGGTAAGTTTGGCGGCAGAAAGAATAAAGATGACATTATTAAGTTAATGATAGCAGCTTTAAGAAAAGCTAAAGAAAAAGGCATTAAAACCGTAGGTGTCAACTCGGAAGATGCCTCTCGTACAAATATGAACTATCTAATTAAGTTTGCTAAAGCCGCCAGAGATAATGGCGCGGACAGAATAAGGTATTGCGATACTTTGGGCTTTGATAACCCGATGTCTATTTATGGCAGAATTTCTGATTTAGCTGCCGATGTTGGTTTGCCGGTAGAAATCCACTGTCATAATGATTTGGGTATGGTTATAGGTAATTCAGTTATTGGTGCTAAAGCCGCTATTGATAATGGAGTTGATGCTTATATTAATACAACTATTAATGGTATGGGTGAAAGAGCGGGCAATGCGGACCTCGTATCCGTTATACTAGCACTAAAATATTCGAAGGATTTAGGTAAAGAAAATCTTCTGGATAATAAAATTAAATTAGATATGGCCTGGAAAATATCTAAATATGCTTCCTATGCCTTCGGAGTTCCAGTACCTATTAACCAGCCGGGAGTTGGATCTAATGCTTTTGCTCATGAGTCAGGCATACATGCTGATGGCGCATTAAAGGATAGGCGCAATTATGAGTTGTATGATTTTGAAGATCTCGGAAGAGGCGAACCGGATGTTATTGATACAGGCCGTAAGATTACGGCTGGCGAATATAGCGGTATTAAAGGCTTCAGAAACGTATATCAAAGATTAGCTATCAAGTTCAAAAATGATATTGAGGCAAGGCAAATATTGGAACTAGTCAGATATGCGAATGTTCAAACCCAGAAGCCGTTAGTAGAGGATGAGCTAAAATTTATTGCCGCGTATCCTAAAATCGCCAAGAAAATATTAACAATTACACCGTAAAAATTTTATTAAGCTAATCTCTATAATTTTAAAGATATCTAACTTATTTTTATGGTATAATAAAACAGATTTAATGAGTTGCGTATCTAAATGGGCAGGAATTTATATTCTGCAATTAAGGAGGGTAATATGTTAAACAGACTATCGAGTTTAATTCTGGCTATACTCATTTTGTTGTCTATGGCCGGTGAAGCCGCGGCTAGGAGTTCTGTTTTAGAAAGTGTTACATATAAGACAGAGGAGAACAGATCGGCAATTACCTTTTTATATAATCAGCCAACAAAAATGGTTTTTTATACCATAGGCAATCCTCCTCAAATAGTGGCTGATATCGTCGGAAACGCTTTTGCTCAGGCAGCCAATGTCCCAACAGAAATTATAGTAAATGGCGTTGAAGTAAAAAGCATTATACCTTTCGTAGATCCTTCCCTGGGTGATGCTTATTTTTATGGAATTGATTTCTTGGTAATTCATCTGAAGGAGAAAGTGGCCTATACACAGGTAAAGCATAAAAAAGGATATACGCTTTATATCGCTAATTCTCCGAGCCAGGAGATTGCTGATATAAGGCCGCAATTTAAAAAAGAAGTAAAAAAAGAAAAAATTAAAACAGCCCCATCAACATCTCCAATAACTCCAGATAGAACCCAAATAGCAGCGGCTGAAAAAGTAAAAGCTGAACCTATGCCGGAAGTTAATATTGAAAGTCAAGCTATAGCTGCCGCTATTAATGCCGAACCTGGAGCAACCGAAGATAAGCCGGAAACGGCCCTCGAGTTTAAACCAAAGAAAATAGACCTTAAAAGTAAAAAAGTTTATGATGATTCTGACGATTCTGTAATCTTGGATACTAATATAAGCTTTGGTAAAGGCGATAGCGATTTTAAAGATGAAAGGCCAATTAAAAGAGAAAAAAAATCTAAGGCTAAAGTAAAAAAGAAGACAGCCGGGGAAACTGCTGAGAGAACAATTAAGTCCGATATTCCTTCAGATAAAGAAGTAAGGAGTGCGGGGGTTGAATTGGAGCCTAAGAATGTCGCTGCTATAACTCCAGCGGCACACACTGAAAAATTACGCTTAGCTATGCAATGGCGCCAGATTGGATACAGTCATCAAAAAAACAAGGAGTATGATAAAGCCCTTAAATCTTATAATAAAGCTGTTGAACTGCACCCTAATTATGCCTGCATACATAACGATTTAGGTATTATATATTTTCATCTTGGGGTTTACGATAAAGCGATAGTAGAATTTCAGAAAGCAATCAAATTAGATAATGAATATTTAGCTTCTTACAGTAATTTAGCTACGGTTTATGAGCAGATTGGCGATAATAAAAAGGCAATTGAATATTGGCGGAAAAGAGTTGCTGCGTCAAAATCTAATGATGTTTGGACTCAAAAAGCAAAACAAAAGATAGAAGAATTAGAGAGAAAAGGCGATAAATAAAATCTATATTGATTGGCAGGGGTAAGTTTTGCTCCTGCCTTCGGTATGTTTAAGATGTAATAAGTAGAGTAAAAAGGGGAATTGATATGCCTAATACAATTGTAATTGGAGCTCAATGGGGAGATGAAGGCAAAGGTAAAATTATAGATATCCTCGCGAAGAAATCAGATTACATAGTTCGATTTCAAGGTGGAAATAATGCCGGTCATACGGTTGTTGTAAAAGACAAAAAATTCATCCTACATTTAATTCCTTCGGGTGTTTTGCATAAGGGCAAGATATGTATTATTGGTAACGGGGTTGTTATAGATCCTAAGGCGTTACTTGATGAAATTGATAAATTAAAAAAAGAAGGCATAGTTGTCAGTAAAAAAAATCTGATTATTGATGAGAAAGCACATGTTATTTTTCCATATCATAAAATATTAGATAGTCTTAAAGAAGAAAACAAGGGAACGACTAAAATTGGGACAACTAAGAGAGGAATTGGCCCCTGTTATACCGATAAGGTGGCTCGTTGCGGAATTAGGATATGCGATTTAGTGGAACCGGAGATTTTTAAGGTAAAACTACAGGCAAATTTAAAAGAGAAAAACAAAGTTTTCAAAAAAACTTATAATTTTAAAGGCTTTAGTTATACGTCAATATTGAAAGAATATTCAAAATATGCTAAACAGATAAAACCATTGGTTGGGAATTGTTCTGTTGTTTTGAATAAGGCCGTAGTTAACAAGAAAAGCATTTTACTTGAAGGTGCTCAGGGAACTCTGCTGGATGTAGACTTTGGAACATACCCATTTGTAACCAGTTCCAACGCTTCAGTGGGAGGAGCTTTTACGGGCACGGGCTTAGGGCCTACTCATATTGATAGAGTTATAGGAGTGATTAAGGCTTATACAACCAGAGTTGGAGAGGGGCCTCTACCGACTGTTTTTCCGGATGATATACTCGTAAAAGTCAGAAGTAAAGGCGAAGAGTTTGGGGCTACGACGGGGAGGCCAAGGCGGTGCGGTTGGTTTGACGCGGTAGTTGGCAGGCATTCTGCTCTGGTTAACGGTTTAAATGATATTATAGTAACTAAGTTGGATGTTTTGGACGAATTAAAAGAAATAAAGATATGTACCGGTTATAAATATAAAGGACGTGTTTATAAGAATATGCCAGCCAATGTAGAGGTTCTGCAAAAATGCAAACCTGTTTATGAAACTCATAAAGGTTGGTTGAAAGATATAAGTAAATCAAAGAAGTATTCAGATTTACCCAAGGAAGCCCGCAGTTATTTAAATCGTATTTCAGAACTTTGCGGGACAAAAATATATATGGTTTCAGTTGGTTCAAAGCGTTCACAAATTTTAACAAAAAAAAGGGGATAGGTTGATGATTCTTGATAACATGTGGTATTTAATAATACCTGTCGCAGTTTGCCTTTTGGGTCTGGTGGTCGCGAAAATTCTAGCTTCTTTTGTTATGAGGCAAGATAAGGGTAATGAAAATATGACCGAGGTTCATGGCTATATCCGGTCTGGCTCTATGATGTTTATGTTTGAGGAGGCCAGGGTAATGCTCGCGGCTTTAGTGATAATAGCCGCGGTTTTATGGGCCATATGGGATTGGCAGATAGCTATCAGTTTTACCATAGGAACTTTTTGTTCCGGCTTGGCAGGCTTTATAGGTATGAATATGGCTACAAATGCTAATGTGAGAACCGCCCAGGCTGCTAGCGGAGGTTTCTCGAAAGCTTTAAAGGTGGCTTTTTCAGGCGGAGCTGTTATGGGAATTTCTGTTGGTTCTATTGCCTTACTGGGGTTATGCTTTGTAATCTGGATATTTAGATCTCAATTTATAGCTGATAATCTTGGTATTGAAAGTATCAGAGTTCCATTAATAAGCGATATGCTCGGCGGTCGGGAAATAAACTTTATTAAAGGTGCTCTTATTATTAGCGCCTATTCAATGGGTGCTTCCCTGGTGGCTCTCTTTGATAGGGTTGGCGGTGGGATTTATACAAAAGCCGCCGATATGGCAGCCGATATGGTGGGGAAGGTTGAGGAGAGTATTCCGGAGGATGATGCTAGAAATCCCGCGACTATTGCTGATAACGTTGGAGATAATGTAGGTGATGTTGGTGGTTTGGGGGCGGATTTATTAGAGTCTTTTGTGGGTGCAATCATTTCAGTTATTGTAATAACGCTTTATATTTATGTAGGTAGGTCTAATCCTGATATAACAAGCGGTATATTAAGTAAGCTTGGCCTAGGTGATTTATCGGCCGCTAATTTCGCGGGAGCTTTGTATTTACCAATTCTTTTAGTTGCCGGAGGTATAATCGCGTCTCTGGCAGGAATTCTTTTTGTAACCTTATCTAAAAGTGAAAATGCTCACGCTACTTTAATGAATGGCACCAGATTAAGTGCCTTATTAACTGCCGGTTTCGCTTATTTCGTTGTAAGTAAATTAAGTCCTTTTAATCTAGTGCCGTTCTGGTCTGTGCTAATTGGACTTGGTTCAGGAATTCTTATAGGGTTTACCAGCGAATATTTTACTTCCTATCAATTTAAGCCGGTTAAAAAATTGGCTGAAACATGCCAGGGGGGTGCCGGTGTTACTGTAGCTGCCGGGTTAGGATTAGGTATGAAATCTTCATTTTTCCCGGTGTTAATTATCACTGCGGCTACAATTTTTTCTTATCAGCTTGGAGGATTGGTTGCTATTACGTATACGGCTTTGGGTATGCTTTCCTTTGTAGTTATGACAGTTTCCGTAGATACTTATGGTCCTATTGCTGATAATGCCGGCGGTATTAGCCAGATGGCAAATTTGCCTGCTAAAGTGAGAGAGGTTACCGATGAATTGGATTCAATTGGTAATACGACTGCGGCTATAGGAAAAGGATTTGCTATTGGTTCAGCAGCGTTCGCGTCTTTAGGCTTAATAGCAGCGTATCTCTGGTCAGCTATCGGTAGTGCTCAGGAGATTAATCTGCCAAATATTCAGCTTTTAAGCCCGGAGGTCGGGGCTTATGTTATCGCGGGTCTTTTGTTAGGTGCCATGGTTCCGTACGTATTTTCATCTTTGCTAATTGAATCGGTAAGTGAGACGGCCGATAAGATGATTATTGAAGTCAGAAGACAGTTTAAAGAAAATCCGGGTATTTTAAAAGGTGAAGTAATTCCTGATTATAATAAATGTATTGCTATTTCATCAAGTCATAGTTTGAAAAAAATGGTTTTCCCGGCATTGATTGCTGTCATTACACCTTTATTGATAGGGATGCTTTTGGGTCGTGTAGCATTAGCCGGTTTCTTATTTGGGTCTCTCTTGTCAGCCCTTCTTTTGGCCTTATTGTGTGCCAATACGGGAGGAGCTCTTGATAATGCTAAGAAATATATTGAGACAGGAAAGTTTGGCGGTAAAGGCTCAAAGGCTCATGCGGCTAGTGTTGCTGGAGATACATTCGGAGATCCTTTAAAAGATACGGTAGGGCCTTCTTTGGATATTCTGATTAAACTTATGTCAGTTGTTTCGTTATTATTTGCTTCATTATTTCCGATAGCGCCGATATTTATGAAGTGAATTTAATAATTTGTCTTGATAGGTTGACACCTTATGTAAATTCTGTTATTATAGTTACAGAAAAGTAAGGGGTGAAGATATGGAAAAAAGCATGAAGAAGTTTGGTTTTTATTTTGTGTCGGCAATCATGATGATGCTCTTAACTGGTTGTGCTATTGGTGTGCATAAGAGAAGCCCCCAGGATGTTAAGACAATCAAAAGCTTAAGTCAGCAATTAGAAGAATTGAGACGCACTAAAGCTGAGCTGGAAAGGCAGTTGCAAAAAGAAATTGCCCGGGGAGATGTTAGTATAACTATGGGTAAGCGCGGCTTAGTTGTTACGGTAGTCGCGGAGGTGCTTTTCGATTCAGGCAAAGCCAAGGTAAAACCTCAAGGGCAAACGGTTCTTAATAAAGTAGCTAATGTTTTAGGGCCATTGAGTGAGGATATTGCCATTGAAGGACACACGGATAATGTGCCTATTAAGTTTTCTCGTTGGAAATCTAATTGGGAACTTTCAACTCAAAGAGCGTTAAATGTATTGCATTATTTTGAAGATGATAAAGGTGTAAATCCTCAGAGATTGTCAGCTACGGGATATGGACCGTATCATCCGGTTGCATCTAATGATACCCCTGAAGGTAAGCAGATGAATAGAAGAGTTGAAATTATAATTCTTCCCAATGATGGCTTGACGGCACCAATAGGGTCAGGTTCAGCGTCTGATGATTATGATCAATTCATAAAGTAATTTACCAAAGATAAATAGAGGTTAACATCGGGGGATATGATTAATATCCCCCCTTTTTTCATAAAATGCAGGACAATATAAGAACTCCCCAACATATAGCTATAATTATGGACGGTAATGGCCGGTGGGCTGCCCGAAAAGGGTTACCTCGGATAATGGGCCATAAGGCCGGTGTTGAAACTGTCGAAAAGATAATTGACGCGGTATTAGAATTCGGCGTAAGGTATTTGACATTGTATGTTTTCTCTTACGAAAACTGGAAACGCCCTAAGGCGGAAGTGAATGCTTTAATGGGTTATTTGAAGACGTATCTTGCTAAAGCTGATAAAGAATTTAATAAAAAGGGAGTACGTTTACTGGCTATAGGTGAGCTTAGCATGCTTCCTGATGATGTTGCTCAAAGGCTTCAGCAAACCATTGAGAACACAAAAGATAATTCTAATATGACTGTGGTATTGGCTTTAAGTTATGGCAGTAGGCAGGAGATAGTTCAAGCCGCAAAGAATATAGCTCAAGATGTCAAAAACAAAAAGATTAATTTAAGTAGCATTAATGAAGATTTTTTTAGCAAATATTTATATACCTCGCAAATACCTGACCCGGATATATTAATCAGAACTTCTTATGAGCTAAGATTAAGCAACTTTCTTTTATGGCAATTATCTTACGCGGAGTTCTATTTTAGTAAAAAGATGTGGCCGGATTTTACAAAAGAAGATTTGCTTGAAGTTATTTCTGATTTTCAGAAAAGAAAAAGAAGATATGGTAATGTCTAAAGTTTTAGTTAAAAGAATTCTCTTAAATGTTATCCTTGTCGTAATGACATTGGTTTCAATATTTGTTTGTCCTTCCTGGATTTTTATGATTTGGTTAATGTTATTTATTGGTCTTGGCTTAAATGAACTTTTTGACATGATACTTAAAAAAGGCGTACCTGTTTACAAAAAAACAGGTATTTTTATGGGGCTGGTTATTCCGCTTATCATATTAAATCCGGCAGAAGAATTGGTTTTAGTTTTTTTATTACTGGCTTTTATACTGTTCTTTGCTTTGCAATTTTTTAAAAAGAACCATATGGACGCAATTTTAGGTATTTCCACTACGGTTTTTGGAGTTATTTATGTAAGTTGGTTAGCTAGCTATCTTTTGAAAATTAGACAATTCGACCAGGGAAGTCTTTTAGTCTTGTTTACCATTTTGGTTTGTAAGGCATCTGATGCCGGAGCCTTTTTTATAGGAAAAAATTTTGGCAGGCATAAACTCTTAAAAGAAATTAGTCCCAATAAATCCATTGAAGGCGCAATCGGAGGATTTTGTTTTAGTATCTTAGCTGCTTTTTTAAGCAAGATATACCTTACTCGGATATCTGTACACCATCTTTTAGTCTTGGGTGTCTTAGTTGGTTTAGCCGCGCAGCTGGGAGATTTGTCAGAATCTCTTATTAAGCGCGATTGCGCGGTGAAAGATTCGGGCAATTTGATACCCGGTCAAGGCGGCGTGCTGGATACGTTAGACAGCATCCTTTTTTCAGCTCCGATAGTATATTTGTACCTCAAATACATTTTATAGAAAAGATTAGTATGAATAAAACAAAAAAAGTTGCCATATTCGGTTCAACCGGTTCAATTGGAAAGAGCGCCCTTGATGTTCTTAAGCGATTCAAGGATGATTTTGAAATAAAGGCGCTTGTAGCTTGCAAACAGTCTAAAAAATTTCTTAGGCAGATAAAAGAATATAAGCCTGATTATGCTGTTATGGCAGATATGAAAGCCGCGGATGAAATAAAAAACAGTGTTGGCAAAATAAAAACGGAATTTAGCGCAGGCAACAAAGCTGTTATTGATTTAGCGAAAAGAAAAGACATTGATATAATTATCATGGCTATATCCGGCGCTTCAGCCCTTTTGCCATTAATTGAGGCAATAAAGTCTTCAAAGACAATAGCCTTAGCTAATAAGGAATCTCTGGTTATGGCCGGTAAAATAGTTATGAATTTAGCTCAAAAACATAAGGCGACTATTATTCCTGTGGATTCTGAGCACAGTGCTATATTCCAATGTCTTGAAGGTAAAAAGTATAAACCCGCGAGGATATACTTAACGGGTTCTGGTGGGCCATTAATAAAAACGCCCAAAAGTAAATTACGAAATATTACTCCAAAAGAGGCGCTGAATCATCCCAAGTGGTCTATGGGTAAAAAAATTACTATTGATTCCGCAACTTTAATGAATAAGGGTTTAGAGGTAATAGAAGCTATGCATTTATTTAGTATGCCCCTAGATAAAATTAAGGTTTTAATTCATCCGGAGGCGATTATTCATTCAATGGTGGAATTTTCAGACGGGAGTATTCTTGCGCAATTGGCAAGTCCCGACATGAAGCTTCCCATAGAATATGCTCTTTCGTACCCCGAGAGACTTAAAGCTGTGGCCCAAAGAGTTGATTTTATAAAAAATAATAAAATAACATTTTTGGAAGCTGATATTAGTAAATTTCCTTGCTTGAAATTAGCTTATCAAGCAGCCAAGAAAGGATATACCTATCCCATCGTTTTAAACGCGGCTAATGAGGTTGCCGTTTGGGCTTTTTTAGATAAAAAAATTAAGTTTACTGATATACCTTTAGTAATTAAAAAAATAATGAAGAAACATAAACCACTAAAGAAGTACAATCTTAAAGATATACTCTCAGTTGATAATCAAGCACGATTAGATGCCCAAAAAATAATAGAAAGGTTAAATTCAAGATGTTAGGTATTGTTTTAGCAGTAATCATATTCGGCCTTATAATTCTTATTCATGAATTCGGTCATTATATTGTAGGTAAATTGTCCGGTTGTAGTGTGTCAAAATTTTCTATAGGCTGTGGCCCGAAATTGGCGGCTTTTAAAAGGAAAGAAACTGAATATCAAATTTCATGGATACCGCTAATAGGCGGGTATGTGCGCATGCCGGGCATGGAAGGGGAAAGCGCTGAACTAACCAAAGAAGAAGCCGAAGATATCAAAAAATACAACCTGAAAACTTTTGAAGAGATTAAAACCTGGCAGAAGTTTATGGTTTTTATTGGTGGTGTCGGTATGCAGATATTAACCGCTATACTTTTATTATCAATAGTAATTGCCGTAATGGGAAAACCGCTTAATAAACTTTACATTGCCTCGATAGGTGAGGATTCACCGGCTCATGCTGCAGGTTTAAAGCCGGCTGATATTATACTTAAAGTGGATAATAAATCAATTAATTCAGTTGACGATTTATTAAATTATCTTGAGGATAAAGATAAAATACAAGTTGAAGTTAATTATAAGAGAGGTAATGAATATTTAACTACCGGTGTTATTCCGGTATATAACAGTGAATATAAGAAAGTGGTGATGGGCGTTAACATAGTTCCTACATTGTACTTTAATAAAGAAGATATGTCCTGGAAGGATTATGCTTTTGGGGGCATTATTTTTACGGGTAAACTTAGTGCGATGATGCTTGAAGGTATTTGGATGTTAATTAGCGGAGAATTACCACTTAAAGAATCGGCTATGGGGCCGATAGGTATTGTAGCTATTACAAAAGATATTATTCAGACAGGATTTTTAAACGTTATCATGTTTTTTGTTTTGATCAACATCAATTTGGCCTATATAAACCTTATGCCGTTTCCGGCATTAGATGGTGGACACATTGTTTTTTTAGCCATTGAAAAAATGTTTAGAATAAAGATAGGGACCAAGGTTAAAGAAAAAATAATCATTGTCGGTTTTTCTCTTTTGATATTATTAATACTATACATTACTTTTAATGATGTTAGCCGTCTTTATAGGATTCATAAGTCTAAAAATGAAGTTTCTATAAGCGAAAAGGTTATTGATATAGAGAAATGATTAAGCGCAGGAAAACTAAGATAATAACTGTAGGTAATTTGCGAATAGGTGGTAGTAATCCTATCGCTATTCAAGGCATGGCCAAAATTTCTACTGATAAAGTTACCGAAGTGGTTTCCCAGATAAAAGAGATGCAAAGGGCCGGTTGTGAACTTGTGCGTCTGGCCATTAAGACCAAGGAGCAAGCTAAGGCTTTATCAAAAATAAAGAAAAAAGTTAAAATTCCGCTTATTGCTGATATTCATTTTGATTATCGCTTAGCTCTTTTAGCGATTGAAAGTGGAGCGGATAAGATTAGGATTAATCCAGGGAATATTACAGAAAAAAAAGCTATCGATGAAATTGTGAAGGCCCTTAAAAAGGCAAAGCTACCGGTGAGGTTAGGCTTCAACTCCGGTTCAATACCTTTTAAATATAGTAGTGCTAACCTTGCAAAGAAAATGGCTGGTTATTGTTTGGGATATATAAGTGAGTTTGAAAAAAGAGGCTTTTATGATATAATAATTTCGCTTAAGACATCAGATGTTTTATCAACTATTGAAGTCAATGAATTAGTTGCCGGAAAAACTAAATATCCATTCCACTTAGGAGTGACAGCAACGGGCCCGGGTATTAGTTCTGTAGTTAAGTCTTCGGTGGGCATTGGAACATTACTAAAAGAGGGCATTGGTGATACCATAAGGGTATCATTGACAAATTCAGCAGTAAGTGAGATTAAAACGGCTAAAATGATACTTCAAAGTCTTGAATTGAGAAGGTTTTATCCTGAGGTAATATCCTGTCCGACATGTGGACGCTGTCAGGTAAATTTAATCAAAATGGCTGAAGAAGTTTCAAGTGCGCTTATGAAGCTGGTAATTAAAAAACCTGAGATAAAAGACATGACTGTAGCTGTCATGGGCTGTGAAGTTAATGGACCGGGCGAGGCCAGGCATGCTGATATAGGCATTGCTTGCGGCAGTAAATATGCCGCTTTATTTAAAAACGGCAAAATTGTAAAAAGAGTAAATGTTAAAAAAGCTAAAATAGAGCTTTTAAAGGAGATAAAATGAGGTGGTCTGATTATTATTTACCTACCTTAAAAGAGAATCCTAGAGAGGCAGAAGCCCAAAGTCATAAGTTGATGATTAGGGCGGGCCTAATTAGAAAGCTTGCCGCTGGGACATATTCCTATCTACCATTTGGCTTAAAGGCTTTAAATAATGTTGAGAGTATTATACGTCAGGCTATGAGTGAAAAAGGCGCCTTAGAAGTGTTTTTGCCTGCTTTGCATCCTTTGGAAATATGGCAGAAGACCGGTCGAGATGTAACTTTAATTGATGATGTCGGGTATTCTTTTATTGACAGACATGGCAATAAGATGGTTTTAGGCCCTACTCATGAAGAAATTATTACAGCTCTTATACAAGGGGAAGTCAAGTCATATAAGCAGATGCCTCTTATCCTATATCAGATACAAAGTAAATTCAGAGATGAGCCTCGGCCTAGATTTGGTGTTATCAGGTCAAAAGAGTTCATCATGAAAGATGCTTATAGTTTTGATGTTGATGAGAAAAGTTTAAATGAGAGTTATAAAAAAATGCAGGAAGCCTATTGTCAAATAATGGATAAATGCGGGCTGGATTATATAATGGTTGAAGCTGATCCTGGAATGATGGGCGGTAAGGAATCAGCTGAGTTTATGGTTATTTCTGATAGTGGCGAAGATATGATAGTTCATTGTTTTGGATGTGGTTATGCGGCAAGTCTTGAAGCTGCGCCTTGCGTAGGAGGTGAGCTCAAGAAGAAAGATAAGGTTTTGAAAATTGAAGTAATCGATACGCCCGGGAAATCAACTGTTGAGGATGTAGCTAGAGCTCTTAAGATTCCGGAAGCAAATTTGATTAAAACACTAATTTATAAAGCCGATGATAGTTTTGTCGCGGTTTTAATGCGGGGAGATAAACGCATAAATGAAACTAAACTCAGCCGAGTTCTTAACGCGCAGCATCTTAAATTAGCTAACGATAGTGAAATTGAAGATGTTACCGGAGGACCGGTAGGTTTTAGCGGGCCTGTGAAGTTGAAGGGTGTAAAGATAATAGCTGATTTCTTAGTTGAGCATATGTCCAATGCGGTAACAGGTGCTAATAAAGCGGATAAACATTTTACTAATGTAAATATTAATAAAGACTTTAAGGTTAATTTGTTCTGTGACTTACGTTATATTGATGTCGATGACGTTTGTCCAAAGTGCCATAAGAAAATTGAAATTAAAAGAACCATGGAAGTGGGCCATATATTTAAATTAGGCACTAAATATACGGATAGTTTAAATGCCAAGTTTCTTGATGAAAACGGCAAAGAACACCTTATTATTATGGGTTGCTATGGAATTGGGGTTAATAGAGTTTTGGCGGCTATAATTGAACTCAACCATGATGATAGAGGGATTGTTTGGCCTCAAGAGATAGCACCATTTAAAGCTCAGATATTGCTTTTAGATGAAAGCAAGGAAGCCGTCTCAATTGCTGATGATCTTTATGGTGAGTTGAGCTTTGAAGGTTTTGATGTGCTTTATGATGATAGAAATGCCCAGGCTGGAGTTAAATTTAAAGATGCCGATTTAATAGGTATACCTCTTCAGATTATAATTGGCTCCAGAGGTTTGAAAAAGGGCAACATTGAAATAAAATATCGAGGAAGCAATAAAAAAGATGAAATTGCTATTAAGAACGCAGCTTCCAAACTTAAAAAAATCTTGACAATGTAAAGCCGATTTTGTATACTACTTATAGTTAAATGAATTTAGACGAAAGTGGGTTTTACCCGCTTTTTTTATTGAATTATGTATAAAGAAGAAATTACAGAAAAACTTAAACAAATAGCTCAAAAGCCTATAGCGGAAGCTAAAGCGGAACTTGTTAGTTTTGAGTTGAGACCCCAAAATCGCAATATGTTTATCCGCGTTTTGGTAGATAAGCCAGAGGGGATTTCAATTGATGATTGCGCTTTAATATGCCGGGCAATTGAGTGTGAAATAGATGAAGAAGGATTGTTTTCTCAAGGGTATACACTTGAAGTGGCATCTCCTGGATTAGATAGATTGCTCACGACCCAGTTGGATTTTCAAAGGGTTTTAGGTAAAGCGGTAATTCTATCCTATGATACAGGAGGCAATCACATAGAGAAGATTGAAGGGGTTATAGAAGATGCAGCAGATGATTCTATTACGGTTAATGTTAAAGGCAAAAAAGAAAGCATTAAGTACTTAAACATAAAAAAGGCAAAACAAAAATTGAAATATGATAAGAGGAAGAAGTAATGAAAGGTGAATTATTAGCTATCTTAGATCACATGGAAAGAGAAAAGGGAATTGAGAGAGAGATTCTCATTGAGGCATTAGAGTTGGCCCTTTTATCTGCCGCAAAGAAGACCATTAAAGGTAAAGAAGGTGAATTATCTGTTAAATTCGATGCGGAGACGGGTGATATAGAAGTTTTTTCAGGCGACGTACTTATTAAATCTGAAGAATTCGGACGCATCGCGGCTCAAACAGCTAAGCAGGTTATTATCCAAAAGATTCGTGAAGCTGAGCGTAATGTTATATTTGATGAATTTAAGGGTAAAGTTGGTGAAATTGTAAGTGGAACTATATATCGTTTTGAAAAGGGTGGCTTGATTGTTAATCTCGGTAAAGCTGAAGGTATTATTTTAAAGAAGTTTCAAGTGTCTAAAGAGAATTATGGACAGGGTCAGAGGATAAGGGCTTATGTGGAAGAGGTTGAGCAAAGCAATAGAGGGCCGAGAATTATTTTATCAAGAACTAGTCCTGAATTTGTAAGAAAACTATTTGAATTAGAAGTTCCGGAAATATATGAACATATAGTGGAAATAAAGGCAATTGCCAGAGAAGCCGGTGAAAGAACAAAACTAGCTGTATTATCTCACGATTCTAAAGTTGATAGCCAGGGAGCTTGCGTGGGTGTTCGCGGCTCCAGAGTTAAAAATGTAGTTAGTGAACTTGATGGTGAAAAAGTTGATATTGTTAAGTACAGCACTGATTTAAAAGAATTCATTAAAAATGCTTTATCACCAGCTGAAATAATGGAGATTCAAGTTAATGAAAATGAAAGCAGTGCTTTGGTTTTAGTGAACGATGATCAGCTGTCGCTGGCTATAGGTAAGCGTGGTCAAAATGTAAGACTTGCTTCTAGATTAGTAGAAGTTAGTTTGAATATTAAAAGCGCAAGCGAAGTTTCAAAAGCTTCAAATGATGATAAGAAATCTGTTAAGTCTGACAAATCGGAAATTAGCCAACTGAAGGGTGTTGGTAAAAAGACAGCTGAAGCCCTTATTGAAGCAGGCTATGACACTTTAGATAAAATTGCCCAAGTAAGTGCCAGTGATTTAGTTAAAGTACCGGGGATTGGAGCTAAAACGGCAGAGAAGATCATAATCAACGCAAAGGAAATCTGTTAAAGTTATGGGTATACGTGTTTTTAAATTAGCTAAGGAATTGGGTTTTTCAAGTAAAGAGCTTATTGATAAGCTTAAAAAGCTTAAGGTAAAAGTTAAAGGCCATATGAGCTCCGTTGATGATGAAACGACGGAAATACTTAGACATGAGTTGAAAGATATGTCTGAGAAGAAAAAAGAAAAAAAAGAAAAAGAGAAAAAGAAAGATGTTCGTTTTGTTGAAGCAATATTTCCGTTAAGCGTTAAAGATTTAGCAATCAAGCTTCAAACAAAAACCAATGAGCTAATCAGTCACTTGATTAAAAAGAATATATTTGCCAACATAAATCAATCTCTCGAGAAAGATGTTTGTCAGCAGATAGCTGCGGATTATAAAGTAGAACTTCAGGAAAAACTTTCTGATGAAGAAGAATTGATACAACTTCATAAAGAATCTTCTGATAAAGGTAAATCAGTATCAAGAGCACCGGTAGTTACTCTGATGGGTCACGTTGACCATGGTAAGACTTTATTATTAGATGCTATAAGAAAAAGTAATGTTGTTGATGGTGAGGCTGGCGGAATAACGCAGCACATAGGTGCCTATGAGGTTATTCATAATAAGCATAAAATTTGTTTTTTGGATACTCCCGGTCATGAAGCATTTACTGCCATGAGATCCAGAGGAGCTCATGTTACGGATATAGTGATTTTAGTTGTAGCTGCGGATGATGGTATAATGCCCCAGACCATTGAAGCTATTGACCACGCAAAAGCAGCAAAAGTTCCGATAATTGTGGCTATTAATAAAGTTGATAAACCAAATATTAACATTGATAAAGTCAAAACACAGTTGCAGGAAATGGATTTAACTCCGGAGGATTGGGGTGGTGAGATAATAACTGTTAACGTTTCAGCTAAAACTGGGGAAGGTGTAGATGCTCTGCTTGAAATGGTTCTGCTTCAGTCTGAAATGATGGAGCTCAAAGCATATCCTGATAAGTTTGCCAGCGGAACAGTTATCGAGGCGAGATTGACTAAAGGAAGTGGTATTATGGCTACGGTTTTGGTTGCTGATGGCACGTTGAGACTTCAGGATATTATTATTACCGGCCTTCATTATGCCCGCATTAAAGCAATGATTAATGATCATGGCGGTCGATTGAAAGAAGCCGGGCCTTCAACTCCAGTGGAATTATTAGGTTTATCAGGTATACCTGAAGCCGGAGATGTTTTTTACGCTGTAGATGATGAAAGAAAAGCTAAGGCTATTGTCGAAAAAAGAAGGCACCATAAAAGAGAGAAAGATTTATTACCTAAAGGTAGGATTATTACTTTAGAGGATTTATCCAAAGAAATTCAAAAGGGTAAAATAAAAATATTAAATTTAATAGTTAAGACAGATGTTCAGGGCTCACTTGAAGCATTATGTGCTTCATTGGATAAAATACAAAGTTCCGAAGTTGAACTTAACATAGTGCACAAGGGTGTAGGTAATGTTAATGAATCCGATGTTATGTTGGCTATTGTAACACAGTCCATAATTATTGGTTTTGGTATCGGAAAGGAACAAAAAACAAGTGAAATTGCTAGAGATAAAAGTGTAGAAATAAAGCTTTATAGCGTTATCTATGAAGCTATTTCTGATATAAGAACAGCTATGGAAGGTTTACTGGAGCCGCATATTAAAAGAACATTAGTCGGTAGGGCGGAAGTGCGTCAAGTATTTAAAGTTTCTAAGGTGGGCACGATTGCCGGCTGTATGGTTTCTAAGGGGGCTGTGAAGCGGGGCATGGAAGCAAAGGTTGTCAGGGATGATGAAATTATATTTACAGGTACAATAGATTCTCTCAAGAGATTTAAGGAAGATGTTAAAGAGGTAAAAGAAGGATTTGAGTGCGGTATTGGGTTTAGGAGTTTTAATAATATTAAAAATGGTGATTTTATTGAAGTTTATAGCATAGAAAAAATTAAGAAAACTTTATAATATTACCATATCTACTGAGATGAATAAGAAAAAAAGAATTCTTACTGGAGATAGGCCTACAGGAAAATTGCATCTGGGTCATTTTGTAGGTTCTTTATCTAATAGAGTAAAACTTCAAAATGAATATGATGAGTATGTCTTAATTGCGGATGTGCAGGCCTTGACTACTAATTTTAACCATCCTGAAAAGCTTTCTAATGATGTGCGGCAAGTTGCCATGGATAATCTGGCTTGCGGCATTAATCCTGATGTAACTACAATCATTGTTCAATCTATGATTCCGGAAATAACCGAGCTGACTATATATTTTTCTATGTTTACTTCAGTTGCAAGTTTAGAACGCAATCCTACGATAAAACAAGAAATTAAAGTGCTGAATTTAAAAGGAAATGTTATGTATGGATTCCTGGGCTATCCAGTGTCACAGGCAGCTGATATAACAGTTTTTAAGGCGGACTTAGTTCCTGTAGGTGAGGATCAGTTACCTATAATTGAGCAAACCAGAGAGATTGTTAGGAAGTTTAATAGACTCTATGATAAGGTTTTGATTGAGCCTAAAGCTATGGTGGGGACTGTAGGCCGCTTATTGGGTACGTGTGGGCAAAATAAAATGAGCAAGAGTTTGGGTAATGTTATATATCTTTCTGATTCGAGCGAAGAAATAACTTCTAAAGTCTCAAAGATGTTTACAGATCCCATGAAAATAAAATTAACCGATAAAGGGCATCCTGATAAATGCCCCGTACATATGTATCATAAGGCTTTTAATAAAGATACCGGCATAATTGCTGAAATTAAAAAAGATTGTGTATCTGGTAAACTGGGATGCGTTGAATGTAAAAAAAGATTAGCGGCCGCTTTAAATGAATTTCTTAATCCTATAAGAGAGAAAAGAAGAATTTACGAAGAAGCCCCACAAAAAGTTAATGAGATATTGATTGAAGGCACGAAAAAAGCGAGAAAAATAGCAGTGTCCACACTTGAAGAAGTTCGCTCAGCCATGAAGATCAATTATTTTAAGGGTTAAATGTATGGCTTATAAAGTTAAATTAGAAATATTCGAAGGACCTCTCGATTTACTCCTTTTTTTGATAAGAAAAAGTGAACTTGATATATATAATATCCCCATAGCTGTTATTACTAAGCAATATCTTGTATATATTGACCTTATGCGAAACATGGATTTAAATATTGCAGGAGAATACCTTGTGATGGCGGCAACGTTAATGCATATTAAGTCCAAGATGCTTTTGCCGCAGGAAGACATTGAAGAAGAAGATGTAGAAGAGGATGATCCTCGGGCTGAACTTGTAAAGCGACTATTGGAATATCAGAAATTTAAAGAAGCGGCTAGTCATTTAGAGGAAAGAGAATTAAAGCAAAAAGATGTTTTTGCCAGAGCTGCGAAAGAAATTAAGAAATATACTGATTCATCAGGTGAGATATATTTTGAAGCTAGTGTCTTTGATTTAATAGCCGCTTTTTCAACGGTTTTAAAAAGGGTTCCTAAGGATAAATTTAGGGAAATTATCAAAGATGAATTTACCGTTTCTGAAAAAATACATAAGTTGCTTCATTCATTGACTGAAAATAGTAAGATTCAGGTAGATAATTTGTTTAAAAAATCTAAAAATAAAATAGAAATAATAGTTACTTTTTTAGCTATATTGGAACTCATAAGGTTAAAAGAGGTAATAGCTATACAAAAAGAGCCTTTTGGCGCCATTAATATTATGAGAAATACCCAACAAATTCAACCGCAAGTGAGGAGTACATACGTATAACAATGGAAAATTCAGAACTTAAAGCAGTTATTGAAGCTATGCTGATATCAACCGAAGAACCTTTGTCTGTTGAGCAAATGCGGATGGTTTTTGATAATGTTGATACTGCCTTAATTAAAGCAGCGATTAATGATTTAAAGCGGGAGTATGAGGAGACTCAGAGAAGTTTTGAAATTAACGAAGTTGCGGGCGGGTATCAAATTGGGACTAAGATTAAGTTTGCTAAGTATCTTAGAAAACTTTTTAGTAATAAACATACTGAACGACTTTCAAAGCCGTCGCTTGAAACTTTAGCCATAATGGCCTATAAGCAGCCTGTGACAAGACTTGATGTTGAAGAAATAAGAGGAGTAAATGTAGATGGTGTAGTTCGTAGTTTACTTGAGAAGGGATTAATTAAAATAAAAGGGCGAAAAGAAGTTATCGGCAGACCCTTTTTGTATAGTACTAGCAATCTTTTTCTTAAATATTTTGGCCTTAAAACGCTAGATGATTTACCTCCAATCGAACAGTTTAAAGAAGTAGCCGATGAAATAATGGGCGAAGAGAATGATAAAGTTGATAAAGGGCCTATAATGAACAATATATACGAAAAACCTAATGTCGAGGAAGATCAAGAAGCTGTAGAATCTGAAATTGAAGAAGCTATTAAATTTACACAAAAACAGTTGGCTGGCAAAGACGAAACAAATTTGAATGCCGATCTACCAATGTCTGATTCTCAAGGAGGAGCAGTAGATATAGATGAGAGCCAAAACATCACAAAGGAGTTAAAAGATGGGACTCAAGAAACTACGCAAAGAAATTGATGAATTAGATGAGCAAATAATAAAGATTTTAAATAATCGAGCGGATCTTACTTTAGAAATCGGCAAGGAAAAGAATAAAGCTAAAAAAAAGATATATGCTCCTGCCAGAGAAAAAGAAGTTTATAAAAATATTCTCAAGCAAAATAAAGGGCCATTGCCGGATGGTTCATTAAAAGCGATTTATAGAGAAGTTATGTCGGCCTCATTAGCCTTGGAGAAAACAATAAAGGTGGCATATTTAGGTCCGGCAGCCACATTTACGCATCTGGCTTCTTTGAGTAAATTCGGCTCATCAGTAGAATATTTATCATGTGAAAATATTAATGATGTTTTTAGGGATGTTGAGAAGGGGCGCGCTGATTACGGGGTAGTTCCTATTGAAAATTCAACAGAAGGCGCGATTACTTACACCCTGGATATGTTTGTTAATTCTGAACTTAAGATATGCTCTGAAATATTATTTGAAATAAGTCATAATCTTGTTTCAAATGTAGCATTAAATAGGATATCTAAAATATATTCTAAAGCTGAAGTTTTCGGTCAATGCAGATTATGGCTTGAAAGAAATTTGCCAAGAGCTGAATTAATTGATGTTTCTTCAACAACTGCGGCAGCCAAGATGGCTAAGTCTTCAAAAAATTCCGGAGCTATTGCCTCAAAATTAGCAGCCGAAGTATACAATCTTAAGATAGCGGCTTCTTCTATTGAAGATAGTTATAGTAATGTGACTAGATTTTTAGTTATAGGTAAAAATGAAGTGCCCTTTACAGGAAGCGATAAGACATCAATTATATTCTCCGTCAAAGATAAGGTGGGCGTTTTGTACGATATGCTTGCTCCTTTTAAAAAGAATAGAATAAATCTGACAAAAATTGAGTCTCGACCTTCTAAAAAAGGCGCATGGAAGTACCATTTCTTTATTGATTTTGAAGGTCACCATGAAGATAAAAAAGTAAAAGCGGCGTTGAATGAGTTATCAAAACATTGCCAGTATTTAAAGATATTAGGATCATACCCAAAAGTTGAATTAAAAAAATAAAATGAGAAAATTAGTAAGAGATAATATTAACAGTATAAAACCCTATGAACCCGGGAAGCCTATAGATGAAATTAAAAGAGAGCTAGGTTTACCGGAAATAATTAAGTTGGCATCAAATGAAAATCCACTAGGTGTTTCTCCCTTGGCTCTCAAAGCTATGAAGGAATCTTTAGCGGAAGTTTATAGGTATCCTGACAGTAATAATTATAGGCTTCGTAAGAAAATTGCTCAACGATTTAATGTTGATATGGATAACATTATAATTGGTAATGGCTCTAATGAAATTATCGAGTTGGTAATTAAAACATTTTTATATGAACATGAGCAGGTTATTACATCTAGCCCCGATTTCTTAATATTCAAGTTAGCGACGTTGCAAGAGGCCGGAAAAGTAATCGAAGTTCCTCTTGATAATTTTTACTGCGACCTGGATAAAATTTATGAAGCAATAAACGAGAAAACAAAAATTATCTTCCTCTCTAATCCCAATAACCCTGTAGGGACTTATATTGAAAAAGATAAATTAAATAGTTTTATTGATAGGGTTACCGAAGATATCATTATTTTTCTTGATGAGGCTTATTGTGAGTTTGCTAGAAATATTGCAGAATATCCAAAAAGTCTTAAATATTTAAGTAAACCCAACGTTATTATTTGTAGAACATTTTCCAAAGCATATGGTTTAAGCGGGTTAAGGTTGGGTTATGGTATAGCTAATAAGGATATTATTCAAGGGATGAATAAAGCCAGGCAGCCTTTTAATGTAAATATGCTGGCGCAGGTTGCTGGTGAAGCCGCTTTAGATGATAAAAATTTTCTTGATAGAACAATAGAAATAACTGAAGCAGGCAAAATATATATTTATAATGAATTAAATGAACTGGAGCTTGATTATGTTCCGAGTGCTACTAATTTTATTCTTATAAATGTTAAGCAAAATGCCAATGAGTTTTTCAAGAGATTGCTGAAGAAGGGTATTATCGTCAGAAGTATGATTTCATATAAATTAAATAATTGGATAAGAGTTACAGTTGGCACAGAAGAGGAAAACAAGAAGTTTATTGAGAGTTTAAAAAAAGTGATCAAGGGAGATTGAATAGTGATTATTGTATTAAAACCGGATATAACTGAAAAGCAAATTCAGCATATAGAGGAACGCATAAAAAAACTTGGCCTCAAACCGATTCTTTCTCGAGGTGTTGAAAGAAGTCTTATTGGAGTTATTGGCGAAGAGGATAAACTTCGCGCAACGCCTCTCGAGGCAATTGAAGGCGTAGAAAAAGTAATGGCTGTTTTAAAGCCATATAAGCTTGCTTCTCGAGATTTCAAGAGGGAGTCCAGCGTTGTTAGCATTAAAGATGTGCAAGTAGGTGGTAAATCTATCGTTGTTATGGCTGGGCCTTGTTCTGTTGAAAGTGCGGAATTATTAAGTGAAGTTGGACACCTGATAAAAAAAGCAGGAGCGAAGATTTTAAGGGGCGGTGCTTTTAAGCCCAGAACTTCGCCATACAGTTTTCAAGGTTTAGGTGAAGAGGGTTTGAAATACCTAAAAAAAGTTGGCTCCAAAGAGGGTCTCCCCGTAGTAACTGAAGTCATGGATCCAAGACAGATAGCTTTGGTAGATAAATACGCTGATGCTTTTCAAATAGGCGCTAGAAACATGCAGAATTTTGATTTACTAAAGGAAGTAGGTAAAACTAAAAAACCGGTTGTTTTAAAGCGAGGTATGAGTGCAACGATAAAAGATTTGTTGATGTCAGCGGAATATATTCTCTCGGAAGGAAATATGAATGTGATTCTTTGTGAGAGGGGAATAAGAACATTTGAAGATGCCACAAGGAATACACTTGATTTAAGCGCGGTGGCAGTTATTAAACAGCTTAGCCATTTACCTGTAATTGTCGATCCATCGCATGCTACCGGCAAGTGGGACTTGGTGGCGCCTATGTCTATGGCGGCTATTGCAGCGGGTTGCGATGGCTTGATGATTGAAGTTCACACAAATCCTGAAGAAGCGCTTTCTGATGGTTCTCAATCTTTGAAACCGGAAAAGTTTGAAGAATTAATGAATATGACTAAAAAAGTAGCAGAAGCAGTTGGGCGATTAATGTGAGAAAGTTTATTTTTAAAAAAATTAGTATTGTCGGCGTGGGTCTTATAGGTGGCTCAATCGGATTAGCAGTTAAAAAAAGTAAACTAGCAGGTGAGATTACTGGTTTAACAAGTTGTAAAACTACGCTTAAAAGGGCTGTGAGAAGCAAAGCTATTGATAAAGGAACTCTTGATTTAGGTGAATGTGTTAAAGATTCTGATTTAGTGATTTTGGCTGTGCCGGTTACTGAAATGAAAAATATTATTACATTAATTAGTCCTCATCTCAAAAAGGGTTGTATTGTTACAGATATAGCTAGCACCAAACAGGAAGTTGTTAAAATTGCCGAGCAAATACTCCCGAAGGAGATATTCTTCGTTGGTACACATCCGATGGCTGGTTCGGAAAAGCGAGGAGTTGATTTTGCGACAGCTAATTTATTTAAAGATTCTGTTTTAATTGTTACTCCTACGACTAAAACGAACAAGAAATGTCTTAATAAGGTCAATCGGTTTTGGTGTGAGCTGGGAGCTCGGGTAGTTTCCTTAAGTCCAAAAAAACATGATGAGGTAATAGCTTCTGTAAGTCATTTGCCGCATGCTATCGCTGTGTCTTTAATGAACGCGGTGACTGTGTCTGAGCTTAAATTTGCCGCTGGCGGCTTTAAGGATGTTACTCGGATTGCAGAGTCATCTGAGATAATTTGGCGGGGAATATTTGCGTCTAATAGTAAAGAAATAGTCAAAAAAATTAATATATTTATTGAAGAGCTGAATGAATTCAAAAAAGCTCTTAAAAATACATGTAAAGCTAAGATAAAATTAAAATTGACGCAAGCAAGTAAAAAGCGCAGTCAAATCGAAAATTGAAAAAAAAATATATTATTGCAATTGATGGTCCTGTTGGCTCTGGTAAAAGTACCATAGCCCGCATGGTGGCCAAAAGATTAAATTATATTTATGTTGATACAGGAGCTATGTATCGAGCCCTAACTCTTAAGGCTTTGCAAACTAAAACTTCCATGGATGATCCTCAGAAATTAGTTGAACTTGCGCAAACTGCTGATATAAAATTTAAATCTGAAAATAATATTTTAAAAGTTCTATTAGACTCAAATGATGTAACTACTCAAATTAGAGATCCCCACGTCACCAGAAATGTTGTTCATGTTGCTAATATTCCCGAGTTGAGGGGAATTATGGTTGAACGTCAAAGAACGCTTGGTAAAAAAGGGGGGGTTGTTGTAGAGGGGCGAGATATTGCAACAGTTGTTTTTCCAAAAGCCCAGAGAAAGTTTTTTCTAGATGCTTCTTTTGAAGAGCGTCTTGAGAGACGATATAAAGAATTGATTTCAGAAGGAAAAAATATATCTAAAGAAGATCTAGCCGAGGACATAAAAATCAGGGACATATCCGACAAGCAAAGAAAAGTAGGAGCACTGAAACAGGCCAAAGATGCAATTTATTTAGATACAACTGGTTTAAATATCGATGAAGTTATTGAAAAGGTTTTGAGTTATGTTTGATGCTATTATATATTCAGTTTGTAAACATATTTGTTATATAATACTAAAGGTTTTTTGTCGAATTGAACTAATTAATTACCAGAATATTCCTTCTAAAGGTCCGGTTATTATTGCTTGTAATCATGTTAGTTATCTAGATCCGCTTATAGCTGGTTTTGGTACCAGACGAAGGGTTTATTTTTTGGCCAAAGCAAGCCTTTTTAAAAATCGTTTTTTTGGATGGCTTATAAAAAGATTGGGAGCGTTTCCTCTTAAGGAAGAAGGTGGTAATGATATCTCAGCTATTAAAAGATCCTTGAGATTACTAAGAGGAGGGAAGGTAGTTGTTATTTTTCCGGAGGGGACTAGAAGTTATGATGGTGATTTGCAAAAAGCTCACCCAGGTGTTGGTATGCTTGCTTTTAAATCGAGAGCGGTGGTTATTCCTGTTTATATAGATGGTTCTGAGAAAGCTTTGCCCCGCAATGGCAAATCTTTGAAACCGGCTAAAATTATTGCCAGGTTTGGAAATCCTTTGATTCCTGTCTGTAAAAATGGGCACCCCGATTATCAAGAATTTAGCTCGCAAGTTATGCAAGCTATAAAATCTCTACATTAACCTAATAAAGAAGTATTTCTGCTTGACAAAGTAACATCACTATACTATTATGAGTAAATATCTTTATTTCTAAGGAGGAAATATTTTATGTTTGTAGATGAAAACCCAAACACGGAAGAACAAAACGAAGATTTGAGGCAAGAGGAAGAAAATGAAGATTTTGACCTTGATGCCATTTACGATGAGTCATTCAAAAACTTAGAGGAAGGCAGTATAATTAGTGGAGAAGTAATTGATGTAACTGATAAAGAAATTATTGTTGATATTGGTTACAAATCAGAAGGTATACTTCCTTTGAGTGAGTTTAAAGATCCTTCAGCTGTCAAAATTGGCGATCAGATAGACGTTTTATTGGAAGATAAAGAGAACGACGAAGGCATGGTTATAGTCTCAAAGAGTAAAGCCGATTTGATAAAGAATTGGGAGACTATCGTTAATAATTATAACGAGGGAGATGTTATTGAAGGAACTATTGCTAGAAAAGTAAAAGGTGGCCTTATGGTTGATATTGGTATTCAGGCGTTTTTACCTGCTTCTTTAGCTGGCGTTAGAAGTCCTAAAGAATTGGGACAGCTTGTTAGCCAATCCTTGAAATTAAAAATCATTAAGATCAATGTGCCAAGAAAAAACATTGTTGTTTCTCGCAAAGACTACGTTGAGATGGAAATGTCAGAAAGCAGAGATAAGCTTCTGGCCGAAATTGAGAAAGGTCAATTAAGAAAAGGTATAGTAAAAAATATCACCGATTTTGGTGCTTTTATTGATTTGGGCGGTTTAGATGGATTACTTCATATAACTGATATGAGTTGGGGAAGGATTAGTCATCCTTCAGAGATGCTGGCCATTGGTGATGAGGTTGAAGTAGTTATTCTTGATTTTGATAAGACTAATAAACGAGTTTCATTAGGCTTGAAACAGAAGACTGTCAATCCATGGCAAGATGTTGAGAATAAATATCCGGTAAATTCAAAAGTTAAGGGTAAAGTTGTCAACTTGGTTAATTATGGTGCTTTTGTCGAGCTTGAGAAGGGAATAGAAGGCTTAATTCACATATCTGAGTTTTCTTGGACGAAAAGAGTAACCGATCCTTCAGAGATGCTGGCCATTGGTGATGTTGCAGAGGTTATAGTTTTGAATATTGATAAGGACAACAAAAAGATATCTCTAGGATTAAAACAAGTTGAAAGTAATCCCTGGGAAGACATAGCTAAGAAATATACAGAAGGTTCAAAAGTAAAAGGTAAAGTTAGGCATTTGACTAATTACGGTGCTTTTGTGGAACTTGAGGATGGCATAGAAGGCTTGATTCATGTATCAGATATGTCGTGGACTAAAAAGATTAATCATCCAGAAGAAGTAATCAAGAAGGGTGATAAAATTGAAGCTGTGATTATGTCCGTGGACCCCAATACACATAAGATATCTTTGGGAATTAAACAGTTAACTCCGGATCCATGGCCAGCTATAAATGAAAAGTATGCAACCGGACTTATTATTGATGGAAAAATAAGTAAAGTTATGAATTTTGGAATTTTTGTTGAACTGGAACCGGATATTGAAGGTTTAGTTCATGTAAGCGAACTGGAAAATAAACCATCTGGTGAATTAACCGAAATATATAAACCTGGAGATGAAATAAAAGTTCGGGTAATTAAATTAGATGATAGTGAAAGAAAGATTGGCTTAAGCGTTAAAGCAGTATCTTAAGGAAAAGGTTATTTTCTATCAAAAAAAATATTTTTACCTGAGGCGCTTAACGGAATTCCTAAGGCTTGTTTAATAGATTTATCTTTAAATAAGCCTTTTTTTATAGCAGTTTTTCCGACTGAGTACATTACCCTGTTATCCGCATGAAACATAGAAGCTGTAGCGACTGCTGAACCAGTAGCTATGCCTAAGTCAATTGAATTGTATGAACAAATACCCTTTTTTTTAAGAGTTCAGCGCAGTTTTTACAGCCACAAAAACCACAATAGTCAATATTAGCTGGATTAGACTTTACCCCAATTAATATCAAAAAAGAGCTTACTTTTAAGCTTTGAGCATCCCGATAAAATCCAGGTCGATTTTGAATTTTAGAAATTTTCTCCATTTCTTTAGCCAAACTTTTTACCTGTTGCTTTTTTAATATGTGAATTTCAATATTATCAATGCCTTTTGTTTTTGGAGCCGTTCTGGCGGCTAAGGCCATATGATTAACAACCATTTCTAGAGCTTTATTTTCATGAAGACTGTCCTTTTCTTTCATAGGTTAATTTTTGCATACAAATATAATAATTGTCAATAAATAATTGACTTGGCTATACGCAAATGCTACACTAAATATATTCATTACACGGGAGAATAGATAAGTATGAATCAGTTAAAAGACATAGATACGCAGGTTGAGCATTTTTTGAAGGGTGTAAGTGACATCATTTCAAAGAAAGAATTAGCTGCAAAACTAAAACTAGCCAAAAAAGAGAAAAGGCCTCTGAAGATTAAATTAGGCGTTGACGCCTCTGCTTCCGATATTCATTTGGGGACGGCTGTACCTTTAAATAAGCTTCGTCAATTTCAGGATTTGGGTCACGAAGCAGTTTTCTTAATAGGGGATTTTACAGGTATGATAGGTGATCCCAGCGGTTGTTTAAAAACAAGAAAATCTTTAACCAGAGATCAGGTGGAGAAAAATGCTAAGGTTTTAAAGGAACAAATATTTAAAATATTAGATCCCAAAAAAACAGAAGTAGTTTATAACAGTTCCTGGTGCGACAAAATGAATTTTTCTGAAGTTATAAAATTAGCATCTCATTATACTGTAGCTCAACTTCTTGAAAGGAACGACTTCGAAAAAAGATACAAAACCAATCAGGCTATTGGCCTTCATGAATTTTTGTATCCTTTGATTCAGGGTTATGATTCCGTTGTTTTAAAGTCTGATGTTGAAATTTGCGGTACGGATCAAAGGTTTAATTGCCTTGTTGGCCGCGCGTTTCAGGAGGCTTATGGGCAGGAGCCCCAGGTTATCATTATGATGCCTATTTTAGAAGGCATGGGCACCAAAGAAAAGATGAGTAAAAGCCTGGATAATTATATTGGTATTACTGAATCGGCTGAAAGCATGTTTGCCAAAGTTATGAGCATAACAGATGAACAGGTCTATAATTATTTTCTCTTATGCACCAAATTAACAGAAAATGAAATAAAGGAAGTTATTAAAAAGCTTGAAGGTAAACCCAAAGAATTAAAAGAAGAACTGGCGTTGGAAATTGCATCTATATATCACAGTAAATCAGTTGCAAAAAAGGCCAAAGAAATTTTTAATATTAAGCATGGGAAAAAATTGCGGACAAACAATTTATCCAAGAAAGAGACAATTGAAGTCCTGAAAAAGATAGCCAAAAAAGTCGTAGTAAAAGCTTCGGAATTTAAAGAAAGCAAAATATGGATTTGTAGTTTGATGAAGCTTATTAACGCGGCGGCAAGTACATCTGATGCCAGAAGAGCCATATCTCAGGGAGCCGTGAAATTAAACGGAGAAGCAGTTAAAGATGTTAACCTTGAGGTTTCTAAAGATAAGAAAGAGTTTCTTTTGCAATCCGGCAAACGGCATGTTTTTTATGTAAAAATTAAGTAAGAAAAATCTTGACAATAGGTGATTTTAGATGTAATCTAAAATCGCTCTTAATAATCTTTTAAGAGTTTATTATTTCTGATGTATTTACCTTGACAGTAAATAGTTAATGTGTTAACATTAAAATTCTCTGACACTGCAAAGCCGTAAGACTTAAAAAGCGGAGGTTTTATTGAGGATAAATTTTAAAACATTTTGGTGATTTTTTTAGTCTGAAAAACCTTTTTTGATATATACAAAAGGCATCTTCAGATGCCTTTTTTGGTCTTTGAAAATAAATAGCCAAGTAGTAAACCTCATATGTTGTGAGGGTTTCCATTAGTTCAGGATACAATCCCGATTTATCGGGATAATGTTTTCAAACATGAGAGTTTGATCCTGGCTCAGAACGAACGCTGGCGGCGTGGATTAGGCATGCAAGTCGAACGGGATCCCCATTTTAAAATACTTTCGGGTATTTTATCGGGGTGAGAGTGGCGCAAGGGTGAGTAACGCGTGAGTAATTTGCCCTCAAGCTCAGGATAACTCACCGAAAGGTGGGCTAATACTGAATAAGACCACGAACGGATATCCGTATGTGGTAAAAGATGGCTTAGTTCTTTGAACGCTATCACTTGTGGATGAGCTCGCGTCCTATCAGCTTGTTGGTAAGGTAAAAGCTTACCAAGGCATTTGACGGGTAGCTGGTCTGAGAGGATGGTCAGCCACACTGGGACTGAGACACTGCCCAGACTCCTACGGGAGGCTGCAGTCGAGAATCTTTGGCAATGGACGAAAGTCTGACCATGCGACGCCGCGTGCAGGATGAAGGTCTTCGGATTGTAAACTGCTGTCACGAGGGAAGAACAGCCTTAATTCAAATAGTTTTAAGGTTTGACGGTACCTCGAGAGGAAGCCACGGCCAACTCCGTGCCAGCAGCCGCGGTAATACGGAGGTGGCGAGCGTTGTTCGGAATTACTGGGTGTAAAGAGCGTGTAGGCGTTTTAGTAAGTCAGGGGTGAAATTCCAAGGCTCAACCTTGGAACTGCCTCTGAAACTGCTAGAATTGAGTTTGGAAGAGGAAAGCGGAATTTCCGGTGTAAGGGTGAAATCTGTAGATATCGGAAAGAACACCAGTGGCGAAGGCGGCTTTCTGGTCCGAAACT
>DAOVJY010000007.1:5000-55136 GCA_030632085.1 Candidatus Omnitrophota bacterium
GAAATAACTAAGGCTTTAGGTAAAGCTATTTTATCCGGTAAAGCTGTTCCGGTTTTATGCGGCTCAAGCGCAAAAAATATCGGAGTTGATAAGTTACTGAATACGATCAGTGATTTTATGCCTGCTTCAGATGTAATGGGGCCGGTGAGCTCGATTAATCCTGATAATCCTGAAGAAGAAATTAAGTTAGAAAGAAAAAAAGACGGGCCTTTCGCGGCTCAGGCTTTTAAGACTATATCTGACCCTTATGTTGGTCAGTTGACAATCTTAAGAGTCTATTTAGGAAGTTTAAAGGCAGACACAGGTTTTTATAATATTTCTACCGGTAATAAGGAGAGAATTGGACATCTCTATAAATTAAATGGTAAAGAGCAGGAACAAATCAGCGAAGCTATTGAAGGTGATATTGTAGCTGTAGCTAAATTAAAAGATACTTCAACATCTGATTCACTATGTGATGAAAAAGCTCCTATAAAATTTAAAGCGATATCTTTCCCGGAGCCGGTTATTTCTTTCTCAATAAAACCTAAAACACGATCTGATGAGGATAAAATTTCTCAGGCTTTACACAAACTAGTCGTAGAAGATCCTACATTTAAAATTAGCCGCAATGAACAGACCAGAGAAGAAATTATTTCAGGTATGGGCAATCTACATTTAGAGATAATGATAGCTAAACTAAAAGATAACTTTGGTGTCGATGTTGAAATTGGAACTCCGAAAGTAGCTTACAAAAGTACAATTACTTCTAAAGCTAAAGCTCAGGGTAAATATAAAAAACAGTCAGGCGGGCGCGGCCAGTACGGTGACTGTTGGATTGATATAGAACCTCTTGAAGGCGGTGAAGGTTTTGAATTTGTAAATGCCATTGTTGGTGGGGCAATTCCAAGAAACTATGTTCCGGCGGTTGAGAAGGGTATAAAGAAAACCATGGAACGGGGTGTTGTTGGTGGTTGTCCTATGTCAGGCATAAAAGTTACAGTATATGATGGTTCTTATCACGCGGTTGACTCATCTGATATGGCTTTTCAGATTGCCGGGGGCATGGCCCTGAAGAAGGCGGCAGCCGAGGCTAAACCCGTATTATTAGAACCGGTAATGGAAGTTGATATCACAGTACCGGAAGAGTACATGGGTCAGATTAGCGGTGATTTGAGTTCAAGACGCGGTAGAATAATGGGTATGGAAGCTATGGCCGGCATGGAAACCGTAAAGGCTCAAGTACCCTTAGCTGAAATGTTTAAATATGCTTCAGAATTGCGTTCTATGACCCAGGGAAAAGGTTCATATAGCATGAAATTCGGTCATTATGAACAAGTTCCCGGTAAAATTGCCCAGTCAATTATTGAGAAATATGAGCAGGAGAAGGTAGCAGCTTAAATTTAATACAAATACTTAAAGCAAGTAAAATCTCCTACCTTAACAGGTGGGAGATTTTTTATTTAAGGTAATCAAAACTCATATTGTTCCACCTCCGCGGCGGAACAATTGCGGTATTTTACGAAGTTCGTATATTAATTATTAGGAGAAAAAATGAAAAATAAAAATAATTTAATTGGGCTGATTATCATAAGTATATTTTTGATAACATCATCTCTTATTTATGCAGAGGATATTAAATATGATAAAAATTTAACTCAGAAAATACAGAAGATTATCAATGACAGAAATACAATAAAGCTTGGTATGACACGTGCGAATTTACTAGAAATATTCACTGAAGAAGGCGGGATAAGCACGCGTACATGGCGAAGATACGCATATCGAGGATGTCCTTATATAAAAGTTGATGTTGAATTTAAACTGGTTGGGAACGAGGGAGATAAGCTTCATCAAAGCCCGGAAGATATAATTAAAAAAATATCGAAACCATTTTTGGAGTTTTCAATAATCGATTAAAAACTCCTAACAACGCACTACACCTGATTGTTACCCGCCGCCTTTCGGCGTCGACTACCAGCAGGTGAGCTTGAATGTTAGCTTTTCCTAAAAACAGAATACTTTACAAAGACCTTCTGTATATGTTATAATCAGCCCCATATACAGGAGGTTTTTTATGTCTGGACATTCTAAATGGGCGGGTATCAAGCATAAAAAGGCTGCTAATGATGCTAAAAGGGGTAAATTATTTTCTAAATTGATAAAAGAAGTTACTATAGCCACACGTGAAGGCGGCGGCGATATAGATACCAATCCACGCTTAAGGCAAGCTATTAGTAAAGCTAAAGAAGCCAATGTTCCCGCGGACAACCTTAATAAAGCGGTTTTGAGAGGTACGGGTGAATTGCCCGGTGTTACTTATGAAGATGTGGTTTATGAGGGCTATGCTCCAGGAGGTGTAGCGGTTTTAGTAGAGGCGGCCACCGATAACAAAAATAGAACCTCAGCGGAGATGAGGAGAATATTTACTAAACTAAACGGTAACATGGCCGGTTCGGGTTCTGTGGCTTGGCAGTTTACTAAAAAAGGTATTATATTGGTAAATACTAAAGATGCGGATGAAGACACTCTTATGGCTATAGTTTTAGATGCCGGCGCCGAAGATTTAAAACAAGAAGACGATAGCTTCGAAATTACAGTTGAACCTAAGAAATATGAAATTGTAAAGAAAGTTTTAACTGATAATAACATAAAAATAGAATCTGATGAGTTAACTATGATACCCTCATCGTATATTAAAGTTGATGGATCTCAGGCAGATCAAATTTTAAACCTTATTGATGCTTTAGATGATCATGATGACGTAGCTCATGTGTACGCGAATTTTGATATTCCTGAAGAAATACTACAAAAGCATATCTAAGAGAACTTATGCGTATAATAGGTGTTGATCCGGGATTGAATATAACCGGCTTTGGAGTTATAGAGAAGTCAAAAGAAGGCCTGCGATTAGTAAGAGCCGGTGTTATCAGGACATCTAATAAAGATTTGGTTGAAAATAGATTAAATAGGATATATTCGGGCTTAGTGGAGATTATCAAGAAATACAAACCCGAGATACTTGCATTGGAAGAAGTTTTTACTCATACTAAGTATCCTGCAACGGCTATTTCGCTGGGTTATGCCAGAGGGATAGTTTGTTTAGCGGCTGCCCAATTTTCTTTACCGATAGGAAGTTACGCTGCTAAAAGGGTAAAAAAAGCCATTACCGGTAGAGGTGATGCTCAAAAATATCAGGTTCAAAGTATGGTTCGAAATATTCTCAAACTTAAAGAAGTGCCAAAGTCATTTGATGCGTCAGATGCTTTGGCTATAGCTATAACTCATACCTATCTTGATAGAGGGGGAGTTAAATGATATCCAGAATACGCGGAAGCCTTAAAGAAATTAAAGATAATAGTATTTTATTGGAAGCAAGTGGAGGTATAACATATGAGGTGCTTATACCGACTGCTATTATGGACTCCTTAAACTTATCCCTTGATTCAAAAGAACCCCTCGAGTTAGTAACCTACTTTTATCATCAGGTTGAACCTTCCAGGTCAATTCCTATATTAATAGGTTTTTCTAATGAAATTGAGCGGGAGTTTTTCGTTCAGTTTATCAGCGTTTCCGGCATAGGCCCTAAAGCGGCTGTCAAGGCTTTATCTCTGCCTATACCTATTATAGCTGATGCTATTGATTCGGATAATGAAGCGGTTTTAAAATCATTACCTGGCATAGGCGCTAGGCGGGCTCGGGAAGTAATTGCCAAGTTGCAAGGAAGAGTTGGTAAGTTCGGCCTCATTAAAGATGTTGGTGAAAAAACTCTCAAAAGAGAAATTAATTCCGATATACAAAGAGAAGCTCTGCAAGTTCTTACACAATTACAATATAAAAAACAAGAAGCTGAAAAAATGCTCTATGATGCTTTTGTAAATAATCATAATTTGAAGAGTGTTGAAGATATTTTAAATGAGATTTATAAACAAAAATCGAAAAAGAGTTAAAGTGGTAATTTATGGCCGGAGAAAATAAGCAAGGGATAGAAGGTTATGAACTTCTAAAGAACCAAGAGACAGATGAGGATTTGGTTGTTAATCTATCTTTAAGACCAAAGAGCTTGTCTGATTTTGTTGGTCAAAAAAAGATAGTTGAGAATCTTAAAATATCCATTGAGGCGGCCAGAAAAAGAAATGAACCTATGGAACATATCTTTTTTTCAGGTCCTCCCGGCTTAGGCAAAACAACTCTAGCGCATATAATTGCTCATGAGATTAATTCAAAAATTACCTGCACCAGTGGCCCGGCAGTAGATAGGGCCGGTGATTTAATAGGGATTTTAACTAATCTGGAAGAGAAAGACATTTTTTTTATTGATGAAATTCACCGTTTGTCAAAAAATGTTGAAGAATTTATGTATCCTGCTATGGAAAACTTTCAGATAGATTTTATAATTGATAAAGGGCCGTATGCTAAGACAATAAATTTTAATATCAAACCTTTTACTTTTATAGGGGCGACTACCAGGGCAGGGTTACTTACAGCACCTTTAAGAACCAGATTTGGCCTTTTTTTTCATCTCGATTTCTATAGGCCTGAAGATTTAATTACAATTATTAAAAGGTCGGCTAGTATTCTAAGTGTTCCAATTGATGACGGCGGTGCAGCTGAAATAGCTGGGCGGGCTCGAGGGACTCCCCGAGTGGCTAACCGCCTATTAAGAAGGGTAAGGGATTTTGCTGAAGTTAAAGGTGATGGGTCGATTAACAAAGATACTGCTGATAAAGCCTTAAGCATGCATGGTGTGGACGATAAAGGACTTAATAGTTTAGATAGAAAAGTGCTTGAGACAGTTATTAAAACTTATAAAGGAGGTCCTGTAGGGATAGACTCGTTGGCTGCTACACTAAATGAAGAAAAAGATATTGTTGCTGATGTGGTAGAACCCTTTCTTTTGAAAATTGGATTTTTAAAAAGGACCCCACGGGGCAGGCAAGCGACAGAAGAAGCCTTCAAGCATTTTAGTATTGAGCTTAAAAGTGATCACCAAAAAGAACTGTTTTAAGTTTTATGAAAAATGTATTATTACACGTCTGCTGTGCGCCTTGTCTGATTTATCCATACCAATATCTTACCGATGTAGGTTTTAAAGTTGTAAATTATTTTTATAATCCCAATATCCATCCTTACAGTGAATATAAAGAGAGATTAAAATCACTAAAAGATTATACAGAAGTGAACAATTTTGGATTAGTTGTTGAAGAGGGTTATAGTTTAGAGGATTTTTTTTCAAAAATTAAAGATAAAACTGATGAACCCGAACGCTGTCACTTATGTTGGCAAATGCGCCTCGAGAGAACAGCCTTAAAAGCCAAGGAGCTAGGCCTTAATGCGTTTACAACCACACTTTTAGTTAGCCCCTTTCAAGATCAAATAGCTATAAAGGAGATAGGGGAGAACATCGCCAAGAAACAAGGAATAACTTTTTATTATCATAATTTTTCCAGAGGGTTTAAGCAAGCTCATGATAAAGCCAAGAAATTGGGTATGTATTTACAGAAATACTGTGGGTGTTTATATTCCGAGAGAGCCAGATATCTAAAGCAATATAGGAAAAAAAATGAGTAATATAATCCGTGCGCTTATTAATTAGTTTAATCTTAAGTATAATTTTTTAATTATATGCCTAATAAAATAAGAAAATATTTTTTAATTACAATAAGTTTATTATTTATAGTAATTGCCAATTCATCTCCGGTATTAGCTATGGCGCAAAGTCCTCGAGGGCCAAAGAAATATATCAGAGTAGCGGTGGTTCAGAAAAAAGACGCGGTTGATTTGCAACTAAAAGGCCGATACCGCATATACTCTTTAAATTCAGAAAACCTGATTAAAGAGGGCAAAAACTTAAGAGCTAAGGTAAAGGTTGGTAAAAATGGTATAGAGTTAGGCGAGAAGAGGTTGGACATAGTAGGTATTCGCATAGAGACCGCTTCTGATGCGGCCATTATAATTAATAAACGTAAGTTTAGAGGCGTAATGGATATTATAGGAAAACCTAGTGAAACTTTGCTTTTGGTTAATCATGTCGACATTGAGGAGTATTTATGCGGTGTTTTATATCATGAAGTTTCTCATCTCTGGCCTTTGGAGGCTTTAAAGGCTCAAGCTATTGCTTCAAGAACTTTTGCTTTATATCAACATCAGGTCAATAAAGATAAAGAGTATGATTTAACTAATACAACCTATTCTCAGGTGTATGGAGGAGCTACCAGCGAAAAGTACCGAACCAATAAAGCTGTAATAAAAACTTATGGACAGGTTATGACTTATAATGGAAAGATGTTTCCTGCTTACTTTCATGCTTGCTGCGGCAGTCATACTGAAGATGCCGATAAGCTGTGGAAGACAAACCTTCTTGTTTTAAAAGGCAGGCCTTGCGCATACTGCGCGTGTTCGCCTCACTTTAATTGGTCAAGAAAGGTGTCAATTTGGCTTGTAAGAAAAAAATTATTAGAAAATGGTTATAAATGTGGTAAAATTACGTCTTTTGAGCCGGCTGCTTATGATGCTTCAGGCAGGATAACTAATATTATTATTAAAACAACTCAAGGTACTCTTGAGATATCTTCTAATAAGTTTAGGATAATGATAAGTCCGACATTGATTAAATCGACCAACTTTACTGTCAGACTATACGATGAATTTCTCTATTTTGAAGGTAGGGGTTGGGGTCATGGTGTGGGGCTTTGCCAGTGGGGAGCTTACGGTATGTCTCGAGAAGGCTTTAAGGCGGATGAAATACTGGATTTTTATTATCCGGAAAATAATATAATGGATATATGGGATAATGGTACTTACGCTCAATGATTTTAATTATGAATTGCCGCAGGAATTAATTGCTCAGCATCCGGCAAAAAAGAGAACCCAGTCAAAGCTTCTAGTTATTAACCGTGATAAGAGAACTATTGAGCATAAGGCTTTTATTGATTTTATTAAGTATATCAAGAAAGATGATGCTCTGGTTGTAAATAACACCTATGTTATTCCAGCTCGGCTTAAAGCTATAAGAGAAAAAACAGGCGCGAAGCTAGAAGTTTTTATTGAAAGAAAAATAGCACCTTATACTTATAAAGTTTTAGTTAAGCCGTCCAAGAGAGCCAGGGCGGGAGATTATATAAAATTTCCCAAAAGTTTAATTAAAGCACGAGTTATAGAGGATATTTCACCTCTGAAGGTAATTAAGTTTAAGGGGATAAGCGGATTGGATAAAATGCTTGAAAAAGAAGGGTCAGTCCCGCTTCCACCCTACATAAAAAGATTGCCCATAGCGTCTGATAAATTAAGATATCAAACTGTTTATGCTAATAAGAAAGGGGCTGTTGCTGCTCCGACGGCTGGATTGCACTTTGATGAAAGATATCTCCAGAGAATTAAACGCAAAGGTGCTAAAATCTGCCAATTGACTTTACATGTTAGCTATGGTACATTTAAACCCGTTACTCAGGAGGATTTAGAGAAAAATAGATTGCATAAAGAGTATTTTTCTCTTAATAAGCAAACAGTGAATACGCTTAATAAAATAAGGAAAAATGAAGGGAAAATAATTGCTGTAGGTACCACGAGTTGCCGAGCTATGGAGTCTGCTTCTGATAAAGGTATTTTGCAACAGCAGGCGCGCGAAACAGATTTATTTATATACCCACCATATAAATTTAGGGCAACTGATGTTTTACTAACTAATTTTCATTTACCAAATAGTTCTTTATTGATGTTAGTCAGCGCTTTTATAGGTGATGTTGATAATATATCCGCTGAAGAAGGCCATGGGTTGTTGATGGAAGCATACAGGCAGGCTATTAAAAGAAAGTATCGCTTTTATAGTTATGGTGACGCGATGCTAATTTTATAAAGTATAACTTAACCGCTTATATGTAAATTATACGTTATATATATGATAAAGTCATTCTTTAAAATAAAAAATCAGTGTTTAAAATCAAATGCCAGAAGAGGCAGGTTGAAAACTGAAGCGGGGATAGTAAATACACCGTGTTTTATGCCGGTTGGGACGCAAGCAACAGTAAAAACATTATCCAGTGAGGATATTCTAAGTGCTAAGGCGGAAATACTTTTAGCCAATGCTTATCATTTATATCTCAGACCGGGCACTAGAATAATAAAAAAATTAGGTGGTTTGCATAAATTCATGAATTGGCATAAACCTATACTTACTGATTCGGGAGGGTATCAGGTTTTTAGTTTAGCTGGGTTAAAAAAAGTTAGCGATGAAGGAGTTAGGTTCCAATCTCATATTGATGGTTCTTATCATATGCTTACTCCGGAGAAAGTAATCGAGATAGAATCTGATTTAGGCGCGGATATTATTATGCCTTTAGATGTTTGTGCTCATTATCCAGTCAGTCGCGATTATGCTGAGGTTTCATTAGAGAGGACAACCGTTTGGGCCAAGCGCTCTAAGAAAGAGTTTAAAAAAAGGCAAAAAACAGGCAAGTATCAACAGTTCCTTTTTGGAATAGTCCAAGGAGCAACTTTTCCTGAGTTAAGAAAAAAAGCCGCCCAGGAATTAGTTAACCTGGATTTTGACGGATATTCCATCGGCGGCCTAATGGTGGGCGAGCCTACCAAGTTGAGCCATGATATTTTAAAGACAACGCTTGATAATTTACCCAAAGATAAACCCAGGTATTTTATGGGTTTGGGAACACCTTTGGATATATTAGAAGCTATTAAGAGCGGAGTAGATATGTTTGACTGTGTAATGCCCACCAGGTATGGCAGAAACGGAACTGCTTTAACCTCAAGAGGAAAAGTTGTTGTGCGAAACGGAGCTTATAAGGAGGAGAATAAGTCCTTGGATAAAAATTGCGGTTGTTTTGTTTGTAAAAACTACAGCCGAGCGTATTTAAGACACTTGTTTAATACGAGTGAAATTTTAGGTCCCAGGCTGGTATCATACCATAATACATATTTCTATCAGGAGTTTACTCTGAAGGTGCGTCAAGCCATTGAAAATAATCAGTTTGAAAAGTTTGAAAAAAGCTTTAAAAAGGCTTATAATAGCAAGAATAGATAATAAACATAAAATTATAAACGATAAGGAGAAAAAGATGAATTTATTAGCTACTATAGCTTACGCGGCTGGAACAGCACCGCAAGCTGGGGTTGAGGCGGAAGCGCAGAACCCTTTGTTTGCTTTGTTGCCGTTCGTTGCCATTGTAGGGGTAATTTATTTTCTTATGATTCGTCCGCAGAAAGCCCAACAGCGAAAGCATACAGAAATGCTCCAGAGTTTAAAGAAAAATGATGAAGTGATTACTCAGGGAGGCATTTATGGAACGATTGTTAACGTAAAACTTGATACGTTTACTTTAAGAATAGATGCTGCTACTAGAATTGAAATTGGTAAAAGTTTTATATTGGGTAAGAAAAAAAATACAGAAAATCAATAAACCGCTGGCTTAAACAAAGGTAAATTCTCTGCGATAATTTATCTTTAAGCTTCGGAGTTAATTCGTCCGCCTTAGGCGGACTCATTAAGGAGGATCAACGTGGTTGCTAACTTTAAATGGAAAGTCATAATAGTTATAGCAGTTATTGCAAGCTGCCTCTGGCTGATGTATCCGCCTCAAGAGAGGATTAATCTCGGCTTGGATTTACAAGGCGGTATGCATTTAGTGCTTAAGGTAGATACTGATGAGCTTCCCAGTGATGCTAAAAGCGGTGCTGTCAGAAGAGCTCTTGAAATAATCAGAAACAGGGTTGATCAGTTTGGAGTGGCTGAACCTTCTATTCAACTTAAAGGTAAAAACCGTATTATAGTTGAATTGCCAGGCATAGAAGACAGGCAGAGAGCGGTTGACTTAATTGGAAGAACCGCGCTTTTGGAATTCAATGTAGTCGCGCCATGGCAGAAGACTGAACAAGCTCTTAATGCTTTGGATAAAGAGACAAAGATACTTAAAAAAGTTGAAATAAAAGAAGATCAAACTAGAGAAGGGGTAATCTTTAAATCAGTTATATTTTCTGAAGAAGACAAAGAAGAAATAAGAGAAATATTAAGTGCTCCGAAAACGGCTTCTCTGGTTCCCAAAGGCTATAAATTTTTAATTTCCCGCGAGATGAATGTGCAGGATGAAACCTTTAGACAGCTATATTTATTAAAGATAACACCTGAGATTACAGGAGAATCATTAATTACTGCCAGCTGGGATAGAGATCAGTTTAAAAAATATCATGTTTCATTGGATTTTGATGCTAAGGGCAGAAAGAAAGTAAGGCAGTTGACAGCTCAAGCAGCTAAGAGATATAAAGAAAATAGTACCATTAGCAGACTAGCTATTGTTTTAGATGATGTAGTTTATTCAGCTCCTTTAATGAAGGTAGAAGTTGATGCGAATCCAATCATTGAAGGTAATTTTACTAAAACAGAGGTGGAAGACCTTTCCTTGATCTTAAGGGCGGGATCTCTACCGGCACCGATTATTATTGAGTTGGAAAATACAATTGGTCCTTCATTGGGGCAAGATTCAATAAAAAAAGGCGTCACAGCTGCTGTTTTTGGCTGCTTAATGGTTTTAGTCTTTATGGCTGTATATTATTTATTTGCAGGTTTAATTGCTAATTTCGCGCTGTGCTTAAATATTGTTATTATAATGGGAGCTCTCTCTTTTAGGGATGCTACCTTAACCTTGCCGGGCATTGCGGGTATTATTCTAACAATCGGTATGGCAGTTGATGCTAATGTACTAATTTTTGAGAGAATTCGAGAGGAGTTAAAAGTAGGCAAAAGTATTCGACCCGCAATTCAGGCCGGTTATCATAAAGCGTTTTCTACCATTTTCGATGCTAACCTGACAACACTCCTTACCGCGTTTATCCTTTATCAAATTGGAACCGGACCCATAAAGGGCTTTGGTTTAACATTAATGATTGGTATTTCTGCCAGTATGTTTACAGCACTAGTTGTTACCCGGCTTATCTTTGATTTCCTCACCATAAAAACCAGGATTCTTAAGAAGCTTCCAATGTTGGACTTATTGAAAGATTCAAAGTTTGATGTTATGGGAAAAAGAAAAATAGCTTATACGGTTTCACTTATTGTGATAATTGCCGGGTTAGTAGCTTTTGCTCAAAGAGGGGCTGAGAATTTTGGTATTGATTTTACCGGAGGAACTATTCAACAAATTCAATTTGAAAAAGCTCCTGATATAAACCAGGTTAGAAATGCTTTAAAGAGTGTTAACCTAGAAAAAGCCACTATTCAGACCTTTGGAGAAGATAATGATATTATTATAAGAACTGAAGGGCAGGAATCATCAAAGATAACCCAGGCAATTAATGAGAATTTTAAAGACAATCAGACGCAAATAATGCGCGTAGAAGAAATCGGGCCTGCTGTTGGAAAAGAGCTGCGCTATAAGGCTTTAATCGCTATAGGTTTGGCTATGATAGTGATTTGCTTATACGTTACTTTTAGATTTGAATTTAAATTTGGTGTTTGTGCTGTTATAGCTCTCTTCCATGATGTAATTATAACGCTTGGTATATATAGTATCTCCGGCAGAGAATTATCTTTACCAATTATTGCTGCCATTTTGACTATAATCGGTTATTCGCTAAATGATACTATTGTTGTTTTTGATAGGATAAGAGAAGACTTGCATTTAATGCATAAAGCGAGTTTTGCTAATATTGTCAATAGGAGTATAAATGAAACTCTCTCAAGAACCGTAATAACATCATTTACAACATTATTAGTGGTTTTATCACTCTATCTTTTTGGAGGCAGCGTAATAAATGATTTCGCATTCTTGCTACTAATAGGTATTATCGTTGGTACCTATTCATCTATCTTTGTAGCTGCGCCTATATTGGTTGAATGGCATAAGAAATAACAGACTTGTGGGGAATAATCTTGGATGGACAAACTCTGGGCTCTGAATAAAATAGATCTGTCCGCTAGTAAGGGCTTGTCCAGAGTTCTTGGTATTAATTTAATTACGGCCTCACTTCTTGTAGGCCGAGGTATTTCAAAGCCAGAAGAAGGTCGGCGCTTTCTTGCGGGAAGCTTGAAAGATCTTTACTCTCCTTATGAATTAAGAGGTATTAAAAAAGCTGTAGCCCGCATAAATAAAGCAATTAAAAATAATGAAAAGATTATTATCTACGGTGACTATGATGTAGATGGTATTACTTCTACAGCTCTTCTTTATACTATCCTATCAAAATTTACAGATAATCTTGGATGCTATATTCCTAACCGGCTTGAGGAAGGTTACGACCTCAATAAAGAAGCCTGCGATTACGCTAAAGGGAAAAATGTGTCTTTAATGATAACGGTTGATTGCGGTATAAGCGCGATCGTTGAAGCCGAACATTTAAAAGAACTGGGTATTGATTTAATCATTGTGGACCACCATGAACAGCAAGATAAATTACCTCATGCCGTAAGCATAATAGACCCTCATCAAAAAAAATGTAACTATCCTTTTAAGAAGCTTGCTGGCGTAGGAGTTGTTTTTAAGTTGTTACAAGCTTTTTTGGATGAGCACATGGAGCATTCCCTTGAGTACTTAAAACCTCATTTGGACTTGGTGGCTCTGGGCACCATTTCAGATGTGGTTCCTTTGGTAGATGAAAACAGGATTTTCATAAAAGAAGGTTTAAGACAGCTTAATCAGACTAGTAAAATCGGACTCAAAGCTTTAATAAAACGATCCTCTTTAGAAGATAAAGAGATAAGTGCTTATCATGTAGGTTTTATACTGGGTCCTCGAATAAATGCTGCCGGCCGCATAGGGTCGGCAGACGCTTCATTGCAATTACTTCTAACGCAAAGCGAAGAAGAGGCTGACGCATTAGCCAAATTTTTAAACGACGGAAACAGGCAAAGGCAGAAAATTCAGAATAAAATTTTCAAAGAAGCTCTTTTGCAGGTTGAAGAAAGTGTAAATTTCGAGGAACATAATGTAATAGTTTTATGTAATGACTGGCATCTGGGAGTTGTGGGTATAGTGGCTTCAAAGATAGTTGATAAATTTTATAGACCGGCGATAATGATCTCAACAAAGGAAGAACCGGCCAAGGGTTCGGGCCGTTCAATTGATAATTTTCATTTATTAGATGCTGTGAGACAGTGCTCTCATCACCTGAGTGGTTTTGGAGGGCATAAAAAAGCGTGCGGGGTTGTCTTAGATAAAGAGAAAATTGATGATTTCAGAAGGGATATTAATAAGATTGCTAGAAATATTTTGGTATCAAACGATCTTAATCCCAGGGTTTTGGTAGATTTAGAAGTTAAACTATCAGACATAAGGTTAGATTTTTTAAGAGAAATAAATCTTCTGGAGCCCTATGGAATGGGTAATCCTAAACCGGTACTCATGACTTCAAAATTGCGGTTAAGAAGTGAACCCACTTTTTTAAAAAGAAATGGAGTAAAAATTTTGGTGACTGATGATAAAATAACCCGTGAAGCGGTAGGTTTTTCATTAGACCACATAAATTTTAAAAAACTTTACGGAAAAACATTTAGCATGATATATACTCCTACGGTTGACTCATACAGAGGCCGGGAGTATATCTGTCTTAGGATTAATGATATTAAAGGAGAGGGGTAGTTTTGACTATAAAAAAGTTTATATTTAAGAACAATATTTTTATCAAGATCCTTATAACTTTGGCTGTAATTGTGGTCTTTAGATTTATACGTTTTATACCTTTGGTAACTATTAATTTGGGTGTAATTAAGAACATAATAGGTGGTGGCGGTTTTGGTAGTTATGTTTCTATATTTACACTGGGTTTTTGGCCGTATTTGTCAGCTTGTATTATCCTGCAAATTGCCGGTGTCTTTATCCCGCCATTAAAAAGAATGTACTTTAGTAGTGAGGCCGGCAGAAAAAAACTAGTTTCCTTGACTTTTATTTTGGCAATAATAATAGCTTTTATTCAAGGTTTGGATATATCAAGCGCTTTATATAAAAACTTATTTTTATGGCAAGCATTATTAATTCAGAATAAAATCATTTTCATTTGTGTTTCATCTTTAAGTTTTGCGGCGGGTTTGATTATTCTTATTTGGTTGGCCCAGATTATAAGCAGATGGGGCATTGGAAACGGTATTCCTATATTAATTGTATCATCCATTATAGCTGAGATAGTAAATAATATACGTTTAGCTAGCTCAAGCGGTGAAGGTAGTTTTTTCTCTCAGTTTACGCTCATTTATATCTATATTGCAGCTATAATACTAGTTATATTTTACAGCTATGTTACTGATCTTCAAAGAAAAGTATATGTTAATTTTAAAGATAAAAATAAAACCATCATGACGAAAACTTATATACCCATGAGAAACTCTTGGGCTGGAAGAATGCCGCTTGCAATTGCCATAGGGGCCATCTGGCTGCCATTTCGTTACCTGGCATATCGCGAGAATAACTTTATTTATTCTATCGCCGAAAAACTCTCATCATCAAACTTAGTTTATATTTCCAGCTTATTTATATTAGTAATGATTTTTACCTTTATGTATACTGCTATTATATATAAGCCGGGTTACATTCTTAATACCTTAAAGAAATATAAAGCTAAATTTAACGGAATTGACGAGAAGGAAACCGGCAATTTTTTAAAAAGAAGTGGTTTAATTTGTGCATTTGGGTCAGGTTTATTTCTTTTTTTTGTTGCCGCTTTGCCGGCATTGACGCAGATGTTTCTAGCGAAGCAACCTTGTGAGATAAATGAAGGAAGTAATGTTATGGCGGCTACTTTAAGCGGTGTGGGTTTATTAGTGATAGTGGGTGTTATAATTGACGTTAAGCGGCAAATTAAAGCTTATCATCAAATGCAAAGGTCAGATGTTAAAGATTGGTCTCTTTGCTATACTGCCATAGATGAAATTGAAGCTAACATAAAAAAGGGTTTTTTGCAAAGCAAAGGAATTCCTGCAGTCGTCAAGCCTTATCAGTTTACCTGGGGCATGCCTATTAGAACCGCAATTGACAAATTTGAAGTTTATGTCAGGAGATCGGATAATGATTTAGCACGAGACTACCTTACTAATATCTAGTTTCTCTAATGATTTATCAAGCAATATTTTACCTGCAAAAGGCAACTGTGCAAACTTGACATGTATACAACATTTTGTTACACTTAATGTTATGTGTATGCAAATGTGTGTAGAAGGATATTAAATGCCAAAGGCAACTGTAGTCAGTATAACATCAGATTCATATAAAGTGGCCGCTTTTAGGCAGGAAGGGTCTTTTAGAAAGCACCTTCTTTCCTATAAAGCACATTCTGCGGATGATTTTAGCTCGCAGAAATATTTAGAATCAAAGAAACATCTTTCAAAAACAAACGTCTCTGCGATTATTTCAAGAGATATGTGTGCTGTTAGATATCTTAGTTTGCCTTCAACTGATCCACTTGAAATAGGTCGCATGGTGGAATTACAAAAACCAAAACTTTTCCCTTTTAAGTATAGGCAGGCGATAGTGCAACCTATTATTTGTGAGTCTGACTCCAGCGGTATGTCCAGGGTAATGGTTGTAGTCATACCCACAAAAGTGCTTTACGAGAAGCTACAAGTTTTAAATTTAGCCGGGATATATCCAAAAAGCCTCTATTTGAGTTCTTTAGTTTTATTTGAAAGATTTAATGAGAAGTTTGCTCAGATGGATGCCCATAAAAAAAATTGTTTAATTCTTAACATTGAAAATAACAGCTTAGATATAATCATTTCTAAAAAAGAAAGTCTGGTGTTTACCTATGGAGCTCAGTTGCTATATGACAGGCAAGCAGCTTGCACCAGAATTATAAATGATTTAGAAAGAGCTATAAAGATTTTCAGAAAAGACCATCGGGAAGAAGTCCAGAGGATAATTATAAACTCAAGTTCTTATACGGCGAATTTATTAAGTGTTATAGAAAACAGAATGCATATTAAGAGTATTGTTAGCAACACGCTTGAATTAATGGAAGCAGCCAGTCAGATACAATCCAGGAGAAGGCAACTTTTAGATATAATGCCTGAAGAAGTCTTAAGGGTAAATATGGCATATAAAATTAAAAAGTTTATTTTATTGCCTGGATTTTCATTACTTATAGTTGTGGCATTATTTTTCGGTCTTTTTTGTTCATATTTATCCCGGAATAAGATTGATATAAAAACTTCAAATAAAACCCAGAATTTATTACTGATTACCGCGGAAGCATCGTTAGGGGAAGATTCCCGGAAAGCAATTTATGAAAAACCCCCTTCAGCTGATGCCTATATAAAGCCCGAGGCGATATTGATTGATACTGAAAATATTAAATTAATTGGGGTAATGCTATCAACTGATGATAAACATGCCCTTATAAAAGATATTAAAAAAGACAAAGTTTTCAGGTGTGGCCTAGGTGATAAGGTTTTAGGCGGCAAGGTAGAAAGAATAGAGTTTAATAAGGTTATAATAAAGAATAATTTTGAAAAGATTGAGCTTTTTATGTAGGAGAAATTGATGCTTAAAAGATATTTTTGTTTGCTGGTTGCAATAACGTGTATTTTGCTATATTCAATTGCGGGACTATCTGCGGAGAAGCAGACAAATGAGTACAATGATTTATTGGTATCTATTAATGTAAAGGATGCCGATATAGTTGATGTGTTGAAAATGATAGCTGAGCAGAGCGGATTGAACATTATTGCGGGTAAAAATGTTAAAGGTAAAGTATCCATAACTTTTAGAGAGACGCCGGTTTTTAATGCTTTAGTGTCAATTTTAGAAGTTAATAATTATACTTACACAAATGATAATGATGTAATTAAAATTTACACGCACCGGGATAAAATGCTTTTAAATGATTCTAAAGAGCTTGAGGCAGCTATATTTAGTTTGCAAAATATCAAAGTTGCTGATGTGGAGCCGGTACTCATGACTCTTAAATCTCAACGCGGGAAAATTCAGATTAACGCCAGGTTGAATCAAATTATAGTTTATGATTTGCCGCGCAAGGTTGAGAAGATGCGAGAAATAGTTATGAGCATGGATTCTAAGAGGCTTATTGAAAAGCATTATGTTTTGAATTATGCTGACGCCAAGCAGGTGGAAGAAAGACTAAGAGAAGCCTTTCCGGAAAGTGTTGTTCATATTTATGTAGATGAGATAACACACAGTTTGGTAATTGAGGCAGTCCCTATGTTTATCGAAGAAATTGATGGTTATATTGCCAGATGGGATAAACCTTCAAGCTAGGTTTAGATAGAGGCTAAAATATCCCAGGTAACCCTTTTATTTACCTTGAATAATCAAAGCAAAGTGATAATATAAATATAAAATCTGGGCCGATAGTTCAGTTGGGAGAATGCCTGGTTCGCAATCAGGAGGTCGGGGGTTCGAGTCCCCCTCGGTCCACCAAATATAAAGGGAGGTTATCAAATGGATGCAATTTTAGTTGAAAGTAACCCACCTAAAGAAAAACTGGATGAAATGGGTGTTTTTTCGTGGCCTATTTGGGAGAAAGAAGTATCGCGCTTTAACTGGAGCTATGATGATAAAGAAACCTGCTACCTCTTGGAGGGTCAAGTAGTAGTTGAGCTCGAAGGGGGTGAGCCGGTTGAATTTGGAGCGGGTGATTTAGTTGTTTTTGCGAAAGGGCTCAAGTGCGTTTGGGATATTAAAGAGGACGTAAAGAAACATTATAATTTTGGTTGAAAGAATTTTTGTTAATTTGAATATTGTTATAAAAAAAGTATGATTATAAAATTATTAAAAAGTAACTGGTTTTATCTTGTATTGGGAATGTCAATAGGTTTAATAATACTGCTGTTTTCTAAACCAGAGACTCCTGCTCCCCGATGTAAGAAGCCTATCGAACCTGATTACAGCTATTATAAGGTGGAAAGGGTTATTGATGGAGATACCCTACGCCTTGAAGACGGCAGGCAGGTGAGACTTCTGGGAGTAGATACCCCCGAATCAAAGCACTCGGAAGTACCTGTGCAGGTTTTTAGTAAAGAGGCCTATGAATTTAGCAGGCAGATGGTAGAAGGATTTGAAGTTAGATTAGAGCGCGATGTTGAGCCGACGGACAAATATGGCAGAACGTTGGCTTATATTTATCTTGAAGATGGGCGCATGTTAAATGAAGAATTGTTAAAACGTGGTTATGCTTACGTCTTAAGATACTATCCTTTTAAGAAAAAAGCTGATTTTTTAAAAATACAAGATAAGGCTAGGCAAGAACAGCGCGGTTTATGGTCTTATAATCTTTCACTCGGCAGATTAGCAATTATAGCTGAGAAATTTGATCAGTTGTCAGAAGTGGGTAAGCGTCAATTTGATGTAGAGCTGGATAAACTCATTGATAAATATCCAAAGAAAGAAGAATAGATAATGAGTTCAAATACAGATTTTTATAAGAAAGCCGGTTTTTTATTTTTGGGCGTGATAGTGGTTTTATTTGTCGCCAAATTTACAGTCTTAAAGCATAAGGTTACTTCTAATTCATATTCAAAAAGTAATAATCAAAATTATTCTTATGAGAAAGTTGATAAAGTTATAAATTGGCGAGAAGCTGATAAATATTACGGCAAAATTATAACCGTTGAAGGCACAATTATAAAGACATATAATTCAGGTAAGGCCTGTTTCCTGAATTTTCACTCAGATTACAAAAGATACTTTACGGCTGTTATCTTTAAGTCAGCTTTTAGTAAATTTCCAAATAATCCACAAGATTACTATAAAAATAAAAAAGTTCAAATGACAGGATTAATAAAAAATTATCAGGGAACACCTGAAATAATTTTAAATGACCCTTCTCAGATAAAGATTATAACGGATTAGTCTATGTTGAGCGATAAAGAAAAAATGATATTAATTAATATTGTAAAGCAGGCAATAAAAGCGCGCTTGGATAATAATAAACTGCCTGATTTTTATTATGACCAGGAAGCTCTAAACCAGGAAGTAGGTGCTTTTATAACTTTAAAGATTGATGGGCAGTTAAGGGGGTGCGTTGGCGCGATAACCGCCAAAGAGCCGCTTCATAAAACCATTTCCGATATGGCTCTTCAGGCCGCATTCCACGATCCGCGATTTTCCCCATTAAAGATGGATGAATATGATGGTCTGGAGGTTGAAATATCAGTTTTGACGCCATTTAAAAAAATTAAATCAATCAATGAAATAGAAGTTGGTAAACATGGGTTAATGATAAATAGGGAATATAATTCAGGATTACTTTTACCTCAAGTTGCCGCAGAGCATGATTGGGATAGAAATACTTTCTTAGAGCATGCCTGTATTAAGGCCGGTTTAGGTATAGACGCGTGGAAAGATAATGGCGTTGAAATATTCATTTTCTCGGCTGAGATTTTTGGTTCAGGGGAGACGAAGGGATGAGCAGATTTTTTTCACCTCCAGAGACCATAAAACAAGATATTCTCGAATTGGGCCCTGAAGAAGCCCATCATATTTGTAATGTTATGCGTCTTCGGGTTGAAGATGAAATAACTGTTTTTGATGGTAATAAAGAATATCTGGGGATAATCGAAAAAGTTTTACCTAAAAAAGTTATTATCAAAATACTATCCAGCCGCGCTTATTGCCTCAAAGATATTTTGAATATCACTCTAGCTATTGGTTTACCAAAATACAAAAAAATGGATTTAATTATCCAGAAAGCAACTGAACTAGGAGTAAAGAAAATCATACCCCTTATAACTCAAAGAAGCATAGTTAATTATAGCGGAGAAACGGCTTTAAAAAAAATTAAACGTTGGCAGCAAATAGCTGTCGCTGCCTGCAAGCAATCAGGCCGGATAGATATTCCCGAAATATCTCAGCCCCTCAAATTCAAAGATGCTGTTGGTATAAGTTGTGATTATGATATTTGTTTTACGGGCTGGGTAGGAGAGAAGACAGAATCACTTAAGGGATATTTAGATAAGAGTAAGGCGTCAAAGAGTTCTAAGATAATTTGTTTTATTGGGCCCGAAGGCGGGTTTAGTAAAAATGAAATAGATTTAGTTCGTGAAAATGCAATTGCTACGGTTTTTTTTGGCCAACAAGTCTTAAGGTGCGAGACGGCGGCCATGTATGTCCTATCGGTACTTTCATTTTACCTTGAGGGTTAAGATTGAAAAAAGTCTATTTAACTTCTTTAGGTTGCAAAGTTAACCAATATGAAATACAGCTTTTAATGGAGCAGTTTGAGGCTGCAGGCTGTGTTATTGTGTCTCAGCCGGAAGCGGCTGAAATATGTGTTATTAATACCTGCAGTGTAACCTATAATAGCGACAGAAAATCAAAGAAAGCTATTGAAAAAATTATACGGCTTAATCCTCAAGCCGAAGTGATTGTCTGTGGGTGTTGTGTGGATAATGAGTATAGTTCAGTTAACTCTATATTGGGACCAAAATATTTTGTATCTAATAAAAATAAGCTAAATATTCCAAACTTGTTAGGTTTAAATAAGAGTAATATTGTTAAAGGAATTAAGTCTTTTTCTCATAAGGGGAGAGGCTTTGTTAAAATTCAGGATGGTTGCGATAATTATTGTTCATATTGTATTGTGGCTTACACAAGAGGTAGTGCCCAAAGCCGTTCCCAGGATGATATATTAGAAGAAATTAAGCGGCTTACGGCAAATGGGTGTAAAGAGATAGTTTTAACGGGGATTAATATAGGTTATTATGGCAAAGATACGAATTCCAGCCTTATTGGGCTTCTAAAGGAAGCGACGGCAATAAAAAACTTAGGCCGTTTGAGGCTAAGCTCTCTTAATCCTGATGATATTGACTTAAATTTAATAAAGTTTGTAAAAAATAGTCAAAAAATTTGCAAACACTTTCATGTGTCCGTTCAATCGGCAGATACCCGGATACTTAAACTGATGAATCGTAAATATACGGGTGAATATTTAGTTAAAACACTGCAGACTATTAGAAAAGAAATGCCTTCAGTAAGTTTTTCGGGAGATTTTATTTGCGGATTTCCGCAGGAAACTGATAATAATTTTAAAAAAACATTGAATTTAATTAATGATTTTGACTTTATCAGGTCTCATATATTTACATACAGCGATAGAAAGAAAACAGCAGCCTACAATTTTAGATCTAAAATTTCTGATAAGGTCAAAAAGGAAAGATCGAAAGTTCTTAAGGATGCTTCTTATAAAGCCGCAAGTAGATACATTAATAAATTTATCAATCGGGAATTAGAGGTACTTATTGAGTATAAACTTGATGCAAAGACCGGTATGCATCGCGGATATTCAGGCAACTATATAAAAACGTTAGTAGAAAACCTGCCAACGAATTTTAGAGGTCATTTAATTAAAGTAAGAGTATTAAAGGCTATAGAGAATCAACTGATTTCCCGCCCAAAAATACCTTAAAAACTACCTTTTTTGACTAAAATCAGCCAAAATAGTTTAATTTGCTTTTTTCCTCACCCCTTGACAAAATTAGAGTTATATGGTATATTTTTGCTACCTTATCTAAGGTAATTATATGGAGGTAGTTAGAAATTTTTTCTCGCAATTGAATTGGGTAGATCTTTTTTTTGTAATTTGTTTAATTAGAACATGTTACATTGGATTAAGTCGCGGGTTTACACCCGAAATACCCAGATTAATGTGCGCCTTTTTAACGGTTGTCCTAAGTTACTATTATTGTGGTAGATTAGGGCAATTTTTATCTAAATATCCTGTAATTAGACCGGAAGCTGTTGATGCTTTAGCATTTATTGTGTTGGTAGTTTTTCTTGCGATTTTGAGCAATGTTGTTTGCGTGCTTTACAGGGTAGTGATGAAGGCTAGCGGCCCGCAGATGTTTGAAGCTGTTGGTGGCCTTATCATAGGATTTATAAGAGGTGTGGTCATAGCTTCTTTGTTGCTTATTTGTACTCAATATATTGCGCCTGAATATGTTGAGAGAAGTGTTAATAAGGGCTCTTTGGTTGGAAGTAAACTAATATTAGTAGCTCCTAAAATTGTTGATTTCGTAAATACGTTGTTAAGTAAGGCATAAATGGTTCAAAAAAAAGTAATTATAGATACTGATCCCGGAATAGATGACGCATTTGCTTTAATGATGGCTATAGCATCTGAAATACTTGATATCAAAGTAGTCAGCGCTGTTTTTGGCAATATTGATGTTGATGTAGCGCTTGAGAATATAAGGCGCATTTTTGAAGTCTGCAAAGTTAAAAAAATGCCCGTAATAGCAAAAGGAGCGGAGGTCTCTTTGAGCGGAAGGGTTTATAAGCCGCGGCTTGTACATGGAGTGGGTGGCTTAGGTAATGCCCGATTTGACCTTTCAAGTAAGAGTTACAAAAATGTAGATGCTTATGACGCGCTTAAAAAGAGTTTGGCGGTTGATAATATAGATTTATTAATTACTTTAGGCCCTTTAACAAACATAGCTACATTACTTATAGAAGAGCCGGTTGCTAAAGATAGAATAAAAGAAATAATTGTTATGGGCGGTTCGGTGTTTACATCTGGAAATGCGACTGAAGAGGCGGAATTCAATTTTTTTCAGGATCCTGAAGCGGCTAAAGTTGTTATTAATAGTAAAATTCCTATTAGATTGATAAGCCTTGATGCTACCAGGCAAATACTTTTCAAGTCGGAATTTTTTAAAAAAATCAGGTTCAATGATAGTCAGCCAAGTGAATTTATTAAAGGTATGCTTGATTTTGGATTAAATTATTATAAGAAATACAGAAATAGAGATGGTATTTATCTGCCGGATGTTTTAGCTTTATGTGCAGCGTTAGATGAAGACGCTTTTAGTTATCGGGATTTAAGCTTGGATGTCGATATTAATAAAGAGAGAGGTAAGGTTTTTGAAAATCTGGACGCGTTTAACACAATAAAATTTTGTGATAAAATTGATGAAACGAGAGTAGTTAATTTGTTTACTGATAAAATAAATAAGCTTTTATCATAAAGGAGTTAAAAATGAAGTTAAAAGAATTGTATAAATTCGTTATTGAAGAAGGGATGAGAGAAGATCCCAGGGGACAAGTTGCGGCTAAGGATGTACTCAAGGAAAATAAGAAAACGCTTAAGGATCTTAAGCCTTCTGATAAAAAATACTTCGATAATGAATCTTTGGTTAATCCATATGCTGACACCCGCATTCTTAATGGTTCCGGTGAGCAGGAAATAAAAACTATGCTTTTAGGTATAGATATGGAGGTCGGTGAAATAGTATTAGCTGATAGGCTTAATGCTAAAGGCAAGAAAATTGATTTAGTTATGGCGCATCATCCCGAAGGCAGGGCTTTAGCCGGCTTTTACAGGGTAATGGAAATGCAGGCTGATATTATAGCTAATCTGGGCGTTAATGTGGTTAAAGCGGAAAAGCTCCTTGAAGAAAGGATTCAAAAAGTATTAAGAAGTGTTTTACCTGTTAATCATACAAGAGCGGTTGACGCGGCTAAACTTTTAGATATACCCTTTATGTGTTGCCATACGCCCGCGGATAATCATGTTGCTACGTATTTGCAGAAACTTATGGATAAGAAAAAGCCAAGGACAATAAACGATATAATAAAAATATTAAAAGATATTCCTGAATACAAAGAAGCGGCGAAGATAAGTGCGGGCCCCACGATTATTAACGGCCATCCAAAAAGTCGTGCCGGGAAAGTGTTTATCGATATGACCGGCGGTACTGAAGGCTCGAAAGAAATTTTTAAAAGTTTAAGTGATGTTGGTATTGGTACGGTCGTTGGAATGCATTTTTCGGAAGATCATCTAAAGAAAGCTAAAAACGAAAAGATTAATATGGTTATAGCGGGGCACATATCCAGTGATACGCTTGGTTTAAACTTGCTATTGGACAAAATTGAGAAGAAGCACAAGCTTAAAGTTGAATGTTGTTCGGGCTTTTACCGTATTAAGAGATAGGTGCTTATGGCTGGTTATATACCGCAAGATGTAATAGAGGAAGTTAGAAGCAAAGCCGATATTATTGAAGTAATTAGTGAATATATACCTCTCAAAAAAAGCGGGAGGAATTTTAAAGCTCTTTGTCCTTTTCATAATGAGAAGACATCGTCATTTATGGTTAGTCCGGCTAAACAGATTTTCCATTGTTTTGGATGTGGAGCCGGTGGCAACGTGTTTAACTTCGTTATGATGCATGAGCATCTAAGCTTTTACGAGGCGATCAAAAAGATAGCCGCGAAAGTTGGGGTTAAGCTACCTGAAACCACTAAAAAAAATACCGCAACTGACTCGCTCTTTAATAAATTGCTTAGAGCCAATGAGCTGGCCATGCTTTTTTTTCACAGGCAGCTTATGGAGTCTACTAAAGAGGCTGCATCGACTCGGGCTTATTTGAAGTCAAGGGGTTTTGATAGGAATGCCGCTGAGAATTTTAAACTAGGTTTTGCGTCTGCCAAGTGGCAAGGTTTGTTTGAGCATTTACTTAAAGAGGAAATTAGCGATAAGGTAATGGTTCAGGCGGGACTTATTTCACCGAGGCAGGGAGGCGGCTATTGCGATAAATTTCGCAATCGGCTTATATTTCCTATATTTAACAGCTATGATAAAGTTGTCGGTTTTGGTGCTCGAGTTTTAGAAAAAGGGCAAATGCCCAAATATCTTAACAGTTCCGATACGCTGGTTTTTTCGAAAGGAAAAAATCTTTACGGCCTTAATGTAGCAAAAAAATATATTTTAGATAAAGATAGAGTGATAATTGTTGAGGGATACACAGATTGTATCCGGGCTCATGAAAATGGTTTCAATGAAACAGTCGCGACTTTAGGGACGGCTTTAACGATAGAACAAACAAGAAGCCTGAAACGCTATACAAAGAATTTTATATTGATATACGATGCTGATGAAGCCGGAGAGTTGGCGGCGCTTAGAAATTTGGATGTTTTATTGCCCGAAGAGGTAATGCCTAAGATAGCTGTTTTGCCTAAAGGTACTGATCCGGATGATTATTTGAAGAATTCGGGAGCGGATAGTTTTAATGGGATAATTGAAAACGCTAAAAATATATTTGATTATAAATTGCAATTGCTCTTTAAGAAACATAATGTATCATCCGCTGAAGGTAAGGTCAAAATTTCTCAAGAATTTTTACCGACTCTTGCCGCGGTCACTAACGCGGTTTTGAAGTCAACGTATATAAAAAAGTTAGCCGAGGCCTTGGGTGTCGCGGAGATTGACATCCTTTCGGAGTTAAGGAAGTTTCAAAAGTCCGGGTATAGGCCTGAAATTAAAAAGAGTGAAAATAAGAAAAAAAATATTGATTTAGCGGAGAAAATATTGTTGGTTATTATGCTTGAAGATAATACATTCATTGCTGATGCTAAAAAGAAACTTAGTATTGATGACTTTATTTCAGATGACATAAAACCGGTAATATCAAAGGTGTTTGAGCTGTATGAGGAAAATAAAAAAGTGGAACCGGCGGCGCTTATTGATGAATTAAGCGATGAAGAAAGTAAGATATTAATATCATCAATTTCATTAGATATACCGGAGATTAAAGACAAGAAAAAAAACTTTTCAGATTGCATTATGTCGATTAAAAAAAGGGTTTTAAATTTGAAATTGAAAAATATTAATTTACAAATAAGAAGTGCGCAACAGAATGAAATGAGTGATAAGCTGCATGAATTAACAAAAGAAGCTAATTTTCTTTTGGAAGAAAAAAAAGGGTTAATAAAAAAATAGAATTATGGCGAGATTAAAAAAAGATAGCAATATAAAGAAGTCCAAAAATGAAAGGCATAAGACGCTTGAGCGTTTAATAACTCTTGGTAAAGAAAAAGGTTATTTAACGTATGAGCAGGTTAATGAGATATTGCCTGAGAGTGTTGTATCTTCCGAGGAAATTGATGATATCTTTACAGCTTTAGGTGAGGTTGATATTCAGATTGTTGATTCCGAAGGCGCTAAGGAATTCGAAGAGGAGCATGCTCGCCGGAAAGAAGAACAACTTAAAAAAGGAAAGCATCCTGATGTTGTTGAGCGTTTACCTCATTTGGAAGATCCTGTCCGCATGTATTTACGTGAAATGGGACAGATATCGCTTCTAAGCAGGGAAGAAGAGATTCGCTTGGCTGAAGAAATCGAAAGGTGCGAGGCTCAATTTAAAGATGTTGTTTTTGAGACACGGATAGCCAAGATAGAAATTTTAAACATTCTCGAGAAGATATTAAGCAAAGAAATTACTCCTGAAGATTATCTAAAGGAAGTGCCTGAACTTAAACAATCCAAGTTTACAAAAAAGATACGTGTTGCCGCTAAAAAACTTCGTATAATAAAAAAACAACAGTCTATTCTTGAGTTGCTTAAGGGTTTAAAAATCAATATTTCATATGCGGAAGAGCTTTCAGGAAAGATTAAATTTCTGAACGAGCAGTTGATAAAATTTGAAGGAAAGATTAAAAGGCGCAAGAAAAAGAGAACCAAAAAATCAAAAGAAGAGTTGAGTGTGCTTGAGAAGGAAAAGCGCAAGCTCTTGAGGCAACTGGGTGAATCTCCTGAGATTGTCAGGGTTAAGTTGAAAGAAATTAGGCGGCGTGAGACGGCATATAATAAAGCTAAAAAATCTATGGTAGCGGCTAATCTAAGGTTGGTTGTTAGCATAGCGAAAAAATATACCAATAGAGGATTATCATTTTTAGATTTAATTCAAGAGGGCAATATTGGGCTTATAAAAGCGGTTGAAAAATTTGATTATCATAAGGGGTATAAGTTTTCAACTTATGCAACTTGGTGGATTCGTCAGGCTATTACCAGAGCTATCGCTGATCAGGCCAGGACAATTAGGATTCCTGTTCATATGACTGAAACCATCAATAAGCTCATCAGGGTTTCCAGGTATCTTGTTCAAAAAAATGGTAAAGAGCCGGCTCCGGAAGAACTGGCCCAAGAGATGAAGATACCTCTGGATAAAGTTAGAGGTATCTTGAAGATAGCCCAACAGCCGATATCATTGGAAACTCCAATTGGGGATGAAGGTGATACTCATTTTGGTGATTTCATTGAAGACAAAACAGCTGTTTCTCCGGCATCAGCTGCCGCTCAGACCCTACTTAAGGAACAGATGGAAAAGGTTTTAGATACTTTGACAGATAGAGAAAAGCAAGTTCTGGAATTAAGATTTGGAATTAAAGATGGTTGTCCGTTGACTCTGGAAGAAGTGGGTTCAATTTTTAAGGTAACTAGGGAGAGAGTAAGGCAAATTGAAGCTAAAGCTTTAAGAAAATTAAGACACCCCACCCGTAGTAGAAAACTGAAGAACTTTTTAGAAATAACGAACTATTAATCTAAAAATAATAAAATGCCTCCTGATTAAATCGGGAGGCATTTTATTAAAAGTAGGCCATATTATTTGCAAGAGATAGATTCAAATTTATTATTAGAGTTTTAATAAAAAAGAATAATATAAAAAAAGCAAATAAGAAAAATAAAATGATTTGGCAGTATCTCTTTTTTTCGTAGTATGTTGTTATAAACTTTTCAATTTTAATTATAAATGCCGCGGCTAATATCAGAAGTGCGGGTGTAGCGGGTAATATATAGCGTGATTGATAATTACCGTGAATTGTAAATATCCCCAAGATAAAAAAGCTCCAAGCATAAAGCGCGCGGTACTTCATAGGTAGTTTACCAATAGCAAACATTCCTAGCAATGCAATCAAATAAAATGGCGAAAGTTCCACTAAACGCCTCAGATAAAATAAAGCAGGCTCTCGGCAAAAAAATCCCACAGTCCACCCGGTTTTAGGTATATAGTACAAATTTAAAGAGTTAAATATTCCTTCGAGCATATATGGATTAATAAAAATGATTAATACGGCCGGGAGTATAAGAAATTTTATTTTTTGTAAATTAATTTTTGGTAAGTGCTGTAATAATTTATTTTTGTATTTATATAAGACCTTTAGGATTAAAACTGCTATTATAATTAATGTGATTTTAAGGTAGAAAGTGTAAGATAGCTCGCCCTGTATAGTTATGAAGTTATATACGAATTTATCCCTATATACAATATAATTCCAGATAATCCAAGGTGAATATATTGCAAAACTTGTAACTAAATATATCCAAAGGGATTTTTTTTTATAAAGCGCGGGTTTATATATTGCAATAAAGCCTAAAGCAAAAAACAATATTAATACGCCGGACATTTTAGATAACATAGCTAAACCGGTAGCCACGCCGGCAAAAAAGAAGGTTTTACTTTTTTCATTTATTGTTGCTTTTATTAAAAAATAGAAAGCCAAAAGCATAAAAAAGGTAACAATTGTTTCCAGCCATATCTTTTGCGAACATAACCATGTTATCGGATCCAAAGTTACGAGAAAGGCTGCCAGGATGCCGCATTGTTTATTAAACAATTGCGATGCCACACAAAAGACAAGTGGGATTAGGGCCAAGCCAAAGAATAAAGAAGGCAGGTATGAACCGAGAAATTCCTTATTTGTTAACTTTTGCATAGCGCTCCCCAGGTAGCAAAAGAGAGGCGGGTGCTTGAAAAGAGGTTTATTTAGATAATCAGGTAAGTAACGACCTTGGTTTATGTAATAGTTGTATATAGGTTTAGATGAATAATTAAAAGGATTTCTATTTAATTGACAAGAAAGGCTAGTATAAACACGCTCATCAAAGGTAAACCAATGAGGCCTATAAAAACCCTGTATCCGTAGCGAAAAACCCAGAAGCATTAGCAGTATTATTATGAATAAAAATTTACCTTCAATTTTCATGGTTTAGGTGTTATATTATATAATATTCGAAAAAGCGTCAAGTTATTTTTAGGTTGCGCAAAGTACTCAATGAAAATATTATTTTAAAAAGGTTATAACATATGAATCAGGATGGGTTATATTCAATTAAATTAACTACTTTTTTTTCAATTCTCTTAATCATTTTATTAGGCCTTTTTGCCTATAGCAGTAGTATTAACGGTAAATTTGTCTGGGATGACAATAATCTGGTTGTACACAATGATGATATAAAAACATTTAAGACTATCCCCGGCGTTTTACAAAGTAACATAGCGGGCAGTCTCGGCAATATTTACAAATCGTACAGGCCTCTTCAAATTATTAGTTATATGCTTGACTATAAAATATGGGGATATAATGCTTTTGGTTATCATTTGAGCAGCTCTTTGCTGCACATATTAGTTGCTTTGAGTATATATTGGTTGCTTAGGGTCATTTTTGATGATTGGGTTATTTCTTTTTTGTGCGCAGCTATTTATGTAGTTTTACCTATACACACAGAAGCGGTTTCTTATATTTCGGGCAGAGCAGATTCCTTGGCCGCTTTGTTTATGCTGCTCTCGTTTATATTTTATATAAAATATGAGAGAAAGACTAATATAGTATTGTTTGTAATTTCAATGACTAGTTATATGTTAGCTCTTTTAAGCAGAGAGAATGTGATTATATTTCCGATTTTATTATTAATCTATTCTTATATTTTTGTGAAGCCTATAAAAAAGAAATTATTCTTTGGTATTAGCTTGTTGTCAATGGCGTATATTGCTCTACGGTTTACAATATTTAAATTTGAAATCCTATCAACTGATTTTTATTCATTTACAACAATATGGCAAAGGTTACCAGGCGTATTTGTAGCCATTACCAGTTACATTAAGCTTTTGTTTATTCCTGTTGATTTACATATGGAGTATGGCAAGAAATTATTTTCGTATATAAATCCATTATTCTGGCTGGGTTTAATTGTTAGTATTTTGTTGTTGTATTATGCTTGGACTAATAGAAGGAAAAACAAAATAGTTAGTTTTTCAATATTATGGTTTTATGCTTGTTTAATTCCGCAATTAAATCTATATCCCATTAATGCGTATATGGCTGAGCATTGGCTATATTTGCCTTCTGTAGGTTTTGCTATTGTTGTGGGCTATTATCTAAGATATTGGTGGCGCCGGGACGCATTCAGAGCAATAGCCTTTGCGGTAATTTTACTAATAATAGGCACTTATTCTCTATTAACATTGAAGCAAAATGAATACTGGGCCAACGCAACTGTTTTCTGTAAAAGAACGCTTAAGTATTCACCTGATAACTATAAGATTTATAGTTTATTGGCAAACGCATATATTCGAGAACAGAAGTACGACGAAGCTATCACCGCCTGTCAAAAATCTATAAAGCTCAATCCAGGTTATCCATATTCCTACTTTAATCTAGGATTGGCTTACATGGACTTAAAAGAATATGATAATGCTATAAAATACTTTCAAATTTCTATTACGAAGAATCCTAAGTTTATAAATGCCTACAACAATATGGCGGTTTGTTATTTTGAGAAAGGGAATATAGATATAGCTATAAAGATTTCTAAGGAAATAATTCAAATAAATCCGCGATATACGCGGGCTTATTATAATTTAGTAATGCTTTATAGCATTAAAGGTGAAACAAGCGAAGCGGATAAATATGAAAAGAAACTTGAAAAATTAGGGCATACAATTGCTGAGGAAGCATTTAAAATTAATGCTGAGTAATCCTCGCTCGGGGATTTTTTTATTACTTTTTTAAAGTCTGTTTGTGTGATAGCTGTTTTTTGAAATCTAAAGGATAGGCAGGCCGGAGTTCGTCCTTTTTATATTGACATTAAGATTCATTTTGATATAATTATTTAAGTTTTTTTGATTATCAGGGGTGCTTAAAGTGCGACTCCAATTTAGGCAAAATTGATTAACTTAGGCATTTTAGATAATCATAAACAGCAGGATTTTATTGTACTTTATAGACGATAAATATTGATGTCGGCGACATAGGGCCCATAGCTCAGTTGGTTAGAGCGGCTGACTCATAATCAGTAGGTCCCAGGTTCAAGTCCTGGTGGGCCCACCATTAATGATAATTAAAACAAGAAAGGGCGGGCGATTAGCTCAGTTGGTTAGAGTGCCACGCTCACATCGTGGAGGTGGCAGGTTCAAATCCTGCATCGCCCACCAATTAGCTTATGAAAGATCAGATTAAAACATTAAAACAACTTCAAGATATCGACGTAAGGATTTTTGCCTTTAAAGATGAGGAGCAGCGCCTTCCTGAAGAATTGAAACAGGAATTACAGGCCCTCGAAGACTGTAAATCGGTTTTAGCTCAAATAGAAGCCGATTTAAAAGATATGCAGGTTTCTCATAAGGAGAAAGAAGTTGTCCTTTTGACAAAGGAAGAACATATAAAAAAGCTGCAGGGGCAGTTATATCAAGTCAAAAAGAATGATGAGTATAGAGCGCTGGAAAATGAAATTGCTTCAACCAAGGCGGACAATTCAATAATTGAAGAAGAAATTTTGAAGTTACTGGACAGTACCGATGAAAAGAAACAAGAAGCACAACTTAAGAGACAGGATGTATTAGATGCCGAGACAGAGTTAACAGCAAAAGAGGCAAAAGTAAAAGAGAGAGTTACTCAGTTGGGTCTGGAAATAGAAAGTTTAGGCCAGGAAAGATCTAAAATTGCCGCTAATATAAATAAAGAAATTATAGATGTGTATGAGAGGATAATTCAGTCAAAAAAAGATCAGTTAGCGGTTGTGCGCATAAAAGATTCCGCTTGCCAGGGTTGTTTTATGCATATCAGGCCGCAATTAATTAACGAAGTAAAACTGGGCAAAGATTTAATTTTGTGTGAGAGTTGCGCTAGAATACTTTATATTGATGAGAAGCAGTGAGGGTTTAAAATGGAGCTAACTATTTTTACAGATGGAGCAAGTCAGGGAAATCCCGGGCATGCCGGTATTGGTGTAGTGGTTCTTGATTCCAAAGGTAAGAAGATAAGAGAGGTATCTCAATATATTGGCCAGGCGAGTAATAATGTAGCTGAGTATACAGCGGTGATTATAGGTTTAATTGAAGCTGTCTCATTAAAAAGTAAGAAACTTACATTAAAAACAGATAGCGAGTTAGTTGTGCGGCAATTAAATGGAGTATATAAAGTTAAAAGCGACAACATTAAAACTCTTTTTTTTATAGCTTCAAATTTGAAAAAATTATTTAATAATCTTTCAATAACACACATTTCCCGTGAATTAAATAAAGACGCTGATAGTTTAGCAAGCGGTGCCGCTTCGAGAAGAATTTAAAATATGTAATTTGTTATTCCGGAAGAATTTTTGATATTTTTTAAATATTCTCCGGTTTTTTTTATTCCAAATCCTCCACATAGCGGGTAAATGTCCTAAACTCCCACAACCTATTGTGTTTCAATGAAAAAAGTCTTGTTTTGCTCTTGACAGGCCTTGCTGTGTAATGTATAATTTGTGGTATGAAGTGGTGGAAAGTGGAGGAATAAAATGTTTTACGGTGAATACCAACATACAATTGATAATAAAGGGCGATTAATCATACCCGCAAAATTCCGCCAGATTAGCAAAGAAAGTTACGTTGAAAAATTCTTTGTCACCCGCGGCTTGGATAAATGTCTTTTTGTGTTTACTGAGGAAGAATGGAGAACTCAGGAGCATAAGTTTAAAAATCTTTCTTTTACCAAAAGAGATTCTAGAAAATTTAATCGACTTTTCTTTTCGGGAGCGTTTGAGGCCTCTATTGATAAGCAAGGCAGAATACTTGTTCCTAAATATTTAAAAGAATACGCTCAAATGAAGCGAGATGTTACCGTAGTTGGTGTTTCTAATAGATTTGAGATTTGGGATCAATCTTTGTGGAAGGAATATTACAATAGTACTCAAAGCTCATACGAAGAAATAGCTGAAGATTTATTTGATGGTAATGAAGAAAACTAGGGGGTAGGGTGAAGGAATATGAAAAAACGCATAAGAATTTGTATAAGCACGAACAAGCACTTTGATTTTGCGGAGCTGGGAATACCGATGGAGGTATTTAGGAAGCGCAGAGCCCTTCACCGACAGGATGATCTTCACTTTAATTCATTTACAATGAAGATGGTCAGGTCGTCTAATGCCGCACGTTGGGTTGATACTCTCGTAAATACAAAGTAAGCACCCTTGGGGAATAAGATGGTGCATAAGCCGGTTTTAGTTGAAGAAGTAATTGACAACCTTAATTTGCAGAGCGGGGATGTGGTTGTTGATTGTACGGTTGGAGCTGGAGGCCACAGTTTAAAAATGCTCCAGCACATTGCTCCAGCCGGCAGGTTGATAGGTATTGATCAAGATCGTGATATCTTGAAGATCGCTTCTGAGAATTTGAAGCACTATAAAGATAATATAGATTTGCTCTATGGTAATTTCAAGGATATAGATAGTCTTCTTAAGAGCATAGGAATAAAAAGGGTGGATGCGGTTCTATATGATTTGGGTGTTTCCTCATTGCAGCTTGATACGCCCGAGAGGGGCTTTAGTTTTAAGTCGGACGGGCCTCTGGATATGCGCATGGATAAGGCGGCGGCGATTTCAGCATTTGACTTAGTGAATAATTTGCCTAGGTATGAGCTGAGGAAAATATTAAGCCGATACGGGCAGGAAAGATATGCCGGTAAGATTGCAAATTTGATTGTTGAAAAAAGGAAGATAGCACCAATAGAATCAACAGCAGTTTTAAGTCATATAGCTGCAGAAGCTTATCCTTATAGAGCTAGATTTACCAGGATTCACCCGGCAACAAGGATATTTCAAGCCTTGAGGATAGCTGTTAATAGTGAATTGGATAACTTGGAAACAAGTCTTGATAAAGCAGTCAACATATTAAATACACAAGGCCGACTGGGAGTGATTGCTTTTCATTCACTCGAAGATAGAATTATAAAAAATACATTTAAGCGCTATGCGTCAGAACAGTTAGTGAAGATTATAACTAAAAAACCTATAAGACCTGAAAATAAAGAAATCGCTGATAATCCTAGAGCCAGAAGTGCCAGGCTAAGAGTGGCAGAAAAAGTAAAGGTATAAAAATGAGGCCAATGTCGAAATTCTTAATTCTCTTAATTTTTTCAACAGTGTTATCTCTCTATTATGTGAGTCAACAGAGTGCGTTGTTGAGTTTAAGTTACGAAATAGGGCAGGACCGTTCAATGATTAACAGGCTGCTTGACCAAAACAACATTCTTGTATATAATACTTGTAAGCTTAAATCACCTAATAGTCTTGAGAAAGCGTTGGTGGCCGAGAATATACTTTTAAGTTCTCCCGATAAGGATCAAATTATTTATTTAGCAGATACTTCGGTGTTCCAGCCGGAAAAATCCAGCAATGTTCCGAGATTATTGAATATATTGAGTTTTAATCAACGCGCGGAAGCTGATTTGCTGAAAGATTCAAAATCTAAAAAGTAAAAAGTATTTCCAAAAAAAATAGTAATTACTGTGCATGAAAGAACCTATAATTCACGTTCCCTTAGGATATATATATTATTTCTTATCCTTCCTTTGCTCGTTTTAGGCGGGCGCTTATTTTATTTACAAGTAATAAAATCATATCAATTTGGAGCCTTGGCGGAAGGGCAGCATACTTTTTATTACAAAATTCCCCCCAAGAGAGGCAAGATATTGGATTCAAAGCTAAGGGATATAGCTGTCAGTTTTGATATTGCGTCTTGTTATGCAAATCCAAGGAGAATTGAGAATAAAGATGAAGCCGCGCGGAAGATATCAGAGTACTTTGGTGTAAATTATGACGATATCCGCGGTAGATTAGCTAAAGACAAAGCATTTGTGTGGATAAAAAGATACATTAGCCGGCAAGAGAGTGAAAGTATCGGTGAATTAGATGGATGTCATCTTGGACTTATAAAAGAAAGTAAGAGGTTTTATCCGGACGATGAACTGACTGCTCACGTCGTTGGCTTTGTAGGAATTGATAATACGGGATTAGAGGGATTAGAATTATACTACAATGATTATTTAAAGGGCAGCACCGGATTAAGTTTAGTTGGCCGTGATGCTAAGGGCAGGCATATTGAATCAGAATCTGAGACCATATATGAAGCCTTAGACGGCCTCAACGTGGTTTTGACAATAGACAAATATATTCAGTATGTAGCTGAAAGAGAACTGGAGAAGGCATATAAAAAATATAAGGCAAAGGGCGGAACTATTATAGTTATGAACTCCCTCAACGGTGAAGTTTTAGCTATGGCAAGCAGGCCCACTTATAACCCTAATGACTTTAATAGTAGTCCAATTGATTCCAGGCGCAATAGAGCGGTTTGTGACATATTTGAACCTGGTTCGGTTTTTAAAATTGTTACTGCCTCAATAGCTCTGGATGAAGATGTGGTTTCTGTAGATGAAACTATATATTGTGAAAATGGAGCTTATAAAGTTGCCAGTCATGTGTTGCACGATCATAAGCCCTATAAAAACTTATCCTTTAAAGGTGTTATTGAACATTCTTCCAATATAGGTACTGTTAAGGTAGCTTTGAGATTAGATAAGACTATTTTTTATAATTATATGCTCCGCTTTGGTTTTGGATCAAAAACAGGCATTGATTTGCCCATGGAAGAAATAGGGATAGTTAAAGATCCCACTAAATGGTCAAAGATTTCAATAGCAGCCATACCTATCGGGCAGGAAATTGCTGTTACCGCTTTGCAGATGGTTACGGCTATAGCTGTAATTGCTAATGATGGCTATTTGGTCCAGCCACATTTAGTTAAATATATTAATGATAATAATGGTAATATTGTAAAAGAATTTGATTATCCAATTAAGCACCGGGTTATAAGCCGCAAAACGAGTGATTATATGAAAGATATCATGCAAACCGTCGTTGAAACGGGAACCGGCAAAAGGGCTAAAGTAAAGGGTTATGTAGTCTGCGGTAAGACGGGTACGGCTCAAAAGGTAAAACCGTCCGGCGGTTATTCTCATTCGAAGTTTATGGCAACATTTGGCGGTTTTATATTAAGCGATGAAGTCAATCTGGCAATTATTGTTATTTTGGATGAACCTGGGCCTGTATATTATGGCGGAATTGTTTCAGCTCCCGTATTTAAAAGTGTCGCGAAAGAATCAATTAAGTACTTGAAACAAGCGGATAATTAAAATGAAGAAACTGAAAAATATTCTTAGAGATATAAAGATAAAAAGTGGTCATTATTCAAAAGACATAAGGGTTAATAGGTTGCAGACGAACTCTAAAAAAGTAAAGAAAGGAGATTTATTCATAGCGGTTAAAGGTCCTTTTTGTGACGGCAATGACTATGTCGCTGAAGCGATTTCAAACGGAGCTGTGGCTGTAATAACTCAGAAGCGGTTTAAAGATATAAGAGATAAAGAACGGTTTATTATTGTTGAAAACGTCAAAGAAGCGCTTTTTAAGGTGATAAATAATTTCTACCCTTCTTTAATTAAGGCTAATATTATAGGAGTAACCGGCACGAACGGAAAGACTACAGTTACATTTCTTTTAAAAAACATTTTAGAAAAAGCCGGGTATAAGTGTGGCCTTATAGGGACTTTAGGCTGGAGGGTATCTCGTGGGCGAGTTAATAAAATTCGCAATACAACACCCGGACCGCTTGAGTTGGCAAAAATAATTAATGCCATGCTAATAAAAAAGGTTGAATATATTATTATGGAAGTTTCCTCTCATGCCCTAAGTCAAAACCGCGTAGGTCATCTTAATTTTAAGGCAGGTATATTTACCAACTTAACTCAAGACCACCTTGATTACCATAAGACCATGAATAATTATTTACAGTCGAAAAAGTTGCTCTTTGGGAAAATTAGGCATAAAGGATTAGCTATCCTCAATATTGATGATGCGGCATATAAAAGCTTTAAGCAGATAACTAATGGAAAATGTGTTACTTACGGCTTCAGTCAAAATGCCGATTATAGAGCCAGTGATCTAAGAGTATCTATTGATAAATGCGTTTTTATAATCAAAAGTCCGGGCAAGCCTATTAAAATTCAAAGCAAGCTTTGCGGTATTTATAACGTTTATAACATGCTGGCCGCTATTAGTTGCGCGATGGAATTAAAGTGCAAAGCGGCGATTATCAAAAGCGCTATATGTAATGCCGGAACTGTTCCCGGCAGGCTGCAGAAACTTAAAGGAAAAAAAGAGGAGTATGTCTATATAGACTACGCGCATACACCGGATGCCTTAAAAAATGTTACTAATCTTTTATCTTCAGTTAAGAAGCCGGAAAATAAGCTGATATGCCTTTTTGGATGCGGTGGAGACAGAGATAAGAAAAAAAGGCCGAAGATGGCTAGAGCGGCGGTTGCAAACTGTGATATGGTTATTATAACCAGCGATAATCCCAGAAACGAAAATGCGGATGATATCATTAATGATATAAAAAGAGGCATCAAGAAAAATGATTTAGAAAAGTGCTATTTTATAACGGATAGATTAGAAGCAATAAAAAAAGCTGTTAAATTCGCGAATAAAGGGGACATTGTTTTAATAGCCGGTAAGGGGCACGAAGAATATCAAGTTATTAAAAATAAAATTATTCCCTTTTCAGATTATAATGTTGCCGGGAAAATATTGAATGAAAAGTAAAATAATTCTTACAGCTAAAGATATCATTAAGAAGACTGGGGGAAAATTGATATCCGGTGTTTTGTCATCCGCGGTGGCTGGTTTTGAGATTGATAGCCGCAGGTTAAAAAAAGGCCAGGCATTTATTGCTATTAAAGGTGAGCAAGCTGATGGGCATAACTATATCGCGGCCGCTTACAAAAAAGGCTGTCGTTTTTTTATAGTCAGCCGTCAAATACAATTAGATAAATTTGATTCAAAGCTTACAGTTATTAAGGTAAAAAATACCGCTAAAGCCTTATTTGACATCGCCGCTCTAAAAAGGAAAAAGTCAAAGGTAATAGTGATCGCGGTTACCGGTTCCTGCGGTAAGACAACAACTAAAGAAATGCTTTCGTTGATTTTATCAGAACGTTACATAGTTTTAAAAAATGAAGGAAACTTTAATAATCAATACGGTTTACCATTGACTCTATGTAACTTGCAAGCAAGACATCAAGTCGCGGTGCTTGAGATGGGGATGAATCATCCCGGTGAAATCAAAAGGCTTAACCGGCTGGCTCGAGCTGATATTGGAATTATAACTTGCGTTCATCCGGTTCATCTAAAGTTTTTTAAAAGTATTAAACATATTGCTAAAACTAAGTGGGAATTAATTCAGACTTTAAAGGGTCGAAAAGTAGCTATAGTTAATTTTGATTCTGAGGCACTCAAGCCGCTGGCAAAAAAATATAGCGGGAGAATAATTTCATTCGCGATAAATAACTCCGCGGATTATAAAGCTGCTGATATAATAATAAAAGATGAGTCTCTCAATTTTAAAGTAGGCAACCGGCAAAAAATTTCACTCAATATATTAGGAGGTTTTAATATCTATAACGCTTTAGCTGCTATCGCGGCCGCCCGCGAGTTGGGAGTGAGCTATGAGATAATAAAGCGAAAATTGAAAACCTTTAAACTCTTGCCCATGCGTATGCAGAGTATTTATTGTAATGGAGTTAAATTTATTAATGATGGTTATAACTCTAATCCTAAATCGGTAGAGTTAGCGCTTGAAAGTCTACATCTGAAGCAACTAAGCGGGAAAAAGATTGTGGTTTTGTCTGATATGCTGGAATTAGGCCGGCACAGTCGTAAATATCATGAGGATATCGGGAAGCTCGCGGCTGCTTCTAAAATAGACATACTTATCACTTATGGAGAGCACGCGGGTTGGTATTCGCAAGCCGCCAAAAAAGCCGGCATGCTTAAGAAGAATGTTTTTTTTCTTAAAAATAAGGAAGAGGTTACCTCTTTATTGTTAAAGAAGGTGAAAAAAGGTGATATAGTTCTTTTGAAGGGCTCGCGCTTAATGAAAACAGAGGAGATTGTAGAATGCTTTATGAATTCTTATACCCCCTAAGAGATTATTGGTTTGGATTTAATGTTGTGCGATATATTACCTTTAGATCAATTATGGCTGCCATAACAGCTTTTATATTAAGTATTATTGTTGGTCAATATATCATAAATAAACTTGGTAAACTTGATATTTGGAACAATACCAGGACGAGTGATTGTCCGGATCTTTATGATCTTCATAAGGAAAAAAAGGACGTGCCGAGCATGGGAGGCCTTATCATACTTTTATCAGTTATAATTCCTTGTTTATTGTGGGCCGATCTTAATAACGGTTATGTTATTATTACACTGGCTTCTGTACTCTGGTTTGGCTTTTTAGGTTTTATTGATGATTATCTAAAAATTTTTAAGCCTCAATCCAAGGGGTTAACTATAGCTACAAAACTTACCGGCCAAATTATTATTTCATTTCTTATAGGGTGCTATATATATTTTAATCCTGAGATTTCTACCAGGTTAGACATTCCTTTTTGTAAAAATTGCATTGTGAATTTAGGCGCGATGTATATACTTTTTACTACGATAGTTATTGTCGGTTGTTCAAACGCGGTTAACTTTACGGATGGACTGGACGGACTGGCTATTGGATGCGTCCTAATGGTTGCTCTTACTTACGCGGGTTTTAGTTATGTAAGCGGCCATGTACGCATTAGTGATTATTTGCAAATAATATTCATTCCTGATGCTGGAGAATTGGCGATAATATGTTGCGCGATTGTAGGGGCCTGCCTTGGGTTTCTTTGGTATAATTGCTATCCGGCTTCTATCTTCATGGGGGACACAGGGTCTTTAGCTTTAGGTGGAGCCGTAGGGACTGTAGCCGTTTTTGTCAAAAAAGAGTTAATGCTCTTAATAGTCGGGGGGATATTTGTGATTGAAGCTCTTTCCGTTTTAATACAAATAGTTTTCTATAAAACGAAAGGGAAGAGGGTGTTTTTAGTCGCGCCCCTTCATCATCATTTTCAACTTAAGGGCTTAAAAGAAACAAAGATTACTGTGCGTTTATGGCTGATAGCGGCTATGCTGGCTTTTTTGAGTTTAATTAGTTTAAAACTGAGATAATATGGATTTAAAATCAAAAAATTGTTTAGTTATTGGTTTGGGTAAAAGCGGATTAAGCGCGGCTTTGCTTTTAAAAAAGCTTAAAGCAAACGTCCGTGTAAGTGATAGCAGTAAAGAAGGCAAGATAATATCTAATATAAATATACTCAAAAAACACGGTATCAATCAAATTGAAACCGGCAAGCACTCCAAATCTTTTTTAGATAATTGTGAAATAGTAATCGTTAGTCCGGGGATACCCATGGATAATATCTTGATTGTCTCAGCCAGAGCTATGGGCTTGCCTGTAATCAGTGAAGTTGAACTGGGATACTTGAACTGCAGGGCACCCATAATTGCTATTACCGGAACTAACGGTAAAACAACTACAGCCGGTTTATCGGCAAATCTCCTGAAGAATGCCGGCTATAAGACATTCTTATGTGGGAATATTGGTAAACCTTTTTGCGATGTAGCTCAAAAAGCCAAAGAAAAGGATTATGTGGTTCTGGAGGTGAGTTCGTTTCAGCTTTTAACTTCTGATAAGCTTAAGCCCAAGGTGAGCATAATCTTAAACGTTGATCAGGATCATCTTGATTACCATTTGGACTTTAAAGAGTATTATATGGCCAAAGCCGGAATATTTAAAAGGCAGGATTCAAATGATTTCTGCGTTTTACGCAAAGAAGACCTTAATAATTATTATAAAAGTATAGATATTAAAGCGCAAGTCACTACCGTTTCACAACAATTGCCGGCTGATATTTATCTTAAGGGACAAGATATTATTAGTGATGGTATGAAATTTGCAAAGCTTTCCGGAATAAACCTCGATAATATAAAAGCGGCTGAAAATTTTCTTTTTCTTACAGCTTTATCCAAAATATTAAATATTTCAGATGAAATATTATTTAAAACGGTAAGTGATTTCAAAGGGCTTGCTCATCGCATTGAGTATGTGGGTGATTTTAATGGTGTCCGCTATATAGATGATTCAAAAGCAACGAATATCTCAGCAACCAGGCAGGCTTTAAAAACTATTTCAAAACCGGTTATATTACTGGCCGGTGGTTTGGATAAGGAAATTGATTTCAAAGCGCTCAAGCTTGATTTTTTTGATAATGTTAAGTTAATCATTCTTACGGGGGAAGCAAGGCATAAATTGCGGGAAGCCCTGGAAGATATAAAACCTTTGAAAGTTATTGAGAGCTTTAAAGAGGCGGTTGTTTATGCCAAAAGCCGGGCTCTTAAAGGTGATGTGGTGTTGCTTTCTCCTATGTGTGCCAGCTTTGATGAGTTTTCCAGTTACAAAGAGCGGGGTAGGGTTTTTCAAAATATAGTCAAGGAGATAAACTCTTAAAATGCCTTCAATAAGATTTTGCCGCATTGTAATCTTTGTTATATGTGCTATTCTCATAAGCTTCGGTCTGATAATGGTTTATAATTCTACAGCTGTAAAAGCTTATGAATACCACGGCAATGCTTCATATTACTTATTAAGACACCTCATTTTTATTCTTATCGGAGTTACTATTTGTTTCATTCTGATGTTGGTGGATGTAAAGAATCTACAGAAGTGGGCTAAACCCGTAATGTTTTTAGCTATCATTACGTTGATTCTTGTCCTAGTGCCTAATATTGGCAGGCGGGCCGGGGGCGCTCAAAGGTGGTTTCGCTTAGGTTTTTTTAATTTTCAACCTTCAGAATTCGCAAAATTGGCGGTTATTCTATACTTAGCAGACTATTTAGTTCGCAAGGATTATAAAATTAGTTACTTTTTCAGCGGGTTTTTACCGGCAATTATGGTTATTTGTTTAGCGGCAGGTTTAATTCTTTTGCAGCCGGATTTAGGAACGGCTGTCCTACTTTTAACTGTTTCGCTTTTTATGCTCTTTGCCGGCGGCGCGAGATGGTTTCATGTATCTCTCCTGGGATTAGCGACTTTGCCTGTTGTGGGTTATTTGATTTATTTTGAACCCTATAGGCTCAGGCGAATGATATCTTTTGTTGATCCCTGGAAACATAAAGCCGATGAAGGGTATCAATTAATTCAATCCTTAATTGCTTTAGGCTCAGGAGGATTCTTAGGTGTTGGCCTGGGTCGCGGGCAGCAAAAACTTTTCTATCTTCCCGCGGCGCATACCGATTTTATATTTTCTATAATAGGTGAAGAGTTTGGGTTCGTGGGAGCTTTTAGCCTTATTGTTCTATATATTATGTTTATTGTTTTTTCCGGGATTATTGCCCTTAATCTAAAGAATATGTTTGCGCGCTATGTTATTTTTGGAGTTGTATGCTTAATTAGCTTGCAGGTTGTAGTTCATATAGGCAGCAGCACTGGATTTTTGCCAACAAAAGGATTACCCCTGCCTTTTATTAGTTACGGCGGCTCAGCGCTGGTTTTTAATATGATTGCGGTTGCTTTACTGTTAAACGTTTCAAGAAATAGGATTTAATAACATGAATATATTGTTTGTTACAGGCGGAACCGGAGGCCATATAAATGCGGCTTTAAGTTTAGCTAAAGAAATAAGGTTCGCTGACGATGAAGTAAATATAAAATTCTCACTTAATGCCAACTCTGTTTTTGAAAAGAAATTACAAAATAATAAATTTGATTATAAAACATATTCTTTGAAAATGCCAAGCCGTCTTTTAACGTTTGCTTGGTTTTTGTTCATCTTAGATAATATAAAGGCTTTAGTAAAATCCTTTTTTCTGATCGCGGAATTTAAACCTGATGTCTTAGTGGGTTTTGGCAGCTATGCCGGCATACCCGCGGTGCTGGCCGGTATCTTAAGTTTTAAAAAAATAGCTATAATTTTGCATGAGCAGAATCTAGTTCCGGGAAAAGCTAATAAATTACTTTCAGTGGCGGCTAATAAAGTAGCTGTTAGTTTCAGAAAAAGTGAAACATTTTTTAGGGGTAAGGCCGTATATACCGGAAATTTTGTAGATAAAAGTTTTTTTACAGTTACCAAAAATGAGGGGATTAAGGAACTGAAGCTAAAGCAAAACAAGTTTACTTTGCTTGTAATGGGCGGCAGTCAAGGAGCTGTATTTATTAATGACCTTTTCCTTAAAGCGATTAATCTTTTTGAAGCGGAGGTCAAGAAAAATATTCAAATTATTCATCTCTGCGGGGCGAAGAATTACGAGTGCGTGAAAGACAAGTATAGCTTTATGAAAATAATTGACTATAATATTATTGGGTTTTCTGATAATATGCCAATTGTCTTAGCCGCGAGTGATTTGATTGTATCCAGAGCCGGAGCTACTTCTATAGCGGAAATAAATGCTGTTGGTAAACCGGCTATATTAGTTCCTTATCCTTATGCCGGTAACCATCAAAGGTATAATGCTCAGGTTTTAGAAGATAACAACGCGGCTATTGTTTTTAACGAACAGTTAGTATCGGAACAAATATTAGCAGATACAATAATTAGTCTTATGAGAAACAAAGAACGATTAAAGGCTATGGCGCAGGCGAGCGGAAAGCTCGCGGACGCTGAATCTATCAGTAAGATGAGGCAACTAATTAGGGAATGTTATGAAAAGATTAGATAAAGTAAAAAAGATTTATTTCATTGGTGCCGGCGGCATAGGTATGAGTGCTTTGGCTCAGATTTTATTTGAACTTGGTTATAAGGTCTGCGGCTCTGACATAAAGCAAACTCCTCTAACTGAAAAGCTCCGGCATAAAGGTATTGATGTGACTATCGGCCACACCGGTAAATGCCCTGATGATATTGATTTGGCTGTTTATACATCATGCATAAGTTCGGATAATCCGGAGATGATTGTTTTTAAGAGTAAAGGGGTTAAGCTGATATCGCGAGGGGAACTTTTAGCTGAACTTTTTAATGACAGTGTTGGTATTGCTATAGCCGGAACTCACGGTAAAACCACAACTACAGCTTTAGTGGGGCATGTATTAAAAGCTTGCGACTTAGACCCGACCATAGCTGTGGGGGCGGAAGTTCCTTCTCTTATGGGAAATGCCGTTTTGGGTAAAAGTGATTTATTTGTTGCCGAGGCTGATGAAAGTGACGGTTCTTTTTTAAAATTGAAACCCCTTTATGGAATTATTACTAATATAGAAGAAGAACACCTTGATTATTATAATGATATTCAAAGTATTATTAAGGCATATATTTCCTTTTCTCAAAGCATAAAGTCCGGCGGTTGTTTAGTGGCTTGCGGCGATGATGCTAATCTTACGAATATATTGAAGAATTACAAAAAACCGGTTATAACTTTTGGCTTTAGCAAGTCATGTAATTATAGAGCTACCAATCTTCGGATAAGGGGACTTTCAGTTGAGTTTGATTGCCTTGAAGATGGGAGGCTTCTGGGGACTTTCACTTTAAATATACCCGGTAGACATAATGTTTTAAACGCGTTGGGAGCTATAATTATTTGTAAGCTCCTGGGAATAAAAGTTGAGAAAATTGAAAAAACCTTAAAACAATATAAGGGCTCAAGTAGAAGATTTGAGATTAAAAGTAACACGGCGGGTATTATTTTGATTGAAGATTATGCCCATCATCCTACTGAGATTAAAGCGACTATTGAAGCCGCCAGTCATCTAAAGCCCAAAAGGATTATAGTTGTTTTTCAGCCTCATCGTTATAGCCGTACTAAACATTTAAAAGAAGCCTTTGCGGAAGCTTTTGATAAGGCGGACTATCTCATTGTGACCGATATATATTCAGCGAGCGAGAAGCCGATAGAAGGAGTTGACTCACAGACTCTGTATAACGCCCTCAAGGAGAAAAAAAGTGACGTATGCTTTTTGCCTATATCAGATATAGTTGACCATATAGTACATATAGCCTCTAAAGGTGATTTGATAATCATCATGGGAGCCGGTGACATAGGAGAAATAAGTAGTGAAATTACCGCCAGGCTTAAAAAGTAAAGTCTTAAAAAATGAGTTGGCGTCAAAGCATACAACCTTCAAAATAGGGGGCCGCGTGCCTTTATGGATTGAGCCTATAAATTTAGATGAGTTGTTGAAATTATTATTTTTATTAAAAAAAGAAAAAAAGAAATACTTTATAATCGGGGCGGGAAGTAATTTGCTCATAAGAGACAAAGGCATAAAAGAAGTTTTTATCCGTTTAAATTCTGCTTATTTTAAAACTCTTAAGTTGCAGGGCGATAGGTTAATAGCCGGTTGCGGCGCTTCATTAAATTCAGTAATAAATTTTGCCGCTGATAATTCTTTATCCGGCCTTGAGGGTTTATGTGGAATTCCGGCCAGTCTTGGCGGGGCAATTTATATGAATGCGTCTTCTAATGGAGTCGCGATATCAGATTATATTAAAAGTGTAAAAATTATTGATAGAAACTTAAACTTAAAAACGCTGCAAAAAAAAGATATCGGTTTTTCTTACAGGCACAGCAATTTTAAAAAGGCTATAATTATTGAAACTGCTCTTTGTTTAAAAAATAGTAGTAAAGATGCTATCTTTAAGAGAAAAAATAATTATTTGCTTCAAAAAAGTAAAACTCAACCTCTTGCTTGCAAAAGTGCCGGATGTGTTTTTAAAAATCCGGATAAGTGTAAAATTTCAAGCGCTGAGCTTATTGAAGCGGCCGGTTTAAAAGGGGCTTCTGTTGGTGGGGCAAAGGTTTCCGGTAAGCATGCTAATTATATAGTAAACTACAACAAGGCTACCGCTAAAGATGTTAAATTTTTAATGGAAAAAATTAAAAAAGTAATTAAAAAGAAATATAATATAAATATGCGCAAGGAAATAGTCTTTATATAATTATGTCCGGTATTAAAAAAAAATTCAACAATGTTGTAGTTTTGATGGGGGGGGAATCTCAAGAGAGGGATATTTCTCTGGTTTCCGGAAAAGCGGTTACGAATGCTCTAAAGAAAAGGAGCTACAAAGTTGCCCGGTGCATTCTTAATTCTACTGATGAAAATACCATCAAAGAGCATATTTCAAAATTAAATCCGGATGCTGTTTTTGTTGCTATGCATGGCGGCGCGGGCGAGGATGGCCGAATTCAGAGTATTCTTGAGAAATTAAAAGTTCCTTATACCGGTTCCGGGCCGGAATCTTCTTTTAATGCCATGAATAAGATTATATCCAAAGAAATATTCAAAGAAAATGGTATAATAACGGCAGATTATATAGTTGTTGGTGCTTTGGAGCGTGAATTGTTGGTAAATTTTGATGGTTTTCCCTGTGTAGTGAAGCCTGTTTCTCAGGGCTCAAGCGTTGGATTGTCAGTTGTTAAATGTCAGGATGAATTGAGTGATGCGGTTAAGGAAGCGTTAAAACATGATATTCAGGTAATCATTGCCGGTTATATTCCCGGCAGGGAAGTAACTGTGGGTATCCTTGATAATGAGCCGTTGCCCGTTCTGGAGATTATACCGCATCGGGATTTTTATGATTTTCAGGCCAAGTATGACGATGAGTTAACGGAGTATATTGTCCCGGCGGAAATTGATAGCGATTTATCCGAAGCGATACAAGCTATGGCTAAGAAAGCCCATAATGTTTTGGGATGTGATTATTTTAGCCGCGTTGACTTAAGGCTTTCTTCTGATAAAAAACCATATGTATTAGAAGTAAACACAATTCCCGGTTTAACATCGCACAGTTTATTGCCGAAAGCCGCTCTTGCGGCAGGATATGACTTTTGTGATTTATGTGAAAAAATATTGAATTCCGCGACTATTATGAAGTAATATATAAATTAAACGGAGAAACGTATGTTATTCAATTTATTTAATCGCAAGCCCCAGAGCAAAAGGAAGAAAAGAAATCAGAAAAAGGAAATGTCCGATGAGGCAAAAAGCCTTATTAGGAGAATTGTTATTGTAGTTGTTTTGTATGTTGGGCTGATCTTTTTAATAATATTGGGAATTTTTCAGATTTCTAAGTACATTACTAATTGGGACTACTTTTCTCTTGAACACATTGAAATTAGAGGTGAGAATTTATCTACTAAAGAGGCTGCCGGATATTGTGACATTGAACTACCTAAAAATTTAATTTCCCTGGATATAGATATGTTATCACGGCATATTAAAACGATTCACCCGGACTTAAAACAAGTTAGAGTGCAGAGAAAACTTCCGAATACTTTAATAGTAATTATTGACCGAAGGAAACCTTTAGTGCAGGTGAAATTACGCGATGAATACTACCTGGTTGATAGTGAAGGTTTTGTGATTCAAAGCGTTTTAATCAAGAAAGAGAACGTTCCTGTTGTTGTTGGGCTGAGAAAATCAGAAGTGCATGATATAAAAAACGGCATATGCCTTTCTAAAAAGCTGCGCAGGGCACTTGAGTTATTACAATTATATAAGTTAATTATTACCGAAGAAACTTACAAGGTTGAAACTATTGATGTCAGTAACAGTAAAAATTATATTTTATTTGTTAGTAAAGGATTAGAAATCAGGTTTGGACGGGATAACTTTGAATTCAATATGAATAATCTTTTACTTATTTTACGAGAAATGAATGTACCGGATAATTCTTATATTGATTTGAGATTTAAGAATGTAACAGTAGCTCCAAAAAAGATATGAAAAAAAAACCAAGAATAACAGCTCTTGATATTTCCGATGTAAAAATTGCCGGAGTTGTAGCTGAGCTTGAGTCCAAGAATAAGATAACTGTCCTAAGTTATGATATTACAAATGAATCCTGCCTAAAAAACGGGCTTGTTGTGGATATTACAAAAGCTGCCGCGGTGATTAAGAACTTTGTAAAAAAACTTCAACATAAATCTCATACTTCTTCACCAACTATAGCAGTTAATATTACAGGCGAAGATTTAGCCTTAAGCAAATCGCAAGCAGCGATATTAATTAGTAATGCCAGGGGTATTATCACGTCGGCTGATCTTAAAGCGGTTATCAGCCAGGCGCATATCCAGGGGGTTTCTTTGGATAGAAAGATTATAGAAACTCTTATTTCAAAATACACGGTTGATGATAATGTAGAGGTAATTAATCCTCTGCGGATGTATGCCAAAAAACTTTGCGTTCAGCTTTCAGTTGTTAGCGGCTTTACAAACCACATAAACAACTTAAGAAAAGCGATAAGCCGCGCGGGGTATTGCGTAAAAGATTTAGTGGCTGATCCCATAGCTGATAGCTTTTCAGTATTAACGGAGAAGGATAAAGAAGACGGGGTAGTATTAATGAATATCGGCTGTTTACGCAGTCAAATTATTGTTTTTAAAAAAAATAAAATGGAATATTTAAAAGTGGTTAATCGCGGCGGCGCGGATATAACAAAGTCAATTAGCTCATCCCTGGATGTGTCTTTTGAGTATGCTGAAGAATTAAAGAGAAGATATGGTTGCGCGCAATTTTATAATAACCAAAAACAAGAAGTTGTTTTGAAAAAGGATGATGGTACGTTTAAGACAATAAATCGAAACCTTATAACCGACGCGGCTTCCGGGGGGCTCTTTGATGTTTTCGATTTTATTGATAAAGAGCTTAAAAAGGCTAATATTTATCTTGAGAAGGATTATAAAATTATTCTGACCGGGGGTTTGGCTCTAATGGATTCCGCGATTGAAGCTCTTCAAGCTAAATTTCATTTAGCCATATCAGCTGGAGTTCCGCGAGGTTATAGCGTTGTAAACGAATTGGTTGCTCCTAATTGGTCTACTTGCCTTGGCGTAGCGAAGAAGTCTCTTATAAATCCTCCCTATGTTCCTTATAGCAGGGCATTATCAGCCCCAAGATATATAATTCAGAAATTTAACGATTTTATGACAGATTATTTTTAATAAGTCCCTGTAAATAAATAAATTATAACTATTATGATATAATCCATTCCCACCGTGAAAAGGGTATATCTTGATTATTGTTTGCAGTTTGTCTCTTGTGTCTTGTGTCTTGTGACTTATGTCTTGTGACTTATTTGCGCCTTGTGACTTATTTGCGCCTTGTGACTTATGACTTGCTTGTGCCTTATGACTTGTTTGTGTCTTATATTTTACGGACTTCGTATATCCTTATATTATGGATAAAATGCGGAATATAATCAAAGGAATAAGCTTGAAAGTAATATATTTGCATTGTATTATATATGCATGCTATTGAATATCTAAAAAATACGTATTCCGTATATTAATTGTTAGGAGGATAGAAAATAATGATTTATCTCTATAGTGGTTCTGGTGCAGGGGGTTTCGATCTTGAGGATATTCGCGTTTCATCCGCAGAACTATCAGGGCTATTAAAAAATACAAAAGTTTTATTACAGGCTAATTATGGGAAGAAAGTCTGTAAATTATTGGATAAATTTTCATTTGAGATTTTTAGCGGTACTAATTACTTTAATGATGATTTCTTTGTTCTTTATGCAAAAATCTCTATTCAGGAATATGCAAAATTAAAAAAGACAGAATTTGGTAAAAAACATAAAACCGAATTTGCTGCGATAGCACGCACTATTACAGAATTGGGTCCTTTTATTCGACATATAGCAATTGATTATACAATAGAACCCGATATCCCATTAGTGAAACAGCCTTCCTTGGAAATTACTTCTTCAATAGTTCAGCAAGCGCTGGAGGATGCTAGAAATCTCATCCAAACATCTGGTGCAACTAGCGCAGTAGATAGAGTTCATACGGCATTTCATGGGTATCTTCAGGCTATATGCAAAACAAATATAATTACTTATGAAAGAGGGGATAGTGTTATAGATTTATTTAAAGCAATTAAAGAGAATCATCCTAAAATAAAAAAAGATTTAAGTGACCCCAATATTAATAAAATATTCCGTTCAATGTCTGCAATTATTGATTCTATAAATCAACTTCGAAATAATGCAAGCGTAGCTCACCCTAATGAAAACCTGCTTCCGAAAGCAGAAGCTGTCTTTACTATAAATGCAATTACAACGTTGTTACATTATTTAGATGAAAAATTGAAAAAAACTCCTAACAAATCGCTCCACACCGACCAGATTTGCCGCCTAAAAAGCGGCGGCAAATCTGGTCGGTGAGCTCAACGTTATGTAAAAGATTTATTGGGGACAGCGACCGTTTTATTGATATTTTAGACGCAAATCGGGATGTATCTCTTTGGAAAATACTCAGAACTCCCTTTTAGCTGTAATACTAATTTCATGGAACTACTTCGTAGGTGGTACAGGTACATAATTAAAAGCAAAGACAGAAAAACCGCCGGCCCCACAGTCAAAGCTTGTGGTGTGGTGTTGGTTAGGGTAAATTATTGATAGATCAATTTTGCCAAAACTTCATATTTTACGGACTTCGTATATCCTTATATTATGGATAAAATGCGGAATATAA
>DAOVJY010000014.1 GCA_030632085.1 Candidatus Omnitrophota bacterium
ATAAACCGAGGCAGAATGCCAACAGATAAATTGTTTGATGCTGTTCTAATTTTATGCAGTGGTATTTTGCTTTTAACCCCAGGTTTTATAACTGACTTGATCGGCTTTGCGGGGTTAATTCCATTCTCACGAAAACTATTTAAGCAATGGCTTAAGCGAAAGGCAGAGGGTATGATTAGCCAAGGCAGGGTTATTACAATTACATCGTTTAAATCATGAAAAAAGGGGGTAAAATGGTCAAAAAAGTTTTGAATGTATTCCTGTTAGCGGGTATGACAATTTCCTTGTCCGGTTGTATTGCTCTTTTGGCCGGTGCTGGTGGAACAGCATTTTGGCAGGCAGGAAAGGTTATTTCTGAAGAATCAGTGTCTATGGCTAAAGGGGTTAAAGCAACAGAATCAGCTTTTAAAGCGAAAAAAATTATATTGATGGAGAAAGTTACCAAAAATGCGGTAACCCAGATTCGCGGCAAAGATCAGCTTAACAAGAAAGTAGCTGTTGACATTTTTGATAAAGGGCCTAAAAATATACGTATTGAAATCCGTTACGGATTCGGAGAAGAAACACCGGCTCGGGATTTCTTAAATGAGGTTAAAAGACGTTTATAACGTTTAAAACATGTTTAAGCCTGGCTTAAACACTTTTTAATATATTTAATATGAAATCAGGTGATATTTTATTATTTATGGGGGAAGATGGGATATCTAAGCTGATTGCCTGGGGAACTAATAGTAAGTATTCCCATGTGGCAATTTGTGTATCTGCAGAAATGAATCTTGCTATTGAAGCCATCACTAGAGGGGGAGTCAGAGCAAGGGATATTCGTAAAATAAAGGAAAAATACGATATATACCGCGTGAAGGAAGATTACATCTATAATCTAAATAAGGTTATCTCCTATTTAGTAACTAAATTAAATTTAAAATACGACTATTTTGGAGTACTTTTCCTGGGACTATTAAAACTTTTAGCCAAAATCGGCTTGCCTTTAAAAGATAAGGCTAATAAATGGCAAATAGATAGGGATTACTTTTGCTCCGAGCTCTGCTATGAGGCTTTTAATGCCAGCGGTCTGGATATTGTCCCGGAAATTCCCGATGCTGACATAACCTCACCTGGCGATATAGCAAAAAGTGTAGTAACGGAAGCAGTGAAGGAGGATTAACCCCCTTCATGCTCAAAAAGGAGGTTTGAGATGACAGTTGATATGATTCGTGAGTTATTGGGGTGGTGTTGCGTAATCAACGTGGGATTATTGCTATGGTGGTTTTTAATTATTCTCTTAGCGCATGATTGGGTTTATAAAATTCATAGGAAGTGGTTCAAGATATCAGAAGAAACATTTGATGCGATTCACTATGCAGGCATGGCATTCCTCAAGATAGTTGTATTCGTATTCAGTATTGTTCCATACTTTGCCTTACGCATCATTGGGCAATAAGGTTTTTAATCAGGGGTTATGTAACATTTTCGAACAAATGCTTGACAGGAATACTTACATATGGTATATTTAAACTGAGCCGGAGGGGGATGAAGATATTTAATAAAAAATTGGGGGGAAGAATAAAAGCGTTAAGAGATAGCTTTAAATTGTCTCAAGAAGATGTTGCAAAAAAATTAGGCATTAGCAGAGTTTCTCTTTCACAGATTGAAAACGGTGAAAGAAAGCTGACTGCCGAAGAAGTAGCAAAGTTATCTATTATTTTCAAAATTGATGCGGATATTTTGCTAAATTTGAAAAGAGACGTTGAAGTAATTATAAAGAAGTCCCGGGAATATAATATGAATAAACAAAAGCCTGAAATACGAATAAGCGTTCCTCAAAAGAATTTAGATAAATTCAAAGAGGTATTGCTGTATATTTTGAATAAGGTAGGGTCAAGGCCTAACATCGGGGAAACGGTTTTGTATAAACTACTTTATTTTATCGATTTTGATTTTTACGAAAAATACGAAAACCAATTAATTGGAGCTGCTTATATTAAAAATCATTACGGACCTACCCCGGTCGAGTTTAAAGAGATAATTAAAGAAATGAAAAATAAAGATTTAGTTGAAGTCAAAAATAAATATTTTCAATATGATCAACGAAAATATCTTCCTTTGCGATCAGCAAATTTAGCATTATTAAACGGTAACGAGATAAAGGCTATAGACGAAGTGCTTGAGAAATTATCTGATATGAATGCTCAGCAAATAAGTGATTACTCCCACGAAGATGTTCCCTGGCAGACAACAGAAGACGGCGAGATTATTGACTATGAATCGGTTTTTTACCGTACCCTGCCCTATTCAGTGAGGACCTATAGTGACGACGAAGAAGATATTCGATAACATCAATGAATTAACTAAATACAAAAAAGAGCTCAAAAAACTTTCCAAAAAGTATAAAACTCTCCACGAAGACCTCAAAACATTCATAAATACCCAGTTGAAGGGATATCATAAAAAGGATATAGATAACGGAGGTATTGTTCGTATTTCAGGCTTAGGGATTGACTACCCTTGTTTATATAAGGTTAAGAAATTTGCCTGTCGCGCCTTAAAAGGAAAAGGTGTGCAAAGCGGCATTCGGATAATCTACGCCTATTATCCTGATAAAGATATTATTGAGTTTATCGAAATTTACTATAAAGGCGATAAGGCGAATGAAGATAGACAGCGAATTTTGGCATACATAAGAAAAGAGTATGAAAATGGCTAGAGGAGAAAATCCGGAAATTTTAAGAGGTTTATAGAAGATGAAATACAGAATAATTCTAGCCTCAGCCTCAAAAAGGCGCGCAAAAATACTTAAAGAGTGCGGGATAAAACATAAGGTCGTTATCAGCGGTGTCTACGAACAAATCGACAATAAAAAAAGCGCGAAGATAAATGTTTTATTTAATGCCCAGGCAAAAGCCAAAAAAGTAGCGTCTAAATATAAAGGAGGATTTATTATCGGTGCCGATACGATTGTTTTAATAGGAAAACGCCTGCTCGGAAAGCCAAAAACAAAAAAAGAAGCCAAAGTATTCTTAAAACGATTTTCAGGAAAAACGCTTTTTGTTTATACCGGGCTTTGCGTAATTGATGCAAAAAGACAAGTTGCAGTGAGTGCGGTTGAGAAGTCAAGAATTTACGTCAGAAAACTTTCGGCAAAAGAAATCAACAGGTTTGTAAAAATAGCTGTTTCCGATGATAAAGCCGGCGGTTTTTCCATTGAAGGCCCGGGAACATTTATTTTTGATAACATCCAAGGTTCGTTTTACAATATTTTAGGTTTACCAATGGCAAGGCTTAATCATCTTTTTAAGAAATTAGGCGTTGACCTTTTAGAAGAAGCATCTTAATACCTGTTTAAGCCGGGTGTTTTAGCCGGGCTTAAACATACGGCTAAAAACAGGGTTTATTTATCTTGACAGGATTTTGCCAAGAGCTATACTGAATATAACAATCAGGTAAAGTCCCGAGTTTGAAGGGGGAACCCGGACGTTAAAAAAGTAAAACCTTCGTAGAGCTAATTATGAGCAGACGAAGGTTTTTTCATTTTAGAAAGTTGAGTCCTACGAAGCCCGCCAAACTGTTCTGTATGATATTCCAAGGGCGAAGTAGGACGAAATCCTACGAAGCCCCAAGTTATTTATTACTGAATGGCGTAGTAGGATAAAACCTTCAGCGGTAAAATGCTGAGGGTTTTTGTATTTTAGGGACCAATTTAACCAAACGAGGAGGGGTAAAAATGAGTAGTTTCAGGGAATTGAAAAACATGCAAATCATCATCTTAGGATTATGTATTGCCGCTGCAACAATAACTTCAACAGTAATTCTATCAAAAGGGCTTATGCAGCTCAAAAAATTCACCAATGAAGTGATTTCGGTTACCGGCTCGGCCGAGAAAAAGATTGTTTCTGATTATAGTGTATGGAT
>DAOVJY010000018.1 GCA_030632085.1 Candidatus Omnitrophota bacterium
CAAGTATACGCCTTTAGGGCTTAAACTTACCTTTCTTACATCAATATAGAAATTACTAATTCTTCCTGAAGACAGTATAACTCTTTTCTTAAGATACGCCTCTTTTTTAAGTAAAGTGAGTAATTCTTTTTTCTTGTTCATATATAAAAGTATACTTGAAAAATAAAGTTCTTGCAATGCTTCATTTTTTTGCGTATACTTATAAAAGTCTTCCTCAATAAATCTATGCATAACGAAAAAATCAAAGCCTCACTTAAAATAATCTTAGTCCTTACCGCAGTTTATTTGTTTTTAGTAAGTATTGGCCTTATGGGCACGGCTTTTAAAGGCTTTGGTAAAGGGTTTGCCGAAAACCTAATCAGAACTACTTCTAATCCTTTCATTGGTTTATTTATAGGAATTCTGGCAACAAGCCTTGTTCAAAGCTCTTCAACCACTACCTCGATTGTAGTTGGCATAGTCGGTTCAGGGGCGCTGAGCATGACAAACGCAATTCCAATAATTATGGGAGCTAATATTGGAACCACAGTTACAAACACCCTTGTCTCAATAGGCCACATCGGCCGGCGTGAAGAATTCAAGCGGGCAATAACCGGTGGTACAGTACATGATTTTTTTAATATTATGTGTGTATGTATAATGTTTCCTCTTGAATTAGCTTTTGGAGTTTTAAGCAAGATGGCAAGCTGGATGAGCGACATTTTTGTAAACATAGGCGGAATAAGATTTACCAGCCCCATAAAATTAGCTACAAAGCCGGTTATCCATTTTTTTAAATACCTGGTTATAAGGCTGGGTGCAGCCAATGATATAGTGCATACCATATTATTAGTTATCTCTATAGTTTTACTATTCGTTTCTCTATATTTTATTGTAAAATTAATGAGATCCTTGGTAGCAAAAAGAACGGAAATAGTCTTAAACAATGTTATCGGTAAACACGCTATAGCAGCTATCTTTGTTTCAATCATTTTTACAACCATTGTTCAAAGCAGTTCAATAACCATTGCCTTAATGATACCTCTCATAGCTGCCGGCATCTTAACGGTCGAAACAATGTTCCCCCTTATAATGGGTGCTAATATCGGAACAACTACCACTGCTATTCTTGCTTCCTTTGCCACTGGAAATATCGCTGCTATTACCGTAGCTTTTGTGCATTTCCTTTTTAATATGATAGGTGTTTGTTTTATCTACCCTATAAAGGCTCTACGGCAAATTCCCACCAGACTGGCAAAGAATTTGGGCAACCTCGCATTCAAAAAACGCCGTTATGTTTTTATATATGTATTAACCTTATTTTTTATTATTCCCGGATTATTAATTTTTATTTCCAAAGTATGGTAAACAAAAATAATTTTAATATAGATAAGATCCTTCGACTACCCCCTGACTGTTGTCAGGGCTTCGCTCAGGATCAATTCTCCGCCTAAGGCGGATCATTGAGGAGGTAAACTATGTTTAAAAATCTATTACAATTCTGGAAAGGAAAGGATTTTTTAAGTCAGGTATTGGAAGAATTTAAAAGTATGCTCGACGACGCCCAGATAATGTTTAA